>CAJTUZ010000006.1 GCA_910579735.1 uncultured Lachnospiraceae bacterium
TCATAAGACGGTATATAAAATCGGATCTGGAAAAAGGAAGTTTGTCAACAGGTCCTTTTTTTCATAGTCTCGTTCCAGCGAGATAACCCTTAATAAATCTAATACATTCAATTCGGTCTCGTTCAGACATTTGATGAAATAGACTTAACCATTCTTCTTCGGAATGAGATAACATACTTTCTTTATTTTTCCCTGAAATTAAATACTCTAGTGATACATTTAATATATTAGCTACTTTAGATAATTTATCTACAGTAGGACTGCTTTCGTTCCATTTAGCGATGGTACCATTGCTAATGCCTGCAGCTCGCTCTATGGATGCAATTGTCATATTAGATAATTGGCCTTTTTCTTTAATTCTATCAACAATAGTCATAATATTCCCTTCAGAACTTGTAATAGAAAAAAATCTATTGACAAATAGAAATTAATCTAATACACTTTATTATATAATCTAATATTAAAGTATTATAGTTAATAGCGAAAAGCATACCAAAAAATACGGAAAAAGACATTCTTCCGCACATGATACAGCAATTATGGTATACTATACGCTATTTTATTGTAACCTCAAAACTTTACAAAGTAAAGTTAGAATTGTCGCAAAAATAAAAAACTGCAAGAGGAAAGGGAATGTTAGATATATGAAGAAAAGAATATATTCTAAATGGTCAAAAGATATAAAAAAAGCAATGATCGACAGAGATCTAACTACGAAGGATATTGCTGATAAATTCCATTGGACAACCCAATATGCCTCATCGATCATCAATGGCCGGAAGTATTATCGGGAACCGGTCGCTAATATATCTGTGTTTTTAAATGTTCCGATACCTAAAGGAAAAAATGCTACATTATCTAAAGAAATTGAGGAACTTATCCATGAGTTTTGATCTTTTTTCTAATTGGAATATCATTGACAGACTGATCTATGCGGTGGAAAGTGCATGGAAATCTCTTCTGGAAGGTATAAGCAGTAGCTCTTTAAAAGAGCCGGATGCTGAAACAATGATCGCTGTAGAGACAGATTACCTTCGCCGTGAGAATGAAAATTTAAAAAAGCGGGAAATACCGCTTTATTTGATTGAGGAAGAAAGACATATAATATGTCCTAAATGTAAGGCGCAGCTTTCGGATCCGGATATAAAATATTGTGCAGGATGCGGACAAAGAGTGATCAGACACATTGCAGCAGATAGGTATAAAGTAAAGAATGAGTGAAAAACAGAACTATTTGAGACAGATTGAGAAATTTTATAATGGAAGCTTGAAATCTAATCAGGTTATAAAGATAGGAAACACACCGGAATATTTGATAAGGCTAGGTGCTAAACCATTGTCGATCGTAATGAAGCAGAGCACACTGGCTAAATGCATTAGAAAGCCAAAGGGGAGCAAGAGTGCCCATGATTTAGATCGAACAATAATAGAAACATTGCCTGATCAGTTATTAAGTCCAATTTTAGTAGTAAATGAAGCAGAGAGAAAATCATTCGCAATAATCACTGATTATAAAGATAAAAACGGAAATAACATGTTGATTGCGTTGAAGTTGGAGTCAAACGTTCAAAATATGACAGTAAATGAAATTGCAAGTTTTTATGGAAGAAATAATTTGGAAGTTTATCTGAACAAACACAGGAAAACAAATATACATATTATAGACAATAAAAAAGCCAAAACACTTGCCAGTTTGCTCAGGTTACAATTACCCACGACTTTGCAAGAGTTTGACTATAAAAACAACATATCACTCCAGAATGAAAGTGTCAATAGTAAGTTTTCAGTTCTTGAGAAATTGTGTGAGAACAGGCAAAAAGTTGATTTTTCTAAGAATTCTTCCAAGACTTATGATAAACATCAACAGAAAGATCAGCGGAATGAGCGGTAACAATGGTTGAAACACCTTAAGAAACTATAAATACATATTTGTCGGATTGCATGACTGAACATCACGGATAAGCCATAGCATTATCGAACTCCGGAGCGGCTGCTCCGGATGGAGGTGGTCGGTCGTTCAGAAAGGAGCAGAAAAATTATGAAACGGGATGAAAACATTAGAGAAGTAGAGCAAGAAGATGGAGAAATTAATCTTTTTATTAAAAAGTACGATATTTGGTGGCCGGCTTCTAAAAACGAAAAAGGCGAGGTGTTTCCAGATTTAAGAGGGGAAGAGGGATATAAATCTACCCATGATAATTTAAGAAAGATGTTAATTGCCTTGGAGCAGTCAGGGGCAAGAGAGATAGATTTTTCCCATTGGAGCTTTTCTGATTTGAATTTCGATGAAGAAATTCTGCCGTTGATAGAATTTGCAGATAAAATAGATTTTTCAGGAGCATATTTTGGCCGCGTTAGCTTTGACAGTGGTCAATTAAAAAATGCAGATTTTTCAGGGGTAGAGTTCTCGCAAGTTTATTTTGGAAATATTGACATTCGTGATTGTAACTTTGACAAAACGAATTTTAGTGAAATCTACCTTACTCAGTCAACATTTACTGCCTGCAGATTTAAGGATGTCCAATTAGATGAGGTGAAGAGCGAGACTGGTAATAGATTCATAAATTGTAAGTATATAAATACAGATAGGGAAAAACTAACCTCAAAACCTTCTGTATTAGGGAAAATAAACAATTTTAAAAATAAGATAGCGAGCATGCAGAACAAAAGCCAAGATGTTAAGCAGAAACAGCATCAACATACAGATATTCAAAGATAAATCAGATAGACTCAGCTTATATAAGCTGTCTATATATATGTTTTAAGGGAATTATAATTAACTAAGTTCTATCGTCCTTTGATAAATACGCCGCAGCAACACTGCGTAATCTTGCACTCGCGTCATAAAGTCCGGTAACGTTTGACAGATCAGGAGCTTCACAGTGGATATGCCGTGATTTTTATCGAGTTAACTGTTTTTCTCTTTTGAAACGTCTGTTAGTGATTGAATAAAATAGCAATTAATATTTGTTCTGTGTAAGGTTCAGTGGTGCGAGCCTCAGCAATGATAGATCTGCCAGGATAATGATACACCCCAGAGGTGGCTGCCCATAGAAATGGGAGAGGTAGAGTAGCATACGGCGGCGTATGTGAGTGTAACCTGTGGAGCTGACCAACAGCCGCCGGCAATCATTTAATCTTTTGAAAGTGATGGATATATTATTCATCATCATCCCTTATCAAAAGAGATGGACATCCTAAAAATGTCCATCACTTTCAGGAGATTAAATAACAGGTGATAAAGACAAGTAGAATGTACATACGATAGGATGAGGGGAAGGAGAGTGCGTGTTATGAATATTAATGTATTAGATTGTGAAAATGAAAATCATGCCTGTAAAAGTATATTTGCTTCAGATGATGAAATGGATATCGGGAAAGTTTTTACGGATCTCTGGATCCAGATCATTAACGAGAAAGAAAATAAGATTAATAACTGCGTGCAGACTGATATCATGATATAATAACCATGGATATTGGTTTGTTTTATCGAGGGATGATATGATGAAAAATATAGCAGCCATCTACAGCCGTTTATCTGAAGAAGATAGAAACAAACTAAACGAATATGATGACAGCATCAGCATTCAGAATCAAAAAAGTATGCTGATCAGTTACGCATTAAGTCAGGGGTGGGAGATTTATAACATTTATTCGGATGATGATTATAGAGGCTCCGACAGGAACCGGCCGGCTTTCCGGCAGTTGATGGAAGATGCCGGGCATAAAAAATTTAACATTGTGCTCTGCAAATCGCAGGCTCGTTTTACCAGAGAGTTGGAATTGGTGGAAAAGATCATACACGGTCAATTCGTCGAATGGGGGATCCGCTTTGTCGGATATGCCGATAATGCGGATACGTCCGTTGCCGGTAATAAGAAAGCCAGGCAAATCAACGGACTGGTCAATGAGTGGTACCTGGAAGATCTGTCTGATAATATCAAGACAGTTCTTACGGATCATCGCAAAAAAGGGATGCACATAGGATCATTTGCACTGTATGGATACAAAAAGGATCCGGAACAAAAAGGCCACTTGATCATTGATGAGGAAGCTGCAGAAGTGGTCAGACAGGTTTTTGAACTTTATGCCGGCGGAATGGGCAGGACGAATATAGCAAGATATTTAAATGAACAGGGCATACCTAACCCTACAGAGTATAAGAGACGGCATGGCCTGCGATATAAAGGAAGTGCTAATCAGTACGGGACGCTGTGGAAATACTATGCGATATCGGATATGCTTAGAAATCGGATGTATATAGGTGATATGGTGCAGGGCCGCTATGCAAACCCGACATATAAGTCCAAAAACAGCAAGCCGGTGCCGAAGGATCAGTGGATCATCGTAGAAGGAACGCACGAGCCTATCATAGATAAAAATCTGTGGGACAGGGTTCAGAAGATGTTAGCAGCCAAAACGCGGCCAATGTGTAACGGCGAACTTGGCCTTTTTGCCGGAAAAGTAAAGTGTATGTACTGCGGTTACGGTATGAGATCTTCTTTGCAGAGACAATATAGATATTTGCGCTGTACATCCAGTTTTTTTTACGGGGAATCCTGCAAAGGAGCGTTTATTGCCCAACGTTTCTTGGAAAAAGCTATTCTGGATGAACTAAATGTGATTATCGGCAGATATTTTGATGAAGAAACTGCAGAAGCGAGGCTTGCAATACGACAAGAGGCCGAACTGCAGAAAAAGAAACTGCAAAGCAATGTTTCGCATTATGCGGTGAAGATCCAAGAACTGGAAAAGGCAATAAAAATGACTTATCTGGATAAGGCAAATGGCAGAATCACTGAACATGAATTCTCAGATTTCAGGACAGCTTTTCAAAATGATATCAAAGCATACCAGGACAAACTAAAAGCTGCCAGGGAGCATTTGGATGCAATGGATCAGGAATCGGACGAGCAGCGTACGAAGAAAGATGTCTTGAAAAAATATCAGAATATACAGCAGTTAGATCGTACGATGGTGGATGCGCTGATCGAATACATCGAAGTAGGACGTAATGAACATAAAGTTCATCGAAACGACTTACCGCCGATAGTGATTCACTGGAGATTTTGATAAAACTGCATAGGCTCAATGAATGTTTTGTTATTTTAATAATGATGCGGCATCTGCTGCCATATCCTCCACAAGATCCGTGATAATATCACCCTTTGACTGGAATTCACAGGCATTGAACGGAATGCCTCCTGCGGCCTGCGGCCAGATGCCGAGCGTGTGATCGATATAATAGTTGGCAAATCCGGATTCTTCAATTTCTTCCATAGAAAGATTTCTGGTAAGCTGGTGTACGATGGTTGCGACCATTTCCAGATGTGCAAGTTCTTCCGTACCGATATCCGTCAGCACGGATGCAACTTCTCTGTACGGAGCGGCATAGCGCTGTGACAGATAGCGCAGGGACGCGCCCATTTCTCCGTCAGGACCGCCGTACTGGCTGATGATTGCCTGTGCAAGTTTGGCATTCGGCTTGGATATATTGACCGGAAACTCTAATCTTTTTTCATAATTCCACATTAGTTACAGCCTCCTTCCCACGGCATAGGTGATGTTGCCCAAGTCCATTCTTTATCGGAAGAGGCATCTGCGGTTGCTATCGTAAGCGGCTCATATTTGGCAGCATATTCACGCATAGCCTGATTCTTCATACGGACATAGTGTCTCAGATAGTCTATTGCTTCCGTATCGTCCGGATGGGTATCCAGATATAGGTTCATTTCTACAATAACAAATCCCATAAGGTCGATGTTGTGAAGCAGTTTTTCCTGTTCATTACGAAAATTTCTGGCCATTATTTACAACATCTCCTTCCTGTAAACGGTTTGTTCAGTTCCGGAAAGAGCGTTCCGTTTTGCAGCGCTTCGTCCAGATCTTCATAGACATTGCATAGCTGCTGCCAGGGAACATAGGCCATAGCAACCGGAAATCTGTCGAAGTCGTCGCCTAAATTATAGTTTTTCATTTTCATAGATGTCCTTTCCTTGTTTCCATAGATGAAAAAATGCAGTAAATAGAATTTATCATCTAAGAATATTAAAAAAGATTCATAATGATTTTGATATTATAATATGATATAATTGGATTCGTGTGTTTGAAAAAAGATATATCCAAAACAAAAAATCGGACACACTTTTTTCACAATTCGGAAAAAGAATGAACACATATAGTATCTATAGTAATAAATTGGAAAAGCAAATAGCATACAAAAGGTTTTTGACATTGCAACAAGGCCGGAAGGGAGGAGTTCATTTTGATAAAGGTTGAGAATCTGGTGAAAATGTACGGAGAATATGCCGCAGTGGACGATTTGTCTTTTGAAGTGCAAAAAGGACAGATATATGGTTTTTTGGGGCCAAACGGCGCCGGTAAGACAACGACAATGAATATGATAACGGGATATCTTGCACCTACGAAAGGAGATATTACGGTCAATTCTTATGATATGCTGACACAGGCGGAGAAAGCGAGGCAGTGTATCGGCTATCTGCCGGAAATTCCGCCGTTATATCCTGATATGACGGTACTCGAGTATCTGCGTTTTGTATCTGAACTGAAAAAAGTACCGAAAAAGGAACGGGATGAACAGATTCGGGAAATTATGCGGATGGTAGAGATTACGGATGTGGAAGAACGGCTGATCAGAAATCTGTCAAAAGGATATAAGCAGAGAGTAGGTTTAGCGCAGGCAATCATCGGTTATCCGGATATCATTATATTGGATGAGCCTATGGTCGGACTGGATCCCAAGCAGATTATTGAAATCAGGGAGCTGATCAAAACACTTGCCGGAAAGCAGCACACGATTATTTTAAGTTCTCATATTTTATCGGAAGTCAGTACATTGTGTGATCATATTATGATCATTTCTCACGGCAGGCTGGTGGCAAGCGATTCTCCGGAAGGTTTACAGAAACTTATGGTAAAATCTACGGAAATTGAAGTGATTGCGCTTGGAGATTCCGAAAAGGCAGAGAAGATTCTTGCGGAAATAGAACATATACGTTCTTTCTCTCTGGAAGAAGCGGCGGAAGAAGGAAGCGTTAGAATGACGATCGTGGCAGATCACGATACAGATATTCGCAAAGAGATATCGGTTGCACTGACACAGGGAGACATGCCTGTTTTGTCCATGCATAAGATTGAAAAATCCCTGGAAGATATTTTCCTGGAATTAACAGAAGACGGAGAAGAGGCAGAAGAGAACGAAGCAGAAGCAGGCAGGGAGGTGGAAGAAGATGACGGCGATTTATAAAAGAGAAGTAAAAGCGTTCTTTCATTCTTTTATCGGCTGGCTTTTTCTGGCGGTAAACCTGTTTATGTTCGGTATTTATTTTACCGTTTACAATATAATTTCCGGTTATCCGAATATTGCATATGTATTACAGAGCGTCGTATTTCTGTTTATGATCCTGATTCCCGTTTTGACAATGAAGAGTCTTTCGGAAGAGCGTAAGTTAAAAATCGATCAGCTTATTTTGACGGCGCCTGTCAGTATCTTTAAGATTGTGCTTGGAAAGTATCTTGCGCTGCTTACCGTGTTTGCGCTGCCCGTCGTAATCATTGGTATCGTACCGTTTATTTTATCTTTTTTCGGCGCTTTTCAGATCGGCCCGTCTTATACGGCGCTATGCGGTTATTTTCTCTATGGTGCGCTCGGGCTTGCGATCGGTCTGTTTTTGTCTTCTTTAACGGAAAGTATCGTGATCTCGGCAGTTCTTACATTTACCGTATTGTTTGCAGGCTATCTGATGCCGGGACTTTGCAGCATCATTTCGCAGACGGGAAATATTGTAACGAAACTTCTGCGTGCTTTTGATATGATCAGCAGATTTGATGAAATGCTAAACGGGAATTTTTATGTACCTTCGGTATTATATTATCTTTCCGGAACGATCCTTTTTCTGTTCTGTACCGTTCAGTCGCTGAAAAAGCGCAGATATGGCAGCGGTAAAAAAGGTGTTTACAGTTTCGGCCTGGTCATTACGGCCATAGCACTGACTATAATAGTCAATGCAGCTGTGAAGCTTCTTCCCGAGAAATTTCTATCTCTCGATGTGACTTCCAACAGATTGTATACACTGACAGACGATACCAAAGAAATGGTGTCTTCTTTATCGGAGGATATCGATCTTTACGTACTTGCCGGTGAAGAATACAAAGATATCAATCTGGATAAGACGCTGTCCAAAATAGCAGATCTGTCGGAGCATGTAACGGTAACGTATGTTGATCCTACCGTCAATCCGAATTTTTATTCCAATTACTCGTTGGAAGAACCGACAGCGAACAGTATTATTGCAGTCGGGCCGGAAAGAAGCCGGATTATCGATTATGACAGTATTTATGAGTATGAATTCTATTCTTATTATGAGTACCAGATAACGGGATATGATGGAGAAGGGCAGATCGTTTCCGCGCTTGCGTATGTGACGACGGATGCAATGCCGAAAATATATGTTGTGGGCGGTCATCAGGAGTTGGAACTGGAAGAGCGGTTTTTACAGGCGATGCAGAAGGAAAATATCGTATATGAGCCGCTTTCTTTGCTGACGCAGGAGGCAGTGCCGGACGATGCACAGGCCGTTATCATCAATGCGCCGCTTAATGATTTCTCGGAAGCGGAAGCGGATAAGGTCATCGCTTATTTGGAAAAGGGCGGAAATGCGATTCTCATTCCTTCCTGGACCGATGAAGAGATGCCCAATTTCGAGCGGATATTAGCGTATTATGGAGTGAGTGTCATAACGGATGGGGTGATCATAGAAGGGGATGCGGACAGATATTATCAGCAGATTCCTTATTTGATCTTTCCGCAGATAAATGCAGCGCCGGTAACGGACAGGATCATTGATGTGTCTGTACTGGCACCGTACGCGCAGGGACTTTCCTATCAGGAGGAAGCAGAAGGGATTTATTATACGCCGCTTCTTGAAACAGGAGAAAATTCGTTTATCAAAACATATGATCAGTCGGAACTGGAGTTCGCAACAGACTTTAAGAAAGAAACAGGAGATATCGAAGGGCCTTTTGTGATTGCGCTTCAGGCTGAAAAAACGACAGAAAATGCCGAAATCTCCAATGCGGTCATCATCGGCGTAGAGTTTTTCTTTACGACGGATGCGGACAGTATCGTTCCCGGTAACAATGTGAAGTTTTTCGGCAGTGCCATAAGTGCGCTGACAGAACATGAAAGCTCGATTCTGGTTCCGGTGAAACAGTACACGGAATTACTTGCCTTTTCGACGCGTACATCGGCTGTTGTCGGCATACTGACGATCATTGTCATACCGTTATGCTGTATTGTGGCCGGATTTGCAATCTGGTTTTACAGAAGGAAAAAATGAATGTATATGATTTACTCTGCAGAGACGGCGGCCGGTTTGGTGTCCGCATGGAAGAAAACAACCACTTGATTTCCATGTCACTTTGTGCAAGAATAGTACATGAAGGTAATAGCAGACAGTACACGAAAGGTTGTTGTTTGTATGAGAGGAATTGATACACAGGTACGGAAAAACAGACGCCGGATCTTTAAAGAAGTCGCGAATCTGGCATATCACTCGGATAATTTAAAAGACGATGTGGAAGCTTTACCGTATAAGATCGTAGACTATGATGAATCGGAATATGAAAGTATCTATAGAGAGCGGGCCATTGTGCGCGAAAGGATCAGGCTGGCAATGGGGTTGTCACTGCGTCCGGAGAATCAGCCGATTCATTTGACGCAGGGATTGGAGGAGAGTAATATTGACGAAAAATATTACGAACCGCCGCTTATGCAGGTAATTCCATCGGCTTGTAATGCCTGTCCGGAGAATTGTTATCAGGTAACGGATAAGTGTATGGGGTGCGTTGCGCATCCGTGCAGGGAAGTATGCCCGCGGGGAGCGATCTCCATGAAGAACGGCCGATCTGTTATCGATCAGGAGAAATGTATCAAGTGCGGAAAATGTAAAGCAATCTGTCCGTATGATGCCATCTCCCATCAGGTCAGGCCGTGCGCCGGGGCCTGCGGTGTCAATGCCATTAAGAACGATGCCAAAGGCAGAGCGGTCATTGATAATGAGATCTGTGTATCATGCGGACAGTGTATGGTGAATTGTCCTTTTGGCGCTATTGCGGATAAATCACAGATTTTCCAGCTGATCCGGGCGCTTCAGTCCGGGCATCAGATCTTTGCGCAAGTTGCGCCTGCTTTTGCAGGGCAGTTTGGGCCGGATGTGACGCCTGATATGTTGAAAACAGCCTTAAAAGAGCTGGGTTTTTGTGACGTATACGAGACGGCGATCGGGGCGGATATGGGTGCTTTGGCGGAAGCCGAGCATTATGCGAAAGAAGTGGCGACGGGGAATCTGCCTTTTAGCCTGACTTCCTGCTGTCCATCGTGGTCAGTGCTTGCAAAAAAATTCTTCCCGGAGACGATCGACAAGATATCCAATGCGCTTACGCCCATGGTGGCGACGGCACGGATCATCAAAAAAGAGCATCCCGACGCGAAGGTGGTATTTATCGGTCCCTGTGCATCCAAGAAACTGGAAGCATCCAGGCGGACGATACGTTCGGACGTGGATTTTGTCATTACATTTGAAGAACTGACCGGGATGTTTGAAGCCAGAGGCATTTTGCTGCCGCAGATTGAGGCACTTGATAAGCTTTCGGGAGCGACCGGGGCAGGACGCGGTTACGGAGTTGCCGGCGGCGTTGCCAGTGCGATCGAAGAATGCGTCAGGGAATATTATCCCGATGTGGAAGTCAATATAGAACATGCGGAAAGCCTTTCCGAATGTAAGAAAATGCTCATGCTTGCCAAAGCAGGGAAAAAGAAAGGATGCCTGATAGAAGGCATGGCGTGCCCGGGAGGCTGTGTTGCCGGCGCCGGCACCAATATTGCAATTTCACAGGCAGCCAAAGCGGTGGCCGGTTTTAAAGCCGCGGCGGCACAGAAAATACCGGAACCGGAATCATAAGAAATATAAAGGAACGGAAAGAGAGTTATGCAGAAAATAAGAACCAGATATGCGCCGAGTCCGACAGGGCGTATGCATGTAGGAAATTTAAGAACAGCGCTTTATGCTTACCTGATCGCAAAACATGAGGACGGAGATTTTATTCTGCGGATCGAAGACACCGATCAGGAACGCTATGTGGAAGGCGCAGTAGAGATCATTAATCGTACGCTTGACAAGACAGGACTGATTCCCGACGAGGGACCCGATAAAGATAAAGGGGCAGGTCCTTATGTACAGAGTGAGCGGCAGGCACAGGGCATATATTTAAAATATGCCAAAGAATTGATTGATAAAAAAGAAGCATATTATTGTTTTTGCGATAAAGAACGTCTTGCAGAACTGACAAGAGAAGTGGCGGGAAAAGAGATCAATATATATGATAAGCACTGTCTGCATCTGTCACAGGAAGAGATCGAAGCAAACCTTTCGTCAGGAAAGCCGTATGTGATCAGGCAGAATAATCCGACGGAAGGAACCACGGTTTTTCAGGATGATATTTATGGAGAAATTGCCGTGGACAATGCGGAACTGGATGATATGATCCTGATCAAATCAGATGGATACCCGACTTATAATTTTGCCAATGTTGTGGACGATCATTTGATGGGCATCACGCATGTTGTCAGAGGGAATGAATATTTGTCTTCTTCTCCGAAATACAACCGTCTCTATGAGGCTTTTGGTTGGGAGATACCCAAATATGTTCATTGTCCGCTCATTACGGATGAAGAGCATAAGAAATTATCGAAACGCTGCGGACATTCTTCCTATGAAGATTTGATCGAACAGGGATTTTTGTCGGAGGCGGTCGTTAATTTCGTGGCGCTTCTTGGATGGAGTCCGGAAGGAACCGACGAGATTTTCAGCCTGGAGGAACTGACGAAACATTTTGACTACCATCATATTTCCAAATCACCTGCAGTATTTGATTATACGAAGTTAAAATGGATGAACGGTGAATATATGAAAGCCATGGAATTTGACAGATTCTATCAAATGGCTGAGCCGTATCTGAAAGAAGCGCTGACAAAGGATCTGGATCTGAAAAAGATCGCGGAAATGGTCAAGACCCGGATCGAGGTCTTCCCGGATATAAAAGATATGGTGGATTTCTTTGAGGAATTGCCGGAATATGATGTGCAGATGTATGAGCATAAAAAGATGAAAACGAACAGGGAATCTTCTTTGGAGGTTCTTACGGAATTACTTCCCATACTGGAAGAACAGGACGATTACAGCAACGATGCTTTATACGCCGTATTGACGGATTATGTAGCGAAGAAGGGCTGTAAGAACGGTTATGTAATGTGGCCGGTCAGAACTGCAGTATCAGGAAAGCAGATGACGCCTGCCGGCGCTACGGAAATTATGGAAGTACTCGGAAAGGAAGAGGCGTTAAGAAGAATCGGAAAAGGAATCGAGAAGTTACGGAATGCCTGAAATCACAATAAATCCTATACAGAAACAAGCAATAGAGTTTGCTGCCGGAACCATGCAGGTACTTGCAGGGCCCGGCAGCGGCAAGACCTTTGTGCTGACAAATCGTATCCGTTATCTGTTAGAACATCATAGGGTAGATCCGGTCAGTATTTTAGTGATCACCTTTACAAAGGCGGCAGCCACGGAGATGAAGCAGCGGTTCTATAAACTGACCGGAGGATGCTGTCCGCCCGTTCAATTCGGTACTTTTCACGCAATCTTTTATCATATCTTAAGACAGAACAGACAATATCGCGAATTTTCCCTGATAACGGAAACGGAAAAAAGAAAACTCCTTTTGCAGATCATAAAGATGCCGCAATCGTTGGTTTTTACAGGCTGTGATAAGATCGAGTATCTGATTCGGACGATCAGCCATATCAAAAATAACGGCGAATGTATCGTAAATATTGTGGATGGGCCGTTTACAACGGAAGAGATACGGTATATTTATAAGGAATATAATGAATTTATGGCAGAATTTCACAAACTTGATTTTGACGATATGGCGCTTATCTGCATGCGCCTATTCAAAGAGCACCCGGATATTCTGGCAGTCTGGCAGGAAAAGTACCGTTACATTATGGTAGATGAATTTCAGGATATCAATCCGATACAGTACGAGATCGTGAAACTTCTTGCAGCTTTGCACAACAACCTTTTTGTTGTCGGCGACGATGACCAGTCGATCTACGGTTTCCGGGGAGCGAAGCCGGATATTATGAAAAGATTCACGGCCGATTATCCGGGTGCCGAACAATTATTGTTGGACGTGAATTACCGCTGTCATGAGCAGATTGCGGCTAAATCTCTGCGGGTAATAAGCGCTAATAAGAACCGGTTTCCGAAAGTGATCCGTGCCGTACATGCAAAAGGAAACGGCGTGAAGATCCGTACATATGACGGACAGGAGAAAGAACACGAAGCACTGCTGCAGGAATTAAAGAGGCTGACGCAAAAAGTACCTCCCGGGTGTCTGTCCGATACGGCCGTTATATACCGTACGAACTATGAATGCAGTATTCTGGCCGAGAAGCTCCTTTTGAACGGGATCCCGTTTGTTATGAAGGAGTCTTTGAAAAGCAGGTACGACCATTTTATCATCAAAGATATGATGGCGTATCTGGAGTTTGCAAATGGAGAAAGAAGCAGAGATATTTTTCATCTGATTATGAACAGGCCGCTGCGTTATTTAAGGAAGGACTGCGCCAGAAATAATCCGGTCAGGCTTTCCGAACTTCTGCTATATTATAAAAAAGATACTGCCATGCAGGAGACATCCCGCAAATTATTTGCAGATATCGAAAAGATCGCGGCGATGCGACCTTACCTTGCTGTCAGTTATATCAGGCAGGTGATCGGCTATGACGCCTATCTGAAAGAAAATTATGACAGGGAAGAACTGGAAAAGCTGAAACAGATTGCAGATGATTTTCAGATAACGGCTAAGAAGTTTCGAAATTTCAGCGAACTGAATGACTATATTAGTCAATGTAGGGACCTGGTAAGAAAAAAGCTGGAAAAATCAGGTGAAAAAGAGCAGGAGGAAGCGATCGGTATCCGTTTGATGACGATGCATGCATCAAAGGGACTCGAATTTGATACGGTCTATCTGCCGGATGTCAATGAAGGAAAGATTCCTTCCAGGCAGTCTGTGACCAAAGAAGCGATAGAAGAAGAACGACGGATGCTTTATGTTGCGATGACACGGGCCAAAAAGGAACTGCATATCCTGTACTGTGCCGACAAAGGCGGAAAAGACCGCGCATCGCGTTTCTTAGAACCGATAATAACGACGCATACGCAGTAAGGAAGAACCTTTATACAGGTTCTTCCTCAGTATCGTCGATCATTTCATCAAATTCAACATTGTCCAGATATTCGTCGAAAGCATCTCCGACAATTTCGTATTCCTCATCATCATCGATATATTCTAAGACCGGCTCTTTGTTCGGATCGGACTCATCTTCAAAGTAACGGTAGAACCATACTTCTCCATTGTCATTTTGCCCTTCTTCATTGAGCGGCATCAGTACGATATAATCTTTTCCGGATACGGTCAGAATGGTAACAACGGCGCATGTGACATGACTTCCGTCGTCTAAGTCCAAATCCACCGTCATTTCTTCGGATGCGGGTTCGGAGGAAGCAGTGCCTGCGTTTGGAAAGTTTTCTTTTTGACCGGCAGTATTTTTCATAGTTATAAATCTCCTTTCTTTTTAGCGGAACGGATTTCTGCGCTGTTTTAGAAGTGTAGCTTTTTATTTATTGTACATAATATACAATGTGGTTTCAATGGCCTGTTCACACTTTTTTCCGATAAAGATGGTAATATTTTCTCTCTTATGTTACAATGAGGACAGCAAAAGAGGATAACTCGGAGGTTTTCATGCAGAAATCTTTTCATGTGACGGATTCATCAGTTTACCCATTAGGAGTGTGTTTCATGGCAGAAGGCCTGCATATATCGGCAGTTTGCGGACATGAGACAGAGTACGGTATTCTTTTGTTTGATAAAAAGCATAAAGATGGCATTAGGATCCCCTTCTTGGAGGAAAACAGAAGGGGTAATATCTGTGCGATGATGTTAAAGGGATATCAGGACAGAAGCTGTTCATATCTCTTTTATCGCGGCGAAGAGCTTTTTCAGGATCCTTATGCTATGGCGCTTGCAGATGAACGTAAATACGGTGAAAAGAAGGAGCGGCCATCCCGCTGTAAAGTGTATGATCCCTCTTATGACTGGGAAAACGACAGGATTCAGGCGATTCCTTTTGAGGACAGCCTTTTTTATATGCTGCATGTCAGAGGGTTCACGAAGCACCGTTCATCGGGGGTGCGTGCCAAAGGAACCTATGCGGGGATTGTTGAGAAGCTCCCGTATCTGAAAGAGCTCGGTGTTACGGCGCTGCTTTTGATGCCGTCTTACGAATTTGATGAGGTATTGGAGAAAGAGAAGCCGCTCAGTATCGAACAGGCGATAGCGGCTTATAAAGAACTTCCGGCACAGCCGGATAATTCGTCTGTGCGGATCAATTACTGGGGATATCAGGATGGTTTGTATCTGATGCCGAAATATGCGTATGCGCATTCCAAAGATGCCGTAACGGAGTTTAAGGACATGGTCAAGGCGGTGCATCAAAACGGTATGGAAGTTATGATGCAGTTCTATTTCCGTCCGGATATGGACTACACAAGGATCTTATGGATTCTCAAATTCTGGGTTCTGGAATACCATATCGACGGTTTTCATCTGCTGGGAGCCGATTTGCCGCTGCATATGCTCTGCAAAGATCCGCTGCTTGCCGAAACGAAGCTGCTTGGGGAGCAGAACATCGATCCCGGAACGGGACAAGTCTCAGGAGAAGCAGCAGCTTTTCGCAACTTCGGATTTATGAATGAATCGTTTTTGTATGATATCCGGAAACTGTTAAAAGGTGATGGCAATATGATAAACAGCCTGATCCGTTTAAACAGAGAAAATGCCCCGGATAAGGGGATCGTGAATTATATAGCCAAACAGGATGGTTTTCGTCTGTACGATCTGGTTTCCTATGACAGGAAGCATAATGAAGCAAACGGTGAAGACAATCAGGATGGCAGTTCCTATAATTACAGTTGGAACTGCGGCATTGAGGGGAAAACAAGGAAAAAGAATATTTTACATCTGCGTCTTAAACAGATGAAAAATGCTGTGACGTATCTGCTGCTTTCCCAGGGAACGCCGCTTATTTACAGCGGAGACGAATTTGCCAATTCTCAGGATGGCAATAACAATCCTTACTGTCAGGACAATGCGGTCTGCTGGATCAAATGGGATCAGGGCGGGATCGGAGAAGAACTTTTCACCTATACGAAGGAATTGATCCGCTTCAGAAGAGAACATTCCATTTTTCATATGAGGACGCCGCTCAGGGGAACGGATTATCTTTCCTGCGGTTATCCGGATATCTCTTTCCACGGCAAAGAAGCCTGGAGGCCGGATACCGGTGCGGAAAGCAGAAGCATCGGTATTTTATGCTGCGGATGCTATGCAGAAAAGGAAACGATTCCTGATTGTTCATTCTTTTATATCGGCATCAACATGCACTGGGAATCTTGCATATTCGGCTTGCCGCAGATGCCGAAGGGAAAGGAATGGGTACGCCTTTTTACGACAAATACACAGGAGTGGGAGAAGACGGAAAGCGATATGCCGGATACTTTCAGCGTCAAAGTGCTTCCCCGTACGATCGTCGTATACGGCACGAGGGATCATATATCGGCAAAAGAGGAAAAATCTGCCGGAAAACGGTCGGGACAGCCTTCTAAGAAAAGGATGAACGAGTCATGAATAAAATATGGATGCATTTTAAGACCATTACGTATCACAAGTATCTGGTAATGCGGGGATGCTTTAAAGTGGGTTTATATAAACAGGGACTTATGCATGATCTGTCAAAATACAGTCCTGCGGAATTTATTGTAGGGGCAAAGTATTATCAGGGCGACAGAAGTCCGAATAATGCGGAACGGGAGGAGATCGGATATTCTTCCGCCTGGCTGCATCATAAAGGCAGAAATAAACATCATTATGAATATTGGATCGATTACAGTACGAGAGGAATTCCTGGCGGGATGGCTCCTGCACCGATGCCGGATAAATATATTGCAGAAATGCTTATGGACCGGATCGCGGCATGTAAAGTATATCACGGCAGCGCTTATACCGACAGCGCGCCCCTGCAGTATTATGAATCAGGAAAGGCTAAGCCGCCGCTGCATAAGTCCACCCGCAGGAAGCTGGAATTTTTTTTAAAAATGCTTGCCGCTAAAGGAGAAGACTATACGTATGCTTATATTCGAAAGCGGTTCCTGAAGAAATAAAAAGTAGCAGAAGACTTCTTTTTGCATAAAATATTTTATGAGAAAAGGAGAGGAAGCTATTTATGAGCGCTTGGATTATTTTATTATTCTTTTTAATGGGCAATTCCGGCTGCTGCTGTCCGCAGGGAGATATGCCATGCCGTAAAGATGATGACTGCGGCTGCGGCCGTAGACGTGACAACGACTGCCGCCGCGACAGAGATCGTGACTGTGACCGCGACAGAGATCGTGACCGTGACAGAGACTGTGACTGCGACAGGGATCGTGACTGCGGCAGAGACCGCCGCCGCGATGACGACTGCGGATGCAATGAATCCAGATTTGAGCCGAGATTTGACGCGAGACCGTTCCGTGACAGAGAAACTTGCGGCTGTGAAGAGAATAACAACTAAGAAAGAGGGGCATTCATGTTCAGATGAATGCCCTTTATAATGGCGCCGGTATTATGAAGATACTTTGCTTGAGGTTGACGAATAGGGGTGCCGATGATAAACTTAACATTGGATTATAATATGAGGATGTCATACGCAGTGCGGCATCCGTTTCTTGCGATGAAGGAGGCAGAAAGATCATGATAGACGGAAAAAAGGTTTTATTCAGCGGTATGCAGGCGACAGGTAATCTGACGATTGGCAATTATCTGGGAGCTTTGAAGAACTGGCTGACATTAAGTGATGAGTATCAGTGCTTCTATTCGGTAGTGGACCTGCATTCTATTACGATAAGACAGGATCCTGCCGAACTGCGCAGACGTGCAAGGAGTCTTCTTACTTTATATATTGCCGCAGGACTTGACCCAGAGAAGAACTGTATTTATTATCAGTCTCATGTTTCCGGACATGCGGAACTTTCCTGGATTCTTAACTGTTTTACTTATATGGGTGAATTGAACCGTATGACGCAGTATAAGGACAAGGCCGCGAAACATGCGGATAATATCAATGCAGGGTTGTTTACTTATCCTGTTTTAATGGCTGCCGATATCCTGCTTTATCAGGCGGATGTAGTGCCTGTCGGCAAAGACCAGATGCAGCATTTGGAGATCACAAGGGATATAGCGCAGCGTTTTAACGCTGTTTACGGGGATGTGTTTACGATCCCTGAGCCGTATGTCGGCAAATCGGGCGCACATATCAAATCGCTTCAGAATCCTGACAAGAAGATGTCAAAATCTGATGAAAACCCGAATGCGAGTATTTATTTAATGGATGATACTGATACGGTCATCCGTAAATTTAAACGTGCCGTGACGGATTCGGAGGGGTGTGTCCGTTATGCACAGGAACAGCCGGGCATCCGTAACCTGATCGATATTTACTGTGCCTGTACAGGAAAAACGCCGCAGGAGACAGAGCGGGAGTTTGACGGGAAGGGGTATGGCGATTTTAAACTGGCGGTCGGCGAGTCGGTCGCAGCAATTTTGAAACCGCTGCAGGAGCGTTTTGCAGATCTGGAAAAAGATAAAGCCTACATAGACGGCATTATCAAAACCAATGCGGAGAAAGCCGGTTACTATGCAGGCAAAACTTTGCGAAAAGTACAGAAAAAAGTCGGTTTTCCTGAGAAAATCAGATAATTTATTCCGAGAACGGCTCGGTAAAATAGCCTGCCGCGGAAACAGGTTCGCCGCCATCGTGCAGATGTCTTGTGTCGCCCATGACCTGTGTGCGGAAAAAGGCTTTTCCGGGGATCCGCTCTTCAGCCGCAAGGATCGTGACGGAAGTGGGGGCCAGATAGAATCCGTGGAAAAGAAGAACAGGCGAAATGCCGAGCAAGTGGCTTAACATAACACAGGTAATCCCGAGATGGCAGAAAAAGACAAGCGTCGTTTCCGGTTTGTCCGGGGCCTGTGTATGCGCAGTCGCGTAATAATGATGTTCTCTTTTGTAACCATATTTCTCCAAAAGACTGTCCAGATTCCTGCATACGTCGTCATATGCCGGAATCAGTTCCGGGTTTGAGCGGTAGATTTCAGTCTTTTTCCAGTCGTTTCGATCAAACATCTCATCGATCTGTGTCCAGTACTGCGGCATAAAATCCCAGGGGACGCCGTGTCTTCCGGTAACGGGATCATCGATCCTGTAGGCAAATTCCTGCAGCCAGGGATAAATAACCGCCTCTCTGTTAAGGGCATTCAGAGAATAGGACGCTGTTTCTTTGGCCCGTCCCAAAGGAGAGCAGTAAATATCCGTGATGTCTTTCCAGGCCGCCACTCTCTGAGATAATAATTTTGCTTCGCGGATCCCTTTTTTCGTTAAGGAATCGTTCTGATAATCAGGGTCGCCATGTCTGATAAATATGATTCTCATAATAATATCCTCCGTTTATCTTTATAGAATAAAAAGTACTTATCCTTATTAAGTTTATCTTTTTTTAATTGGTGTTTCCCTGTTGTTTGTTATATAATAACATAGAATGCAAATAAAGGAAAATAATATATTTATTATATGCACAAGGAGGAGAAAATGTTCGGTACAAGACAAAACAGACCCGAAAGTAATAAAGTCCCTTCGATAAACAAAGGGAAAGCGGCTTTGACCGTAAAGATCGTGGCGGCAGTTTTTGTGATATTACTGATCGCCGGAAATTCCTACTATACGATTCAGGAAGAAGAGCAGGCGGTCGTGTGTACATTCGGCTCGCCAAAGGCGGTCACAACGCCGGGACTGCACTTCAAGATTCCGTTTATTCAGACCGTTACCAAGGTCAATACGACGATCAAAGGCTTTACCATCGGTTATGCGTTGGAAGGAGAAAACATGACCGCCACGGATGACACGATGATGATTACTTCGGACTATAACTTTATTAACGTTGATTTCTATGCGGCTTACCGTGTTGCCGACCCGGTAAAAGCGCTATACGCTTCCGAGGATCCTGTGGAAATACTGAAAAATATTGCACAGAACTGTATTCGTACGACCATTGGTTCCTATACGGTAGACAGTGTGCTGACGACCGGAAAGAACGAGATACAGGCGAATATCACGCAGATGATCCTGGAGAAACTAGAGGCTTATGATATCGGTATCCAGCTGATCAATATTACGATCCAGGATGCGGAGCCGCCTACAGAAGAAGTAAGCAATGCTTTTAAGGAAGTGGAGACGGCCAAACAGGGTAAAGAGACGGCGCTTAACAATGCTAATAAATACCGTAATGAGCAGATCCCGAACGCCGAGGCGAAGTCCGATGAAATATTGCAAAGCGCCGAAGCGGCGAAACAGGAACGTATCAACGAAGCGAACGGACAGGCAGCCAGATTTAATTCCATGTATGCGGAATATATCAAGTATCCCGAAGTGACAAAGAAAAGAATGTTCTATGAGGCAATGGAAAACATTCTGCCGGACGTAAAGGTAGTGATCGAAAGCTCGGACGGCAGGACAAATACGATATTGCCGTTAGACAGTTTCGTATCGGATGATACAGCTTCCGTAAATAGCAACACCGGAAACGGTGCGGACAATGTTTCGGACGATGCTTCGGGTGAGGAGGAGTAGCCATGGCGATAAACGAAAATCAATCAAATGTAGAATACGAAAGATTCAACTCCGACGGAACGAAAAAAGGAGCGGCAAAGAAGAAAAAGCCAAAAGGGTTTCTGATTGTGCTTCTGCTTTTGGCGGTCGTTTTCATCGGGTTTAACAGTATGGTCGTTACGAAAGAAAACCAATATAAGCTGATCAGACAGTTCGGGCGTGTACAGCGTGTTATTTCCACATCCGGACTCAGTTTTAAGATGCCTTTTGTAGAGTCTGTGGATACGATTCCAAACGAACTGCTTTTGTATGATCTGCCGGCATCCGACGTTATTACTTCGGATAAAAAATCGATGATCGTGGACAGTTATGTTTTATGGCAGATCACCGATCCTCTTAAATTTGCACAGACACTGAGCTGTTCCGTTTCCAATGCGGAAAGGCGTATCGATACGATCGTATATAATGCAACCAAAAACACGATCTCTAACATGAAGCAGGACGAAGTCATCATGAGCCGCGACGGTAAAATGACCATTACCGTGGAGCAAAGCGAAAGCGATGTGGTCAATAACGATCTGGAGCTGCCTTCGGAAACAAAGGAGGTCGTTGAGATCACGTCTCTGACAGAAGAGATCATGGAACAGATCAACCATGTGGAAGATCAGTACGGTATTGAGATCGTAACGGTGGAAGTCAAGAAGCTTGATCTGCCGGATGACAATAAACAGGCCGTGTATACCCGTATGATCTCCGAAAGAGAGAATATTGCCGCGCAATATACCGCAGAAGGCGCTTCTCAGGCCAAAATGATTGAAAATACGACGGATAAGGAAGTCGCGATCATGATTTCCAATGCCGAAGCCGAGGCGGAAAAGATCATTGCAGAAGGCGAAGCCGAATATATGAGGATTCTCTCCGATGCCTATTCCGATCCGGAGAAAACGGATTTTTATTCTTTCGTCAGAGCATTGGACGCTTTGAAAGCAAGCATGACCGGCGATAATAAGACGATTATTTTATCGGACGATTCTCCGATTGCACAGATTTTTAACGGACAATATTAAGGTGGAGCAGTTATGGATGTGAATGCTTTTTTTACTAAATTGGATGAATTTTTCGCCGGGAATGAGATTGACAAAGTGGATCCTTTTTTGTGCGCTTCATTGGAACAGGCGAAAGAGGAAGAGGATTACGGGGCTTATATTTCAATCTGCAATGAGATGATCGGATTTTACAGGAGTGTTTCCGAATTCCGGAAAGCTTATGATGCGGCGGAAGACGTCCTTCTTTTAATGGAGGAACTGCAGCTTGACAGGTCGGAGCATTTTGCTACGACGCTGTTAAATGCTGCTACGGCTTATCGTGCGGCGGGCAGCTATAAACAGGCTTATGTATATTATGAACAGGCATTAGGTATCTATGAAGGATTGATCGCACCGGAAGATTATCGGTATGCGGGACTTTTTAACAATATGAGCATCCTGCTTGAAAAGATGGAACGTAATGACGAGGCGATCACATATGCAAAGAAGGCGCTTGCCATTATCGAGAAGCTGGAGCAGGGAGAGATGGAGACTGCTACGACATTGACCAATCTGGCGCTGTTATATTTTAAAGTATCCGCATATGAAGATGCCAGACAGCTTTTGGAGAGGGCGCTTTCCCTGTTTGAAAAAAGCGGGGAAAATACGGATGCGCATTACAGCGGTGCGCTGGCCGGTATCGGTGAAGCGTGGTATCATATGCATGAATATGGTAAGGCGCTGGAAGCATACGAAAAGGCGCTGCAGGAAGTGGAGAAGCATTTTGGTAAAAATATAAGTTATGCCGTTTTGTGTGAGAACTGTGCGGCGGTCTGCCAATGTCTGGGCGATAAGGAAAAGCAGCAGGCATATCTGCAGAGCGCGGCACAGATCAGGGAAGCCGGACGGTAAGGAATGAGGATAAGAGATGCAATGAAAGGACTGGAGCTGTCAGGGAAATATTATGAAGCATACGGCAGGGAAATGCTTGCGCAGTTTCCCGAATTAAAGGATGAATTTGCCGCAGGATTAGTCGGACGGGGGTCGGAATGTTTCGGTTTCGACGATGAAATTTCAAGGGACCATGATTATGGCCCTTCTTTTTGTGTGTGGTTGAGAAAAGAAGTTTATGACTGTTATTTTCACAGATTACAGGCGGCCTATGATGCCATGCCGCGTGAATTTATGGGGGTTCCGGGCCGGAATGTGGAAGAGACGGGCAGGGGCAGAGTCGGGATCCTGTGTATCGAAGATTTTTATTACGGACTGTTGGGAACGGATCAGATTCCGGTTTCTTTAACGGAATGGTTTTCGTTATGTGATGAAAATCTTGCGACAGCGACAAACGGCGCAGTGTTTGAAGACAGGCTCGGTCTTTTTACACGGCTGCGGGAAGGATTTCTGGCCTATTATCCGGAAGATGTCAGGATTAAGAAGATCGCAGCCTGTATGGCCAAAATGTCCAGGGCGGGACAATATAATTATATGAGGGCCATAATGCGGAATGAACGGGTTGCGGCAGAACTGTTTCTGCATGAATTCATAAGGGAAAGCATGTCGCTGGTCTATCTGCTCAACCGGAGGTATGCGCCGTTTATAAAGTGGATGCACAAAGGCATGAGGGATCTGCCGACCTGTTTTGAAATAGGGGATATGATAAATCTGTTTTATCAAGTGGAAAAGCCGGAAGAGAAGCTGCTTATTATCGAGGCAGTCTGCAATGTGATCGTGCAGGAGCTGAATGCACAGGGACTGTCGGATCTGGATGATAATTTTCTGCAGAATCATCTGGCAGCCGTAACGGAGAAGATACAGGATGCAGGGATAAAAAGGATGCAGTTTTTGGAAGGGTAAACCTTGAAACATATGTTCGGTTGTGGTATGATGAAAACGAAAAAAATTTTTTCTATGACAAAAGCGGATATTGGATTGGCAGGCGGGATCGCCGTGGCAGCCCTGCTTCTTCTGTTGTTTATGTATTTGGGACGGACACAGGGAGAATATGCGCAGGTTTCATGCGATGGCCGGCCGGTATGCCGGATTCCGCTCATGCAGGAGCAGACGAGATATTATTTGGTCGCACAGGGGAGTCTCATAAAGGAATTTTCCGAACAGGAGTGGAAAGATGCTGCGTGTCAGGAAATGATCAGGACAGAGTATGAGGCATATAATGTGATCTTATGTCAGGAGGGGAGGATCTGCGTGACGGAGGCGGACTGCCCGGATAAGATCTGTGTACATCATAAACCCGTTTTGGCGGCGGGTGAAAATATTATCTGTCTGCCGCATAAAGTCGTCATAGAAATGATCGGCAGTCAGGAAAGTGAACTGGACGGAGTGGTATATTGATGAAGAAAAAGACTGTCATACTTGGGTTTTTACTGGCAGTGTCCATGGTATTGTCCTATATAGAATCTGCTTTGCCTTTTGCCATAGGAATTCCCGGCGTAAAGCTCGGTCTTCCGAATCTCGCAGTTGTTTTACTGCTTTATACTTTTGGCGGCAGGGAGGCATTTGCGGTCAATATCATGCGGATCGTGCTGACAGGATTTTTATTCGGGAATCTGTCTTCGATACTTTACGCCGCAGCCGGGGCGTTCTGCAGTTTCCTGGCTATGCAGTGTGCAAGGAAGACGGGATTTTTTTCGATCGCGGGCATCAGTATCCTGGGAGGCGTTTTTCACAACATCGGTCAGCTTCTGATCGCCATGTTTGTAGTCGAGACATTTGCGCCGGCATTTTATCTGCCGGTTCTGCTGCTTGCGGGAATCATTACGGGATTTATCATAGGTGCAGTCAGTGCGCGCACTCTGCCATATATAAAGCGTCTGGTAGTCGAATGAACCGGGCAGAAGAAGAGTACAGGGGGAGATCATTATGTATGCCTATCTGAAAGGGACGGTGGAAGAAATTACGGAAGACAATCTGGTACTGGAAGCAGGCCAGATCGGTTATAACATTAAGGTGTCGGCGAGAACACTGCATTCGATAGGCGCCATTGGCAGCTATGTGAAAATATATACCTATACGCTTGTCAGAGAAGACTCCTTTTCGCTATATGGGTTTATGACAAGAGATGATCTGGATATTTTTAAGAAACTGATCACGGTAAACGGCATCGGCCCCAAAGGCGGCCTGGCGATCCTTTCCGTGATGAGTGCGGATGAGCTGCGTTTTGCGATCGTTTCGGGAGATGCCAGGGCGATTGCCAAGGCACCCGGTGTCGGCGCGAAAACAGCAGAACGTGTTATTTTGGACTTACGGGACAAGATTTCTCTGGATGATGTCATATCTTCCGGTGAGAATGCCGGATGTACGGCACTTGACGGAGAGGATATCGGAAACAGCAGAAACGAAGCGATTGAAGCGCTGACGGCACTGGGATATTCCGGATCGGAGGCGCTTAAGGCCGTCAAACAGGTGGAAGTGACGGAGTCGATGGATGTGGAAGATATTTTGAAAGCGGCATTAAAGTTTATTTTTTAAAGCGAGGCAGAGATGGCAAACAGAGTGATCGAGACGAATCTCATGGAAGAAGATATCAAAATAGAAGGGTCTTTAAGACCGCAGACACTGTCAGATTATATCGGACAGTCCAAGATCAAGGACAACCTTAAGATCTATATCGAAGCGGCGAAACAGCGGCAGGATTCTTTGGATCATGTACTATTCTACGGACCTCCCGGTCTTGGGAAGACGACGCTAGCCGGTATTATTGCCAACGAAATGGGCGTCAATATGAAAGTGACCAGCGGACCGGCAATAGAAAAACCCGGAGAGATGGCGGCTATTTTGAATAATCTGCAGGCAGGGGACCTTTTGTTTGTAGACGAGATACACAGACTGAACAGACAGGTGGAGGAAGTTCTTTATCCTGCCATGGAAGATTATGCGATCGATATCATGATCGGGAAAGGCGCCTCGGCTCGTTCCATTCGTCTGGAACTGCCCCATTTTACGTTAGTCGGCGCTACGACGAGGGCGGGACTTTTAAGCGCTCCGTTAAGAGACCGGTTCGGCGTGATCCATCATCTGGAATTTTATTCGGTGGAAGAACTCAAGCTGATCATTCAGCATTCGGCGCAGATCCTGAATGTATCGATCGAAGAAAAGGGCGCGTTAGAGCTGGCCAGAAGGAGCAGAGGGACACCGCGTCTGGCCAACCGGATTTTAAAGAGAGTTCGTGATTTTGCACAGGTGAAATACGATGGCATTATCACGGAGAAGGTTGCCGCTACTGCATTGGATCTGCTTGAAGTAGACAGGATGGGATTAGACCATATTGACAGAAATATTTTACTGACTATGATTGATAAGTTTAAAGGCGGTCCGGTAGGACTTGATACCCTGGCGGCGGCAATCGGTGAAGATGCGGGGACTTTGGAGGATGTTTACGAGCCGTATCTGTTAAAAAGCGGTTTCCTAAACAGGACGCCGAGAGGCCGTGTCGTAACGGATACGGCATATCATCATTTAGGACTTGAAATTCCTTCGTAAGCTATATATAATAGATATTGTATAAAAAGATTTGTGCAGGCGGCATATTTTGTATTTGAAGGGAGAAGTCCAATGTCATCGAAAACGGATACAGAAGTCATTATCGGAGGAAAGGTCTTTACGCTGAGCGGTTATGAGAGTGAAGAATATCTGCAGAAGGTGGCTTCGTATATTAACAATAAGGTAACTGAATATGGTAAGGTAGACAGTTTCAGACGACAGCCGCTTGACACGCAGAATGTACTGATGCAGCTTAATATTGCGGATGATTATTTTAAAGCAAGACAGCAGATTAACCTGCTTGAAGAAGAATTAAAAAGTAAAGAAAAAGAGATGTATGATCTCAAACATGAACTGATTGCATCTCAGATTAAATTGGAAAATACAGAAAAGAACGTGAAAAACCTTCACCTTGAGGCGAATGAAAATGCCAAGAAAATCGTCCGGTTGGAAACGGAATTGAAGGAATTGAAAAAATGAAACGACGGGCTGTCTTTTTAAGACAGCCTTTTCTGGTATGCCGCTGCAGGCAGCTAAGGCGTACGAAATCGAAAGGAGTTATGGCTGCATTTATGAAAAAAAGGGTGGAGCTGTTGGCGCCGGCAGGCAGTTATCAGGCATTAGTCGGTGCGATCAATGCAGGAGCAGACGCAGTATATCTGGGCGGCGATAAGTTCGGTGCAAGGGCATATGCGGCCAATTTCTCAGCGGAGGAAATCTGTAAAGCGCTTCGTTATGCGCATATTTTCGGAAAAAGAATATATCTTACCGTAAATACACTGATAAAAGAAAAAGAATTTACACAACTGTATGATTATTTGGCGCCTTTTTATGAAGCAGGACTCGATGGGGTCATTATTCAGGATCTGGGAGTATGGCAGTATATCCGCGAGACTTTTCCCGAAATGGCATTGCATGCCAGTACGCAGATGGCGATAACCGGAGTAAGAGGGGCAGCGCTCATGAAAGAAAACGGCGCGGCGAGGATCGTTCCTGCCAGAGAGCTTTCACTGGAGGAAATTAAGAAAATAAAGAAAGCGACCGGTTTGGAACTGGAGTGCTTTATTCACGGAGCCATGTGTTACTGCTATTCCGGCCAGTGTCTTTTCAGCAGCATATTGGGCGGCAGAAGCGGAAACCGCGGCAGATGTGCGCAGCCATGCAGGCTTCCGTACCAGATCACCAATCCGGCGATCGATCATATATCAAGAGATGCCTATCCGCTCAGTCTAAAGGATCTGTGTACGATAGAAATGCTCCCGGCTTTAATTGATGCGGGAATCGACTCTTTTAAAATAGAAGGCAGGATGAAACGGCCGGAATATGCCGCAGGCGTTACGGCTATGTATAGAAAATATATCGATGCGTATTATCTGTATGGTAAAAAATCCTATTGCGTCAAAAAGAGCGATATGGAAAAACTGGGAAAGCTATATATCAGAAACCGCTTACAGACAGGATATTACGAGCGTACAAACGGCCGGGAGATGATCTCTTACGGTTCGTCCAGTTATATCGAGGTGGATAAAGCGCTTTGTCAGGAGATTGCCGAAACGTATCTGAAAGAAGAAAAGAGATGTCCTGTCGCCGTGAAAGGTATTTTTCATACGGGAGATGCCGCAGCGATACAGATAGAGGGCGGCGGCATCTGTGAAAAAGTTTATGGGGAAACGGTTCAGCAGGCGTTGAAAAAGCCGATGGACCGGGAAGCAGTGTTAAAACATCTGCGCAAAATGGGAAACACGTATCTGCAGATTGCTTCCGAGGATATTGTACTGGATAACGATGCTTTTATACCGGTTGGCCAATTAAATGAACTGCGCAGACAGGCAGTGGAACAGTATGAGAATAAATTAATTGAAAAACATAAACTGACGGTAAAACGAGAGTTAAATGTGCAGGATACCTTGCAAAATGACCTGATTGAGGGCAATGAGACCGTTGGACAGGCCAAAGTGCATGTTTTGGTACAAAGTGAGGAACAATTGACCGCAGCATGCAAATATACATGTGATAGATTGTATATTGACAGTGACTACTATATGTCGGAAATTGACCATATAAGTCGGTGTTTGGAAGGCCATCAGGAAACTGCAATTTATCTTGCACTGCCTTTTGTGGTCAGAGAGCGGGATTTTTTCTATTTCTGCAGGCTCGCTTCCATGTTAAATGGTCCTGTGAAGATAGAGGGGTTCCTTGTGCGGAATCTGGAGTCATTACATTGGGTGCGTTCCTTGGGGGAATGCTATGATATCGTGACTGATACCGGGGTATACTGTTTCAATTCCGAGGCGGTGCATTTTTTGCAAAAATACAGCAGCGAGTGCTATCTGCCCTATGAATTAAACGGCAAAGAGTGCCGTAATGTGATCGCGCAAAGCAGACGGACCGCTAAGGAGGACCGGCCAAAAGAAGAGAGAATCTCCATGGTGGTTTATGGAACGATCCCGATGATGATCTCCGCTAATTGTGTCAGGAAAACGGCGTCTACCTGTCCGAAGAATTCCAGGGAGCATATGATGTATCTGACGGACAGATATCATACGGTATTTCCCGTTTTCTATAATTGTATCCATTGTTATAATGTGATCTATAATTCCGTACCGTATTCACTGCATCAGAAAAAGAAAGAATTTGATAAATTCGGACTTTACGCATACAGACTGGATTTCGTATGGGAATCGGGCGAACAGGTGGAAGAGATTCTTGCATTTTATACGAAAGAAAGCACTGCATTTCCTGCTGCCGAGTATACGGCAGGGCATTATAAGAGGGGCGTAGACTAGTTTTATGGAACTTTATATTACAGAGATTTCCAAGTATTTAATTACATTACTGCTCGCATTATATACATTAGAATGCTTTCTGTGCTTTCGGTTTTCGGATGAAGAGAGAAGGCGCGGTATTTATATCAGACAGAATTTTTTGATGTTTTTTGTACATTTTTCCTGCTTTATGGTCATCTGTTTCCAGACAGGGAAACTGGAGTATCTGTTTTTCTATATTTTTCAGCAGATCCTTCTGTTTGCTACGGTGATGCTTTTTCATATGATCTATCCGAAAGGGAACCGGCTGATCATCAACAATATGTGCATGCTCCTTTCCATAGGGTTTGTCATTTTGACGCGGCTTTCTTACGAAAAGGCGATCAAACAGTTTTTTATCGTGACGGTGTCGATTGCCATTGGTATGGTGATACCATATTTGCTGCAGAAGTTCAAATTTTTAAAAAGTCTTACATGGGTCTATGCGATGGTCGGCGCCTGTGCGCTTGGTATCGTATTGGCGCTCGGTTCGGTAACGCATGGCTCCAAAATTTCGTATTCCATCGGAGGCATTACGTTTCAGCCGTCCGAATTTGTAAAGATCCTGTTTGTTTTTTTCCTTGCGAGCGCGCTGTATGAAGCGAACGACATCCTGCGCGTGACGCTTACGGCGATCGTTGCAGGCATGCATGTGCTGATACTTGTCGCATCCAAAGACCTGGGCAGTGCGCTGATATTTTTTATCGTATATGTTTTCATGGTCTATATTGCTTCGGGCAATGTGCTGTATCTTTTGCTCGGTACGGCAGGAGGCTGCGGCGCTGCGGTAGTTGCCTACCAGTTTTTTACCCATGTGCAGGTGCGCGTGCAGGCATGGAAGGATCCATGGAGCTGTATTGACGATGCGGGATATCAGATCACGCAGTCTTTGTTCGCGATAAGCAGCGGCGGCTGGTTCGGACTGGGACTTTTTGAAGGGAACCCGACGTCGATTCCGTTCGTGGAGGCTGATTTTGTGTTTTCGGCTGTGGCAGAAGAACTGGGGATCATTTTTGCCATATGTGTGATCCTGATCAGTATAAGCAGCTTCATTATGTTCATGAATATTTCTATCAAACTGAGAGACAGATTTTATCAGCTGATCGCATTCGGTCTTGGCATTACGTATATTTTTCAGGTTTTTCTAACGATCGGCGGCGGTACGAAATTCGTACCGATGACAGGGATTACCCTGCCGTTTATCAGTTACGGCGGCAGTTCTGTGTTAACGACGCTGATTATGTTTTTTATCATAGAAGGTCTTTATATGATCAGACAGGACGAGGGAGTTAGAAGTGTCAGAAGGAAGAAGGAAAAGGCAGGAAGACAGGGAACTTCTTATGCAAAAGAAGATGCAAAGAGAGCGGCAGAGAGCCAGACAGAAGACGAGTAGGCAGATCCGGATCGTTACCGGCATGTTTGTTGCGCTTTTTTTTGCGATGGTGGGGTATACATGCTATTATGCAATGACCAATAAGCAGGCGATGATCAATAACAGTTATAACAGCAGGCAGGAGATGCTGATCACCCAGAACACACGCGGGACGATCTATGCCTACGATGGGCAGGTGCTGGCGCAGACGGTGGTGGATGCGGATGGCAAAGAGACAAGGCAGTATCCGTTTGCCAATATGTTTGCACATGTGGTAGGATATGCTTCTCACGGCCGGTTCGGCGTAGAGGCACAGACGAATTATTATCTGATCCAGTCCAATGTGAAGCTGTCCGATAAAGTAGCAAGCGAAATGTCCGGCGAAAAGTATCCGGGAGACAGCGTCATAACGAATCTGGACGTCCATCTGCAGGAAGTGGCCTATCAGTCGCTTGGCGTTTACAAAGGCGCGATTATTGTAACGGAACCTTCTACCGGCAGGATTCTGGCTATGGTTTCCAAACCGGATTTCGACCCGAATGAGATCGAGAGTATATGGGACGAGCTGCGTGAAGATAAAGACAGCGGCGTGCTGCTGAATCGGGCAACACAGGGATTATACCCGCCCGGATCAACGTTTAAGATCATTACGGCGTTAGAGTATATCAGGGAAAATCCGGACACATACGGGAATTATTCGTATCAGTGCGGGGGCAGGTTTACCAGGGGCGAGGATGTGATCAACTGTTTTCATGGAACGGCGCACGGAAGCGAAAACTTTACGAAGTCGTTTGCCAAGTCCTGTAACGCTTCTTTTGCCAATATCAGTGTTATGTTAGACAGGCCGTCTTATGGGGACACTCTGGAAAAACTTCTTTTTAACTGTGATCTGCCTGTTTCTTTTGCTTATAATAAGAGCAAAGTGATCATGGACGAGACCGTTTCGGATTCCGATGTGATGCAGGCGTCTATCGGGCAGGGAACGGATCAGATCACGCCGCTTCACATGAACATGATAACTGCGGCGATTGCAAATGACGGCATTTTGATGAAGCCGTATCTGATTGACAGGATAGAAAATGATAACGGCAATATTATGAAGCAGTTTTCTCCGGAGCCATACGGCAGCCTGATGTCGCAGGATGAGGCGGAAGCTTTGACGAAACTGATGAGCGAGGTGGTAGAGAGCGGTACGGCCACCAAATTAAAGGGATTGAGTTACACTGCCGCAGGAAAGACCGGGTCTGCGGAATATAACAGCGATAAGAGTGATTCGCATGCATGGTTTACCGGCTTTGCGCCGGTAGAAGACCCGCAGATATGCGTGACGATCATTATTGAAGGAGCCGGGTCCGGCGGCGATTATGCGGTGCCGATTGCCAGGAGAATCTTTAACGCCTGGCTGGAACCGGGAGATGGAGGAAGCGGATCATGATCGAAGCGGTAAGCTGCGGAGGCGTTGTTATTTTTCGCGGCAAAATACTACTTTTATATAAAAAATATCATAATAAGTCGGAGGGCTGGGTACTGCCCAAGGGCACCGTGGAGGCAGGAGAAGAACATAAGGAGACTGCCGTACGGGAAGTCTTTGAAGAATCCGGCGCCAGAGCAAGGATCGTTAAATATATCGGGACGAGCGAATATTCTTTTACCGTACCGGAAGATGTTGTCGAGAAAGAGGTACACTGGTATCTGATGACTGCAGACAGCTATTTTACAAAACCGCAGCGGGAAGAGTATTTTGTGGATTCCGGTTATTATAAATATCATGAAGCGTACCACCTGTTAAAATTTGCGAATGAAAGGCAGATTTTAGAGAAGGCTTACGGTGAATACATGGATCTGAAAAAGAATAACCTTTGGAGCAGTCTGAAATATTAGTTTTGGAAATATTAGTTTCTTTTTTGGGAATAACAGGTTATAATACGAATATATGTTTAAAATAATAAAGGAGGTATTCTGATGAGAGCTTCTTCTATGGATACGCATATGGGTAATATTTCGATCGATCATGAAGTGATTGCGCAGTATGCCGGCAGCGTGGCAATGGAATGCTTCGGTATCGTCGGTATGGCGGGAATGAATGTAAAAGACGGACTGGTAAAACTTCTGAAAAGGGAAAGCATGACGCGCGGCATACAGGTTGTGCTGAAAAATAATAAGCTGATACTGGACTTTCATGTAATCGTTTCTTACGGCGTCAGTATTCTGGCCGTGGCGGATAATTTGATAGACAGTGTAAAATATAAGGTAGAAGAGTTTACCGGTGTGGAAATTGAAAAGATCAACATCTTCGTAGAAGGTGTGAAAGCGATTGACTGAGGGAGGATTTGAGGGTGGCTTCAAATAATATAGATGCCAGGATGTTTGCGAAAATGTTTCTGGCAGGAGCAAAAAATCTGGAAAGTAAAAAAGAATGGATCAATGAGTTAAACGTATTCCCGGTACCGGATGGCGATACCGGAACCAATATGACGCTGACGATCATGTCCGCGGCCAAGGAAGTGGCCGTATTATATGATATGGAAACGATCGATATGCCCTCTTTGTGCAAGGCAATCTCATCCGGTTCCCTGCGCGGTGCGAGAGGAAACTCAGGCGTTATCTTGTCGCAGCTTTTCAGAGGATTTACCAAAGGTGTAAAAGCATATTCGGAGATGACCGTACCGGTGCTTGCGGATGCATTTGAAAAAGCTGTTGAGACGGCTTATAAAGCGGTCATGAAGCCCAAGGAAGGAACGATCTTAACGGTTGCCAAGGGCGGTGCGGAGAAAGCAAGAGAACTGGCTGATGCAGGCGTTGAAGATATCGGTGAATTTTTTGATCAGATCATCCGGCATGCGGACGAAGTGCTGAACATGACGCCGGAACTGCTTCCCGTATTAAAGCAGGCGGGAGTTGTTGACTCAGGCGGTCAAGGGTTGATGCAGGTGTTAAAAGGCGCCTATGACGCTTATCTTGGCAAAGAACTGGATTTTACCGTTTCGGCGGACATGACATCGCATGCGGCTTCCAATATGACCATTAACATCGATGCACAGGCGAATGCGGATATTAAATTCGGATACTGCACGGAATTTATCATTATGTTAAATAAAGTCTTCAATATCAAAATGGAGATGGATTTTAAAGAATATCTGGAATCGATCGGCGATTCGATCGTAGTCGTGGCGGATGATGACGTGGTCAAGGTGCACGTACATACCAATGACCCCGGACTTGCTATCCAGAAGGCATTAAAGTATGGCGCGCTTTCCAACATGAAGATCGATAATATGCGGCTTGAGCATCAGGAGAAACTTTTCAAGATGTCCAAAAATAAAGAGGCGGTAAAAGAAGAACCGGTTCAGAAGGCACAAGAGCCGAGAAAGCCTGTCGGCTTTATTGCCGTTTCCGTAGGCGAAGGTATCAATGAGATCTTTACCGGCCTCGGCGTGGACTATATCATCGAAGGCGGACAGACGATGAATCCGAGTACGGAAGATATGCTCAATGCAATAGAAAAAGTCAATGCGGACAATATCTTCATTCTGCCGAATAATAAGAATATTATTCTGGCTGCCAACCAGGCACAGACATTGGTGGAAGACAAAAATATTGTGGTGATCCCCACCAAGACCGTGCCGCAGGGAATTACCGCCGTTATTAATTTCGTTCCCGACTTGTCTGTTGAGGAAAATACACAGACAATGACAGAAGAGATCAAAAACGTAAAGACCGGTCAGGTTACGTATGCAGTCAGGGATACCAATATTGACGATAAAGAGATTAAACAGGGCGACTTTATGGGTATCGGAGATCAGGGAATCCTCTCTGTGGGAAGCGACATGAAAGATGTGGCGCTGCAGATGATCGATGAAATGATGTCTGAGGAACTGGAACTGATCAGTATTTATTACGGTTCCGATATTGCTGAAGAAGACGCGAAAGTAATCCGTGACGAAGTTGAGAAAAAGTACGGCAGCTGTGACATTGAGCTGCAATATGGCGGACAGCCCATTTATTATTATATCGTATCTGCGGAATAGGGTGTTGTATGGACATTACGGCGTTAAAAGGAATCGGGGAAAAGAGTGCCGGCCTGTTTAACAGACTCGGCATAGCGACAACGGAAGAATTGCTGCGTTACTATCCGAAAGACTACGAGCAGTTTCGGGCGCCGTATCTGATCGCGGAGGCCCCTGTCGGAGAGCGCACGGCGATCCGCGGGGTCATTACGGGGAATATGACGGTGAAGCATGTGCGGAATCTGAACATTTTGAGCTTCACGGTACAGGATGCCTCCGGTTCGCTGCAGATGACTTATTTTAACATGCCCTATTTAAAAAATTCCCTGAAAAAAGGCACATTTTATGTTTTTCACGGACTGCTTCAAAGGAAGGGAAACCGGCTTGTCATGGAGCAGGCCAAAACCTATAAACCCGAAGAATATGAACTGCTCGCGGATCGTCTCCTGCCCAGGTATATGCTGACGAAAGGTTTAAGCAACAATGCGGTGACCAAGGCGGTCAAACAGGCTTTTGCGAGGCAGGAGGAGACAGCAGATTTTCTGCCGGCATCGTTAATGGAGCGTTACCGCTTTATGGCGAGAAACGATGCTATGTATCAGATGCATTATCCATCGGACAGGGATATTCTTATGCAGGCCAGAAAAAGGCTTGTTTTTGATGAATTTTTTCTGTTTATCCTGATGCTGCGCAGGCATAGAAGCGACAATAATGCGCTGCCCAATCGTTACAAAATGATAGAGACGGCCGATACCGGGAGGCTGATCGAAGCGCTGCCTTATCAGCTGACAAATGCACAGTTAAAGGTCTGGCATGAGATCATTTCGGATCTCGGCGGCGATACGGCAATGAACCGGCTTATTCAGGGAGACGTGGGTTCCGGTAAAACGATCCTTTCGTTTCTTGCGCTTATCATGTGTTCGGCAAACGGTGCGCAGGGAGCGATGATGGCGCCTACGGAAGTGCTGGCGAAGCAGCATTTTGAAGCATTTCTGAAACTGAAAAAACAATACGGACTTCGTGTGAATCCCGTCCTGCTTACCGGTTCGACTACGGCTAAGGACAGACGTCTTATCTATGCGCAGATAGAAAGTGGCGAGGCGGATGTCGTGATCGGGACCCATGCGCTGATCCAGGAAAAGGTGAATTATCATAAACTGGCGCTTGTTATTACGGACGAGCAGCACCGGTTCGGTGTCAGGCAGAGAGAAGCGCTTGCAGAGAAAGGATTTGACGCGCATGTGCTCGTTATGAGCGCAACGCCGATTCCCCGTACATTGGCCATTATCCTATACGGCGATCTGCATATTTCCGTGCTCGACGAACTGCCTGCCAAGAGGCTGCCGATCAAAAACTGTGTTGTCGGAACTTCCTACAGGGATACGGCATACCGTTTTATTGAAAAAGAGGTAAATGCAGGCAGGCAGGCTTATGTGATCTGCCCTATGGTCGAGGCGGGTGAAATGGAAGAACTGGAAGACGTTATGTCTTATGCGGACAGATTAAAAGCCATACTGCCGCCTTCCATACAGGTCGCTTCTTTGCATGGAAAAATGAGACCGGCGGAGAAAAACCGGATCATGGAACAGTTTGAGGCGCATCATATCGATGTGCTCGTTTCCACGACGGTAGTTGAAGTGGGCATCAATGTGCCCAATGCGACGGTGATGATGGTGGAAAATGCAGAGCGTTTCGGACTGGCCGGACTGCACCAGCTGCGTGGACGCGTTGGACGCGGAGAACATCAGTCTTACTGCATTTTTATCAGTACGTCCGAAAATAAAGCGACCATGGAGCGTTTGAAAATTCTGAACGAATCCAATGATGGTTTTTACATATCCGCACAGGATCTGAAACTGCGCGGACCGGGAGATCTTTTCGGCATCAGGCAGAGCGGCATGCTGGAATTCGAACTGGGAGATGTTTTTACGGATGCGTCTATTTTGCAGCAGGCCAGTGACGAAGCGGATGAGATTCTTGCAAAGGACCCTGATCTGGAGGCGCCCGGACATTATGCATTAAAAAAGTTTCTGGAAGAAACGGATGCAAGGGCCGTGGATTTCAGAACGATCTAAATTTATGGAGGAATATCATGTCAAAAATTGCAATCGTAACAGACAGTAACAGCGGGATCACACAGGCGCAGGCAAAAGAGATCGGAATTTCCGTTTTGCCGATGCCGTTTATGATCGGTGAGGAAACCTATTATGAAGATATCACACTGACACAGGAGGAATTTTATAAACATCTTTCTGACGGCGCATCCGTTGTTACGAGCCAGCCTACACCGGAGTCGGTCATGAATCTGTGGGACAGTCTGTTAAAAGAATATGATGAGATCGTGCATATTCCGATGTCGAGCGGTCTTAGCGGTTCCTGTCAAAGCGCATTGATGCTGTCTGAGGACTATGAAGGGAAAGTACAGGTAGTCAATAACCAGAGAATTTCCGTTACGCAAAGACAGTCGGTACTTGATGCGCTGGAATTGATAAAGCGCGGTATGAATGCTGCACAGATCAAAGATTTTCTGGAACAGGACAAATTTAATTCCAGCATCTATATTATGCTGGATACCTTGTACTATCTGAAAAAAGGCGGACGTATCACGCCTGCCGCAGCGGCGCTCGGCACGATCTTACGTTTAAAACCCGTATTGCAGATCCAGGGCGATAAGCTGGATGCATTTGCAAAGGCACGTACCGCGTCGCAGGGGAAGACCATGATGATCAATGCGATCCGAAATGATATGAACAACCGTTTCGGAGGCTGCAGTCCCGATAATATCTATCTGTCCATGGCCTATACGTATGACCGCGATGCTGCCGGACAGTTCCGGGCGGAAGTGGAAGAAGCATTTCCCGGATTTGACATCAATATGGATCCGCTTTCCCTGAGCGTATCCTGCCATATCGGGCCCGGTTCTCTTGCCGTGGCATGTTGTAAAAAGATATAAAATGGACAAAAAAACGAATTCTGCATGTGTTTTCTGACTGAAACAAAGTACGTGCCATACAATTTGTACAAAAACAGCGATGCGAAATTGTGAACTATTAGCATAATTACAAAGAAATTCGGAATAAGAGTTGACTTTTATTGTGCGTGTTGCTATAATCATCATATCAATAGAAAATATTCTTTGGATTGTTACTGTAGAAGCAGGCAAAACCAAATTTTATAAATGAGCCGGAAGGGTTGGTTTATAAGATTTGGTTTTTTATTTTTATCTGAATTGTATTTTTTTATTGCCGTTATAATATAATTAATAAATGAGGAACAAAAAAGTGCGTATCGAAAAGGTGATCAACAATAATATTATTTCCGCAAGGGATGATAAAGGTGTAGAGTTGGTTGTCATGGGGAGAGGAATCGGCTTCGACAAGAAACCGGGGAATGAGATTACTGACGGAAAGATTGAGAAGATATTCAGGCTGGATAAGATGGACGACAGAGAGCATTTTAAAGAACTGCTTGCCTCACTGCCTCTTGAATATATAAGACTCTCAACGGATATTATAACTTATGCAAAGGACAGTCTGGAACTGAAATTAAATCAAAATGTTTATCTGACTCTGACCGATCATATCGGCTTTGCACTGAACAGACATCGGGAGGGGATGGATTTCAATAATGTATTATATGATGAGATCCGGCTCTTTTATCCGGTGGAATACTCGATTGGAAGATATGCGCTGGAACTCATTGAAGAAAGAACGGGGTACCGGCTGGCGGAAGATGAAGCGGCTTCGATCGCGCTGCATATTATAAACGGCGAATTGGATAGCGCTATGGGAACCACTTTTTTCATGATCAAGATGATGCGTGAAATGATGGGGATCATTGAAAAAAATATATCTATTCCGGAGGGCCGCAACTATCCGAAGGACAGACTGATATCCGATCTTAAGCAGCTTGCCAACAGACTGGTTTCCGAGAAGCTCATAAGCGGCAGAAGAGATGAAAAGCTGTATCTGTTCGTGGAAGATAATTATACGGAGGAATACCGGATCATCAACAGTATCAATGATTATATCGGCAAAGAATATAAATGCAGTATGACGGAAGAAGAAAAGATTTATTTAACGCTCAGTATAAAGCGTATAAAAGATATTTATTCAAACTAGGACAGAAAGGAGAGACAGATGAAATTTTTTCAGAATTTATTAGGGAAGGATAACCGCATCGCGATCGCAGCGCCGGTAGCCGGGAAACTGGTAAGCATCAGGGAAGTAAACGATCCTACTTTCGGGGAAGAAATATTGGGAAAAGGAGTTGCCATTATACCGCAGGATAATAAGATCTGTGCACCGGCGGATGGCGTAATCAGCACCGTATTCCCGACCGGGCATGCCGCGGCAATGAAAAGCAGCGATGGTGTAGAGATACTGATCCATGTCGGACTGGATACCGTAAAACTCGATGGAAAACATTTTACGATCCATGCATCCGAAGGACAGGAGGTAAAAAAAGGCGATCTGCTTTTGGAAGCGGATATGGAACAGATCAAAGCAGAAGGGTATGATATCATTACGCCGATCGTTATATGCAATACAGATGAATTTTCCGATTTTAAAATGGCGGAATCCGCAGACGTATCACAGGGAGACGAAATTCTGACGATACAAAAATAGGGAGCATGCAAAGAGAAAGGTGTGGTTGTTGAATGGAAAAATATACCGGGAAAAGTGTGCTGAGAGGAATTGCCATTGGAAGAATCTACAGGTATGAAAAATCAGATTATCAGGTGGTAAAGACGGAAATCTCCGATGCGGAAGCAGAAAAGGAACGTCTCTTTAATGCAGTGGAGACGGCCAAAAAACAGCTGACGGCATTATATGAAGAGGCATTGGCCAATGTGGGAGAAGACCATGCGATGATCTTTGACGTACACAAAATGCTGTTGGAAGACGAGGATTATCTTGATGCGGCGGCGTCCGTTGTGCTGGAAGGGTATAACGCCGAATATGCAGTGGAAACGGCCGGAAATCAGTTTGCCGAACTGTTTGCATCAATGGATGACGAGTATATGAAAGCAAGAGCGGCCGATATCAAAGATATATCCGCAAGAGTCATCCGGATTCTTGCCGGCATACCGGAAGACGGCATACAGACGGACGAACCGGTGATCGTTGTAGCGGATGATCTGACGCCGAGTGAGACCGTCAAAATGGATAAGAATAAAATCCTTGCCTTTGTAACGGTGCGGGGCTCTGCCAATTCCCATACGGCGATCCTGGCAAGGAGCATGAATCTTCCGGCGTTGGTCAATACCAAAATGCAGCTTACGGATGATATCAACGGCAAAATAGGCGTAGTAGATGGTTTTGACGGCGAATTTCTGATAGAACCAGAGCAGGCGATCCTGGATGATAAGATCCTTTTGAAAAACCAGTGGGTGGCTGACCTGGAAGCACTGGAACAATTGAAAGGCAAAGACAATGTGACCGGTGATGGCAGACGGATCGATGTATTTGCCAATATCGGTAAGGTAAATGACGTAGAGGCTGCTTTGGAGGCAGATGCAGGCGGCATCGGACTGTTCCGGAGCGAATTTCTCTATCTGGGAAGGGACAGTTTCCCGACCGAAGAAGAGCAGTTTGCAAGCTACAAGGCTGTGCTTGAGAAAATGGGAGATAAAAAAGTCGTTATCCGTACGCTTGACATCGGCGCAGATAAAAAAGTAGATTATTTTAATCTGGAAGCAGAGGAAAATCCGGCGCTGGGATTTCGTGCGATCAGAATCTGTCTGGACCGGCCGGAAATCTTTATAACGCAGTTACGTGCAATCTACCGGGCGTCCGCTTATGGAAGGGCAGCCATAATGTTTCCTATGGTAGTGTCCACAGCCGAAGTGAAACGTATCAAAGAGATCGTAGAACAGGTGAAAGCAGAGCTTGGCGTGGAAGGATATCCGATGAAAGAAGTGGAACTTGGTATTATGATCGAAACGCCCGCAGCGGCTGTCATTTCGGATGAACTGGCGAAAGAAGTGGACTTTTTCAGTATCGGAACAAATGATCTGACACAGTATACGCTGGCTGTGGACAGACAGAATCAGAAACTGGAGAGCACTTGTGACACGCATCATCCGGCCGTACTCAGGCTGATCGAAATGACAGTGCAGAATGCGCACAAAGCAGGGATATGGGCAGGAATCTGCGGAGAACTGGCTGCAGATACGCTTCTGACGGAAACGTTTGTCAATATGGGAGTGGATGAATTGAGCGTATCCGCATCTTCGGTATTAAAAGTACGTAAAGCAGTGCGGGATATCAATGCATAAAAATATATCTATCAAATATGCCTGATAACGGGCAAAAGCGAAAGGAGAAAACAGGATATGAAAGAATTCCGGTATGTGATCACCGATCCGGTGGGAATCCATGCAAGACCGGCAGGACTGCTGGTAAAACAGGCGGCGGCTGTTAAGAGTAAGGTAACGATCAGCTGTAACGGTAAAAGTGCGGATGCAAAGAAACTGATCATGTTAATGAGTCTTGGCGTTAAGCAGGGCATGGAAGTTACCTGCCAGATAGAAGGTGAAGACGAAGATACGGCATTTGATACGCTGCATAGCTTTTTTACGGAGAATCTATAAGAAAAGAATATACCAGAGAATGTACTTATGATGTTCATGAGCGGATGCTCATAGAATATAGAAGTAAAAATCAGTTCCGTGGCTAGGGCGGAACTTAAAAACCATGATAAGGGGGTAGAGATTTTATGAAGAAATATTTACAGAAACTGGGCAAGTCCCTGATGCTTCCCGTAGCGTGTCTGCCGATCTGCGGTATTTTAATGGGAATCGGGTACGCATGTTGTCCGGCGACGATGCAGGGCGGTGAGATTGTCGGATTTTTGAATAAGTTTGGCTTCTTCCTCGTGAAAGCCGGCGGTGCATTGATCGATAATATGTCGATCCTGTTTGTTATCGGTGTCGGTGTTGGAATGTCAGATGACCATGATGGTACCTCAGGCCTGGCAGCACTTGCTTCATGGCTGATGATCACCAATCTGCTTTCCGTAGGTACGGTGACAACATTGATCCCTTCCGTAGCAGAAAATGCAAATAAAACACTCGCATTCTCGGCAATTGCCAATCCGTTTATCGGTATTCTTTCCGGTATCATCGGAGCAACCTGCTATAATAAGTTTAAAAATACGAAGCTGCCGGAATGGATGTCATTCTTCAGCGGCAAACGCTGCGTAGCAATTGTTTCAGGTGTTGTTGCGATCCTTGCTTCTGTTGTCTTACTGTTTGTATGGCCTATCGTTTACGGTGCGCTGCTTGCATTAGGAAACGGTATCGTAAGCCTTGGTCCTGTAGGTGCAGGTATTTATGCATTCTTAAACAGACTTTTGATCCCGACAGGTTTACATCATGCGCTGAACAACGTATTCTGGTTTGATACGGTTGGTCTCGGTGATCTGACCCATTTCTGGGCAGGACATACAAGTGCGGATGTTTCCTGGAGCCTCGGTATGTATATGTCCGGTTTCTTCCCGTGTATGATGTTCGGTATTCCCGGTGCGGCACTTGCTATGGTTCATACGGCTAAGACCGGAAAGAGAAAAGTTGCAATTGGTCTGGTAGCTTCCGCAGCGCTTTGTGCATTTGTCTGTGGTGTTACGGAACCTTTTGAATTCGGATTTATGTTCCTTGCTCCGATTCTGTACGTGATCTATGCTGTATTATATGGTATTTTCACAGTGATCGTATCTGTGATCGGATTCAGAGCAGGTTTCAGTTTCTCGGCAGGAGCAACTGACCTTGTATTCTCGGCACCGTTACCTGCGGCACAGAATACATGGATGATCCTTCCTCTTGGTCTGGCAGCATTTGCTGTATTCTATCTTGTTTTCCGTGTAGCGATCGTAAAACTCGATCTGAAGACACCCGGAAGAGAAGATGATGATGTGGAAGCAGAGAAGAAAGCAGTTCTTTCCAATGATAACTTTACAGAAGTTGCAGCGATCATTCTGGAAGGACTTGGCGGAAAATCCAATGTAACGTCTCTTGACAACTGTATTACAAGACTTCGTATGGAGATCAAGGACTATACACGCGTTGATGAGAAGAAGATCAAATCAGCAGGCGTTGCAGGCGTTATGAGAATAAGCAAAACATCGATTCAGGTTATCGTCGGTACAAAAGTACAGTTCGTAGCTGATGAAATGAAGAAAATGTTATAGGTATTTTAAGGAATTAATATACCGAACCACCTAGCAGAGCGGAGGCCTTCGGGTCTCCGTTTCTTTCCGTAAACACGAGAATGTTCCGCAGAGCGTGGCATTCGTTGCTTTTTATATATCCGAAAAGGAGGAGATTTTATCATGCAGATTATCAGAGCCAAAGATTATGAGGATATGAGCAGAAAGGCTGCCAATATCATATCCGCACAGATCCTTATGAAACCGGACTGTGTACTCGGACTGGCGACCGGCTCGACACCGATAGGCGCTTATGCACAGCTGGTGAAGCGCTGTCAGAAAGGGGATCTGGATTTTTCCAAAATAACGACAGTGAACCTGGATGAGTATAAGGGATTGGACAGAGACAACGAACAGAGTTATTATTATTTTATGAACCAGAACCTGTTCGGCAAAGTCAATATTGATCTGTCCCGTACTTTTTTACCGGATGGAACGGAAAGTGACAGCGATAAAGCGTGCCGCGATTACGATAAGATCATTGAAGAGGCAGGCGGCGCTGATCTGCAGCTTTTAGGACTTGGCCATAACGGGCATATTGGTTTCAATGAACCCGGAGATGAGTTTGTTGCAAAAACACACTGTGTGGATCTGACAGAGTCTACGATAAAAGCCAATCAGAGATTTTTTGCATCGATAGATGAAGTGCCGAAACAGGCTTATACGATGGGAATCCAGACGATCATGCAGGCGAAGAAAATTCTGGTAGTCGTAAGCGGAGCAGATAAAGCGGCGATCGTAAAAGAAGCGTTCTTTGGCAGAATCACTCCTAAGGTACAGGCTTCCGTACTGCAGCTGCATAGAGACGTTATACTGGTAGCGGATGAGGCGGCATTGTCTGAAATTTAAAACTTGAAAAAACGGAATCAGAAAGGAGCGCGATTTGTGTGATTATTAAAAATGCCAGTGTTTATACAGAAGACGGGATTTTTGTAACAAAAGATATTTATATTGAGGGCGATTCTTTTACGGACTGTGTGGAGAAAGTAACGGATAAAAGCGAGATCGATGCGTCGGACTGCTATGCGATACCGGGACTGACAGATGTTCATTTTCATGGTTGTATGGGACATGATTTCTGCGACGGAACAAGAGAGGCCGTCGATGAAATGGCGTTGTATGAGGCGTCTGTAGGGGTAACGAATATCGTGCCGGCAACAATGACGCTTTCGGAAGAAATGCTCCTTACGATCTGTAAGACGGCGAAATCCTATGCGGAGGAAGGTTTTTTGCCTAAAAGGGCACGTTTTTACGGTATCAACATGGAAGGACCTTTTGTCGCTCCGGCCAAAAAGGGCGCACAGAACGGCGAATATATTCATGATCCGGATATTGCCATGTTTGACAGACTGAATGAAGCTTCCGGCGGGCGGGTGAAATTGCTGGCGATAGCGCCTGAGCAAAATGGTGCAATGGAACTGATCGAGAAAAAACATCATGAGACGGTGATCTCCCTGGCACATACCTGTGCGGATTACGATACTGCCATAGAGGCATTTGAAAAGGGCGCAAGTCACGTGACACATTTATATAATGCCATGAATCCCTATACGCACAGGGCTCCGGGACCGATCGGCGCGGCGGCGGATAAAGAAAAGGCCGAAGTTGAACTGATCTGTGATGGCGTGCACATTCATCCGGCTTCTGTCCGGACAACGTTTAAGATTTTCGGTGACGACAGGATCATTTTGATCAGTGACAGCATGCGGGCCACCGGATTGGAAGATGGCGATTATACGCTTGGCGGCCAGGCGGTCAAAGTTACCGGTAATCTGGCTACGCTTGCAGATGGAACGATTGCCGGTTCTGTAACGAACCTTATGGACTGCCTGCGGACGGCAGTGCTCAAAATGGGCATTCCGCTTTCGTCTGCCGTAAAGTGTGCGGCCGTTAATCCTGCGAAATGTGTCGGGATATACGATGAACATGGCAGCATTTCCGCCGGCAAAAAAGCTGATGTGGTGCTTTTGAAAAAGGCAGATCTGTCATCAAAACAGGTTATTATGAACGGGCAGCCTCTATAAGAGGCTGTCCTTTTTCGGTTGAAAAAATAGTAAATATGAAGTATAATATCAGGGCATTATTTTTTTGAAAGGCGGCAATGATAAATGGCTGAAAAGGCAGATTTTGACAAGAAGAACGGCTTGGAGAACATACCGGAGCAGGAACCGCAAAGACAATACTGTTACATAAAACTGGCCGCAGAATATGTAAAAAGACTGGAAGAAGCGCTTGGCCGTAAGCCGCTTTGCGCAGTTACGACGTTCGGCTGTCAGATGAATGCCAGAGATTCCGAGAAACTGGCAGGCATTTTATTGCAGATCGGCTATCAGATGACCGATTCGGAAGAAGAGGCGGATTTTGTCATCTATAATACCTGCACGGTCAGAGATAATGCCAATCAGAGAGTATATGGAAGACTTGGGGTTCTAAACAGTCTGAAAAAAAAGAAACCGCATCTTAAGATCGCCCTGTGCGGCTGTATGATGCAGGAAGAATCCGTGGTTGAGAAAATTAAGAAAAGCTATCGTTTCGTGGATCTGATCTTCGGGACACACAATATATATAAATTTGCAGAACTGCTGGTGACGGTATTTGAAAATGCAGAAAGCGGATATGAAACGGCGGATGCGAAACCGGCGGGACATGCCCATAAGCATAATATGATCATCGATATCTGGCAGGAAACGAACCGGATCATAGAAGATCTGCCGGTAAACAGGAAATATCCCTATAAATCCGGTATCAACATAATGTTCGGCTGCAACAATTTCTGCAGCTATTGCATTGTGCCATACGTCAGAGGACGTGAAAGAAGCAGGGAGCCGAAGGAGATCATTCGGGAGATCGAACGCCTTGCCGCGGATGGGGTAGTTGAAGTAATGCTGCTTGGGCAGAATGTCAATTCATACGGCAGAAATCTGGAACATCCGATTACCTTTGCACAGCTGTTGACCGAAATAGAGAAAATTGAAGGAATTAAAAGGATTCGTTTCATGACCTCCCACCCGAAAGACTTATCGGATGAGCTGATCCGGGTCATGAAGGAATCGAAGAAAATATGCAGGCATCTGCATCTGCCGCTGCAGTCGGGTTCCGACAGGATATTACAGGCGATGAACAGAAGATATACGAAAGCACAATATCTTCAGCTTGTTTCCAAAATTAAGGCAGCGATTCCCGATATTGCCATTACGACGGATATTATCGTGGGATTTCCCGGTGAAACGCCGGAAGATGTGGAGGAAACGATCGATGTCATAAGAAAAGCAGGCTATGATAATGCATTCACGTTCATTTATTCCAAGAGGACAGGGACGCCTGCCGCTGCCATGGAAGATCAGGTGCCGGAGGAAATTGTCAGACCCTCCTTTGACAAATTGTTAAAAGTCGTACAGGATACGGCCAAAGAACGTGCGCTTCTGTTAAAAGGACAGGTTATGGAGGCGCTTGTGGAAGAGGTCAACGAACAGGATGCCACGCTTGTTACGGGGCGACTGTCCAACAACATGCTCGTACATTTTCCGGGGGACAGATCGGATATCGGGAAACTTATGCAGGTTTCTTTGGACGAATGCCATGGTTTTTATTATACAGGGCATGTGAGAGAGTAAAATACAGGAAAGATGGTAAGAGAAGATGGCTGAACTGACTCCGATGATGCAGCAATATATGGAAACGAAGAAGGAATACCCGGACTGTATTCTCTTTTATCGTCTCGGTGATTTCTATGAGATGTTTTTTGAAGATGCCCAGACCGCATCCAAAGAACTGGAGATCACGCTTACGGGGAAAAGCTGCGGATTAGAGGAACGCGCGCCTATGTGCGGCGTGCCTTATCATGCGGTGGATGGCTATCTGAATAAACTGGTGTCGAAAGGATATAAAGTAGCGATCTGTGAACAGGTAGAGGACCCTAAAGAAGTAAAGGGACTTGTAAAGCGGGAAGTCATTCGTATTGTTACGCCCGGAACCAATCTCGATATCCAGGCGATCGACGATTCAAGAAACAATTATATTCTCTGTGTTTCTTATTTCCCGGAGACGATCGGTATTTCTGCCGCTGACGTGACGACGGGGGACTACTACCTGACGGAAGTGGAAGACATCAGAAAATTGCAGGATGAGATCAATAAATATGCGCCTTCCGAGATTATCTGTAATGAAGCTTTTCTTGTCAGCGGGTTTGATATCGACGACATCAAAAATCGTCTCGGCGTTACGGTCTACTCGCTTGCCAATCATTATTTTGATGATGATATCTGCAGAAAATGTCTGTTGAAACATTTCCGTGTCACAGCGCTTAAGGGGCTTGGCATCGAAGAATTTCCGGCAGGGCTGATTGCGGCCGGTGCATTACTGCAATATCTGCATGAAATGCAGATGACGTCGCTGGAGCATTTTACACATCTGTATCCGTATCTGACAAACAGATATATGCTGCTTGACGGTGCAACAAGAAGAAATCTGGAGTTAATCGAGACCCTGCGTGAAAAGCAGAAAAAAGGTTCGCTGCTTGGCGTGCTTGATAAGACAAAAACGGCTATGGGCGGCAGGCTGCTGCGCAAATATATTGAACAGCCGCTGATCGATCAGGAGGAGATCGAAAAACGACTGGATGCCGTAGAAGAGCTTATGCATAACAGTATGGTGCGGGACGAACTGCGGGAATATTTGAATCCGGTCTATGATATGGAGAGACTTCTTGGGAAAGTCAGCTACCGGACGGCCAATCCGCGTGATTTGATAGCGTTTCGCATGTCGCTTGAAATGCTGCCGTCCATCAAAACGGTACTGCAGGATACCCGAACGGAATTGTTGTCTGAAATCCAGGAAGAGATGGATGATCTGTCGGATCTGTTTCACTTAATAGATGATGCCATTATAGAAGATCCGCCGATCATCGTAAAGGAAGGCGGTCTGATCAAAGATGGTTTTCATGAGCGTATCGACGAACTGCGCCAGGCTAAGACAGAGGGAAAAAACTGGCTTGTCATGCTGGAAAATGAAGATAAAGAGCGGACGGGCATCAAGAATCTGCGGATAAAATACAATAAAGTGTTCGGTTATTATTTTGAGGTAACGAATTCCTATAAAGATCTTGTTCCGGATGATTATATCAGAAAGCAGACGCTTGCCAATGCAGAACGTTATACGACCCCGCGGCTCAAAGAACTTGAAGATACGATCCTGAATGCGGAAGACAAGCTGTATTCGCTGGAATATGACGTTTTTTGTGAGATCAGGGAAAAAATTGCAGGACAGATCGAACGGATACAGAAGACGGCAAGGGCCATTGCCAAACTGGACGTTACGGCATCTTTTTCCTATGTAGCCGAACGGAATCACTATGTCAGGCCGGATCTGAATGAAAAAGGGATCATTAACATAAAGGATGGCAGACATCCGGTCGTGGAGCAGATGATTCCCAACGATATGTTTATTGCCAATGACGCTTATCTGGATAACAACAAACATTGTATCGCCGTTATCACAGGCCCCAATATGGCCGGGAAATCGACCTATATGAGGCAGACGGCGTTAATTGTGCTGCTTGCGCAGATCGGTTCCTTTGTACCGGCCAAAAAGGCGGATATCGGCCTTGTGGACAGGATCTTTACAAGAGTCGGCGCATCGGACGACCTTGCCAGCGGACAGTCCACATTTATGGTGGAGATGAACGAAGTTGCCAATATTTTACGCAATGCGACATCCCGGAGTCTTTTGGTCCTTGATGAAATAGGCCGCGGAACGTCCACTTTCGACGGACTGAGTATTGCGTGGGCGGTGATCGAACATATCAGCAACAGGAAGATTCTCGGCGCGAAGACGCTTTTTGCGACACATTATCACGAACTGACGGAATTGGAAGGCAAGATGGACAATGTCAACAATTATTGTATTGCCGTAAAAGAAAAGGGAGATGACATCGTATTCCTGCGAAAGATCATCAAAGGCGGCGCGGATAAGAGTTACGGCATTCAGGTTGCCAAACTGGCCGGCGTACCCGATATGGTCATCGACAGGGCTAAAGAGATCGTCGGACAGTTGAGCGATAATGATATCACACAGAAAGTACAGAGCATAGAGATCAATATTAAGAACGAAAAGGCTAAGCCGGTCAAATATGACGAAGTGGATCTGACACAGATCTCTTTGTTTGACACGGTAAAAGACGAGGATGTTTTAAAAGAGCTTGAAGAGATCGACATTACGAATCTGACGCCTATGGATGCCCTGAATACGCTCTACAGGCTGCAAAACCGGTTGAAGAACCGCTGGCAGGCTTAAACTATGTGAAATCATATGAAAAGGTAACCCAGCAAAGAGGAAGGCATGGTAAATTGCGATGAAGATAAATGTGCTCGATCATCAGACGATCGATAAGATTGCAGCGGGAGAAGTCGTGGAGCGCCCGGCAAGCGTTGTTAAGGAGCTTGTCGAGAATGCGATCGATTCCGGTGCAGATGCTGTTACCGTAGAAATCAAAGAAGGAGGCATTTCGTTTATCCGTGTGACCGATAACGGCGGCGGAATTGAAAAGACAGAAATACGCAATGCATTCTTACGACATGCCACAAGTAAGATTACATCAGCAGAAGACTTGACTGACTTGGTCAGTCTGGGGTTTCGGGGAGAGGCGCTTGCCAGCATATCGGCCGTGTCCATGGTGGAAGCCATCTCCAAAACAGAGGAAGATCTGACCGGTGTTCGCTATGTGATAGAAGGCGGCATGGAGAAAGAATTGGAAGAGATCGGCGCACCGAACGGGACGACGATCATTGTCAGAAATCTTTTTTATAATACGCTGCCGCGTAAAAAGTTTTTGAAACAGCCGCAGACGGAAGGCTCTTATGTGGCAGATCTTATGGAACATCTGGCGTTGTCGCATCCGCAGATATCTTTTCATTTTATTGTTAACGGACAGAACCGGTTCCATACTTCGGGAAACCGGGATCTGAAAGAGATTATTTACCGCATTTACGGCAAAGATATTGCAGGAGCCATAGACGAGATCCATGTACAGAAAGAAGATTTTGCGATCGATGGATTCCTCGGCAGGCCGGTCATCAACCGTTCTAACAGAAATTATGAGCTTTTTTATATCAACGGCAGATTCATTAAAAGCAATCTGCTCAGTAAGGCGTTGGAAGATAGCTATAAGGAATATCTGATGCAGCATAAATTCCCTTTTTGCGTACTGCATCTTACGATCGATACCAAACGGATCGATGTCAATGTTCATCCGACGAAAATGGAAGTGAGGATCGCCGGCGGACAGGAATTTTACGAACGTATGCGGGATATTATCTATGACTGTCTGCATATGCGTGAAATGATACCGGAAATGACGTTTGATAAAGAACAGGGACGCAAAGACACGGGAAGGGACAGAAGCGAAAAAGAATCTGTTCCTGAACCGTTTGAAGTAAGACGCATCAAACAGGAAAAAGAGATGCGTAAAAGACCGGAATCCGGACATGCAAAGGCGGCAGAACCCGCACCGTCAGCAGAACAGTCAGAGAACGTAAATAAGGTACCGGCAGAAAGAAAGCCTGACAGAAATGTGGTGCACGAACCGGCACGTTACGCTGCCGGGGGAAAACAGGCGGCGCCTCTGCAGCAGATGGAACTGTTTGACGATAAACTGCTTTCCGAAAAAGCCAGAGAACATTATGAGATCATCGGGCAGTTGTTTGATACATACTGGCTGATCTCATATCAGAATAAACTGCTGATCATTGACCAGCATGCCGCGCATGAGAAAGTAAAGTTTGAAAGGTTTATGAAACAGTTTCATGCACACAGTATCGTATCCCAGAATTTGAATCCGCCGGTGGTCGTGACGTTAAACGGTAAGGAAAAGGCCTGTCTTTTGCGCAATATGGAGCATTTCCTTGCCTTGGGATTTGTGATAGAGGAGTTTGGCGGAAACGACTATGCGCTGAGCAGCGTGCCTATGGACTTGTACGGTTATCAGGAGGCCGAACTTTTTTATGAGTTGCTGGATGAACTGTCGGAAGAGACGGGAGCGGGAACACCCGATGGCATCCGGATGAAAATCGCCACATCTGCCTGTAAGGCAGCGGTAAAGGGAAATACCCGCATCAGCCATACAGAGGCAGAGGCGCTGATTGATGAACTGCTTTCCCTTGAAAATCCTTATAACTGCCCGCATGGCAGGCCGACGATCATAGCAATGAGTAAATATGAATTGGAGAAAAAGTTTAAAAGAATCGTAACATAACAGTTGGAGATGAATGATGAGCGATAAAAAACCTTTGGTTATTTTAACCGGCCCTACTGCGGCAGGAAAGACGGCGTTATCGATCCGGCTTGCAAAAGAAATAGGCGGCGAGATCATTTCGGCCGATTCCATGCAGGTATATAAGCATATGGACATCGGTTCAGCCAAGATCACGCAGGAGGAAATGGAGGGTGTGGAACATTATCTGATCGATGTTCTGGAACCTTCCGAAGATTTTCATGTTGTGAAGTTCCAGACACTTGCCAAAGAGGCGATGGAGCGCATTTATGCAAAAGGAAAGATTCCGATCATAGCGGGCGGGACGGGGTTCTATATCCAGTCGGTGCTCTATGACATTGATTTTACACAGACGCAGGAGGACATGGACCTTAGGCTGCAGCTGGAGCATTTCGCCAGAACAAACGGCAATGAAGCCTTATTTGAAAGACTGCGGGAGATCGACCCGAAATCCTGCGAGATCTTACATGCCAATAATATCAAGCGTGTCATCAGGGCAATCGAGTTTTACGAAAAAACGGGCAGACGGATTTCGGAGCATAACGAAGAGCAGCATGAGAAAGCCTCTCCTTATTCTTTTGTCTATTTTGTTCTGACGCAGGACCGGGCAAAATTATATGAAAAAATCGATGCAAGGGTAGACAGCATGCTGGAAAAAGGACTCGTTGAAGAGGTCAGGAACCTGAAAAGCATGGGATGCACGAAAGAACAGGTTTCCATGCAGGGACTGGGATATAAGGAAATTCTGGCGTATCTTTCGGGAGAATATACGTTGGAGGAGGCCGTTTATTATATCAAGAGGGATACGAGACATTTTGCCAAAAGACAGCTGACCTGGTTTCGCAGGGAAAAGGATGTGGTATGGCTTTCCAGAGAAGATTTCGAACAGGAAGGGCAGGATGCGCTTATTTTACAGCATATGCTGCAGACTTTGACAGATAAAGGAGTGATTTCAAATGGAATGCGTGAAGCAGAGACAAAAACCGCAAGAAGATGGTAAGAAAGGACGGCTTGAGGAACAGTACGGACAGTTCGGTATTTCAAGAGAGGTCTTTTCCTTTGGGAGAGAGATTTTATCATCATTGGAAGAGCGGTTTGAACAGATAGATGAGACGGCGGAATATAATCAGCTGAAGGTCATACAGGCCATGCAGGAATGCCGGGTGGGCGAGGCATGTCTCTATGGTACGACCGGATACGGCTATAACGATCTGGGGAGAGATACATTAGAGGAGGTTTACGCGCGGGTCTTTCATACGCAGGACGCCCTGGTGCGTCCGCAGATCACATGCGGAACACATGCGCTGGCATTGGCGCTTATGAGCAATCTGCGTCCCGGAGACGAGCTGCTTTCACCCGCAGGCAAACCGTATGATACGTTAGAAGAGGTGATCGGTATCCGGGAATCCAAAGGATCATTGAAAGAATACGGCATTTCCTACAGGCAGGTCGATCTGCTTGCGGATGGAACGTTTGATTATGATTCGATCCGGGAGGCGATCCACGATAAAACAAAGGTGGTTACGATACAGCGTTCTAAGGGATATCAGACAAGACCGACATTTTCGGTGACACAGATCGGCGAATTGATCGCGTTTGTCAAACAGATAAAACCGGACGTGATCTGTATGGTGGATAACTGTTATGGGGAATTTGTAGAGACGATAGAACCCGGAGATGTGGGGGCGGATATGACGGTCGGTTCTCTGATCAAGAATCCGGGCGGCGGTCTTGCACCGATCGGCGGATATATTGCGGGCAGGAAAGAATGCGTGGAGAATGCCGCTTACAGACTGACTTCACCGGGACTTGGAAAAGAAGTCGGCGCTTCTCTGGGCGTCATGTCGTCTTTCTATCAGGGACTTTTTCTGGCGCCGACCGTTACGGCGGGGGCATTAAAAGGAGCGGTCTTTGCGGCGAATATTTATGAAAAGATCGGTTTTCCCGTCATTCCGAATTCTTATGAAAGCCGGCATGACATTATTCAGGCCGTGACATTTGGGAAGCCTGAAGGGGTCATTGCGTTCTGCCAGGGCATCCAGGCCGCTGCGCCCGTAGACAGCTATGTTACGCCGCAGCCGTGGGATATGCCGGGATATGATTCCAAAGTCATTATGGCGGCGGGAGCCTTTGTGTCCGGTTCGTCGATCGAGCTGAGTGCGGATGGACCGATTGCCCCTCCCTATGCGGTCTATTTTCAGGGGGGACTGACATGGCAGCACGCCAAACTGGGTATTTTAAAGTCCTTACAGAACCTGATCGATCAGGGAATCGTTTCAGCGGATTTTCATAGGATCTGAAGAAACCTATGTGCTGTATTATGATTTTCAACATACGAGATTTGGGAAAAATCGGAAATTTTGTATACATGAAAAGGGGATTGTGATACAATATTCAGAGTGGGATTTTATACACATCCCATATGTAGGGTACTTAACCTTATCCTGACCGGAATATGAGGAGAGAATTTGCTGTCGGGAAAGAGGTTGAATGAAATTAGTGAAGTATGAGAACAATGATAGTGGTATGATACAAAATCTTCCATATGAGAAATTTATTTCCTATGGTGCGGAAACACTGACAGATGCCGAATTACTGGCGGTTATTCTGCGTACGGGAACAAGGGAGATGAGCGCCAGGGAGCTTGGCGAAGAGGTGCTTAAAGCAACCGGCCGGTATGGAAACGGACTGCTTGGACTATATCATATCCCGCTGCAGGAGTTAATGGAAGTCAAGGGAATCGGCAGAGTCAAGGCCGTTAAGCTAAAAACATTGGCGGAACTCTGTACCAGAATGGCGCAGACGAAAGCCAAAAGACATCTGTCATTCAAAGAACCGTATTCGGTTGCCGATTATTATATGGAGCGCTTCCGCCATGAGAAAGTGGAGCATATCCTGCTGCTTTTGTTTGATTCGGGAATGCACTTACTGGAGGAACAATTATTATCGACCGGGACGGTCAATACATCTTTGCTTTCTCCAAGAGAAGTTTATATCAGCGCATTTCGGCTGCAGGCAGCGCATATCATGCTGCTGCACAATCATCCGGGCGGCAATCCCGCGCCGAGCAATCACGATATCAGGATCACCGAAAGAGTGGCCGATATCGGACAGACAATCGATGTGACCTTACTGGATCATATTATTATCGGGGATAATAAATATTTCAGCTTTAAGGAAAGCGGACTGATCAGTTAAAAGAAAAGAAACACCTATGTGAAAGGAGTAATTTACCTTGGCAAATAATGCATTTGGAATCGATTTGGGAACGAGCAATATCAAAATATATAACCGCACGGATGACAGCGTTTTCGTGGAAAAGAACATGATCGCGATCGAAAATAAACGGACATTGTTCGCATATGGCAATTCGGCTTTTGAAATGTTTGAAAAAACGCCGGGCAATATTCATATTACCTATCCGCTGAGCAACGGCGTTATTGCAGACATCCAGAATATGGAGACGCTCATCAAATATTTCATGATCGATCTGATGAAAGGGAATATACGTCCGGCAGACTATTATATTGCGGTTCCGTGGGACGTGACGGAAGTGGAAAAACGTGCGTTTAAGGATCTGGTAAAAGAATCCAATGTAAAAGCCAAAAAAGTCATGGTAGTGGATAAAGCGGTTGCAGACGGTTTGGGACTTGGCATCGACGTTAAGAACTCACAGGGCGTTCTTGTTGTGAACGTCGGATTTGATACAACGGAAATTTCGATCCTTTCTCTCGGCGGTATCGTTTTGAGCAAACTTGTGAAAGTCGGCGGCAGGAAATTTGATGAGGCGATAAAGAGTGCGGTAAGACGGGAATACAGTCTGATCATCGGCGGTAAGACCGCGGAAAATGTGAAGATTGCATTGACGGAACTGGAAGCGCAGAAATGCGGCGCCGTTGTATACGGACGAGATATCGTGACCGGCCTGCCGGTGGAAAGAGAAATACCGATCTCTTTGGTAGATGAATGTCTGACAGAACATTTTAATACGATCATCGATAATATAAAAGTGATCTTGGAGCGTACGCCTCCGGAGCTGGCCGCGGATATTTACAGACACGGCGTTTATCTGACCGGCGGCGCATCCCAGGTGAACAAACTGGCGAAACTGATGAGCAAAGGCACGGGACTTAAGGTGAACGTATCCGAACATCCGATCGAGAGCGTTGCGCTGGGAATTGCCAAGATCATCAACGAGGATAATTATAAATCAGTAGCTTATGCGATAGAAGGAATGAGTAAATGAGTCCAATCGTAAAAAGAAAAGGAGAAAAGTTTACTCTGCCGAGTAAATATCTTCTTTTCATTTTAACAATCCTATGTACCGGCATGGTGATGCTTACTTTTCACACGACGATTTTCAGCGGGCCGCTCAGTATGATTGCCGGATATACGGTTGTACCGTTTGAAGAAGGAATCAGCGCTGCCGGCAGTTTTCTGCGCAGCCGTTCGGAAGAACTGGGACAGATCAGGGATCTGATCGCAGAAAATGAGGCTCTGAAAGAAGAAGTTGCCGAACTGACGATAGAAAACACCGGATTGCAGCAGGATCGGTATGAGCTGACCAATCTGCGTGAATTGTATAAATTAGACTCCCAATATGACGAATATGAAAAAATCGGGGCAAGAATCATTGCAAGAGATTCCGGCAACTGGTTTTATTCTTTTGTCATTAACAAAGGCTCCGACGATGGTCTGGCGGTCGATATGAACGTTATGGCAGGGAGCGGTCTGGTGGGCAGGATCGTGGATATCGGTCCGAACTGGGCTAAAGTCAAATCCATTATTGCAGATGATTCCAATGTCAGCGCCATGGTGCTTTCCAGTTCGGATAATATGATCGTCACCGGAGATCTGAAATTATACGCATCCGGCGTGATCTCTTTTGAACAGCTTGTGGACAGTGCGGATGCCGTTGTGGAAGGCGACAAGATCGTAACATCCAATATCAGCGATAAATATCTTCCGGGAATATTGATCGGTTATATCAGTACGATAAACAGAGATTCCAATAACCTGACCAAGTCAGGATACATTACACCGGCGGTGGATTTTGAACATTTAGAAGAGGTATTGGTGATACTGGAACTGAAACAGACCGTTGAAGAATAAGTTTGATGAAAGGGCATGGGACTTGGCTGCATGAAACGCGTGATTGTCACGGCTTTCTTTATTTTCATATGTTTTTTGCTGCAGTGCACCGTTTTCAGAGCGCTCGCTTTCGGCGGTATCGTTCCGAATCTGCTGATCGTGCTGACAGCGTCTTTCGGTTTCATGCGCGGGGAAAAGACCGGTCTTTTAATCGGTTTTTTCAGTGGATTACTGGTAGATATCTTTTTTGGTTCCGTGATCGGGTTTTATGCGCTTTTGTATATGTATATCGGATATGCCAACGGAAAATTCAGCGCCATATTCTATCCTGAGGACATTAAGCTGCCGATCACTTTGATCTTATGCAGTGATTTTGCCTATGGCATCATATGCTATATGATATTGTTTTTACTGCGCGGAAAATTTGATTTTCAATATTATCTTGTGCATATTATCCTGCCCGAAATAGTTTATACGGTCGTCGTGACTTTGTTTTTGTACCCTGTGATCCTGCGGGTGAACCGCAGTTTAGAGCAGAAAGAAAAGAGAGGCGAGAAAAAGTTTGTTTGAAGATCTTTGGGAACATCTGAAAGAAAACGTATTTAATATGGTGACCTCCAGACTGCTCGTTCTCGTTTTGGTCTTACTTGGCCTGGGAAGCTATCTGATCTATACGATATTTCAATTGCAGATCGTAAAAGGAGAAGAATATGCGGATAATTTCCAGTTAAAAATTACGAAAGAAAGAACGATTGCGTCGACGAGAGGCAATATCTATGCGAGTAACGGGGATCTGCTGGCCTATAACGAACTGGCCTATTCCGTTACGATAGAAGACGTGTACGAGTCCGGCCGCGAAAAAAATAAAAATCTGAACAGCACCATTTATCAGCTGATCCAGATGATAGAGAGAAACGGCGACAATATCATCAATGACTTTAATATCGTATTAGACAGCGCAGGCAACTATCAGTTTAATCTGGAGGGTACGCAGCTTCTGCGGTTTCTGGCGGATGTTTACGGACAGGCTTTGATAGACGATCTTAAATTTGAAGAAAGAAGCGCAACGCCGGATGAAGTCATTACCTATCTGTGCGGAACATCCCGCTACGGGATCGGCGCTTATGAAGATGAAGAAGACAGAGACAGCTTTGTAGAGGGACTTGGGTATACCAAAGAAGAAGTCTTAAAGATCATTACGATACGGTATGCCATGAGCGCCAACAGTTATCAGAAATATATTGCGACTACCGTTGCCAACAACGTTTCCGAAGAAACGGTCGCCGTTGTTATGGAGAATGAAGACGTTCTGGACGGGGTAGACATAGCGGAAGGTACGATCCGTAAATATAACGACAGCATCTATTTTGCCCAGATATTGGGATATACTGGAAAAATATCCAATGAAGAGCTAAAGGCGCTGCAGGTAGAAAACCCCGAATATGATCTGAACGATACGGTAGGGAAATCCGGTATTGAAGCGTCTATGGAAACGATCCTGCAGGGAACAAAAGGGTCGGAGGTCGTTTATGTGGATAATGTCGGAAAGGTGATTGAAACGAGCGACAGGGTGGAGCCGGTTGCCGGCAATGATGTCTGGCTGACGATAGATCCGGAACTGCAAAAAGCCGTTTACCACATTCTGGAAGCGAAGATTGCAAGTATCTTACTTGATAAGATCGAGAATATCAAAGAATATACACCGCCGGAAAACGGAAGCAGCGCCAATATCATTATTCCGATCTATGATGTGTATTTTGCCTGTATCGATAACAATGTGATCGATACGAATCATTTTTCCTCCCGTTATGCCGGAGAGACGGAAAGTGCCGTCTGGCAGGCATTTCTGGAAAAGAAGGCACAGATATTCGAAAAACTGGAATCAGAAATGACGACAGACTGTACACCGTACAATGAGCTTTCGAAAGAATATCAGGTATATGAGAGTTTTATCGTTGCCATGCTCTATGATAACAATGTGATCATGCAGGACGAAGTGGATAAAAACGATGAAACCTATATTGCCTGGACGACGGAGGAAGTCATCAGTCTCAATGAATATCTGAATTATGTGATCGCGAAAAACTGGGTGGATGTTTCCAAACTGGATATCGTATCGCAGTATTCCGATTCACAGGAGATTTATTCGAAGATCATCAGCTATATATTTGAAAAACTGGATTCGGATATGGAATTTGGGAAAAAGATTTACCGTTATATGATCAATAATGACGAGCTGACCGGACGGCAGATCTGCTTACTTTTGCTGGAACAGAATATTGTGGATGTGGAAGCGGACGAACTGGATAAATTTGAAAGGGGTCTGACATCTCCGTATCATTTTATGCGAGACAGGATCGAACATCTTGATATTACACCGGCACAGCTTGCTTTAGAGCCGTATTCAGGGTCCATTGTTATTACGGATGTCAATACCGGAGACGTACTTGCGCTTGTATCTTATCCAAGTTATGATAATAACAGAATGGCCAACGGCGTCGATGCGGATTATTTTGCCGAACTGAGAAGGGATCTGTCGCATCCGATGATCAATTATGCGACGCAGCAGAGAATAGCGCCCGGATCTACATTTAAGATGGTATCGGCTACTGCGGGATTGATAGAAGGGGCAGTTGATATAACGGATACGATAACGTGTGTGGGAACTTTTGATAAAATTTCACCGGAACCAAGATGCTGGATCGCATTTAGCGGCGGCGCGCACGGGTCTTTAAATGTTGTAGGCGCTATCCAGCATTCCTGTAACTGGTATTTCTATGAACTTGGTTACAGACTCGGCAGTGTCGGCAGTGCCTATAACAGTGAAGTGGGGTTAAATAAACTCGCCAAATATGCGGATATGTATGGACTTACCGAAACTTCCGGCGTGGAGATAGAAGAATATGAACCGATCATATCCGATCTGGATGCGGTCCGTTCCACGATCGGGCAGGGCACGAACAGTTTCACGACAGTCGGACTTGCGCGATATGTTACCACTGTCGCCAACAGCGGAACATGCTATAATTTAACATTAATAGATAAAATATCGGACCGCAGCGGTGAGAATGTAGAAGAAAATCATGCCGAAGTCCGTAATCAGATTGACATGGACGCTTCCTACTGGGATGCAATTCATCTTGGCATGCGCAGGGTTGTAGAAGGAAAGTCCTATTATTCGAATCTGGACGTAAATGTAGCGGGAAAAACCGGTACGGCTCAGGAGAGCACATCGCATCCCAACCATGCGCTGTTTGTCAGTTACGCCCCCTATGAAGATCCGGAGATCGGCGTTGTCGTCCGTGTGGCCAATGGTTATTCTTCCGATTATGCGGCACAGATCGCAAGAGAAGTTTATAAATATTATTACGGACTTGCCGAAGAAGACGAGATCATTACCGGAACTGCCGGTACATTGGAAGGCGGTTCGATCAACGGCGACTGATAATAAACGGACACAGGAAAAGTATTGACGGAAGTGTCAGGAGAAAGTGAAAAAGGAGTAAATATGAAAAATCCGGTAATCATTAAAAGTTTTCCCAATGGATTGTCTCTTTATCTGGATGAAGAAATGGATTTTAACGGTCTGTTGGATGAGATCGCTTTAAAATTCAAGGAATCAGCGCATTTTTTTAAAGATGCAAGAATGGGTATTTCCTTTGAAGGAAGAAAATTGACAGAAGAAGAGGAAAGACGGATACTGGATGTGATAACATCTAATTCATCCCTGAACATCGTCTGCATCATCGGAAAAGATGATGAGACGAATCAGGATTACATACGGGCCCTGCAGCAGCTTGATTTTCACAGGCAGGAAATGGAAAATGCAGGGCAGTTTTATAAAGGTACGTTAAAAAACGGCCAGATGCTGGAAACGGAAAACAGTATTATCGTGCTTGGAGATGTGTATCCCGGCGCCTGTATCATTTCCGCAAAAGATATCGTGATCCTCGGCGGCTTGTATGGACAGGCTTATGCCGGAGGAAACGGACTCGAAGGCCATTTTGTCGTAGCGCTTGAAATGTCACCGGAGAAATTAAAAATAGGTGAATTCAAATATAAAACATCAGAAAAACAGAGCAAATGGTCGATCAAACCGAAGATTCAGCCTAAGATTGCTTATGTAAAAGACTCCCGCGTGATCATGGATACCATTACCAAAGAATTACTGAATGCCCTGCCCGTATAAAGGCGCAGGATCCTTTTAGAAGCATTCAGGGGACGATAACGATTCATTTTGGAGGATTAAGCATGAGTGAAGTAATTGTCGTCACATCAGGGAAAGGCGGGGTAGGGAAGACCACTACTTCCGCAAACGTTGGTACGGGTCTGGCAGCTATGGGAAAAAAAGTGCTTTTGATCGATACGGATATCGGCCTGCGTAATCTGGATGTCGTTATGGGACTGGAGAGCAGGATCGTCTATAACCTGGTAGATGTGGTGGAAGGCAACTGCCGCATTAAGCAGGCGCTTGTAAGGGACAAGCGGTATCCTACCCTGTTTCTTCTGCCATCGGCGCAGACAAGAGATAAAAGTGCGGTCAATCCCGCGCAGATGGTCAAAATGATAAGTCATTTAAAAGAACAGTTTGATTACATTATTCTGGATTGTCCGGCCGGTATCGAGCAGGGGTTCCAGAATGCCATTGCCGGTGCGGACAGAGCGCTTGTCGTCACGACACCGGAAGTTTCTTCTATCCGGGATGCGGACCGTATCATCGGACTGTTAGAAGCGAATGAAATACAAAAGATCGATCTGATCATCAACAGGATCCGTTATGATATGATCAAACGAGGCGATATGATGTCTTCCGATGATGTGGTCGATATTTTGGCTATCCCATTACTCGGACTGGTACCGGATGATGAAAACGTAGTCATCGCAACGAATCAGGGCGAGCCTTTGGTGGGAAGCAATACTCTTGCCGGAACGGCCTATCAGAATATCTGTTACAGGGTATGCGGAAAAGAAGTTCCTTTTCCGGATTTTGAAAGAGGCATTTCTTTCTGGACTAGAATAACAGGTATTTTCCATCGGAGTTAGGGGGTAAGAGGATTGTTTAAAAATATATTGAAACGAAAAAGTTCCAGAGAAATCGCAAAAGACAGATTAAAGATACTCCTGATTTCCGACAGGGTAAACTGTTCGCCGGAAATGATGGAAATGATAAAAAATGATATTGCCAAGGTCATTTCAAAATACATGAAGATCGATACGGAAAGTATGGAGATTCAGATCACCAAGACCGGAAATAAAGGAAGAGCCTTAAAAAATCCTACCCTTTATGCGAATATTCCGATTCTTGATCTGAACAGCATGAAGAATTAGACAAATACGGAAAGGAGCCGCCCATGATAAAGCATTACCGCATCAGAGATTATGATTTTAAGCTGATCCTTTTCGTGGTGGCTCTGACTGTGATCGGAATCTTTGCCATTGGAAGCGCCAAAGAATCCGTGCAGACAAGACAGCTTGCCGGATTTGTATTTGGTTTTTTTGTTATGGTGGTCATCTCCCTTTTTGATTATTCTGTGATTCTCCGGTTTTACTGGATCTTATATATAATCAATATTGTTTTATTGGTTCTTGTGCAGCAAATGGGCGAAACGATCAATAATGCCCAAAGATGGGTCAACATATTCGGTATTCAGTTTCAGCCATCGGAAACGGCGAAGATCCTTTTAATCCTGTTTTTCGCGCAGCTTATCATGAAGCATCAGGAAGAAATGGGACATCTGCGGTTTATCGCGATCTGTGTGGTATTGTTTTCCCTTCCGTTATGGCTGATCTATGAACAGCCGGATCTTTCAACGAGTATTATGGCGGTGATCATATTCTGTGTGATGATGTTCGTAGGAGGGATGAGCTGGAAATATATACTGACCGTGTTTGCGGTCGCCGTTCCGGCGTTTATCATCGTGCTGAGCATTATTTTGCAGCCTGAGCAGAAACTGATACCGACCTATCAGCAAAACAGAATCCTGGCATGGCTTTATCCGGAACAATATGCCAACGCAGAAGCCTATCAGCAGTTAAATTCTCAGATGGCGATCGGCTCCGGACAGCTTTACGGAAAAGGATATAATACGAATGTGATCAGCTCTGTAAAGAACGGAAATTTTATTTCAGAACCGCAGACGGACTTTATTTATGCGGTAATCGGAGAAGAATTTGGCTTTGTAGGAGGCTGTATTGTAATTGTATTATTGATTTTCATCGCGATTGAATGTATTATGGTAGCTAGGAGGGCAAAAGATCTTGCGGGAACGATCATAGCGTCCGCGGTAGGAGCTTTGATCGGATTTCAGGGCATTTTAAATATTGCAGTTGCCACAGGGGCCAGTCCGAATACGGGAATTCCGCTTCCTTTTGTCAGTTACGGACTTACGTCATTAGTAAGTTCTTATATTGGGATAGGGTTTGTTTTGAATGTACGGTTACAATGCAAAAAATGAGACAGAATAACACAACATAATGGGGGCTTGATGAATGAATATTGCGCTGATTGCACATGATGCAAAGAAAAAACTGATGCAGAATTTCTGCATCGCTTATCGGGGGATCTTGAGTAAAAACGAATTGTTTGCAACGGGTACAACAGGAAGATTGATCGAAGAGGTGACAAATCTGACGATCCATAAGCATCTGGCGGGTCACTTGGGCGGAGAGCAGCAGCTTGGGGCACAGATAGAGCATAATCAGATCGACCTTTGCATTTTCCTGCGGGATCCGCTCAATCCCAAATCACATGAACCGGATGTCAACAATGTCATGCGGCTTTGCGATATGCATAATATTCCGCTTGCAACAAATCTTGCAAGCGCGGAACTGTTGATCAAATCACTTGACAGAGGAGACTTAGAGTGGCGTGAAATGTACAAATAAGATAATCTCTAAAAAAGCGGTATGCGCGTTTTTTATGTCTTTTTGCACGGTACTGACAGGCTGTGGAGCGGACGGATACGATATGCCGTATGACAGCAATTCGCAAGTCAGCAGTTTTCAGCTTGTGCAGATCGACGACAGCCGTACGGCAGAACCGTTTGCGGCGGATCTGTGCGTTGTGTCAGGAGATATTGCAAATGCGGACGTGACGCTTACGGATGTAGGAGCAGCGGCTCTGTTTGATATAAACGGACTCGATACCCTGTATGCGATAAATGCCAATGAACAGGTGAATCCGGCCAGCCTTACCAAGGTGATGACGGCGCTTGTGGCTTTGAAGCATGGTTCGGCAGACCAGATGCTTACAGCTTCCGAGAATGTGGTCATTACAGAATCGGGGGCGCAGTTATGCGGTTTAAAACCGGGAGATTCTATGACATTGGGACAGGCGCTTCATGTTCTGCTGTTATATTCAGCCAATGATGTAGCGGTTATGATCGCGGAAGGTGTCAGCGGCTCCGTAGCTAATTTCGTAGAGCAGATGAACGAAGAGGCGGCGGCGCTTGGCGCGACGAACTGTCATTTTGCCAATCCGAACGGGTTGACGGAAGAGGGGCATTATGTTACGGCATATGATCTGTACCTGATCTTTCAGGAGGCGCTGAAATATGATCTCTTTAACGAAATTATTCAGATGCCGACCTACAGCATGACATATACGGGAAGCGATGGGAACGAGAAGACGTTGGAAGTCAACACGACAAATCAGTATATAAACGGCAATCATGATATGCCCGAAAATGTTACGGTTATCGGCGGGAAGACCGGAACGACCAAAGCAGCGGGACATTGTCTGATCCTGCTTGCCAGAAGCAGCAGCGGCAACCCCTATATTTCTGTCATCATGAATTCGGCAACTACGGATGAGATGTATCAGAAAATGACGGATTTATTAAATGCCGTACACTAAATATGGTATAGCGAATAGAATTTATTACAAGAAATTTACATTTCCAGTTGTTTTTTTGTGCTTCTTAACTTATAATAAGAGTTAGCAATAATAAGTGTATCGTTAATTTTACTTTAGGAGGGTTTACCATGGTTCAATTGATCGTAGGCAGAAAAGGGAAAGGCAAAACAAAACAGTTATTGGATAAAGTAAATGCAGAAGTAAAAGATATTGCAGGAAATGTCGTTTACCTTGATAAGAGCACAAAGCATATGTTTGAATTGAATAATAAGATCAGGCTGATCAACGTTACTGATTATATGATCAGTAACAGCGACGGATTTCTTGGTTTTATCTGCGGTATTATCTCACAGGATCATGACCTGCAGCAGATGTATTTTGACAGCTTTTTGGATATTGCGTGTCTGAAAGAGGGAGATCTTGATGATGTCGTTGCAAAATTGGAAGCTGTCAGTGAGAAGTTTGGCGTAGATTTTGTATTAAGCGTATCTGTAGACGAACATGAGTTATCGGAAACTGTTAAACCCAAGGTAATTGTGTCTTTATAAAATTGTGTACATAAGTATTTAGAGAATTACATAAAAACCTCGGAAATGTCCGGGGTTTTTCTTGTGCTGACAAAAAAGCAGAAAGGAAGCGGATATTTTGGCAGGTTCGGGAAATAACATAACAAAATACAGACGTCCGATCAATCTGAATATCGGGATGATCATTTTTGCGGTCATTTTCGTTTATATCATCATTTGTGTTTTTATGTATTTCTCGTCGGAGCATGTTGTGGGATATGAAGTAAAAGAGGGTACATTATCAACCAATAATATTTATACAGGGATCGCTCTGCGCACGGAAAAGATCTTCACCTGCTCGGATGCCGGATATACCAATTATTATGCGAGAGAAGGCGAGCGTATTGCCGTTGGCAATCTGGTGTATACGATCGACGAAACGGGGAAATTATCGGATTATATCAAGGCCAGTGAGACCGGGGAAAATTCGCTCTCCAATGAGGATCTAACGGAACTGAAATCAGAAATAGAAGCTTTTGCCAATGGCTTTGACACAAATACTTTTTCCGATATTTACAATTTTAAATACAATGTGCAGGGAACGGTCGTCAAACTGGCCAATTATAATGTACTGCAGAATGCCGATGCATTAAATCAGAACGCCAATACGGCGGTTATTAAATATTTTAGCGCTTTAGACAGCGGTATCGTTCTATATTCTGTAGATGGATTTGAAAATCTGACGCTTCAGGATATGAATATGGAATATTTTGATCAGAAAAATTACGAGAAGACTTATCTGCTCAACAATGAACTTGTTGCAAACGGTGATCCGGTATATAAATTATCTACCAATGAGGACTGGTCTATTGTCATTCCGATAGATGATCAGCTTGTGGAAACGTTTCGGACCAAGAAGCAGAAAGGGGATGTGTATGTTGAGGTCAAATTTTTAAAAAACCAGCGCACATCCTGGGCATTAGTGGATACGTTTACCAATATGGAAGGCGATCATTTCGCTTCTTTGACATTTACCAATTCCATGGTTACATTCTGTACGGACAGATTTATTGATATAGAGCTGCTGTTGGAGGAGGAAACCGGATTAAAGATTCCCAATTCCGCGATTGTGGAAAAAGAGTTTTATATCGTGCCCAAAGAATATGTTACACAGGGCGGGAACAGCGGCCGGCTGGGTGTTTTACTGGAGACATATGATGAAGAAGGAAATACGGCGACCCAGTTTGTGGAAACAACCGTTTATGAGGAAACGGAGACGGAGTATTACCTGGATGATACGGTGCTCCGAAGCGGCAGTTATCTGATCAAGCCGGATTCCACGGAGAAATATGCAGTCAGCAGGATGGGGTCTTTGATCGGCGTTTATAATATTAATAAGGGATATGCAGACTTTAAGCAGATTATCATCTTGGAGAATAACGAAGAATATTCTATTGTAAAGTCCAATACGACTTATGGTCTGAATGTATATGATTATATCGTACTCGATGCAGAGACGGTAGAAGATAATGATTTTATTTATGAGTAATTTGATTCATCTATCATTTTTTGATCGCGAATTTGAGCCGGCACTGACAGCGTTCCGGCTGCAGATACCGCCGGTTGAGAGAAACGGAGGGATGTCATGATCCGGGAAAATATAGAGAAAGTACGCGGAAATATTGCAAAAGCCTGTGAGAAAAGCGGCAGAAAAGCAGAGGATGTAACGCTGATCGCAGTCAGTAAGACCAAACCCGTCTCCATGCTGCAGGAAGCATATGACTGCGGCTGCAGGGACTTTGGAGAGAACAAGGTACAGGAACTTGTTGACAAATGGGAGCAGATGCCTAAAGATATCCGCTGGCATATGATTGGTCATCTGCAACGGAATAAGGTAAAATATATTGTTGATAAAGCATATCTGATCCATAGCGTGGATTCACTGAGACTTGCTGAGGAAATCAGCAAGGAGGCGGTGAAGAAACATGTTACCGTATCGATTCTGGTCGAGATCAATGTGGCAGGAGAAGAGACAAAATTCGGCACAGGCTGCGATGAAGCCTGCGGTTTGGTGGAAGAAATTGCCAAATTACCGAATCTTTTGATAAAAGGACTCATGACAATAGCACCATATGTAGAAAATCCGGAAGAAAATAGACAATATTTTGAAAAATTACGGCAAATATATGTTGACATAATTCATAAAAACATTGATAATGTTTATATGGAACAACTTTCTATGGGTATGACCGGAGATTATGAAATTGCTGTTGCGGAGGGAGCCACGTATGTCAGAGTCGGAACAGGCATATTTGGCGAGCGTTTTTATGCCGGTTTATAGTGTGAAAAATAAATTTTCACACGCAGGTTTGTGCTTACACATAGCGCGGACTGTGCTTGCATGAAACTTGCAGGTTGAGTAGGAATGGAGGAATTAGCATGAGCGTTATGGATAAATTTTTGAATGCGATGAAACTTAACGATGAAGACGACGATTTCTATGATGACGATTATTATGATGAACCGGATCCGATAAAAAAATCACAGCCTGTTAAAGAAGAGATGATCTTAGAAGAAGAAAAGGCTGTTAAGAAAGTAACACCGAAAGTGACGCCGATGCGGCAGATGCGGAAAATGTCCGATGCAGGCATGGAAGTGTGTGTGATCAAACCGACTACGGTGGAAGACGCCAGAGAGATTACGGAGACATTGTTAGCCAACAGGACGGTCGTACTGAATCTGGAAGGACTGGATGTTGAGATCGCACAGCGGATCATTGATTTTACGTCGGGTTCCTGCTTCGCGATCAGCGGAAATTTACAGAAAATATCTCATTACATATTTATCATCACTCCTGCGAGTGTTGATATTTCCGGTGATTTTCAGGAAATTTTATCCGGCTCTTTCGATGTTCCAATCAATAATGGACTTTAAATTGCAGAAAACTTCCTGTCAGGTTATGTCAGGAAGTTTTTTTATTCCAATAAGGCGGTTACAAGGCGTGCCGCTTTTGTTCTGTATTTTTAACGGGAAGAGGATGAAAGATTATGGCGAACAGATTGACGATCAATTATGAGAAGAAACCCTGCTATGATATTGTTTTTGCGCACGATTTTAGCGGGCTTGTGGAAGAACTGCAGGATTTGCAGATAAAGGAAAAGAAGGTGGCGGTCATTGCGGATACCAATACGGCAGCCTTGTTTGGTGAAGAAGTAAAAGAACTTCTTGCAGGGAATTGCCGGAAGGTCATTCTGCACACGATTCCGGCGGGAGAAGAACATAAGACGTTAGATACCGTAAAGGAGATTTACAAAGTCCTAATTGCAGAAAAATACGACAGAAAAGACCTTTTGCTTGCTTTGGGCGGCGGTGTGGTAGGCGATATTACGGGATATACGGCTGCAACATACCTTCGAGGCATTGATTTCGTACAGATTCCCACGACCCTGCTCGCACAGTCCGACAGCAGCATCGGCGGTAAAACAGGGGTAGATTTTGACGGTTACAAAAATATGGTAGGCGCATTCTATATGCCGAAGCTTGTCTATATGAACATCGGTACTTTAAAAACTCTCGATGAAAGGCAGTTTTATGCAGGCTTTGCAGAAGTGATGAAGCATGGTCTGATCAAAGACGCCGGATTTTATGAATGGCTGTTGGATAACATGTATGAGATCCAGGATAAAGATGTCAGTACGTTGGAAGAAATGGTCATAAGAAGCTGTACGATCAAAAAACTGGTCGTGGAAAAGGATCCGAAGGAACAGGGCGACAGGGCTTTGCTGAATTTCGGACATACAATCGGACACGCTATCGAAAAAGCGAAAAATTTTCAGATGCTGCACGGAGAATGTGTAGCGCTTGGAGCCGTTGCTGCGGCATTTATTTCCTGGAAACATAACTGGCTGTCAATGGAAGAATATTATGAGATCCGTGATATGTTCGTACCGTTTCAGCTGCCGATCAGCATCGATGATATCGATCCGCAGGAAATCCTGGAACTGACGAAATCGGATAAAAAAATGGCATCCGGACAGATACGGTTCGTGCTGCTTAAAAAGGTAGGAAAAGCAGTGATCGATATGACTGTCACCGATGAAGATATTCTGAATGCGGTCAAAGAAATTTATTTCAGTGAAGAGGATGAAAGAGCATAATGCATATGAGTAAACTGAACAATGCGAAAAAACGCAAAAGAAAAGCCCTGTTGTGTGATCTTTTATTTATCATTCTGTTAGTTGCATTTGATCATCTGACCAAATATCTGGCTGTGGCACATTTAAAAGACAAGCAGGCGTTTAAGATCATAAACGGTGTACTGGAACTGAACTATCTGGAAAATAAAGGTGCGGCTTTTGGTATGCTGCAGAATCAGGGCGGTTTTTTTGTCTTCGTAGCGATTATCGTTTTAGGGGTTATCGCCTATATTTTGTATAAAACTCCGAATGATAAGAAATATAATCTTCTGCATATATTACTTTCTTTGATAGCGGCAGGCGCTATCGGCAATATGATCGACAGACTGCGGTTTGATTATGTAGTTGATTTTATTTATATCATTCTGATCAATTTCCCGATCTTTAACGTGGCGGATATGTATGTGTCATTTGCTACGGTGATACTGGTGCTGGCGCTGCTTTTTTATTATAAGGAAAGCGATTTGAGTTTTATCAGCTTTAACCAGAAAAAATACAGGGAATTATAAAAAGATGGAAGAATTTACCTACAGGATTACGCCGGAAGAGGAAGAAGAGCGGATCGACAAGTGGATCAGCAACACATTAAAAGATCTTTCCCGTTCGTATATTCAGAAACTGATCAAAGAGGATATGGTCTTTGTCAATGGCAGGCCGCAGAAGGCCAGCTACCGGGTAAAAGAAGACGACGAGATTCGTTTTCAGATACCAGATGCCGCCGGGCCGGATATTGCCGCCGAAGAGATACCGCTTTCGATCCTTTATGAAGATGCAGACATCCTGATCATAAACAAGCCCAAGGATATGGTTGTTCATCCCGCTCCCGGACATTACAGCGGGACGCTGGTCAATGCCGTGATGTTTCACTGCAAAGAGAATCTTTCCGGTATAGGGGGCGTTATGCGTCCGGGTATCGTCCATCGCATCGATAAGGATACGACAGGTTCTTTACTCATCTGCAAAAATGATGCGGCGCATCAGGCTATTTCCGGGCAGTTAAAAGAGCATTCCATTACAAGAAAATATCGTGCGATCGTACATGGCAGACTGCAGAAGGATGAAGGCTGTATTGATGCACCGATCGGCAGGGATATTAGAGACCGTAAGAAAATGGCCATCAATGAGAAAAACGGTAAAAAAGCCGTTACCCATTATCAAGTTCTGCAAAGATTTAAGGAATATACGTATATCGAATGCCGGTTAGAGACCGGACGTACACACCAGATCCGTGTACATATGGCATCCATCGGCCATCCGATTCTTGGAGATCCCCTGTATAGCGGCCATAAGACGAAATTTCATCTGGAGGGACAGACCCTGCATGCCATGACGTTAGGCATTATCCACCCGACGAAAGGGACATATCTGGAAACAGAGGCGCCTTTACCGGAATACTTTACCCATCTGCTTGCAGTTCTGGATAGAGAGTAACTATATAAAGGACAGGTATACAAAGAGTAAGCATACCCTGGTAATTTAGACTGATAAAGTGATAAAATGTATAAACTTTTGATAAAGTTTTTATAAATTTCAGATTGTATTTTATGGATAAATGTGGTAAAATCAATACTGTGCTTCGTTAAAGTGACGGAGTGGACATCTGTAAAACATTTATAATATATCAGTAATACAATATCAATCTGATGTATTATGCATCAATAGGATAAACGATAAACGACAATGCGAAAGGATACTGCATGACAACGAGTGAATATCTGGACAGACTGCTGGTAAAATATGCAGGTACGTTTGATATCTATCAGCCATATGTCATCCATGGCAAAGAGTATCCTGCGTATGGGTATTTTTTTTCACATACGGAGAAGTATGTTCTGGTCAGGTCGGCCAATATGTGGTCTTCCGACTGTTATGAGCATATCCTTTTTGTTGAAACGGATGAGGTTACAAAGGATCTGCTCGAAGAAGTCTATGCCATTGTCAAAGACTATATGGAGCCGGTTTTGGTAAGAAAAGGAAGTGAACAGCCGGAAGCCAATCATATGTACAGTTATCTGACGGTTGCCATATTATCGGACAGGGCAGTTTTGAGTCCGGTAAAAAGGGCGGTGAAAAAGTTTAAGTTTGACAAGGGATATCAGTTCAGTATGCGCGGATTTGCACAGGCGCATATCATTTGCGCCTCGATGGAAGACGAAAGTGTCTGCGCCAATTATGCGGGCCGCGCTATGAAAAAAGTCTTTCTGCGTGTTTTCCGGGAGATCAAAGAGGGCAAACCGGGATTTGCACAGATCAGGGAAGAGCAGAATATTCGGATACATCAGCAGGAATAGTCCGGTGTATGGGGATGAGGCGGTTCTTTGCAATAATATATGTGCTTATATAATAGAGAAATCTATTTTATATAAGAAGTTCCATAAAATTAAGGAATAAAAAATTAGGAGGGATTTAGTGTGAACTCAATATTTTTAATTGTAATGGCGATTGTGATCTTTGTCGTAGCATATCTTACATACGGCAGATATCTGGCAAAGGCATGGGGTATTGATCCCAATCGTAAAACACCCGCGCATGAGCTAGAAGATGGTGTTGATTACTGTCCGGCTAAAACACCGGTTCTGATGGGACATCACTTTTCATCCATTGCCGGAGCGGGTCCGATCAACGGTCCTATCCAGGCGGCATTTTTCGGATGGGTTCCGTGCTTCTTATGGATCGTGATCGGCGGTATTTTCTTCGGTGCGGTTCAGGATTTTGGTTCTATTTTCGTATCCATTCGTCATGAGGGTAAATCGCTTGGTGAAGTTATTGAAGATAATATCGGGCATAAGAGCAGAGTGCTCTTTACCGTATTTGCATGGCTTGTTTTGCTGCTCGTTATCGCGGCTTTTGCCGATATCGTAGCCAACTCCTTTACGGGAAGCGCGGCAAACGGCTCTGTTGCAACGGCATCCATGCTGTTTATCGTACTGGCGATCGGATTCGGCTTTGCAGTGTACAGAAAGAATGCATCTATGGTAGTCGCATCTATTGTCGGCGTTATCCTGCTGGCAGGCTGTGTGGCGATCGGTCTGGCATTTCCGATCGAACTGCCGAAGACTTTCTGGATCATCTTTGTATTTGTGTATATTATGATTGCTTCCGTAACACCGGTATGGATCCTCTTACAGCCGAGAGACTATTTAAGTTCTTTCCTGCTTTATTTTATGATGATCGCTGCAGTGATCGGTATTTTCGGAGCACATCCGGCAATCCAGATTCCTGCATTTGTTGATTTCAAGGTTGGTAACAACTATCTGTTCCCGACATTGTTCATTACCATCGCCTGCGGTGCGATCTCCGGTTTCCATTCACTGATTGGTTCCGGTACGACATCCAAGCAGCTTGATAATGAAAAGAATGCGTTGATGGTAGGGTATGGTTCCATGCTGATCGAGTGTGTACTGGCAGTCATTTCTCTGATCGCAGTAGCAACACTGACATCAGATGGACAGTTTGCAGCGGCGGGTTACAGTTCCCCGACGGTCGTATTTGCAACGGCGATCTCCGGTTTCTTTGCACAGCTTGGTCTTTCCGAAGGAGCAGTTTCCGCAACATATACGATCATTGCTCTTGCAGTGTCCTGTTTCTGTCTGACCTCTCTGGATACCGGTACAAGACTTGGACGTTTCATGTTCCAGGAATTGTTTGCAGGAACGGAAGTCGGTAAGAAGTTAAAACTTGACAATATGTATGTTGCTACGGTAATTACTGCATTATGCGGTTTTGCACTCTGTCTGGCAGGTTATGCAAAAGTATGGCCGCTGTTCGGCGCATGCAACCAGCTCGTTGCAGTACCGGCTTTCCTGGCGATTGGTACTTACCTGAAGAAGCAGGGCAGAAACAATAAGATGCTGTATATTCCGATCATCTTTATGTCATGCGCGACGCTTGTTTCTCTGTGCTTCTCCTTTAAGAACAACCTGACAGCTTTGATTGCCGGAGGTCTTGACGGTGCGGCAACCTTTACGAATGTGTTACAGGATGTTATCATCGTTCCGATCGTAATTCTTGCAGTTATTCTGCTGATTGACGGCGGCAAGGTTTTATGGGGCAAAGAAAAATAAAAAACGAATGAAGATAAAAATATAAAATATTGTTTATAAGCATAACAGGCAGTCTGAGGGGATGTCGCAAAATCATCGTTTTAGATGATCAGGCGATACCCTCTCTCTATTTCTACTAAAAAATCCGGCATTTTCCTGTATCAAAGGAACCTGCCGGATTTTTATGGTGATGAATCTGTAATGGGATACATGAAGTCGGTTGCAGCAATCTTCCTGTATGGATTGTTGTGTATGTTGGCATACTGGATTAGGTATTGCAGAAAAAACATAACAGTTATTTAAAATAAACAAATAATTACTTTAATAATTGCCTTTTCTATATAAAATGTATATAATAAAATTATGGATGTTGTTAAATGTTATTTTAGCAATAGATTCATAATCAGCTGCAAAGGTGTAATGTTTCAATGTTTTACAGAACATAAGGAAAGGTAGGGGACAGCGTATGAATACGATTATAACCATCGGCAGACAGTTTGGTTCCGGCGGGCGTGAGATCGGCGAGAAACTGGCGGCGCATTTCGGCATCAAATATTATGATAAGGAGCTGCTTACAAGAGCGGCGAAAGAGAGTGGTTTCTGTGAAGAAATGATGCACAGTCATGATGAGAGACCGACCAATTCTTTTCTCTATAATCTGGTAATGGATACCTATTCTTTTGGCTATAATTCATCTTCTTTTATGGATATGCCGATCAGTCATAAAGTTTTTCTGGCGCAGTTTGATACAATCAAGAAAATTGCGGACGAAGGTCCCTGCGTGATTGTCGGAAGATGTGCCGATTATGCACTCAGCGAGTATCAGAACTGCCTGCATATCTTTATCCATGCGGATGAAAAGACCAAGATCAAAAATATCATGGATAAATATGAGGATATTAAAACCGAACAGAAGGCCAGAGATATGATGATCAAAAAAGACAAACAGCGTCAGAGTTACTATAACTATTATTCCGCGAAAAAGTGGGGACGCTCCGACAGCTACGATCTGTCAATCAACAGCGGTATTTTAGGCGAAGACGGCACCGTAAAGCTTTTGATCCAGTATATTGAAGATTTTGAGTCAAGAGGAGGAAAATAAGCGTCAGAGAAGGAAATGCAAATAAGAAATAAAGAAAGCAGTACAAAGCGAAACCCCTTTTTAGGGGTTTCTTTTTTCACGCAGTCTGACTTTGTCTGCCGCCATGCGGCGTCTTTCGTCTTCCAGCGCGGCATAATGCTTTTTCGTCGTATTGACGTCCTTATGCCCGAGCACGTCGGCCACAAGGTAGATATCGCCTGTTTCCCGGTAGAGGGAGGTGCCGTAAGTGCTTCGCAGCTTGTGGGGCGTTATTTTTTTCAGACTCGTTACGGTAGAAGAGTATTTTTTTACCATATTTTCCACCGCACGGACACTGATCCGGCGGTTCTGCATGGATAAAAACAATGCCTTTTCATGTCCGGATTGGGGAATGGTATGATTCCTTTCCTCTATATAGGACTGCAGGGCCTCTTCGACTTCTTCTCCGAAATATACGATTGCTTCATAGCCGCCTTTACGGCGTATTTTAATACCGTTATTTTTAAAATCGACGTCTTCCAGGTTAAGGCCGACACATTCAGATACACGGATGCCGGTGCCGAGTAAAAGCGTGAGAAGCGCGACATCCCTTGTTCTGGTTACCTGATGGAACCGCTTCTGGGCCTGTGTCAGATTGGCGCCTTCTTCAACCTGATCAAGTAAAACAGCGACTTCGTCAGCATCCAGGCGGACGATCTCCTTTTCATGAAGCTTCGGAAGCGGCACAAGTACGGCGGGGTTTTTCGTGATCATTTCCGCTTCGAAGAAGTAAGAATAAAAGCTGCGTAAAGATGCCAGTTTGCGTTTTTTCCCCCGTTCATCATTGGTGTATATTTTACCATCTTTTTCATAATAGGATAAATATTCAAGGTATTCTTCAATGTCTTCCCTGGCAAGCATGTCCAGAACAGAGAGCGGAAACGCCGTTATTTCCATTTTGGCACATTGCGGGTTGCTGTCGTGCAGATATTCAAAGAACGTCCGGATATCATATGCATAGGCCAGTCTTGTTCTGGCCGAGGTATATTCCGTGATACCTCTGAAAAACTGCCGGCAAAAGGGCGGAAGCGTTTCCAGAACAGCACGCATTTTCTGCACATTGTGAATGTTTTGCTGATCGTGATAGTTTTGGTTGTTGTTTTTGTTGTTTATATTATTATTCATATTATTGGTTTCCAATCTGTCAGATGATTTTGCACCGCCGTAAACATTCGGTCTTTGACGCCGGGCGTCTCTTTGTTGATCTGCCGTAACAGTTCCTTGACATATTCGCGTTTCGTATGTCCATCGGCGGGACAGGGACTTTTCACGACAGGAACCTGATATTTGTTGATAAAACCGATAACGTCTGCTTCCTGCATATAGATGAGCGGGCGGATCACCGTAAGGTCCATGCGGTCAAGATACGTAACGGGATGGAAAGAGTGAAATCTTCCTTCATAAATCAAAGAAAGAAGCATCGTTTCCACAACGTCGTCTTTATGATGGGCATAGGCTATTTTATTGCATCCGGCTTCTTTTATGGCGGTATTAAGCGCACCTTTCCGCATTTTGGCACATAACGAACAGGGATTGGATTCTTTTCGGTCCTCAAAAATAATTTTGCCGATATCGGTCCTGACGATGTGATAGGGAACGTCCATTTCCTGACAGAGCTTCGTAATCTCATTAAGATTGAGGTTCTCAAAGCCAAGATCGACGGTAATGGCCTGAAGCGTAAACTGCTTCGGGTAAAAACGGCGCAGTCCGCTTAGGGCATAAAGCAGCGTCAGGCTGTCCTTGCCGCCGGAAATACCGATGGCGATGTTATCGCCAGCCTCTATCATATGATAATCATCGATCGCCTTTCTGGTAATGCTTAAAACCTGTTGTAGTTTCATGTTTATAACAGTCCTTTTTCTTTTCTTTCCTCTATTATACAATAATACATGAAATTATCCAAATCCTGCGTTATTTTTTTCTAAAATCTTTCTGAAAAACAATACAGAATGTCAAAAAAATGGTATACTGAGAATAAGAATTACCATACATTGTGAGGGCATGTCTGATATGAAATTTCATTTTAACAAAAAATACTTTTATTTGGGGTTGTCGGTGGCGCTCGCCATTATGTCCGGAATACTTTTTTATTATATTCTTTTTCACGGTGCTGATCTTTCGGCAGCATTTGATACGTTTGTGACAATCTCTATGCCGATCATCGATGGTCTTGTCCTGGCGTATCTGATGACACCGGTATTGAATGCAGTGGAAGGCCGGCTGGTAAAACCGGTTTACATAAAGTTGAATCTATCGGATACCAAAAAAAACAGGAAGCGAATGCGTATGATTTCCGTGATATTGACTGTTATGGTCATTCTGTGGATCGCATACGAATTTTTTGCCTTGATCATACCGGAACTGATCCGCAGCATTCAGAGCATCATTTTCCAGTTTCCTACTTATATCAGCAATTTGAGTGATTGGGCGGCCAGTCTGCTTGAGAATAATCCTGATCTGGAAAGTGTGGCGACACAGATTTTTGAGAAATATTCAACGAGGGTTCTGGATTTTCTCAATACGAGTATTCTGCCGCGTATTAATGAACTGCTCATTACATTATCCTCGGGCGTTATCGGGTTTTTCCGTGCTATGTGGAACTTTGTGATCGGTTTTATCATTTCCATTTATATATTGGGCAGTAAAGAGACATTTGCCGGTCAGGCGAAAAAAACGATGTATGCTTTTTTTGAAACTGCGTCGGCGAACCAGATCATATCGAATTTCCGGTTTATCCATACGACATTCAGCGGTTTTATCAGCGGGAAAATTGTGGATTCCATTATTATAGGTATTATCTGTTTTTTCTGTACGAGCATCATCGGAACGCCTTATGCGATTTTGGTAAGTGTAATCATAGGCGTGACCAATGTAATTCCTTTTTTTGGACCCTGGATCGGCGGTATTCCGAGCGCGCTGCTTATTTTAATGGTAAATCCGACACAGTGCCTGTATTTCATTATTTTGATCCTGATCATCCAGCAGTTCGACGGAAACATTCTGGGACCGAAGATTTTGGGCGATTCCACGGGTCTGTCCGGTTTCTGGGTCATTTTTGCCATTACGATCTTCAGCGGTATGTTCGGTATCCTTGGCATGGTCGTAGGCGTACCGATCTTTGCGGTACTTTATGCAGGATTTAGAGCGCTTGTAAATAAGCAGCTTGCCAGGAAACAGCTTCCTACGGAAACACAACCTTATTTGATGGTCGGAGCGATCACGGAAGACAATTCTTTTACGGAGTATGTACCGGTGAAGAAGAAACGCAAATCCTCCGCAACTAAAGTAAAAAATAACCCGGCGGCGGAACAGGATGAGAAGGAAGAATAAATAAAGGGAAGAGGAGCGGTATAAACAGATGCGTTTTTTAATACAATGTGTTTCAGAAGCAGAGGTAAAGGTAGATTCCGAAAGGATTGGCCATATCCGGAACGGACTTTTGGTGTTAGTCGGTATCAATAAGGACGATACATGCGAAATTGCGGACAAAATGATTCATAAGCTGTTAAATCTTCGTATTTTTCAGGATGATGCCGGGAAAACAAATCTGAATCTGGAAGCCGTAAACGGCGGATTGCTGATCGTTTCGCAATTTACCTTATATGCAGACTGCAAGCATGGCAACCGGCCGTCTTTTACCGGCGCCGGCGGACCTGACATGGCCAATGACCTATATGAGTATATCATCGCAAAATGTAAAGAAACCGTTTCTGACGTACAGCATGGGCAATTTGGTGCGGATATGCAGGTTTTGCTTGTCAATGAGGGGCCCTTTACGATTATGCTGGATTCGGAAGAAATTGGATTTGGAGGAAATCATTCATGTTCAAAGTGACTGTATTGTTAGCCATATTTATCGTGTTTGTTTATGTATACAGCCTGAGAAAGACAAAAGGCAGAAAAGAAAAAACGAAACGCCTCAATTCCGTACAGGAATTTCATCATACGTATCAGCATTTATCAGGTCTTTCTAAAAAACCAAGTCCGCGGCAGTCGTCCGGTGAATACCAGAAATATGTGACAAAGTATAACAGTTCGGAGGATTATCGGGAAAAACGCTGATACGGAAAGATATACAAAGCAGGTTTTATCGGCAATTTGAGTAATTAGGATGTCCAGTCTGTTTGATCTGCATAGAACTATTCGTTAAACAAGCGTTTCGCGCATAGTTCTATGCAGGACCTGTGTACCCTTCTTATAGATCTTATCCGTTCCATACATTATTTTTGTGCTGTTACCAGCCATATACGATATACGGCATGGGCATTTATGATTCTTCTACATTAGATTCCGCTATATTCTATATCAGATTTAGCTATAGTATTAACCGCCAATATATGCATCCGAGTAATAAGGAATGATCAAATGTTCCCCGTAAGTGATCGTATTATTATACAAATGATTGAGTTTTTTCACTTCTTTAATGTATTCGTCTATGGAATCATAATGTTCTTCATCAATATATTCCTGTGCAATGGACCACAATGTATCGTCACTGGCAATGGAAATGCTTTTATAATATTTATAGGAAGTTCTGTCTTCATCACTTTGGGCATTTGATAAAAAGCCGCTTACGCTGATGGAAAAAACCATAACAAGGCAGATGGTCATGACTGTCATAAAAAAATGTCTGCGGATTTCTTTCTGCCGCCGGATCCTGTTTCTTTTGATGCGGTTTTCGCTTTTTGCGTTGCTCATTTGGTATTCCTCCCTGCAGTGTCTAAATATTCGAACAAATGTTACGAACATTCGTTCTGATTTTCTATATTATATCGAACGTACTTTCGTATGTCAATGCTTTTTCAAGAAAAAATCGAACAAATATTCTGAATATATGTTTGCTTTTTGAGAAAGTGTATGGTAGAATGAATATATATAAAACTGAATTGTGATTACTGCAATTTATCTGTCATGGAAACGAATAAAGGAGGACTATATGGGATACGGTAAAATTACACGCAAGCAACAGGAGATTCTTGATTATATTAAAGAAGAAATTTTGACGAAGGGTTATCCGCCGGCTGTCCGGGAGATCTGTGAGGCAGTTCAGTTAAAATCTACTTCTTCCGTGCACTCTCATCTTGAAACATTGGAAAAGAACGGATATATCAGGCGCGATCCGACCAAACCGAGAGCGATAGAGATTTGTGACGACAATTTTCAGATGGTGCGTACAGAGATGGTTTCCCTGCCTGTTATCGGCCGTGTTGCTGCCGGTTCTCCGATCCTTGCGGAAGAAAATATCGAAAGCTACTTCCCTGTTCCGGCTGATATGGTACCAGCCGGCGATTCTTTTGTTTTGAAAGTAAAAGGCGATTCCATGATCAATGCAGGGATATACAGCGGCGATCAGATTTTTGTGCATAGCTGTAATACGGCAGCTAACGGCGATACGATTGTGGCATTGATCGATGATTCCGCTACGGTCAAAACTTTTTATAAAGAAGATGGCCATATTCGCCTGCAGCCGGAAAATGACTATATGGATCCCATTATTGTAGATGATTGCCAGATTCTTGGAAAAGTATTCGGTGTTTTTCGTTTATATCGCTAATTTTTCCAGTATACTCACCTTTTTGTAAGGGATAATAATAGTGATGGAAACTGTATGATTCCGATATTGCGTAAGGATATATTGATGAAAAACATTATGATCCTGTAGACGGCAGAGAGGTTTATGGTTTCTTTCGATTCTTATGGAAAGGGGAATATCAACATGAATAATAAAGGATTGGATTGTCTCGCCTTGACGATTGCCATTATCGGTGCAATTAACTGGGGACTGATCGGGTTTTTCAGTTTTGACCTGGTAGCCTTTATTTTTGGTAATATGTCATGGCTTTCCAGAATTGTTTATGCATTAGTAGGTATTGCCGGTTTATATATTATCACATTCTATATGTATGCAGGCGGTACTGTCAGAGAGGCACATCAATAAGTATAAAACAGGTATAGAAACAGAGTCAGACTTTAGACAGCCTGACTCTGTTTGCTTCTCTTTATCTTTATTTTTTAAAGACTCTCCTTCTCTATTATCGTTCCATCACGCCAGATGCGTTCCAGATCATAGAACAGACGGTTTTCTTTATCAAAAACATGAACTATGATATCCTGAAAATCCATTAAGATCCAATTGGCGTTCTGGTAGCCTTCAATATGTTTTTCCGGATGACCGGCTCTGCCGAGAACTTCGGCGACATTGTCCGTCATCGTCTGTATCTGGCTTTTATTGGTGCCGCTTGCGATAATAAAGTAATCTGCGATCGTGGAGATATTACTGATATCAATGATCTTGATCTCTTCCGCTTTTTTATCTTCCAGCGCCTCGATCGCCAGTTTGGCTATTTCTTTTGCGTTCATAGATAGAATCCTTTCTTTCATTTTTATGATCGTGTACGTTTATAATAATCGTAGGTTTCCTGTGTCATGGAATCGATCTCCCCGCCTGTTGTCAATAAATATGAAAGCGTATCTTCCAGAATTTTAAAAAGGGTCTGATCGAGGTCCTGATATGCCATTTTCCGTATTTGCAGCAGATTAGCGGCATGTTTTCTTCCGGGTTCGATATAGTCTGCAATATAAAGTATTTTCTCCAGTTTACTCATTTCCGGACGGCCTGTTGTATGGTATTTGATGGCATTTAATATATCATCATCGGTAACGCCATATTTTTTGCGGGCAAGAAAACTGCCTGCCTTTGCATGAAGAAGCGCCGCAGGGTTCTGCAGTTCTACTTCCGAAACGGGCAGATCGTTTTTCCGGCAAAGAGAGATCAGTTTGTCCGTGGGAAGACACTTTGCACAGTCATGCAGCAGTCCTGCGGTCATGGCGCTGTCCGTATCTACATTATGCACCATGGCAAGAGATGCAGCGGTATAGGCGACAGACAGCGTATGCTCATATCGTTTGGCATGTAGTTCTTTTTCCATTTTCTTTCTTAATTTTTTAAAATCCGCCATTTCCTGTTTCGACCTCCCATATTACAATATATCAAAATTATGATCCTTTAATCGTGTCAGTTTTCCTCTTTATATAGTTTATGGATGATAATATAGTCGTATACCGTTTCCGGTACAAGGTAGCGGATCGATTTTCCTTCTTTGACAAGTCTGCGTATCATGGAAGAAGAAATCTCGATATGGCTTGTCTGAAGCAGAGAAATTTCGGCTCCGAACCTATGTGTTAAATGCCCGGCCTGTATTTCGAGCTCTGTCATGGACCGCCCGCCGCGTACCGCAGCAAGAACATGGCAGTTTGCAAATACCTGATCGGGATTTTTCCATTTTTCAATCGACCAGAGACTGTCGGCGCCCATAATAAAATAGAAATTTGTGTTTGGATTGTTATCGCGTAAGGTTAAGAGCGTTTCATAAGTATAAGTGGGTCCGGCTTTTTCTATTTCTATCGTAGAAACCTTGAAAAAGGGGTTGTCATCGATTGCAAGTCTTGTCATTTCGGTCCGGATATGTCCGGCTAACACTTCTTTTTCGTTTTTCATGTATGGGATACCGCTTGGCAGAAAAATGACTTCATCCAAACAAAACTGCTCTCTTGCTTTTTCCGCGATGATCAGGTGTCCCATATGGATCGGATTAAAAGTTCCTCCCATAATACCTATATTTCTCAATACAGATCATCCTTTCCCAATATTATGGCGATATGCTATTGGCTCATCCCAATATTATGGCAATATGCTTTTGGTCTTTTCCATATTATGGCAGCGTGATCTTCGGATTTTTCTTATCCGGTTTGTATAATATGATTTTTTTGCCGATTACCTGAACGACCTGAGAATGAGTTCTTTCCGCTATCATTTCGGCTATTTCATGCGGGTCGTCAGCACAGTTTTTTAAAACGGCTATTTTGATCAGTTCCTTGGTATGGAACGTCTCTTCGATCGCTTCGGTAAATTCCGGTGTCAGGCTCGCTTTGCCGACCTGGAACACGGGATTTAAGCTGCTTGCAAGACTTTTTAAATAAGCTCTTTGTTTACTTGTCATGTTAACTCCTGTTCATCTGTCCCTGCGGACAAAATTTTATTTATAATAATCGAAGGAAAGTCCGTACATTCTGACGGTACTGCCCTCTTCTATGCCCAGTTCCTCTAACTGCTTTAAAATATCGTTTTCTTTTAAGAAGTTCTGGAAGAAACGGAAACCCTTTTCCGATTCCAGATTCGTGTAAGAAAGCATTTTTTCTATACGGGGACCTTCTACAACATATTCGTTATTTTCCGCGTCGTAGGAGACTGTAAGCGGCTCGTTTTGAACGCTCAAATGTTCTTCCGGTACATATTCCGGTTCGAATACAAGCGGCGGTTCATCAAGCGCATCCAGACGGTTTTGCACGGCATAGAGAAGCTCGCGGATACCTTTGCCGCTTATGGCGGAAATAGGATACACGGGAATTCCCTGAGGTTCAAATTCTTCGCGGATCAGTTGAACGGGATTTGCTGCAGCATTTTCTTCATCATAGATCATGTCGGTCTTATTGGCGGCAATGATCTGCGGTCTTGCCGCGATATCCGGATTGTAGGCGGCAAGCTCTTTGTTGATCGCATAGATATCCGCTATCGGATCCCGGCCCTCTACGGAAGCGGCATCTACAATGTGTATGATGAGTTTCGTTCGTTCGATATGCCGCAGGAATTCATGACCGAGACCTACCCCTTCCGATGCGCCTTCGATCAGGCCCGGAATGTCTGCAATGACAAATCCTTTTGCATCATCCAGGTCCACTACGCCCAGATTGGGATTCAACGTTGTAAAATGGTAGTTGGCAATTTTGGGGCGGGCATTGGATACTTTGGATAAAAAGGTGGATTTGCCGACATTTGGGAATCCTACCAGACCGACGTCCGCTATGACCTTCAGCTCCAGAAGAAGTTCCAGTTCCATGGCAGGCTGTCCGGGCTGTGCATATTTGGGGGCCTGCATCTTGCTGGTGGCATAATGCTGGTTGCCGCTGCCGCCCCTGCCGCCCTTTAATAGGAGTACTTCTTTGTTTTCTCCGGACATGTCCACAATGACCTTGCCGCTCTGCGCTTCTTTGATTACTGTACCGGCCGGGACTTTGATCATGATATCTTCTCCGTTTTTGCCCGCGCAATTGCGTTTTCCGCCTTCTGCACCATTTCCTGCACAATATTTCCTGATATGACGGAAATCCGTCAGCGTATTCAGACCTTCGTCGATCACAAAATAGACGCTGCCGCCGTTGCCGCCGTCACCGCCATCCGGTCCGCCGTTTGGCACATATTTCTCTCTACGGAAAGAAACGTGTCCATCGCCGCCCTTACCGCTTTTTACATAAATTTTCGCTCGATCCGCAAACATAATAGATGCTCCTCCTATAAGGAAAAAAAGGCTTCAAACATATGTTTGAAGCCCGGTTCATTCGCATACTGAAAGAACATTGTTCTCTCAATCTTTTTCGACAGGATATACGGAAGCCTGTTTTTTGTCTCTTCCTTTTCTTTCAAATCTCAGAACACCGTCAACCAATGCGAATAACGTATCGTCTCCGCCGATACCTACATTGATGCCCGGATGAATCTTTGTTCCGCGCTGTCTGTATAAGATATTTCCTGCTTTTACGAATTGTCCGTCAGCTCTTTTTGCACCTAATCTTTTGGATTCGGAATCTCTGCCGTTTTTCGTGGAACCAACACCTTTTTTATGTGCAAAAAATTGCAGGTTCATATTCAACATGATATCTTCACTCCTTTCTCTTCAACTTGCAGAAATTTTGAAACGTGAGTTCAAAATTATATCACTTCTTGTTATATCTTTTTAAATTCCAGTTTGCAATATTTTTTCCCGTATTGTGATGCAATATGAGAAAGTCCAAGTACCAGAGAATCTATCAAAACCAGGGATTTCTCCTGCAGGGATGTCTGAAATTCGCATTTGATCAGTCCCTTTTCCTCATCGGTCGTAACCAGAAGAGTCTCTTTTGTGATCTCTTCCAACGAGTTAATGGTATTGATGACCAGAACGGAAACGGCGGCACAGACGATATCTCTGCCATGATCGTCGAATCCGGCATGTCCGCTGCATATAAAGTCCTTATATTCTCCTGACTTTGTTTGATGAAATGTTACAGTGATCATCCCACACCCTTAAGCATTGATCTTATCAATTTTTACCTGAGTATATGCTTGTCTGTGACCGTTTTTCTTATGATAGCCGGATTTTCTTTTATACTTGTAAACAATAACTTTACGGCCGCGTCCCTGATCCATAACGGTTCCGGATACGGTTGCATTCGCAACGTCGCCTGCTACTTTTAGCTCTTTATCGCTTACAGCTATCACCTGGTCAAATGTAACAGCAGCTCCTACTTCGGCATCCAGTTTTTCAACTTTGATTACATCGCCTTCGGATACTTTGTACTGTTTTCCGCCTGTTGCAATAATCGCGTACATATGGCACCTCCTTCGCATGAACAAATGTTCATCTTACTCGCCAGTTTCGGTGATGCCGGAAACCTTACTTTGTAAAGTAATTTGGGCATACTTATACCTCACTGTGCGGCATACTCAAATATTTTATACTTTTTATCCCTGTTTGTCAATATCAGGGCAGAAATTTTTGGAAAAAATATGCGGCTATCTGTGCACGTGAACTGAATTCTTCCGTTTCAAGGAGCTCCTTTACTTCCTCTTTGGTATAGAACTTCGCTTCAATCTGTTCATTTTCGGATGTATGGTCTTCGAAACTGCCTTCTGCTTCCACAAAGGCAATCTGTGTTTTAACATCCGAAAAAGCGACTGCGGCAAAGGAAGGTTTTAGGATCTGCAGAATTTTTTTGACCTGCAGTCCGGTCTCTTCATACAGTTCTCTTTGAATACACTCTTCTACAGACTCGCCGTCTTCGATCATGCCGGCGCACAGATTATAAACATAATGGTTCACGCCCATCCGGAATTCGCGTAAAAGAAGCATTTTGTCCTCATAATAGGCTACGATGGAAACGCCGCTGACTGTATTTCCAAGAGCATCTTTATCCGGAATCTCATGTCTGCTGACAATTTCGTATATTTTTTCGTTGCCTTTTTTATTCAGATAAGTCAGTTCATAATTTTTCAGGTATTTTCCGTCTTTTACTTTTTTTAACTGCAATAATTTCATACTCAGGATTTTCCTTTCTGCGGTTTTTTCATCTGTTCTGCAAAGGACTTATTTCTCTTCTGCCGTGTAAGCTCCATAAGTCCGAGTCCCGTAATATCCACGACATAAGCCGGGAGGGGATCTTTTTTTAACAGCGTTTTCATATATTCCATTAACTGCCCGGTATGTTCTTTTCGTTTCATATTGATGAAGTCTATCAGGATTATGCCGGAAAGATTTCTGGCCCGCAAGGCTTCTGCAATCGCTTCCGCGGCTTCCAGATTGATTTTTAAGTAAGTCGCTTCCTGCTCTTTGCGGGACTCATATTTTCCGGTATTGACGTCTATGGACACTAATGCTTCCGTCTGTTCGATAATAAGATAGGCGCCGGATTTTAACCAGACTTTTTTGTCCGTCAGTTCACGAATCCTTGTTTCTATGGAATAGAGTTTATATAACGGCAGTTTTTCATCCTCATAAAAGCGTACCAAAGAGGCCGTCTTTGCATCGGCGGCAAGGAGCTCGTAGATTTCCTTTTCATCTGTAATGATCTCGTCATATTCGGAGAGGTAACAGTTTTTGACAAAAGAAAGGCAGGAGGATTCATTTTGGTAGAGGCAGCTGAAACAGGTTCTTTTATCTCCCGTTTGCAGAATGTGCTCTAAATGGGAGGCCAGTTTCTGCGCTTCTGAGGTTACGACCGATATGTCCGTGACGATTCCGGCATTGGTGCGGATTGTTATGTTAAAATGTCGGGCAATCTCCTGAAGCGGCAGGGTGTTTTTGAATAAGTGTTTGTATTTGGTCCCGAGTTTGGCAGAAATCTTTATGTTACGGCCCGGATCAGAATCTGTGTTGTCCTGCGTTTGGGTTATGGGAGATATGACCGTATAGGCGCCTGCCAGGGAAAGTCTGGCAGAAACACCTGCCAGCTTGGTTTTAATAGGCTCTTTCACAAGCTGCACAAGCAATTCGTCACCGGTTTTTAATGTGCCGTCAGCACATCTGTTTGTGATAATGGCGTCTTTTGCTTCCGCAAGCGGCAGGAATGTCAGCACTCCTTTGGAAATCTCTACGAAAGCAGCGCCGATATTCGGGGCGGTGTTTTGTACTTTTCCTATATAAATATTGCCTATGGCGGAAGCAATCCTTTCTTTTTGCAGATCTTTTGTAAGCGCATCCGTTAAGTCATCCGCCTGAATGGAAAGGATGTGATTCCGGCAGAGCAGGATGGAAAACAGTTTATCATATAATTTTAAGATCAGAATTTTTCCTTTTTCATGATCGAGCATGATGTCCTCCCTAAGTGACGACAAACTATGTATGACAGGCTTTACATGGCGGCATCCTGTCCTACGTCTTCTAACGGAATAAAGGCATCTTCCGCACTGGTATAGGTCTCCAGTCTGGTGATCCGGTAAGCTTGCAAAGTAAAGGGAATCTTGCAGAAATCGCAAAGCGCGTTTAACACCATGGACGGTTTGATATTGCCGCTGCTGCTTGCGTTGACAAGCATGTAAATGGCAGTGGTTTTAAGGGCGGCGTCTTCTCTTCCCATGAACGGACTGGGCGTTTCTTTTAGCGACAGTTCATAAATGGCCGGTTTTAGATCCAGCTCGATGGTGCTTTTTTTGGTCTGTTTCGTTACCGGAATCTGCTCCTGCGCACAAAATGCTTCCAGTTTCTGCGCTAAATTTTCTAAGGCAAACAAATCGGCAGTCTCAGTGCCGCTGATTTGATCAAGGCAGTTTTTACTGCCGGAAATCTGATATCCTGCCGCCGCAACGCTTGCCATAGCATTTTTGACCGTATCGGGAAGCACTTTTACCGACAGGATATCCATGCCATCGACCATAACCCGGCCTAGCGCCTGTTTCATAAGCTCCGTGGAGGTATAAGAATTTACTTCAATATCCAGATATTCTCCTGCGCTTTCAATACCGACGCCAAGAGGCGCGGCAAAGGACATGATCTGGTGCGGACTGAAGCCTTCCGAATATTTAATGTCGATATCGGCCCGGCGGATCGCCTTTTGGAAAAAACGCATAGTATCCAGATGACCGATAAATTTCATAGTACCGTATTTTGCAAATTTGATCCGAATTTTCATATCAATAACCGTGCCTTTCTGTCAGTTTGTGGGGAGTGTCCCTTTTTCCGGACCTGTAACGGCAGTGTCCCGTTCCTGCGTACAGATACCCCCTCCGAAGCGGTTTGCGCCGCATCCCTGGCACTGGGCGCGGCAGTTTGGCGATGTGTCTTCCGACTGTGCTTTTTTCCACTCACGCAGAAGAAATTCTTTCGTGACGCCGCAGTCTAAAAAATCCCAAGGGAAAATTTCGTCATCTTTTCTCTCGCGTACCGTATAAAAATCGGGATCAACGGCACAGTTTTCAAAACCGGACATCCAAATATCATAGTGAAAACATTCGCTCCAGGAATCGAACATGCAGCCGTTTTGATAGGCATATAAAATCACATTTGCAAGTTTTCTGTCACCTCTTGCAAGAATTCCTTCCAGTACGCTGACGTCTGCTTCATGCCAATTGTACTTGATGCTCTTTTGATTGAGCTGTTCCATGATGCCTTTTCTGGTCTGGTATGCTTTTTCAATAAATTCTTCTTTCGTGCACATTTTCGCCCACTGAAACGGCGTAAAAGGCTTGGGAATAAAGAAAGATGTACTTGTCACGATCTGTACTCTGCCGTTTATACGCTTGTCCTTGGGCACAATTTCGTAAAAGAGCGCGGCAATCTTATTTGACAGATCACCGATGCCCCGAATGTCCTCTTCATTTTCCGTCGGAAGGCCGAGCATAAAATATAATTTGACACGGGTCCATCCGCCCTCAAATGCAAGCGCTGCGCCGTTTAAAATGACTTCCTCGGTCAATCCCTTGTTTATGACATTTCTAAGCCTCTGACTGCCTGCTTCGGGCGCAAAAGTAAGGCTGCTCTTCTTCACATCCTGTACCTTACTCATAACGTCTAAAGAGAATGCGTCGATACGAAGAGAGGGAAGCGAAATATTGATATGTTTTTCCTTACATTCCTGCAATAGGAACTGGAGCAGTTCATCGAGTGCGGAATAATCACTGGAACTTAAGGAACTGAGTGAAATTTCTTCATGGCCTGTATTTCTCAGCATTTCCAACGCATATTGCTTTAATACCGAAACGTCGCGTTCTCTGACCGGACGGTATAGCTGTCCTGCCTGACAGAACCGACAGCCTCTGATACAGCCGCGCTGTATCTCCAGTACGGCGCGGTCTTGTGTGACCTGAATAAAAGGGACGACAGGCTTTGTCGGATAATAGGTGTCCGATACATCCATGACGATCTCTTTCAATATCGTATCGGGCGCTTTGTCATACCGTTTTTTTCGTCCTTTGATCGTGCCATCGGGGTTATATTCCTCTTCATAAAAAGAAGGAACATAGATACCCGGAAGTTCGGATGCTTTTTGCAGGAAATCCAGACGGCTCCCGCCGGCCTTTTTGTTTTCTTTATAAATATCCAGAAGTCTGCGGTACTGGGTTTCTCCTTCGCCGATGTAGAAAAGGTCGAAAAAGTCCGCAATCGGTTCCGGATTATAACTGCAGGGGCCGCCGCCGATCACGATCGGGTCGCATTCCCGGCGTTTTGCTGCCTGCAGCGGAATCTGCGAAAGATCCAGTATCTGCAGTATATTGGTATAACACATCTCATATTGAAGCGTTATACCAAGAAAATCCATATTTTTTACGGGCTGCTGTGATTCGAGGGCGAACAGGGGAATCTTTTTTTCCCGCAGGATGGCATCCAGATCCAGCCAGGGAGAATATACCCGTTCGCACCATACATCATCCCAGGAATTCAACATACTGTATAGGATCTGGATGCCAAGGTGTGACATACCGATCTCATAAATATCGGGAAAACACATGCAGAAGCGGACATCCACTTTCCAGGCGTCTTTCATAACGGAATTGACTTCGTTTCCGATATAACGGGCCGGTTTTTCCACCTGCATCAATATTTTATCTGACAGTGCTAAATTTTTTACCATATTTGTGTAATTCCTTCTGTAATGTCGCTTAATTGTGTATCTGCGTCGTATATTTGAAAGTAATCGTTGGAGATCATTCCGTAAATGTCGCTCATGGAATAACCAAAGATCTTATACTGTCCTGCGTCGCATAACAAAAATCCGATAAACAAAAAGATGGCTGCGGCCATGCGGAGTTTAAAGGTGCTTGGAGAAGGCGGTATCTGATCCGGCGCATTTTCGTCCTGACGCAGATATTCCTCTTTCCACGGCGATTCTCCTTTTGACCATAGCGGCGGCATGGAGTCCGTGCCATAGAGGATTTTTTCCCGCTGCCTGATCTTCATTCGGTTATCCATATTTTCTTCCCGTATATATTGTGCGAGCTGCATCTTCTTTTCAACCGGCACCTGTTTTCTGTTGTTTGGGTTTCCGCTTCCTGAACTTAGCGTTTCTTTGTTCATCTGCATTCCAACCTGTATGTCTTTTTAAAACCATTTTATGATTTACGGGCGGGAAAAAGAACGTGCTTATCTGCTTATCGTTTTGCCAGTTCCGAAGTGATCTCCTCCCAGGTGACGCCTTTTTCCGCCATTAATACCATCATGTGATAGAGAAAATCGGAAATTTCGTATTTGATTTCATTTGCATTCGGGTTTTTGGCAGCGATCACAATCTCGGTCGCTTCTTCCCCCAGTTTTTTCAGGATTTTGTCCAGTCCTTTATCAAAGAGATAATTCGTATAGGAACCCTCTTTCGGATGCAGTTTCCTATCCTGAATAACGCCGAATACCTGTTCAAATACACGCAGAGGGTTGCTTTCTTCATAGTCCCTGCACATGACCTCATTGAAGAAACAGGAATGCGCGCCGGTATGACAGGCTGCCCCGATCTGTGATACCTTGGCAAGGATCGTGTCCTTATCACAATCCGCCGTTAAGGATTTGACATACTGGTAATGGCCGCTTGTTTCGCCTTTGACCCATAGTTCATCCCGGCTTCGGCTGTAATAGGTCATCTTGCCGGTTTTGAGCGTCATATGATAGGCTTCTTCATTCATATAGGCTACCATGAGTACTTCATCGGTCTTATAGTCCTGTACGACGACCGTTATATGTCCGTCGGAATTTAACTTAAATTCTTCCCAGGGGATCCGGGATTCATACGTATTGACCGGAATGCCGTTCGTCTGACAGAGCGTTTTTACCGCAGTAAGTTCTTTGGCGTTTTCATTGATGGCGTATCCGGAGATACCGCATATATTCTGCCTGGAAAGCAGTTCCAGTATTTTGTCAAGAGAAACTTCCGGTACGGATACGATCATGGGAAACCTGGAGACGGCGACCGCTTCTTTGATGCAGCGTTCTTTGACAAGGATCAACTCTTCCACGTAGTCCGCAAGCAGCGGTTCGTTATCCGTGATCTCCGATACTTCCGAAATGCAGGCCACGATCTTGTCTTTGCCGAATTTGTCCGAGACTTCTTTGGTGATCCTGATATTGCCTTCTTTAGAATAGTTTAAGGCTGCTTTTTTGCAGCCTGCATAGATCAGTTTCTTGATGTCTTCCATGCGGTGTACGTTTCCGGCGCCGATCACGGGGATTTCCGCTTCCGTACAGATGCTTTTGATGATATCGAGAGCCTCTTCATGCTCCGTATCTCCTGCGGACAGATCATATACGATCAATTCATCCGCATTATTATTGCTGTAAAATCGGGCAAGCGCCGCCGGATTAGTGTCTAAGATCGTATGATCCGAAAAATCCCTGACGGCGTTTCCTTTATATAAGTAAATACATGGAATTAATTTCTTGTACATTATGCAAGGCTTCCTTTCGTGCTTAATACGTCTGCTATTCGCGGGTCTTTTTGCGTTGCTTCGTCCAAGGCCTTGGCAAATGCCTTAAACATGGCTTCTATCATATGATGGGTATTTTCTCCCGAAAGCATCTGAATATGAATGTTCATACCCGCACTGTAGGAAAGCGCGTAGAAGAATTCCCGCACAAGCTCTGTTTCCAGTGTGCCGACGCATTCTGTTTTGAAATCGCAGGCAAAGTTAAGATAAGGTCTGCCGCATAGATCGACGGCGCACAGACAAAGCGCGTCATCCATCGGAAGAATGAAAAAACCGTAACGCTTCATGCCGGCCTTATCGCCTGCGGCTTCTTTTATGGCCTGTCCAAGTACGATGCCGGTGTCTTCTACCGTATGGTGGCCGTCTACCTGCAGATCTCCATTGACTGATAAAGTCAAATCAAAAAAGCCATGTCGGGCAAATCCCTCCAGCATATGATCAAAGAAACCGATACCGCTTGCAATTTCACTCTTTCCCGTACCATCGAGCGTTAAGGAGAGGCTTATGTCCGTTTCTTTTGTTTTTCTTTGCAGTGTGGCTGTTCCTGCCATGATCCGTCATCCCTTCTATCGTTTATTGTCGCACGGCAATGAGATAAGCGGCCGTGCTTATTTCTCAAAGCGCACTTTTATGGAATTGGCGTGAGCCGTCAGTCCTTCTTTTTCGGCAAACAGCTCGATATCTTTGTGTGCGCGTGTAAGCGCTTCTTTCGAATAAGAAATAATGCTTGTTTTTTTCATAAAATCATCGACGCAGAGCGGTGAAAAGAATCTGGCCGTCCCGTTTGTCGGCAGGATGTGGTTGGGCCCCGCAAAATAGTCGCCAAGGGGTTCCGAAGAATATTCACCAAGGAAAATAGCGCCTGCATTTTCAATCCGTGTCATGATTTCGTAAGGATTCTTTGTTAAGATCTCCAAGTGTTCGGATGCAATGGCATTTGCAGCCGAAACAGCGTCATCCATGGAATCGGCAAGTAAAATATAACCGTAATTTTCCAGTGATTTCCGCATGATATCTTCTCTCGACAATTCTTTTAAAAAGCCGTCTATCTGTGCCTGAACTTCCTTTGCCAGCGATTCGCTTGTCGTAATCAGAATGGCGCTGGCAAGTTCGTCATGTTCCGCCTGTGAAAGCAGATCGGCAGCTACATAGCGGGGATTTGCCGTTTCATCGGCGATCACAAGGATTTCGCTGGGGCCGGCAATGGAATCGATGCTCACATAACCGAAACATGCCTTTTTGGCCAGTGCAACGAAAATATTGCCGGGCCCCGTGATTTTATCAACTTTCGGGATGCTTTCCGTTCCGAATGCCATTGCGGCAATGGCCTGTGCGCCGCCGATTTTATATATTTCATCGACGCCCGCTATTTTGGCGGCGGCAAGCGTGCCGGGATTGACTTTGGCATCCGCTCCGGCAGGCGTTGTCATAATGATCTTCCCAACGCCTGCAACCCTGGCAGGGATCACGTTCATTAACAGACTGCTCGGATAAGCGGCTTTACCGCCGGGAACATAGACGCCGGATATGGCGATCGGCAGGATCCTCTGTCCGAGGATCGAACCGTCGGGTTTCGTATCGATCCAGCTGTTGCGCAGCTGCTTTTTATGAAAGGCAGTGATATTGTCCGCAGCGCGCTTCATCACGTCCAGGAAATCTTTGTCTGTACGGGAATACGCCTCTTCTATTTCGGCTTCGGTTACCTTGAGCGTATCGGCGGTAATATCCCATTTATCAAATTTGCTGGTATAGGCAAAGACAGAAGCGTCGCCGTTTGTTCTGACGTCATCGATGATCCTGGAAACAGTGGATTCATATGCTGTGTAGTTGTTCGGGCTTCTTTTTAGTAATGTATTCAGTAAATCCTGCCTGGAAGAGGCAGTCAATTTGATTGTTTTCACGTTTATGTCTCCTGTTTGGTTTATCCTATTTTACACTGTAATTTAATTTGACGGTGATCGAGGCGGTCTTTTGTCTGGAACTGGTATTAAATGTACCGCCGTAGCTGTAGTCGGAATTGGTATTCTGAGCGGTGATCTGGAAAACGCCGAGATTGGCCGTTAACAGTTTATCCAGCGTGGCGCCTGTTCCCTCTGCCATAATATCGATCCTGTCTTTGGCATTCTGCGTTGCCTCTTCGATCAGCTGCAGTTTCAGTTCGTTTAATTTCGTATAGTAGTATTCCGGACTGTCCGAGTTAAATTCCACGTTGGCTTCGATCAGCTGCGTAATGTCACGGGAAATATTGTCCACTTTATCGACGTCATTTGAGGTAACGCAAATCTCCTGATATAAGTCGTAACCATCTTCATATCTGCCGATCTCGTATCCCTCATCATTATATTCATAACGGTATCTTTTGGAAATACTGATGGAACCAAATACCATTTCGTCGTCCGTCACGCCGTTTTCCACCAGATAATCTTCAATGACCTCCGCATCTTTTTTCAGACGCTGGTATGCCGACTGTGTCGAAGAGCCGTATGCGGAGAAACTGCCTCTCCAGACAATCAGATCCGCTTCAAAATCACAGCTTGCAGAACCCGTCGCGGTCAATCCGCCGCTGCCGGAGGACTGTTTGTATGTCACCAACCGTCCGGACATGATGGTGACGCAGATGATGGCGCATATGCCTGCAATCAATGCAATAACGATTCCTTTGTATTCTTTCATGATATTCTCCTTTTTCACAATTGCGGTACTTTCCGGTACAATTTGCTTCCGTTCTTTGGTTTCTTCCTGCCGGTACGGAATATTTACCGTTTCCGCCGCGGCGGTTTCCTGTGTGGCATTATTTTCTTTTTCCGCCATAATCCCCTCCTTCTTTCCTAAGCCTGCGGCAACAGTTTATAAACGCCGCCGGCACCGATGCAGTTGCTTGTTTTATCCAAGATTCTGCCTTAACAGTGTGATCAGCTTCTTGATCCGGTCCGGTTCCATCTGCATGCTGACCTGATTGACGATCATACGTGCCGATAAAGGACAGATCTCTTCCAATACTTCCAGTCCGTTTTCTTTTAAGGTGGAACCTGTCTCTACGATATCGACGATCACATCGGAGAGACCTACAATGGGACCAAGTTCAACAGAGCCGTTTAATTTAATAATATCTACGGTCTGATGCTTTTTATTATAAAAATAGTCTTTGGCAATATTCGGATATTTGCTTGCCACGCGGATCATTTCATGGTGTTTTAAAAGTTCGGCGGCGCTCGCCGGACCGCAGACACACATACGGCAGCTTCCAAAGCCCAAGTCCAGAACTTCGTAAACATGTCTGTTTTCTTCCATGATCGTGTCTTTGCCGACAACGCCGATATCCGCCGCGCCGTATTCCACATAAGTCGGTACGTCCGGTCCTTTGGATAGGAAAAAGCGCAGTTTCTTTTCCTCATTGACAAAGATCAGTTTTCTGGAATTTTTATCAGTCATTTCTTCGCATGTAATGCCGATATTTGCCAGTAATTCCATTGTTTTATTTGCAAGTCTTCCTTTTGCCAGTGCAAAAGTAAGATATCTGTCTTCACTCATATCATTTTACGCCTTTCTCATTTGCCTTCAGCCTGCACCAGTTCTACATAGTAGCCATCTGCACGCAGTTTCTTTGCTTCATTCAATGCTTTTTTAAAGTTATCGGCATGATAAGTTACCCGGGTACGCTTCTCTATGCCTTTTACCGTGATATTCTGTCTGTTCATTGCCAGGAGCAGATCGTCTACCGCGATCATGAAGCCGATAGAGGGCGACTCTTTCCCGAAACGGCCAAGCAGCGTGTCGTACCGGCCTCCCTTGACGATAGCGTCTCCTACACCATATGTATAGGCTTTGAAAATAATGCCCGTGTAATAATTATACTTGCTTAACATGGTAAGGTCAAAAGAAATATATTTTTCCACTCCGTAATCGCAAAGGATATTATAAACCTGCTCAAGCCGCTCGATGGCATGCTTGGAGCGGGAATTGTTTACAGCCTTCCCGGCTTCTTCCAATGCTTCGACAGAACCGAAAAGATCGCTTGTTTTCAGCAGGAGCTCTTTATCTTTCAGGCTGACGTTTTTATGGATTAACAGGTCTTCCGCCCCGAAATAGTTTTTGCCGGAGATCAGTTCCCGCAGTGTGAGTTCCGTTTCTTCGTCCAATCCTGCTTCTGCGCAGATTCCTTTGAAATATTCAAGATTGCCGATGCTCACCTGGAAATCATGAAGCCCTGCATGCAGGAGCGCTTCTATCGTTAGGGCAATCATTTCCGCGTCTGCATGGACGGAAGCGTCGCCTACAAGTTCCGCCCCCATCTGTGTGGCTTCTTTCAATTTTCCCTGCAGATTGGAAGTATTGATAAACGTATTTCCCTGGTAACAGAAACGGATCGGTACCGCTTCATCCATAAAATATTTTGCCGCGCATCTGGCGATAGACGGAGTAAAGTCAGGCCGGAGCACAAGCGTATTTCCCTCTTTATCAAAAAATTTGTATAGTTCCTTAGAGGGCGTCGTCCCTACCTCCTTGGAAAAAACGTCAAAAAATTCAAAAGTCGGTGTCTGAATATCGCGGTATCCGTAAGAAAGGAACTTTTCATGCAAAAGCCGTTCCACTTCCATTTTTATCTCTTTTTCATCACCGTAGATGTCTCTGACGCCTTCCGGTGTATGGACCAGTTGTCTGTTCATTGTCTGTATATACTCCTTTTGCTTTAATGTTGTAAAGTGGTGATTCGCTGCCATATCAGCGAAGTAAATATCTGTAGTATATCGGATATTGAGGATCTTGTCAAGGCAGTAATCTCGCAGACTCATTCCGCCCTGTCGTCCAGATCTTTTTGCAGTATATCAAGATACGGGACAAAGACGCCGTTTTTTTTCGGCAGAATATATGCCGGATTCAGTTCCTCGTAGCGGAAGCTCTTCCGTCCGCCCGCTTTGGCTCTGTCCCAGAAAAACCGCAGCATTTCGTAAGGCAGATAATAAAAGATATCTTTATGCGAGTAATAGATCAGAAAAAAGGCAATCCCCTTTTGTTTCTCGAAACGCTCCATGAAAAGAACCTGATGTTCGTGGATGTTTTGCAGCGCAAATGTGTCCGAAGCGCATTCCTTGGCGTCAAAACAGACCGGGAGGCCCTGTACCGCCCCGATATAGTCTACGGTACTTTTTTGATCGAAATAAGCGAGCGTGATATGCCTGCTTTGTTTATCAATATTGATCGGGGTGATCGGCGTCGGTATTTTCTGGATCAGTGCAAGACCGTTCTCCAGATATTTTTCATTTGTACGGTTAATCAGGTCTTCCAGGGTGGAACCACGAAGTCCTCTTGAATTCCAGGTAGCCATATGAAAATCTGCTCCTTTTTGTATAACAATCTGCCGGCAGTGTATAGACGACAGTCATGTGTCGGCGATGGATAAACAGCCGCCCGACGGATTAAAGTCCGTTCAGCTTGGGACAAAGGGATCGGAAACCGTCTCAAAGACCGCAGGAAGCGGCGCATAGAAGGTCATTCCGCTGATGTCCGTAAAAGGAGCGTCCAGATGCGGAAAGACAATTTTGTATGCATGCAGCAGCTGATGTGTGACTCCGTAAGCCTTTTTGTAAGTATCATTCCAGGCCCTGTCGCCGTATTTGTAGTCCCCGAGGAGCGGATGCGCGATACTGGCAAGATGCGCACGGATCTGATGAGATTTCCCTGTGATCAGTTCCACTTCCAGTAATGTTTTGTCTTTTTCCTGTCTTATAGGAAGATACCTTGTTTGGATAAAAGATTCTTTTGCATCGGCAGATGCCGTTTTCGATATCCTTACCGTGTTTGTTTTAGCATCTTTTTGCAGAAATCCTTCGATGGTCTCTTCGGCGTCTATGCGTCCTTTCACATAAAGTCTGTAAAATTTATGCAGACTGCGTATCCGCAGCGCATCCGAAAGCATCTGCGCGCCTGCGACGGATTTGGCGCAAAGTACGAGACCGCTTGTATTTCTGTCGAGTCTGTTGCAGGCGGAAGGTCTGAAAGTGCGCAGATCTTCCTGCGTGATCTCCCCGTTTGTAAGCAGCCTGGCAATGAGCCAGTCATTGAGGGAAACATCCGAAGCCTCTGCTTTTTGCGTTAAAACTCCCGCCGGTTTATCGGCAATCAGAAGATGCTCGTTTTCATATATGACGGATACAGAATCTTTAAACGGCATACATAAACCGTAAGACTGTCCGGTTCTGGTATGCGTTTGAGCCATAGGGCTGCCGCCCATGAATTTTTGCAGTGTCTCGTCTGAAAAATAGATGGATATCACGTCGCCGCAGGCAATTTTTTCACTGCCATCCGCCTTTTTATCATTTAAAACAATATTTTTTTTGCGCAGCATTTTGTATAAGAAGCTGCTTTGTGCTTCCGGCAGTAATTTATGCAGATATTTATCGAGCCTTTGTCCTGCTTCCCGTCCGGTAATGGTTTTTTGATACATAATCGTCCTTTTTACAATGTGACGGAATAAAGCGTTTGGATCATTCCGTTTCGATTTTTGTTTTCCTCGCTGTCAAGATTTGACAATTGACCGAGTCGGTCTATATATTTGTCAAGATTTTGAAAAATTTTGATGGTCAGATTTTTGTATCCATCCTGTTTTAGGAGCTGTTCGAGATGTTCTTCTCCCGCTCTGATGTCACATTTTTCACTTTCCGTATAGGCGCATATCACGTTTCCTTTTACGACCATATGGCTGATCGGGAAATTTTTCTGATAAGAAGTAAAATACATATCATAAAAACCCGTCAGTTTATCATGATAAGCTGAAATGCGCTCCTGCGCCTGCATGCTGCAGCCTTTGGCCTTTAGGAACATGACGGCATTAACGGCGCTTTTGCAGGAAGGAAGCAGGCCCAGTACGGCAACGATCGTGAGCAGATTCTTATTGCTTCCGGTAGAATAAATGCCCATGCCGTATATGGCCAGGGACAGCGCAAAGAAAAGAACCGTTCGGATCACGGAGACTTTTTTCTGGTTTTCAATGTAGCCAAAACATCCTTTATGTATTTTTTTCATCATCTGATCATTCCTCTCGTTGCCTGGTAAAGCAATTTCATAGACAGACCGTATATCGATACTGCCTTTTTCTTCTTACTGTCTTGCAGCGCCTTTTTTACTACCTTTTCCGGTTTGGCCGTCGTTAATTTTTTGATCAAGTTCATTTTGCCGTATCGGCCGTAAGCATGTTTTAAAAAAGGCGTTTTTACGGGGCCGGGGCAGACGATCGTAACGCTGATCCCTTTGGGTTTCAGTTCTTTTCGCAGCGCTTTCCCGAAGGAATATACATAGGCTTTAGAGGCCGCATATACTGCGAAACCGGACTGTGGAAGAAACGCGGAGCCGGATGCGAGCTGAATGATGCGGCTGCCTTTTTTCATATAGGGCAGGCAGAATTTGGTCATCTGCGTCAGTGCCAGTACGTTCAGACGTACCGTTTCCGTTATCTCGTCACGGCTTTGGGCTTCAAAAGCGCCGTATATACCCATACCTGCACAATTGACAAGTACCGAGATGCCTGCGTTGCGGATCATCAGGACTTCCGCAAAACGGGCAAGTTTTCGCTCATCCGTAATGTCAATGGCGATGGTGCGTATTTTGATCATATGTTTATGCCTGTCCGATGTCAGTTCATAGGCCAGTTCTTCTAAAGCGTTTCTTTTTCTGGCGAGCAGCCAGATCTCGTCCGTCTTGGTAAGCGAGGCAGCAAGCTGTCTGGCAAACTCTCTGCCCATACCGGAAGAAGCTCCCGTAATAATCGCTATATTCATAAGTCATCCCCCTTTTTTCCGTTTGTGAATATTGCGTATCGTCGTTTTCTTCTGCTTTTTTTCTTTTGACATGGCCTTATTGGTATGATTGTGTCCAAACGGTTCTTTCGTGTTCTGCGGACGGTTTAAACGCTTCGGATTTATATTGTTTTTGGGTCTGATCAGGCATTTCGGATCGAAGCCGATCAGATCCTTTCGTCCCGCCTTGGTGAGCGCTTCATATACCAGATCGTAATTATTCGGGTTGCGGTATTGTATCAGGGCACGCTGCATTGCTTTTTCATGCGGATTTTTACAGACGTAGACCGTTTTACCGCTTCGCGGATCGATACCGGTATAATACATGACTGTGGATACGGTAGAAGGCGTCGGATAAAAGTCCTGTACCTGCTCCGGCATATAGCCTAAGTCCCGCAGATATTCCGCCAGCTCCACGGCCTCTTTTAAGGTGGAGCCGGGATGGGAAGACATCAGATAAGGGACAAGGAACTGCTTTTTTCCGAGGCTTTCATTTATTTTACCATATTTTCGGACAAATTGCTCGTAAACTGTTCTGCCCGGTTTGCCCATTTTTGATAAGACTGCATCCGAAATGTGTTCCGGGGCGACTTTAAGCTGACCGCTTATGTGATGCTCTACGAGTTCTCTAAAAAAAGTATCGTCTTTGTTCGCAAGCAGATAGTCAAAACGGATACCGGAGCGGATAAACACTTTTTTGATACCGGGCAGCGCCCGCAGCTTTCGAAGCAGCGACAGATAGTCCGTATGGTCTGCCGACAGATTCGGACAGGGTTTTGGAAACAGACATTGTCTGTCAGCACAAACGCCTTTTGTCAATTGCTTTTCACAGGAAGGCTTTCTGAAATTGGCGGTGGGACCGCCTACGTCATGGATATAGCCTTTAAAGTCCGGGTCTTTTATCAGAAGTTTTGCCTCTTCCACGATCGATTCGTGGCTTCTTGTCTGCAGGATCCGGCCCTGATGAAAAGTCAGGGCACAGAAATTACAGCCGCCAAAGCACCCTCTGTTACTGAGCAGGGAAAATTTGATTTCGGAAATCGCCGGAACGCCGCCTTTTTCTTCATAGGAAGGGTGATATGTCCGCATATACGGCAGTTCATAAACGTCATCCATCTCTGCCGTTGTAAGCGGCGGCTGCGGCGGATTCTGAACAACATAGACCTGATGTGGGTATTCTTCTATCAGGGTTTTGGCTGTAAAAGGATCGGTATTGCGGTACTGAATGGCGAAGCTGTCCGCATATTGCCTCCGGTCTTCTTTCATCGATTCGTAGGCGGGCAGCGTAATGCTGTCATAAATGCCGGAAATGTCTTTGGTTTTATAGACCGTGCCGGGCACAAAGGTAATATCGCTTACGGGAATGCCGCCTGCCAGCGCATCCGCAATTTCTATGATGGATTTTTCGCCCATACCGTATGAAATGAGATCCGCCTGGCTGTCTAAGAGTATGGAGCGCTTCAATTTGTCCGACCAGTAGTCGTAATGCGCCAGTCTCCGCAGGCTGGCTTCAATACCGCCGATGATGATGGGTATATTTTTATAGGTCCTGCGTATCAGATTTCCGTAGACGACGGCGGCATAATCGGGACGCTTATATGCTTCCCCGCCCGGCGTATAAGCATCGTTTTGTCTATGCTTTTTAGAGACAAAATAATGATTTACCATGGAATCCATATTGCCGGCAGAAACAAGAAATCCGAGTTTGGGGCTGCCGAGGATAGAAATGCTGCAATCATCTTTCCAATCCGGTTGTGAAATGATTCCGACGCGGTAGCCGTGAGACTCCAGAACCCGGCTGATGATCGCATGACCAAAGGATGGATGGTCAACGTAAGCATCTCCGATGACATAAACAAAATCAAGCTGTTCAATTCCCTCTTTTCGCATATCTTCCGCAGATATCGGTAAAAATCCCATAGCTGTTCAAATTCCTCCATTGTTTTGCCGGCGCTTCCATGCTCTTACAGGAGTTCTCTAAAGTCATGAATGTAATAATCGGCCAAAGTTCTTTTTTCGTCATCATGGATGGCGGATGTATCGTCATACACGGCGCATACTTTCATACCGGCAGCCTGTCCTGCCATAATGCCGTGAACGATGTCTTCAAATACCAGACAGCGTTCCGGTCTCACGCCAAGGGCCCTGGCGACGGCAAGGTAGATATCCGGAGCCGGTTTGCCTTTTGTAACGTCGCATCCTGTCATGATACAGGCAAAGCGGGATGCAAGGCCGTGAGCCGCCATAACGTTGGCCGCAAGTTCTCTGGAATTGCTTGTGGCGATGCCGAGTTTGATATTGTGCCGTATGCAGCGGCGGATAAATTCTTCGGCGCCGCTTTTCAGAGGTACCTCATGCGTATATTTATCCCAGGCCATCCGGTTCCAGTCTGCTTTGATCGTATCAAGTTCGTCCGGAATCTGAAAAGTTTCCTTGAAAAAAACCGCTGTCTCGCTAAAACTTCTGCCGCCGATCATCGTCTGTAGATCTTGAGGCGGTTTTATGCCGAATCTGCCAAGATATTCGTTATCAATGACCGGCCAGATCCACATCGAATCTACCAGGGAACCATCCAGATCGAAAATAACCGCGTCAAAATCGGTAAGCTTTATGGCAGGATGCGCCTCCTGCTTACAGACCGGGGCAGGATGGATATCCGGTTCTTTGGATTTTAACATTGTGATTTCGTCGGTTGTGAGCATACGATATTCTCCCGGTCGTAACGTGTTATCAAGTGTCAGACTTCCCATGCGGATCCGTTTTAGATACAGCACCTCGTTTCCGACGGCTTTTAACATCCTTTTTACCTGATGAAACTTGCCTTCCGTAATGGTGAGGGCTATTTTCCGGTCTTCCAGAACGGTTACGCCGGCCGGTAAGGCAGGCTTTTTTTCACCGATATCCACGCCTGTCTGTAATGCCTGGATCTGGGAAAACGTCAGAGGTTCCCGAATGGTACATTCATAAACCTTCTCCACGTGTCTGCCCGGAGAAAGCAGTTCATGGGCAAGCATGCCGTCATTGGTCATCAGAAGAAGTCCTTCGGTATCCTTATCCAGACGCCCTACGGGAAACAGATCGTCTCTGCCGGTCTTTTGCAGTAACGACAGTACGGTCTTGTCTTTCCGGTCTTTTGTTGCGGAAACGACTCCTGCCGGTTTGTGGAGCATATAATAGACATATTTTTCGTAAACGCAGGCAACGCCGCGCAAAGCGACTTTGTCTGTTTTTTCATTAATTTTATAATCACTTTCCCGAATCGTCTGTCCGTTTACGGTGACGAGTCCGTTTTTGATATCTTTTTTCAGACTGTTTCGTGTTCCGTATTTCAGATCGCTTAAATATTTATCCAGGCGCATATATGCTCATCCTTTTTACATATAATGAAGCAACGGTTTTTATTTGGTAGCTGATGATGAAAAAAGTCTTCGATTCTTTCACTCAAATGCTTTATACATTGCTTGCAGTCTATCTGATATGGCTGCTCTTACGCTATCCTGCAAAATCTCTTGTCTATGCTTCGACAGGACTTATGCTGTGGTTTCAGAAGATGATCCCCACGCTTTTGCCGTTTATGATCCTCTCCGGCATTATGATCCGTATGAACCTGACGGAAAAATGTGTTAAACTGGTGCATCCGATTTTTTCCAGGATATGGGGAACTTCCGCCAACGGTTCATATGTGCTGCTTATGGGAATGCTGTGCGGCTTTCCTATGGGTGCAAGAGTCATCGGCGAATTGTGCCGGGCCGGAAAACTTTCGGAAGAGGAAGGTTCTTTTTTGCTTTCGTTTTGTAATAATATCGGTCCGATCTATTTTATCAGCTTCGTTATGAGTACATTATCCCTGGAAGGTAATTATATACCGCTTCTTATCATGTACGGCGTGCCGCTTTGCTACGGCGCGGTATGGCATCGTGTGCGGAAACTGCGCACGGATCGGCATGCCGGTTCCGTGTCATTACGTGCAGCCTCTTATTCCAAGCAGGCGGCGCCGTCACTTCTAAATGCAGTGGACGATGCCGTTATTTCCGGTATGATCGGTATAGCAAAACTGGGCGGTTATATGGTCTTTTTCAATATGCTGAATATCATGATGAAACCGTTTACCGCTCTGCCTGAGCGGTTTTTGTCATTGTGTAACTGTCTGCTTGAAATTACGAGCGGCATCAGCAGGGCCGGAGCCGAAAACAGGCTGATGATCCTGATTCTGCTTCCGTTTGGCGGCTTTTCCTGCATATCACAGACATACAGTATGATCAAAGAAACCAATTTATCCATTTTGCAATATTTCCTGCATAAGTGTATGCAAACTGCGATAACTGCGCTTATTTACGTCTTCTTCTCTGCCGTTTCTTATAGCCTTTGAGAATCATGATCATGGACAGTACCATGGCGAAAACGAGCAGGGCGCAGACAAGGCATACCTGCAGGAAATATCCCGTACTGACAGGACGCCCCTGTTCTTTTGTCTCATTCTCAGGCTGTGAGTTTTCCTTGCTGCTTTCTCCGGAAACGACGCTGCCTGAAGCGCTTTCTACCGCATTTTCTTCGTCCGTTTTCTCGTCGCCGTCAGGTTTCGTGATCTCTTTGGCATCAGGTAAATCGTTACTTTCCGTATCCGAAGCGGCATCTTCCCCGTAGCGCATGGAAACCAGATTCAGTGCATTGCTTGTCGTGTAGAGATCGTAGCCGTTGTAAGCGTTTACGATAATCTGCGGAACGACGCCGGAGGGAACGGTTATCGTAAACTGGAAAGTATCCTTGCTTTTATCGGGCCATTTTTGCAGATCCGAGAAAGTCTCTCCGCCATCATAGCTGAATGCGTAATACAGCATGCCGCTGTCGTAATCAGCGGCGGAAACGCTTAGCGTAATATCGCCGGTTTCCATATTCTGCTCTATCAGCTCGATCATACAGACATCCGGCGGTGTTGCGTCAGGTTTCATCGTCTGTGCCGGTACCGGTACGGAAATATTCTGATATCCTGTGAAGTCTTTGCCGAGACTTTCGGAGCGCAGGCCGAAATATCTTGCTACGGCTTCTGCATCAAGTCTGCCGAACGTTTCCAGTTTTTCTTTATGGTCGTAAAAGGGCATGTCATTTTCCTGGTCCAAATGACAATGTTCAATCAATACGCAGGGCATATTCTGTTCTGTGGAATGTCTTATGATCCCATAATAGTCTGTTCCGGCATCATTCAGTCTCGTTTTGATACCGCGGGAATATAGTCCGAGTTCCTGTAAAAGTTCCATTTCAATACTCGCGAAAGCATATCCTTTGCTGTATCCTTCTCCAAACGCGGATATCCACGTTTCAGCGCCGAAAAGCGTATGATAGGTGGATAAATTATAATGCAGACAGAATAAAAAATCCGCGTTTACGCTTGCCGCATATTCGCAGCGTTCTTCCAGTGTCAGATCGGTATCGTCCGTTCTTGTCAGATAAACGGTGATCCCCTCATACTGTTCAAGCTCGGCTTTCATGGCGTTCGCTGTGATCAGGGTCATATCTTTCTCGGTATAGTCTTCATATTGTCCGCCAAGGTTTTCGCCGCCGTGCCCGGGATCGATCACGATCACAACGGAATCCTCTGCAGGCGCAGGCGCTTCTTCTGCCGCGGCAGGAACCGGTTCTGCCGGCGGTGTTTCTTCTTCCGCATATACGGTCTGAAGACGGCCGGAGTACAGGCCGGACATATCTGTCAAAACAAAGATCATGCCGCATCCAAGAAACAGAAGCAATTTGGACAGCGTGAAATGCTTTGCCGTACGGGTCGTTTTCTTATTGAAAAAGAATAAGCCGGCTTCCCTGCGAAACCGGCTTATGGTAAATTTTTGCATCATATCGTTTCACTTTCCCTGTAACAGATCCAGATTAATAGATTCTTCGGAACGATCGTCATAATCTACTTCCTGCAGCAGCTTTTCCACGCTCTGCGGCATAAGCTCCGCCCGATTGGCTTTAACGACTTCATTATAGCCGTTTATCGTGTCAAAAAAGCTTTCATAGTGCGCGGTTGTCGTATTTAAGGTAGTCGTCATCAGATTTTCAAGATTTGACAGCATATCGTCTAAATACTGCATGGCGGATGCCCGCATGCCGTTTGCTTCGATCGTTGCATTATCCAGAATCTCCTGAGCCTGATGGGTCGCTAACGTAACAACCTCATTCGCCTGGGCATAAGCCTGCTGCATGATCTCATGCTCATTGATCAGTTCATTGGTATGTACGGTCGCTTCATTGATCAATGCCTCGGCCTTGGAACGTGCGTCATTCAAAATCGCTTCTTTGTTGGTAATGATCTTCTGGTAACGCTTGATCTCATCCGGCGTTTTCATCCGAAGTTCTCTTAAAAGCTCGTCAATCTCTTCTTTGTTTACAATAATGTTCGTCTTGGAAAGAGGCTGGTATTTACATCCGTCGATATAATCCTCAATTTCATCGATTAACTGTTCGATTCTGCTGCTCATCTTTACTCCTGTCTTGTATAACCATATTTTTCGTACACCAGTTTTCCGACAAAGTCCGGAACACATTGTGAAATATCTCCGTTGAAGCTGGCGATCTCTTTCACGCTGGAAGAGCTTAGATAAGCATATTCCAGACTTGTTGTCAAAAATATCGTATCCAATTCACCATTGGAAAGTTTTCTGTTTGTCTGCGATATCTGCAGCTCATATTCAAAATCCGTAATCGCGCGCAACCCCCTGATCGCTACATGCACACCTTTGCTCTTTGCATAATCGATCAACAGGCCGCTGAAGAAATCCACCTTTACATTCGGCAGATCTTTTGTCGCTTCTTCTAATATCTTAACACGTTCTTCCACAGAAAACAATGGAGTCTTTGTGTTATTGTTCAACACACTTACCGTTAATTCATCAAAAATCTCAGAGGCTCTTCTGATTACATCAAGGTGGCCGTATGTGACCGGATCAAAACTACCCGGATAAATTGCAGATTTCATAACTGTCTCCCATTCTTGTCACTCTATTTCATCATAAATCACTTTTGACAAAATGTCTTTATAAATTTCAGTTTTTTTCATTTTTTTCTGTTTTTCGTAAAAACACATGTTTATTTGTTTTATATAATTTTTCTTTTGTAATGGAAAAACCCAAAGATTCTGCATAGGAAAAGTCGGTTTTATCCATCGCTTCGACTACGATCAGCGTATTTTCCGTTACATAGGGCATCTCCCTTAGGCAGGAAAGAACACGTCTTTCAAAATCCTGCTCATAAGGCGGATCCATGAAGATAACATCGGCTTCTTTCTCATGAATACCAAAAAGCGCGCTTAACACATCCTGTTTTAAAACGGTGGCGTCCTCTTCCATCCTGGTAAATTTCAGGTTGTCCAGAATGCAGGCCGCCGCTTCTTTGCTATTTTCCACGAAATATGCGTGAGATGCGCCTCTGCTCAACGCTTCGATACCGATGCCGCCGCTTCCGCTGAATAAGTCGATAAAAATACTGTCGGGCAGATACGGCTGTAACATATTAAACAATGTCTCTTTGATCCGGTCGGTCGTCGGTCTTGTTTCCGTACCGGCAGGCGTCTTTAACTTTAAACTTCTTGCTTTTCCTGCGATAACACGCATTTGTTTTCTCCTTCTAAGCAGGCGGACGGCATGGGATTCCGGTATTTTTACCGGGATCGAACTGTCAGACGCGCACCTTTACGCCCTTACTGTCCCTGTTTCCTAATTTGAGTTTGTTAAGTTCAATTGTTTTCTCTTTATAGAGGATCGTTTTATCGTCTGTGTTTCTGGTGTAATAAACGGCTTCCAGCTCATCATCGGCAGAAAGTTTCATTCCGCGGACTCCTACTGCGCCTTTTTTCTTCTCCGGTATCTGATCTACGGTAAAACGCAGGAAGAAGCCGCCCTTAGACTGTAAAATAATGTGATGCTGCTGCGTATAAGTGACCACGCTTATTACTTCATCGCCTTCCTGTAATTTGGTGGCGGCTACGGTCCTCTTGGATACGTCGAACTCTCCGCCGTCTACGATCTTCAACATGGAAAGTTTGGTGGCGAAAATAACTCTGTAAAGATTTAAATCCGTCTGGCTTGCCGCATAGACAATATTTTCTCTGGCGGAATCATAGTTACTGATATTGTCAACCGGAACGCCCTTATCGCGCAGCTTCCCGAAAGGAAGGTCTGCGGCTTTGACCGTATGAAGCTGTCCCGTATTGGTAAAAAAGCAGATCTTCCCTGTATTTTTACATTGAAATACGTATTTGTTCTCTGAAAGGACGGTTTCTTTATTGCGTTCAAATGTCTGCAGATCGATGGTTCTGGCATAACCGAAACGGTCCATCAGGAAACAGATGTCCATTTCTTCTATTTTTTTCTCTACGAATACGGCTTCTTCGGCGTTGGTGATCTCGGTTCTTCTCTTTCTGGCATAAGATTCTTTGATCTCGTCAAGCTCGTTTATGATGACCTGTGCCATGGAATCACGCCTTGCAAGGATATCCTCATAGCGGTAAATATTGGCCATTGTTTCTTCATGATCGTTGATCAGCGCTTCTATTTCGAGGCCGATCAGTTTATAAAGACGCATCTCCAAGATTGCGGCAGCCTGTTTTTCGGAGAACATAAGCTGTGCCGCCATAATTTTGGATTCCCTGGAGCGGAACCTGATACCCTCCGTTTTGCCTTCTACAAGACAGGCTTTCGCCATAGCTCTGTCTTTGGAACCGCGCAGAATTTCAATGATCAGATCGATCACATTGCAGGCTTTGATCAGACCCTCCTGGATTTCTTTTTTATCCAGCTCTTTTTCGAGCAGATTTTTATATTTGCGCGTAGTCACTTCGAAACGGAAATCAACATTGGCTTTAATGATCTGTTTTAATCCCATAGTCTCCGGCCGGTCGTTTGCGATCGCAAGCATGTTGACGCCGAAGGTATCTTCCAGACGGGTCTTTTTATAGAGCATATTTTTGAAGTTTTCCACATCAGCGTCTTTGCGCAGCTCAATAACGATGCGGATGCCTTCTTTGGAAGACTGGTTTGTAATGTCCACAATATCCTGCGTTTTTTTCGTTTCCGCAAGCGATGCGACATCCATTAAAAATTTGCCGATATTGGCGCCGATCATCGTATAGGGAATTTCCGTAATGATCAGATTGATCTTACCGCCTTTGGCCTTTTCTACTTCGACTTTACCGCGGATCTTGATCTTGCCGGTACCGGTTTCATAAATATGCACAAGCTCGTCTTTGTTGATCACGATACCGCCTGTCGGAAAGTCCGGCCCTTTGATATAGCGCATCAGCTCTCCTGTCGTAATATTTTCGTCCTGCATATAGGCTTTGGTCGCATTGATGACTTCCGCAAGGTTATGCGGCGGTATATTGGTAGCCATACCGACGGCAATGCCTTCCGAACCGTTGACGAGCAGATTGGGTATCTTGACAGGAAGAACGCTTGGTTCCTTCTCCGTTTCGTCAAAGTTGGGCATAAAGTCCACGACATCTTTATCTAAGTCGGCTAAGAAGGCTTCCTGTGTGATCCGTTCTAAACGTGCTTCCGTATAACGCATGGCCGCGGCGCCGTCACCTTCGATATTACCGAAGTTGCCGTGTCCATCGATTAAAGGAAGGCCCTTTTTGAAATCCTGTGTCATGACTACGAGTGCATCATAGATGGAACTGTCGCCGTGCGGATGATATTTACCCATCGTATCACCGACGATACGGGCCGATTTACGGTACGGCCTGTCATAACGGATGCCGAGTTCATACATATCATAAAGCGTTCTTCTCTGCACAGGCTTTAAACCATCCCGCACATCAGGGAGCGCTCTGGCAATGATGACGCTCATGGCATAATCGATATAGGATTTCCGCATGATTTCGGAATATTCGGTTTTGATGATTCTGTTATCGTCCATTTGTTTTGACCTTCTTAGTTCTATGTATTCATGGTTCTATGTATATCAGAAAAACGTGCCTCTTTATGAATGCCGGATGGTACGGACGTTAAATATCCAGCTCCGCTTCCGTCGCATGACGGTAGATGAATTCTTTACGCGGCGGTACTTCGGTTCCCATAAGCATTTCCGTTACTTCGGAAGCCATGCGGGCATCTTCGATTTCTACGAGCTTTAACAGTCTTGTTTCCGGGTCAAGCGTTGTTTCCCAGAGCTGATCGGCATCCATTTCACCCAGACCCTTATAGCGCTGCAGCGTAAACGGCCCTTTATGCCTTTTTCTGTATTTTTCAAGCGCTTTATCGTCGTAAAGGTATTCTTCTTTTCCTTTTGAAGGCATGGCTTTGTAGAGCGGCGGCATGGCAATATAAACATGCCCTTCGTAGATCAGTTCCGGCATAAACCGGTAGAATAAAGTGAGGAGCAGCGTGGAAATATGGGCGCCGTCAACGTCGGCATCGGCCATAATAATGATCTTGTCATAACGGAGTCTGGAAATATCGAAATCATTGCCGTATCCTTCCGAGAAACCGCAGCCGAACGCATTGATCATGGTTTTGATTTCAGCATTGGCAAGAATTTTATCGATGCTGGCCTTTTCCACATTCAAGATCTTGCCGCGGATCGGTAAGATGGCCTGAAACATGCGGTCTCTTGCCGTTTTGGCGCTGCCGCCCGCAGAATCTCCTTCGACGATAAAGATTTCGCATTTGGAAGCGTCTTTGGATTCACAGTTGGCGAGTTTGCCGTTGGAATCAAAAGAAAACTTCTGTTTTGTCAGCATATTGGTTCTGGCTTTCTCTTCCGCCTTCCGGATTTTTGCCGCTTTCTCGGCACAGCCGATGATACTCTTTAACGTATCCAGATTTCTGTCAAAATATCTGACGATCTCGTCTCCGGTCACTTTCGCCACGACTTTGGAAGCGTCCTGGTTATCGAGTTTGGTCTTCGTCTGCCCTTCAAAGCGCGGATCGGGATGCTTGATGGAGATAACTGCGGTCATACCGTTTCTGACATCGGCGCCCGTGAAGTTCACATCTTTCTCTTTTAGAATATTCAGACCTCTCGCGTAAGTATTGATCACATTCGTAAACATTGTTTTAAAACCGGTCAGATGTGTTCCGCCCTCGGCATTGTAAATGTTGTTACAAAATCCCAGGACGTTTTCATGAAATTCATTTACATACTGCAGGGCGACTTCTACCGCAATCCCTTCCGATTCGCCCCGAAAATAAATGACATCATGGATCGCTTCTTTGGATTTGTTCATATCCTTGATAAAACCGACGATCCCTTCCGGTTCATGATATTCGATATGCTCCGGCACTTCCTGTCTGCGGTCTTCAAATACGATCGTTAGGTTGGGATTTAAGTAGGCCGTCTCATGAAGACGGCTTTTGACGTCGTCTTCCTTGAACCGGGTCTTGTCGAAGATCGTATCGTCCGGCAGAAAAGAAATCCTGGTACCGGTCTCCTTTGTTTTACCGATCACCGGCAACAGACCGTCTTTCAGTTCCAGAACAGGGATACCGCGTTCATATTTGTCTTCATAAATATGACCTTCCGTCTTAACCGTAACGTGCAGCCATTCGGAAAGCGCATTAACGACCGATGAACCTACGCCGTGTAAACCACCGCTTGTCTTATAAGCTTCATTATCGAATTTACCGCCTGCATGGAGCGTTGTAAAAACAAGACGTTCGGCGCTGATCCCTTTTTCATGCATGCCGACCGGAATACCGCGTCCATCGTCTTCAATTGTGGCGGAGCCATCGGCCTCAAGGGTGACATATATCGTATTGCAGTATCCGGCCAAGTGCTCGTCTACCGCATTATCTACAATCTCATAGATCAGATGGTTCAGGCCCTTTGTAGAGACACTGCCGATATACATACCGGGCCTGACTCTGACAGCCTCCAAACCTTCTAATACAGTGATGCTGGAAGCATCATATTTGTTTGCATTTGCCATTTGGGAATACCTCTTTTGATAAACATTCGTGAATAGTTTAACATAAATTTCTAAAAAAGCAAAGGGCAAAAGAATCTTACGACAGGCGGAATATAAAAACAATCCCGGAAGAATCTACAGAGGGACGCTGTACAAATATTCCCTTCCTCGTTTACCAATTCGGTCAACAAGTTTCATATGGTGTAAAATATGGAGGGTTATCTGTGCCAGGTCGCGCCGGATATGTGCGGCAGCGGCAAATTCTCTGGCGGTAAAATCCTCTTCTAACGAGAGGGGGATGATCTGGATAAAATCTTCGTATCTTTCAATATGAATCTCATCATATAAAGTGAGCGGCATTCTGTCATAGCGGCTGCCTTTTTTTCTCCTGCCCCTGCCCTGGCTTCTCAGCATACGATATTCGTCCATATCGATCAGCGGAAAAGCGAAAGAAAGATTCGGATGCGTCAGGTAGTCTTTGATTTTATACAGCTCCGGAAAGGCGCTGTAAATACTTCCGGTTACCGGTGATTTGCGTTTTCCGGAAAGAGAACCGGTTTCTTCGTCCATGTATATGATCCAGCTGTAATGGGAAATGGGCAGCACTACCGTAACCGGGTAGGAAGGCAGAAAAGTTCCCAGTTTATCACGCAGACGGTTAAAATTACCGTTTTGGATTTCGATGATCCGGCTTCCTGTATAAATGTCTGCAATATAACCGTCTATCGGAACTTCATGATAGTCCGGATTGGGTTCGTAATACAGTTTCATGACAGCATGTACGGTTTTTTCCTGCAATGTGCCGAAACCGTGCGGATCATGTTTGTTTAACAGTACTTTCACTTTGGCCTGTTCAAATGCTTCGGGATTCATGTGTATTTTATCTCTTTCTTTTACTGTACCGCCTGCGGTAAATACAGGCTTGTCTGAATTTATAATTTACTTTACAGGGTTTTTGCTATATAATGAAAGAAATTTTGAATTTATTATATCACATAAAATACTGATCAAGGAACACTATTGACCCATGAAAAATATATTGGAAAAAGAAAAAATAATAAATTTTCTAAGACGCCATATTGTCAGGGACAGTTTTCGCTATAACCTGATCATATATTCCATTACATTGGTGCATGTTGTTCTTGTGCTGCTTTTTTGTCTGCTGAATATCTTTCCGCTTGTCCTTTTCAATATCGGCAGCGTGATCATTTATCTGTGCTGCGCCAATACGATCCGGCTCAAAGGATCATTAATCAATGTTTTTTTCACCACGTATGTTGAAATTATTGCACATTCTTTTGTCGCCACGATCTGTATCGGATGGCGGTTCGGCTTTCCGCAGTATATTATCGGCCTGATTCCGTTCGGTTATTATATGTGCTATACGCTGATGACCGGTATCAGAAAATATGTGATCGCAACGGTGCTCGGCGTTGCCGCGTTCTGCTCTTTTATCGGATGCCGTACGATCTCTTTGTGGTCCGGCGCTATCTATGAACTGGATGTTTCCAAATTTGCGGAACTTGGTATCTATATTTTTAACTCTATCTGCAATTTCGGTTTTCTTTTGCTTGTAACCTTTGTTTTTGTTATGGAGATGCATGAGGCAACTGTGAAACTGAGCAGTCAGAATGCCATTTTGGATAAGCTGGCAAGTATCGATCCTTTGACGGGGTTATATAACCGCCGCAGTATGCAGGTATTTTTAAATCATGCGTTGGAATCTGACGAGGCTTTCTGCCTTGTCATGTGTGATATCGATAACTTTAAAAAGGTAAACGATACCTACGGGCATGATTTTGGTGATATTGTCTTGAAAGATATTGCCAGAATCATTCAGCAGCAGGTAAAGGATCATGGTTATGTATGCCGCTGGGGCGGTGAGGAGATCCTTATTCTCAGCAATGACAGACTCGATCATACGTGCCGGATCGCGGAAAACATCCGCCGTAATGTTGCCGATCATATTTTTCATTTTCAGGATAAATTTATTCGCTGCTCTCTCACGCTCGGCGTTGCAGCGCACAAGAGCGGGAATTCCGTCGAAGACACGATCATGCATGCAGACAGCAGACTTTATTACGGCAAACAGCATGGAAAAAACAGGGTTGTATCTTCGCACGATACCCCCTGATCCGATCGTATCTTATGCTGTACATATGCCCTGTTTTATAGTTTCTTTGTATTTCTGTCTCCGTAAAGGATCCTCTCTCTATCGGAAGCGTTCGGCTCCACCATTTTCCCGTTTCTGTCATAATAAGTAAGAAGCGTTGAATTTCTGGCAATAGTCTTTCTGCCGTTGTCCGTTAACAGGCTGATAACCCGGTCTAAATCTCCGCTCTTTAAATAGGGCTGGATCTCATGGTCTAAAAGCACTTCATTGCGGTATCTGGCATAGGCAGCTTCCTGCGGCGTTGCATAGACCATCTCCGATACTTCATCAGATCCCGTCGGCTCTGCGCCGGTGCGTGCACCATTCTTATCTGCAGCAGATGCGCTCTCTTCCTGTACGACATCTACTGCCGGCGGTTCATTCCATATTTTATAAAAGAAGTCTTTGACGGCGGCGATCGCTGCAGCTGCAAATTCTTTGACCGATTCAAGCAAAGGCAGCTGTCCGGCAAGCGATCCGGTCCCTTTCGCTCCGGCCGCAGTCCCAGCCGATGCCCTGCCGGCATTCGCCATACGCCCGTTATTAGAGATTTCAAGCCTGACGCCGTTTTGTTCTGCAGACTGTCCTGTTTCCTTCGCGGCATCTTCCTTGTCGTCTTTTTCTTTCGTTTCCGGATTTAACTGCTCGTTTTTATAATCAAGGCTGAATTTCTCTCCGGTATCCGAAACTTTTATGTTTTTGATTTTCGTATATTCATAATAATTGTTTCCGTTAATTCTTTCAATTCTGTTATCCATAAAAAAATTATAACAACAGCTACATTTTTTTGCAATAATATATTTGCAGTCCCTTTTGTACTAAAAGAAGAAAAACGCCGCATATTAAAAGGGTGACAAAAACAACCGGATCAAAATAGCCGGCGATGATACTTGCACCGATGATCAAAACGCCGCATGTATAAAGCGCTCTTCCGCCGGATTTATTTTCGATCGCAGCAGTTCTTTCGTCATGCACCTTAATATAAAAAGATCTGAGAGCTTCTTCATTCTGTAAGATTTTGCGGAAGGTTACTATATTTTTCAAAGCATAAAGAAGGAATACGATAACAATACCCAACTGGAATCCGCTGAAAAAATCCGCAAAATTTTCGGTGCTGCTTAACTGCGCATTGGCCGGCTGGAGAGCTTTCCAACCATATGTAGCCATTAAAATGGCAAAAAGCGCACACAATCTTCCCCAATATGTTAATTTATCCTTTACTTCCTGTTTCATCTTCTCCATCGTTAAATCTCCTCCATCTCTGAAAAGTCAAATACTTCTTCTATCGGCAGTCCAAAATAATGAGCAATTTTATATGCCAGCATCAGGGACGCCGTATATTTTTCTACTTCGATCGAAGTAATCGTCTGCCTCGTTGTGCCGACAGCATTTGCCAGTTCTTCCTGAGACAGCTTTCTTGCTTTGCGCAGTTCTTTTATTCTCGTTTTCATTCATCCTCGCTTTCTGCCAGCAGGCGTATTTGCAAAGCGTGCTTTGCATATTTAGCATAGCGTGCTTTGCAAAAAATGTCAAGTAGACTTTGCAAAAAATATAAAAAAATCATCCGCCGCTATCTTGTACGGATGATTTTTTATCGTTTTTGCTTATTATCAGGCTATTTCACGCCGAACAGATCGCGATACCACTGCAGAGACTTGGTATAGGCGTCATAAACGTGGTTCATATCAATATTTTTGAGTACCATTTGTCTGGAAACTTCCTGCCAGGAAGCATTTTCATAATGGAGAATGAAATCCAATACCGGTGCAAGCTCACCCTTACGGTCAACTAACGCTTCTTCTATGTGCTTTGATACTTTCACCATTTGCAGCGCTTCTGCCATAGGTTTATCCAGAATCAGATCGAGTACGGAGAACAGTCCCATCAGGAACAGTTCCGACGAAAAAACTGCCATTTCGAATATCGGCGCCAGATTTTCGGCAAATTTGGCACGAAGCAGAGAGAGCCTTGTAATTTCATTCGGTTTGTCTGCACACAGCTCGTTTGTAACTGCCGTGTTGATCCATTTCTTTAATTCCTTCTGTCCTAACATGGCAGCGGCATGCCTGATCGAAGTGATCTCTGAATTTAGGGAGAGTCTGTTAACGATGCCAAGCAGAGAAATAACGAGCGCCGTATCCCTTCCGATGACATCGGCCGCTTTGGACAGATCAAAATCGTTATCGTTTACGAGATTTAAAAGCTCAATATAATTTTCTTTCAAGGGCGCTACTTCAGCCTGTCCCTGCGTAACCGGAACACGGAAGAATCCGCCTTCATAAAGGTCATATCCGCCTTCTGCTTTCAGAACGTCAAGCTCTTCTATGGAATCCACATTGACTGCACAAAGTTTCATCTTCGGATAAAACTTACTGAAATAGTCTTTTGCTTCTTTCATATTGTTCTTTTTGTTGTCGAGCAGAATATAATCCATAAGCAGCAGAACATTACGATAGGCTTCAAAGCTGTCGTCAGACAGTTTTCTGATCGCCATTTTATACCCCATTTTCTTCAACTCTTTCAGTCGCTTGACATACAATTCATCCGGTGTGATCGTATGGTTGGCCAAAAGCACCAGCCTGTCGTGCGGTGTTTGGATCTGTTCGTTGATATCCGAAAAGATGGATATATTGTTGACTTCCACAAAAACTTCTTTATCAGCGGATAGTGTCTCAATGCCCATACTTTCTATCAAGTCAAGTCCGACAATGTCCACGGCGCCATCGTTGCTTCCGGTCCCAAGAAGACTCGGGGTCAAAAGATAATTTTTCTTCTGCGCAAATAAAGAATACGCTTTCACCGCCATAGTTTCATCAAATAGTGGTATTAATGTTGCAAGCATAATGAATTCTCCTCTTAAAAATGATTTTGACCTGTTCTGGTTACACTATATTATTATAATACTATATTTTTACAAAAATTTATATACTTTTTTATCTTAATGAGCAAATTTCTTGAAAAAAACAACGAATGCCACGCTTCGCGAGTCATTCTTATGTTTAATCAAAAACGCACTGCCGCAATTGCGACAGTGCGTAAAATGTATCAGTATTGTCTGATAAAATCACTTTCAAAATGATGTTTCCACTTATTCAGCCGATGCTTCCGCAGGAGCTGCAGGAACTTCAATAAAAGTTAAAATGCCGTAAGCCGTCATGTCTACTACAACATGATCTTCTCTGATCTCGGCAACATTTACCGGACTCCATGTACCGTTTGCGAAATGATAGACCTGAATATTCTGTCCCCCTACGACGCCCGGCATATAAAAGTTTACGGTTGCCGTGTCGAAGAATACGGAACCATCGATATCAACACAGTTGAGTACCGTACCGCCAAGTGCAGATGCCTGTGCTTTGGCAGCGTCAACATGTGCAGGCAGGGTCTTTTTCACAGAAAAGGTCTGGTTGCTCGGCTGTCCGTTGATGATCACATTGCCGCCCTGTGCAACCGGTGTTGTCTGGGAAAGACCATGTGTGCTTGTAACTGCGTTGTTCATGTATTCGCCGACGCTCTTGTTCTCTTCGCTTGCCGCGATTGCCGTAGGCCACGGGATACCGGTAGCTTCCTGTGCCAGAGCCGCAGCTTCACTGCCCTGTGCAATCGCTATTTCTTCCGGTGTAAGGCCGGCCCAGTAAGAATTGCTGTCATTGCTGCTTCCGCCGCCTGCAGTACATTTACAGTCGGGGGCTCCGCAACCACAGGAGCCTAATATTTCTGCTGAGCTGCAGTTATTGGGGTCGCGGCATGGGCAGGTAGCAGGAGGTGTATAGCCGTCTGAGTCGCCTGTCTCCTCGGCCAAAACATATGCCGACATGGATATCAGGAGTGTTCCCGCCAATATTAATGCTAATAATTTTTTCATCCGAAATACCTCCGTTGTTCTTCTATTTTCTTCCAACTTGTATATCTTGCGCGCTTCATTAATTTACCATATTTTCCTAATGCAAACAAGACAAAAAGTACGCAAAACCGAATCTTTGTTAATTATAAACAACAAAACGGCTTTCCGGGGGGGGGTAAAAATTGTGCAATTTTACAAGAAAACAAGGAGTTATTTCTTAATTATATTTTGAAACTAACACAATATTTCTTTTAACAATTTTAACAGCTTCGGAGTATCGATCGGCTTGGCGACGTGTCCGTTCATGCCTGCGTCAAAGGCTGCTTTTTTGTCTTCTTCAAAAGCATTGGCAGTCATTGCAATAATCGGAATATCCGCAAATTCAGAATTCTGCAGCGCTCTGATCTGTCTTGCGGCTTCATAGCCATCCATGATCGGCATCTGTATATCCATGAGGATCAGGTCATACTGGCCGGGAACGGCCGCTTTTATTTTATCGACTGCAATCGAACCGTTATCGGCTACGTCCATGATAAATCCTGCTTCCCGAAGGATTTCCAGAGCAATCTCCTGGTTGATCTCATTATCTTCGACGAGAAGAATCTTTTTACCGTCAAAGGAAGCCGCATCTTCTGCAGCAGTATTTTCCGTTTCCTGAATCGTAAAAGGCGATTCCAGAATCTCTCTGAGTTCCGATAAAAAGATCGGTTTCGAACAAAATGCCGTAACGCCTGCTTTCCTTGCCTCTTCTTCAATATCCGACCAGTCATAAGCAGTCAGAATGATGATGGGTTTGGCATCTCCGATGATACGGCGGATACGTCTGACTACTTCAATACCGTTCATATCCGGCATCAGCCAGTCTATGATATAGGCTGCATATGCGTCATTCTGTTCTTCTGCAAGCCTGGTACGAAGCACTGCTTCTTTGCCGGAAGTTGTCCAGTCAGGCCGCATGCCGATGGTGGAAAGCATCTGCGTGACACTGGAGCAGGTATTGAAATCATCATCGACGACAAGCGCTCTAAGTCCCTTTAACTCCGGTACGATTTCCTGGATGACCGGTCCGGAACAGGTTCTGAACTGCAAGGAAACGGTAAAGGTTGTGCCTTTGCCTTCTTCGCTGGCGACGGAAATGGTTCCGCCCATCATATCTACGATATTTTTGGTGATCGCCATACCCAGTCCGGTTCCCTGGATTCCGCTGACCGTACTCGTGCGTTCTCTTTCAAACGGTTCAAAAACGTGTTCCAGGAATTCCCGGCTCATACCGATTCCGGTATCCTTGATCTGGAATTCGTAGGATGCCCAGCCTTCGGGAGCATTTCCTTTCTGCAAAATGCGGACGCCTACAAGGCCGCCCGGCTTTGTAAATTTCATGGCATTGCTCAAAAGGTTTAGCAGAAGCTGATTCAGTCTCAGCTTATCGCATAATATATGTTCGTTGATCACATCGGCCGTATCGATATAGAAATCCAGCTGTTTCGAGGCGATGTCAGCCTGCACGATTGTTTTCAGGTCATGCATGATCTCAGGAAGTGAGGTTTCTTTTTCTTCAATTTTGACTTTTCCGCTTTCAATGCGGCTCATATCCAGAACATCATTGATCAGGCTGAGCAGATGATTGCTCGATGTCGTAATCTTGGAAAGGTAGTCCTTTATCTGTTCTGTGTTGTCAATATGTGCAGCCGCAAGGGAAGTGAAACCTATGATCGCGTTCATAGGCGTCCTGATGTCGTGGGACATATTGTTTAAGAATGTTGTTTTGGCCCTGTTGGCATGCTGTGCCGCTGCAAGAGCGTCTTCCAAATCGATTTTCTGTTTTTCAAGCTGCTCTTCCATTTTTTTCTCATCGTCTATATCGACGAAGAGTCCTACAAAGGTAATCGGCGAACCATCTTCACGCCTGGAAAGTCTGCCGGCGGAATGAAACCATCTATAACCGCGCTGCCTGGTAAGAATCCGGTATTCCACATCATATGTTTTCATACCGGTATAATCTTTTACGGTATTCCAATATTCATTCAAAATGCGTTCTTTATCTTCTTCATGCAGTAAATCTGACCAGGATTTCAACACATTCGGGAAGTCTTCCACGCTCTCATAACCGAGCATTTTACGGAAAACTTCCGACCATGTACAGGAAACAAGTTCTGCGTTTTCGTTAAATTCCATACTCCAAAGACCGGATCCCATAGCATCATGAATATTATCCATAGCCGCCTGTTCTTTTTCAATCTGGGCATATGCGGCCCTGATCCTGGCGCCATCGGCTTTTTCCTGTTCCAAAAGGGTTCTGGCATTTTTCCTGTACAGTCTGATCAGTGATATAAATACGATCAGCATCACAGTTACGGTAATAATGATCTGGGTAACGCCGCGTTTTATCATGGCAGTACTTATGGAGTGAATCTGGTCCCTTATTACGTGATTTCGAATGAGGATCGTTAACATCCAGTTCGTATTTTCTATCGGAATATAACAGAGCGTTTCCAATGAATCGTTATAACGGAAAGAGATCTGTCCGGAATTTCCTTCCGTAAAATCATTTACTAACTGCTCATAGCTGAAACCTTCTTCTATATCAGCCTCACTGAGCGCCGTAAGAAGGTTGTCTCCGGATATAATATTACCAAACTCATTGTTTGTCAGGTCTTCTCCGTTGCGATGGTACAGGCTGCAGTACGTTTCATTACTGTCTGTACGCAGCATCAGCGAGCTCAGCATTTCTTCGATGTTGATCTGGGTAAAGCAGACTTTTATCTGTGCTCCCTGGAAAGAAATATTTTCTACGGGAACTGCAAGGATCACCTGTTTACTTGTTCCGTATAAATTGGAAATAGTAATCATGGGACCGGTCAGTTCTTCCGAAAGAAAACTGTATCGTTCAAGACCGGATGCCGTACTGTACTCCGTATAGACGATACCGTTTTCATCTACCAGCGCAAATTTGTCCACGTCATAGAGTTCTTTGACCTTTCCCAGAAAACGGCGTAATGTCCCTTGTGAACGCAGGTCGGCCTCATCCAGTACGGCAAGCGCATTGTCCATGTATGCAAAGTGGCTTTTCAATGTTTCGGAAACGACCTGCGCTCTCCGACCGGCCAGTTCATCCAGATAAAATTCGCTGACTCTGTTTACAGCCTGATTCGTACTGACTCTGGCACTGTCTGATACCCATATCGTCGTAATGAGAAGAATCGCCGCAATAAAAATACCGCCCGCTGCTGCGAAAGCAACGGTCTGGTTCTTTTGTTTTTTATCGATTTGTCTGTTTTGCTGTAATTGACTCATCCTCTGTTCCTGCCATTCTTATTAATGATATGATGCTTCATGATGACTGTTGATCGTTTGTCGATCATGTGTCCATACGTGCTTTGCTGACGATTATTATATCATAATAAATGTGCGGACTCTATATCAGAAAGACAAGTTCTTTCGAAAATACAATTTTAAAATAAAATGTCAGGATAAGAACGTTTCTTACCCTGACACCTGTTTTCCCATGTTGTTTTTGGGGACTGTTTTACTGTTGATTGATATAGTTCACAAGGCCTTCCGCCGCAATGATCTTTTGCATAAATTCCGGAAAAGCCTGTCCCTTGTAAGTCGTTCCCTTCGTGATATCAGATATGACACCAGTGTCGAAATTAACTTCTATGGTATCGCCTGCGCAGATGTCCTTTGCCGCTTCCGGGCACTCGATGATCGGCAGACCGATATTGATTGCGTTCCGATAAAAGATCCGGGCAAAGGTTTCTGCTATGACACAGCTTACGCCGGCAGCTTTGATGGCAATCGGCGCGTGCTCTCTGGAAGAACCGCAGCCGAAGTTTTTCGTTGCCACGATAATATCCCCTTTTTGTACTTTCTGAATAAATTCCTTGTCAATGTCTTCCATGCAGTGTGCTGCCAGCTCCGCAGGATCGGAAGAATTTAAGTAGCGGGCCGGAATGATCACGTCCGTATCCACATTGTCACCGTATTTAAAAACAGTTCCTTTTGCTGCTTTCATTTTCATACCTCCAGTATTACATATTTTGATTTACTGACATCCTATTTCATCGTTATGTTTGGTTCCGGGCCGGGTTCAGGATAACTGGCAGGGACAGGAAATCTTGCCGGTTACCGCGCTTGCTGCCGCAACTGCCGGACTGGCCAGATAGATTTCGGAATCCACATGTCCCATCCGTCCTACGAAATTTCGGTTCGTTGTGGATACACAACGTTCTCCGGCTGCCAGAATCCCCATATAACCGCCAAGACACGGCCCGCAGGTCGGCGTACTGACAACAGCGCCGGCTTCGATAAAGGTTTTCAGCAGTCCCTCTTCCATTGCCTGCATATAAATGGTCTGTGTTGCAGGAATGACGATACATCTCATACCTTTTGCCACGTGTCTTCCCTTTAATACTTCGGCTGCGGTACGCAGATCATCCAGTCTGCCGTTGGTGCAGGAACCGATAACGACCTGATTGATGGCAATGTCTTCTTTGATCTCGTCGATCGTTTTCGTATTTTCAGGCAGATGCGGGAACGCGATCGTCGGCCGGAGTGAGCTGAGATCGATCGTGTATTCCGCATCATAAACGGCATCTTCATCTGCTTCGTATACCGTATAGGCTTTTGCGGAATGTTCTTTTATATAGGTTAATGCCAGTTCATCTACCGGGAAGATACCGTTTTTGCCGCCGGCTTCGATCGCCATATTGGCAATCGTAAAACGGTCGTCCATGGACAGATTTTGAATGCCTTCTCCAACGAATTCCATAGATTTATACAAAGCGCCATCTACCCCGATCATACCGATAATATGCAGGATAACGTCTTTTCCGCTGACCCATTTATCCGGTTTGCCGATGATATTGAATTTTATGGCAGAGGGTACTTTGAACCATGCCTTACCGGTTGCCATGCCTGCAGCCATATCGGTGCTGCCGACACCGGTGGAAAATGCACCTAACGCACCGTAAGTACAGGTATGGGAGTCGGCGCCGATGATCACGTCTCCTGCCACGGTCAGACCTTTTTCCGGAAGCAGCGCATGTTCGATTCCCATTTCTCCCACTTCAAAATAGTTTGTGATCTCGTTACGGTATGCAAACTCTCTTACACATTTGCAGTGCTCAGCCGATTTGATATCCTTATTCGGTACGAAGTGGTCGGGGACAAGTGCGATCTTATCTTTGTCAAACACACCGTCCACATTCATTTTCTCCATTTCTTTAATGGCAACGGGACTTGTAATGTCATTGCCGAGTACCAGATCCAGATCTGCTTCGATCAGTTGTCCGGCTTCCACTTTTTCCAGTCCTGCATGAGCTGCCAGTATTTTCTGGGTCATTGTCATTCCCATATTGTGATACCTCCTTTTTTGTTTCCCTATAATCTGTTCTTATTGTAGCACAATTACTTCCATTCTCAAAATATATAATAATTATATTTATTATTCTTTATAGTTATAGTATGATAAAACCAGAATATATAAAGAGAGAGGTATCTTATGGAAGCAAATCTGAACCTGTATCATATTTTTTATACGGCGGCTAAAACGTCCAATATTTCCCTGGCGGCCAAACAACTATATATCAGCCAGCCGGCTGTCAGTAAAGCGGTTTCGAAACTGGAAGAAATGTTAGATACGACCCTGTTCTACCGAAGTTCCAGAGGCGTCAGCCTGACTGCGGAAGGCCGTTTGCTGTTTGAACAGCTGGAAAGCGCTTTTGCTTCCATATCCTATGGAGAAGAACAGATTCGTAAGATTGGCAGGCTCGGTATCGGTCAGATTACGATCGGCGTCAGTACAACGCTCTGCAAATATGTGCTGCTTCCTTATTTACAGCAGTTTATCCGGGAAAATCCGCATATCAGGGTGTCAATCGCCTGTCAGCCGACCGCAGAGACGATACGAAATCTGCAAAACGGATCTATCGATATCGGTCTGATCGGAGAAAGCAGAAATATGAAAGAACTGGCATTTTATCCGGTTATGGAAATACAGGATGCATTCGTAACAACGAAACGGTATCTTACAAACCTTTCGATGAGACTAGATATACAGCCGGAAGAATTATATGCGGACAACAATGCACGTATTTGGTGTGAAGGGACTTTTTTGATGCTGCATGAAGAAAATATTTCAAGACAGTATATTGACGCTTATTTAAAAAGGGAACAGATTCTGCTTTCCCAATCTTTGGAGATATCGACTATGGATCTGCTGATCGAATTTGCCAAAATCGATATGGGGATTGCCTGTGTAATCGAGAATTTTATTGCAAAAGAGCTGACGGCACATACACTGATCAAATTACCGTTGGCAAGACAGATTCCCGGACGGAAAATAGGGTTTGCTTATAAAAAGCAGGCCAATCTCTCTGTTCCGTTGGAAAAATTTCAGTCGATGTTTACTGCATTTCCGCAATGATGTCATCTATGGAATGGCTGGTCATATAGTGAAAGATATCCGCCATTTGTACCGGAGAAAGGCTCATGTTCAGCTTGAGCCAGCTGATCACGACAAACGTCATGGACTGGGCGAAATATTCTGCGATCAGATCCACGGTCAGTCCTTTTTTCGCGGCGATTTTGCTGCCGGCCTTTCGGTTGATGAAAGTATAGAGAATTTCTTTGATGAATTTCCTGGTAATGCTTTCACAGGAATCCTGACCTTCCAAACGCCCTACTTTCTTATAAAAACTTTTATCTTTCTGCAGATTGGTAAAAATCATAATCAGCGCTTCCTGCAGAGAGCCTTCCTGCATTAAGGGAATGACCGGATCAAGAATTTCCGTGCGGATGATATATTCGAGCAGTTCATATTTGTCCTGAAAATGATTATAGAAAGTAGGCCGGATTACTCCGGCCTTATCAGTGATCTCTTTGATTGTAATTTTATCTATCGGTGTCGTGCACGCAAGTTCTTTAAAACTCTCGGCTAACAATCTGTCTACATTGTTTCTGTGGCGCATCGCGCGCACCTCCGTAAGATTAATTGTTAATCAGTTTATCCTCGCCGTTCCAGCTGTAGAGTTTTCTGATATCCTCTCCGACTACTTCTGCGGGGTGTTCGGAAGCTAATTTTCTCATAGCTTTGAAATGTACCTGTCCGCCTGCGGAAGACATATCAAGTAAGAAGTCTTTTGCAAAAGTACCATCCTGAATATCGGAAAGAATTTTTTTCATAGTCTTCTTGGTTTCTTCTGTGATGATCTTGGGTCCTGTGATATAATCGCCGTATTCCGCCGTATTGGATATAGAATATCTCATACCGGAGAAACCTGACTGATAGATCAGATCTACGATCAGTTTCATCTCATGGATACATTCAAAATATGCATTTCTCGGATCATATCCGGCTTCTACAAGCGTTTCAAAACCTGCCTGCATCAATGCGCATACACCGCCGCAAAGAACAGCCTGCTCACCGAAGAGGTCTGTTTCTGTTTCTGTTCTGAAAGTTGTTTCAAGAACGCCTGCTCTTGCACCGCCGATTGCCAGAGCATATGCCAGAGCCATATCCTGTGCCTTGCCTGTTGCATCCTGATGAACTGCAACAAGACAGGGAACGCCTTTACCTGCCTGATATTCGCTTCTTACAGTATGGCCGGGTCCTTTGGGCGCGATCATTGTTACGTCAACATCCTTAGGCGGTACGATACATCCGAAATGAATGTTAAAACCGTGTGCGAACATTAACATATTGCCTGCTTCCAGATTCGGCTCGATATCTTTCTTATACATGGAAGCCTGTAACTCGTCATTGATGAGGATCATGATGATATCCGCTTTCTTTGCCGCTTCTGCAGCCGTATATACTTCAAATCCCTGTGCCTGCGCTTTCGCCCAGGATTTGGAACCTTCATAAAGACCGATAATAACGTGGCAGCCGGATTCCTTTGCATTTAACGCATGAGCATGTCCCTGACTTCCGTAACCGATCACTGCGATCGTTTTACCTTCCAACAAAGACAGATTACAGTCTTCCTGATAAAAAATATTAGCCATTTTTCTCTCCTCCATTTGTTTCATTTTGTAAATTATTGGGTTAACATTTATAACCAAACGCCGACACGCTCTGCGGGCCGCCTTATTGGACAAAAAAGATATGTTCCCTTAAAGCTGCAAACTTATAAATACGTCACATTCTCTGTTCCGCGTCCAAGTCCTGCGATACCGGTTCTGGCAAGTTCCAGAATCTCATAACCTTCCAGAAGGCTTATAAAGGCTTCGATCTTATCCTGATTACCGGTCAGTTCGATAATAAGGCTGTCTTTGGAAACATCAACGATCTTGGCACGGAAAATATCTGCAACCGCAATAACGCCCTGGCGCTGTTCCGCCGATGTCTTCACTTTGATCATTGCCAGTTCGCGGTAAACGCTTTCGCTCGGCTTCAGTTCTTTGATGTCACGGACGTCAACAAGTTTTGCCACCTGTTTCTTGATCTGATCCAAAATCTCATCATCACCGGACGTTACGATCGTAATGCGTGTATAACGGGGATCTGCCGTCACACCGGCCGTAATACTTTCAATATTGTATCCGCGTCTTGAAAATAAGCCTGAAATACGGCTGAGAACGCCGGATGTATTGTCTACCAGAAGCTGAAGCACTTTTCTATGCATAAAAACCCTGCCTTTCTATTACAAACACTGTCAATAATTGTAGCAATTAAACCTGAAAAAGTCAACACTGGCCAAGTCAGTTACAACCGTCGCCGATTGCCAGAATCGTATTCGCACAAATTGGTTTTTTAAATAGTTTGGAATATTTGTATAAATCCATAAACTGCAGTTCTTTCGGTGTAATGCCGGCTTCCACCATGACTTTTAATAACGTTGTAGGGGTAAATGTATATTTGTGATCCATATTCATGCATTCTTTATTATGGAAAAGTGCGTCACAGATTCTTCCGAAACCATATGCGTTGGGTACCGTAATCACAATTTTGTCTTCTGCCCTGCAGTATGACTTATGAATATATTCTAAAAATGCAACCGGATTCGGCGTATGTTCCAATACTTCGGGGATCAATACAACATACGGTTCTTCGCCAAATGAATCGTGTATGATCGATAGAATTTCATCACTGTTTTCCAGTACGTCCCTTGCATAAATGTTCTCTGCATATTTTGAAAAAAACTGTACGGCTTCCCTGTTTATATCAAATCCGATCACTTTTTCAAAATTTTGAATCAACAGCATATGTAAAGATGTTTTGTTTTCAATCTGTTTTTTGATATTTTTGAGGTGCCCGCAGCAGCCGATATGTACGACATTCTTTATATTCATTTTTTTCAGTTCATTGATAATTACTTCTCTGCGCGGAAGCTTTTGGTAACCCGGATCATATGTAACCTCACCCATATGTCCATCATCGGTCTGTAATTCTTTTATTAAATCCTGATCTATTTTCATAAACGATCATCCTTTCCATTGAAAATAAAGCTTATGATAAGGTTTCCAATTTACATACGATCTTAGATATCAGATAATCATAGCCGGATATTTTCTTCAGCAATTCTATGATAACCGATACGGCCATACAAACAGCGATCAATCCAAAGACAATGCACAAACTGTAACGGAAAGAATAGATAAAATCCGTATACCAGTAATAGTAAATAAATGTATGGATCAGAAAAATATTGGTAGCATGTTTTCCAATCTGCTTTAAAACAGTACTCAAGATCGGTATTTGAGCAATCAGTTCAAATACGATAAGCGGTATCATAAACGCCAGCGTATAGGCAGGTTCTCTGCCGACATAACTCCATATGTCAAAAGTTAATTTTACGGCGAAAAGCATACATGCCAATTTTATTATTTTATGTCCGGCCTGTTGTATTTTCCCAAACCATCCCTCATAGGCAAAGGCGATTCCCAATACGGCACTCGGTAAAAGCATTGCATAATTACTCTGTATCCCGGCTCTGGTCTGTAGCGGAGACACAGCCATAGGAAGCAGACAGATTACAGGCAGTAAAAGACAGCGGAATTTATCATAAAGCATGTATAAGAAAGGCATCGTGATAATAAGCAGGACCGCAAAATACATATACCACCATGTTATATTGATCTGCGGTGTATTAAAATAGGCTGCCATTCCAAATGCATCGATTATTAAATAGATAAATTTTGTGCCTGCGCCATTATCATATAATGCACTGATCGATTCATGCATGATCAGTCTTTTGTATAATAACGCCAATATATAAATAAAAAATATGGAAGACTCCAGTTTGATCAATCTGACGCCGATCCATTTAAAACATGAATTCCATTGCACACTTTTCCTGCTCTTTAAAGATTGTGTCATTCCATAGGCGGATAAAAATGCAAAACCTGAAATACACATGCTGCCAAAGCTGACAATATGAATCAATAACGTTTCATTGGAAATAAAAGTCTGCACCTGATATTGATTACGGAATTGTGTATCAAGAGTATGGTGGACGATCATTAATATAATTAAAATTCCCTTTGTAATAAGCGTATGTTCTTTGCTGAATTGCAAAGGGGCTGCATTTTCTGCAAATAATTTTGTCATATCATCAAAAAAACCTTTCTGACCAAAGCTATGGCAACCGCATCCTTATTCCGTATCAATACACTTTGGCAGTGCCAGCGTTCCGGTTCTCGCCACTTCGATAATGCTGATAGACTGCAGCATTTTGATGAGCAGATTGATTTTCTCCGGCACGTCACAGATCTGTATGATCATCTGGTTTTTGGACATATCTACAATATCCGCTTTCATGATCTCACATGTTTCCATAATATCGCGTCTGTTGTTCCGGTTATACTTTACTTTGATTAGCATCAGCTCTCTGCTGACGCTGGCTGCCTCATCAAAGGTCTTGATCTTGATGACATCCAGTTTCTTATTAAGCTGTTTTTCGATCTGTTCAATGGTGCGCTCATCGCCGCTGCTTACGATTGTCATGCAGGAAACCGTGGAATCATCCGTTTCTCCAACCGCCAGAGAATCGATATTAAAGCATCTCCTTGAGAAAAGTCCCGCCACTTTACATAGTACGCCGGATCTGTTTTCGACCAGTACCGAATATATTTTCTTCATTCTAATCTGCCCTCCTTACTCAGCATTTCTCTCACCGCCGAGTTTTATACAAGATCCGTCGGGTCAATGATACATTCCAAAAGAACCGATTCGTCCTGTGCAAGAAATGCCTCAATGGCATCCTGCGCGCCTTCCATGGTATGAAGACGCATGAATTTCATATCATAAGCCATAGCCAGTTTTTCCAGGTCGGGACTGCCTGACAGATCCACAACGGAATACTTGTCAGCATAAGTAAAATGCTGATATTGTCTGACCATACCAAGGTAATTGTTCTTTAGTACAATAATTTTTACCGGAACGTTGAACTGCCTCATAGTTGCAAGTTCCATCATAGACATCTGGAAGGAACCATCTCCGCAGACTGCGACGACCTGTCTGTCCGGGACGGCCAGCTTGGCGCCCATAGCCGCCGGAATGGAATATCCCATAGTGCCCATGCCGCCGGTTGTTAAAAATCTGCCGTTTTTGACAACATGGCAGGCGCATGACCAGATCTGGTTCTGCCCGACATCGGCAACATAAACGGCATCATCCGCCATTTGTTCCGACAACATACGGATAAATTCTGCAGGATCGACATACTCGGGATTGGGATCACGTTTTCGCTCCATAGTCGCACGGTACTCATTTAAAGTTTCTATCCATTCCGTATGTTCACATGTAAATTTCTCTTTGGCGAGGTCTGCAAAAATATGTTTGGCGTCTCCGACAAGCGGAATGGCAGCGCCGACGTTTTTGCCGATTTCCGCAGGATCGACGTCGATGTGTACAAGAATCTTATTCTCCGTAATGAGATCCGGCTGTGAAACCGCACGGTCTGCAACTCTTGCGCCGACCATGACTAACAGGTCCGATTCGTTCATGGCTCTGTTGGCATACGGTTTGCCGTTATTTCCCACCATACCATAGTACATCGGATGTCTGGTAGGCATTACGCCGATGCCCATCATTGTGGAAACCACGGGAATTTTATATTCTTCCGCGAATGCCCGCAGCTCTTTTTCGGCGTCGCTTAAAAGAACGCCGCCGCCGGCACAGATGATCGGTCTTTTTGCTTTGGCAAGCTCTCCTACCACTTTTTTGATCTGTACGGCATGTCCTTTGACGGTAGGTTTATAAGTACGCAGATTTACTGCTTCCGGGTAGGCAAAATCACGTAAGGGAGCATTTTGTACATCGATCGGCACATCGATCAGGACGGGCCCCTTTCTGCCGGAATTGGCAATATAAAAAGCTTCTTTGAAGATCCGCGGAATCTCATTCGCATCTTTTACCAGATAACTGTATTTTACAAAAGATTCCACTGCACCCGTAATATCGGCTTCCTGAAAAACATCCGAGCCGAGAAGCGAACTGTCCACCTGACCCGTAATACAGATTAACGGGATGCTGTCTGCAAAAGCGGTTGCAATACCGGTGATGACATTGGTTGCACCGGGACCGGAAGTGACGGCACAGACGCCCGGTTTGCCGCTGACACGGGTTAGGCCGCTGGCCGCGTGCGCCGCGTTTTGTTCTGTACGAATCAGGATCGTTTGAATATCCGATTCCAAAATACTGTTATAAAATGGACATATCGCAACGCCAGGATAACCGAATACGTATTCAACATTTTCTGCCTCCAGGCATTTTACCATTGCATCCGCACCTATCATATGGATAAGCTCCTTTCTTTTTGCACTGCCTATTTCGTTTCATCTATATTTAAGATCCGTTTCGTAAGTTTTACGGCATCTGCCGCGTCTTTGGAATACCCATCGGCGCCTATTTCGTCCGCATATTCCTGTGTAATGACGGCGCCTCCGACAATGATCTTGGCGTCTACATGTTTTTCTCTGGCATAATCGATCACATTTTTCATCTGCTGCATCGTCGTCGTCATCAGGGCCGACAGGGCGATGACCTGTGCACGGTGTTTTTTGGCTGCCTCGATGATCTCTTCTTTCGCTACATCTTTGCCAAGATCGATCACTTTAAAACCGAAATTTTTAAGCATCAGCGCGACAAGATTTTTACCGATATCGTGAATGTCGCCTTCTACCGTAGCAATCACGACGGCGGGCATTTCCCTGCCGGAATTTTCTTCCATAAGAAGCGGCTCCAGGTATTCGATCGAAGCCTTCATGGCCTCTGCACTGGCAATCAACTGCGGCAGAAAATATTTCCCTTTGTCAAAAAGTTCCCCGACTTCATTGATCGCAGGAAGAAGCGCTTCATCTAAAATCTGTTTCGGCGCATTGCCTTCTTCCAACGCCTGTTTCGTATCCGTAACGATGCCTTTCATATTGCCTTTTAGGACATCGGAATGCAGTCTGCTAAAAACCGCTGGCAGAGTGTCTTGTGTATCGGCATTTACGGCATCCTTTGCGGATGTGTCTGCCCTGCCGGAGGCTGTAGGGACGACTGATGTTTTATACACAGGCTCTCCAAGAGCTTCTCTTTTGGTCTTTACGGCGTCCATAAGCTCGATATAGCGGATATCCGCTCTGTCTTTATTTAAGAGCAGATCAGAGGCAAATGCCATGCTTACCAAAAGTTCCTGCGAAGGGTTGGCGATTGCCATAGTCAGTCCTGCCTGGATCGCCATTGTAAGAAATGCGCTGTTGATATAACTTCTCTCCGGAAGACCGAAAGAGATATTGGAAAGTCCGCATACTGTCGCCAGACCGTTTTCTTTACAATAACGGATCGTTTCTAATGTCTCTAATGCCGCCGATCTGTTGGCGCCGACCGTAGCGACCAAACCATCCACAATGATGTCTTCTTTGCGCATACCAAGCGCATAGGCCCGTTTTTCTATTTCTTCGATAATTTCAATCTTTTCCCGCAGATTTTTCGGAAGACCGCTGTCGGACAACGGAAGCAGGATAAACATGGCCCCGTATTTGTGCGCAATCGGCAAAAGTGCGTCGACTTTGGCTTTCTCAAAAGAGATGGAATTGATCAGGGCTCTGCCGGGATACCTGCGCAGTGCCGCTTCTATGACATCTACATGGCTTGAGTCAATGGATAAGGGCAGGCTTGTAAGACCGCTTACCGTCTCTATAGCCGTCAGCATCATCGCCTTTTCATCGATACCGCTCATGCCCATGTTGATATCCAGAACCGAAGCGCCGCATGCCTCCTGTTCCTCGGCAAACTCCGATACCATATCCATAGAGCCTTCTTTTAATTGTGCCTGCAGTTTTTTCTTTCCGGTCGGATTGATCCGTTCGCCGATGATCATAAAAGGATCGTTTAAGTCAAAGGAAATACATTTTCTCTCGCTTGTCAGATAGCGCTGTATGGGCGCTTTCCTGTGGCGGATATGCATTGTGCCGACAGCTTCTTTCGCCGCTGCGATATAGGAAGGCGTTGTGCCACAGCAGCCGCCGAGCACGGAAGCACCCGCTTCGACTAATATCCTGATGCCTTCTGCAAATTCCGCTTCTTTCATATCATATACGGTTTCTCCGGCTTCATTTAAGACGGGTAATCCTGCATTTGGCTTCGCAATGATAGGAATTGACGTCACTTCTGCCATATCATGAATGATTTCCGTCATTTTATCCGGTCCTGTTGAACAGTTGGCTCCGATTGCCGAAACGCCGAGACTTTCCAACACGATCGCGGCAGTCTTCGCATCCGTACCATAGAGCGTTCTGCCATCGGCTTCAAATGTCATTGTTGCCATGACCGGCAGTTCACAGGTTTCTTTTGCTGCAATAATGGCAGCTCTTGTCTCCTGTAAACTCATCATCGTTTCAATGACAAGCAGATCGACGCCTGCCTGCACCAGATAGCCAATCTGTTCTTTATAAATATCGATCAGTTCTTCGAAATCCATGCGGCCGACAGGGGCAAGCGGTTCACCGGTCATAGTAATATCTCCGGCAACATAAGCATGTTCTCCTGCCGCTTCTTTCGAAGCCGCAACAAGGGCATGGTTCATTTCCCGGATCTTTTCTTCCAGTCCGTATTCTTTTAGTTTCACCCGGTTGGCGGAGAAAGTCGGCGCATAAATAATATTGCTGCCTGCTTCAATAAATTCCCGCTGTAATGTGATCAGTACGTCTTTATGTTCCAGTATCCACTGTTCCGGGCAGACCCCTGCGGGCATGCCCCGCTTTAGGAGATTGGAACCTGTAGCGCCATCTAAGAAAATCGGATGGTCTTTTATGAGCGCATTAAATTCTTTTTTGTTCATGAATCCGTATCCTCACCTGTTTCATCATAGAAAACCGTATCGTCCGTATCGAAATTATCGTCAGCCGGTTCCGTATCTCCTGTTTGACCTTCTGTACTTCCGGCATCATCCTGCGTGCCGCCCTCTGTATCCTGAGAATCTTCCTGTGTCTCATCATCCGGCCTGTTCAGGTACCCGCCGCCGAAGATCCCGTCTTCTTCCGTATAGGTTACGCCTTCTCCTTCCGGTATTTCCCCGCGAAAGATGGTAATGATATATTGTATCCTGATATTGGCTCTGTCATAATATTCTTTGGCTACCGCCTCGATATTGGCGTCATATTCTTCCCCTTCATAAGCCATATGATAGTACGAAACAGCCTGTGTCATGTTTTCGCTGGCTTCATCGGCAAGGCTTTCCACTGCAGAAAACTGTTCCGGTACTTCCAGACCGGCCATCCAGGCTAATTCCGCATCCAGGCTGTCAAGATAGGAAAGCATCTGCGAAACATATCCTTCCTGATTGACATCAATCGCATTCATATTGTCGTTAAACTCCACGATATGCTCAAAAAATGTTTCCATATTGGCCTGGTATTCATCCAATGCTTCGTCTTTTTCACCGCATCCCGCAAGGAGCATGCCGCAGAGCAAAGAAAGGCATATTTTTATTTTTCTCAAACTTACATCCCCCGTTACCGCAGCCTTAAGTGCTTTTGGCTCCGTTTATGTCATTTTCAGTAAAATTACCTAACTTAAAATGTACCATAATCTACGCTTCAAATCAAGAAAAAAAGGAATCTGCAGAATACCGTGTAGAATACCGAAAGAAAAGCCGTAGAATATTCTTTCACGGAGAAATCAGCGCAAAAAGGGAAACCGCATGAAAACAAAGCGGTTTCCCGGATAACGGATCACTCCGTTTTCTGTATATATTTCCCGGTATAGAGCGTACGTGTCGCATTCAGGACGGCAAGTACCATAACGCCTACATCTGCAAAGATGGCGATCCACATATTGGCAATGCCGAGCGCACCCAGAATCAGGCACAATACCTTTACGGCCAGTGCAAAGACAATATTTTGATATACGATCCGCAGGCATTCGCGTGATACCTGGATGGCAAGCGCAATTTTCATGGGATCGTCGTCCATGAGCACAACATCAGCCGCCTCGATCGCCGCATCCGAGCCGAGCGCACCCATTGCGACGCCGATATCGGCTCTTGTTAAAACAGGGGCGTCGTTAATGCCGTCTCCTACGAAGATCAATTTCTCTTTCGGGGTCTTTTCCTCTAAAAGTGACTCTACACGCATTACTTTATCCGCCGGAAGAAGTTCGCTGTGGATCTCATCAAGTCCCAGGGACGCACCGACTGATTCCGCAACCGCACGGCTGTCGCCTGTCAGCATCACTGTTTTTCGGATACCTGTTTTTTTCAACGCGGCAATGGCTGCCGCAGCGTTGTCTTTCAGGACGTCGGCGATCAAGATATAACCGATATATTCTCCTTCCAGTGCAACGTATACGATCGTGCCCGGTTCATGGCATTGTACAAAGTCAATCTGTAATTTATTCATGAGTCTGGCATTGCCGACGGCGGCTTCTTTGCCATCGATCTTTGCGGTAACGCCATGCCCGCTGATTTCTTCAATATCCGTTACACGTTCCCTTTCCAAATCTTTCTTACATGCTTCTCGTAAACTTTTGCTGATCGGATGAGAAGAATAACTTTCCGCAAGCGCTGCCGCTTCAAGAATATAGGTTTGTGCATCCTGTCCGTCTGCCTGTAATTGTTTCGCAATATTTTCTCTGACGAAAACATTTTTCACGCGAAAAACACCTTCTGTCAAAGTGCCGGTCTTATCAAATACAACATAACCGGCTTCCGATAACGCTTCCAGATAATTGGAGCCTTTTACCAGCACACCGCATTTGGAAGCCGCGCCGATACCGCCGAAGAAACTGAGCGGAATCGATATGACAAGCGCGCAGGGACAGCTGATGACCAGGAAAGTCAATGCCCGAAATACCCATGTGCCCCAGTCCGGCGGCATCTGCATGCACATCCGTACAAGCGGCGGCAGTATGGCAAGCGCTACTGCACTGTAGCAGACCGCCGGCGTATAAATTCTGGCAAATTTGGATATAAAATTTTCCGATCTGGATTTTTTCATACTGGAGTTCTCGACCAGATCCAGGATCTTACTGACCGTCGATTCTCCAAAACCTTTGGTGGTACGTACTTTTAACAGGCCCGTCATATTGACGCAGCCGCTGATCACTTCGTCTCCGGACTGTGCGTCTTTGGGAATGCTTTCACCGGTCAGTGCGCTTGTATTGATCGTAGAACTTCCTTCTACGATAACACCGTCAAGAGGTATCTTTTCACCCGGACGTATGAGTATGATCGTTCCCGGTTCCACCTCTCCGGGATCTACCTGTATCGTTTCACCATCTTTTTCGATGCTGGCATAATCCGGTCTGATATCCATAAGGGCTGCAATATTCTGCCGGCTCTTACCGACGGCGTAGCTTTGGAACAATTCGCCGATCTGATAAAAAAGCATTACCGCTACGCCTTCTGAGTATTCTCCGAGACCGATCGCACCGATCGTTGCGACCGCCATCAGGAAATTCTCATCAAACACCTCTCCGTGTACAATACCTAATATGGCTTTTCTTAAAATATCATAGCCGATGATCAGATATGGAATCAGATACAGCAGCAAAGATGGCAAGCCGGTCAGCTCGACAAAATGAAAGGCCGTTACCAGAATCGCCGCCACGATGATCCTGAGCAGTACTTTTTTCTGTTTTCTCGTCATATTGTTTCCCCATTCTTTCTCAGTGCATAACTTACATTTTCCATAATTTACACACCGGCATAAACAACTAAAATTCTTTCTGCACGGTGCATTACAGCACAATATCGCAGTCAGGTTCTACTTTCCTGCATGCCTTTAATACCTTTTTCATAACGGCTTTTTCATCGGCACCCTCTGCGAAAACCACTTTCATCTTCTGTGTCATAAAGCTGACCGTCGCTTCCGCTACGCCCTCTGTCTTTTTGGCCGCCTCTTCCATTTTCGCCGCACAATTTGCACAATCCACTTCAATCTGATATATTTTTTCCATTTCCTGCTCTCCTTTTCAATTTAGTATTACATTATCTCACGCTATTCTTCTACATGCTCCATTCCCATGCTTATGATTTCACGCACATGGTCGTCGTCCAGGGAATAGAAAACGGATTTTCCTTCCCGCCTGAACTTTACCAGTTTGGAAGTCTTTAAGATCCGGAGCTGATGACTGACCGACGACTGGCTCAGATTCAAAAGCCTGGCGATATCATATACGCACAATTCCGTTTCAAACAAGGAATATAGTATTTTAATACGGGTAGAATCGCCGAATACTTTAAAAAGTTCTGCCAGATCATATAAAATCTCATCATCCGGCTGCTGATCCAGTACTTTCTTCACAACGTCTTCCCGGGCGGCCAGAAATTCTTTGTCGGCCGGTTCCCATTCGATTTCTTTATTTTGGGATGCTCTATCGTTTATTTCACTGCTGTTCACAAGTTCCTCCTTTCAGATTACCTTTATAACATATGTTCATTTGTTCATATGTATAATACAACATTCTTCATAATCTGTCAACACGAATAAAAGCCATTCGGAAAAAAATTTCCAAATGACTTTTATGTTATACTTTATCCTATCTTACAGGTGCAGATCTATTCGCTGTCGTCACCGCGCAGAAAACTTGTCATAACATTTATGCCCGCAGCCATTTTCTTAAGCTGTGTCCGCTCGCGGCGCATATAATCTTCCAACTGGGCAATCTCTTCCCCGCTGAATCCGCTGCTTTTTATGATCGTACATTCCGGAATCCGGCCCTCCGCATTTCTTTCGCCATCCGTGAACGACACATAGGCATATTTCTGACCTTCCTTCACACAGACCGGAGATACCGACATTTTTAATTCATCATTCATATATTTTGCTTCCTGTTCGTTTCAGATTTTGAAGAATGAGACATCTCTTTCAAGCTCTATGGATATTTCTTTCAAATCTTTGGCGGAATCGGCAAGCAGACTGATCGTTGCATTCAATTCCTGCATGGAAGCATTGGTCTGCTCCGTAGATGCGGCATTTTCTTCCGCAACGGCCGAAAGGTTACGGATCACATCGGTCACCCTGACTCTTGCTTCGTCGCATTCCTTCGTCTGTGTATAAATTGATTCGGTTGCGGCAATAGAAGTCTCGATTCCGCTTGAAACATCTGCAAATTTAGCCTTTGTCTCTTCTAACTTCTTCTGCTGTTTGGCAATACTTGTGCCTACTTCCGCCATGATTTTAACGGAAGCTTCGGAATCAATAGAGAGCTGGTTAATGATGTCTTCTATCGTTTTGGCCGATTGGTTGGAATCCTCAGAGAGCTTTGAGATCTGCGACGCCACAACGGCAAAGCCGCGTCCTGCCTCTCCGGCTCTGGCTGCTTCAATACTGGCATTTAATGCAAGCAGGCTTGTTTCGCTTGCAATCGCTGTGATCAGATTGACAGCTTCCTGAATTCTGCCGACCGATTCATTGGTCGTATGTACAGAGGTTGAGATCTTCTGAATCGAATCGATTGTCATGTCGTTGGAAACGCTTAGTTCATTAATGATCTGTTCGGCTTCATTGTCTGCATTCTGGATACTCATGGATACTTCGTCAAGCGATTTAACACTTGCTACGATCTTCTCGATCATAGCGCCGATATTTGTGATCTGCATCGTTGCCGATTCAATATCTTCAGCCTGTGTTATGGCGCCCTGTGAAATATCTTCGATCGCATGGCCGATCTCATCGGCCGTTACACTCGTCTGAGATGCCATGGTTTCTAAAGAATCGCCCGCCTGCATCAGGTTTGCAGTAGAATTTTTGATATTTTTTACCATATCCTGCAGTTTGCCGATCAGATCATACATGGAGGAAACCATCATACCGATCTCATCGGTTCTCTTTTTGGCCGCTTCACTGATTCTGGAAACATTATCACTGAGCTGTATCTGCAGATTGCCATCGGAAAGTCTTACTAACATGTCGCCTGCATGAACGACGATCCTCGCGATCCCTTTTACGAGAATGATGCATATGATCAGGGATATCAGCAGGATAACAAGTGCGATAGTGACAACGCTGTACGCCTGTGACATGATTGCAGCATCCACCTGTGCACTTGGGGAACCGGCAAAGACCATACCGATGATTTCATTGTTATTGTTCTTTAGCGGCTTATAATATGCATAATATTTTTCATTGTTGATTGTAATGTTGTCGGTGCGGTAATCGCTGCCGTTTTTTAATACGGTATCGATCACGACATCGGATGCCGTCGTACCGACGATCCGTTCACCGGTCTGTTTATCAAACAGTGAGGTTGCTCTTCTTGTATCACCAAAGAATATCGTGATATCAGCCTCGGTGCCTTTGGTATAGCTGTCAATGACGGCTTCGTTTTCCGTTATGCAGTATTCTCCTTTATAAAGCAGATCTCCTTCCATATAGTAATCGCCTGCATCAAGTGCATCGTAAGACGCGGAAACAGCCTGACAAAGATTGGCTAATCCTGTAAATGCCTCATTCTGCATTCCTGTTTTCAGAGAATTAAGTGAATATAATGTAATGATCACTTCCAAAATAACCATTGGCAGTGCACACATCAATACCATTTTGGCTAAAATCCCGACACCTTTTTTCTTTTTTATTTCCATATCGGTTATGCCCCCTTCCGCATACGTTTTAACGAAATTATTATAGCATAGATTGTATGGAAATTAAAACAATTTTTTTGTAAATGAAGCAAAAAATGACAAATTTTTACGAAAAATGACGAAATAATCGTAAAATAATGTAACCTTGAGACTCCTGTTACGGTCTGATCTGTCCGTTTCCAATAATGGTATATTTATAAGAAGTCAGTTCTTTTAATCCCATGGGGCCTCTTGCATGCAGTTTCTGTGTACTGATGCCGATTTCCGCACCAAAGCCGAACTCAAAGCCATCGGTAAATCTGGTAGAAGCATTCACATAAACACAGGCCGAGTCGATCTGTGCCAGGAATAATGCGGCATGCTCCTTATTTTCGGTCATGATGGCATCAGAATGTCCGGTTGAATAGCGGTTGATATGGCCGATCGCTTCTTCTATCGAATCAACCGTTTTCATGGATAGAATATAATCCAGATATTCCGTTCCATAATCCTGCTCGGCTGCATCAATGCAGTCGCTTATCCGTTCTTTGATCCGGGCATCCCCACGCATTTCCACGTTTTTCTCCCGCAGTGCATCCGCAAGCGGCGAAAGCAGCCTGTCGGCGATCTTTTCATGAACCACAAGGGATTCGCAGGCATTGCATACGCCGATACGCTGGGTTTTGGCATTGATGATGATCGGGATAGCCTTATTGATATCCGCGTCCTCATCAATGTAAATATGACAGTTACCCGTGCCTGTCTCGATCACGGGAATCGTACTGTTTTCGACGACCGTACGGATCAGTCCCGCGCCGCCTCTTGGGATCAGGACATCCACATATCCGCTCATTTTCATAAATTCCTTCGTCACCTGTCTGTCCGTATCCGCAATAAGCTGGATGGCGTCCTGCGTGATGCCGGCCTCGGATAAGGTGTCGCGTATGATCTTAGAAACGGCAATATTGGAGTGCAGCGCGTCGCTCCCTCCTTTTAGGATAACGGCATTGCCTGTTTTAAAACAGAGACCGAAAGCATCCGCAGTCACGTTGGGACGGGATTCATAAATAATGCCGATCACACCGAGCGGTACACGCACTTTGTTGATGCGCAGTCCATTTGGACGTTCAAAGCGCTCCAGTTCTTCTCCTACCGGGTCGGAAAGCCTGCTGATCTGGATCAGCCCTTCCGAAATGGCGGTGATCCGGTCTTTTGACAGGCGCAGCCGGTCTAACAAACCGGGATGCATGCCGTTTGCTTCACCGGCCCTGATATCTTTTTCATTAGCCGTCAGAATCTCATCCGCTCTTGTAAGAAAGGCGTCTGCGATCATGGTAAGCGCCTTGTCCTTTTTTTCAGTGGACAGAGTCTGCATGATATATTTCGCCCGGACGGCTTTTTGGCCCATTTCCTCTAATTGCTGCGTATGGTCCATTTCTCTGTTCTCCCTTCGTATTTGGTGTTATTAATATTGCTTTTTATGATATATGTATTATCAAAAATGTATATCAGAATATTTTTTCCTCGGTTATGATCATTTCCGGGCAGATATCGTGCCTGTCATAGGGAATATCATCAAGCATCTGACAGGCAAAACAAAGCGCCGCAGTATGTATCGTTATGCCTGATGACTGCAGCCGTTCCAGATACCTGTCATAGAATCCCATTCCGTACCCGATCCGGTGATGCGCCCTGTCGAATACGGCTCCCGGCATCAGCATAAGTATATTCCGGGATGTCTTATCTGTGTCTGCTGTCCTGCTATCATATCCGGTATTAACGGTAAACATTTGAGCGGCGGATTCGGGTTCTTTGATGCCCTTGTACCCTTCCGAAAGCGCCGATAAGCTTTCTATCCGGTAAAAGTCCATATCCGTTCCCGACACTTTGGGGACATAGATCATTTTTCCTTCGGATAACGCCCTTTGTATAAGCGGTGTGGTCATTACTTCACTCCGGTATTCGACATAAGCCAGAATAATATCTGCATTTTGATAAACGGCAAGCGTATACAGAATATTCAGGATACCGGCGCTTTTTCTCATAATCTCGTCTTTGGACAGCCGGTTCCTGCGTGCCAGAATCTGCTTTCGGAGCTCTTTTTTCCGTGCCGCGCAGGACGCCGTTTTTTCTTCTGTGCCTGCCGCATTATCACCTATATCTGCAGTCATTTCAGCTTTTTTCCTTTCCGTTTTCTTTCCCGCCGAATTTTTCGCCCAGGTTTGTGACGGATCCATCCTTTTCGACGATAGAAATATTGTTGAGCTGCCCTTTTAAGTTGTTTCTGATATTGGCGACATAGGCCTGTCTTAGTTTTGCCTGTTCGGTTTTCTCTTCCTCGGATAATCCTTCTGCCTGGGATTTATGATATAACTCATTGACTCTTGCAGTCAATTCTGCCATTGTATATTGTCTGTCATGAAGTTCCATACAGGGTAAATTCCTTTCTATAACCATATATTCGAAAACAGTCTTGGGACTCTATCCGCTCAGTGTCCATGCATCTGCTGTACATACAACGGCAGATCGAACCCTTCGTTGACATTGGCGGTAAACAGTGTGCCTATTTTTTGTCCGGCCAATATTCTATGGATGACTTTGATATCCCTGCTGTTGGCAATGACCATATCAACGCCCATACTGCCTGCGATCTTTGCGGCCTGCAGTTTCGTATTCATACCGCCGGTTCCGGAATCGCTGCCGGTGGATGCCTTTCCCATTTCCATAAGTTCGTCGGTAAGCTCGTTTACAACGTCGATATAGCTTGCGTTCGGGTTTTTGCGCGGATCATCCGTATACAGACCATCAATGTCCGAAAGCAGGATCAGCAGATCAGCTTTGACTAAAGAGGCTACGATCGCGGATAAGGTATCATTATCACCGATCTCGATCTCATATGTGGCAACGGTATCGTTTTCGTTTACCACAGGGATCACACCGAGTTTGAAAAGCTCTGCGAAAGTATTCTGCGCATTGTAACGGTTCAGATTGTCTACGATCGTATTTTTGGTCATCAGGATCTGCGCCGCGACCTGATTATATTCCGCAAAGATCTTCTGATAGGTCATCATGAGCCTGGCCTGTCCCACCGCGGCATAAGCCTGCTTCACTGCAATCGGGTTATCTTCCCCGGCATCTTGAAAAGAAAGCGCCTTCTTACCGACAGAGATCGCACCGGAAGTTACCAGCACGACATCTTTGCCCTGATTGCGCAGATTGCACAGTTCTCTTACAAGCACATCCAGTTTCGTATAATCCAGATCGCCTGTTTCGCTGTGCTGCAGCGAGGAAGAACCGATCTTGACCACGATCCTCTTTTTATCTTTCATCATTTCACGTATATCAGACATTGTTTTTCATCCTTTCCGCAATTTTTTCTGCGATCAATATGCCGTCCATGGCCGCCGAGGTAATGCCGCCCGCATACCCGGCGCCTTCCCCGCACGGATACAGTCCCCTTAAAGCGGACTGCCCGGTTTCGTCTCTGCGGATCTTTACCGGAGAAGAAGTTCTGCTCTCGACGCCCGATACATAGACCGCACTATCGGAAAAACCGGGCAGTATCCGGCCAAACTGCTCCATTCCTTCCACAAAGGCACGACTCAATGCCATAGGAAGGATCTCATGCACTGCGGCAAAAGAGCTGCTTCCTTTTATGGACGGCAGAAAGTCCGGATATTCCTGTAAAAGCGCCGATCTTGTTTCCGGCTGCCCCGATATGGCATGCTTAAACTGTCCGTAAGTTTCCACCGGAATCTTTCCTGCTCCGATTTCATAGGCTTTGGATTCCAGGTTTCGCTGAAATGCGATTCCCGCAAGCGGATGGCTGCTTTCAAAGTCATCCGGCGTTACGGTAACGATAACGGCGCTGTTGCTGTTATCTCCTGCGCGTCCGTGATAACTCATACCGTTTACGGCCAGTCTGCCGTCTTCCGAAGAGGCGTTGACTACATAACCGCCCGGACACATACAGAAAGTATAAACGCCTCTGCCGCCTGTAGTCTGCGCCGTCAGTTTATAGTCCGCCGCCTTAAGATGGGGCGATTCTTCCATACCATACTGTATCCGGTTGATCATTTTCCGGGGATGTTCTACCCGCAGTCCGACCGCAAATGATTTGGCCTCGATCGGTACGCGGCGCTCATAAAGCATCGAAAAAGTATCTCTTGCGCTGTGTCCGGCGGCAAGGACAACGGTATCCGCCATCAGCCGTTCTTTGCCGTTAATGATCACTTCTTTGATATGATCATGATGTACCGTGATATCCGTCACTTTGCTTTCAAAACGGATCTCACCGCCCCCTTTTATGATCTCGTTTCGTATATTTTGAATAACTGTCAGCAATACATCCGTTCCGATATGTGGTTTGGCCTCATAAAGAATTTCTTCAGGTGCGCCGGCCTGTACGAAAATACGAAGCACCTCTTTGCCGCGGCCTGTCTTATCCTTGATCAGCGTATTTAATTTGCCATCCGAAAAGGTTCCGGCGCCGCCTTCCCCGAATTGTACATTGGAATCGGGATGCAGCACGCCGGTTTTCCAGAATTGCTCGACATCCTTTTTTCGCTGTTCAACGGGTTTTCCGCGCTCCAAAACAATCGGACGCAGACCGCATTTGGTAAGAAAATATGCGCAGAATAGTCCCGCAGGGCCGCTTCCGATCACAACGGGCCGCCTGTTTTCTGAAGCATTTTGAAGTAACAGTAAATTATCTATCGGAAAACAGTATGTTTTTTCATCAGCTGGTCCGATCTGTATATCCGCTTTTCCTTTGCAATGCGTTTTGCGAAGAGCTGCTTTCTCCATGTCGTCCGGCAGTTGTACATCTATCGTATAAATATAGTAAATATCCGGTTTTCTGCGTGCATCCGTCGATTTTTTGATGATACGTAAAGAAAGTATCTGTTCTTTTTTTACGCAGAGTGCCGCCGCAATCCTGGCCGTAAGCTGCCCGCCCGTATGCGTAAACGGCATTTTGATGTTACTGATTCTGATCATCGGATCTCCTTTTATCGATATTTTTCACAGGCAATTGCGAAACTTTGCTTTCGCCGTCCGGCTGTTTTCCATCCGCACGGATACTTTCCGCCGCAGCGCGGCCGGCTATGGCGCCGCTTGTAAAAGCCCACTGCAGATTATATCCGCCGCATATGCCGTCCATATCGATGATTTCTCCCGCCATAAAAAGATGCGGTACGTATTTCGATTCCAGACGCGCGGTAAGTTCCCCTGCCGGTATGCCCCCTGCGCAGACCTGTGCCTGCTCAAAACCGTTGGTTTTGCTGATATGAAGCGTCAGATTGCGGTATAGCGCGGCAATCTGACGGCGCGCAGATGCCGGAAGATCCTTTACATGATCCTGCTCCCTGCAGCCGCACAGCCTGATCATAAGCTGGTTGATCTTTTTATTGGAAATGCCCGTCAAAAACTGTATAAGCGTCTGATCTTCCATAGTCCGAAAGCGTTCTTTCCACAAACGGCTGTATGCTTCTTCTTCGTATCCCGGCAGGAAATCGATCCCGACCGAGACTTTCTTTTTATGTAACAATGCATAAGCCGCTTCTCTGCTGAACTGAAAGACCGGAATGCCGGATATGCCGTAATCCGTAAGCTGCAGTTCCCCTTGTACGCGGCTTCGTACCTTTTCATCGATTCGTAATGTCAGAGCGGCTTCTATGCGTACACCGGCGACACTCTTTAAGTAATCTTCTTCACAATGCAGCTGTACGAGCGCCGGTACGATTTCCGTAATATGGTGTCCCAGACTTTTGGCTAACGTATAGCCGTTTCCGTCAGAGCCTGTTTTGGGCGCTGCCATACCGCCGCAGGCAAGGATCAGCGCATCATAATATTTTCTCGTCTGCTTTGGCAGTCTGGAACCTGTTGCCGTGACCTGTATCCTGTTTGTCTGCCTGTCCGCATGCAGCGCTTCTACCATACAGTCCGTATGGACTGTAATACCGTACCGCTCCAGTGCAAAGCGCATGACATCAAGTACGGTAGAAGCCTGATTGGATAACGGATACAGATATCCCTGCCGGTCTTTTATGAGCATTCCGGATTGACTAAAAAAGTCAATCGTTTCCGAAACACCGAATTGATCATATAGATCATGATAAAAAGAGACGCCGCTGCCATAATAGGCGTCCTTTGTCATCCGGGTATTGGAAAAGTTGCATTTTCCGTTGCCTGTCGAAAGCAGTTTCTTTCCGACTCTGTCATTTCTTTCATACAGTTCCACGTCCGCACCGGACATGGCTGCCTGGATCGCTGCCATCATGCCTGCCGGGCCGCCGCCGATCACGGCGATCGTGCCGTGTGTCCTATTTGGTTTCACTTATCTGCTCCCAATCATTTCATTATCATAAATATTTTCAGCTAAAAATGATATGATACGGTATCATAAACACTAACTCATCATAACACTAACTGGAATAAGACTCAAGAAAATTATACAGCGCCCTCTCGTCCTCGATATATTTTCCCCGAATAATTTCTTTTTGCAGGGATTCGTTAAGACTTGTAAGCAAAATATCCGTATTCATATGGATGGTTTCTTTGTCGCTTTCATATACGACTACAAAATGATCCGCAACCATCAGATAGAAGCCGTTGTCTTCTTCTTCCAGGCGGTAATATTTACAGATCACCACCCTGTCTTTGGAGAAGCTGGACAGTTCGATCGTCTGAAAACCCAATTTCAGATCGGAAAGCGCAGGATTTTGATCATAGGACTTCAGCTCTTCGATCAGGCCGATTCTGTCAAGACCGATGTATTTGACCGGCACCGGTTCCTCTTTCTCTGCCACTGTTCCGTTTGCCAGATCGATTTCTTCTATCAGATAAAGCGTATCCGCCGTTATAACAGGCGCTTTTTCGACTGCCGTTTCGATTACCTGTCCCGTATTTTCTTTCTGTTGTTCATATTTATTCGGATAAAAAAACTGTTCCGCTTTCAAAGTAGCATAACTTCCCGCGCCAAACATAATACCCGCCGTTACGCAAAAAAGACTGATACGTCTTATTATTTTCATTCCGGTAAGTCCTGCCTTTCCCAAAGAATATATAATCAGTATCAGTCAATTTTTCATTTTTATTCAATTTATTAGTAGGCGCCTATCATTCTGCCAAATGTTACCCAGATGACGCCAAACGGAAGTTCCGAGGCTTCGCTTTCATGAATGACCCTGAGCACGATCAGCAGCAGGATATATAAAACGGCGTTTACAAGGCAGCTTATTAGAATTGTCGGAACATTGCCGACAATATCCGGCAGCAGCTTGTTAAACAGCATGACCAGCAGACCGCAAAGGCAGGCTGCTACAGCCGGGAAAGCGAACGAATACAGCCATTCCTGTCGATACTGCACCTTTCTGCTTACGAATGCAAAACAAACGACCGCCAGTATTATCATAAAGACCATGACCGAATAAACAACGCCGTCCGCCCCCAACAGTCCTTTTTTAACGAACAGAAAAACCGCAAATATATGAAGGGCAAGCGAAATTCCGACGGAGATCAGCAATTCTATCATCATACGCATTTTGATCATCAATTGTCCGAAAAGAAATGCGATTCCATAAAAGAAAATAATAACGGTTCCCTGCCTGAGCATGGAAACGGCCAGTTCACTTTCTCCACGATAGAGTCCCTTGACAAAGGGTTCCGCCAAAACAGCAAGAATGATCGCTGTCGGAAACGCCGTGATACATACTTTCTTGACCGCGCTGCCGATACGGTCACGCATGATGCGGTATTCTTCTCTTTCGTAGGCAGCAGCGGTCTTTCCGATGGAACCCTGTACCGTCAGACAGACGAGTGCCGCGCCGATTCCGGTTAATGCCGCATATTTCCCGTAATAGGAACCCCACAGCGCCGTTCTGTCCGCCTGCAGCGTCCGATTCATGCAATAGTTAAAGAAACGCTGATCTATCAGCATAAAAACATTGGAAAAAACAGCGATCAAAGCGACCGGGATGCTGCTGCCGATCAACATGCCGGCAATCTCACCGCCGCTTTCCAGTCTTCTGCCGTTATCCTGCATAAGCTGCCGTTTCCACGCACCGCTGTAAAGTGCAAAAACAAAGAGCAGATAGATCAGCGTGATGAGTTCGGCGATCACAAGTCCAAAGACCGCTCCCATAGCGCCATAAGCATAGGCTACTGCATCGTTCTGATAAAGCGCTGCCGCCTTTATACCGTATCCTTCGTAAACAAATCGTCCGCCGCTCAGTACGGCGATCAGCATGGTTACTTTTTCAATAAAATGAGAATGCGCCACCAAAACGCCGAATCCGTTGCCGTTAAAATAACCGCGGAACACATTGACTAGTGCAGTCAGCAAAACGGCCGGTGCACAGACAAAAACAGCTTTTCTGCTCATCGCTTCGAGAACCAGTATCTCTGAAAGCGGGCCGGCAGCAAATACGATGATCAGTGAAAAAAAAGCACCAAGCAGCAGCGAAATTTTGAATGCTTCATGAAATACTTTCCGCGCGCTTTTATATTGTCCTCTTTTCATACGGTACCGGATCAGTCCGGTCATAGTTCTGGATATGCCGTAGGAAAAAAATAAAGTAATCAACGAAAAAATTTCGAATGCCGGCGCGAACAGACCGATTCCGGCATCCCCGATCATTCTTGAAAGAGGGATCCTGATGATCAGGCTGATCATGTATGTGATTCCGACAGCATATACCGTCAGACTGCCTTTTGCACTCCTCTGGTCTTTGTCCGCGCCAAAGGATACTTCTCTCTTGTGTAATTTCATAATGATGCCTTTCGTTTTTACTCTCTTACGTAACCAAGTTTCTGTAAAACAATCTCCTGTTTCTGTTCCATTTCGGCCGCTTCCGCTTCTTCCATATGATCATAGCCGCATAAATGAAGCATACTGTGCGCCGTCAGAAAAGCAAATTCCCTCAGTTCACTGTGTCCGAACTCTTTGGCCTGTTCCGATACCTTATCCGCAGAAATGATGATATCTCCGAGAATCAGCTCCCCGCTTTCAAAGTCAAAGCAATCGGCCTGCATCGCTTCCGCAACAGAGAAATCTCCGGCTTTTTCGTATGCCAGATTCGGAAAGGAAAGCACGTCCGTCTCCTTATCGATCTGACGGTATTGTTTATTGTACGCCCGGATGCCGCCGTTATCCGTGATCAGCAGATTCAGACAGACTTCATAAGGACAGTTTTCCATAGCCAGAACGGCCCCGGCAACATTTTGCACGACTTCTTCCACCGCAAAAGGAAATTCTTTATTTGTTTCATTTTCAACGTAAGAAGTCATAATAAAGTTTCTCCTCGTTAAAGATCTTCTTCATTTCCCGTACCTGTGCAATGGAAATGTCGCTGTTATATAATACGCCGGATTCAAACTTTTCCGTAAAAACCGATTCGATGATACGGTCATAATCTAATTCCGCTTTCGGATTCTTCTGAAACATTCCGCGGATCGCCGTAACGATGCTGTCAGCGAATAAAATGACGGTGGCTTCCCGGGAAAGCGTTTTCACTGCCGGATCCACATATTCCCGCAGCGTCTCTCTCGTATCCGGCGGAATATGATACTGTGAACAGATGGCCTGTACGTTTTCCCATGTATTTTCCCCTTTTAAGATGCCGATTCTGTGATAATATCCGCAGGCTTTTACGACTACATCGTTAAGGGAAAGGCGCTTCGCAATACGGTCGCCCAGGTAAGCCGTATGTACGGCATGGTAATATTCTTCTTTATCCAGTTCCTTCAACTGTACGAGCAGCGGAAATTCCGGATCGTTCAGATCCATATATTTATCCCGGTATCTGTGGATTACGGTACTGTTAAAAATCTTCAATGCGATCAGCAGCAGGATAAAATTCACCATCAGATTGATTGCCACAAAAGTATACTGGGAAAGAGACAGTCTCTCCCGTTCAAATAAAACGATATTGGCAGTCAGACAGACTGTCAGAGACAATAACGAAACCAGAATCGGCAGTCCGACCTTAAAATGATCATCCAATCTGCTAAATACCATGATACCGATCAGTCCGCTGAAAAAATAAAGTGAAAACTCGTGATATCCGCCTGACTGCTGCAGCATAACGGACAGCATGAGGCAGACGCTGCCTGCCGTTAAGCCGGAAATACTGTTGCTGAAAAGACCGAGGATGATAAAGACGATCAAAAACGGCCATGCCGATGCGGGAAGCATCGGGAATATAAGAGAAAGCGTCAAAGAGATCAGGTAGAAAACGACGAAGTTACGGTAGTTTCCTTTATATTCATAAAAAAACAGGCCGTTCACTTCACTTGCAGAAAGGGCAAAGATCACGATGCCGCTTCCGAGCATGATCATGACAACATTACAGATGATATCCGCCATACTGCCTTTATAAAGGAAAGTTCCTGCTCCTGCGATCACGCCGGATAAAAGAAACATTGCCAAAAATTGTATCCTCTTCCGGCCGTTTGTTTTTTTCTTTTCTTTCTTATTTTCTTCCATATTCAAAATTCCTGTTCTTACGCTTTTTATCTGTATTGTTTTCTCTGGCTTCATAAGTTTCGTATGCCTTGACGATTTTCTGGACGAGCGGATGTCTGACAACGTCTTTGCTTGTCAAGCTGCAAAATGCGATATCCTCTATTTTGGAGAGTACTTTGCCGGCTACGTCAAGACCGGATTTCGTTCCCGGAGACAGGTCCTTTTGCGAAGCGTCGCCGGTTATGACGACTTTCGAACCGAACCCGATCCTTGTCAAAAACATTTTCATCTGCGCCGGCGTTGTATTCTGCGCTTCATCCAGAATAATATAGGCGTTGTCCAAAGTCCTGCCGCGCATATAGGCAAGCGGAGCCACTTCGATCAATCCTTTTTCCATATTTTTGGCAAAGCTCTCCGCGCCCATGATCTGATAGAGTGCATCATATAGCGGCCGCAGATACGGATCGACCTTACTTTGCAGATCACCCGGCAGAAATCCCAGTTTTTCTCCGGCTTCTATAGCCGGTCTTGTCAGGATGATCCGGCTTACTTCGTTGTTTTTAAACGCTGTGATCGCCATAGCCATTGCCAGATATGTCTTGCCGGTTCCGGCCGGTCCGAGTCCGAATACGATCATGTTGTTCCTTATGGCGTCTACATATTGCTTCTGTCCAAGCGTTTTGGGTTTGACGGGTTTTCCGCTCATCGTATGACAGATACAGTCCTTATCTATCGTCAGCAATACTTCTTCTTTACTTTCTTTTCCCATTTCTATCGCATAGTTGATATTTTGTTCCTGCAAAACATTACCTCTTTTGGAAAGCGCCACCAACTCTTCCACCGTTCTTGACGCTTTTTCTACATTTTCTCTTGAACCGCTTATTCTCACGGCACCGTCCCTGTTGATGATCATTACATGAAAATCATTTTCCAATTTCTTGATATAGGTGTCATATTCACCGAAAAGATTCTGCATATGTTCCATGGGAACATCCATTTTAATCGTAAATTCATCCATCTGCTATTCTTCCGATACCTCTGTTTCGCTTTCCGCTTCATTTTCCACGTCGGGAATCTGCTGCGTTGTATTATTGACTATGGAAACGGCTTCTTCTACGAGCTGCATCTTGATATTTAAGATCCATTTATCGTTTCCTTTATTTATTGTAACATTTTTTCTGGTAATTTGTACCCCTTTTTCCTCTAAAGTCTGCAATATTTTATCCCATTCCGCCTGCATGATCTGCTGCATCTCTTCTTCGGTATGTTCTTTTTCCACCAACGTATACTCTTTGGCATATTTCGTACCGTAAAATACGGGCAGACTGAGATGATCAAGCAACTGTACCTGTTTCTTTTCACCCGAGATATCATAAATCTCATACGGTATTTTTCCCGCGGAGAGATTCCATTCTTTGTCCTGAAATCCGAATAAAAGAATCTTTTTCTCTCTGCCGGAGTATTCTTTATCCTGATATACGGTCTGTTTTTCCACAAAAAGAGATTTATCATAAGCGATCAGAATGTCCGCATCCGCTTCGTAGTACTGATATTTCCGTACCGTTGTATCGTCATTATAGACCGGAACGGCGCCGCTTACAAGAAGCTGTCCTTTTTCCACCGTATCGCCTACCGCTACTTCGGGAGTCCCTTTTCTTGTGATCATATAAACAATAACGCCGTCTTTGGCTGCAACGATATCTTTACCGCCTGCGGGACTGTCTGCATGTTCTCCATCGTTCAAGGAAGATTGACCAGATGAGTCATACTCCGGCACTTCATTTTCCCGGATCTGGATAATGAGCGTCGTGCCCTCTATTTTTAAAGATGCCCATGTAATCATATCATATTCTTCCCGCAATTGCATTTCTAATTTTTCAATCTGCACATTTTCTTTTTCCATTGCGGTATGAATGCCCTGGCTTTCCAGGTAATCAAGAAGGATATCGTCTGTCAGGGAATAGTTGCCCTCTATTTGGATATCCCATATGTAACGTGCCGTAAACAGCCAGAAAAAAAGGCAGAGAATCAGTCCGGCGGCAAATATCTTTCTCCGCCTTATTTTCGGCACAAAAAAAGGCAGTCCATGTCTTTCTAAGACGGATGCCCTGGTCCCGGTTTTTTTGAGAAGTGTTTTCAATGCAAAAAAACCTTTCACACTTACTTTCATCGTATAATAATCGCCGTGATTCTCAATATCCCAGACCAGAATATCATGATTTCCACACAGATTTAAGAATCTTTCCGTAGAATATCCCCATACTTTGATAGAAACATATCCTTTTACATACTGCATCCAATGAAGCATATCACTACCATGCCTTTCCGACTGATGATCATAAATACCGTACGCTTTCAATATTGCCGCCTATTTTCATGTCTTCATTGGTGTAGTAATCGATGGAAAGCTGTTTGCCCTGAAAACAGATCTTACAGTTTTTTCCCTGCAGGACAATAGATTCCTTCGTATATTCTATAATGCCTTTATAATTTTCGATAAATGCTTCCCGGTTGCCGGTCACAGTCACGATAGCGTCTCCGAGCATGGAATCTTTGGGGAGTTTCAGAGACTCTACGATCATTTCTTTATGCCGGGAAAAAGAATTTTTAACAGGTTTTCTCATACTACAGTATATGTGCATGAGGGTTGGATCATGATAGAAAATCCGTGCTTGAAGACACCGGTTTTTCTCCGGCAAGTCTTAACACTTCTTAGCAAAACAGCCATTGCCGTAAACTTTAACAGTATTTCTCACACGATTCCTTTGATCAGCGCAGCCTTTTCCGGCCTTGTTTCACTGAAACGATAAGCGCATAAAAAACGCTCTTTCGAAAGAAGCAGTTTTTCTTTATCATTTGCATGAATGGTCGCCAATGATTCTCCGGCTTTTACATAATCACCGACTTTTTTATGCAGTATCAGACCGACGGAAAGATCGATCGTGCTTTCTTTCGTTTCCCTGCCGCCGCCAAGCAGTAAGGAGCAGATGCCGATCTCATCACAGACAATCTTCTCAACATAACCCTCCTGTTTGGAAAGAATTTCTTCCGTTATACGGGCTGACGGTAAGAGCGATGTATCATAAACTGCAGACGCATCGCCGCCCTGCGCTTCTACAAACTGTGCCAGTTTACGCAGCGCCGCCCCGCTTTCTATCACGCCTCGGAGCATATCATACGCCTGCTTTGTATCTTCTGCCGCTTTGCCGGCCAATAACATCTGCGCACCAAGCTCCATACATAACTGCGTAAAATCCTGGGGACCGTTTCCTTTCAGCGTTTCAATGGCCTCTTTTACTTCCAGAGCATTGCCGATGGCAAATCCAAGCGGTTCATCCATATCGGAAATTACTGCTGTTGTTTTCCTGCCGGCATGTCTGCCGAGCATTACCATCTCTTTGGCAAGTGCAAAAGCGTCTTCTTCCTTTTTCATAAAAGCGCCGCTGCCTGTCTTGACGTCCAGTACGATCGCATCCGCACCGGAAGCAAGTTTTTTGCTCATGATAGATGCGGCGATCAGTGACATATTATCGACGGTAGCCGTCACATCCCGCAGCGCATAGAGTTTTTTGTCGGCAGGCGCGATATCGAGCGTCTGTCCCATTATAGAGATGCCGATGCGGTTGACCTGGTCGAGAAAATGTCCGGAAGAGATCTCTGTGGAAAACCCCGGAAAACTTTCCAGTTTATCAATGGTACCGCCCGTATGTCCGAGTCCTCTGCCGCTCATCTTGGCGATTCTGATACCGCATGCAGCAACCATGGGCGTTAAGGCAATCGACGTTTTATCGCCGACTCCGCCGGTAGAATGTTTATCCACTTTGATGCCCTCTATGGCCGAAAGATCCAGCATATCACCGCTCTTTGCCATGGCCATCGTCAATGCGGCCGTCTCTTCCTGCGTCATTTTCTGAAAATAAACAGCCATCATCATGGCAGCCATCTGGTAATCGGGAATTCTGCCGGCAGTATATTCCGAGATCATAAAGTCGATCTCTTCTTTTGACAGGATTTCTCCGTTACGTTTCTTCATGATCAGATCATACATTCTCATTCGGGCACACTCCTTTACAGCGTCAGATTATTTGTGATACGGCTCTTTGTGGATAATACGAAAACAACGGTATATCTGTTCTAACAAAATAACCCGCATCAGTTGATGCGGGAATGTCAATTCAGAGAAACTGAGCGATAAATCTGCACGTGCGCATACTCTCTCATGCAGTCCGAGCGAACCGCCGATTATAAACTGCAGATGACTGATTCCCTGTACCATAAGGCTCTCGATCTTCCCTGCGAGCGCGGGGGAATCAAATGTCTTCCCCTGAATTTCAAGCGTGACCACATAGGCATCTTCTTTTATATACCTTAAGATGCGTTCCGCTTCTTTCGCTCTGATCTGGTCTTCCAGCGTGGCTCCGGCCCCATCAGGCGTTTTCTCATCCTCTGCTTCCATGATCTCCAGCCTGCAGTAACGGCCCAGACGTTTGGCATATTCGGCTACTGCGTCCCGGTAATATTTTTCTTTGATCTTGCCGACCGAAATAATCGTTATTTTCATGGCTTCTCTTTGCTGTTAAAATAAGTTCTGGTAATAATCGTCTACAAAATGATCTAAAAATGCTTCTTCCAGGTTCATATATTTTTCTTTGATCAACCGTTTCATTTTGTCGGTACGCTTAAAATATTTCTGTTCTTCCGCAATGTCTTCCGTATCGAATAATCCTTCGTCTATTCCTGCCGCGCTTAAATTTTCATCACACCATTTTGTAATCTCGGCTAAGAGCGAATCTTCTGATTTCGCTTTCACGGACAGGAGTTTGAACGTTTTCATGGAAACAATGCCAAAAATGATAAACAGCAGAAAAAGGGCGCCCATAACGCCGCAGATAAAATATCTGGTCGTAACCGAATTCCTGTATAGGGGAATAACGCCAAACAAAATCAGCAGAGAAACGACGAAACCGGCAATCCCGACAATCAGCAGTGTATAAGCGGAAGTTTTGTTTTCTTCGGCTTTCTGTGCACTGTTTTGATAAGGCGCATGCCATGTGCTCCGGCTTTCGGCTCCTGATGGCGTATCTCCGGCTTCCTTTTGAATTTCCTCAGACAGTTCCTCTAATGCCTCTTCGTCCGGGATTTCCGGCAGAAAATCCGTTTCATCAACGGACTCTTCTGTAAAGAGAGCGGATGTATTCCCTTCCTTTTCTTCTAAACTATCGACAAGTTCGGCGCCGCAGTCGGCGCAGACGGTAATTCCTTCCACATATTCATATTTACAGTTTGGGCACCAGGGCATACGAATTTTACTCCTTATGTATCAATTTATCATGGTTTGGTAAATTTTTCAAAATTGATAAAACCATACATATTATTATAAACGATATGCCGCAGTGTTTCAAGTTCTATCTACTTGTCTTCCTTTGGCTTAAGCAGTTCCCGCATCCCCTGATTCTTATTGTCATCCTTGTCGATATCCATGCACAGATCGGGTTCATTCAGCTTCCGCCATACGGAACATTCTCCGATAGCGCTCATATCCCGCCACAGCTCAAATACACCGTTTGAGGCAACGCCTTCCCATTCCTCCACCGTTCCTGTATAGTCTACGGTATTGGCGTACATTTCTCCATTATAAAGTCCATCCGTAAAATTTCCGATAACATTTTGCAGCGTTCTTTCACGAACATCCAATTTGGTCGTATCCACATCATAATGCTCCGCACCTTCCCCATTTGGAAGATCATTGCTCCACTGCCCTGAATAACTGTGTGCCTGGTACACTTTATTGTTGGTGATCTTATCGTCGGCGCCGATATAGTAACGGTACCATCTGCCATCGCCGCTCCGCATGCCGTGCGACCAGGAGCCATAATAATAAGTGTTGTTTTCGTAAATGGCAAGTCCGATGCCGTCCGGTGCGCCGGAAGCGTCTACATCACCGCGGTAATAATAGGAATTCGTTCCTTTTAATCCCGCGGAAAGTTTCACGTAACGTTTTAAATGCGCCAGATCCCATACCGCATCGAGATTATTGTCCGCAAAAAACGGCATCATCTCATTTAAAATAAACTCTTTCGTATAAGATATGTCATTTTCATCTTCGATATCCACAACGATCGCCGTTTTATCTGTTGTTTCGGGTTCTAATGCTGTTGTCGTCTGATCCGGCGTTCCGGTCTGCTGGGAATCCGGCGCCTTAGACGTAATATCGGATTTTTCCACAACGATAGCGCCCTGCTCCGGTGTTTTCGGCATCACATCATTCTGCTTCTGCTGTTCGGCATAATCTGTAATATCCTGCTGCAGTTCTTCCACATCCATAGATGTCGTCGTATCGGTTTTCCTGGCCGGTAAGAGAAGCAGCAGCACGATAATACAGATCAAAAGGATCAGGATGATGCCAAGAAGCGCCGCGATCAAAGGTCTTTTATCCTGCCCATCGCCCTCCGATTTATCCTGCCTGGCCAGTCTCATGATACGTTCGTCTTCAAACTCGTCGTCTTTGTGTCTGTCGTTATTTTGTTCCATTAAATTCATCATTTCACCTCATTTTTATTCGCAGTAGTCAAGGCAGACTCTGCCTTCCGTAACGGATCCGACATATGCGGCTGCCGCCATATGTGCCGGATGTTTCTGATATGTCTGCAAGGCCTCTTCGGTTTCAAAAACAGAAATTAATCCAATGTCCTTGTTGCCTGAAGGGAGGGCCTGCGTGACAACCCGTAAAGAAATTGTTCCGGGAACCTGCTCTTTTACTGCCTCCAACTCCTTTTTCATGCGCAGAGCCGCATCCTTTTTCTCTGCATCCGATAATTCTTTTTTAAAATTCCATAAAACAATATGATTTACCATTTTCTATCATCCTCTCTTTTTACCTTTTTCATTATAATCATAGATCCTTAAAGAAATCAGGGGAAAATTATTAATTTTTTCTTATGATAACCGTTTTCAGTATTTTCCCGGAATCATCTTTAAACACCGTTTTACCATTTTTTACAAAGCCGGTTTTACGAAAAAGAGATACGGACTATTCCATATCTCCTTTCCTGTTACCGCCTGCCTAACGGGATAAATATTCATCGATACCTTTGGCTGCCGCTTTGCCGGCCCCCATGGCAAGGATGACCGTAGCAGCGCCCGTTACCGCGTCACCGCCGGCATAAACGCCCTCTTTTGTCGTTTTGCCGTATTCTTCGTCGGCAACGATACATTTATATTTATTGACCTCAAGTCCTTCTGTCGTGGACGATATCAGCGGATTCGGGGACGTGCCAAGAGACATGATCACGGTATCCACGTCCATGATAAACTCAGAACCCGGAATTTCTACCGGACGTCTTCTGCCGGAAGCATCCGGTTCACCCAGTTCCATTTTGATACATTTCATACCGCATACCCAGCCGTTTTCATCAGCCAGAATTTCCGTAGGATTGGTCAGCAGATCAAAAATAATGCCTTCTTCTTTCGCATGATGCACTTCTTCCACACGGGCCGGCAGTTCTTCTTCACTTCTCCGGTATACGATATGTACTTTGGCACCCAGCCTGAGCGCAGTTCTTGCAGCGTCCATGGCAACGTTACCGCCGCCTACGACAGCCACTTCTTTTCCGCGCATGATCGGCGTATCGGAATCTTCATGGAACGCTTTCATCAGATTGCTTCTCGTCAGGTATTCATTGGCGGAAAACACGCCGTTAGACTGCTCCCCGGGAATTCCCATAAATTTAGGCAGACCCGCGCCGGATCCGATAAATACTGCGTTAAATCCTTCTTCTTCCATAAGTTCGTCTATCGTAACGGATTTACCGACAACAACGTTCGTTTCAATCTTTACGCCAAGAGATTTGACATTTTCAATTTCTTTGGCAACGACATCTTCCTTGGGCAGACGAAATTCCGGAATACCGTAAACGAGTACGCCGCCCGCCTCATGCAGCGCTTCAAAGATCGTAACGTCATAGCCCATTTTGGCAAGATCTCCCGCACAGGTAAGGCCTGCAGGGCCGGAACCGATAACCGCTACTTTTTGATTTTTCTTCTCTTTGGCGCCTTCCGGTTTCACGCCATTCTCCCGTGCCCAGTCGGCTACGAAACGTTCCAGTTTCCCGATAGAAATCGGCTCTCCTTTGATACCGCGGATACATTTGCCTTCACACTGACTCTCCTGCGGGCATACACGGCCGCAAACGGCAGGCAGTGACGAATCTTCACTGATGATCTGATAAGCGGCTGCGATATCGCCTTCTTTTACTTTTTCGATAAAACCGGGGATATTGACAGCCACCGGACATCCCTTGATACACTGTGCGTTCTTACAGTTTATACAACGCTCTGCTTCACACATTGCTTCTTCTTTATCATATCCAAGGCATACCTCTTCAAAATTTGCCGCACGTTCTTTCGCATCCTGCTCTCTTACAGGAATTTTCTTTAAAACATCCATTATGATTATCCTGCTCCTTTCTCAGTCTGTGCAGTTTCCGCATCCGCCGTGATGGGTATCCCCTTCTTTGGCCTTTAGGAATGCTCTTCCTTCTTGCGTTTTATAAATCTGCTGACGTTTCATCGCCTGGTCGAAATCTACTTTGTGTCCGTCAAATTCGGGCCCGTCGACACAGGCAAATTTGACTTCACCGTCTACGGTAACACGGCATGCGCCGCACATTCCCGTACCGTCCACCATGATCGGATTCAGACTGACAATGGTAGGAATATTCAGCTCTTTTGTCATCAGACAGACAAATTTCATCATGATCATCGGGCCGATGGCAATGCAGACATCATAATGCTTTCCTTCTTCAACAAGATCTTTTATTGTCTGTGTTACCATACCGCTTCTGCCGTAGGAACCATCATCTGTCGTAATATAAAGATTTCCGGCTGCGGAATTCATTTCTTCTTCCAGGATCAACAGATCTTTCGTCTTGGCGCCTACGATGACATCCGCATCGATGCCCCGCTCATGAAGCCATTTGACCTGCGGATATACCGGCGCTGTTCCGACACCGCCCGCAACAAATAACATTTTCTTTGTTTTCAAGACTTCAGGATCCTGCGTTACGAATTCGGAAGGACAGCCTAACGGTCCCACAAAATCATGAAAACAGTCTCCTGCTTTTAATGCCGACATCTTCTGTGTAGCGGCACCGACGATCTGAAACACGATCGTAACCGTTCCTTTTTCTCTATCATAGTCGCAGATGGTGAGTGGAATCCTTTCTCCATCTTCATCCATTCTGACGATAATAAACTGTCCCGGCTGACAGGATTTTGCAACGCGTCCTGCCTCAACTACCATAAGGAAAATATTGGTTGTCAGCTCTTTCGCCTCTAAAATTTTGTACATTACTATCCATCCTCCAATCATACATCTTTATAATGATAAAAGATGTGTATCTATTTTGCAAGACTTTTTTAAAGGGGCACTGCCGTAAAGTCTCCATTTTCATCATAGCCAAGCCTTGCCGCTTCGCCTGTATATACCTGAATGAGGAATACTTTATCCGTACGGTTCAGCATACCGGTTCCATCATCATAATATTCATTGATGGTAAAATACGTATCTTCTCCGACCAGCAGCACGGAGCTGAACTGGTAACTGTACGTACCGCTCTGCAGCTGGGTATTACCGTTTCTGTCCAAAAGATAATTCGTTTCCACCAGACGGTCGATCAGTCTGCTTACCGCTTCATCCGTAGATATTGTATCATGTAAAACAAGCGTATACGTACGCATCGTCACATCACTGGAGATTCCTTCGGGCGTAATGTTGACAAATTTAAAATTGGTTGTTCCAAGCGGCATCGGGATCGGTCCGGTATAAGGAACGGAATCCGCCGTCGGTTCCGAATCGTCCGTCGTATAGAAAGTTTTACAGCCTTCCTGACCGTTGACCGAGATCATCATCGACTGCGTATATTGGCCGCTGTATAGATTCACTTCCGGCGCATTGGGTACATCCAGGCTGATATGATAAGTCTTACTTACCACATCGCTCTTAATGCCGTAATCGTTGATGAAAAAAGCGCTGATCGTATATTCGCCGCCCTCCAGAAAAAGCGGCGCCGTATAGATTTCACTGTATTCGTTCGGTACGGATCCGTCTGTCGTAAAATAGATCGTCCCCGAAGTATTAGAACTTAATTTTAACGGGATCACTTCGGCATAATCGCCTTCTACATAACTGAATTCCGGCGCTTTGGCCAGATACCCCTGAAACATATTCACGATCGTATCTTCGCTGCAGGAAAGGAGCAGTTCGTTGATCTCTTCATAACGCGCTTCATTTGCATAAATCGTGATCATCTTATCATAGGCTTCTTCAACATCTTCATAGGAATAGGTGCCTTTGTCGATAATCTGTTTTAAAGTACGAAGCGCTTCTTCATTGTTGGTAAGCAGATAATAATAGTCCGCTTTCAGAAACAGAATCTGTGACTGCGTATCATCTTTTTCATATGCCAGATCAAGACAGGCGATCGCTTCTCTATATGCCCCCTGATCCGCATATTCCTGTGCCTTTTCGATCTGATAAGACACGGTCTGCGTATGTTTTTCATATAACAGATAGGAACAGGCGGAAATCATAAACACAATGACAACAGTCAGGACAAAGCCGATCATACGGCTTCTGTCACGACGGTCTAATGCATCCTCATCATGAATACGCACCGGGTCCGCTTTTTTGGCCGGAACTTCCGTTCCCGAAACGATCATCCCGGTTGATGTATTTTGCGCGTTCCCATCCGTGTCTTCTTCCTGCGAGGCCGCTATCGTAGAAAGCGCTTCTGTAATACTGTTCTCTATTTCCGGTTCAAAGTCAGGTACGATCCGGATCTCATTGCCGCAGGCTTCGCAGATCAGATGACCCTCCTTCATTTCTTCCCCACAATTTGGGCATTTCATAGGCAGCTCCCTTTCTAACGCACTAAAGCAGCCGACTCCACTAAATTTAGCATTAACATGGCAATCGTCATTGGGCCGACACCTCCCGGAACGGGAGTGATTGCGCTGCAGACAGGAGCGACATCATCATAATCTACATCTCCGCATAACTTATTGTTTTCGTTTCTATGGATTCCCACATCGATAACAACGGCGCCTTCTTTTACATATTCCCGCGTTATCATTCCGGGTTTGCCGACAGCGGCTATCAGGATATCCGCCCGTCTGGTCACTTCACGCAAATCTTTCGTTTTGGAATGCGTTACGGTAACCGTACCGTTTTCCCGCAGCAGCAAAAGGGCCATCGGTTTGCCGACGATATTGCTTCTTCCGATAACGACACATTCTTTGCCGGCAATCTCAATGCCGGAACGCTTCAAAAGCTGTATGATACCCGCAGGCGTGCAGGAAACGAAACCTCTTTGTCCGATACAGAGTGCGCCGACATTCTGCGGATGAAATCCATCGACGTCTTTTCCGGGATCGATTGCACGGATCACTGCGTTTTCGTCAATATGCGCCGGTACGGGAAGCTGTACAAGAATGCCGTTTACGTCATCTCTGCCATTTAATTCCGCGATCAGTGCAAGCAATTTTTCCTGTGTCGTATCCGCAGGCAGTTCATAAGAAAGAGACTCGATGCCGATATAGGCGCACGCCTTCTTCTTATTTCCCACATATACGCTTGAAGCAGGATCGTCCCCAACCTGAATAACGGCAAGACATATTGTCTTTCCTTCCTGTTTCATAACAGACACTTTTTCTTTCAGTTCCTCTTTTATCTGTGAAGAGATCTTTTTTCCATCGATGATCTGTGCCATGTTCCGTGCTCCTTTCTTTTAATACAATCCGGTTATCTGCCCTTCATCATTGACATCTATCCCCATAGCCGCGGGTTTTTTCGGCAGTCCGGGCATTGTCATGACCGCTCCGGTCAAAACTACAATAAAGCCGGCGCCTGCTGAAACATAGACTTCTCTGATCGTTATATCAAAATCTGTCGGACGTCCCAGACGCGTCGGATCATCCGATAAAGAATATGGTGTTTTGGCCATACAGACAGGCATTTCTCCAAAACCAAGCTGCTCCAGTCTCTTAAGCTGTTTTTCAGCTTCCGACATGTAAACTACATCTTTGGCGCCATAAATTTCCTGTGCTACCGTCCGAATCTTTTCTTTTATGGAGATTGTCGGCTGATAGAGTACATGAAATGCAGACTCCTTTGTATCCAGTGTATGCAGAATTTTCTGCGCCAGTTCAATACCGCCTTCGCCGCCCTTTTCCCAGACTTCGGAAAGTGCAAATGCACAGTTTCTTTCTTCGCAGAAGCATCTGACATATTCTATTTCCGCCGGCGTATCCGTTACGAAAGAATTGAGGGTCACGACGATCGGCACATCATATTTTTGCAGATTCTCAATATGTTTTTCCAGATTGACGATTCCTCTTTGCAGCGCTTCCATATTTTCGGCAGACAACTCCTCTTTTGCGATCCCGCCGTTATATTTCAGCGCTCTGACCGTTGCTACCAAAACAACGGCATCCGGTTTTAATCCCGCTATATTACATTTGATATCAAAAAACTTCTCTGCGCCGAGATCTGCACCGAAGCCGGCTTCCGTTATAACATAATCCGCCATTTTCAAAGCGGTTTTCGTTGCTCTTACAGAATTACAGCCATGCGCGATGTTCGCAAACGGTCCGCCGTGAACGAGCGCCGGCGTATGTTCGAGCGTCTGAATCAGGTTCGGTTTCATGGCATCTTTTAAGAGCGCTGCCATAGCGCCGACTGCACCGAGGTCCGATGCCGTTACCGGTTCTCCGTCATAATTATAGGCAGCGATGATGCGCCCAAGCCTTTCTTTTAGATCCTGCATATTCAAAGCAAGGCAGAGGATCGCCATGATCTCCGATGCCACCGTGATCACAAAATGATCTTCACGCACCGTACCATCCATCTTATTGCCAAGTCCGATGACAATATTCCGAAGCACTCTGTCATTCATATCCAGGCATCTTTTCCAGACGACTTGTCTGGTATCGATACGCAGTGCATTCCCCTGTTGGATATGGTTATCTAAAAGTGCAGCTAACAGATTATTGGCAGAAGTGATTGCATGGAAATCACCGGTAAAGTGAAGATTTAAATCTTCCATTGGCACAACCTGCGCATACCCGCCGCCTGCCGCGCCGCCCTTGATGCCGAAACACGGTCCAAGAGATGGTTCACGCAGCGTCAAAAGCGCATTTTTACCGAGTTTCCCAAATGCCTGTGAAAGTCCTACGCTTGTAGTCGTCTTTCCCTCCCCTGCAGGCGTCGGATTGATTGCGGTTACTAAGATCAGTCTGCCATCCGGC
>CAJTUZ010000007.1:0-40598 GCA_910579735.1 uncultured Lachnospiraceae bacterium
GCGATATCTATTTGGACAGTAAAATAGTTGCGGAATGTATGATGGAAGACGGACATGAAAAGCTTGAAAAGCACCTTGACGAAATGGAACAGATTCTTGCAGAAAATGGCATTCCTGCAAAGTGCTATCAGGAAATAATGTTTACCCTGCCTGTATCTTTCGGAGAAAACGAGAGTAATATCAGCATTTATCAGGGCACAGGCGTGGCAATGGATTTGTACGAATACACAGCAGGAATATCACCGCAGAATACCGATGAAATTGCAATCACACGAATTGCTGCAGAAAAGCTGAATGCAGATATTGGTGATACCGTTACCATTAAAACCATTGACGGAGATAAGGAATATATTATTTCGGCGTTTTTCCAGTCCATGAATATGCAGGGCAGCAATATCAGACTTCACAGTGATGAGTATATAAATTACGTTCAGGCAGCAGGCGGTCCCGATACGCAGATTGCTTTTACGGATCATCCTGACAGCAGGGAAATAGAACGAAGAATGGAAGAGATTCGGGGGATTTTTCCCGATTATGAAAATATAAGAACCTGTGCCGAAGCAGTAGCAGATATGCTCGGTATTACGGAAACTCTTGACACAGTAAAATCCTTTGTAGTTGTTTTTACCATCATATTAGCTGTACTTATAACCGTACTGATGGAGCGTTCTTTCATTGCAAAGGAGCAGGGTGAAATTGCACTCATGAAAGCCGTAGGCACACGAAACGGAAAAATCTATGCATACCATACTTTCAGGTTTTTATTCGTAGGATTGATTGCAGTGATGATCGGCGAAATTTTTGCAATGCCTCTTACGCACCTCTGCGTTGACCCGGTATTTATCATGATGGGTATGGAGCTTGCACCCTCCTACGTTATCGATCCTGTTGAAATGTATCTGGTCTTCCCTGTTGTCATTCTTGTTACAACAGCCGTAAGTGCATTCCTGACCTCACTTTACACAAGAAAAATCAAGTCCTCCGATACTGCTAACATTGAATAGGAATGGAATAAAAATGGAATAAGAAAGGAAACTATTATGAATATCTTAGAAGTAAAAGACCTCTGCAAAACATATATCGTAAACAAACGCCAGAACAACGTTTTGAAAAATGTAAACTTTACCGTTTCAGAAGGCGAAATGGTAGCCGTTATGGGTCCGTCAGGTTCGGGTAAATCAACTCTCCTGTATGCCGTTTCGGGCATGGATTCCATTACCGCAGGAGAAGCAAAATTTTGTGGAAAGAACATGGCCGAAATGGGTGAGAAAGAGCTTGCGGACTTACGTCTTGATGAAATGGGCTTTATCTTTCAGCAGATGTATATGCTGAAAAATCTGAGCGTTCTCGACAATATTATTCTTCCTGCGGTACAATCTGATAAGAATACCGAAACACGTAAGGAAACGGCCCGGCGCGGACAGGACTTAATGCGTAAGCTGGGTATTATTGACATTGCCGATAACGACATCAATGAAGTTTCGGGAGGGCAGCTTCAGAGAGCCTGCATCTGCAGGAGTATGATTAATATGCCCAGGGTTTTATTTGCGGACGAGCCTACGGGAGCTTTGAACAGAACTGCGTCAAATGAGGTAATGGAGGAACTGGTAAAGTTAAACGAAGAAGGAACAACGATTATGATGGTAACCCATGATGCAAAGGTAGCCGCAAAGTGTTCCAGAGTGTTGTATATTGTAGACGGTAACATTAAGGGCGAGTATATCAGCCCGAAAGACTTAGAGATAAAGGAGAAGGATAGAGAGAGGCTGTTAAATAACTGGCTATTGGAACTGGGATGGTAAAATCTTTCCGATATCTTTAAGTTTGGTATGGCTGTTCAAATCAAACGACCTGTTTCAGAGATATTTATAGCAGGAACATACTGTCAGTTTCAGAGATATGATTGACAGTATGTTCCTGCTGATGTTACAATGAAACCGACAGACAGTCGGTAGAAAGTATATTATAGGAAATAACAGGAGCCATAGAACAGATGCGGGTCGTAAAAGAAGCGGAAGAACGAAGAAATGAAATACTGGATGTGGCGGAGCGCTTATTCAGTACAAAAGGTTTTGACAATACCAGCACGAATGATATTCTAAATGAGATCGGAATAGCAAGGGGAACATTGTACTATCATTTTCAGTCAAAAGAAGATATTCTGGATGCCATGACCGACCGGATGGTGGGACAGATGTTTGTTAAGGCAAAGGAACTGGCGGCGCAGAAGAATATTCCTGTTTTGCAGCGTCTGACGATCATGATAAAGGCGTTAAATGTAAGCGGCGATTGGGGCGATCAGCTCATGGAGCAGATTCATAAACCACAGAATGCGCTTATGCACCAAAAAATACAGGAAAAACTTCTTGCGGAAATGAATCCGCTGTTAACGGGACTGATCGAAGAAGGGATCGCACAGGGGATATGCGGAACCGATTACCCGGCCGAGGTGGCCGAAATGACGTTTTTGTATGCAAATACGGTATTTGATGATCTTATGGAATACAGTGAAGAAGAAAAACGAAGAAAAATAGAAGCTTTCATCTATAATCTGGAGCGCCTTTTGAAGATGGAGCAAGGGTGCATGCAGGAGACGATCCGGGCTTTGTTTTAGAATTTTATAAGGAATAATGGGGCGGTATTTCCATGGCGTACAGTAATATTTTTCATCCTATTACCGACAGACAGACGGTCTATAGGAAAATGTCACAAATACCAGCATTAAAAACAGTCGGTCATACCTGATCATAGAAAAGAGGAAATAACGTGATAAAGAAACTGGTGTTAAACGATATCAAACACAATAAGCTGTTTTCAGGCGCCGCTGTTTTTTTCATGGCGGTTTCGGCTATGCTGCTTGCGCTTACCGTATTGCTGACCGCCGGTCTGCTTGGCGCGATCGATTCTCTGATGGCTAAGGCGCAGGTACCCGATTATATGCAGATGCATGCGGGGGATCAGGAGGCGGCAGTATATGAGGAATCTTCAGGAGAATTGCCTGAGAGGCAGATTGCCCGTTTTGCAGGATCATGTGAGGCTGTAGAGAAGTGGCAGATCTGCCGGTTCTTAAATCTGGATAACAGCAGACTTTCGCTCGGAGGAAAAAGTCTTGCGGACAGTACGCAGGATAACGGTCTGTCCATGCAGGGTGAACAGTTTGATTATCTATTGACTATAGATAACGAAATACCGGAAGTCTTACAGGGGGAGGTTTATGTTCCGGTCTGTTATCGTTCCCGCTATGAGCTGACAGTGAGGGATCAGATGGAGATTGGGGACAGGGAGTTTGTGATCGCAGGATTTCTCAGGGATGCACAGATGAATTCCATGATGGCTTCCTCCAAACGTTTTCTGGTAAACGAGGCCGATTATAAGCAGCTGAAAGAAGAATATGCGGAAGAGTATCTGATTGAATTTTTGCTGCGGGATGGAACGGACAGCAATGTCTTCGCCGCGGCTTATGCGGCGGCGGGACTTCCTGCGAACGGTCCGGCGATCACCAGGGCGCTGATCCGTATGATGAATGCCCTATCGGATGGGACAATGATCTTCATTATTTTTCTCGTGAGCATTGTCGTATTGCTTATTTCCCTTCTCTGCATCCGCTTTATGCTGTCTTTGCAAATGGAACGGGACAGGAAAGAGGTAGGCATGTTAAAGGCGCTCGGGGTGGGAAAGGCACAGATCAGGCGGCTGTATTTTGCCAAATATCTTATTTTTTCCGTCTGCGGGGGACTTGTCGGCGTGCTTACGGCTTTCTGCTTCAGAGATCCTTTGGAAAGACAGATACGGGAATTATATGGTGTGCCGGCTGATGGTCTGCGGGCAGGCATCCTGTCCCTGATGGCGGCGCTTTTTACAGAGGGGATTATTCTTTTATCTGTTCATCGTTTCCTGAGAAGAACGGACAAAATGTCTGCACTCACGGCCTTGTCCGCAGCACGGGATCAGGAGAGGAAGCATGGGCGGAGACAATATCTGCTGATCGGATTTGTGGCGGCGGCCTGTACCTTTTTGGCGCTGGTACCGCAGAATTTGTACAGCACGATGTCCGATCCGGCGTTTGTACGCTATATGGGGATCGGCGATGGAGCGATCCGCATGGATGTGCGGCAGGCAGACAATATTGATGCGGTAACAAAGCGGATCGCCGATACTTTGGAAAAAGATGCACGGGTTGAGAAGTATGCGGTGCTGCGGACGGGTTCCTGTACGGCAGTTTTATCCAATGGGGAAATGATTCATTTGCCGGTGGAAACCGGCGATCATCACATATTTCCGGTAAATTATTCAAAAGGAAGGCCGCCGGAGGGGGAGAAGGAGATTGCGCTTTCTTCCATGAATGCGGAAGAATTGGGACTGTCGGTCGGAGACAGCCTGCATCTGATGATACGTGGAGAAACGGCGGCGTATCTTGTCTGCGGTATTTATTCTGACATTACCAATGGCGGCAGAACGGCGAAAGCATATCAAACAGATGATGAAATCCCGCCTGTCTGGAGCGTTTTGTACGTTTCCTTAAATGAAGCCGCGGACATGGAATTATGGATGGAAGAATACCGTCAAATGGGGGCGGATGTTATTGCCGTGGCTGATTATGTGAAAGATACTTACAGCCAGACGCTTGAGCAGCTTCGTCTGGCATCCGTGTCGGCTCTTGGGATGGCCGTTTTAGTGACTGCTGTTGTCCTGACGCTGTTTATGCGGCTGATCGTGGAAAAGAACCGTTATGCGGTCTCTTTACATAAGGCGCTTGGATTTACCGGAAGCAATATGAGGCGTATATATTTTCGAAAAGGAATCTGCCCTGCGCTGGCCGGTATTGCGGCCGGAGTTTTGTGCGGCAATCTATGCGGGGAAGGGCTTTGCGGCGTTATGCTGCGTTCCTTTGGCGTAGACAGCTTTCATTTTACGTTTGATCCGGTGCAGGCGTTTTTGGTTCTGCCGGGTATCCTGCTTGTAACGGCTGCGGCGGCGGTATGGACAGGGATTAGGGAAATCAGAAGAGTCAGCGCGTGGGAATGCTGCTCCGGTATGGAGGATTAGTGTGATGAATCAATTGTTAAAAGTGGAAAATCTGGAAAAAGGACAGATCTTAAACGGGGTTTCTTTTGTTGTGGAACAGGGCGCAATGACGGCGGTCATGGGCCCGTCCGGTTCCGGTAAATCGACGCTTCTTTATCATGCGGCAGGAATGGATCGTCCTTCCGGCGGTAAGGTATGGCTGAAAGAAACGGAGATCACGAATCTGTCGGAAGATGAAAGGAGCAGAGTGCGCCTGCATCGTATGGGGTTTGTTTTTCAACAGATGAATATGCTCTCGAACCTGAATATTCTGGATAATATTCTGCTGCCGGTAATACAGGCGAATAAGGACAGACGCAGCCTTTGGGAGCAAAAGGCGCGCAGATCGAAGGCCGAACTGACAAGGACGGCGCGGGAATTGATGCGTAAGTTATCGATAGCCGGACTGGAGGAGCGTAGCATTACACAGGTTTCCGGCGGGCAGCTCCAGCGGGCCTGCATCTGCAGAAGTATGATGAACGCACCGGAAATTCTGTTTGCTGACGAGCCGACAGGCGCGTTGAATAAGAGCGCCGCCGCCGGGGTCATGGAAGAATTGGTCAGGCTGAACGAGGATGGGACTACGATCCTTCTGGTGACGCATGACAGTAAGGTTGCAAGCCGCTGCGGGAGGATTCTGTATCTGTCGGACGGGCGTATCTGCGGTGAGCTGGAGCTTGGAAAACCGGTATCCGGCGAAGAGAAACAGCGGGAAGACAGGCTGAACCGGTGGCTCATGGAAATGGGCTGGTAAGGCGCTTCGATATTATCCGGGAGGAGTCGGGAATTCATTTTGACCCGGTAGTAGCGGAAGTGTTTTTTTCGTGCAAAAAGCACATTCATCTGTAATAAATATCTGCAGGAAAAGGATAAAATATCCAGAAAATAATTCTATATCACATCTTTCTTATAAAAAATGCATAAAAAACCCCCTGTAAGAAAAAAGATTACCCCCTTATCAGTAAAATGCCCCCTTGCTATACTGTAATAAATAAAAGAGACAATTGCGAAACGATGAGGCAGGCCGGCAGTAAAAAAAGATTTCTGCTGAAGGGCCCTTTAACAACGCAAGTTACTGTAAGTAACTTTGCACTTAGTAAGAACTGCATTTTATGCGGTTCGAACTTAGTACCGCTGCGTTGTTAACGGAGCGAAAGCGCGCCTCGAAGCAGAAACTTTTTTTACTGCCGGCCTGTCTCATCGTTTCGCAATCGCCTAAGTAAAAGCCTGAAAGGAAGGAAAGCCGGAAATATGGAAATGAATGAGAGAATCGTATCCATGGAAGGCATTTGTAAAAGCTTTCCGGGAGTAAAAGCGCTTGATCATGTGAACTTTGAGCTGCGGGCCGGAGAGGTCATGGCGCTTTTGGGAGAGAACGGAGCAGGAAAAAGTACGCTGATGAAAGTACTGAGCGGCGTGTATGAGAGAGACGAGGGAAGGCTTGAGATATTCGGAAAAGAATATGGAAATCTTACCCCCAAACTCGCACAGGAAGTAGGCGTGGCCATTATCCATCAGGAATTGAATATGTGCAGGCATTTGTCTGTAGCGGAGAATATTTTTCTTGGAAGAGAGCGCAGGAAGGGCATCGTTCTATCGAATAAAGAGATGGAAGCGGAAGCCGGGAAAATCCTGGAAGACCTGAAGATCGACCTGGATCCGAAGCAGGTCGTAGGAGAGCTTCCGGTATCCAAACAGCAAATGGTAGAGATCGCCAAAGCGCTGTCCACGAATGCCAGAGTTCTGATCATGGATGAACCTACCTCTGCGCTGACAGCAAGAGAGATCGAGGATCTGTTCCGTATTATTAAGGAATTGAAGGCAAAAGGCTGCGGTATCGTATACATATCCCACAGGCTGGAAGAACTGCAGCATATTGTGGACCGGGTTACCATCATGAGAGACGGCCAGTATATTACAAGCATGGCTTTTAAAGATGCGGGGTTAGATGAGATCATCGCTTATATGGTGGGCCGGGAGATCAAAGAGAAATTTCCGAGAGTTTCCTGTAAAAAGGGCAGGAAAATATTTGAAGTAAAGAATCTGAATGCGGGACGAATGGTGCGCAATGTCAATTTCTCCGTATATGAAGGAGAGATCGTAGGATTTGCGGGACTTATGGGAGCAGGAAGAACGGAGACGACCAGAGCGATCTTCGGAGTCGATCCGAAGGAAAGCGGGGAGATCATTTTAGAGGGAAAAGAAGTAAAAGTCCAGTCGCCCAAAGATGCGATACAGGCAGGTATCGTACTTGCACCGGAAGACAGGAAAAAAGACGGTCTGTGCACGAAGCTCAGTATCCGGCATAATATAGCGCTTCCCAATCTGGATCTTGTGTGCAGCAGGCTGGGTGTGGTAAACAGCAGAAAAGAAGATGAAATGTGTGAGAAGACCGTTAAGGATCTAAAGATCAAGACGGCGGGCGTTGAAGTGAACGCCGCGAACCTTTCGGGCGGTAATCAGCAGAAGGTAGTCGTAGGGAAATGGCTCGCGCGAAATTCGAAAGTGGTCATTTTTGACGAGCCTACGAGAGGGATCGATGTTGCGGCCAAGGTTGAGATATATAATCTGATGAACGAATTGAAAAAGCAGGGCATAGCGGTTATGTTTGTATCTTCCGAAATGCCGGAAGTTATGGGAATTGCAGACCGGATCATCGTTATGTGCGATGGACGTATCACGGGAGAAGTTATGGCGGATGATACGACGCAGAATGAGATCCTTTCATTGGCAACACGCTTTGAAAAAAAGATTGCCGACGGAAGCGGCAGGGAGGACTGAGAAATGAAGAAACAGAATCTTTTGAAAAAAATATTAAGCACCCGCGGCATGGGTGGCGCATTGACCGCTTTTGCAGGTCTGATCGTTATTTATATTGCATTCGGCATTATTAATCCTACCGTTTTTTCGGGTCAGAATATCATGAATCTGCTCCGTTCCATGTCAAAATATCTGCTGATCGGTATCGGACAAAGTTACATTCTGATCACGGGAAATATCGATCTGTCGATCGGCTCCGTAGCGGGTATGAGCGCCATGATCTCCGCAACGCTTATGACAAGGGGCGTACATCCGCTGTTAGCGATTCTGATCACATTTTTATGCTGTATGGTGATCGGTGTATTAAACGGGCTGCTGGTAGGAAAATGGAAACTGCCGCCGTTTATCGCAACACTGGGCACTATGTTTGTGGCAAGAGGCGTGGCCTACATTGTAAACGGAAACAGAAATACGGATGCCATTACCTCCGGCATCGGTAAAGAGGCGGGAGAGACTTTCCAGAATGTCTTCTATTACGGTAAAACGTTTGGGATCTATAATACGTTCTGGATCGCCATGATCCTTTTTCTCATATTTTTCTTCCTGTTGTCCAAAACAAGGACAGGACGCCATATTTATGCGATCGGCTCTAATGTGGATGCGGCGAAACTTTCCGGCGTCAGCGTTTTTGCAACGACGACAAAGGCTTATCTTGTCAGTGCATTCTGTTCTTTCGTAGTCGGACTGATCCTGTGCGGTCAGGCAGGCATGGGAAATATGGAAGCCGGCAATATGTATGAGATGTATGGTGTGGCCGCAGGCGTGATCGGCGGCGTGTCACCGCTTGGCGGAACGGGTATTCTGCTGGGGACTCTGGCGGGCGCTGCCGTATGGCAGACGTTGGAGAACGGTTTGAATATGATCGGCGCGCAGGTCGGTATTCAGCGTCTTGTAATCGGTATTATCGTTGTATTTGCGGTTCTTTTGGACGTAGTGGTGCGCAGCGGATCCTATAAAAAGAAAAAAGCGGCCAAAAAATAAAAAAGTAAGAAGGAAGCAGAATAATCTGACAGACAGCCGGTACAGGCGAAAAAACAGACAGAAATCAGAATTAGCCACCGCAAGGTGCTAAGATAAAATTTTAAAGGAGGATTTTGGTATGAAAAAGTTATTGGCAGTATTGTGTTCATTGTGCATGATGGCGGCAATGCTCACAGGATGCGGCGGTAATGGAAATGGAGATGCGGTGCAGACGGCTTCTACGGATGAAAACAAAGCAGCGGCAGATACCGATACAATGATCGCATTAATCACCATGGACTCTATCGACCAGCACTGGGTAACCTTAAATGAAGGGGCTCAGAAAGCGGCAGCGGAACTCGGCGTTACCGTACAGTTTATGGCGCCCAATACAAAAGACGATGCGCAGCAGATTGAATGTGTGAATAATGCAGTCAGCGCGGGTGCAAAAGCAATTATTGTTGCGGCAAACGGCCCGGATGCGATTTCATCCGCATTGAAGGAAGCGGCGGACAAAGGCGTTAAGATCGTTTATGTGGATTCACCGGCCAATGTGGATGCAGAGGCAACGTTCTCTACGGATAACAATGCGGCAGGAAAGACAGCAGGCGAAGAAATGAAGAAAGCGCTTGCAGAGAACAATATTACAAGCGGTACGATCGGTATCATCAATGTGAATGCGGCAACGGATTCCTGCGTGATGAGAGAAGAAGGTTTCCGCTCGGCATTTGAAGGAACGGACTTTGAACTTCTTGAGACACAGTACGGAGAAGGTGATGCGGCGAAATCCCAGAGCATCGCGGAAAATTATATTACACAGGGCGTAGTCGGCATCTTCGGCTGCAACGAAGGTTCTACGACGGGCGCGGGCAATGCGATCAAAGCGTCAGGCGGCGCTTCCGTAATCGGCGTAGGTTTCGATAAATCCGATGCCATTATGGGATTGATAGACGGCGGCTTCTTACGCTGTACCATGGCGCAGAATCCTGATGTCATGGGATATGAAGGCGTAAAAGCGGCAGTGAAGGCAATCGGCGGTGAAAGTTTTGGCGGAGCCGTTACGGATACGGGCGTTTCCGTTTTGATGAAAGAAGGCGGCGCAGAACCGGCCGCATCTGCGGATGCAGCGGCTTCCAAAGAGTGGAAGATTGCGCTGATCACCATGGATTCTATCGACCAGCACTGGGTGACTTTGAATGAAGGCGCACAGGAGAAAGCGGCGGAACTTGGCGTTACCGTAACATTCATGTCTCCGAATACCAAGGATGACGCACAGCAGATCGAATGTGTCAATAACGCGGTCGCAGGCGGATATGATGCGATCATGGTCGCGGCAAACGGCCCGGATGCGATTTCCTCCGCATTGAAGGAAGCGGCGGACAAAGGCGTTAAGATCGTTTATGTGGATTCACCGGCCAATGTGGATGCAGAGGCAACGTTCTCTACGGATAACAATGCGGCAGGAAAGACAGCAGGCGAAGAAATGAAGAAAGCGCTTGCAGAGAACAATATTACAAGCGGTACGATCGGTATCATCAATGTGAATGCGGCAACGGATTCCTGCGTGATGAGAGAAGAAGGTTTCCGCTCGGCATTTGAAGGAACGGACTTTGAACTTCTTGAGACACAGTACGGAGAAGGTGATGCGGCGAAATCCCAGAGCATCGCGGAAAATTATATTACACAGGGTGTAGTCGGCATCTTCGGCTGCAACGAAGGTTCTACAACAGGTGCAGGCAATGCGATCAAGGCTTCAGGCAATGCCGATATCATCGGCGTAGGTTTTGATAAATCCGACGCGATCCAGGGACTGATCGCTGATGGTCATCTGCTTGCTACTATGGCGCAGAATCCTGACAAAATGGGTTCTATGGGCGTGGAAGCATGCGTGAAGGCTCTGGAAGGAGAAGCGCTTGGCGGAGTCGTTACGGATACCGGTGTTTCCGTTCTGACTCAATAAGAACCGGTTTAACGGGAAATACTGTAAGGTGAAATTTGTTAATCAGAAACAGGAGATGGGCTCAAAACCCATCTCTTGTTGAATTATTTGCAGACAAATGTTAAGATTAAAGTCAATTGCTTGGAAGAGCAGAATAGATGAGGGATGACTTATGTGGAAGGTGATCATAGCAGATGACGAGAAACTGATATGCAGACTCGTAGAAACATTGGTCGATTGGAAAAGTCTGGATATGGAGCTTGCGGGACGGGCGGAGAATGGTATGGAGGCGTTAGAGCTGGTGCGGAATCTGCATCCTGATATTTTGATCACCGATATCCGTATGCCGGGATGCAATGGACTGGATCTGATCAGGCAGGCGCGGGAACTCAGTCCCGATATCGAGATCATCATCATCAGCGGTTATGCACATTTTGAATATGCGCAGACGGCGATTGCCTACGGGGTAGGCAATTATATTCTAAAGCCGATCAAACAGGACGAACTGAATGAAACTTTGCAGAAAATAGCCGGACGATTGCGGAAAAATCAGCTGAATCTGCCCGGCATAAAGTCCGTTTACAGAAACAGTCAGAATGACCTGAAGCGGCTGCGTGAAGGCCTCGTGAAGGATATTCTGGATGGGAACGGGAACCTGACGGCGGAAGAACTGATCCGGAATTACCATTTTCATATCGAAGACGGCATATTCCAGGCATTCCTGTTAAAGATAGATTGTGACATTCATAAAATAGAAGAACCGGCGTTTTCCATAATCAGACGAAAAGCCGAGGAAATATTTCAATCGACAGTGGCATCTGTCTGCATTGAAAGCCTTCTTGGATTTCAGGAGTATACCGGGTGCGGCATTCTGAATTATCCGCCGGAAAATAAAGACAGTGTACGGTATCGTCTGCGGGAATTCCTGCAGCAGCTGGAAGCCTGCAAAAATCTGTTCGGTAAGGTCGAATTTTCATTAGGACTGGGAAAATATACGGAAGAAGCAGACGGACTCGTCCGGTCTGCGGAAGAGGCGCGGCTTGCAGTAGAAGAACGTCTGATAGAAGGCTGCGGCAGGATGCTTGAGCGGATACCGCAAAGCTCCGGCGTACAGAAGCAGATCCTGTTAGATCGCTATGTGAAGGGGATAGAACATGCGATAGATGTTCTGGACGCAAAAGAAGCGGTGCGTGCAGGCGCAGAGCTTAAAACCACGGTGATGGCCGTGCCGGATATATGCGGACGGGAGATCCTGGACATCGTCCTGCATGCGGGAAAGCTGCTTGTATTGAGAATAGGCGGCAGTTACGCCGAGAAAATACAATATGATTTTGAAACGGGATGCAGGCAGTGCAGTAAAGTGGACGATCTGTTCTGTGAACTGGGGAAATTACAGGAAAACCTCATAACCGAACTGCAAAAAAGCAAAGAGAACGAGACGACAAGGCCGGTCAGACTGGCAAAGCAGCTGATCATGGAAAATTATCAAAGAAATATAACGTTGGATGAGATCTGTGAAGCGGTCGGATTCAGTTCTGCATATTTCAGCGCTATGTTCAAAAAAGTGACGGGGGAAGGTTTTTCAAAGTATCTGACAAGGGTACGTATAGATAAAGCCAAGGAACTGCTCAGAGAAACGAACATGCCGGTGTCGGAAGTATGTGAGGCGGTAGGATACAATGACAGAAAGCATTTTACCCAGACATTTCATAAAGCGACAGGGGTAAATCCCGCTGAATTCCGCAGGCTGTACGGCTGAAAGAGCAGAGGAAGACAATGAGAAACGACAAGTATAAATACTTATCTAACAGATTTTTGATCGTAGGATCGGCAGGTATCGTTCTGATTATCTGTATGCTGATCCTGCTTTGTGCGGCGTCTCTGTCTACAGATGGCGCCTTTTTGGGCTGGGCGGCTGTCTGTATGGCGGTCTTTGCGCTCCTTTTATGGATCAGCGTTGTATGGATCATCAAGCCTTACCGCAGGATGGAGCAGAGTACCCGTTTGTTTCTGGAGGGTTATACAACGAATAATCTGTCCGGGATAGATGAAACATATCTGACGCCATCAAGTCGTTTTATGGAGGAACGCCTGCAGAGAATGCTGGATTCTTCGGAACTGCTCAAGCTGAATAAACGGCAGGCGCAGTATCTGGCCCTCCAGAATCAGATCAATCCTCATTTTTTATATAATACATTAGAAAGCATCAGAAGCGAAGCGCTGATCGCGGGACTTACGAGTGTGTCGGATATGACGGAGGCGCTGGCTGCTTTTTTCAGATATACGATCAGTAAAGTTGAAAATTTGGTATCCGTGGAGGAAGAACTGCAAAACTGCGAGACATATTTTAAAATACAGCGTTACCGTTTCGGCGAAAGAGTACAGCTTATAATAGAATGCGACAGCGAGGAAAAAGAAGAAATTTATCGCTGCAGACTGCCCAAGCTTACCATGCAGCCGATTCTGGAAAACAGTATTATCCACGGGACGGAATGCAAGATCGGAGTCGGTCATTTAAAGATCCGTCTGGAGAAGACGGGCAGGCGGCTTTTGATCAGGATATCGGATGATGGCGTCGGAATGGACGGGAAAGCTTTGGCTGATATGAATGAAAGACTGCAAAAGAGCGCACGGATCATGTCAAATCAGGAGTCGGAGACAAAGGGCGGGATCGCTCTTATCAATGTGAACAACAGGATACATCTTCTTTTCGGAGAAGAGTACGGCCTGCATGTATTTTCCATGCCGGGCGTTGGAACGGATGTGGAGATATCGCTGCCGGTCGTAACAAGCGACAGAGCGGACATGACATACAACGTTGAATAAAGAAGCGTATTCAGCGATGGATTTGCATGCGCGCCGCAGCGCGCAGATGGGTTGACGATGAAAGAAGAAATGCTGCGCATGGAGCGTGTAACATACATCAATCAGGGAATTGCCGGTCTGGAGAATTTCAGCATGACGATCCGGGCGGGAGAAATTCTGGGACTTGTGCCTGTTAATAACGATGGACTGGAAACACTTTTTACCCTGTTAAAACACAACCTCCCTCTGCATTACGGTTATATTTATTACAGAGAAAAGCTGGTAAACGAGTGGAGCAATCCGAAAGGCGGCGCCAACCGTATCAGCATCATCCGGACCGAAAGCAGTCTGGCAAAGGATCTGACTGTGGCAGATAATATCTTTGTGCTGCGTCCCGGATTCAGGAAATGGTTTATGAAGCCGTCGCTGCTCAGGCAGCAGCTGCTTCCGTTTACGCAGGAGATCGGCGTTTCCATTGAGGCGGACGCCTATATAGATGAGCTGACGGTCTTTGAAAAGTTTGTTGTAGAGCTTTTAAAGGCGGTGGTCGCAGGAAGCAGGCTGATCGTTTTGGAAAGTATCAGTACGTATATCAGTGACAGCGAACTGATGAAACTGCATGAGATTCTCAGATTTTATGCCAAAAGAGATATTTCCTTTCTGTATATATCGGTGCATTTTGAAGAGACCAGACAGTTCTGTGACCGCTCTGTTCTTATGGAAGACGGCCATATTCTCAAGTATTTTGAAGCGGAGGACAATGTTGCCGACAAGCTGTTTCTGCCCTGTGTAAAAGATTATGATAATTGGGTCAGGCGGCAGCATGATATATCGGATGAAGACAGAGGGCAGAAAGCGGCGTTTGAGATCGATTCCCTGTATCACGGCAATCTGCGCAATCTGAATCTGCGGGTTAATGCAGGAGAGTGTGTTGTCATACAGGATATGGACAACTATGCTATGGAAGATATTCTTTCTCTTTTGGAAAAACCAAAGGCCAGAAGCGGCCGGATCATTGTGGACGGACGGCCTCTTACCAGTGTCAGGGACAGAAAAGCGGCCGTCATACGGGAACTTCCTGCGGAGACAATGATCTTTGAGAGCATGAGTTATCTGGATAACCTGTGCTTTAATATGGATCATCGGTTTAAAAAGGTATGGCGTTCCAAAGGGGTGCAAAAGAGTATCGTGAGCGAATACGGAGCATTGCTCGGAGAAGATGTGTTTTATAAACGGATAAGAGATCTTACGATCAAACAAAAGTATGATCTGGTATATACAAGGATATTGCTGCAAAATCCCGGCGTAGTATTCTGTGTACAGCCGTTTAAGAAGGCGGACGTATCAGTCAGAAGCCATATATGGGAACTTTTGGAACGTTTCCTGCAAAAAGGGATCGCTGTGGTGATTCTTGCCGTCAACCTGGCGGATGCGCTGGCTCTGGCAGACAGGCTGATCAGGATAAAGCATGGTACCGTCCATGAAGTCTACAACAAGGAAGATTTTATCAAACTGCCTGCCAATACGCCCTGGCTGTATCTGTATCAAGAAAAATATGCAGAGACGGAATTCAGAAACGATCAGGCGCCGCCTCCGTGTCCTTAGGAGTCAGCAGTGAAACATCTCCGGCGATCACTTCCCGTTCCACATACAGACTCATGTCAGCTCTTGTGCCGAGCGTCCATTTGACGAGCCGGATGCGCATATGATCGATCTCCAGACAGGTTATGCTGCCAGGATGGACACAGCTGCCGCTGTTATAATAATAAGGATCGTCCGCGGAAAGTGTCGGCCGGTGCGTATGTCCGGTGATCAGGATGTGGTCCTCCTCTTTGGCCCAGTGGTGCAGGCGCAGTTCCGCTTTGTGCTTTCTGGTGTAGTTTTTGGCGGCGCTGGTAGGGTCGAGTACGCCATAACGCTCTAACGGTTTCCACACATATCTGACAAGGAAACGCGAAAGACGCCACAGGGTGGAATTGAACAGATCCGTCTGATGCCCGTGGGTAAGATAGATATCCCTGGCAGCAGGCCGGGCAGTATTCTCCAGAATGATCCCGGCGTAAAATGTCATATCGGGAAGAAGCGGCGCCTTTTCCATATAGGGGTTGTTCATATATCCCGGATATGCGCTGCAGTTTCTGGTCGTATAGCGGATGTTCTTTTTGACGATATCATGGTTGCCGTACAGCATGTACAGACGCCTGCTTTCGCGGAAACGGGAGAGCAGATGGAAAACGTCATGATGCGTTTCGATGATCTGTTTCATACAGCGGTTTTCCCATAATTCATCGCCATCGCCCAGTTCAATATAAGTATACCCTGTTTTATAGTAGTACTGGAGTGCGGCATAATATAAGTTCTGGTTTTTCAGGAAATTGTCGTTGGACGTGCTTGTGCCGCGGTGACAGTCGCTGATCAGGGCATATTTGGTATGGTAGTTAAGAGGGAGCCTTATGGCTCCCTCAAAGGATTTATTCAGTCTGGTATAATAACTCATACCGAAGCTCCTTTCTTAACACGGGTCTTCCTGTCTTTTTTAATACGCAGCATTTTGCGGAATGCGGCCGGCAGGAAATAATATAAATAGAGGATCCTGTCGCCGATACGGCAAAACGGCCTTGTCACAAAGCGGAAAATTTTACACCAGAATCTGTTAAAGAACTGGGCAATACAGTTTTTGAGTTTCCGGAAGAAGCCGCATACTTTTACGGAACCGGCAAAAACAAAAGAAACGGTCCTGCCGCACAGACATATTTCGTCCGGACAGTAACCGGCTCTTATCAGTCCCTGTGCGAAAGCTTCCGCCATTTCATGTGAATGCAGCGTAACGCTTATATGCATGCACAGATCGGCGGGATAAGAGAAATATCCCGGCAGAAAAGCGGTCAGCCACCAATGCCTGTCTTTTAGTTTTACAAGTGTCTTTGTATCTTTGGACAGCATAAAAGACAAGTGCAGCATATCTGCATCTTCCGCGCAGTGAAAGAGTGTGTGCGCCAGTTCTTCCTGTTCCAGAATGCGGTCGGCATAATAAACGCCGATTTCACAGCCGGTACTGATTCCGTACTGTCCTTTCCAGAACTCCGTAAGCCACGTGCGGCCCTGATAGTCAAAATAAACGGGCAGACAGTCCATTACCATGCCTGCGTAGGAAGCGGCCTTGTCAAAGAGGGCATGATAACCGAACTCTCTCTGCCAGGCATCGATGCGCGAGGTGATGACATCCTGTGATGGGACGTAGGCGTAACCGAACGGGCCGAGCAGTCCGTTTAAAGTTTCGCATTTTTCTTTCGGGGTCATGGAACATACTTTTTTGATGATCTTTTTTCTGCGGCAAAAGTTCAGAATAAAAAAGAACAGCAGGATCAAAAAGAAAATACCGAAAAAAAGGTACATAGCAGTTTCCTTTTTGGATGTTTTACTATAGAATATGTTTTTTGTCGAAAATGGTGAATTTTTATCGATAAAAAGAATTTTTGTCTTGCATTCGTTCCTGTGTCCGATATAATAATCTTATGGAAGATTGGCTTAAGCCCATGTTGGCAGAAGAGTTTTTTGATTTTATATTATATGTTAATATAAGAAAAAACGCTTACCTGAAACGTTTTGAGAAAAAAGACATGCCTTATTCTCTGCCTGAACAGGGGGCGTACGAAGAGTTCCTGCATATCATGAAAGATATGCTTTTTAGCAGTATGGAAGAATTTACGGAAAATATGAAACTGATAAGGGTCCTGGGTACCCTGGAATATAAAAAGAAATATACGGTGTTATGCAGATTAAAGATTAAGGAATGTATTTATGACAAAAAGATCGTGTTCTTTTATGGAGAACGGGAAAAGACAGTTATCGTTTTCTGTGAAGACCTGACCGATATCGTGGGCGGAACAGACGAAGATCCGCACAGTAAGAAGCGCCGGCAGGAAGAGACGGAAGACGAGACGGTCCGTCTGAAAAAACGTATCGCCTGTTTTGCTCATGAAATCAGGACTTCTCTTCACAGCATATACGGAAACCTGTCTGTTTTGAAGCTGGAAGCATCTCGGGAAAACAGTTATTTGGATAATGCTGTTTATGCGGCAGAACATCTTCTGCATCTGATGAACAGTGTATTGGATGTTTCGGTATTGGAAAATGACATAGGTGTCATGAAAATAGAAGCGTCTGATCTGGAGGAACTGGTGCAGTTTCCAAGAAAAATATCTGCGCAGCAGGCACAGGAGAAAGGAATTCAATTAGAGTTTTACTGCGGCAGTCCGGTATATAAGTATCTGTATCTGAATAAAGATATTGTCTGGCATATTCTCATCAATCTGCTTTCTAATGCCATAAAGTATACAAACGGCGGCGGGAAAGTGGTATGCCGTATTACGGAGATATATCTGGAAGAAAAGCGTGTGAAGCTTTTGCTTGAAGTGACGGATACGGGGATTGGTATCGAAGAGGACTTTCTTTCGGATATCTGGAATGCTTATACGAGAGAATACCGGATGAAGGGGATTCTGGGCAGCGGTCTGGGACTTATGCTGACCAAACGTATGGTAGAGCTTTTGCATGGAAGCATTGACATAATCAGCCGTGTCGGATTGGGTACCAAAGTATCTGTGGAATTGGAAGTGGATGGAGACGATGTGTTGTATGCGCGCCCTGCTTCGCCTGCGGATAAGAAAACGACAGCGCAGGGACGGAGTCCGGTATTGATCAAAAGGGCATTGGTAGCGGAGGATGAAGAATCTAATATGGAAATTATATGCAGATATTTGGAACAATTGGGCGTGGCAGCCGACAGAGCATATAACGGGAAAGATGCAATAGAAATTTTTGAAAAGTCACATACAGACTATTATCATATTATCCTAATGGATATCAACATGCCGGGTACGGACGGCATAGAAGCGATCAGACGAATTCGGAACATGGAAAGGACGGACAAGACTCTGCCGATCATTGCCGTAACGGCGGAGATACCTGGCAAAGAGAAGGAGGGTGCGCTTTCAGCCCAAATAGACGGATATCTCATTAAGCCGTATCGTATGGAAGATATCCGCTCTGTGTTATTAGAGTATCAAAAATGATAAATGAAGAGAAACCGGAAAAGAAACATCATTCCCCGGAAGAAATAAGAGCTGAGGAAAGGCAGCGCATTATCCGTCGGATAGATCCGCATTTCGTCTTTAATACATTGGGAGCCATCCGCATTGCAACGAAAACCAATGCGGATCTGGCGTATAATATGATCTATGATTTTTCAAAATATTTAAGAGCAGTGTTTCATGCACTGACAGATGAAGAAACTATTCTTTTCAGGGAAGAAGCCGCCTGTATTGTATGCTATGCAGATCTGGAGAAAATAAGATTCGGGGAAAATATTACGATCTGTATGGAAATTGAGGAAGAAAACTTTATGATACCGCCGTTGTCCGTGCCGCCTCTTATTGAGAACGCTGTCAGGTATGGATTGCTTAACGGCAGGATCAAGGGAACGGTGACGGTAAAGAGCTATCAGACCGACACAGAATATATTGTACAGGTAGAAGACGATGGAACGGGATTCGAAGCAGCCGGATATGACAGTATTCCCGGCGACGATGGCCCGCAGGCCGGCGGCTTGCAGCGGGTCAGATACCGGGTGGAGAAGATGACAGGCGGCAGAGTGGATATTAAGAGCTTTGTTGGGATCGGTACCATTGTTACGCTGCGTATTCCGAAGAAAGAAGGATGAAGGGAAGAAAGGCGCAGCAGGGGAGTGATTACAATGAAGTTAAGAACGATTCTGGTAGATGACGAGCCATGGTGCATGGAGCAGTTTGAAATGGAATGCACAGATACCAATATTGAACTGCTTGGAAAGTTTGAGAGTGCCAAAGAGGCTCTCGGTTATGTCGGGGAACATGGCGTGGACCTTGCCTTTTTGGATGTGGAGATGCCGGAAATGAGCGGCATCATACTCGGCAAGAAACTGCGGAAAATAAGACCTGACATAATCGTCATTTATATCAGCGGCTATGAGAAGTATTTAAGTGATGCGATATTGGATGTGAAAGCCGATTACTATCTGTTAAAACCATACAGTCATCAGGATATTGCGGATGTACTCGACAGAGCAAGGCTTTTATCGGGCAGGCTGAGGAAGCGTGTGTCGGTGCATACATTCGGCGTGTTTGATCTTTTTGTAGATGGGCAGCTGGTCGAATTTACCAATCAGAAATCAAAAGAGCTTTTTGCGCTTTGTATTGATAACGGCGGCGGTGAAGTCATGATGAAAGAGGTCGTTGATCTGCTCTGGGAAGGAAGACAGTACGACGAGCGGGTAAAGGGACTTTACCGCAAGGCGGTGATCTATCTGCGCATGATCTTAAAAGAGTATGGCGTGGAATATATTTTCGGAAGCAAAAGAGGGAGCTGTCATGTAAACCGGGAGGAAATATCCTGTGATTATTTTGACGTGCTCGATGGCAAAAATATTAAAGATACTTTATTCGATGGCAGATATATGATGAATTATTCGTGGGGAGAAGAAACCTGCGGACGGCTGTGCCACATGGCGGCGGCTCATCTTGCGGATTAGAGCGATCTTCAAAAAAAATAAACGGAGCTCTAAAGTCTTAGCAAAATTATCCGATACAAATAATAACAGTTGATAAGTTCGTGATGGAATTATCAATAAGAATATTATCACATAAATAGTATGATAATTATGGAAGGAACAGGAAGGAGGAGTTGACGATGCGTATTGAAGCATATAATCAGGTCCAACAGTTATACAGTAATTCCAGGAAAGCGGTAAAAGCACCTGCAGCATCTACGGGCAGCAGATCCGACCAGATACAGATATCCAGTATCGGTAAGGATTTTCAGTCTGCAAAGGCAGCGGTAAACGCAAGCAGTGATGTCAGGGAAGATGTAATCGCTCCTCTGAAAGCCGAAATTGCAAGCGGCACTTACTTCGTGAGCGGCGAAAGCTTTGCAGAAAGAATGCTGCAGAAGTATGAAGAGAGTTCCAGTCTGTATGCACAATGAAAAGTGAGGTTTTAGCGTGGCAAGCTTAATGGAGAACTTGATAGATGTTTTGGAAAAGGAAAGCATGGAATACGAGAACTTATTAAACTTGTCCATGCAGAAAACACCGGTCATTGTATCTGAGAATCTGGAACAGTTAGCAAAAATCACGGATGAAGAACAGCTTATCGTAAGCAGGATCAACCATTTAGATCATTTGAGAAATGAGGCTGTGAATGATATAGCGAATGTGCTTAACAAGGATGTTACGAATTTAAAAATCGCAGATTTGATTAAAATGCTTGCGGCAAGACCGGAAGAACAGCAGAAGCTGGCGGCAGTTTTTGATAAACTGCAGACGAATGTGCGGCATGTGGCAAGAGTCAATGAGCAGAACAGAGAACTGATTCAGAGCGCTCTGGAGATGGTACAGTTCAATATGAACATTCTTCACTCAATAAAGGCGGCGCCGGAGACAGCCAATTATAACAAAGGCGCCTATAATACCGGAGATGTGATCGGAATGAGTGCCAAATCATTTGATGCGAAACAGTAAGAATATTTGTTAAGGATGGTAACGTTATGTCATTAATGGGAAGCCTCTATTTAGGCGTATCAGGATTACAAACTTCACATAATGCGCTCAATACGACAGCGCATAACATGTCAAACTTAGACACCGTAGGTTACACAAGACAGCAGGTGGCGCAGGCGACCAGAACTTATGTAACTATCGACAAAAGCAACCCGGTAAGCTGGCAGCAGCTTGGGTTAGGTGTCTCATATTCCCAAACAAGACAGGTAAGAGACTACTTTTTAGACAGAAACTATCGTCGTGAATCAGGCAGAAGCGCCTTTTACGGGGTCTCTTATAGTGCAATGGAAGAAATCGAAGATATTATCGGCGAGTCCTATGAAGGACACGCTTTTTCCGTAGCGGTTACTGATTTATGGACGGCTGTAGAAGAATTGAGCAAGGATCCTACTGCGGCTGTAAACCAGAATCTGTTCGTTACGCGTTCTTATGAGTTTATTACGAAAGCATCTGCAGTATATAACAGTTTATGCGAATATCAGGATAATCTGAACAAGACTGTTATACAAGATGTCGATAAGATCAATAAATATGCGCAGCAGATAGAGGATTTAAACAGACAGATTGCCAGAATAGAAGGCGGATTTGAGCATGCCAACGATCTGCGGGACAGAAGAAATTACCTGCTTGACCAGCTTTCTTCCATGGCGTCTATTTCTTACAACGAAGACATAACAGGATATGTCAGCGTTCAGTTAGAAGGCGTGGATCTGGTAAAAGGCGGTCTTGTGAATGAGATGCTGCTCTACACGGATCCGAAGACCGGTTTTTATACGCCTTATTGGAAGATGCTTGCCAATTACAGTTATGATGAATACGGCAAACAGTATCTGTCGGAAGAGAGTTTGGAGTCTGCACGGGTATTCGATCTGACCAGGACGATTTCAAGCGATTTGAATACGGATATCGGCTCTTTGAAGAGTACGCTGTTGGCAAGGGGCGATCATAGAGCTACCGCACAGGAGATCAAAGATGTCAATCCTGATGGGGAATATGAACAGGGTTGGTATGACAAGCACATTTCACAATCGATTATTATGAATATTCAGGCTGAGTTTGATCAGCTGATCAATGCGGTTGTTACGAAGATCAACGGCATTCTGGCGGAAGCGGCGGAGAACGAAAGCAAGCTGTATCCCAACTCCACCTATCTGCGGGACGAAAACGGGAATCCGTATCAGCTGTTCCAGAAGATCATTGATGACGGCTCGACCTATACATTGCCGGACGGTACCGTTGTGGATGCCGGCTGGAGCGTAGATAATATTACGATCAATATGGATCTTCGTCAGAATCCTTCTTTGCTTAATTTCCGTCTGACGGATTCCTCCGAAGACAACGCAACGATGGAGAAACTGAAAAATGCTTTTCAGGAAACCGTATATAAACTGAATCCCAACGTGCAGACGCCGGTCTGCTTTGTGGATTATTATAAAAATCTTGTATCACAGGTAGCCAACTCAGGGTCGGTCTTCGGTGATATTATGAACAGCCAGACGCTTACAACGGATTCATTGTGTAATGCGAGAGAACAGATCGTCGGCGTTTCTTCCGATGAAGAACTTACGAATATGATCATGTTCCAGAATGCATACAATGCATCCAGCCGTTATATCAATGTTATCAGCGAAATGCTGGAACATATACTGACGACGCTTGGCAGATAATTTGGAGGTGAAAACATGCCATCAACATTTTTTGGATTGACAATTGCATCATCGGGACTGCGTGCGGCGAATGCTGCGCTCAATACGACCGGTAATAATATCAGTAATGTAAATACGGCGGGATACAGCCGTCAGATCGTAGACACGGAAGCGGCCAATGCACTGCGCGTATTCGCGGCATACGGATGTGCCGGCGCCGGTGTGGAGACAATTGCGATCGAACGTATGAGAGATGTGTTTTATGATAATAAATTCCGTGAAAACGAGACGAGACTGGGTGAGTTTGACGTAAAAGCATATTATATGCGTATGATCGAGAACTATCTGACGGATGATAAGATCACGGGATTTAAGACCATTTTCAACGGGATTACCGGTGCGATCGAAGAAGTCATCAAAAACGGCAGTTCTACCTCTGTAAAGTCACAGTTTATTTCCTCCGTGAAGACGTTGACGGATTACTTTAATAATATGTACGGCAATTTCCAGAATCAGCAGGCGGATGTCAATGATGAAATTAAGATGCGTGTTGATAAGATCAATTCTCTTGCACAGGAACTGGCAACCGTCAATAAGCAGATCAGCGTAATTGAACTGACAGGCGTGGTAGCAAACGAACTGCGTGATAAAAGAGACGTTATGTTAGATGAACTTTCCGCTATCGTGGACGTCAAGACACAGGAAGTGCCGATCACGGATCAGGCCGGAAATGAAACCGGTTCTTACCGTTGTATTATCAAGATCGCAGGCGGTCAGGTTCTTGTAGACCATGACGATTACAGACAGCTGGAATGTATCGCGAGAGGAAAAGAAGAGAAAGTAAATCAGTCCGATGTGGATGGACTTTATGATATTGCATGGACCGATGGTATCGATTTCGGCCTTTATAATGAAGCTATGGGCGGAGAATTAAGAGGCCTGATCCAGATGCGTGACGGAAATAACGGTGAATATTTCAACGGTACCGTAGAAAATATTTATTATAATAAAGAAACAACGAAGGTAACGATCAATACAACGGCCGATTATCTGGCTGATATGTCAAAATGTACGCTTTCGGACAATGGCGGCAAGATCAATATTGCCAACCAGATCTATTATTATACGGACTGGTCATACGATGGCGACGGTAATTATACTTTTACGATCGATAATATGAAAAGCGACGAACCGTTGATCGCAGGCAAACAGGGCAAGGAGGTTTTTGTCGGCGCGGAAGTCAAATACCAGGGTGTTCCGTATTATATGGAGCAGATGAACGAATGGCTGCGTGAATTTACCCATAAGGTGAACGATATCCTTACGCAGGGTGTTACGGCAGCAGGTGATGACGCCGGAATCCTTTTTACGGCCGGATATGCAACAGGCGTCGGACAATTTAAAGAAGCAGAATTAAACGATTCCAGGAAGAACGGTAAAGGATATTATTATATGACGGCAGGAAACGTTGCGATCGCCGAGGAACTGATCAAGGACGCATCCCTGCTCGGCAGCAGGAGCAGCGCTTCCAATGGTGTGGAAGAATGCGAGCAGATCAAGAAAATGCTCTCTATGATGTCCGATAAAACACAGTTCAGTTTCCGTGGAAGGGATGCAGGCGGTTTCCTTGAGTGTGTGCTTGACGATGCGGCGCTCAGTGCAGAGAATGCGGAAACATTCTATTCAACTTATTTGAGTCTCGAAACGAGTATCGACAATCAGCGGATCTCCATTTCGGGCGTAGATGAAGACGAAGAGGCGGTAAGCCTGGTAAAATATCAAAACTCTTATACGCTGGCTTCCAAGATGATCTCCACGCTTACGGAAGTTTATGACAGACTGATACTGCAGACTGGCGTATAGTATAAAGAGATATTACAGGGTATGAAATAGGAAAGGTGCGGCACGACTATGAGAATGACGAATAAGATTATGCGGAATAATTCGCTGTATAATATCAACCAGAATAAGATTCTGGAGGATAAGCTGAGCAACCAGATGACGAATCAGAGTAAGATCACGAGACCTTCCGACGATCCGGTCGTAGCGATCAGAGCATTACGTCTGCGTACGAATGTCACAACCGTGACGCAGTATTACGATAAAAATGCGCCGGACGCGGACAGCTGGCTGACGATCACAGGCGATGCACTGAATACGGTAGGCAGTGTTTTGAAAAAACTTTATGAGCAGGTAGAAGATGCATCGAAGAAATCTTTAAAATCAGAGGACTTGGAGATTATTCTTACACAGATAGAAGCTTTGACCAAAGAGTTTTATGCAAGCGGTAATGTGGATTATGCAGGAAGATATGTTTTCTCCGGTTTCAGGACCGATACGCCGATCACGTTTACGACAGAGAATATCAATGAATTTACGAAAGATCCGGACAATCTGAAAACATATGTGATCGAAGAAAGCAGAACATATCAGGATATCACGACTGTCAGCTATACGGACTGGACGGATGTAAAGACTGACGCTACAGGCAATCCGCTCGGAGATGAGAATGATATTACCAATACGACATTATATCGTTTCAGATTATCCTATGACGATCTGAATCTGACAAAGGATGCAGCCGGCAATGTTGTACAGCCGCCGACGAATGATTTCGAATTGTCCATTAACGGGACGCCGACTACGGTTACTGCATATTCGGATGCGGAAGCGGCGTATCAGGCGGTAAAAGACAATCCGGGGCAGATCGCATATATTGCATCTACCGGAGAGATTGTGTTCAGCGAAGAAGCATATCAGAACCCGAAAGACGTTCTGGGCATCAATATAGACAGTATAGAGGATATTCAAATTGACGTAAAATATGCCAAAAGTAACTGGCAGGCCGGAGATCTTAATCCCGTGCATTATTTCCACTGTGTTGCAACCGATCAGGCGAATCAGACACAGGCGATGGATCTGAAATCCAAACAGGATGATCTGATGCAGGCGCAGATAGACTATTCTGCAGTCAGAAAAGAATATGATCCGAAACTGGAAGCGGCGCAGAAAGCGCTTGAGGATGCCAAGAGAGATTTAAGACTGGCCAATGCCAACGGGGATCCTGCACAGATTGCCGCAGCACAGCAGGCGGTAGATGATGCGAGAGCAGACGTTGCGGATGCACAGCAGCATATCGATGATGCGCAGACTGTTCTGGATGCGGCGCAGGCGGAAGTCGATAAGATCATGAATGTTGTCGTGGAATATAATGCTGACAATAAAGACCAGGATATCTATTACAACGTAGGTTATAACCAGACGATCCAGGTTAATACACATGCCGACGAAGTCTTTACACATGGCGCGCAGAGAGATCTGGATGATTTCAAGATCTATTTGAAACAGCTTAAAGACGTGGAAGCCAAAATTACGGATATTGAAGCCAAGATGCAGGAATATCCGGAAGACAGCCAGATGTTCCAGGATCTGCAGAAGCAGCTGGCTGCTATGAACAAAGCGCAGACATATATCAGGGATAACGTGCAGACCAAATTTGAGAACCAGATTACAAGCTATCAGAAATATATCGACGTAACGAACGTGGCCGTTACCAACAACGGTACGAGAGGCAGCCGTCTTTCTCTGATCACTGACAGACTGATGAACCAGAAAGCGACCTTCAAAGATCTGCAGAGCAACAATGAGGATGTAGACGTAACGGAAGTAGCTGTACAGCTTAAGAGTTCCGAACTTACTTATGAAGCCGCGCTTATGGCAACGAGTAAGATCATGCAGACAAACCTGATGAACTACATTTAAAGGGAGTATTTTTACTCCGGAGAGGGAAAACTTATGAATGTAACGACAAAAATATTCGGCGATATTGAAATCGATGACGATAAGATCATCACCTTTCCCAAGGGGATCGTAGGCTTTCCGGAACTGACGGATTTTGCATTGTTACATGATTCCGAGAAAGGCTCGGATTCTATTCACTGGCTGCAGTCACTGCAGGAACCGGCGTTTGCAATGCCTGTTATGGATCCGCTTATCGTTTGTCCCGATTATAATCCTGAGGTGGATGATGAACTGTTAAAGCATCTCGGAGAACTTGACGAGGAAGAAATCCTGGTTCTTGTGACCGTAACCGTTCCGAAGGATCTGACGAAGATGTCCGTTAACTTAAAAGGCCCTGTTATCGTGAATGCAGGAAAGAAAACAGCCGCACAGGTCATTATCGAGGGAGACGAATACCAGGTGAAATTCCCGATTTATGATATCCTGAATGAAAACAAGAAGAAAGCAGGTGAGTAAATGTTAGCTTTATCCAGAAAAAAAGGGGAGGCGCTTGTGATCAATAATAATGTTGAGATCACGGTGCTGGAAATTAAAGGAGAACAGGTGAAGCTCGGCATCAACGCACCGAAAGAGGTTCCTGTATATCGGAAAGAAGTTTATATACAGATTCAGGATGCAAATAAAGAAGCAGTGAATGTAGATGGACTGGAAGCGCTGCAGAATCTGCTGAAATAGCAGAAAATGCCGCAATTTCCGGATCATTCCTGTATGAATAGAAAGGGGGAGCGTATTACATGCGCTCCCCTAAAATATGTATCATTTCGGCAAGTCGTACTTCATACGTATGATATTTTGCCACTTTTTCGAAGCCGTTTATGGCAATTTCCATTCTTTTTGTATCATGATGCAGATAATAGTCGATCTTTCCGATCAAGTCTTCCGTATTTTCATAAACTTCCAGATCTTTGCCGATCTCGAAATATTCCGGAATTTCCGCCTGATAGTTGCTGATCAGGAAACCGCCGCAGCCCAGTACGTCCCAGATACGAAGAGAAAGGCCCGTCTCGATCGGGCGCATTGTAATATTCAGATTGATCTTACCGGCATGAAATATTTTCGGCATTTCCGTCAGCGTATTGGCACCGCCCATATTCCGTATTCCGGGAAGCCCGGCTGTATCGCTGTGCGTATAAAGCGCCACATCAAAATGCTCCGACAGCGCTGCAAGGATGCTTTCCCTCTCCACGTTGGCCAGTTTCATGCCGATATACTGGTGTGCCGCCAGATAACGGTCGGTATCGGAAAAGACATCCTCGCCTTTATAGAAAGCAGGATCTGCCGAAGCAATTTCTTTTATGACACGTTCCGGCAGGCTTTCATAGATGAAATTATAACCGGAGACTTTCATCTGTGCCTGTATGAGGCCATCTACATAGCCGCGCGTGTAAGAAGAAAGATGAGCGGCGCAGGAAGGATCTTTCAAAAGTTTGTCATAACGGCTTTTTTCAGAATAGAGCGAACCTACGAAAACGACATCATTGTCATATGCTTGAAAATCAGCATCTGTCATGGAAAGAATGACCTGTTCCAGGCGTTTTACATTTGCCGCAAGCGGCAGATAAAAGATATGATCCGGGTTATACGGCTCAAAAAACGCATATTGCGCCCGGTCAAAAAGAAAGATCCGGTTCCATTCGTTCTTTAAGGCATTTGAGAAAAGTTCCGCAACGGGACTGTCTACGCTCCAGCAGACATACGGCAGTTTGAAATGATTGCATGTATAGGAAATGGCCGGGAAGAAGTTGATACTGAAAACGAAAGCCAACGGATGCGCTAAGATCCATTCCGTGACCTTTTTCGAACACTGCGCCGGCGTGACATGCTTGTCGGTCATTTCCATTTCTTCCGTATGAACCGTGATGCCGAAACCGCGCAGGACCTGTAAAATATCCGGTTCGCATATGCTGTTATAGCGGTAGAATAAAATTTCCATTGGATTCTCCTTGTGTAGAGGGGGATTACTTGTTATGATAATAATAACCGAAATAAAAGAGATTTCCAAGAGGAAAAGCAGGAATATGAAAATACTATTTGTAAAAAGCAGTCATATCCGGATTGCGGGCATGGCGCTGGCATTAGACAGGATGGGACATGAGATCATCGAATATCCCGAATCGGGAGAAGAGATTCGGGCGGATGAAGAAGCGGAAAAAAGATTTGGCGGATTTCTAAGCAGCAGGGAGAATGAGGATCTGGACTTTATCATATCTTATGTTTTTTCTTCCGCCGTCGCGAGACAGGCTCATAAACGGGGCATCAAATATGCCGTTTACGGGATGGATTCTCCGATGTATTTTACTTATGAACCCGTTTATCCGAGGCTGCCGGAGTGTTATCTTTTTTATTTTGACTATACGGAATATACAAGAGTCAAACAAATGGGATATACGAATGCCTATTATCTGCCTCTTGCAAGTGATATCATCTGGACGGAAAATCTGGTCGTGACAGATGAAGAGATTGCAAAGCATCAGTGCGGCATTTCCTTTATCGGCGGACTCTATACCGACAACCTGTACGACAGGGTACTGCATCATTTTTCGCAGGAAATGCAGGATACATTTTCGGATATTCTGGAAAGCTGTGCTTTTTGCTGGGATGGGACAGACCGGATGGCGCCCTTGCTGACGCCGCGGCTTATAGAGGATATGAAGCGAAGCTGCCCCGTTATCTTTGAGAATACGTATGGACTGTCGGAAGACTATTATGTAAAACAGCAGTTTTTTAATCGAAAACTGACGAATATAGAGCGGACTCTTTTATTGGAGCTGCTGGCGGAACAGTTTGCGCTGCGCCTGTATACAGGAGAAAAGGAGAAGGCGCCAAAGAACGTCGCAAGATATCCGGAGGCGGATTATTTATCGGATGCCTTCAAAATTTTTTTTTCCGGTAAGATCAATCTGAATATTACTCTGCGCAGTATCGAAAGCGGGATACCGCTGCGGGTTTTTGATATTATGAGTGTAGGGGGATTCGTGCTTTCCAATTATCAGAAGGAAATGACGCAGCTGTTCGAGGAAGATAAGGAGATCGTGTTGTTTCGGACGCCGGAAGAACTGCTTGATAAAGCGGCATATTATCTGGCCCATGACAACGAAAGACTCCGGATCGGCTTAAACGGGTACCGGAAAGTAAAAGAACATTACTCGTATGGGTGTCAGATGCAGAAACTGATCGGTATTATAACGGAAGGGACATGATCGTAAGTGAGAATTTTATTTGCTGGAAGTAAAAGACAACAGATTCCGAATATTATGTTTGCACTGGACAGAATGGGGCATGAGGTGGTTTTTTATCCGAAACCTATGGAAGAGGTGTCAAAGGAGGAAGCGGAAGTGCAGCTTAGGCAGTTTATCAAAAACCTCCGTATCCGTTTCGTGATCTCCAATATGTTTTCACCTATTATGGCGCAGCTTACGCATGAACTTGATATAAAATATGCCGTATATGGTATGGATTCTCCGTATTATGCAACCTATCTTCCGATTTTCCCCCGGTATGACAACTGCTATCTTTTTTATTTTGACCGCAGAGAATATCAGATGTTAAAGGATCGCGGCTGCCGCAATGTATATTGGCTGCCGCTTGCCGCGGATGTTGCTTCGGCGCAGAATATCGCCATTACGGATGAAGAACTGGAGGCTTACACATGCGATATTTCCTTCGTGGGCGGATTATACGGCAATAATCAGTACGATGAATTGATCGGGAGGTTTCCCGAAGAAATACAGCAGATCTTTTCCAGGATCATTGAACAGAGCGCTTTTTGCTGGGATGGTACAGACAGGGTTACGCCCTTTCTGAACCCCAGGCTGCTGCGGTTCATTAAGGAAATATGTCCGGAACTATACGAGGCCGGTTTTGATATGCCTGATGATTATTTTATTAAAACATTTTTCCTGGACCGGAAAATCACGAATGTGGAAAGGACGCTGCTTGTCAGGATGTTAGCGGAACGTTATGATTTTCGTTTGTATACGTGGAACCGTGAGAAAGTACCGGAAGGCGTAAACCGCTTCCCGCAGCTTAGCTCGCTGACAGAGACGTCCAAGGTTTATTATGCCGGCAGGATCAATTTGAATATTACCCTGCGCAGCATTGAGAACGGTGTTCCGCTGCGGGTATTTGAGATCATGAGCGTAGGCGGCTTTGTTCTGTCAAACTGGCAGGAAGGGATCCCCGAACTTTTTGAAGAAGGGAAAGAGATCGTGACCTTCAAGACGCCGGAAGAGATGATCGAAAAAGCGGATTACTATTTGTCTCATGATGAAGAAAGGATGCGCATCGGAATTAACGCTTATCAGAAAGTGAAAAAATGTTATACTTTTGAGCAGCAGATCGGGAAAATTATTTCTATTTTATTTCCTGCGCTCTAAATTATTTAAGTTTTCTTCCGATATACATAGCAAAGGATTACGTTTTCCTTCTTTATTGCTGCGTGAAATAAAGGGAAAATGTATTCGGGACGATTCTATATAAAACTTAAATATCACACGGAGGTGATTACAATGGCATTAGAACCATTAAACAGCGTAATGACATTTCAGGCGCAGCCTGCGGCAAAGGTTCAGCCTGCAGAGTCAGTGAACACGGAAGTTCCTGCTGATGGACAGACAGTAAATGTAGATACTACGACTGCATCCGTAGCACAGGTACAGGCCGAAGATGAGCAAAATGGCAGTGAAGGAAACGACGCGAAACAGCAGGCGAAAAATCCTCAGTACGCATCGGAACAGTTAAAGAGAGCAGTCGCAGAGATGAACCGTAAAATCGGGCATAGTAACGAAGAAGCAGTCTTTGGGGTCCATGAGAAAACGAACAGGATCACGATCAAGATTGTGGATAAGGACACAAAAGAGATTATTAAGGAATATCCGCCGGAGAAAACATTAGACATGATCGCAAAGGTCTGGGAAATGGCAGGTATTCTGGTAGACGAAAAGCTATAAGGCAGGAGGGAATATAAAATGGCGATTAGAATTACCGGTATGTATTCCGGATTGGATACGGAAAGCATTATCAATGACCTCGTTTCCGCACAGAGCGTAAAGAAGTCTTCACTTGTGAAAGCACAGACGAAGCTGAGCTGGAAACAGGACGCATGGAAGGCGTTGAATACGAAGATCTACAATTTTTATACGAACGTAGTGGATGATATGAGATGGCAGGCTTCTTACCAGAAGAAGACAACAAGCGTTTCCAATTCCAGTGCGGTAACTGTCATTGCCAGCAAAGGCGCCGTAAACGGCGTACAGGATCTGCAGATTCAAAAACTGGCAAAACAGGGTTTCTTAACGGGAGCTAATCTATCCGAATTAAACGGCGGTAAGAAATTTACTGCGAAGTCTACGCTCGGCGAGCTTGGCGTAACAGGAGCGGGCAGCTTCAGCGTGGAGATCAACGGCAAATTTACGGATATTAAAGTAGATGAGAATACCAAGATCTCCGATCTGGTAAATAAACTGGGAGCGGCAGGAGTGAATGCAAGCTTTGATGAGAAATCCCAGAGATTTTTCGTCAGCTCCAAAGCAAGCGGCGAGGCTGCAAACTTCCACCTGGTAGGAAATAACACGGCCGGCATGGATATTCTTTCCAAACTTGGTATGATGACCAAGGAAGATTTAAACAGCGGCGCTTATAATACGTGGGCAAATTATAAAGATGATGCAGGCAACTATTCTGCCGATTATTATACCGCATTGTCCAATGAAGTGCAGAAACGTGCGAATGCTTTTAAGAAAGAAAATGACGAACTTACCAAGAAGAACGAATCTTTGCAGAAGCAGATCGATAAGCTGAACGAGGATAAGAATAATGCGACTCTGACAGCAGACGATATTCAGAAGATCGATGAAAAGATTGCAGAGCTGACAAAGAGCAAAGATGATAATACAGCTAAAATTGCGGATAACGAGCAATATTTCAGCGTAGACGGCGACGGTAAAGTGACCGGAACGACAGCGCTTGAGACGAAGGTAACGGCAGACTTTGAGCAAAAGATCACGGATGCGAAAGATGTTCTGAGCAATCTCGGTTCTTATGCGGCATCTGCAGGCGCGACCAAGACAGAAGGACAGGATGCGGTAATCTCCTTAAACGGCGCCGAGTTTACATCGGATACCAACACATTTGAAATCAACGGCCTGACGCTGACCGTATTGAAAGAGACGGAGAAAAACGAGACGATCACGTTGACGACCGGAGAAGATACCGATGGTATCTATGATATGATCAAAAACTTCCTGACGGAGTATAATAAGCTGATCGTAGAAATGGATTCGCTCTACAACGCAGAATCTTCCAAAGGATATGATCCGCTTACCTCGGAGGAAAAACAGGCTATGGCTGATTCCGAGATTGAAGAGTGGGAGAAAAAGATCAAAGATTCTCTGCTTCGCCGGGATTCTACACTGGGCACCGTAAAGGATGCAATGAAGTCCATTATGTTAAAGGGTGCGACGGTAAACGGCAAACAGATGTATCTGTCAGACTTCGGCATCAATACTTTGGGATATTTCAATGCGGCGGATAATGAGAAGGGCGTATATCATATCAACGGTGATAAAGATGATCCGCATGTAAAGAATGAAGATGATCAGTTAAGGGCGATGATCGCGTCTGATCCGGACGCTGTTGTTTCTTTCTTTTCACAGCTGGCCAATAATGTACATGACGATCTAATGAATAAGATGTCCGCAACGAAATTGAGCAGTGCATTTACGGTTTACAACGATAAAGAAATGAAAGACGAGTATGACGCATATACGTCGAGAATCGCCAAAGAAGAGAAAAGACTGAATGACCTGATGGATAAATGGTACAGCAAGTTCTCTAAAATGGAGACTGCACTTGCGAAACTCGAGTCCAAGAACAATGCGGTTGCCGGTATGTTCGGAGGCTGATGAGCAGAACAGGATGATTATTGAATTGCGGTAGGATCAAGGAGGAAAAGCCACAATGCAGACACAGAACCCATTTGATAAATATAACAAAAGTAAGATCTTGACGGCTTCCCCGGCGGAACTTACATTGATGTTATATGAGGGCGCTATCAAATTCTGCAATATAGCTATTTTAGGTATTGAACAGAATGATATGGAGAAAGCACATGCCAATATTATGAAGACACAGCGCATTATTGAAGAGTTTCGAAATACGTTGGATCATAAATATCCGGTATGGGAAGATTTTGACAGGGTATATGTATATCTTTTGCAGAGATTGTTTGATGCCAATGTCAAAAAAGAAAAAGAGATTCTTGAAGAGGTGAATATGCATTTAAGAAGTATGCGGGATACCTGGAAGGAAGTTATGAAACGCGCTCATCAGGGGTAGAAGAGGTTTGACATGGAACAGAATTGTGTACAGATATTGGCAAGAAGCCTGGAGAAAAAGAGTCAGGCTTTGAGTAAGATCATAGAACAGAATACTCTCCAGGAAACGATCCTGAAGCAGGAAGAGTTCGATATGGATGCTTTCGAGGCTTCCGTGGATGCACAGAATAAATTGGTCGAAGAACTGGAACAGCTTGATACGGGATTTGAAGCCTTGTATGAGCGCGTCAGGGAAGATATGATGGTAAACAAGGATCGATATCATCAGGAAATCGCATCTATGAAAGAACTGATCCAGCAGATTACCGATAAAGTGGTTACGGTGAATGCCGGAAATATGCGGAATAAGAGGCTGGCGGAAAATCAGTTTAAGAAGGTGAGAGAGAATATCCGAAACGGTATTTCCAAATCCAAAGTCGCAAGGGGTTACTATAACAGCATGAATAATCTGAATCATGTACCCCCGCAGTTTTATGACAGTAAAAAATAATGCAGAAGGCACGGTCTCTATGTGAGATAGGGACCGTGTCTTTTTGGTAAAGGATCCGGAAATGAAAAAAGTAAGCATCGTGGTTCCGTGTTATAATACAGCCGCATATCTGGCACGCTGTATGGAACATATTATCAGGCAGACGATAGGTCTGGAAAATATAGAAATTATTCTGGTTGATGACGCTTCGACAGATAATGGCGCAACGCTTCAGATGATCATGGAATATGAACAAAAATACCCGGAAACGGTCATTGCGGTTCCCTTAGAACAGAATATGCGGCAGGGCGGCGCAAGAAATATCGGGATATCTTATGCCGGCGGAGAATATCTGATGTTCTGCGATGCCGACGACTGGCTGTCACTTGATGCGATGGAAATCCTATATCGTACGGCGCAGGAATATCAGGCGGATGTGGTCGAATATCTGATGAAAGAAGTGACGGTATACGATGAGGGGATAGAACCGGTAGAGGAAGAATACAGTGTATACTTGGGCGACATGGGGGATGAGGCATACAGAAAGAAAATGCTGATGGTTTCGGCTGACGATTTTTCATTGGGATGTATGCGTAAATTCTACAGACTTTCTTTAATTTTGGATAACCGGATCCGTTTCGCGGAGCATCTCAGGCTGGAGGAACCTTCTTTTACCCTGCCGGTCCGTCTGTATGAGAAAACGCATATCTGCATCGATAAAGTTCTTTATTACTATTTTCAGACGCCGAATTCTACGATGCGCGGCGGGACACATAGCTGGGATGACCGGAAGTTCGACAATGCCAAAGTATGGATCAGTTTGATCGATGATCTGGAAGGGCGGGGATTTCTGCAGAAATATTATCCGGAGCTGGAATGTATGTTTTATGACTGGGGGTTTGGACTCAGCATCAGAATGCTTCTGCAGAAAGGATATACGTTAACACGGGATGAGATGCAGTTCTTTAAAGAGGTAATGCTTCGCCTCTTTCCGAATATAAAACGAAATCCGTATATCAGAACAAGAAATAACGACTGGGATATGATCCTGCATACGGTTCTCGAAACAGAACTTACACAGGAGAACGTACAGGAATTTAACCGGATTATGCAATATTATTTATACAGGTATGCTGAAGAATCGGAGAAGAAGAACGTATAGCAGATGAGAGGGATTGAGCAGGGAGAAAAGAGTTCGTATGAAATATTTCAGTCAGGATTATTTCAATCAATTGAAGGATATTGTGCTGCAATATACGTTTAATAATTATGATTATTGCTATTTGCGCGCTATGCACGAAAAGAATGCAAGAGAGGGAACAGAAACAATAATAGCAGGTTCGTCCCATGCCATGAACGGTCTGGTAAATGAAAATCTTTCAGGCGGCTGCATTAATTTCTCGATTTCTTCTCAGGACATTTATTACGACTTCTGCCATATTAAAAAGGCGGTAAAAGAAGGCCGGCAGAAGATTAAACGCTGTATCATCAATATTGGATATTATATGCTTTATCAGGATCTGTCTTATAGTAAGATGATGAGTTATCTGATTCCAAGCGTATATTTTCCTCTTTTTGGCGACACACATCATTATAGAATAGAAAAAGAATATGATATGTGGGGAAAAATTACGGCCGATAAAAGTATGTATTCCGGTGAACTGATCAAAAAGCTATGCGAAGAATGGTCAGAAGGCTTCTTTTTGGAAGAACCCTCTTTCTATGGGAGTATGAAGACAAGAGAGAATAACAATATCTACGGTCTGAAAAAGATCATATGGAATACGCTGACCGAAGCGGAAAAAGAAGAGGCGGCCATAGAGAGAACCAGAGACCATAACCGCCTGAAACAGCATGAACAGTCCCGCATGGAAAACGGAGAACTTATAAGGGAAATGACGGCATATCTTCATGCACGGGATATCAAGCCGATTTTTGTAATATTTCCGTTTACGGCCTGGTATAACCGTTATATTGACGGCGCATATAAGGCAGACATTTTTGAACTGCTCGATGGCTTATCGGTCCCGGTGGAATTTCTGGACATGAATGATTATGAGGGCGTATTCTGCGATGCCGATTTCCTGGATACGGATCATCTGAATAAACAGGGAGCTTTGAAGGCAACCGCCTTTTTGAACGAATATTTAAATATGCTTATGCAGGAATAACAGGAGAAAACAAGATGAACCCAAATGAACGGTACGTTTCGCTTGTAAAAGAATTGATAAACGGCGTCGATGCAGGCGACTTTGACAATATTGAGGCAATACCGGCGAAATATACATATGAGCATTTATATTCATTATTCCTATTTGCAGGTGCATTGGATAACGGGAAAATGCTGTATGAGCAGATATATGACATTGTTGTCAGGCATGGAAAAAGAAGTATTTATAAGAAAGTGCGAAACGGTGAAAAAATAAAAGTGGCATTTCTTGCCATATCGGCGGCTGAGTGGCCGGCTTCCGATCTTTACCATAGTCTTTGCCAAAACGAGAGGGTGGAGTGTTATATTATAGTCCCCCCCCTGGTAGACCGGGAAGCCGACAGCCGTATCGACACCTATAGGCAGACATACCGGTATTTTGAGCAAAACGGATATGATGTCAGAGGCGCTTATGATGAAACGTCCGGATGTATCCTGCAATGGGATGATCTGGGTGGAAAACCTGATGTAGTGATCCATTTGACGCCATGGTTCCAGTCGCTGCCGGCGGCTTTTCAGGTGATCTCTTTCCCGTTTAGCTGTATTAACTGCTATATACCATATGGGATTTACGTGGCGGACAGTATCGATCAGTCTTACGCCGTTAATTTTGTATATAATAAAGAATTCATCAATATGATGTGGAGAGTATATGCCGATTCGAAGAAGAACCTGGAAGGATACCGGAAACATGAATTGCTGCGTGGGAAAAATGTGGTTTTTTCCGGTTATATCAAAATGGATCAGCTATACCGCATGAAGGAATGGAACGAGGAAGAGATCAGGGAAATATGGAAGATCCCTGCGGGAAAAAAAGCAGATGAAATGAAAAGAGTCATAATTGCGCCGCATCATTCTTTTATGGGATATGGAGGAATAAAGTATTCTACTTTCGCGAGGAATGCATGGTTTTTATTATATCTTGCCCAAAAATACCAGGATAAGGTATCCTTTATTTTCAAACCGCATCCGAATCTGCGTCTGCGGGCGGTAGAGGCAGGCGTTTTTGAAAATTATGAGGAGTATGACCGGTATGTGGAAGAATGGAATGCACTGCCGAATGCAAAAGTAGTGCAGGAAACGGATTACCTGGATATTTTTGCGACTTCGGATGGAATGATTATGGATTCGGCTTCTTTTATTGCCGAATATATGTATGTAAATAAGCCGCTGCTGTTTCTGCAAAGAGAAGGACAGGCTTTTAACGAACTTGGAAAAGTGCTGCTGGAGGGGCATTATTTGCAGCAGGGTGAGCACTATCTTAAAATGGAAAAGTTTTTACAGGATATCATTCTAAACGGTCATGATACGAAAAAAGATATCAGAGAAAAGATCAGGGAAAATGAACTGGATTATATGCAGATAAATAAATGTATGGCAGGCGAATTTATTTACCATGATATTTGCAGCTTGCTCACTGACTAGAGAGGGAAAGAATCTGTATACGCAGCAGATTTTTTGATCCAATGGAGATGACAATTCAGTATTTGAAAAAACATTAGTATAAATGAGGAAATGAGCGAATGAGTGAACTGATTTTTCTTTTCAATCTGGATGCGACAATAACGGCAGGTGAGATATTTCCGATGATCTCATCCAAAATGGACGGAAACATTCTGGAGCGAATGGGAGTGCTGACAGAAAGTACAATGAGCGGCAAACTGCCGTTTAAACAAAATCTGCTCAAAAGGATAGAACTTTTAAAGGATATTCCGGTAAGTGAAGTGAATCAGATGATTACAGATATGCCGCTAAATGAGAAGCTGGTAGATTTTATCAGAAGATATCGGGACAGATGTTATATCGTTACAGCTAATTTGGATATCTGGATTGAGGGCCTGATAAAGAAAATAGGTATGGAGAAAAATATATTTTCATCGAAAGCATTGATGATGGATGACCGTTTACAGAATGTTCTTAGTATTGTAGATAAAAATGCCGTGATCAGCCAGATGGTCATGCCGTTTGCAGCCATTGGGAACGGGAATAATGACGCGGAGATGATCGAGGCGGCGCAGATCGGAATCGGTTATGGGGAAATATGTGATATTGCGCCTTCTGTATTGGATTGTGCCGATTATGCGGTCTATAAGGAAGAGAAACTGGTAGAATTTCTGGAAAAATTAATATAGGAGAGCAGATAGCATGAGGATTAAAGAAAAAGTTGCCAATATAGATTACAGTGAGACGAGACAGTTTTTCAAAAACCGTGCACAGAAGTTTCAGGAGGACAATCCCTATTCCGTAACGATGTATCAGGATAATAATAAAGAACTGGTACAGGAAAGAAATAAAAAGGAAGTCGGGAGGATTCTGCCGATGCTGCAGCTTGATGAAAGATCAAGAGTGCTGGATATTGCATGCGGTATCGGAAGGTGGGCGGATGCGCTTCCCGGCAATATTGCGGAATATTGCGGAGTAGATTTCAGCAGTGAATTGATAAAGATCGCAAGGGAACGCAATACCAGAGAAAAGTTTTCCTTTATAGAAGGCCCGGCCAATGAGGTTGAACAAGTATTGCGGCATGCGGATAAAGGGACGTATAATACCATTTTACTTATGGGAATTATGATATATCTGAATGATGAAGATATTTTATCTGTTTTGGAACAGGTGGGAAATATCTGTGAAGAACATGCGCTGATCTGTATCAGGGAACCTGTCGGGATAGAAGAGAGACTGACATTAAAGGACTTCTTCTCGGATGAATTAAAAGACAATTATAATGCCATTTACAGGACACGCAGAGAGCTTGGTGACTTTTATGCCAAGACTCTTTTCAAAAAAGGCTTTCGGATCGCAGAAGAAGGATTCCTGTTTGAAGAGGAGGCCTTAAATAACAGAAAAGAAACGTCACAGTATTTTTATATACTGCGCCGATAGGAGAGAACGGATATGGGGATTTCCAGAACAGTGATCATAAGCTGCGCAGGGATGGGGAACAGACTGGGACTCGGTACGACCAAAGCCCTGCTTGAGGTAGAGGGAGAGCCTTTGATCATAAGGCATCTGAAGATGCTGCAGGATGAACAGGACATCCGAATCGTGGTAGGATATCAGGCGGAAAAGGTAATTGATGTTGTCCGGCAGTACAGAGAGGATGTTTTATTTGTTTTTAATCATCAGTACAGGGAAACCGGGACCGGCGCCAGTGTAGCTGCGGCGTCAAAACATGCGAATGACTATATTCTGTCTTTGGATGGCGATCTGCTCATTCATCCGGAAGATATGGAGAAAGCGCTGGCGTGCAGCCATGAGTTTGCCAGCGGAGATATTCCCGGAACGGATGATCCGTGGCTTCTGCAGACATATGAAGAAGGAGGCACGGAATATGTCAGCGGTTTTTCGCGCACGGAAGGGTACTATGAGTGGAATGGCATTACGCAGATGGAAAGTGAGAAGATGCTGCACGGCAAAGGCCATGTTTTCCAGCTGATTGAACCCTGGCTGCCGGTGCCTTTCTTAAAGCTGCGCACAAGGGAAATCGACACGGTAAATGACTACGAACGTGCCGTGGAATGGGTCAGAAACGGTTTTTCGTAACAGTTGGAATGGGCAGGATCTGTCTGTTAAAATAACTTTTTCTATTTTTTTCAAATTTTTTTCATTTAGGTCTAAAGTAAATCCAAAACGCACCGATATAATATACAAGTAAAGCAAATAAGAAAATTGCTTGACAGAATGCAGTGTTCTTGCAGATAACGTACGTATCTGCAAGGATACTGCGAACGACAAAACAAAAAAATAAAAACTGAATAACAAAAGCGGCATGGATGTCGCGGGAATTTCAAGGAGGAAAAAATATGATAGTACAACACAACATTACAGCAATGAACTCAAACAGAATGTTCGGTATAACAACCAAAAAGCAGGCGAAGTCAACCGAGAAGTTATCATCCGGATATAAGATCAACCGTGCAGCAGATGATGCAGCAGGACTGGCAATTTCCGAGAAGA
>CAJTUZ010000007.1:40698-156706 GCA_910579735.1 uncultured Lachnospiraceae bacterium
CAGCTGGCACTGTCCTTACTTGGCTAATCAGCATAAAGCGAAAAGTAAACATTGCATGATAAACTACCAAGAGCCGCCCGAAGGGCGGCTCTTTAGCTACGTCGAAGGGCGGCTCTTTAGCTGCGTCGAAGGGCGGCTCTTTCTGCAAGAATATAGGAGACCATAACAGTGAACTGGAAAGAATCATTTTTGAAAGAGGAAATACGCTCCGGGTTCCCGGTAAATGAGAAACGTAAAAAAGTCTGGGCGGTAGAACTGGAACTTTTACAGAAATTTGATGAAGTATGTCGAAAATACAATCTTACTTATTATGCATATTACGGCACATTGCTTGGAGCTGTGCGTCATCAGGGTTTTATTCCGTGGGATGATGACATCGATGTGGTAATGTTCAGAGAAGATTATGAGAAGCTGCAGGCCGTGGCGCCGGAAGAATTTAGAGAACCCTATTTCTTTCAGAATTCATATACCGATCAGATGCTGTGGTTCTTTTCCAAACTCAGGGACAGCAGAACGACAGCGATCGAGTTTCCGGCCAGAAATCTGCATCAGGGAATCTTTATTGATATTTTTCCGCTGGACGATGTTCCGGATGGCGTACATGAGGAATTTTCTGCAGTCCTGGAAGTGCAGAGAGAGATTTGGTATACGATTCATAATCCCGGGAAAATACTGCAGGATTTAGAAAGCGGAAAAAGGTTTACTTTGGATATGGACGTGCTTGTGGCTCTTATTAAAATGGATCGCAGCCAGAGGCTTCGTGAATTTGAGACATTCAGCCTTTCTTATGCCGGACAGTCGGAGAACGTGAATCTGATCACGTCGGAATTGTCGAATGACCACTATAAAAGCGTAAAAAGAGCGTGGTTTCAGGAGAAGATTTATATGCCCTTTGAAGGAATACAGATTCCTGTACCGGCAAAATACGATAAGATTCTAATACAAAGTTATGGGGATTACCATCAGTTTGTTCCGGGTGGAACCTCGCATGAAAACATTATTTTAGAGCCGGATATGCCGTATCAGGAATATTTTGCAAAGTTTATTCCGGAGCATTGACAAACGCGGCCCTTTCGTTTTCCAATTCCCGGATTCGTTCTAAAGCCATTGGAAAATCACCGCATTTGCGGTAGTGAATAAGCGCCATGTCCTTTTCGCCCATCATTTCGTTGATCAGTCCGATATTGTAGGAGGGGATAAAGGAATTTGCGCCTGTTACATGGGCTGTCTGGAAAGTAGTAGCTTTGAGAAATTCAAGCAGCGCTTTCATGTATTGACTGTTTCTTAGATAAATAAGCCCCATCAGACATACAAAATCTGCAGAAGAATCAAAAGCATCATAGACGCCCGCAAGTCCGAGGGCGTCTTCGTGCCGGTTCAAATGGAGAAGGGCATAACCGTAGCCGATAACCATCATCTGGACATATTCTGCGGAAGGATCCACGTCAAAGCGGAGCCCTTTTTCATAATAGAGGCAGGCATTTTTGTCATCATGTATCATATTGTAAGACTGTCCTAGCTGAAAATAAGTATAAGGATTATCGGGGTGGTTCATTAAGTCAATCTGCAGCAGTTCAATATTACGCTGCGCTTTTTTGTAAAGCTCTTCTTCGCTGCCGTTGTAACCGCGGTGGTCTAAAATAAGCGGTATCTGATAGGTGCTGCGCTTCTGTACGGCTTTGGGTACGACCTGTTCGTGAATGATACCGCTGTAATGAAAATACCGACGGGAAAAAAGACGCTCTACCAAGTCAGTGTATACACTGTCCGTGCCATTCAGTTCATAATGATTCTGTCTTTCAAGCAGACCGATCTGTTCCGGGTATTCCCTGATCAGCGCAGAGATTTTCTCAATATCAATATCGATCAATATCTCATCACAGTCGATTACGAGAATAAAGTCATGGGAAGCCTGTGCAAGGGAATAATTTCTGGCCGCAGCAAAATCATTCGTCCATGTATAGTCGAGTACTTTGTCGGCATATTGGGAAGCAATTTCTTTGGTACGGTCATCCGAGCCGGTATCTACGACAATGATTTCCCATTCAAATGCTCTGAGCGGCTTTAAGCAGCTTTCTATGTTCTTTTCTTCATTTTTGGCGATTATGCAGACGGATATCGGTATCATGAGTAACTCCTTTTTCATAGTATCTATATAGATTCGGCAGTATCAGTCAGGAAATGGGATATGTCCGTGTAAGAATATCCAAAATGGAATCAACACAGTTTACCCACGTAAAATTCCCGGATGCTATGTCATATGCATTGCTGATCAGCTTCTCTGCCTGCGTCGGATGGTTTAGCCAGAAATCGGCAGTTTCCGGCAGACGCTCCAAGTGTTCCAGATGGTATAATGCAATATTTTCCCCGTTCGTAAAATGCGAATCGATCCATGTACTCGTATCCGTCAGGCAGACAGAACGGCGAAGCATCGTATTAAAGATTCTGTCATGTGTGCCGGCTTTAAACCAGGGCATAACATTCAAATTGATTTTTGCATTCCTGATATAGTCAAATGTTTCTGCAAAGGGAATGCGGTCATTCATGATATGCAGATTCGGGCTGCCGGCGCGGGGATGGTTCTCCCAGCCTCTTCCAAGTACATGAACATGGAAGCCGGCATCGATAAGCGTTTGAATGACTTTTTCGCGGTAATGCATGCGGATCATCCAGTCTATGGGAGTGATGCCCCGCATAATGGTCCTGCAGGCATTGTCGTTTAACGGCATCTGGGCGGTGCATAAAACGGATGACACGGCTTCTTCCAGCGTTTCGGATGTGTGTGCCGACAGATGTTGTGCAATCTGCATGTAAATATGGTAAAGAGAAGACTCTTTTGGACAGATGGATTCTATTTCCTGCAGTTTCGTTTCCGGAATATAATAAGTACCGGAGAAAAGAATGTCGTATTTTTTTTCGGCATAGGGAACGGCGGGTTCTGCGTCAACCGTTCCTGCATGGGGAAGAAAACCGACATGCTCCACTTCAGGGAAATATTTTCTGACATAGTTTACATGGCTTTCATCAGGACAAAGCTGAATATACCTGTCGGGATGATGTTCCATAGTAGGATGAAAGCGGAGCGGATGATCCATCAAAATGTTGACGGCACATGTGCCTAACAGGTTCCAAAGGCCGATATAGTGTTCATTGTGGATTCCGATCCGGTCAAAGCATATGGCGGCATCCACTTTCTGCCCGCAGAAAGCCGTAAACTCCTGCATGGAATGCAGGGGAGCATCGGCATGAAGCAGATCGAGGATAAAGGCATCGTGTCCTCTGCGGCGCAGTTCTGCGGCAATTTCATCACTGAAATAGTTAAAGGACTCTGTTGTTTCGTAGAATAGCACAAACCGCATCTTTTTTCTCTCCTTCAAATAAAATAGATAGCATGGCGTCTATGGCACAGGCGGATACCGCTGTGGACTGCAGATATTCGAGGTCGTCCTGCGGCAGCGGCATATCCTCCTGCAGGGCGGCACAGCGTGAAAGAATATCGGCAGTACGCTTGTAATGTGCAGTTAGTACGGACAGATCCGTCGAATAGTCCAAAAAAGAAGAGAAATGCTGTTCTTCTTCTGTCGTACAGATATGAAGAATACGCAGGATGGTAAGCAGCTCCATCTGAAAATCGGAACCGGGAAGCATGATATCCGGCCGGGATTTTGTCGTTTGTATAAACAGCCTGTGTGCCTCTTTGATTTTCCGTTCTTTAAAGAGAGCGGATAATTGCTTTTTTAAAGATAAGGTCTCGGATTTTTCCTGTGTAAAACCGATCGAAGCTTCATAGTATGTGAGATTTCTGTAACGGACCCACACATACAGAAGCTGCTCGGATAGAAAGCCGTAGACCCGTTTATGGTAATCGTCATAGGAGCTTACGTCTATTTCCTCCGAGGCAAGATCGAAGATTGAAAAAAGCCATTCGGCATAATCATCAAATAACTCCTTCCTGGTAACGAAGAGATTTCCGCAATAGATTTTACTGCCGGCGAGCGTTTCCTGAAAAAACGGAAGACAATCGGGATAAAGTCTGGCGATCGCCCTTCCGACAGCCTCTAAATCATGTATATTGTGTGCCTGCGCATAGGTTGTTTCGTAAGATTTTTCCGCAGGGACAGATTGCGAGATAATGACCTGATACCTGGCTAAAAGCGGCATAAAGTCGGCCTTGTTCATTACGCAGTGGTCTTCATTCAGGAAATATCTGCGGTAATGGCATAAACCGATATATTCCGTATTCTGCACATTCTTCCATGCCCAGTAAAGGCCGGTCAATTCACTGTAATACATGTTCAGATGGGAAATATTGTCGCCGGTATCGTCGCCCGGATACCCCAGGTCTTTGTGTATGGCATGGCCGACATGCAGAGGGTGGTAGATCGGGTTCTGCGGCGGATCAAACGGCACATGTGTCATAACAAAGATAGAAAGCGTATTTTTGATAAAATTCCGCCGCAGAGAGGTACAGACGGTTTTCAAATCCGATTCGGTGATCGGATAGTCTAACAATCCCAAAAGGGACTGGTTGAGCGGCGTCACATAGTCCTTAATATAAGGGTTCGTATGATAGTCAGGTACTCTTTTGAGCGTTTCTTCTTTTAGCTGCAAAAAGAAGTCATAGGGCAGTTCTGAAAGTCTTAAACTGATCATTTTGAGGGAAGCAAGATAGCAGAGACTCAAAAACTGATATTCCAGTTCCTTGCGGTATATATCCAGGAAACCGCGGTTTTCACATTCTTCCCACATCATCATATCGACCGTCAGAATATTGAAATGATGAGAAGCATTAGGAGTCAGAACCGTGGACGCAGGGTTTACAAAGTAGTGATAAAGCCGTTCTTCCAACAGATAGACTCTCTGTGCATAAAAATATAATAAAATGGAAAAAAAGTGGTCTTCGTAGGCAAGGTGCTCCGGAAAAAAGATATGATGATCCAAGAGCAGCTCGCGGGTATATAATTTATCCCATACGCCGTAGCCGATGGAACCGCAGGCTAAAAAAGTCTTCCGTTTCCCGATACTGTCTATCTGAAAAAGCCTGTCTTCTTTTCCGGTCTGTTTCGGCTCTAAAAGATCTGCGGAAAACCCATAGTCGCGCCAGTTGGAGCACATGACGATATCGCAGCGGTGCGCTGTCATTTTCCCGTATAACTTCTCGTACATATCCGGTTCGATCCAGTCGTCGGAATCCACAAAACCAATGTAAGGGGCGGAAGCATAAGTAAGGCCGATATTTCTGGCCGTACCCTGATGACCGTTCTCATCGCAGTGGATGATCATGACGGATTCCGGGTATGCGGCTTCGATGGCAGTCAGCTTCTCCCATGTGGCGTCGGTGGAACAGTCGTCGACCAAAATGATCTCCAGTCTGTCAAAGCCTATGGTCTGGGCAAGCAGAGACTGAAAGCATCGATCGATATAAGACTGTACATTGTAGCATGGTATGATAATACTGATCAGTTTATCCATAGATGGAAAATCCTTTCTGTTAAAATGCCGGTATCTTCAGGAACGGATTCGTTCCGAAAGGCGCATGGAGATATCATGTCTCCGGTCTGTCGGAAGGAAACAGCGTGTTGAGTAACTGTCCGGCGCGATGCTCCCAGGTATGTCCTGCTTTGGCCAGTCGGTATCCCTGATCGGCAATGGCCTGCATTTTCTGCGGTGAACACAGTAACTCTGACACTATGGCAGATATTTTTTCAATATCCGATAAGGAATAAAATACTACATGCTGCCGATCTGTTAAGATCTCCCGTAAATAAACGCTGTCGTCCGTCAGACAGACCGCACCCTGAAGCATGGCATTGAAAATACGTTCGCTTGCACCGTTTTTGAACCATGCCATTTGATTCAGGACAAATTTACTCTCTTCCATGAGGGAGAGTCCTTCTTCGAAGGAAACCGGCGCATGGCAGATAAAATGCGGATGCCCGTAAAGGTCGGTCTGTTCCCAGCCGTTCCCGTATACGGTCAGAGTAATGCCTGCATCCGCCAGCCGGCGCATGATCTCAATGCGGTATAAAGCGCATAAATTCGTTTCTACGAAACGGTGCTCCTGAATGGCGGATTTCAATAGGGGATCCGATATATCCGACAGACAGATTTCAATGGCGTGTTCCACGGTCTGATCAGGATGTCCGATCAGGTAGTCCATTACAAGTTCATCCAAAGCATCATAGGAATAGTCCGCATGATACTTATAACTGCCGATAAACAGTACCTCTATGGTACGGTTTGCAATCGGTTTCTTTTCTCTGCCGGGATGCAGTTCTTCTCCGGCAGTAGGAAGAAAGAGAGAATGCCTGACAGCAGGATAAAAACGTTTGGCATAAGCCGCATGATTCCTGTCTGCGCAGACGAGTATAGCGCTTGCGGGACTTTCGTCAAGCGTATCAAAATAGTACATAGGATGGTCTACCAAAAGATTCAGGCACGGTACATGCCATTCATCCCATAAAGAAGAGCCGTCCCGCGTCCGCATCAGAACCCCTCTGTTGTTAAAGGTGATGATGGCATCCAGGCCCTTTGTGCGGAACAGAAACATCTGCTCCGCATATTTGGTGAAGTCCTCCGGCGCAGTAACGGCTGGAAACAGAAATACCTCGTGCCCCGCCTTTGTCAGTGCCAGACTGTATTGCTCCATAATATACTGCAGAATAAAAATATCACTGCCAAAGAGGATAAAGCGCTTTTTATTCTGCGTAAAGTCCGGTAACGGTCCATGATCGTCAGCGGGGAGAGATGCTTTTCGTATCGCTTCCAGCTGACGCACAGCCGGCGCAAAATCCCCGCATTTTCCGTAATATGCGGCGGCGTTTGCCATATCGCCCAGTTTCTCGCAGATCAGGCCGATATGATAGAAGCTTAAGAAGCTGTTTGCACCGTGGAATTTACAGTTTTTTATTGTGACAGCCTTAGCGAACTGTTCGACAGCCTGCGCATATTTTTGGTTGGCCATATAAATACGTCCCATCAGGTAGACGAAATCCGCGGAGGAGGCGAAAGCGTCATAGATCGCTTCAAATCCCAGGGCCGTTTCGGCCTGATGCGTAAGCAGCAGGGCATTTCCGTAGGAATTGACCATGGCCTGGACATAGGCAAGTTCAGGATCTACGTCAAAGGACAGTCCCTTTCCATAGTAGCCGCAGGCGGATTTATAGTCGTTTATGATCTCACATCCCTTGCCTAATTGATAGTAAATATATGGATTCTCTCCTTCCGATGCCAATTGCTTCTGCAGCAGAGAAAGATTTCGTCTGCCCTTGGCAAGCTGTTCTTCCGGAGTCATGTCATATCCGGTGTGTCCGATCGTAGTATGGAGCAGAAGACATGGAAAATCGTCTCCACGAATGGGCGTGAGCTGTTCATGGATGATACCGGTATAATGATAGAGCTTACGGTTGAAAAACCGTTCCGTATGGTCGGTGTTGTTAAGCGTCAGTTTACCGTCGGATGTGACCAGATTTTCCCTCGATATTGCGCCTACGCTGTCGGAAAGGTGTTTCCTGAAATAGTTCAGTTCTTCCACGTCAATAGATTTGATCCATTCGTCGCAGTCCAACATGAAGATCCAGTTGTTGGATGCTTCCTGCAGAGAAAAATTCCTGGCGGCGCTGAAATCGTCAAACCAGGCAAAATCGACGACTTTATCAGCATATTTGGCAGCAATTTCCTTCGTCTTGTCGGTAGAGCCGGTATCGACGACGACAATTTCAAAACCGTATGGTTTTATGGAAGAAAGACATTTTTCTATGCGGTTTTCTTCATTTTTGGCTATTATACATACAGATATCGGGTGCATAATGACTCCCTTTGTGTTACTATAGTTTTATGATTTTAATACCTTTATCGTATCATAGTTGGCAGTAGAAAGCTATTGGAATCGTGCGCTGATGCCGATTTATATTTTATAAAATGTGACGTGCATGTGCATTGTCAGGAATGGCGGCATAGGAGTATGCCAGATTATAGATGTTGGAGGAAGCCACATTGAAGAAGCACGCGGCGGTATGTGTGATCATTCCGGTATACAATAAAAAGCAGGGATTAAAGCGCTGCTGCGGGAACCAATGATCGGTCTGGAAACGGCAGAAGAGAAAGTTATAGACAGGCTTGCCGCACATATTTAGCGGAACACTATTTGTTAAGCTCGATGTACTTTCCGGATTTTCAATACGGTATGCTGAATCATCGCTGCGAAACATTTGTGATCGGTTCCGACCAATGCTGGAATGATCGGCTGCATGAAGAAGGAAGGGATTATTTTTATCTGGATTTCGTATCGGATGATAGAAAGAAAGTATCCTATGCCGCATCTTTTGGCAGGCCGGAAGGCGCGGTGCCCAAGAAGCGGGGGCAAAAGCTTTTCGGAAGATTTCAGGCGGTTTCCGTCAGAGAGGAATTCGACGTAGAGCTGTTTGAAAAGTCGTATGGGATTGCGGCTTATATTTTAAATCCGACTGAAGAAAAAAGAAAGTTCTGTCTTTCACTGCAAAAAAGTCTGGGAAACATGAAGCTCATTAATATCATAGACGCTTATTAGGAGTATGGGAATGAAAATCTTATTGATTGGAAAAGAACAGGATATCAAACTGGTTTGCCGATGCGTCCGCGACGTGGAAATGGTCGATAAGATCATCTGCTGGGATGACGATTACGGGCCGGAAGAGCTGGAACCGGATATGCTTGCATTATATGATGCGGTGATTGTAGCGGTTGAAAGCGAAAAACAGGCAGGATATCTGTATGAATTGCTGGCATGTATTATAGGAGACGACGAGGGGAAACTGATCAATTTTTATGCAGTTTACCGTGCCATGGTGCCGGATATGATCGTAGACAGGGTTATGAAGAATCCTCTGATACCGAAATACGATGGTATGATTCTGGGGATATCGCATGCCAATTACGGTATCATACCAAGATGCCTGAATGTTCCGTTCTGCAATCTGGCTGTGCCGTCACAGGATATTTATTATAATCTGAAAACATTGGAATACTGTCTTGCCAACTACAGGAGCCGTATCGCCGATTTGAAATATCTGGTCATTGACATGTTTGACTATACTTATTTTAATTATGATGTGTCTTTGAGCAAAACGGCGGTCAGTTATTACTATTATTACGGCGGTTATATTCTGGATGCTCATAATTTTGCCGGAAATAAGAATTTTGACTATGGTTTTGAGCAGATGCAGATATTATTGCAGGAGAAAAAACTGGCGGGCATAGATCATGAGAAGATGCTGCTTTGGGAGAAAATTTTCGATAACGTGCATGCCGGGACGCAGTACCGGGAATTCGGCAATCCGGTGAAGCTGTTTGAAAGAGCCAGGATCGTAAAAAAGAAAGATCTGGACGAATACCGGGTATGTACCAGTATCGTTCAAAATACTTATCAGGATACGATAAAAGAAAATATTGCTCATTTTTATGAACTCTTACATCTGGCTTATCAGCTGAATCCGGATCTGAAGGTTTTCGTTATCCTGCTGCCGCGGTATGCAGAGGCGGAAAAAATGGCGGCGCAGGCGTATGCAGGCTGGAAGAAGATATTTTACGATATCATAGAAGAGAGCGGCAGACAGTATCCTTTTCGTTTTATAGATTTTAAGGGGCATGAAATATCGCAGGAGCGGGCCTGCTATTATGATATATCCCATCTGAATTATTACGGCGCGGTAAAGTTTACGCATCTTCTCGGAACGTATATGGGACTTGATAAAGAAGAAAGGCATGGGTATTACGCATGAATATTATGATATCTACCAACCGGGAATATATAGGATATGCCTGTATCATGCTCATGTCGCTGAAACGCCATCATAAAAATATTATGCTGTCCGTGTACATTTTGCATAATGAGCTGACAGAAGAAGATTTTACATTCATGGATGAAGTCATCGGGTCCGAAGGGATAGCGCTCATACCGGTTTTTGTTCCGGATACTGGAGCTGGAGTTTTCGGCAATTGATCTGTTGGATAAAAAATAATCGGTTTACCGGGAAAATACAGGAGGATAGATACCATGGTCATTTTTTTAAAAGGCATGCTGCAGACACTGGATCTGTTTATTGATTATATGACGCAGGACATGGAGGATGCGGTCGTGATAGATGTATCTGATTACAAAGCGTATATCGGGCGGCTTCAGGAGCTGGATGCACAGATCGATGAGACGACGGATGTCATAACATTTAACAATGTCGGTCTTACTGTAGAGGCGCATGGCAGGAATTATTGGGAAGTAAAACAGGTGAAGTTTCATAATGTGTATGTCGATCCGCCTATATGGTATTTGCGGGTATTGGAACGCAATTATAAGTGTATGCAGATCATTACGGTAGACGCTTATCATAAGGAATTTATGAATACCTATTTCCCGTCGTATAAGAACACGCAGTTTCTGCCGCTCGCCGGAGTTCCGCTGCCGGAAACTGCAGAAATTCCCTATGAAGAAAGGAAAATTGACGTATTGTATGTCGGGGCGAGAAGGGAAGTGCAGAGTTCCTCTCCTGTATTTGCCTTTCTGCAGGGACACGACGACGAAGTATTTTATACCATAAAGAAGATCCTTTTGGAATATCCGTTCATGACGCCGGAAAAAGCATATGATATCTGTATGAGCCAGTTTGGATTACAGTTAGGACTGGAAGAGGCGCGTATCTGCTTCAGGGCCATATATGAGCAGATTGTCAGTGAAGTGCGCGGATATTATCAGGGCAGAGTCATAGAATCTCTGGCGGCAGCAGGCATTACGGTGGATATTTACTGTAAAAAAGGCTGGGAACCGGTACAGGCCAGATATCCTGATCATATCCGCCTGCATGACAGTGTTACGCCGACAGAATGTATGGAGTTAATGCGGGAGAGCAAGATCACGTTAAATATTCAGCCGTGGTTTAAGTACGGTTCGCATGACCGCATATACAATGCCATGCTGAACGGTTCCGTATGTGTTTCCGATACGTCGGATTATCTGGTAAAACATTTTAAAAACGGCCGGGACATTGTTTTTTATGAATTGGACGATATGGACGGACTGGTGAAAAACGTCAGACTGCTGTTGGATAACCCGGGATTTGCCAGGGTCATCATGGATAATCAAAAAAAGGCGGCAGCCCATTCCACATGGAAAGAACGACTGCAGAATATTCTGGAACAGCGGTTTGAGGAAGGAAAAGATTTCGTATAATGCAGGAATTGAAAGAACAGATCAAAGAAAAGTTTGCGCAGGGACGTTACGATGAACTGGAGCAGTTGATCAAAGCAAATGAAAAAGACGAGATCAATGACAACGATATCGTAACGCTCCGCTACCTGTTCCCTGTCTATAAACAGGAGAAAGCGGCAGGAAAACAGACGCTTTTTGAAAAAGCGGGGAGCATGGAGCGCTTATTGGAGCGCTATACCAAATTACGGTTTTATCTAAGAAGGATCGATTTTGACCTTATGGATGGGGGCATGGAGACATTCTATGCCTATGTATCCGAGAACGGAATATCGATCTTTGAATTAGTGGCGGCCGTCCGCTACAGCGTCGTACATAAAGACAAAGTATTACGGCTGATCGGGGGAAATCTGTAAAAGAGGGAATGGTAATGGAAGAAAAGGGGAACCGCAGCCAAAAGGTTTGCTGGCAAGAGGTTTGCGGGCAAAAAGTTTGCAAGCAAAAGGTTTGCTTTATTATCTGCAGCAACGACAAGTTATACACGTCGGAATGTCTGTATTATATTGATCATTTAACCGTGCCGGAAGGATACCGGATCGACGTGCTGACCGTGGAGGATGCCGCGTCTATGGCGGCGGGATACAATGAGGCAATGGGATGTTCCGATGCAAAATACAAAGTGTATCTGCATCAGGATACCTTTCTGATCAATCCTGATTTTATACAGGATTTTCTGCATGTTTTTGGGCAGGATGAAAGGATCGGGCTGATCGGCGTGGTCGGCTCTCCCAAACTTCCTGAAAACGGCGTTCCGTGGAACGGAGAACGGTGCGGAGCGCTTTATGAGCAGTGTATTTATGATACGCTGACATTTTTTGCGGGGAACGAACAGCAGACGGAAGTGGAAGCAGTCGATGGCCTGCTCATGATAACGCAGTATGATATCCCCTGGCGGGAAGATCTGTTTGACAAATGGGATTTTTATGACTGTTCGCAGTGTCAGGAATTTATCAGACGCGGCTATAAAGTAGTCGTCCCGCAGATGAGCGCGCCGTGGTGCGTGCATGACTGCGGATTGATGAATCTGGCCTGCTATGAGGAAGAACGGCAGAAATTCTTAAAAGAATACAGGTGGTAAAGATTGAAACTTTTATTATATGCATGGCAGGCGAATAACGAACGGATATTGGCGGCCAATTTGGAAAAACTCGGATTCGAGATTATTTGGTTTCGGAAAGTGTGCAGACATTATACAAGAGATATGGAACTGGCTGCAGAGATGATACCGCTTATTCATCGGGAAGGCATAGAAGCGGTCATATCCTTTAATTATTTCCCGATCATCTCGGCGCTTTGTCATACGAGCAAAATCCCTTACTACGCGTGGGTATACGATTGTCCGCACTTTACTTTATATGCCGGACAGATTATGCTGCCCTGTAATCACATCGGAATATTTGATCGGGAAATGGTCGGAAATCTGCAGGAATATGGCGTACGGACAGTGTCGCATGTACCGCTCGGTGCAGATCCGGATCTGTTTGCATCGGTTATCGGGGAGGCGTCTCCGGCAGAAAAGGAAGAATATCGGTGTGACATCTCTTTTGTCGGTTCCTTTTATACGGATGTTCATAATTATTATGACAGATTCAAAGCCGGTGCGGCGGACGATATGAAGATGCGGAAAGCAGTGCAGGCGTGGGATGCGGTTATCGAAAAACAGTGTTTTGCCTATGAGAAAGATTATTTGAAAGAAGCGGTAAGATCTGGAGAAACAGATTTAAAACCTGTCGAAGCGATGATGAAGAGCCGGGGATTGATGCTTGGAGAGGATTATTTTGCAAAAGCAGAAGATATTTTGTTGGCGGCCGTGCTGGAAAAGAAAGTAACCGTAGAGGAAAGACGGCTGCTTATGGAAAAAGCAGCGCAGCGGTTCGGCGGCAGAGCCGATCTGCGGCTGTATACGGGATCTGATCTGAAATCTTCGTCTGTTCTGGCAAAATACAGCCGGGGCATTGTAGATTACCATACGCAGATGCCGCTTGTATTTGCAGGGAGCAGGATCAACCTGAACCTGTCCCTGCGTTCCATTCATGCGGGGATTCCGCTCAGAGTGCTGGACATTATGGCGTGCGGCGGTTTTGTATTAACGAATATGCAGCCGGAGATTGCGGAAAATTTTGTTGACGGACAAGAGGTGGTCATGTTTCGTTCACTTGCCGACTGCATGGACAAAATAGACTATTATCTGCGGCATGAGGAAGAAAGAGCGCAGATTGCGGCAGCAGGGGCGCGGAAGGTGCGGGAAGCATTTTCTTATCGAACCGGACTTATAAAATTGCTGGGAGGTTAAAGGATCATGAAAAAGGTCAGCGTAATCGTTCCCTGTTATAATGCGGCCGAATATCTCGACCGCTGTATGGAACATCTTCTGAAACAGACGATAGGAACAGAAAACATGGAGATCATTCTGATCGACGACGCTTCGACCGATGACGGTGCGACGCTTGGCCTGCTTACGGCGTATGAGGAAAAGTATCCGGATACGATTCTTGTCATTGCTTTGGAAGAGAACATGAGGCAGGGCGGTGCCAGGAATATCGGGATTTCTTATGCGGGCGGAGAGTATCTGGTATTTTGTGATGCGGACGACTGGCTGGCTTACAGGGCATTGGAAATCTTATACCGTACGGCTGTACAATATGATGCGGACGTAGTGGAATATCGTTATAAGGTGGTTTCCGACGATACGGAAACAGGAGAGGAGATCGAACAGGGAAACGGCAGTTATTTGAAGGAGCTTTGGGACGAAGAAACGAAAAGAAAGACGCTTATGGCTTCGACAGATGAGTTTTCCCTTGGATGTATGAGGAAATTCTACAAAGCGTCGTTAATTAAGGACAATCAGATCCGCTTTGCACAGCGGCTGATCTGTGAAGAACCTTCTTTTACCCTGCCGGTCCGGCTGTATGAGAAAGTACATGTTTTTGTGGATGCAAAACTATATTTTTACTTGCAGACACACAACAGCACCGTACATAGGAACTGGGATGCACATAAATGGGACAATGCAAGAGTGTGGCTGCTTCTGATAGAAGACCTGAAAGAAAGAGGACTTTTTGAGCGCTGCCGGGCGGAGCTGGAATGTATGTTTTATGACTGGGGATTCGGACTGAGTATCAGTATGCTGATTCAAAAAGGATATACTTTGACGGCAGAAGAGATGAGTTTCCTAAAAGATATGCTGCTTCATCTGTTTCCCGACATACTGCAAAACAAATATGTTATGGAAAAAGAGGAGGAGTTTGACCGCATTTTAAAGACCATTCTGAAAGTGGAGCTTACGCCCGGGAATGTGTGGGGATTAAATCAGGCGTTAAAGAAATGTCCGCTCTAAAGAGCGGACAGCATTTCCCTTACCCGGTGTCTGTACGTGTGTCCTGCCGCAGTCTTATGATGACCGTTGTCTGCAATATCCTGCCGTTCTTTTTCATGGGTAAGATAATAATCGATCTTCTGCAGCAGATCTTCTTTGCTTTCGTAATATACAAAATCTTCTCCCGGTACAAAATCATCCAGAAAGTCAGCCTGAAAATTACTGAGCAGAAAACCGCCGCTGCCCATAATATCAAATGCGCGCAGCGGAATGCCGCTTTTGATACTGCGCAGAGAGATGTTCAGATTGATCCGGCTTTGTTTAAAAACCACGGGCATCTGCGTATAGTAATCGACTGTGCCGTGGTTGCGAAGGCCCGGCATGGAGAAGGCTATATCATGGGTGAAAAGATCGATGGTGTGTTCTTTCGTAATAGCCGAAAGCAGTTCCGTACGTTCCAAACCCGTGATCTTGCGGTTGATTACATATTGGGCATAAAGGTATTCTTTGCTTTCCACACCATCGGGGTTGGGATCCATGGGCAGCGCCTTATAAAGATCATCCATAACGGGAGCCAGGGATTCCTGAATGAAATTATAACCCTGCACTTTCATCTGCGCGGACATCATGGCATCCAGATAGCCTTTTGTATAATCGGATAATGTCGTCATCCGTTCAAAGAAATTATGCTTTTCCGTATAAAGGGAACCGATGAATGAGATATCGTATATACAGGGCGAAACAGCAGGGACGGATTTTTCTTTGCATGCAGCCTGGGGATCTGCGGGCGACATATCCGCAGTCATGGAATCCAAACGTTCCGTATTCGCCGCCATAGGCAGATAGTGTACCGTCGTGATTCCGGCATTGTGGAATTCCAGGTACAGTTCTTTATCAAAAATATAAATGACGTTGCATGGATTGATGACCGTATAGGAATAAAGCATAACGTAGGGACTGTCATAGATCCATGAGATATAAGGAATGTCTTCTTTTTTGCAGACATTGGAGATCACCGGAAAATAGTTGAAAGAAAAAACGACGTCCGGTGTTTTTTTATGCAGGGCGTTTGTAAGCTCCGACTCAATTTCGCCGTTTCGCCTGCCGTCTTTATTGGAAAAAGGAAAACAGACGGTCTCATGGCCTTCTGCACGGAACGCATCTTTCATATCTTCATTGCCGAAACTTGCCCATTCGATAAAAAGTATTTTCATAAGTACCTCATTCCCTGATCAAAAGATTATGTGTATTCTATCACAAAAATAAGATGGTAGAAAGACTGTTTTATGTTACAATAAAGAAAATCCGGAAGGAGGGGCCCAGCATGATATCGATTCAAAACAATATGCTGGCAATGAATGCCGAAAGACATTTTCAGATAAACGGCAAAAAGAATGCAAAAATAACCGAAAAACTTTGGGTCGAAATCGACCGTATCGATCAGAGTACGGAATTTAACGAACAGCCGGTGTTTGGCGAATATGAACCGTCTTATTATCAGCTTATAGGCAACAGAAGATGGAATGACAATCAGGAACTGATAGATGAAATAGATGATGCGTTAGAGCAGATGAGTTCCAGGCGGAGTATTTATGGAGCGATACAGAATCGGTTAGAGCATACGATCAATAACAATAACAATGTGATCGAGAATACGCAGGCGAGCGAATCGGCTGTTCGTGACGCAGATATTGCCGGGAACGTGATGGAACATTCTGTCAATAATATCCTGCGGCAGGCATCCGTGGCGATGCTGACGCAGGCAGGCCAGACGCCGCAGATGATCCCGCAGTTGCTGCACTGATCTAAGCTTCTTGTAGATTCTGTCGATATATATTATAATGGGCGTTAGTAAAGAGAGCATGCCTGTATGTTCGACGAACGGCGAATAAAAAGGCTGCAGGCTGAGAGAAAGGCATGGTTATTAGAATGCGGAAATTTCAGAAAAATCAGATATTGGATATTATGGAGAACATCCATACCATACATCTGCGGGTCAAAGAGAAGCTCGGACAGAAAGAATACGATACGGTACAGACGGCGCTCAGTGACTGCCAGGAAGCTGCGATCCAGCTTGGAGAGGCAATCGAGCAGATAGCGGGTGAGGGAACGGATGTTGTCAGCTATCTGGAGCGCTACTGCGAAAGGGTTTATCAGATCAGTGTGGAGAGAGAGACTGTTTTGCCGCAGAAGGCTTATAAAAGTCTGGAAGAAAATCTGATCAAGGCCGAAAATGCGCTAAAGAGCATGACGACTGAGAAAGTAGCGGTTTTTCTGCCTTATAAAGCGTCTATGTGGGATTCTCTGGAAAGTGTCTGGAGGGCGGCGGATGCGGACAGCGAATGGACAAGTCTGGTGATGCCGATTCCGTATTTTACAAAGAATAAAGATGGCTCGCCGGGAGAAATGCAGTATGAGGGAGCAGATTTTCCGCCGTATGTGCCGATCGTTGACTGGCAGCAATATGCGCTGGAGGGACTGCAGCCGGATGTCATTTTTATTCATAATCCATATGATCAGTATAATCTGGTGACGACGGTCCATCCGTATTTTTATGCCTCAAGGATCAGAAAGTATACAGATAAGCTGGTATATATACCCTATTTTGTACATAAAAATGAGGTTGTGCTGGAACACTACTGCATTCTGCCGGGAACGCTGTATGCTAACATGGTAATCCTGCAGTCGGAAAAGGTCAGAGAACAATATATAAGATATTATTCTGCTGCTTTGCCGGAATTGGTAAAAAAACTTGGAAAAACTGCAATTAAACAGAAATTTCAGGCTTTCGGATCTCCTAAACTGGATGTAGAGGAGACGAAGGAAACCTTGATTCCTGATAAGTGGAAACCTTTTTTAGAAAAAAACATCAAAGTTCTGTTCTTCAATACGCATTTGAGTAGTGTGATGAAAGGGAAAAGTGAGCAGTTTCTTAAAAAATTGGATTGGATATTTAATTATTTTCAAAAAAGAAAAGATGTGGTTTTATTATGGAGGCCTCATCCGTTAATGCTAGAAACAGCAGCGTCCATGAATCCGGAGGCTGTGGAACCTTATGTACAATTGGTGAACAGATATCGGGAAGAACAAGTTGGAATTTATGATGATTCCAAGGATCTGCACAGGGCCATTAATTTGTCTGATGCTTATTACGGGGATACAAGTTCGGTGGTAGAATTGTTCAGACATCAGGGAAAACCGATCATGATTATGAATCATGAAGTCATAGATATATAAAAACAGCTTTACAATATGAGGTGAAAATGTGAATGTACATCATTTGACTGATGATGAATTACGCCGGGTTCAGATGATCCAGCTGGAAATGCTCAAAGAAGTTGACAGAATCTGTACTCTTTGCGGGATTCATTATAATATCATAGCGGGTACGCTGCTTGGCGCCGTGCGGCATAAAGGCTATATTCCGTGGGATGATGACGCAGATGTGGCGTTTTTAAGGGATGAATATGAAAAGTTTCGGATTGCCTGTAAGACGGAATTAGATCATAGCAGATTCTATTTTCAGGATCATAGAAACACAACAGGCTATCGCTGGGGGTATGGAAAACTCAGAAGAAAAGGGACCAGATTTCTACGTGAACACCAGGAACACATGCCCTATGAACAGGGGATTTTTATTGATATATTTCCGCTTGATCCTGTTTCGGATTATAAGTTTGTGAGGACATTGCAGAATTTTCATTGTTATTGTATCCGAAAGGCGATGTGGGCGCCGGTTGGTATGATAGCTTCAAAGAATCGTTTTTTAAAAGGCTGGTATAAGCTTTTAAATAATATTCCGGCAGATGTTTTATACGGGTATTTCAACAGATATGTACGCAGATTAAATAGAAAGAAGACAAGATGGGTTCGCATCCTGACTTTTCCAACACCCAATAAGGAATATGGATATTTGCGGGAATGGTATGAGAACAGTGAAAAAATATTATTTGAAGATGAGATCTTCTGGGGGATTAAAAATTTTGATGCATACCTGTCATTTAAGTTTGGTGATTATATGAAACTGCCGCCGATAGAAATGCGGAAAGTACATCCGGTAACAGAGTTACAGTGTCTATAAGAAATATAAATAATTACAATGAGGGAAAGGTAAGGAAGAAACGCTCATGAAGAAAGTCATTACATACGGTTCATTCGATTTATTTCATGAAGGGCATTACCGGTTATTACAGCGGGCAAAGGCATTGGGGGATTATCTGATCGTTGGAGTAACTACGGAGCATTACGATGAGTCACGCGGGAAAATGAACGTAGTAGATTCTTTGATGGATCGTATTGAAAATGTAAAAAAGACCGGTTTTGCAGATGAGATTATCATAGAAGATCACGAAGGACAAAAAATCGAGGATATTATGAAATACGGGATTGACGTTTTTACTGTTGGTTCCGATTGGACAGGAGTTTTTGACTTTTTAAAGAATTATTGTGAGGTTGTTTATCTGGAAAGAACGAAAGATATATCAAGTACGATGCTGCGTGCGAAGAAGTATAACATTATCCGTCTGGGGATTATTGGGACCGGGCGTATTGCGGCACGCATGGTGCCTGAAGCGAAATACGTAAGCGGGATAAACGTAGATGCGGTTTATAATCCGCATATAGAGAGTGCCAGGAGGTTTGCAAAGCAGTTTGAGACGAATAAGTACATGGATGATCTGGAAGAGTTTTATGCGGAAATAGATGCCGTATATATTGCTTCTCCGCATCAGACACACTATGAATATATTAAAAGCGCTATTCTGCATCAGAAACACGTTTTATGTGAAAAACCCATGGTTTTAAAAAGGGAGCAGGCGGAAGAAATGTTCCGGCTGGCAGAAGAAAATAAGGTCGTCTTAATGGAGGCAATCAAAACAGCGTATTGTCCGGGATTCAACCAACTATTGTCGATTGTGCGAAGCGGTGCGATCGGAAGTGTACGTGATGTGGAGGCATGTTTTACAAAATTGGAAAATCCGCTGCATCGTGAACTGACAGATACAGAATATGGCGGAAGTTTTACGGAATTGGGAAGCTATACAGTATTACCGATTTTGAAAATATTGGGGAAGAATTATCGGGAATTGGAATTTAAATGTCAGACTGCCGCTAATGGTCTGGATATTTATACAAAGGCATATTTTACTTATGAGAATGCTTTTGCAATATCGAAGAATGGTCTGGGCGTGAAATCAGAGGGACAGCTCATTGTTGCAGGGACAAGGGGATATATTGTCGTGGAGGCGCCATGGTGGAAAACGACTTCTTTTGAGGTGCGATATGAAGACAGCAGTCAGAATGAAAAATATTTTTCAAAATTTCTAAAAGATGGACTTAGATATGAAATAGGAGATTTTGTATCCTGTATAAATGGTTTTGGAGAGAAACAATTCAAGCTGACAAAAGGGGAAAGCATTGCAATAGCAGAAATCATGGAAAAATTTTTGGAGACAAGAAATGCAAAGTAAAAAGGTTTCAGTTATTATACCGGTTTATAATACGCTGAATTATTTGAATCGGTGCTTGGAGAGCGTAGTTTCGCAAACATATCAGAATATGGAAATCATCTGCATAGATGATGGTTCGACAGATGGATCTGAGAAGATAGTAGATGAGTTTGCGGCGAAGGATAAACGTATTATAGCTATTCACCAAAAGAACAGGGGAGAAAGCAATGCCAGAAATACCGGACTGAGGACGGCCACCGGTGATTACATAGGGTTCATGGATTGTGATGACTGGATAGAGCCGGATATGTATGAGAGTCTTGTAAAAGCGTTGGAAGAGGAATGCGCGGATATGGCGATTGCCGGATTTTACCAGGAATATGAAGATCCGGGGAAACCCTGTATCGAGGTGCAGAATGAAAAGAACGTGGAACCAAAGAGGTTTGACGGAAGACAGCTTCTGCGGTATCTCTATGAGAGAGATTCCTATCGTGCATTTGCTTATATGTGGGATAAATTGTATAAAAGAGAAATCGTATGTGGTGATTCAGGAGAGCCGATATTTTTTGATGAAAGCCTTCAACTGGGAGGAGACGTTTTGTATCTGGCGCAATGCGCTTTGAACACAAAGCATGCGGTTTACATAGACAGAGCGTTTTATCACTATTTGCAGCGGAAAAAATCAGGGTTTCATATACCGGATTTATCAAGGAAACGGGATCATATAAGAGCCTATCAGATTGTCGAAAAGAAATTTGAAGAACATTATGTAGAACCGTCTGTAATGGACTTTATTAAGCGGATAATCGCATATAACAGCAGCTGCGCAGCGGAAATTGCGTATGAGCAGCAAAATCAGGATATGCTGGAGATTTTTCAGAGCATCATGCGGAACTATGAGAACGAGTACCGCAGACTGAATGCCTCCAGAACAGAATGGATAAAACGTTTTGATGAGATATTGCAATATGAAATTTAATATATAAGGACGGATGATTTAATGTCGAAGATATGAAGAAAGGGGAGACATGATATATGCGTTGGAAAAATAAGGGGCATGAATATGATGAAGTATATCGCTGCATTTCCGCAAAAAAGGGATTTTATCTGTTTGGCTGTGGAGATTATGGAAAGCAGTTTTTGAAATCATTTCAGAAAGATGTGCCTGTTATAGGATATATTGATAATAATCCGGCGAAACAGAGGGAACTGATATGCGGAAAGAAATGTATCGGATTGAATAATCTGATTTTGAAAGAAGATGAGGGGATAATCCTGACAATATCTCAGATTGACCGTACCGGAGCAATAGAACAGTTGGAACAGCAGGGATATCAAAAGGATATAGATTTTTTCCTGATAGAAGAATTTATTTCCGTGTTTTACCTTTATCGGTATGATAAAGTATATTTTCTGAGCGTTTCCTTTCTTCCAAGTACAGTATGTAATCTGAAGTGCAGATATTGTCTGAATTTTAATCCTTTTGCAAAGGAATTTTATGTCAGGGATTGGGAAGCATTAAAGGCGGATGTAGATTTATTCTTTGCCAACGTGGATTATATTATGCTGTTTCATGTAAGCGGCGGGGAACCTATGCTGTATCGCTATACAGCGGATTTGATTGAATATATTGACAAAAATTACCGGGACAGAATCGGTACATTACGAACAGTTACTAACGGGACGGTGGTTCCCACAGAGGAAATGCTGTGCAAACTTGGTAAGTGCAGGGTGGAAGTGACGGTAGATGATTATCGGGAAGCCGTACCCCAATATAATGTGCAGTTTGATGAATTGATACGCAAAATGGAAGAATATCAGATTCCGTACTATATCAATAAAGCAGACAGCTGGGTGGATCTGGCGCCGGAAAAAACAGATTACTCTGCAATGACGGAAGAATGGCTGATACAACATCGTTCCCGATGTGGCCAGACATGGCAGGAACTGCGGGACGGCAAATTATATAGCTGTAATTATGCGGCGTATGCTGCGGTGGCCGGCATTGCAGGAGAACAGGATTTAGAAGAAAGTTATGATCTGCGCAGACATACAGTAGATAAAAAGAAAGAATTGATTGAATTTCGTTTGGGATATACCGAAAAAGGTTATACAAATTTCTGTAAGAAATGCCGAGGTTTTACAGCGCATGATACGGACTTGGTAGAAGCGGCACTGCAGGTGAAGGAGAACAGTTGTTGACATGAAACTGTATAATTGTCGTTTAGATGAGTTACATAATCGAATAGAGGGGCAGAGAGTAGTTTTATTTGGAGTCGGAGAATATTTTGAGCTATATATGAAAGAAAAACTACCAATAGAGGTACTGAGGAGTGTTAACTATGCCGTTGATAATAGTCGGTATGATTCGGTATTACAAATTATGGATCATAAAGATATATCGGTATACGCCCCTTCTAAATTATTGGGAGAAGATAAGTGTATCATATTGATCGGCAGCAGTAATTATATGAGTGAAATGTACGAACAGTTAAATAGTATGAATCTGAGTGATGATATTAGCTGCTATATTTTTCCGCTAATTATGGTAAACAGTGCAGGGAAGCAGGATGTACAAATAAAGAAGCAGATAGAAATGACCAAAACCTCTCCGCAAATACCGAGGATACTGCATAGTTTTTGGTTCAGTGGTGATAAAAAGCCGGAAACCTATCAAAAATGTATAGATAGTTGGAAAAAGGTATGTCCTGATTATGAAATTTATGAATGGACTATGGATAATTATGATTATACAAAGCATCCATTTATGCAAAAGGCAATCGCAGAAAAGAAATGGGCATTTGCATCTGATTATGCAAGACTGGATGTTGTATACCATCAGGGAGGAATTTATCTGGATATGGATGTGGAATTGCTGCGTCCATTAGATAGTTTACTGGGATGTGAGGCATTCTTTACATTTGATACCCAAAACGATATTGACTTGGGTACATTTGCAGCTAAAAAGGAGAATTTATTAGTAAAGAAATTAATGGGGTTATACGACGGTATCGCTTTTTCGGGTGATATGAAAAGGATGAATCAGTTGTGCCAGCCGCGTTATATCAGGTCTGTATTAACAGAAGCAGGATTGGAGTTAAACGGTGATATGCAGTTAATTGATGGCATGGTTTTTTTACCCAGAAATTATCTGGTGCCACAGGATAGTATTGTTTATGAATTTAGTGCAATGTCGGAAGACACTATAGCGATACACCGGTATAATGCCGGTTGGAAAAACGGAGATTATCGTGAGAAGCGAATAGCAAATAATAGAAGAATTTGGAATTTGATAAAATAAATCAATAGGAAGTACCTTGAGAGAGTTGCTTTGTAGGGAAAAGGAGAGATGAGTATGAAAAAAACAATTATATACGGCATGGGAGAGTATTATAGAAAAAATATTAAAAAATTACCTTCAAATTTAGATATAATTGCTTATGCGGAAAGTAATTATAATGATACAACTACCGCCACAGGCCGGCTTTTTGAAGGAAAGAGAGTTTTGTCTTTAGAGGAATTGGGGCAAGAAGATTATGATTATATTTATATTTGTACCAGCTATACTGCAGGAAATCGAATCTTTCAATATTTGATGAATTATAACGTGGATATAAGAAAAATAAGATTTTTGAATAGAATAGATGTTTTAGAGGAAGGGGACGAATGGGAATATGAGGCAGAAGATGATAAATGCCTGATATCAAAAATTGGTAATATACGGATTAGAGAACGTTATCTGACAGATTTTGATATTGTTGCTGAGGTTTTTATAAATAATGCTTACCGAATTAATTTTTTACAGGAAAATGCGGTAGTCATTGATATTGGTATGAATATTGGAGCAGTCTCATTATATTTTGCATCTAAAGAATGGGTCAGTAAGGTATATGGGTTTGAACCATTTCCAGATACATTTCAGCAGGCTCTGGACAATTTTGAACTAAATGATATTCATATAAAACGTAAGTTATACCCGATGAATGTTGCTTTATCTGATAAAGAGGAGGATATAGAGGTTGCAGTGAATAGTGAAAATACGGGTTGGAGAAGTATCATGTCCAAAGCAGATGATAAACGGAAAGAGAAAATATCCTGTAAGGATGCGTCTGAAGAAATCAGAAAGATTATTGATGAGAATGGAGATAAGAAAGTTATTCTGAAAGTTGATACAGAGGGTTCGGAGTTTGCTATATTTAACTCTATCAAAAGAACCGATTTGCTTCATAAAATTGATGCCATTATGATTGAGTATCATAGAAATCCAAAAGAAATTATAGATTTATTGTCGTCATACTGTTTCAAATCTTTTGTTGTAGGGGAAAAAATAGGGATGATTTATGCCGTAAAATAGCAGCAAAATAAAGAGAAAGGTAATATATACATGAATAAGGAATTAACCATTGTAATGACTACAGATGAAAATTATATTTTGCAGACGAGAGTGGCTATCTGGACTTTATTGGAAGCAGGAGAAAAAGATTCCTTTTTCAATATATATATTTTATGTGATTCGCAGCTTGAAGAGTGTAAACGGGAAAAAATTTATGTAATACAGAAAAAATGGACTAATGTTCACATTTCTTTTAAAGAAATTAACGAAAGTATATTTATGAATGCCAAAACGACGTCTTATATTCCAAAATCATCTTTTTACCGTATTCTCATACCGGATATTATAGAGGGTGACAGATGTCTGTTTTTAGATGGCGACATTATTATTAATACAGATTTGTCAGAAATATATAATATAGACTTGACGGGAAAGTATTTGGCAGGAGTAAAAGACTGCATGCTGCAATGTAATATGAAAGAGTATGAAAATTACGGAGATACCATTGGAATTCCGGGAATGAGTGAATATATAAATGCCGGCGTATTGCTTATGAATTTGACGTTAATGAGAGATGAGGATATGTCAAGGACATTTATTTCCTGTTTAAAAGATTATTATATGTTTATGGATCAGGATATTATGAATAAATGTTGTTTTGGAAAGATTGTACAACTGGATTTAAAATATAATTTTTTTGCAGATTATTATAAGAAAACAGATAAATTAAAGGGTACTTTTTTTTCACAGAGAGAAATTGATGATGTAAATAAAGGTTTTGGCATTTTACATTTTCCGGGGAAATATAAGCCGTGGAATTGCATAAGGACAGGCGGTGCAGATTTGTGGTGGAAATGTGCCGAGAGAGCTTTATCAGCAGTTGATTATGAAGAACTATATAATAGTGCAGTAGAAAATACTCAAAAAAATGATTGGGAATACATACTTAATAGATGCAAAAATATTAAAGATGTTATTATAATAGGGTTTTCAGATATAGGAAAAGATGTGGCCGACTCTTTAATGCGATGCGGAATAGAGAATATAAAATGTTTTTGTGATAATAATCGTGAGAAACAGTTATTGGAATATAATGCCATAAAGGTTTTGTCAATAGATCATGCGGATCTGGAATATCCGGAAGCTTTGTGGATAAATACAAGTCAGGCGGGTGCAAGAGATATCAATAAGCAGTTGCTGCTTAAAGGAATCAGGAAAGATAGTATATTAGTTTATACTGTTAAGTCAAAACTGTATTATGAAAATATAGACGAGCAATACAGAGAGTATGAAGCAAAACAATATAGAATGAAGCAGTATGGAGAAATGAACTAGGAGCTATGCCGTGCATTGTCTGAGGAGGAAATGATGAGTGAAACATTTGGTTTTGGGGGCATCCGGATTTATTGGAAGAAATTTAATTGAAAGCATTCTTAACAATAGTCAGGATGAATTGATCTTATTTGATAAGGTAGAAACAATTTTTGGACGGGAAATATCCGCGGAGCAAAAGAAGAGATGTCGTATCATAAAAGATAATTTTCAATTATCTACCAATTTTGAACAATTGACAGCAGGAATTGATACGGTATATCATTTGATAAGTACGACATTGCCTAACAATTCCAATCAGAATATTGGAATGGGGTTGATGGATAATGTTATTGTAACAGCCTCTTTTTTGGATGCCTGTGTAAAAAATGGGGTAAAGAGGGTACTGTTTTTGTCTTCCGGAGGAACAGTATATGGTGTATCCGCGAAGATGCCTTTAGAAGAAACTGCATGTAACGAACCCATTTCAGGTTATGGACTGCAGAAGATTACAATTGAAAAATTATTATATTTATATTGGTATTTATACGGTTTGGATTATAGGATAGTCAGATTATCTAATCCATATGGGAAGTATCAGAAACCCAATGGGATACAGGGTGTTATGACTACGTTTGTTTTCAGGGCTATGAAAGGGGAACCATTGTATGTTTATGGAGATGGTTTGATTATAAGAGATTATATATATATAGAAGATGCTATTGCCGCAATTCTTAATATCGCGGCATACTCCGGAGAATATAAAGTATTTAATGTCGGTTCGGGCAAAGGGTATAGTGTCAATGAAATAATAAAATTAATTGAGATGGTACTGGGTAAGGCGGTTAAAGTAGAATATCTGGATAACCGAAAGGCAGATGTTCCGGTTAATGTTTTGGATATTACAAGATATGAACAATGTTTTGGGCAGCTTATTCATGTAACCTTAGAACAGGGGATAAAAAAATTATATCAATATTTTGCCCAGTTAGATTGCATAACGCCGGCGGAGAAAGTTTGAGGGAGAGATGAGATTTTCAATAATTACTGTTTGCCTGAATAGCGTGCATACGCTTGAAAAAACAATACAAAGTGTAATATCGCAGGAAAACGTAGAATTAGAGTTTATTATTGTAGATGGCGGTTCGGAGGACGGGACACTTGATTTAATCAAGAAATATGGTAAAAAAATTACAAAATGGATAAGTGAACCAGATCAAGGCTTATATGACGCAATGAATAAGGGAGTCCATATGGCAACTGGGGATGTAATAAGTTTTTTGAACAGTAATGACTGGTATGAAGAGAATATTTTCCCTTTTATTGAGAGTGTCTTTTCGCAAAGCGGATGTGATATGGTTGCGGCCAGGCAGGCATTGATAGGAGATAAAGGGATTGTTGGATATAGTGTAAAAGAGCGGGTTGAAGAGGATATATATGTTGATATGATTTATTCACATCCTGCTCTTTTTGTTAAAAAAAGGCTGTTTTTGGAACATGGAGGATTTGATTTACAATATAAGATATGTGCAGATTATGACTGGACATTAAGAATGTATATACAGGGAGCGAAAATAAAAAGCGTTGATTTTGTTACGACGAATTTTACATTGGGAGGATTAAGTTCTGGTAGAATGTGCATAGAAGAGCGGAAGAAAATAAGTCTCCGGCACTTACCACTGGATAGGAAAGCACAACGAATAGATGATATAAATGCATTATATCAAAAAAGTATGGATACTCTTTATTTGGACAAAGTAACAAAATTGATAAAGACATGCAAAAGAGAAAGAAACGAATTGAAGATGGTATTAGAAAAGAAACTGGAGTGGACATGCTGCTGCCATTTGTTTGGGACGGGTTTAAGGGCGCATGAGTGTGCTGATATATTAAATATTTTGGGGATGAAAGTCGGGAAAATATTCGATAATAATGTATTGAAGCAGGGAACGGAATGGCTTGGGAAAATTATAGAAAAACCGGCATATTTCGAAGACGGATATACGTGGGTTATTACAACCACATTTTACGAAAAAGAAGTCGAGAAGCAGGTAAAGGCTATGGGAATCAGAAAATATGTATTGTTTTCTGAAATAATCAGAATTATTTCGGATTTCGCTGTTAAGAAGAATATTAGTATATAAATGTTAAAGGAACAGGATATAGTATGAGAAGTATAGATATTGATGATAAACTGGATGAATTGATAATCAGGTATAAAGTAGACAGGTTTCATCCAAGATTTTCCAAAAAGAGAAAAGCAAAGCAATTATTGCACAGTTTTTTGAAAAACTATGAGGATGATGAAAAAGTCATTTTTGTGGCAGGTAATCTGACTGACAGGAATTATTTTGTGGAAGATAGTAAAAAAGGAATACAGAAATATGAGATTGTGTATTATGAACAGGTAACAGAATACGAGTGGGAAAAAATAGAAGAATGCGATGTCATTATAGTATCTTTTTATGGAAGAGAAAGAATAATGTCATTTCTACATTCCAAAGGGATAACAGCAATTTCAATTTATGATTACTTTGCAGAAAACGGGTTGATTTTAGAAGGAAATTATTATGATATTTTTGGTGAAGAATATCATACATATAAAGATAATCTGCCTACATTTAATTATGATTCTATAGATATGAATGCGATATTTTTCTTTGACAGAAGAAATTATGAGATAGCGAGAACTTCTTTTGCCAAAGAGATGTATCTTGCAAGGATGATTTTTGACTGTGTGTGTGTCAAAGATTGGAATTTAGTAAATAAATATATAGATGAATATTTGAAAGAAAAATATTCATTTGATGCAGAATACATGGAATTTAAAAAAGAGATTGCATTGCTGCTTGCTTTCATAAAGGAAAATTTAAAGACGCGAAATGAAGATGATATCATAATTTTTTGGATAGATAATCTGGAATTTGGCGATGACAGAAGTATGCCATTTTTAAGATCTTTATCTGATATATCAATGGATTTTATGAATGCTTATACAGTTACGCCTTATACACATGCAACAGCTAAGACACTTTTTGCACATAAATACGTGGTAGACGACAGATCATATAAATTGAAGGTTGATCATGAGAGTGCATTTATTCAACTGATTAAAGATCGGGGGGGGGTATTTTGCTTCTATACATACCTTAAGCAGGTAGATGAGTGCATTAAAGGCCGGCTTTATCAAAATCAATATACTACCTTATCAGAATCATGTTGGAATATGTTAATGGATATATTACAAAGTGAGAAACCCGTGTGTTCTGTTATTCATGAAATTTCAAGTACGCATCCGCCCTATATATCATTTGGACTGTCAGGCGATATGTACTTTAGCAGCGCTGTATGGGGACATGAGATAAGTAATGATAGGAATCGGTTAATAGTAAAGCAGAGAGAAGAGTCAAGACGCTATACAGATGATATTCTGAAATTATATTCCGATATTTTACCGGATAACGATTATAAGATATATTTGAGTGATCATGGGCATACTGAACTGGATAAATTCCATACGATTTTTAGGATTGTACAGGAGAATATTCAGCCTAAAAAAATACAGGGAATGTTTAGTTACATTAATTTCGATAAGTTACTATATAAAATTTTACAAAATGATAATGACTACTCGGATATTATTGAAGAATATATTAAAATTCAAGATGTGGATTATTATAATAAAGAAAATTTAAAATTCTATCTTCATAAAGATAACTTTTCGTTGGATTGGTTATGGGGTTATCAGGGGATAATAACGCAGTCACATTATTATATTCGCTATCATAGTGGACAGGAGAAATATTATAATAATAGTTTCAATGGGGAAAAATTGACAGAAGAAAAAGTTGATTATTTGCGGAACTTATGTAATGAATATCCAAATCAAATTATTTGGGAAGAACAGTTTAAATATACCCGTAATATGTATGCTACATTCCAGAATTATTTGAATAGAAATGGGTGTGTGGACAAAGACAGAATGCAGACGGTTTTAGAATTGTTTAATAATTTGCCCCGATCGTGTAGGATTGCTATCAGAGGCGGCGGAAAACATACGCTGGAATTGTGGTTTATATTAAAGAAAATGCAGCAGGAAAAAGTGGCATATGTTATTGATCAAAATAAAAAGTGTATGGCAGCGAGGCTGGGATTGGAGATAATTGATATAACAGAAATCACGCAAAAAGAAATAGATGTAATTATAGTTTCTTCTTATGAGCATGAAGAGACATGGTGTCAGGAGTTGTGTGAGTGTATAAATATTCCGGTTATAGGCTTATATAATTATTTAAAAGAAAAAGGGTTTGCATGCAAAACTGAATTTTATAAAAGGGATTATAAAAAAGAAGATGTAGTGTGGGAGGAGTGAAGGAAATAGGAGATGAATGTATTATACATAGCAAATTCTATAGAACTTTATGGAGCAAATACTTCATTGTTGGATATGATTGAAAGCATGCGGGGGGAGGGGTTTTATCCCGTCGTTTTGGCAGCAGGTCCGGGAGATCTGACAAAAGAGTTGTTCAGGAGAAAAATTAAGTATTATATTATCCCTTATTACACGAATTGTGATATAGCAGGCAGAGGACTATTGGGCAGATTCGATAAATTGCTTGCAAATATGATGCTGCTTTCAAGGGCATCAGAAATAATAAAGAAACACCGTATAGATATTATCCATACGAATGCATCCAATATAGATTTTGGGGCAATGCTTGCAATAAAGGAACAGTTGCCGCATGTATGGCATATCAGAGAAATGTTATATGAACACTATAAATTTCGATATGACGTTCCTTTTTTATCACATTATTTGTTACATAGAGCCGATAAAATTATTGCCATTTCGAAATATGTAAAAGATGGAAAGCATTTAGAAAAGAATGCGGCAGTCTTGTACAATGGGTTCCATGTGGAAAAGTATAATATCTGTAAAGGTAAGTTATTCTCCGAAGCAGTGTGTAATATTTTATATTGTGGAATGATATCCGAGGGAAAAGGTGTGATGGATGTGGTTAAGGCTGTTGACTGTTTGATAAGAAACGGGTATCAGAATATTTCACTTTCTATTGTCGGCGATGGTACTGCATATTGGAAAAAGGTGAAAGACTTTATTGAAGTCAATCATTTAGAACCATATATAAAATATTATGGATATCAGCAAAATCTAAAACCTTTTCGGGAAATGGCAGATATTGCAGTCGTGAGCTCGAGATATGAAGCATTGGGAAGGGTTACCATTGAGAGTATGTTAGGTGAAGTTCTGGTAATCGGTGCAGATTCGGGCGCTACAACTGAACTGATTTGCGATGGGGTAACAGGGTATTTATATGAAGTGGGAAACAGCAGGCAGTTGGCTGATCAGATTATTTCTGTTCTAGAAAATAAAAATAAAAGCAGGGAAATAGTATATCAGGCAAAGAAATATGCTTTGGAAAATTTTGACAGCAGCCAATATGCGGCACAGATATTAAAAATATATAAGCAATGTTTAACTGGAAAGTAGGGGATAAAAAGGATGTTGAATAGACAACTGTCATTTATGAAGGCGTGTGATATAGGTACTGAGATAATTGCAATGGACGCTTTGGGACAAGGAATTTTTACGATTGATAAGAAGGATATGTCATCACATTTATTGACTATTGTAGAAAAACAGCAGGGACAACGCAATTTATATCAGGAAGCAGCGCAGTATGGCAATAAAATATTTTTTTTCCCATATGCTTTTGTCAGCACAGAAGTTATTATATACGATATAGAGGAAGGCAGTCTGGAGTATCTTGTTTTATCACAGAAAAATGAAAAGATATTTGGGGATTATAAACCTATACAACAGATTGGAAATGATGTCTGGTTGTTCCCGACAGAAATTTCACGTGATGCCATTAAGTTTCATTTGGATACACAGGAAATTGAAATTGTGGCGCAGTGGAAAGAAAAGATGAAGAATATCGGTGTGGATAGCACAGATGTCTTCCGAAAAGTCGGAGAAATGATAGAAGTTCAGAATGTACTATATCAGCCGGTTAAGGGAACAAATTATATTCTGGGCATTGATAAGCAAAGTTATAAGACGGAATGTTATGCTCTGCCAACAAATATAAAGCTGCATACAGTCGTGGATTATAACGGCCGTGAATTGTGGTTTGTAGACTCCGATAATAATGGAGTTGTGTCATGGGAACCCGTTACTGGAAAAACAAAGTTTTTTCCAATTTCCTTTAAGGACAGTTGGAACAATGATATTTGTTGGAGTATGAAACTGTTATGTGGGAAACAGTATTTGTGGATGATTCCATATAGGGATAAAAAAATAATGAAGCTGCAATATCAGACAGGAGATTATGAATGTATTGACATTATGCCGGAGAAATTCTCCTATTATGAGAAAGCGCCGGGAAGTGTATTTGACATGACTGTAAAAAATGGAACTATCGTAGATATATACCCGTTTTTATCCAATTTGGCAATACATATTGATCTGGAAAATGATGTGCTTTCTGAGCGTTATGAGCAGATTATGCTTCCTATGGAGTGGACAGATGAAGATATAATCAAGTATCAGGCACAAAGCGGAAACGGATATGAAACAAACAGAGTTTCTCCGAATATATCTATGGATTATTTTATACAAAATATAAATATCCAAAGAAAAACAGAAACTGCCTGTAATAATGGGGACAATATCTGGAAATGGGTTAGCGGAGAGTAAGCTATGGGAAAAAAGCTGGTATTATTATATCACAGAATAAATAATACAAAAAATGATTATAACAGAATAACGGTTGAAGAAGAATATTTTCGTGCGCATATGTCTTTTTTAAAGGAAAACTATAAGGTTATTACATTCGAAGAAATGCTTTCTTATGAAGGAGAAGATGATGCAGTAACCATAACATTTGATGATGGGTTTTCAGATTTTTATGAGAAAGCGTTACCGGTACTAATGGAGTATGAAATACCGGCGACGGTTTTTATAACAACCGGGAAATTGGATACAACAACGGAACTGTGGACAACTGATATTCTGAGGATGTTGTTTGAGGATGAAGTTAAAATAGAAGAATTAAAGATTGAACTATTTAGACAACGGGTAATATTACCAATATTTACAATAGAACAACGGGCAGAAGCATATAGAATTCTGCGGCATATCTTAATGCAGTTGGGGGAAAATGCCAGGGAAAGTGTTTTAGACAGTATCAGAGAACAGCTGGAAATAGATCCCCGGGGGAGAAATGAATATTTATTTATGTCTAAAAAGGAAGTTCGGGAAATTGGGAATAATCCCCTTATTACAATTGGAGCACATACGGTTAATCACATTTCCATGAGTAGAGTAGATGATATGGAATTGCTTCGTGAAGTGCAGGATTCTATCAGAGATTTAGAAAGCATTTTAGAACGGAAAATAAAATATTTTGCGTATCCGTTTGGGGGTAAGAATGAATATTCCGATAAGGCAGTAGATATTTTGCGTCAATGCGGAATTGAAGCGGCATGTGCTGTAGAGGGTGAAATTCTCGATAGTATACAGGATGATATATACAGGATATCACGATTGAATATCGGAAATTGGCCGTTGGAATTGTTTCGGGATAAATTGGAGCAATATATTTCGAATAAGGAACCGTGTGAAAACATACAAAGCGAACAACAGTTAAGCTTTATAGGGAAATTAGAAAGTGATACGCGATTATGGAAATCCGATAGAAAAATTGTTATCTGGGGCACTGGTATTAAAGGACAAAACTTATATGAGAAATTGAGCCGGAATGGGCAAGCAGAACGAATATTGGCTTTTGGCGATAATAATGAGGCAATGTGGGGACACAAGATTGATAATACACCGATATGGAATGTTGAGCAGGTGAAAAAAATGAAGGATGTAGAAGTTGTTTTTAGTAATGTACATGATATGCAGTTATTTCAACAATTTATAGGAGAGAACTTACAAAATCTTCATTGGATAATATAAGTAAAACTTTGAGGAGGATTAAAAGTAATGGATATTAATGCAGCATTGAATGAAGTTATATTCAAATATCATTTGGATAGATATTATCCGCATTATAGGAATATGTATGAAGCAGAGCGGATATTGTGCGATATTATCTCAGAGATTAAACGGGATAATAGAAAAGCAGTGTTTGTAGGGGATGATAAAACGGGGATTGCATTTATCCAGAATATAGTAAGAGATTATAAGGGTATCCGGTTTCTTTTTTATAATAGATATGATACGGAATTGAAAAATTTAGAATCGGTTAATTTGGAAGATTGTGAAGTATATCTTACTTCTTTTTATGGTGCAGAATATATAGAGAGATGGTTTAGAGTACATGAAATACAGTATAAATGGATTTATGATATTTTTGGGGAAAGGGGTTATTTCCTGCAAAGGGAATTTTTTGTATTCGGAAAAGAAGACTTGTTGAATTTAGTCGCCCCACGGGAAATCATACACGATTCCCGCATTGGGTATACGGAATCTATCCAATGCGAATTATACTGTCAGCAAAATAAATATGAGAATACTGATAATGCTGAAACAAAACGGATTGCGCTTGAAAAGTCATTGTTTCTGTCTCTTTACATGAGAAATTTTGTAGAAGCGCGTAAGTATATTCCTTTGCTTACACAATATGACAGTAAGTTTGAGAAAGTTTGGGATGAAATACAGAATTTATTACATATGGCGAAAGAGGCTATAGTAAATAAAAATCAAAAAGATATTATAATGTATTGGTTGGATGCGCTTCCATATGGGGACGAAAAAAATATGCCCTATTTGCAAAGCGTATTTCAAAATTCTGTTGTGTTTGATAATGCTTTTACTTATATACCATATACGCATTCGGCGTTGAGGGCAATGTTTCTTGGAAAAAAGGATATTGATGATCAGGCTTATCGCATCAAAAATATAACGATAGAGAATAGTCCCGTTATACAATTTCTGGAGGAGCGGGGATATCATATTAAAGTTTTCAGCGGATATTTAAATGATAGCATACCTTTTGATTATCAGTCGGATCGCTTTTATATTGATGGGTATGTTCCGTGTTCATTAAAGCTATGGGATATGCTATCCGAAATGCTTTTAGAAAGTGAAAAAACGTTATGGTTAGTTCATGCAATGGATACGCATTTTCCGTTTTTAAACAGTATGATGCGTGATAATAATTATCATGATAAAAAGGTGCGTCAAAAACAGGTAAGACTGGAAATTGATGAGCTGCTGGCTTTTTATGAATCATTTATCAGTAAAGAATCGGTTCGGATCTATATGTCGGACCATGGGAAAAAATATGGAGCGATTCATGAAGACTTCCATGTGGTTTTCAGTATTTATAAAAGGTCATTGGAACCGCGCCGTGTACAGGGGTTATTTTCACTTCTGGATTTTGGGACTGTTTTAAAACAAATAATTATGGAGGAAAATATAAAAGAAGAGGATTTTGTAAGGGAATATATAGAAGTAGGAAACATGGATAGATATAGTTTTCATGATTTGAAAGTATTATTCCAAAATAAAAAAGAGTTGAGTTTGTTGTATTTTGGATATAAGGGGATTATTGATCAAGATTATATTTACATACATTATAGAACCGGGAAGGAATGGCTTGCCAGAAGAAATGATGTGCCCGCGTGTAATCCATTATTATTTCTGAATTGCGATAATGATATTTGCAATTCTGAACGACTTGGATATTACAGAAATTTGGCAGGGGAGTATCCTGTAGCATTAGAGCAGGACGATAAATTTAAATATTCAAAGTATTTGTATTATTTATATGATAATATTTTGCGCCAAAGTAATGTGAAAGAGCGTATTGATAAGATTAATCAGTTAATTGCAGATTACCCTGCTGCAAGTGTTGCAATTAGGACAGGCGGGATTCATTCAGCCACGCTTTATTATGTACTTACACAAGAGAATAAAGCGAAGATATGGGGGTTTATTGATGATGACAATGAGTGCCAGTGCAGCAGACTTCCTTTGCCGGTAGCTCATACGAGCCAGATAGAAAAAATAAAGAAGGAAGGCGTAATGGCAATTGTACTTTCTTCTTATGATTATCTGGATATACTTAGGAAAGAGTCAAGGAAATGGCCAAAAGAAATAGCAATTTTAGATATTTATAGTTGGCTTGAAGAAAACGGCATAATGTGTACAGGTAATTTCTATAGACCGGAGATAATCGAAACGGATTATGATGTTGGTTTTCCATTTGGATAATCGAAAGGATACCCGGAATTTATATAAAATAAGCAGGAAGGCAGGAGAAACAATAATGAAATACATTATATGGGGATGTGGTGTAAGAGGAGTTTGGACAAAACAACAATTAGAAGTTGTGGGTAAAGATGTGGAAGTAGTTGCTTTTGCGGATAATAGCCTGGGGAAAATCGGGAGAAAAGTTGAGAATATACCTGTGATTTCAATATGGCGCCTAAAAAAGGAATACGCAGATTGCAGAGTAGTTATTCCAAGTACATATGGCGAGAAGGCAGTAAGAGAAATTGTTGGGCAATTATTAGATACAGTAGAAGAAGAGAATATATATATTGTACCGTGTAGTATAATTCAGGCGGGAAACAGTGCTGCTATAGAATCAATAAATGATATATTAGTATCATTTAAAGAGTGGACACAGATTGATTATCTAGGAATAAAATTGGTAAATCATTGTAACTTAAATTGCATTAGATGCAATAATTTTTCTAATATTTCTCCGGAAGACGGGTATTTGGCAAAAGAACTAGAGAAAGACATGGAGCGTCTCCATGCGCTTATACCAAATGTATTGAATGTAAAGTTGATAGGCGGAGAACCCCTGCTTAACGGGGAAATTGAAGAATGTATTTATGCGGTTAAAAAATATTATCCATATTCTCGTTATTACATAGTAACCAATGGATTGTTGCTTAAATGTTTGGGAAAAGATGTACTAAACTGTTTTAAGGAGAATAAAGTTACTGTTTATATGACATTATACCCTGCATTACAGAATAGCGTAGATGAAATTGCCGCTATTCTATTGGAAAATGAGGTGCCTTTTAACATATACAGAAGCGGTGAGTATTTTATTCCCATTTTAAATGAAGAAGGAGGATATAATCCTGAGTATATTAAAAACCAGCCTGTTGATAAATGTGTATCTTTTTATAAAGGGAATATATGCAGATGCCCGGCCGGATTAAATATAGATGTATATAATAAAAAATTTCATAAATCATTTCCGGTATCGGGAATAACCAATATTTATCAGGAGAATCTGACTGGTCAGGAATTGATGGAGATATTGGAGAAACCATTAGAACTTTGCAGGTATTGTAAAGAATGCTATGCGCTTAATGAAAAAGATTACGGGAAAAAGTGGGAATTAGGGGAAGCAAAATGGGATGATTGGATTTCCTGATATGTATGAACGAACGTGCGCACTGAAAGGAAAGAAAAATGAAGAAAATTTTTTTGATAATAATTTCTGTTATTACCGCGGCTTTTGGAGGTGCGGCAGCTATGGATGTGAAAAGAGTAAGAGATGTTGAAAGTAAAAGACAACTATCTGAAAAGCATCTTAGAATGTTTAAAATGATGAACAGGTGGGTGCAGATTAAACAAGATGATAGGAGCGTAGCAGATTATTTTAAAAGAAACGGGTATAAGAAAATAATAGTTTATGGAGTGCATTATATAGGAAAAACTTTGATAGAGGAGTTAAAAAATACTGATATTGAAATTGTGTGCGGAATTGATAAAAATGATTATGTCCTTTCGGAAAAAATTACGTTAATTAATAAAACAGATAAAATTCCGGATACGGATATTATTGTTGTTACGGCTATAGCAGAGTTTGACAAAATTGAAGATGAATTGAAACAATTGGTAAATTGTCCTATCGTTTCGTTGGAGGATATTCTTTATGCATTGTAAATATGTTGAAGGAGACAGAGAAAATGAGAATAATAATCTGGGGAACGGGTTTATATTGTAAAGAAAAAGCAAAATTTATAAAAGAAGATGATATTGTTGCTTTTGTCGAAAGAGAGAAGACAATATTTTATGGTAAGGAGACAATTTTACCGGAGGAAATAGAAAATTACCAATATGATAAGATTGTGATTATGTCCAATCATTATCTGGATATTATTCCGGAGTTATTGGAGCAGGGGAAAGTGAAAGCGGAGAAAATTATTCCCGGGATCGCATATAAACCGTATTTACCTAATGAGTTGGATCTCATGTCAAATAATGCCAGGATAGAGGTAAACAATGATGGGTCATTGCTTTACATATACAATAATAAGGATACTGTTACTATTAAAAAGGGAGAAGATTGGGAACAAGTCAGAAAGCTGGTATGTCGTGAAGAAAATAGCAAAAGGATACAGGCGTTGGACGTTGTTCCTGTCAGCAAAACATTTGGCTTACAAAGAGGCGGATCGATTTGCCGCTATTATATCGACCGGTTCTTAAATGAAAATGAAGCGGCAATTCACGGGAAGGTATTAGAAATTGGAGATCGTACTTATACAGAGCGTTATAGAGAGTCTGTACAGGAGTCCTATTGCCTGCATTTTGACAAAAGTTTTCCTCAGGATGGACCAGACTTTTATGGAGATTTAAGTGATGGAACAGGCATGAAAAAGGATTTCTATGACTGTATGATTCTTACACAAGTATTGAATTTTATTGAGGATATTAAGCACGTACCCAGGGTATTGGTAAATAGTCTAAAAAGCGGAGGTGTTTTGTTAGTAACGGTAGCCGGAATCACGCCGATTAGCAGATTTGATATGGATAGGTGGGGACATTTCTGGAATTTTACGGATGCAGGAATTAGAAAAATGTTTTCTATGGAGGGAGTTGAATGTCAAACTGCAATATATGGAAATTATAAAGCGGCGTGCGCTTTTTTAGGGGGAATGTCATATACTGAACTGGATATGGGTGATTTAGAGTTTGTGGATGAAGACTTTCAGGTGATTATTGCGGCAGTTATAAGAAAGACTGGGGACAAATCATATAATGAAGAGAGGAAAATTCTTTAGTGCATTGTGCAAGGGAAATAAAGGATAATGGACATTAACGAATTATTAAATGAAATAATTTTTAAATATCATTTGGATAGGTGTTATCCACATTACAGAAATATCTATGAAGCTGAGAAGATATTAAAAGAATTGGTGCAAACTATTATAAAGGATCATAGAAAAGTAATATTTGTAGGAAATGATAAGACAGGAATAGAGTTTATTCGAAATATTTCAGGTAATTATGAATGGATTCAGTTCTTGGCATATGATAAAAGTAAGGAAATATCATCCCAGTTGGAAACCGTGGATTGGAAAATGTATGAATCAATCTATTTGATTTCATATTATGGCGGGGAATATGCTGAAAGATGGTTTAGAAAATATCATCTGCCTTATGAGGGGATATACGATATATTTGAAAGAGAAGGACTGTCTTTACAAAGGGCGTTCTATGCATTTGGTAAAGAGGATTTGTTCCCTGTGATAGCGCCTGGAGGCGTCCATACGCGTAATGATTGGACAGAATCCCTTCAATGTGAACTATATTGTCAGCAAAGTAAATATTATTTTATAAATGACCAAAGGGCAAAACATATAGCACTTGAAAAGTGTTTATTTCTTGCCTTAATCATGAAGAACTTTGAAGCGGTTCAGACATATATTTCTTTATTGTCTAAAGAGGACATGTGTTATGGGCAAATTGGGCAGGAAATAGATAGTCTATTGGATTTAATAAAATCATTTTTAATGAAGAAGAAACAACAAGATATCATTATATACTGGCTGGACGCAATTCGTTATGGTGATGAATTGGATATGCCTTATGTTCAGGATATAATGAAGAAATCGGTTGTATTTGAAAACGCATATGCTTATGTGGCAAATACACATCCAATGCTAAGGGCTATGTTTCTTGGTAAAAAGGATATCGAGGATTTTGTTTTTGACGTCAAGAAAATTACCCGGGAAAACAGCGTGCTTATTTCCTTTTTAGAAGATGAAGGATATGATATAAAAATTGTCAGCGGTTATTTTTATGATGCATTTCCGGCGCGATATATATCAGAACAGTTTTTGGCAGATTGGTATGTTCCCGGATCTATGGTGTTATGGGATATGCTGTCTAATATGATCCGACAGGAGCAAAAGACGGTGTATGTGATACATGCTATGGATGCACATAATCCATATTTAAGCAGCGGCATGAATGATCATAATTATAAAAATAAAAATGTACGTTATCAGCTGGCGAAAAAAGAGTTAGATAAACAGCTTGCATTTTATGATTCCTTTGTAAATGATCATGTATGCCGAATTTATATGTCGGATCATGGAAGAGATGAAATTGACAGACACCATGTATTGCTCAATATTTTTAAGAAAGATTTAAAACCGGGAAGAGTAGAAAAGTTTTTTACTTTTTTGGATTTCAATAAATTGTTGCGCCAACTGATTAAAAATGGTCAAATAAAAGAGCAGGAAATTACAAGTGACTATGTTGAAATTGGATGCCTGGACAGATATAGTTATCGGCAGCTGAATAATTTATTTAAGAATAAAGAGCCTCTTAGTACCCAATTTTTCGGATATATGGGAATTGTAGATAAAAGATGTATTTATCTACGTTATACTACGGGTAAAGAATGGCTGCAGAGAATTACAGAAATTTCATTGTATAAGCCTTTTCTGTTTTACGATTCTCCCAATGATATATGTGAGCCGGAATTGCTTTCACATTATAGAAGGCTGGTTAGAAAATATCCCGCCAATTTGCTTGATGATAAATATTTTGAGTATTCAAGATATCTATATAAGCTGTACAATAATATTTTAGAACATAATAATATGCCAAAGCGTATAGAAATTATTAATCAGGTTTTTACATATTATCCGGAAAACAGTGTAGCGGTCAGGACGGGCGGCATTGCGTCAATGATGCTATACTATATTCTCTCGAAAGAAAACAGGAAGAAAATATGGGGAGTTATCGATAATGATAAGGAATGCCTATGCAGTAAATTGCAATTGCCGGTTGTCTGTTCAAATGATCTGGAAGATTTACCTCAATTAGGGGTAAAGGTGATCCTGCTGCCATCATATACGTATTTAAAAATTCTTCAGGAAGAATTTAATAAGATCCCGACTTGTTTAGACGTTCTGGATATATATGATGTGTTTTTGCAAAACGGACTACTATGTCAGCAAGATTTCTATAAAGTGAGTGGAAGTGAGGAGGATTATGATGTTGGATTTCCTCTGGACAGGGAAAAGTAGTAAGAAGAAAGACACTTTTCGTAATTATGGAAGAGGATTGATGTGATCATGAATATTGATGATGAATTAAATAAAATTATATTTAAGTATCATTTGGATCGTTGTTATCCTCATTACAGGAATATGTATAAGGCAGAAAATTTTTTGAGAGGGGAGATTGATACTGTTATACAATGCTGCGAAAGGGTGATTTTTCTTGGAGATGATGAAGCGGAAATAGCTTTTGTCCGCAATATGGCACGGGGATATATGGATATTCATTTCCAATTATATAAGCATAATGAAACAGCAGCGCTCGAAGACGTGGATTGGAAACAGTATAATAAAGTGTATCTGCTTTCTTATTATGGCGCGGAGTATATAGAAAGATGGCTTAGAGAACAACATATATCTTATGAATGGATATACGATCTTTTTGCGCGGGAAGAGATCGTTTTACAGAGTAGTTTTCTTTTTCTTGTAAAAGAAAATCTGATGCCTATGATTGACAGGAATATTTATAACCATAATAGTAAAACCGGTTCAATTCAGTGTGAATTGTATTGTCAGCAAAGTAAATATTATTTTACTAATGACTTAAAGGTGAAACGTATAGCACTTGAGAAGTGTTTATTTCTTGCATTATATATGAAAAATTTTGTATTGGCGAAAGAGTATATTACCTTGCTTAAAAAAGAGGATGGACAATATCAGTATGTATGGGAAGCGATACAGGAATTGCTTTACAGTATCAGGAAAGAGCTTAGAAATAGAAAGACGGAAGACATTATTGTGTATTGGCTGGATGCTATACCTTATGGCGGCGAGAATGATATGTCCTATTTGCAGAGCATTATGAACAAGTCTATTGTCTTTGAGAATGCGTTTACTTATATGCCAAATACAAATCCGGTACTGAGGGCATTATTTCTTGGTAAAAAAGACGTGGATGATAGAGCATATAGAATTGAAACAATTACGAGAGAAAATAGTTTTCTAATTCAATTTTTGGAAGAGGAAAATTATGATATAAAAATAATCAGCGGATATTTTAATACCCATTTCCCTTTTCAGTATCAGCCGGACAGGTTTATTTTCGGAGGGTTTGAAGCAGCATCAGCAAAATTGTGGGATATGGTTGCCAATATGTTGCGGCAACAGAAAAAGACGTTATGGATAGTGCATGCTATGGATGCTCATTCACCGGAATTAAATGCTAAGATGAACGATGATAATTATAAAAATAGTCGTATGAAGTATAAGCTGGCAAAGCGGGAACTGGACGGGCAATTAGCTTTTTATGATAGCCTTATGAGTGAACAGGTTTATAAGATTTATATGTCTGACCATGGAAGGGAGGCAATGTATCGATATCATGTGCTTTTTAATGTTTACCATAGGAGGTGGCAGCCAAAAAGAATAGAAGGCTTATTTTCATTATTGGATTTTGGAATTGTATTGAAACAGATTATTCTAGACAGAGAAATACAAGAAAGCGCGTTTATTAGAGAATATGTTGAAATAGGAAATTGTGATAGGTATAATAGGCATGATATAAAAGCAATATTTCAGAATAAAGCGCCGTTGGATTTGCATCTTTTCGGATACAAAGGAGTTATTGATAAGAATTATATTTATATTCGTTATAGGACAGGTAAAGAGTGGTTTCACAGGCGGAAAGAAGCTCTTTTGTGTGAACCGTTACTCTTTTATGATGGCAGAAATGACATATGTGAGCCTGAGCGGCTTCCTAAATATCGTGAACTGGCAGGGGAATATCCCGAGGATATCATGAATGATGACCGCTTTCGGTTTGCACGTTATTTATGCACATTATATGAGAATATTTTAAAACATAATAATATGTCAGAACGTGTTGAAATTATTAATCAGATGCTGCAGGATTATCCAAACGGAAGTGTTGCAATTCGTATGGGAGGTGTTCTTTCATCAAAGTTGTATTATATTTTATCGGATAGGAATAGAAAGAAAATATGGGGATTTATTGACAGTGACGCAGAATGCTTGTGTAGTAAATTAGGCATGCCGGTGATCGCTCCGGAAAAAACAGCGGAGTTGAATGAGCGCGGCGTTAAAGCAATTTTGCTGTCTTCATACAACAATTTGGACATGTTGCGTAAAGAGGCTGAAGTGCGGCCTGAAGGTATTGATATTTTGGATATGTATGAAGCATTTGATAAACAGGGAATACGGTGTCAGGAAGATTTTTATAAGATGCGGGGAACTGATGAAGACTATGATATCGGATTTCCATTTGACGAAGTCAAAAAGTAAAAATAAATTAAAACAGTAGGAGGACAGAACGATGATCATATGGCTGATTGGCATTTCCGGCGCGGGCAAAACTACGCTTGGGAGAAAACTGGAAAAATTTTATAAGGATAAAGGATTAAAGACGTATCTCCTGGATGGAGATGAAGTCCGCAATTTGTTTGAAAATGACTTGGGTTATACGGATGCAGACAGAGAAGCGAATATCAAGCGTATTATCCTGGGGACATATCTTCTGGACAGGAATGATATTATCGGCATTATATGTAATATTTCTCCGTTCCAGCATTTGCGTGATCTTGCCAGACGTAAAATAGCCGGCTATAATGAAATATACTTGGACAAGGATATTCAGGTCAGCATGAAAAATGATGTAAAAGGAGTTTACAAAGAAAATGTGGGTAAAACAGATATTGTCGGTTTGGGACAGCGTTTTGACGAACCGGTAAACTGTGATCTGCGTATTAAAGTTGACGAAATGACAGAGGAAGAATCTTTTGAGATGATAAAAGAGTACATAAGTAATAAATATGGGGAGGCGTACAGTGACTGATTTTATAGTAATAAACGAGGAAACCTTACAGGATATCATTAATATTGAAACAGGGCTTTTGCACCCGCTGCAGGGATTCATGAACGAAGCCGATTTCAGGAGCGTTGTGGATACTTATCTGCTTTCCGGCGGGCAGGTATTTACGATCCCGGTCACGCTGGATGTGCCGGAGGATACTGCTTTGAAGAGCGGACAGATACTGCATTTATTGTTCCAGGGAAAACACGTTGCCGATATGGAAGTGGAAGACAGCTATCGTATGACGGATGCCGATATCGAAAAAGTATTCTGTACATTAGATATGACGCATCCCGGCGTAAAAAAAGAGAAAGAACGTTCTCCGCTCAGAGTCGGAGGAAAAACGACTCTGCTTGATAAGACGCTTTTAGAAGATGCATTAAAGCCGGAGAATACGAAGAAAATTTTTGCGGACAAAGGCTGGAAGAGTGTTGTCGGTTTTCAGACCAGAAATCCGATTCACAAAGCGCATGAGCATTTGCAGCGTATTGGTTTGGAGGTATGTGATGGTCTGTTTATCAATCCGATCATAGGCTGGAAGAAAAAGGGAGATTTTACCCAGGAAGCGGTAGTTGCGGCTTATGAAAAAATGGTAGAAGAATTTTATCCTCAAAATAGTGTGTATATGGCCGGCTTGAAAACGCAGATGCGTTATGCGGGACCAAGAGAGGCGGTATTTCATGCGATCATCAGAAGAAATCTGGGATGCACGCATTTTATCATCGGAAGGGATCATGCAGGCGTGGGAGGATTTTACGGCGCCTATGATGCCCATGCGCTTGCCCGAAAACTCTCCGAACAGTATGATATCGGGATACAGCTGCTTCTTCTGCATGAACCATATTACTGTAAGAAATGCGGTATGGTAGTCAGTGAAAAGAATTGCAGTCATTATCAAACAGACCGTATCGAGATCAGCGGTACGATCATCAGGCAATACATCAATGAAGGCGCTATTCCGGATGAGATTATGCTGCGTAAGGAAATTTTTGACGCGATTCTTGCCTGCGGACAAGTTTTTATTGAATAAGAATATCCAGCTTATGAAAGAAAGCGGTTATAAAGAATGAATTCAAAAGAGGCGTTGAAAAAATTAAAAAACATTATTGGCGAAGAAGCATATAGACAGGTTCTTGAACAAATGGCGGGAGCAACCGTGTATTTTCCATCCATGTCCTCGAATGCGGATTGGATAGACAAAGACGAACGAAATGTGAGATTGAAAGAAGATTTTTACAGCGGAAAATATGAAGTTGCCGATCTGGCCAAAAAATATGAACTGAGTATTTCACGCGTATACAAGATCATACAGGGAAAGGTTTGATTCGCTTTCTCTAAGAAAATAACTAAAAAAATATTTTATCTTTTTTCTTGGAAGAGAGATAAAATAACAGAAGTTTGCTTGATTTTTGGTGAAAAATATTCGATACTTTTTTTGACAAAATTTTGAAAGAGGTGTTGAATATGAAACTGGCTACACTTGCAGACAATGAGATTATGATGACATTGACTGCGCTGGCATGTCTGCTTGCAGGAGCATTTCTGATCGGCAGACTATTTGAAAAAATACAGGCTCCTAAAGTGGTAGGTGAGATAATCGGCGGAATGCTTTTTGGCGGAACGTTTCTTGGAGCGGTGGTACCGGGACTGATGGAAGGTATCTTTAACAGTTATAGTGAAGAAGGAAAAGTGTTGAATATTTTTTATCAACTGGGACTTTCTTTTTTGATGTTTTCTTCCGGTTATAATACGAAGATAGATTTGCAGAAAAAGAATGCAAGAATATTCCTGTCACTGTTTATTGGTTCGACGGTCATTCCCATGATAGCGGGATTGCCGTTTGTAAAAGGATTTGCACCGTATTTTATAGGAGAGGCGAATAGCCATGCGGCATTTTTGCTTGTATTTGTTATTGGAATTGCCATTACATCCATTCCGGTCATATCAAAGATTTTTTTCGATATGGGAATTATTGATACACGTTTTGCCAACGTGGTCTTAACGGCGTCTACTTTACAGGATTTGTGCCTATGGATCTTATTAAATACGGCGATTGATATAGCACTGTCGGAGGAACTGAATGTAGGTAATATGTGTATTGTTATTTTCCTGACGCTTGCATTGTTCCTGTTTGTTCATTTTATCGGCAGAAAATTGGAGAATGTGGATATACGGGTCGGCAACGCTTCTTTTATGCAGATCTGTTTTATCAGTTTATTTGTAATTGTGGCGGCGCTTAGCTATCTGAAGATTAATATTATGTATTCTGCGTTCCTGACAGGATATATTATCAGGAGCGTGACCAATAAAGATAAAAATGCGGAAGAGAAAGTAAAATGCATTACTGATTTTTCATTTTCCTTTTTCGTACCTGTATATTTTGCCCTGGTAGGGATACAGTTGAATTTGCTACATAACTTTTCGCTGCTGCGATTCATCATTTTCTTTGTTCTTGCATTTGCGTTGGAATGGATTGGGACGATTCTGCTGCTATTGTCGGCGACGAAGCTGCGGAAAAAGGTAATCTGGAATTTTGGTATTACCATGAATGCACGGGGAGGTCCGGGAATTGTATTGGCGACTGTGGCTTACAACTATGGAATCATTAATGTTGAATTTTTTACCGTGCTCATTTTGACAACGATGCTTTCTTCATTGATTGCCGGATATTGGCTTAGAGGTCAGCAGAAGAAAGATGAAACAATATTTGAGAATCTGATAGAAGGAGAAAACTGAACATGAAAAAATTTATTTTAACGGTAGGGCCTGCACTTTTACATGAAATACCTATTACGGAAATCCATAGTGATAAAAACATATATCGTATCAATGGAGCACACGGATCCATTGCGGATATTGAGGGATATATTGAAAAAATCCGTTCACAGGTTCCCAGTGCGGCGATCCTTATGGACCTGCCGGGAAATAAGGTACGTACAAAAGAGGTGCCTGATAACGGGATTGAGCTGGTGAAAGGCGAGCAGTTCACAATCCCCAACGAATGTTTCAATTATCCGGATTTCTACAGGCATTTGAAACCGGGAATGACAGCCTGGGCAAACGACAGCGTTTTTGAGTTTGAAGTGGTTGCTGTAGATGATGAAAAGATAACATTTTTATCAAAATCAGATGGCGTTCTGATCAATGGAAAAGGTGTGCATGTAAGAGGAATGCATAAAGATATTCCGTTTCTTTTTGAAAAGGATAAGCAGCTTATTCAGGTAGCCAACAAATATCACCTGGAATATGTCGGACTTTCATTCGTCAGATCGGCGGAGAATGTGAAGGAAGCAAAAATGCTTTTGGCAGAGAACATTAAGATAATTTCCAAGATAGAAACGTTGGATGCCGTTAATGATATCAACAATATTCTGCCATTGGTTGAGTATATTCTGGTCGACAGAGGCGATTTATCCACAGATATCGGGATTATCAATATTCCCAGATATCAGAAATATATCATTGAAAAAGCGCAGTATTATGATGTGCGGGTATTTCTGGCAACACAGATATTAAAAAATATGGAATCAAAGCCTATCCCGACGATTGGTGAAATCGAGGCTTTGTATGAAATTTATAAATCGGGAGTATATGGCGTGCAGATGTCTGAAGAGACTGCGGTAGGAAAGTACGTAAAAGAGACAGTCGCAATTTTAAATGATATGTTCAGCAGTGTTGAGAAAGAGACCCTTATATAGATTTTATATTTTCATGACAGAAGTAAATTTCCTATAATATAGTGTCATTGCGAAAAAAGCGTATATATTATATAATATATATGCTTTTTTATTATGTAAGGTGCAGAGATTTTGCACATCAGATTATTTTTCAGACACAGCAATCCAGGAGAAAAAGGAAGTGGCCCCATGAACATAGCTCTGATCTTAGCCGGCGGGACAGACCCGAATTTCCAGATGAGCATTCCGAAACAGTTTGTAAATGTTTTTAACCGCCCGGTCATTGTATATACGTTGGAAAAATTTCAGAATCATAAGGACATTGACGCCATTATGGTAGCCTGTCTGGATGGCTGGCAGGAAATGGTAAGGACCTATGCGAAGCAGTTCAATATCGATAAGCTGAAATGGGTCATATCCGGCGGTAAAAACGGGCAGGCCTCCGCAGAAAACGGTGTCACGGTATTGCAGGAAGTATGCAGAGATGATGATGTGATCATTGTACATGACGCGATCAGACCGCTCGTTTCGGATCATATTATTACGGACAGCATCAGGGTATGCAGGCAGCAGGGCATGGGCGTGGCGGCCATGCGGACCATGGATACGATCATGCATACCGTGGATGGTAAGATCGGAACGAACAGTATCTCCCGCTATTCGATCATCCGTATCCAGACGCCGCAGGCTTACCGGCTGGACAAACTGACGGATATTCAGGAGAAGGCCAAAGGAGCGGGAATCACGGGAGAAGTAGACATGAACAGCGTTGTCTCCAAACTGGGAGAACCTGTTTATTTTTCCAAAGGGTCCGAACTTAATATGAAGATCAACACGGTAGAGGATGTGGAAATATTCAAGGCATTATATAAAATGCAGCAGGAAGCCGGGAAAGAAGAAGGACAAAGATGAATGTAGCGTTGCTGTTGGCAGGAGGAAGCGGCTCCAGAACCGAGCAGGATGTTCCGAAACAATTTTTTAATGTGTATGACAGACCGATCATCATTTATACGTTAGAAGCGTTTCAGAATCATCCGGATATTGACAGTATCATAGTGGCCTGTCTGGATGGCTGGCAGACGATCCTGAAGGCATATGCCAAAGAGGCAGGGATCACGAAGCTGCAGTATATCGTAAAAGGCGGGGAGAGCGGACAGGAATCCGCCAGAATCGCACTGGAAGAGCTAAGAGGAGTCTGTAAAACAGACGATATTGTGATTATTCATGATGCCGTGCGCCCAATGGTCTCTGCAGAGATCATATCCGATTGTATCGTGAAATGCAGACAGTATGGCTCCGGTCTTGCAGCCGTGAGATGCCAGGAGACGATCATCAGGACACAGGATGGAATGAAAGGCGATACCTATGTAAAGCGGAAAGGAATCATGCGTGTGCAGACACCGCAGGCTTATCTGTACGGGAAAGTGCTGGAAGTACATGAAGAGGCGCATAAAAAGGGTATACAGGATGTTGTATATACGAATATATTGATGCTGGATCAGGGAGAAACTATGTATTTCGCTAAAGGGTCCGAGAAAAACCTTAAAATAACGACTATGGAGGATGTAGAGATCTTCAAGGCATTATATCGTATGAAGAAAGAAGATTGGGTAAAATAGTATTATATTTTGCCGATATAATTATATAGGACTTTTATAAATAAAACAGGGGGGGGTAAAACGGTTCGATGCGTAGGTTTCAGAAGCGCCAGATGCTGACTAACATTGCTAATTTACATATTATTCATCAGCAGAACAGGGAAAGACTGCTGCAGAAAGAATATGCAATTATTCAGGCAACGCTTGCAGGCTGTCAGGAAGCTGTTATCCAGATGGGAGAATCTATCGAACGTATGGAAGGCATAGGAAAAGCAGAACGGGCCATCCAATCCCTGGAACAATATTGTGAGAAGCTTTATCAGGTGAACCTGAAGTTAGAGGAGATTTCCGCGGAACATTTTTATGATACTTTAGAAGAAGCGCTGCTTGAGGCCGAGAAGGCAATCGATCGGATGCCCGAGAAGAAAGAAATTGTTTTCTTACCTTATAAAGCAAGCATGTGGGATTCTCTGGAAAGCGTTTATCTTGCTGCAAAGGAAGATGAAAATTGCGACGCTTATGTAGTGCCGATTCCGTATTATGATAAAAATGCAGATGGCAGCCTGGGGGAAATGCATTACGAGGGCAGTGAATATCCGAAAAATATAGAGATCACGCCGTATGAAGAATATAATCTGGAAGAAAGGCGGCCGGATGCAATTTATATTCATAATCCCTATGATGATAAAAATTATGTGACGTGTGTGCCGGAGCGGTATTTCAGCAGTCATTTAAGAAATTACACGGAACAGCTGGTATACATTCCCTATTTCATATTAGAAGAGATCAAACCGGATGAACAGGATAAGATTGATAAGATCAAACATTTCTGTTTCCTGCCGGGAACGATCTATGCGCATAAAGTGATCGTGCAGTCCGAAGATATGCGCCAGATCTATATCAACGAATATATAAAAGCAGCCAGACTTTACGGATGCTGTGCGGAGGATACGGACAGGACACGGCTGGAGAAGAAAATACTGGGTCTTGGTTCGCCGAAGCTTGACCGGGTGCGAGGCACCGATAAAGAAAAATTGGAAGTGCCGGAAGACTGGAAGAGGATCATAAAAAAGGCTGATGGAACCTGGAAAAAGATCATTTTATACAATACGAGCGTCAATGCCCTTTTGCAGCATGATGAGCAGATGTTTAGAAAAATAAGATCCGTATTCGCAAAATTTAGAGAAGCGCAGGATGCCGTAACGCTTCTCTGGCGTCCGCATCCGTTGGCGGCCAGCACGCTGCAGGCTTTAAGACCGCAGATGCTGGCAGAATATGAACATCTGGTAGAAGAGTACCAAAAGGATGGTTTTGGCATCTATGATGACAGCGCTGATGTAGATCGTGCAGTCATATTAAGTGATGCCTATTACGGTGACTTCAGCAGCGTTGTATATTTATATCAGGAAACGGGGAAACCGGTGATGATACAGGCTGTGGATGTCCTATAGAGAGACGCGGATATGGATAACATATATATCAAAGAATTGTTTGAACAATTGAATAAAACGGAGGTATGGAACGGCACGGCGATAAAATGCGGAAGTTACGATGCCGGCATAAAGTTATTGGTGGATACCTTTACGAAACATAAAAAGAGGCAGACGTGGCTGTTTTTCATAGGTAACGGCGGGAGCTCTGCCATAGCAAGTCATATGACCGCAGATTATATGAAAAACGGCGGGATGAACACTTACAGCCTGTATGACAATGCCGTTACGACCTGTATGGGAAATGATTACGGATATGAATCCATATTTTCAAGGCCGATGGAATTTCTGGTAAAAGAGGGTGATCTTGTTGTGGCGATCAGCAGTTCCGGCAATTCGCCCAATATTATAGCGGCGATAGAGACTGCTAGGGAAAAAGGGGCGTCTGTTATTACTTTTACGGGGTTTTATCCGGATAATAAGGCTAAACAGGCAGGAGATGTCAATGTGTACGTACCTTGTGATAAATATGGCATCGTAGAATCCATCCATAATATTATACTTCAACAGATTGTGGATACAATCATGGAAAGGGACGGAGTAAAATTATAGTATGGATACGACAGCAAAGAAACCGGCGGTATTTTTAGACCGGGACGGCGTATTGACAGAAGAGAACAGTTATATTACTTCGGTAGAGAGATTGAGAATATTTCCCTATACCGCGGAATGCATCAGGCAGATACGGCAAAAGGGGTATTATACAATTGTGATCACCAATCAAAGTGGCGTGGCAAGAGGCTTGTTTACAGAGGAAACGTTACGGGAAATGAACGATTACCTGATGAAGCAGACGAATGTAGATGCCATTTTCTATTGTCCGCATCACCCGGAAGGAACGGTAGAGAAATATAGAAAAAAATGTGACTGCCGGAAACCGGGAAGTGGAATGTTTGAGGCGGCCTGCCGGGAATTTGCCATAGATATGACGGGTTCCTATATGATAGGAGACAGGGCCGGAGATATTCTTGCGGGACAAAATGCAGGGGTAAGGACGATATTGTTGGAATCCGGTTACGGCAGCGCCGAACTGGAAGATGATGTGGTGCCGGATCATGTTTTGCAGGATCTGCGTGGTGTTGCGGAAATTTTACCTGATGCGGCAGGAAAACTGCATCAGGAAATATTACGAAATTGCAGGCTGGGAAAGGAACAGGAAAAGTAAGATGATTTCATTAGTAACAGGCGGATGCGGATTTATCGGCTCTCATATGGTGGACAGGCTGCTTGCGGAGGGTCATACCGTTAAAGTAATTGATAACTGGACGACAGGCAGACCGGAGAATCTTGATCATCAGAAAGAAAATCCGAATCTGAGCGTATATCATATGGATATTAGAAATAAAGAACAGATCGAGCCGGTTTTTCAGGGGATAGATTATGTGTTTCACTTCGCGGCGCTGGCGGATATCGTACCTTCTATCCAAAGACCGTGGGACTATTATTCTTCCAATGTACTGGGAACCTACAATGTAGTGGAGTGTGTGAAAAATGCAGGTATTAAGAAACTCGTATATGCCGCATCTTCCTCCTGTTATGGTATACCGGATGAATATCCAACCAGAGAGAATGCCGAAATCAGGCCGCAGTATCCGTATGCGCTTACCAAACGGTTAGGAGAAGAAACGGTTCTGCATTGGGGACAGGTGTACGGACTTCCGGTTGTGACATTGCGCCTTTTCAATGTATATGGAACCCGTTCCCGGACATCCGGGACATATGGCGCCGTGTTTGGTGTATTTTTGGCGCAGAAGCTGGCCGGCCGGCCTTTTACGGTCGTGGGAGATGGCATGCAGACAAGGGATTTTACTTATGTGACGGATATTGCGGATGCCTTTTATACGGCGGCAGTATCGGATGTGGTGCAGGATACGTTTAATGTAGGAAGCGGGGGGACTTATTCGGTTAACCGCCTTTGCGAACTGCTTGGCGGCGAGGTCACGCATATTCCGAAACGGCCGGGAGAACCGGACTGTACCTTTGCAGATACATCCAAAATTGAAAAAATGCTTGGCTGGAAGGCGAAAGTAAGCTTCGAGGAAGGCGTACGGAAGGTGCTTGATAACATAGACTATTGGAAAGAAGCGCCGGTCTGGACACCGGACAGTATCGGTGAAGCAACGGAAGATTGGTTTAAGTATTTGGGAAAATAGCAGCGGATATTATAGGAAAGAAGGTTTTGACAGACTGATCTGTTTGTTAAAGAATCTGAAATTTATGCCGATATATTAATTGTAGTATTGCATGTAAGTAGTTCAGGAAGAATGAAGAAAAAATGCACGGATGCGTAAATAGGATGGAGGTATTAGCCTGTTGTTGTATCTTTATGCAATGATGGGCTTATATTAATAAGTGAGGAATAAGAAATGCCGTATATTGATTTTGTATCGGACCTGCATAAAGCAACGAAAAGGGATTATATCGGCCGCGTTATAAGTGATGATAAGGCGGAATGTGCCGGAATTGCCAAAGAATATGGATATGACTACTGGGATGGTGACAGGAAATACGGTTATGGCGGTTATCGCTATGATGGCAGGTGGAGAAGCGTTGCGCAGAAGCTGGCCGATCATTATCAGTTAAAGTCGGGACAGAAAGTGCTGGATGTGGGATGCGGTATGGCGCACTTATTATATGAACTGACACAGGTGGTACCGGGACTTATCGTAAACGGTATTGATATTTCACAGTATGCTTTGGAACATGCGAAGGAAGAAGTGCGGGATAGATTGCAGTATGGACAGGCACAGGATATACCGTTTAGGGATAATGAGTTTGATCTGGTGATCTCTTTGACGACGCTGCATAATCTGAAAGTGTATGATTTGAAGAAGGCAATTCAGGAAATAGAGCGGGTTTGCAAAGGAAACTCTTATATAATGGTAGAATCGTTTCGGAATGACAGGGAAGAAGTTAATATGCTGTATTGGCAGCTTACCTGTGCGAGTTATTATTCTGTTGAGGAATGGGAATGGCTGTATCATGAGTGGGGATATACGGGGGACTATAGTTTTATTTTTTTTGAAGATTGATAATTTGGTGGTTGGATCTGTGCATGGAAAAATGGATGAATCAGGGGACTACATTATGCTACAATGATGTTGAAAAAGATATTATATATTGTCATAAATATGGTTTTGACGCTATCGAGTTAAAGTATAATATGATCAAAAACTATGATATGGATACTTTGAAATGGCAACTGAAAAAGAATCATGTTAAAGTTGGGGCATTGGGAGCAGTATCATTACCGGTTTATGAGGATTATGATAAAAAGCTTCAAATGGAGAAAAAAATTGAGCATATGTGTCAGATTGCGGTGGCAATTGAATGTAAAAATATTGTTGTTATTCCCCCATATCGAAAACAGGAATGCATTTGGGAAGATGAAGATAGTGAAATAATATCTTTACTTGAGAATTATTTGAAGATAGCAGAAGGATACGGCAGGAAGCTGGCATTTGAAGTGTTGGGGTTTCATAATGCCACGGTGAATACATTTCAAGAGGGGTTGAAGGTTATCAGAACACTGGCGTCTGAAAATATAGGGTTAATATTGGACTTTTATCATTTTTTCAGTGGAAATATGGACAAAGGTGAGATAAAGAAAGCAAAAGCGAATGAAATCTTTATCGTACATGTTAATGATGGTAAAAAAAATATGTATGGGAAATATTTGGATGACGAAAGATTGTGGCCCGGAGAAGGAGAATTTGCAATAGAAGATTTGATACAAATATTAAAAGAGATGAATTATTCCGGGCCGATATCATTGGAAACATATCGGCAGGAGGGGTGGGAATTTGATATGGAAGAGTGTTATAAACTTGGGATGCTACAATTGGATCAGTTATTAAATTCCCATACGGAACTCTCACAATAAGCGAATGGCGATAGGAAGACATATGAGTAAAATTATTTCTAAAGGAGTATTTTGTACGGAAGTCAATCCGGAATTGAAAAAGCAAAATAAAACGGTCGCATTGTGCCATGGTGTTTTTGATCTGGTACATCCCGGGCATATCGTTCATTTGGAACAGGCAAAGAAAATGGCAGATGTGTTGGTGGTATCCGTTACAGCGGCAGAGTATGTCCGTAAGGGGCCGGGAAGACCGTATTTTGATGATGAAATGCGCATGAAATTTTTGGCAGCTTTAGAATGCGTAGATTATGTTATGCTTTCTGAAGGATATACTGTTGATGATATTGTAGAATGTGTGAAGCCTGATATTTATGTGAAGGGCGAAGAATACGCCAGAGCAGAAGATGATATTACCGGGAAAATAACGGAAGAAAAAGCTTTGGTAGAGAAGTATGGAGGACATATAAGGTATACGACAGGCCAGACGTTTAGTTCGACGAATTTGATCAACACGGCATTATCGGGTTTATCAGATGAAGTCAGATGCTATATGGAAGACTTTACAACAAGATATTCCATGAAAGAAATCCGCGCATTCTCCGAAAAGGCAGAAAGTCTTAAAGTTCTGGTAGTCGGCGATATTATTATAGATAAATATACTTATTGTGATGTACAGGGACTTATGAGTAAAGATATGGGGTATTCGGCAAGGATACAAAGCTCAGAGGAACATTTGGGTGGTTCTGTAGCAATAGCAAGACATCTTTCGAGCTTTACGGATCATGTTACGCTTTTGTCTGTTATGGGAGACGAACAGGATATCCGGTCCCGAATTTTTCAGGAGTTATCTGATTCCATACAGTTAAAGCTTATGTATAGTTCCCTGTTTCCGACCATTGTAAAGCATCGGTATTTAACACGTAATGCCAAGCGCGAGGAGTATCGTAAAGTTTTGGCAGTAAATAATATTCCTGAGAAAATGGAATATGAGAAAAAAATCAGAGAGTTGTTTTTAGGAAAGCTGAAGGAAGAACTGGACGCCAGTGATGTGGTTTTCTTATGCGATTTTGGACATGGATTGATCGATGAAGAAGTTATCGAACTGGTTCAAAAGAATGCAAAGTACTTAGTATTGAATTGCCAGACAAATTCATCCAATCATGGTCTGAATATTATTACGAAGTACACAAGAGCGGATGTTTTTGTTGTGGATCAACAGGAATTGAAACTGGCATTTCCGGTTTATGTGAATGATGAAAAAGCAGGCTTAGAGAAGTTGGCACAGCATTTGCATGGAAGCGGTTGGCTGACGAGAGGTTCTTTAGGAGCTTATGGAATTCATGAAGGGAAAATAGATGACTGTCCTGCATTTACGCTTCAAGTAAAAGATACAGTAGGCGCCGGCGATGCTTTTTTCTCAGCAGCGGGATTGTATGCGGCGGCAGAGGCACCGATTGAGGTGGGAACTTTTATGGGGAATATTGCAGGGGCGCTTGCGGCGAATATTGTTGGGAATAAAGAAGCCGTTGAGAAGGTTAATGTATTGAAGTATGCTAATACGTTGATGAATGTATGATATTGTGAAAATGTAAAATATGAAAAGGAATCTTTGCATGAAAAGTGAAAGAAAGAGAAGAATAGAAATTCTGATAGAAAAATTAAAAGAAAGAAATATTTACTTGTATGGTGCGGGAATACGAGGAAAAGTGGCTTTAGAGAATCTAAATATATTAGGATATGAAAAGAATATATGTGGATTTGTTGATGATAATGGGCAGAAGGAATGGGTACAGGGAAAACGCGTATGGCGGACAGATGATATAGAAAGTTTAGCAATTCCAAATGCATCATTCATTATCACAACATATGCTGTCAAAAAAATGGCGTGTAGATTAATGGAAAAAGGAATATCAGCTGAAAATATCCATTTTTTTCCGGAGTTATTGATTGATGATGTTGCAATAGAGACGTTCAGGACTAATAGAGAAAAAATTGAGCAAGTATATAACATTCTTAGTGATAATTTATCTAAATATTTATATAAATCTCTTTTTGATATATATATAAATGGAAATATAGGCATTTTGTCAAGAACGAAAGGGGATTGTCAATATTTTCCCGGCGAAGGTGAAAACAATGAAATAGAAGGATTTTATTTATCGGAGCATGAAAGGTTTGTTGATTGTGGTGCATATGATGGAGACACGATCAGAAGCTTCAAGATACGAACCAAAGATAAATATAAAAAAATATGGGTGTTTGAACCTGATGCAGATAATTTCGCAAGACTAGTCGATTATGTTGAAAAAGAGCAGGACAAGAGAATAGAGTTAATTAAGGGCGGAGTATATAGCCAAAATGACAACATGCCTTTTTGCAGGAATTGTAGTACTACGTCTGCTTTAGCACAATATGGAGAGGAAAAAGTACGGGTTTACCAATTGGATTCTGTTATAGAAGAGCCGGTTACCTTTATTAAAATGGATATTGAAGGCTCTGAAAAGGAGGCCATATTAGGAGCAAGGAGGATAATCACAGAGTATAAGCCTAAGCTGGCAATTTGCATATACCATAAAGTTGAGGATTTTTGGGAAATCCCATTATTAATTAAAGCGCTAAATCCGGATTATAATATATACATAAGAAATTACGAGGATAGGATAGACGAGACAATTTGCTACGCAGTCTGATTCACGATAAGGCGAGGGAATGAAAAAAATTATTCTGTTTAGTCCGAATGGTTATATAGGCGGATTTGTTAAAAAAAGAATACAGGAAAATGAGGATGTGCTATTGCATGTAATGACACGTGATAGTAATCCTGAACAGTATCAGGAAGATTATGATATCCTGATTTATTCTGCGTCAATTACATCTGCAAGACATGAAACAGCAGAAAAATATGTTCAGGATAATGTTGTGACAGCTGTTAAAATAGTAGATTTTTGCAAAGTACACCATATTAAAAAAATTATCTACCTTTCATCGGATGAAATATATGGAGAGTTACATGCCGATATGGTAACGGCAAAAACTATTATGGTAAATCCCAATCTATATGCAATTACAAAATGTTTGGCAGAAAAGATTGTTATGGAAAGCGGGATAGCGTATTATATTCTGCGTCTTCCCGGAGTAGTTGGCAGAAAGTGGGGAGAAACTTTTATCTATAGGCTGATGTCTGAGATTAGAGACCATAAACAGATAGAATTATACAATCTGGATAGGAAGTTTAATAATATTTTAGATATTGATGATTTGACGAGATTTATAGAGATACTTTGCAATTGTGAAGATAAGAATAAAAATGAAATTTTTTTATTGGGAAATACGGAGAAAATAGAATTAGAAAAAATTGCTTTTTATATGAAGAAATTATATCATTCGAACTCACGGATTATTAATATCGGGGCAGTCGATAAAAGATACTTTACGTTGGATGTGACAAAAGCCGTAGAATATGGTTATTCTTCAAAAAATATATTCACCATAATAGATGAGTTATATCGAATACAGGGATGAGGATTGATATGGAAGATATATACCGCCCTTCTGGCAAGGACTACTTATATGTGAATGATGACAGAACATTAAAGGTGGATAAAGAATATATTGAGTTTTTGAAAACATTGGCGCAAAAAAACGGCACAGGAAAATGTACAATGTGTTTACATAATGATACAAGAGCACATGTGCATGAGATGATAAATGTATATCCAAAGAAAACTTATGTGCGTCCTCATAGTCATCCATTCAAGACGGAAACGAAAATAATAATTGAAGGAAAATTACAAGTAATTCTTTTTGATAATTTCGGGAAAATATTAGACGTTTTTGTCATGGAAAAAAGTGATGTGTTTACTTTTCGATTGGATAGAGGCGTGATACACACTAATATTCCGTTGACGGATGTTGTTTTTCATGAAATTATCGAAGGCCCTTTTGTGGGAAAGGATGATAGTGTTTTTCCGGATTGGGCGGTAGAACCAAATGATACAGAACAAGTGGAAATATTTATGAAAAAAATAGAAAGGCAAATGACATTTTTGGACATATAAAACTTGGAAATATAAAGTGTATAAAGGAGTAGAACTTGTATGAACGATCAAATAAAATATTACGGCGAGATGAACATATCGCCGGAACATCAAAATATAGACGATATAGAACAACATTATGAGCGGCGTGCAAAATTGTATAGGCAATGCGGAATACCTGAAATTGTATTCAGAGATGCAGAAATGCTGGAGGTTGGACCGGGCAGCGGATATAACACGCTTGCTTATTTTCATTGGAAATGCAAACAGGTTGATTTGGTTGAGACTAATCCGCAGGGGATTAAGGATATGAAACAGCTTTTTGCTGAATGGGAAATACCGAACGATAAGTATCGTATTTTTGAAGGCATAATAGAAGATTATTGTGTGAATCGTAAGTACGATATTGTTGTTGCGGAGGGATTTATTCCAACTGTTGATAATAAGGAAAAAATTATTGATAAGTTAATATCACTCACAAATGAAAAAGGAATTATTGTAATAACATGTGTGGATAAAGTAGGTTTTTTTATTGAAGCAATAAAGAGATTGGTGGGGGTGAGTTTGTCGCAAAATATCTCTACATATGAAGAAAAGGTACGCTATCTGACCGATATTTTTGAACCGCAATTGGCACAGTTAAGGGGAATGTCCAAGCTTCCGGAGGACTGGATTAAAGATGTTATTTTAAGTCCGGTAATCAATAATGGTCAGGAGTTAAGTCTTGGACAAGCCATACGATACTTTCAAGACGATTTTGACATATTAGGAACTTCTCCAGGAATGTTTACAGATTATTCATGGAGTAAAGACATTTGGTACGATTATAAAAGCGATTATTTGGAACAGTTTGATCAAAAAAGACTTAGTTTGTTAATGGCTGGTATGGCGGAAGTGATCTTACCGTTTGATATTGCTTCTTTTCTGGTAAAAGGGTTTGAAGATATCAAGGATATAGAAGTAAAATATGAGGAAAACCCGCAAGTGAAGGATATACAGGCTATTTTGGATCGTATGAAATCGATGGAGAAATATATAAAACAATATTTTCAGGATGATTTTGTTAATGTTTTTTATGAAATAGAAAATATTTTATCGCGAATTGAAAAGGGCGAAAAAATTAATATGGAAAAGTATCCAAATTTTTTTAAGGCATTCGGAAGAACTCAGCAATATATCAGTTTCGTGAAAAAATAATGCAGGGTAATTTATCTTTCTTCTGATGAATAAAAAGGAGATACGCTTATAAAATGATTGAAGTATGGAATAACTCTTTACATAAAGAAGAACTGGAAAATTTCAGCAAGGCAGTTGCGGACAGAAATATTATGGAAGGTCCTGTTTTAGCAACATTTGAAGAACAGATACAAGATCTTTTAAAGGCAGATTATGTGGTGGGTACGTCAAGCGGAAGTGCTGCTTTGGCATTGGCTTTTATGGGAATCGGAATAAAACCCGGCGATGAGATTATTGTTCCTGATTTAACCTTTATCGCAACGGCAAATGCCGCACATTTATTGGGGGCAGATGTGGTTATTGCACCTGTGAAAGAAAATCAGACGCTTATAGATGAAGATGCCGTTGAACAGTATATTACGCATAAGACCAAAGCAATTGTCACTGTAGATCTAAATGGCAGGATTGCATGTAGTAAGGAATTAAAAAAAAGATATGGTGAAAGAGGAATCTATATTATAGATGATGCCTGTCAGGCATTTATGTCATGTGCAGAGGATGGAAAAATGGCCGGTATGCACGCAGATATAGCTTGTTACTCTTTCGGAATCAGTAAAATGATTACAACGGTGATGGGGGGACTTGTTGCAACCAATCATCAGGAGATTTATGAAAAGATTAAAATCATGAAAACACAGGGAATGCCTTCCATTTTTGAAGGGGATTTTTATAAGTACCCAGGATTTAATTTTAAGCTGCCGGATGTTCTGGCAGCAATTGGATTAGGACAGTTAGAGCGTCTGGATATTAAAATGAAGCATATGTGTGAGATTGACCGAATGTATAGGGATAAGCTGCAAGGGATAGAAGGAATTACGTTTTTGAACAGAGATAAGGGTGAGCATCCGTGGATGACGGAAATATTGTGTGACAATAAAGATAAAGTAAGAGAAATATTAAGATGTCACGAAATTAGCAGCAGGCCATTAGGCGAGCCGCTTCATAAAGCGGCCTATTTAAAGACAAAAGGCAAATATCCTACATCTGAGACAATGAGAGAAAAGTTGTTGTATCTGCCCAGCGGTCCGGATCAAAATATGGAAAATGTGGTGCAGGTCATTCAAGTGTTGAAGACAAATAATTTAAAATAGGATTTTCATAGATAGGAGAAGGCAAATTAAAATGGGAGAAAATATCAGAATGGATTCCCATAAGTTAATATATCATCCGGAAGTAGTAGCAAGATGGATGAAGGGAGAGAATATCTATCCGATTGAGATAGAGATATCGCCAAGCGGCGCATGTAATCACAGGTGTACATTTTGCGCTGTAGATTATTTAGAATATCAACCTGTTTTTTTGAATAAAGATATTATCTTGCGTGATATTACAAAGATGAAAGATTGTGGATTGAAAAGTGTCATTTGTTCCGGAGAGGGCGAACCGCTTTTGAATAAAGATATGCCGGATATAGCAAATGGCATTAAGGCATGCGGCGTAGATGTGGCAATGAGTTCTAACGGTGTATTGTTTACAAAAGAAAAAGCAAATGACTGCCTTGGAGCATTTACATGGATCCGTTTCAGTATAGCAAGCATGAGAGAAACATCCTATGATAAAATCCAACGGGGAAAGACGGGAGATTTAGATAAAGTTAAAGAAAATTTACAGGCGGCTGTCCGGATTAAGAGAGATAAAAAACTTAGAACAACATTGGGAGCACAGTGTTTGTTATTGCCTGATAATATATCTGATGTTTCAGATATGGCGAAACAGCTATGTGAAATCGGCATTGATTATTTGACGGTCAAGCCGTATTCTCAGCATTTACATAGTAAAAATACTTATCAGATAAATTATCAGGAATTACTTGACTTAGAACAGGAAATAAAGAAATATGAAACGGAAGATTTTGCAATTCATTTCAGGGCGGAAGCAATGAAGAAGGTGCATCATGGAAAATGTTATAAGCAATGTTATGGACTGCCATTTATGACACATATTGACGCAAAGGGAAATGTATGGCCATGTATAGCGCACATCGGTCAGGAAGAGTTTTGTTATGGAAATATTTATGAGCATACCTTTGAGGAAATATGGGAAGGAACAGGGCGGCAGGAAGTGATACAAAAGTTAAATGGTTTGGATATTAATAAAATATGCAGAGAAGCATGCAGACTGGATGCTGTCAATAATTATCTGAATGAATTAAAACATCCGGGAGAGCATGTAAACTTTATATAGGAGAATTACACAAAATGGAGAAAAAGGCAACACCATATAGCAGTTTAAAGATTTTTGGACATTTGGAAGAAATACAAAAAGTAAGAAATGGAAAAAGGGTTGCTCCGATTTATATAAGAATAAAACCTACAAACCTTTGTAACCAGAATTGCTATTATTGCCATTATAAAAACCCATATCTGACATTAGACCAGTATGTACCGGCAGATGAAATTAAGCGGGAAAAGATGTTAGAGATCGTGCGGGATATGAAGGATATCGGTGTAAAAGCCGTGACCTTTAGCGGCGGAGGAGAACCTCTTTTGTATCCGTATATTGAAGAGACGATGGAAGCAGTCCTGGATGCGGGAATTGATTTGTCGATCATAACGAACGGAACTTTATTAACTGGAAGAAAGGCAGAGTTATTGTCACAGGCTAAATGGGTACGTATTTCTCTGGAATCGGGATGTGCAGAAACTTATTCGAAGATCAGAGGAGTAGCCGGGGAGGCATTTGAGGATCTTTGTGAAAATATCAGGGAATTTGCACAGAATAAAAGTAAGGATTGCGAACTTGGAATTAATTTTGTGATCGGCCCCGGTAATTACAAGGAAGTATATCAGGCTGGAAAGCTGATGCAGTCCTTGGGTGTGAATCACATAAAATATACCGCATTGATGAGCGATAATGCAGAAAAAATGCATGAACCGTTTAAAAATCAGGTAATAGAACAAATACATCAACTAATGGATGAAAATGAAGCAGAGGTTAAGATAATTAATTTATATGAGAGTGACTTCGATACGAATGCCGTGTTTGGACGAAATTATAATTTTTGCGGCATAAAAGATTATGTAACGGTAATTGCGGCTAACTCAAAAATTTATTATTGCCATGACAAAGCTTATTTGAGTCAGGGCGAAATTGGAGATATATCGGACCGGTCATTTAAAGAAGTCTGGTTCTCGGAAGAAACAACACGTAAATTTGCACAATTTGATCCGCAGGAGGTATGCAGACATCATTGTGTTTATGATGATAGAAATGAGCTGTTAAATACATTTTACAGCCTGGATAAAAATCATATTAATTTTATATAGCATTTATGAAAGGGAAAAGCCATGAGAGAAATAGAAGAGACTGCCAGGGATATTCGAAAAAAAATATATCAGATAGCGCATCATGCAGGCGGCGGTCATATGGGAGCTTCTTTTTCTATGGCAGATATTATCAGCGTATTATATTTTGATGATGTATTAAAGTACGATGCAGCAAATCCGAATTGGGAAGAACGGGATAAATTTATTCTGAGTAAAGGTCATGCCAGTTATGCATTATATGCAGCGCTTGCTAAGGCGGGATATTTTCCGGAAGAAGAACTAAGGCATGTAGGACAGCCGGGATCCAAATTTGGCGGGCATCCCAAACGAAATGACATCCCGGGAGTTGAAGCTTCAACGGGGGCATTAGGGCATGGTCTTTCTTTTGCAATCGGAATTGCGTTTGCGAATAAGGTTGATAGAAAAGACAGTCATATTTATGTGGTATTGGGAGACGGCGAGTGTCAGGAAGGTTCTATTTGGGAAGGTGCATTATCGGCGCCAACACTGGAATTGGACAATTTGACGGTAGTTGTGGATCACAATAAACTGCAGGCAATGGATGAATTAGAAAATATCGTGCATATGCAGCCTTTTGAAGATAAATGGAAAGCCTTTGGCTGGAATGTGGTGGAGATTGACGGACATAATTATGAGGAGATCAAGGACGCGTTATTGACCAGGCAGATTGGCGTGCCAACGGTGGTGATTGCACACACGGTTAAGGGAAAAGGTGTTTCGTTTATGGAAAATGTGCCAATTTGGCATTTTCGAATGCCGAATGAGCAGGAATTACCGATATTGATGGAAGAACTTGGGTTGACGGAAGAAGACTTGCAATGATTTAGTTAGGGAGATCAGGAAGGGGTCAAAGTTTGCAGTGAGAACAGCTTATTTAGATACGTTGTATGATTTGGCAGGCAAGGATAGACGGGTATATGCTTTGATTTCAGATAATGGCGCTATCGTATATGATAAATATAGAAAAGATTTACCAGCGCAGTATTTAAATTTAGGAATATCCGAGGCAAATATGTTAGGTATGGCAGCAGGCATGGCCAGTTGCGGGAAGATTCCGTTTGCATATACGATAGGAGCATTTTTAGCCTATCGGGCATTTGAATTTATTCGAAATGATATATGTCTTCAGAAACAAAATGTTAAAATTGTAGGAACCGGTGCGGGGGAAATATATAGTGCACTTGGGCCGACGCATCATTCGACAGAGGATTTGGGGGGATTAAGGTCATTGCCGAATCTGACTATTATTACTCCGGCAAGTCCTATGGAAGTTAAAAAAGCAACCGTTGCGGCATATGAATATGAAGGACCGGTTTATTTGCGGCTTGGAACGAATAAAGAAGCAGAAATTTACGAGAAGGACTATATATTTGAGATAGGTAAGGGAGTTGTAATGCGGGAAGGACGCGATATTACCTTGATTAGTTTGGGAACTGTCGTAAAGGATGTTTTGGATGTGGCGGAGGCTTTAGATAAAGAAGGAATTAATACCAGAGTAATCAACATGCACACGGTGAAACCGATTGATAGAGAGTTAATCATGCAGGCGATAGATGAAACGGGAAGAATTGTTACGATAGAGGATCATAATATAATCGGTGGATTAGGCAGTGCAGTGGCGGAAGTGATTGCGGAGTATGGAAAAGGTGTAACATTTAAACAAATGGGTTTGCATAATTTTTCTGAAGGATATGGAACATATCAACAAGTGAAAGCAAATAATGGGATTGATGTGCCATGCATCTATAATGCCGTGAAAAAAATTATGGATTAGTGTTCAGAAAACAAGTTACAATAGCAGGAGGCGTAAAAAATGCAAATTGCAATTTATGGAGCAGGAAATTATGGACGTTATGTTTTGGATGAAGTCAAGAGTCATGAGTGTGCCAAAGTGACGGTAGCTTTTTGGATAGATAATTACGTAGAGATGCAGGAAATATGCGGACTGCCGGTTTATACGGAGGAGCGTTTTTTTATAGCGCATAAATTTCATGAAATTGACGCAGTTGTTATTGCTATGGATCGGCGCAGTATTGCATATGCGGCAGCAGCTTCCTTGCTCGAACGGGGTTATAAACAGGTGTATTTAGTCTGGCCTGGTGGCTTTATGCCTAAAGTTCCTGTTTTAAATGAAAAAGGGGAGTTCACTCCCTTCGTAAAACTTCACAATTTGTACAAAGAGTTAAAACCAATAATACCGCATGTAGAAGTTTCGGTGACAAATTACTGTAATCTTAAATGTAAAAGGTGTGGTAATTTTTCTAATTTGGTTACAGAGATGGATTATTTGGATTTAGATGTGCTAGAAAGAGATCTGGAACAATTAAGCAAAAAAGTGAAAAATATTGAAACTTTTTCCCTGTTGGGCGGGGAACCGTTATTATATCCCCAATTGGATAATTGTATAGCCTTGGTGGGAAAATATTTTCCTAAAGCCTATATTCAGATAGTAACAAATGGATTATTGATTCCCGATATACCGTCAAACTTAATAGAGGCAATGAAACATTACTATACTGGTTTTTATATTTCACAGTATGCACCGACAAGAAATAATCTACATAATATTGTTGAGTTTTTAGAAAAGGAACATATTAGATATGAAATTACTCCGCCAAGAACAACATTTCGGAAGCTGTTAAGTTTTAAGGATGATGATATAGAGAGAGCGTACGAATATAATGCTTCAGATCAATGTACGTGCCATGTTATTGATAAGGGAAGAATATATTTATGTAGCAATTTTCCGAGATTATATGCAATGCAGGATTATTTTGATATACATATTGAAGAAAAAGAATTAAAAGAAAACGCTATTGATTTATTTGATGATAAAATTGATGGGTGGGATATTATGTATTATTTTACAAAACCCACTTCATTATGTCGTTTTTGCAGTCCAAAAGATTTATGGATTCCATGGGAAACTGGAAAACCGGAGAGGGACGATTGGATTGCTGACTAGAAAATATAAAAGGAAGTGCATGCATGTACTTTAGAATAAAGCTTTTGTGTGAAACGTTGAATCAGTATAAGAAAATCATTATATATGGAGCTGGCAATTTTGCTCGGGAAATATATCTGCAATTGAATAATTGCGACTTAAAAAAGAAAATCGTTTGTTTTGCACAAACCAAGAAAGCTGAACTCGAAAATATAGAGGATATTCCGGTAATGGAAATAGGAGAGATTACATGTAATAGAAAAGAATGTGTTGTTCTAATTGCCGTAAACGAGTTATATGTCAATGAAATTAAGCAGATATTACTGAATTATGGATATTTAAATATTGTATCGTTATGTGATTATAGGGTTTCTTATAAAATGACAGAAGAGGCGTTTGGCCGATTGTCAACATTTGATGAATATTGTGAACAGATAGCTGATTGGCATGTAAAAACACATATAGGCAGTTCTGATAAAGAAATAATACTTACGGGACTTAAGAATAGAGGAAGATATGTTAATGAAAAAAAAGAACTTAAGCTGATTGTAATGATATGTGGACATTTGTCACCAAGAACAATTAAAATAATCAGAGCATTAAAACAGAAACAATATACTGTAATTATGTTGAGTTATTGTCTTGAAGAAAATAAATGGTGTATTGATGAATTGAATAAACTTAATATAGACATATGTCGATGTAGCTGTATTGAGGAAATGCTATATAAAGCATTGAGCTATTGTCCATTAGTTTATTACATAGAGCCACGATGGGGAGATTGTTTGTGGCCGGAGATTTTGTTTAAAAATAAAAAATATTTTGGGAAAATGGTTCTTGGATTATACGATATATTAAATGACGGATATACAGGACAACCGGAGAACAAGCTTGAAACAGAAAAAAAAGCATTGAAAAATGCAGATGGTATTGTATGGAGATGGTTTTCCAAGGAATATTTAGAGCAAAAAGGGTTGGTATTTCAGGGAAAATCAATACAATTTTTAGATTACTGTTCTTATCAGGATGATAGAATTGTTCCGCAAAACAATAACAGTTCTGCACTTAAGCTATGTGCAATAACCGGTTATGGTGATGAATATGTGGAAGAAAGAAAATTTACCTCAAAGTATACTGTTTGGGCAATTGTAAGTGAAATTCTTGCGGTCATAGGAAATAGGAAGGACTGCATCTTTCATTTTTATGCCGGAGGTTTTTTGGATGATAGAAATATTGAATGTTTGGAAGAGTATGAAAAAAAATACAATAATTTTCGCTTTTATATAAATACAGAATATGGAAAATTACTAAAACGCTTAAAAGATTATGATTTTGGATGTGAATTTACGATAAATAAGGAGGAAGCACCGGACGAATTCCCTATGGGAGATTATTATGGGAGTATATGCAGAAATAGTATTAGAAATGCATATTTTGATTTTTTAGAAGCAGGATTGCCTGTTATTACTACTTGGTCGTCAAAAATGTGGGAATATTTATCGCCATATAAAATTGTGATTAAAATGGATCTTTCTAATTTGGATATAGATTACTTGAAAAAAAATAGAAATTATTATAAACAAGAAGTTAGAAAAGCACAGAAAGAACTGGATATAAATAACCAAATTATAAGATTAATACATTTTTTTAAAGAGATATGAAAGCGAATTTCATAATATTATTATAGGGAGAAAATGGAAATAATGAAAATTGCTATATATGGTGCGAACGGATATGGGAAATATATTTATAATGAAATTATAAAAAATGAAAATGCTAAAATATCTGTTGCATTTTGGATCGATAATTATTGGAGAAAGAATCAATGGTGTATATTAGAGCGGGAAATAAATGATTTACCCGTTATAACAGAAGAACGCTTTTTTGTAGAGCATAAATATGATGAAATTGATGCGATCGTGATTGCGATTGATAATCAAAAAATTTCGCAGGAAATTACGATTGCTTTACTATTGCAAGGCTATGAATCAATTTATTTGGCCTTACCTAATGGTTTTACATACAAAATTCCGGTATTAGATAAAGAAGGAAATTTTAGTTCATGCATTAGATTCTATAAAGAGGTTAAACCTGAATTAAGGGAGCCGGACATTGTTAATTTCATGATAACAGATTTTTGTAATCTGAAATGTAAAAGATGTGCTAACTTCTCAAATCTTGTTCCTCGATATAACTATATGGATCTGAATGAGTTTGAGAGTTATTTAATACAATTAAGAAAGAAATTTAGATATATTTTTAGGATTCAATTACTAGGGGGGGAACCCTTGTTAAATCATCAGGTAGAGTTATATGTTTTTCTGATAAGAAAGTATTTTCCGGAAACAAGGATTGATATTGTAACAAATGGATTACTTATTCTTAATATAGATCAGAAACTGATTGAGGCAATGGTGTCTTGCGGGGCATTCTTTTTTATTTCGCAGTATGAGCCGACTAGATTACAATTAGATAGAATAGTAAATTTTTTAGAAGAAAAAGGTATCAATTATGAGATTACTGAACCCATATCGCAGTTTGAGAAGCAAATGACTTTTCAGGAACAAGATGGAAAAAAAGCATTTGCAAAACGTTATCAGAAAGGAGATTGCAGATGTTTCACGGTTAAGAGCGGAAGAATGGGATGTACTTTTGTATTAAATTTATATGCTAACCGAGAGTACTTTAACATGAATGTTGGAGTTAAAGAATTGGAAGATTCAACAATAGATATAATGAATGATAATGTTGATGGATACGATATAATAAAAGTTTTGAAAAGGCCGACTCCAATATGCAAATTTTGCAATCCGGAAATAGAGTATGCTGTTTGGGAGACAGGGCAACCTCAAAAGGCCGATTGGTTTTCTGCTTAGAATGAAATGGTATGTATATTGGATCGATAAAGGTAATGTATTAAAAATGCCTGTTTCATACAGAACAAGAAATACTATAAGGGGGAAAATTGATGTTTCCGTGGAGTGACAACTGGTGGATAGAAGGAGATAGGGCATGGTTTTGCGGAGGAGAAATAAACGCGCTATTCTGCGTGGATATGAACAATGGTCAATGTGAGTTAGTGGCCAGAATTCCAGAATGCGCTATTGTTGATTTTCGATTAAATTCTTATTGTATGAAATATAAGGATATAATACTTTGTCTGCCATCTGAAGCAAAATGTATTTGGTGTTACGATTTGAAGAAAGATGCTTGGGAAAAAATTCCGGTGGATAATAAAGAACAGATATTTTATTATCAGGAAAATAACAATCAGATATTTTTTTGGGACTATGCAGGCTGGCTTTATAAAATGGATTTAGAAGAGAAAAAAGTAAGGAAAATATTTTTTAAGAAGTTTCAAAAAGAGGAAATGCCGCAATACGTTATAGTAGAGGATAAATTATATCATGTAAGGGGCAGTAAAATTCTATGCCTTGATTTAAATGATAACGATATACAGGAAGTAATATATGAAATACCGCATATTAAGGCAGACTTATTTACAATATGTTTTGATGGCACCAATTTTTGGCTGAGTGGCCATGCTAAGGAAATTTGTGTTTGGAACCCTGAAGCAGGAGTTGTGCGAATGATTACAGATTTTCCTGAGCAATTTGGATTCTATCATTTTGAACAGGGAGAAATTCCGTACCTGGATCGTGAATCTTATATAGACACAAAATCCGCGCTTTTTGAATTCTCAATAGCAATAGGGAAATATGTTTGGTTTATTCCTGATCGATCCAATGATATTATTTTTATTGATAAAGAGACATATAAGGTATTTATGTTGGAATTGGAAGAAGAACAGGAGACAAAAGAAAGCATCGATAATCATTTAATGGATTTTAAATTTTTATTGCAGTATATACGGGAAAATCGATATATAGGTATATATTCATTAAAAAACAGGATTGTTTTTGAAATTGATACGATTGACCTTTGTGTGAAAAGAACGGATTATAAGTTGAGCGAACAATCTATTATTATGATAGTGGAAGCCTATAGACAGTATGAGGGCTATCGTATTTTGAGCGAAAAGAATGAAAATGATACAAGGTGCTTATCTTATATGCTAAAGATAAATCATGAAAAAGATAAGAAACAAGCTCGTGAAATAGGGGATACTATTTATCATACTTTGAGTGATTAACAAGAAGGGATACTATGTGTGGTATAGCAGGAATCATAAGTAAAAAGAACACGGAAGTAAATAAAGAAGACATCCGAATTATGGACACCGTTATGGCACATAGAGGGCCGGATGCAGAGGGTATTTACATAGACGGCAATATAGGATTAGGACATCGCAGGCTATCTATTGTGGATTTATCCGAAAACGGCAATCAGCCAATGATCAGTTATGATGAAAAGTATGTGCTGGTCTTTAATGGTGAAATTTATAATTACATAGAATTAAAGGAAAAGTTACTGCATAAAGGAGCACAATTTACCACAGAAACAGATACAGAGGTTATTCTGGAGGCATACCGTTTTTGGGGAATAAACTGTACGAAGTATTTTAACGGTATGTGGAGTTTTGCTTTATACGATAAGGAAAAAAAGCAAATTTTTTTATCTCGTGATCGTTTTGGAGTGAAACCGCTATACATTTATGAGTCAGACGATGAATTGATCTTTGCATCGGAGATAAAGTGTATTACCGCAATCAGACCGGAACAGAAACAGGTTGATATTGTGCAGGTTGCCAGATACTTAGCAGGATATCAGGAGGACATGGACGAGCATACATTCTATAAAAATATACATAATTTTCCCAGAAGTCACAGTATGTTGTATCATATCCATACTCATGAAAAAAAATGCGAGAAATATTGGGATATTAACGTGCGCACATTAAAAAGAAAATGGAAATGTGATGATCCATATCAAAAATTTGTGGAATTATTAGAAGATTCTATTAAAATACGGTTGCGTGCGGACGTGAAAATCGGGGCAAGCCTTTCCGGCGGCTTGGATTCGAGTACGATCGTAGGGATTACGTCAAAAAAGTACCATACGAAAATCAATACTTTTTCTTCTATCTATAAAGAAGAGCGTTGTAATGAAAAAGAATATATTGATTGTATGAATCAATATGCGGATGCGATTCCTCATTATATTTATCCGGATAAAGCTGATGATGTGATACAGGATATGAAGAGGATGATGTATTATCATGATGGGCCTTGTTTTAGTGCCAGTCCATATAGTGGTTTTTGTGTGTACAAGGGAGTGGGAGATTGTGTAAAAGTATTATTGGATGGACAAGGCGCTGATGAGTTATTGGGCGGGTACGAATTTTTTTATAATGGAAAATTGAAAGAATTATTGAGACAAAATACTTTGAAGTCCAAAATAAAGGCAATCAGATTGATCCATTCATTTCAGAAAATGTGGATGGAACAGGAAACATTTTTGGATAAAGACTTATTGTTAAAGGCGTTGGGTAAAACAGGATACGAAAAATATAAGAAGAAAGCAGATGCCAGGGCCGCGCAGAAATTAGCGGATCCGCCAATAAAATATCAGAAAAAGTTTGCACAAATCGATTTGAAAATCAAACCGTGGAAAAACCGTTCTATTATCAATGAGCTGGATAAAGAATTGAACGAGCATTTGCAGTATAGAACGTTGCCGAGGATTCTGCATGATGTTGACCGTAATAGTATGGCAAGATCTTTGGAAGTGAGGCTGCCTTTTTTAGATTACAGGCTGGTAGAATTTACATATACTTTATCGGATGAGGATAAAATACATGACCGATGGACTAAGTATATTATGAGGAAAAGCTGTAAAAAGTATCTTCCTGAGAAAATATGCGGCAGAAAAAATAAAATGGGTTTTCCGGCGCCGTTTGATCAATGGTTGTGCGATGAAAGATTTAAGGCAGAAATAAAAAAGTATCTGGACGCTTTTAAGGAGAGAAATATTGTTGATGGGCGCTCATTGGACAGATGTTACCAAAAACATCAGTTGAAAAAGGGCAATTGGGAGGAACCTTTTTTTCGCATTATGATGTTGGAAATGTGGTTTCAAAGTGAAATCGATACATCGGGAAAAAAATGGATTTATGATGCAGGATAGCAGATTGGGTGATTTGATGTGGATAGAGAGACAAGGGAAATTGTGAAGAGGAAAATACGGGTTTCAGTCGTTGTTCCGGCATATAATCGTGAAAAGACGATAGAAAGATGCATTCAGTCTATAAAACGGCAGACAATGCAGCCTTATGAAATCGTTTTGGTCGATGATGGCTCTACGGATCAGACTGTTCGCTTGGCAGAGGGCATTCCTTGTAAGTATTTGAAAATATTGCGGCAAAATCATAAGGGAGCGCAGGCGGCAAGAAATCTCGGTATTTTAAACGCGAAAGGAAACTATATAGCTTTTCTGGATTCAGATGATGAATGGCTGCCGGAAATGCTGGAGAGGGAAATTGAATATTTGCTGCAAAGACAAAATAATTGTGTTCTTTATTCGGATTGCTATATATATGACGATAAAGGGAAAAGAGTCTGGAGACGCCCGGGACGTACCGGAAATACGTATCATGAATCGCTGCTTCAAGGTGGACCAATGTTTCAATCTATGTTGGTAAAAAAGAGTTTACTATATAAAATCGGATTACTTGATGAGAAAGTAGCAGCATATCAGGAATGGGAGACGGCCATCCGATTAGCAAAAAGAGCAGAATTTGTTCATATTCGAGAGCCTTTGTTTATCTACTATTGTCATAGCGGGGAAACAATATCAAAGGATATAAAAAAGGGAATTCAAGGATATCTATACATTGTAAAAAAATTTCAGAAGGATATTGTTAAGGTACATGGATTTGGAGGATTAGCATTTCATTACAAGAACTTAATGGACAGTAGTCGTCAATGCAAGAATAAATTAATTGTTGTCTTTTGGATAAAAACATTTTGTTATAATAGGCTTTCTATATTGGATCGGTTTATAAAAAATAGAAATAATTAAAGGATGGGCAGCGGCAGGCTATGGATAAATTGGAGTACGTCAAAAACAGAAAAAAACTTCTGGCGACAATTATTAGAAACAATTACACGAGCGCAGGCATAGATTTCATCACTCCCGCTGAATATTCCCAACAGGTTGCCTACATGCATCACCAAACGGGCAAAGTGATTGACGCACATGTGCATAATCCGGTACATAGAAGTATTGTCATGACGCAGGAAGTTCTCTTTATCAAAAAAGGAAAGCTCAGAGTAGACTTTTATGATGACGATGAACAGTATATAGAAAGCAGAATACTGGAAGCAGGAGACGTTATTTTACTCGTTTCCGGTGGTCATGGTTTTACTGTGATAGAGGAAGTTGAAATGATAGAAGTCAAGCAGGGGCCATATTCAGGTGATGAGGACAAAAAACGATTTCCGGGTATTGGAGATAATGAAGTAATCTATGGAGAATAACGATGGATTTCATACCAGTAAACGAGCCATTATTAGATGGGAATGAGAAAAAATATTTATGCGAATGTATCGATACCGGTTGGATTTCTTCAGAAGGACCGTTTGTAAGGGAATTTGAACAAAAAATGTGTATGACTGTCGGAAGGAGATACGGAATAGCAGTATCCAACGGAACTGCGGCATTGGAAGTTGCCGCGCAGGCGCTTGGCATAGGAGAAGGCGACGAAGTGATCATGCCGACTTTTACGATTATTTCCTGCGCCATGGCAGTGACAAAGCTTGGAGCGGTTCCGGTACTAATAGACAGCGATCCGTTTACCTGGAATATGAAAACAGAGGAAATTGAAGCCAGGATAACGGATAAGACCAAGGCAATCATGATCGTTCATTTATATGGATTGCCGGCGGCAGTAGATGACGTATTAGCCTTAGCAAAGAAATATCATTTGAAAGTAATCGAAGATGCGGCGGAAATGCATGGACAGACATATAGAGGGAAACCATGCGGCAGTTTTGGCGATATCAGCACCTTCAGCTTTTATCCGAATAAGCATATAACAACAGGAGAAGGCGGCATGGTAGTTACAGACAATGAGGAGTTGGCGGAGAGATGCCGTAGTCTCAGAAACTTGTGCTTTAGGCAGGATATCAGATATGTGCATGATGAAATCAGTGGTAATTACCGATTTACAAATCTGCAGGCGGCTGTTGGCCTTGCGCAATTGGAAAGATTAGATGAATTTGTAGAACGCAAGCGGGCAATGGGCAGTTATTATACAGAAAAACTGCAAGGCATAGAAGGACTTAGGTTTCCGGTTGCAAAGACGGAGGATGCGGATAATATTTATTGGGTATATGGTCTTGTTCTGGATGAGACAATACAGATTGATAATAAGACGGTGCAGAAATGCTTAGCAGAGAAAGGAATCGGCACAAGGACATTTTTCTGGTGTATCCATGAGCAGCCTGTGTATCAGAAGAGAGGATTGTTCCATGGCGAGAAGTATCCCGATGCGGAATATTTAGCACGGAAGGGTTTCTATATTCCGAGCGGATTGGCACTTACAAGAGAGCAGATGGACAGGGTGGTGATTGCGTTAAAAGAAGTGCTGGAATGACAAAATTAGACTGTAATGCCTTATATCCCATTTGATAGACACGAAACAGGAAGATCACCCATGAAATAAACCGCAAATCGGAAAGGCCGGTCAACCACAGGAAAGTTTTTACTGGAAAGCAGGGGGTTTTCGTCAATATGGAAACATTTAAAGACTACGCGTATTATTATAACGCATTTTATCAGGACAAAGATTATAAAGCTGAAGCGTTACAGGTAGATTGTCTGTTAAAGAGATATGGCAAAGATATTGCATCAATTATTAATTTTGGTTGTGGAACAGGAAAACACGATATAGAACTGAATAAAATAGGATATCAATGTACAGGTATCGATTTGAGTTCTCTAATGATAGATATTGCAAAAGAAAATGCTAAAAGAGAAAATCTGCACATTGTTTTTTCTGTGGCGGATATTCGCTGCTTTTTGCCAAATATACAATATGACGCCGTAATATCCTTATTTCATGTCATGAGTTATCAGACGAAGAATCATGATATTCTACAGGCATTCCGGTCGGCGAGGAATGCGCTTGACCGAGGAGGCGTATTTTTGTTTGATGCATGGTATGGCCCTGGGGTGTTGAGCGATAAACCTTGCGTCAGGGTAAAAGAAATAGAAGATGACGAAAATAGAGTGGTGAGAATCGCAAGACCGGTTATGCATGATAAGGAAAATACGGTTGACGTCTGTTACGAGGTTCTGGTCATGAATAAGGCGACCGGACAGACCAGAGTAATTAATGAAGTACATAAGATGCGATATTTTTTCAGACCGGAACTGGAACTTTTACTGCAGGAAGCAGGATTTGAGCTGCTTGACAATTTAGATTGTCATACGCTTTTAGAAACAGATTATCATTCGTGGACGAGTTATTTTGCGGCAAGGGCAGTATAAGAAGAAAATGTGCAGCGTCTGTCGGTGAGGAGAAAAAATATGACAACTGTAAATGACAAATGTAATTATTATGATTATGTGAAAAATCACCCGGCTTATAAAATTGTCGTGTATGGAGCCGGAAATGAGGCAAGAAAAAATTTTAAGTATATTGGACATATAGATTATTTTTGCGATCAGAGGGCAAAAAGCATTGGGGCGCTGGAGGGCATTCCCTGTTTACTGCCGGAAGAACTTGCCCAAATTCATGAGAAAATGATTGTGCTGATATGCATTAGGCAGGTTGAAGTCATAGATCAGATATGCAGACTGTTTGATGAGCTGCAAATAGACGCCGAGATTTTTTACTTTTTTAAAGAACCGATGTTTTCCAATTATGATGCGTCTCCTTATTTATATTCATTAAGATCTAAAGATAGATTGAGAATACGCATTGTGTGTGAAAATGATGGGTGGATACTTAGTAAATTTGCCGGGAAATTACAAGAAGAGTTAAGGAAACTTGGACAAGATGCAGATATAGCGAGTGAAGAAGATTTGATGGCGGATGTCAATCATTATGTTCACTATGAGGGCTTAAAAAAAATTTATCATCAGTCAATTACGGTCAGAACAACAATGATTACGCATGTGGATTGCCAGCTTGTGGCAAATTTGATTCAATACCAGACGCGAAATAATGCGATTGGTATTTGTATGTCTTCGGAAACAATGAATAAACTAGCGGCATGGGGGATACCGAGAGATAAAATCTGCTATGTTAATCCTGCTCATGATGGGAAAATCATGCCGCGCAAGATTGTGCTCGGCATTACCAATCGATGTTATACAGGATATGACTTGAGAAAAAAAGATGATATGATACTGCGGGTATGTGAGCAGATTGATTCTCATATTTTCAAATTCAAAATCATGGGATCCGGTTGGGAGGAAACTGTTGAGCAGATGAAGGAAATGGGATTTGAGGTCAATTATTATGCGAACTTTGATAAAGAAATATATCAGGAGTTAATACCCAGCCTGGATTACTGGATTTTTACCGGATTTGATGAAGGAGGTATGGGGTATCTTGATGCGCTGGCTGCCGGTGTAAAAACAATTGTCACGCCGCAGGGATTTCATTTAGATACGAAATATGGATTAACATATCCGTGCAGTACCATAAAAGATTTCATAGAAACACTGCAGGAAATCCAAACCGAAAAAAAGAAGATCATAAATGCAGTGAAAGATTGGACATGGGAAAATTATGCAAGAAAACATTTGGAAATTTGGCAATACCTAACTCGAACAAAACCTTTACAAGAATTGTATGCTCACCAAAGCGAATATATGGATGGGATATTTTCTATGCTTATATGTAACATTCAAGGGTGACCTGCAATTTATATGACGGCGGAGGAATAGTGCATGGTAGTATTATTTGTAACACCATATTTGCGGAAAAAAGAAGAAAATCCAAAGGGCGGAGGTCTGGAAACATATTTGTTCAGAGTCGCGGGAGCGCTAAAGAAGATGGGGCACGAGCCAATCATTCTCGCACTTGGTGATGAGAATATGCATTATAGAGAAAATGATGTTGAAATTTTTTTCACAGTCCGTCCGAGCATTTCAATCAAAAGAAAATTTCTCAAAATAATTAGTATAAGAATGAGCAGCAGTTTGGTTTTGAATAGAAAAGTGAAAGAATTGATACGGAAAAGAAAGGTAGATGTAGTACAATTCGCTTCACTTTTGGGACTGGCGATCTGTTATTATGGAAAAACGCCTGCAGTTATGCGATTGTCCAGTTATGCTAAGACGTATTATAAGGATGATAAAGGTCTTAGCAGAGTAGAGCTATATATCATGTCTTTGTTTGAAAGACTTGCAGCACGACGGTGTAATGCGGTATTTGCGCCGAGTCATGTTATTGCAGACGCATTTTCAAGGGATATTCATAGAACAGTATCGGTAGTGGAGTCTCCCTTCTGGAATGATTGTGTAACGTGCGACGAGAGTATATATCATAATACCCTATATGGGAAAAAATATCTTCTTTTTGTCGGAAGGCTTCATTTTGAAAAGGGAATATTGGTAATTGCTGAAATTTTAGAGCAATTTCTGGCTGAACATCCTGATTACTATTTTGTATGCTGTGGCGAGAGCGGTATGATTGACGGCAGAAATTCGGTGCGTATTTTGCAACTTGCGTCAGGAAAATATAAAGACAGATTTATTTATATGCCCCCCCTTTCTCATGAATACTTGTATCCGGTTATCTGGCATGCGGATTTTGTTATCTGCCCTTCTATTATGGAAAACTTTTCTAATTCGTGTATGGAGGCCATGTATTTTAAACGGGTGGTGATAGGAACCGATGGTACGAGTTTTGAACAACTGATTGATGATGGGAAAAATGGATTGTTATGTGTACCGGGTGATGCTGAGAGCTTGTTGAACAAGATGAATGTGGCAGCGGGAATGAGCGGGGAGCAAAAAGAAGAAATGGGGCAAAAAGCCAGAAAACGGATCGATAGATTAGCGCCGGAGTATACGGTAAAGACATTACTTCATTATTATCGGTATGTAATTAACAATATTCAAAAGTAGTATTATAAAAGGGAAAAATATATGAAGAGATATGAGAACCTATTTTACGAGCCTCTTAATATTTTAGAAAAGTTACCTTCTGGAAATCAGTCAGAAATGAGTAAGGATCAGTTGGCGTTTTTACTTGGTCTGATGAAAGAATACAGGCCCAAAAAGTTAGTAGAGATTGGAGTGGCAGAAGGCGGTACAACAGTAGCAATTTTGCAATGCATTTCTATCTTGAATTTAGAAACGAAAGTTATTTCTATTGATTTGCAGAAAAATCTATATAATGACCATAGCAGGAAAATTGGGCATGTGACAGAAGAATATTTGTTCATGCAGGAGAAATCTTTTGACTATATTTTGCATACAGGAAAATATGCTCCGGAACTTTTGAAAATGGTGGGGGGGGGATATTGATTTCCTGATCTTGGATACCATGCATAAAATGCCGGGAGAAATATTAGACTTTTTGGCTTGTTATCCGTTCCTGAAAAAAGGCGCGGTTGTTGTACTGCATGATATAGCATTATGCCATCACGAAAATAATTGGGATGCTATTGCCACGAAGTTACTGTTTGATACCGTTACAGCGGATAAGTTGATTGGTATAGATGAAGAAGACAGTAGTCTGCTTAATATAGGAGCTTTTGTGGTTACAGAGGATACAGGGCAATATATAGACGATGTTTTTTCTGCATTGACAACTATCTGGGGATATCGAGTAAAGGATAAGGAACTTGCAATCTATAGAGAATTTTATAGCCATTATTATTCAGAGGAAAAAATAATTTTATTTGATATGGCGGTTAGAATGAATCAAAGTACATTAGACAGAAAGGTTAATGAGAAAATTCGTATAAGGCAGGAAGGATTTCTTAATGCTTATGCATGGGTGAACCAGATAAAAGAAAAAGAGAATGTCTATGTCTATGGATGCGGACATTATGGAAAATTGCTGCGTCAGATGTTTTCTCAATGTGGTATTCGGGTTAAAGGATATATTATTTCGGATGGACGAGATACAGGTGGATGTGAAGAACCAATTTTTTATTTGTCAGAGATAGACAGATATTTGGATAAAGACAGGGATGTTATAGTAATAGGCGTAGATATTCCGCTTCAGGCAGAAATATGTGATATTCTATCAACGAGAGGAATTTCTGAATATATTCTTCCGGACCGGAACATTTTAAACATGCTTATTTAAACGTTTGGATGAAAATAATCAATAAGACATAGAATGTATGAGGTGGCGGATATGTGTGGGATTCTCGGAGGGAATAATCCTAAGTGGAATTATGAAAAAGGTATAGAATGTATGAAACATAGAGGACCGGATGGCATCAGGATTAACTCTATGAATGATTTCACGCTGGCATTTGCAAGACTTGCCATTATAGACTTATCGGAATACGGTATGCAGCCGATGTTCTCTTATGATAATCAGGTTGGCATTGTGTTTAATGGTGAGATATATGGTTATGAAAAATTAAGAAATATCTTGATAAAGAAAGGGTATCAGTTTCGTTCTACGACGGATACAGAAGTAATTTTAAATGCATATTTAGAATGGGGAGAAAAGTTTATTACTAAGATAGATGGCATGTTTGGAATCGCCATCTATGATAAAAGGGATATGACGGTCAAGCTGTTTCGGGACAGAGTTGGAATTAAACCGTTATACTATTATTATAATGGTTTTGATTTTGGCTTTGCTTCTGAACTTAAGGGAATTGTTAATATGTGCAGCACCGTTCCTTTTGAAGTCGATAATACGGCGGTCTATGATTATCTGTATTTTTTATATATACCGGAACCCAAGTCCTATTACAAAAATGTTTATAAGTTGATGCCGGGGCATCGTCTTACTTTTGATATACGAAATCGGCGTGTCGTTAAGAATTCTGCTTACTGGAAATTGAGAGTAAATGATTGTCAGGGTGGACAAAGAAAGCAAAGTGATTTAATAGAAGAACTAAGATGTTTGGTGAAAGAATCTGTCAGGGAGCAGATGATTGCCGATGTGCCGGTTGGCACTTTTCTAAGCGGCGGGGTGGATTCCAGCATTACAACTTATGAAGCGTTTAGAAGGAATCCTAAACTCGAAACTTTTTCCATGGATTTTGCAGATAGTAGATATAGTGAGTTCCGGTATGCAAAAGAATTGGGAGAGAGGTATCAGATCCATATGAATTCCAGGGTGTTTACCCGCAGTATTTTCAGGCAGCATTATAGTCAACTCAAAGATTGGTACGATGAGCCGTTTGCGGATACGTCGGCATTTCCCACTTATCTGGTATCCGAGATGGCCAAAAAGAAGGTGACGGTAGCGCTTACCGGAGATGGCGGTGACGAGGTGTTTGGGGGGTATGGGCGTTATCAATTAATATGGCAGAAGCAGAAAGAAAATGGACCGGATGTTCCGCTCCTTTCCGTTCTATATAATAAATGGAAGAAAGATAGCAGTAAAGATTATTTTTGGCTGGACGATCTTACCTTAGTATCTGGAATGTATAAAGGAAGTTCAGGTATGGATGATAAGAAGATTAGAAAAAGCCTAAATATAGATAATGATTATGATGTGCGCGATTTTATCAGAAATTATTATATTAAAGATTTACCGCCCATAACGCGGATGCAATATCTGGACTTCAAGACATATCTTCCGGGAGATATTTTGGCGAAAGTGGATCGGGTAAGCATGGCAGTTTCATTGGAAACAAGAGTTCCTTTATTATCAAAGAAACTGATAGAATTTTCATTCTCGTTATCGGAGGAAGACAGATGTCCTAATGGAGAATTAAAAGGACTTTTAAAAAAGGCATATGAAGATGAGATCGGCAAAAATATTATGTATCGCCAAAAGATGGGATTTGGTATGCCTAAAGCTTACTTTAAGGGGAAAAAAAATCCTCAGGAATATATATTAAAGGATATATGGAATATCATGAAATAAAAAGGAGGGTTTCGTGGTCTAATATAGAAGCGGAAGGAAAGGATATTCTTATAGAATGGTAATTTTATTTGTATCACCCCATTATGAGCAGAAAGGTGAATCTCCTAAGGGGGGTGTTAACATGTATATGCGAAGAGTTACAGGAGCATTAAAGGATTTTGGGCATACTCCGATGATTCTCACATCCGGGACAAAAGATATGCACTATATGGAAAACGGTATAGAAATCTTTTATGTACATTCTGCAGGTTCGCATTTCAAAGCAGATTGTTTGAGAACTCTTGCGAATGTTTTTTATAGTAGTTTAGCGGTAAACAGAAAAATTTCGGAACTTATACATACAAGGAACATAGACATCATCCAGTTTTCTTCGATCCAGAGTTGGCCGATTCTTTATTTTGGGCGGATTCCGGCTGTCATGAGATTATCCGATTATGATAAATTGTATTATACGGATTATCCGAATAAAACGATCGCATCTGTCTATGCATTTCTGCAACGTTTAGCGGCCAAAAGATGTGCTGCAGTTTTTGCACCGAGTAATGTGCATGCAAATGCGTTTGCGAAAGATATTCACAGAAAGGTAGCAGTCATTGAGTCACCGTTTTGTAACGAATGCTGCGAATATGATGACAGTATATATCGTAATAGACTCAGTGGGAAAAAATATGTTCTTTTCTTTGGGCGGTTGTCTGTTACAAAGGGGATTTTAGTAATTGCGAAGATATTGGAACAGTTTTTACGGTTAAATCCGGAATACAGCTTTGTCTGCTGCGGTATTGAACAGAAGGGATATAAAGAAAATTTAGCGCGCGTTTTGAAAAGAAGTGCAGGAAAGCATCAGGAGAGATTTATTTATATGAAGGCACTTCCACATGTTTCATTATATCCCATCGTTGAGCATGCGGATTTTGTTATTTTTCCCTCTTTAAGTGAAAATTTTTCCAACGCATGTATGGAAGCGATGCATTTTGAAAAAGTGGTAATTGGTACGGATGGCGCAAGTTTTGAACAGTTAATAGATGATGGGAAAAGCGGATTGTTGTGTATGCCGGGGGATTCAGAGAGTTTGCTGGACAAGATGAATCAGGCTGCGGCAATGAAGGAAGAACAAAAAGCGGAAATGGGAAAAAGAGCAAAAGAGCGGATTGATAAATTAGCACCGGAGTTTGCGGTGAAAGAATTAGAAAGGTTTTATCGATATATTCTTTCCCAGGTTTGAAGACACGGGATGAATGTATAGAAAGCTGTCAAAATACGCACATATGACGATTGGAGATAATGAGGAAAATGAAAATATTATACGTGTCCCATAATGCACAGTTTTACGGAGCACCAAAATCTTTACTGGAATATATTGTAAAAATCAAGGAGCGGGGGATAGAACCTATCGTTGTTGTTCCGAAGCGGGACAGGCTGAAAAAGGAATTGAATAAGTTGGGGATAAGAACGGAAATAATACCATACCAAAACAGCGTTTATAAGGGCGCATATAGTTTTGCACATTATCTGGCATATGTAAATGCAAACTATCCGGCAGTCTTACGAATCTGTAAGCTGATTAAAAAAGAAAAAATCGATATTGTCCATACGAATACAATGGCGGTAAACGTGGGAGCTTTAGCTGCATACCTCACAAGAACGCCGCATATATGGCACTTCAGGGAACATCTTGAAGAACATTTTAGACTTAAGTTATGGAATCCTTTTATCACAAAGAAGTTAATCCGTTATAGCAGGTGCTGCATAGCCATTTCTGAATGGATCAAGAGGAAATATGCGGATAGATATGGTGTACATATCATACGTTTATATAACGGAATTGACCAAAATGCATATTATCACTGCATCAATCCGGATGAGAGCGGCAGGAAAAGCAATGAGTTATTGATTGCGGGGCGCATTAGTGAAGAAAAAGGACAATGGGATGCAGTACGTGCGGTTGAAGTATTAGTCAATAGAGGGATTTCTGTGCATTTAAATGTTGTGGGCGGCGGAAACACAGCATGGAAAAATAGTATAAAAAGATATATAAGGGATAAAGGATTAACAGATTATATTACAATTTACCCCTATACAGATGATCTTCAGACAATGAAAATTGACAGTAGAATGATCTTGGTGTGTGCAAGAATGGAAGCATTAGGAAGAGTGACTGTAGAGACAATGCTTGCAGGAAGGATTGTCATAGGGGCAGATTCCGGCGGTACGTTGGAATTGATCGGAAAAGATGAGGAAAGAGGATATTTATATCAAGGTGGACATCCGGAGAAACTTGCAGATAAAATACAATATGTCTTGGAAAATCAAGACGAGGTATTAAGGAAAGAACGAGAAGCACAGAAATTTGCAATAGAATTGACTGATTTGGAGCGATATACAACAAGCCTGATTCAGATATACCGAAAACTTGCAAAAGGAAAAGGGCGGGGAGTAAATGATTTATGGAGAAAATAAGTATTGTTCTGCTGAATTATTTGAATTATACAGATACGCTGGAATGTGTCAATAGTATATTGGAAATGGAGTACGAATTGGCCGGGATAGTCATTGTTGATAATCATTCCAACAATGGATCTTTTCAGAAACTATATAAAAAATATGCACAAAGTGATAAAATCATTGTAGTTCGGACCGGGAAAAATTATGGGTTTGCAAAGGGAAATAACATAGGAATACGCATCGCCCGCGAAAGATTTGGCTCAGATTTTATTTTTGTTGCCAATAATGATATTCTTTTTATGAAGCAGGATTATTTTGATAAATTATTAGAAAACTATTCGGATGGCGTTGGAGTGATCGGCTCTGAGATTCGTACCAGAGGAAATCGCGTTCAGAGAAGATTTAGCATTCCCATAACAGTGCGTGAAAATTTAGTTTTATATAAACGGGATTTTTTCATAAAACATACAAAGGGGAGCTGGGTAAGCCTGCCTTCAAGACAAGGACCCAGAGTTACGGCATTACATGGCTGTGCATTGTTATTGACACCGGATTTTTTTAAATATTATAAGGGATTTTATGAGCGTACATTTTTATATAGCGAAGAAGAAATTTTGTATTTTATGTGCAAAAAATTTGATCTGGAACAAAGATATGTGCGGGATACCTATATTTTCCATAAGGAAGATAAAAGTTCGGAATTAAGTTTCCATAATGATAATAAAGTAAGGTCTTCTTATGCATTACAGAGTCGCAAATATGTGCTTTGGTGGATTATAAAGGATAAATTGAGAACGAAACTTATATCTTGCAAAAAAGTGAAAAAAATATGAAAAAGGAGAGAAAAAATATGAAAAAAGGAACAGGGGCATGTTTATCATTATTGTTGGGAGCGGCTACAGGAGCAGCTGCGGTAGAATTCCAACAAAAGAAAAGGAATGCTGAAACGAATGATTTGCTGCAGAAAATGGGAGAATTTTATAAGTTATTATTGAAATGGCTGGAAATAGAGCAGAAAGGGATTTCCATACGTTCTTTTTTTATAGAAAACGGATGGAAAACAATAGCCATTTACGGAATGAAAGAATTGGGAGAACGTTTATTTGATGAATTAAGGGACTCAGAAGTGGAAGTGAAATATATTATCGATAAAAAAGCAGACACAATGTATGCAGATGTAGATATTATTACACCGGAGGAACCGATGGAAGAGGTAGATGCGATTGTTGTGACAGCTATTCATTATATGGATGAAATTGAAGAAATGTTGGAACAGAAAGTAGATTATCCCATTATTTCGCTTCAGGAAATTGTAGATGAAGTGTGGGAAAATAACGTATAAGAACCGGAGGGGGAAAAGCATGAAAAAGGGAGTTAGTACGGTATTAAAGGTACTGGCAGGAGGAATCGTGGGAGCCGTTGCAACAGGGACAGCTATTGGACGTATGGTGGAGAAAGACGGGAAAGATTCACTGTTTAACAAAGTGTTGTCGTACTATTTTATTTATGATCAGTGGCTCAGCCTTCATCAGCGTGGGAAAACCCTGGTAGAATATTTTGAAGAGAAAGGGTATAAAACGGTAGCAATTTATGGTTTAAAAGAACTGGGCGAACGTCTATACGATGAGTTAAAGGACTCCGGCATTACTGTAAAATATATTATCGATAAAAATGCTGACGATCTTTATGCTGATGTTGGTGTAGTAACGCCGGATGACAATTTAGAGCCTGTAGATGTTATCGTAGTAACGGCATGTTATTATTTTGATCAGATTAATAAGATGCTGAATGAACGAGTAGAATATCCGGTGGTTTCGCTGGAGGATATTTTGTATAAAATATAAATGTAATAGAGGACAAGACGATAAAAATTTCAGTAATCATACCGGTATATAACACACAACAATATATAGAAGAATGCATCGAAAGCGTCAGGCGGCAGACACTGAAAGACTTGGAGATTTTATGTATAGACGATGGTTCTACGGACAATTCTTCCGCCATACTGCACAGAATGCAGAAATGTGATGAGAGAATCCATATCATCTCTCAGGAAAATCAGGGAGCCGGCCAGGCGAGAAACCGGGCAATTCAAATAGCAAAAGGTGAATTTCTGCTTTTTCTGGATGCAGATGATTATTTGCTGGATATTTCGGCACTGGAACAGATGTATCGCGCCTGTCTGGAACAAAATGTTTCTATTTGCGGCGCTTTCAGAAGCTGTGACAGACAAGGCGTCATTTCTGCGATGAGTTTGCATAGAAAGGAATGCGAAGGTTATCTTTTGGGAAGAAAGATGGCGTACAGGGATTACCAATATGATTTTCATTACAGTACGTATCTGTACCGTCGGGAAATGCTGATAAAACATCAGATTTTCTTCCCGAATTACCGAAGATTTCAGGATCCGCCGTTTTTGGTCAATGCAATGATCACAGCGAAAGAGTTTTATATTGTTCCGGTGGAGTTATATTGTTTTCGTTCAGGACATCAGAACTATGAATTTGATCATCAAAAGGCAAATGATATTGTCAAAGGATTGACGGATATTTTGGAAGTATCTGCACAAAATGAACTGAAGGAACTGCATTTGCTGGAAGTCAGCAGATTAAATGAAGGGTATTTCCGGCATATTGTGCGAAACCTTAGCGTAGAGAACCCGGAGTTGTTAACTTTATTGATAAAAGCAAATCAGGCAGTGCAATGGCAGTGGATAAAAGAACTGCAGGGGAAAGATGATATATTGTTGAAAGCGCTGCAGTTTCTATTGTATGCCGGACAGGAAAAGTATGAAAATCATCAAAGAGAGTTAGAACAGAAGGGATATCGGGGGATCACATCAGGTTCGGTATTTCCGTTTCACAAAATTCCGCCGCACAGCAAAGTCGTTTTATATGCGGCAGGCGTTATGGGGTGGAGCTATTATGAACAGATTAAGGATAACGAGAACTATGAACTCGTAGGATGGGTGGACCGGCAATATGAGAAATATGCGGATCGTCTGCCGAAGATCAGTTCCGTGGAAAGTATTCGGGAAATGGTTTATGATTACATCGTGATCGCCATTGAAGAGGAGAAGACCGCGCTGGAGATTATGGCTTCATTAAAAAAACTTGGGATTGCAGGTGATAAAATAGTATGGAGTTTATCCGTGTAAAGAGCAATGCGCGTTAGTACAATATGTTTGTAAGGAGCGGTTTTATGGAGGCGGCGGCAAAGATTGCGGTGATTGTTCCCGTTTATAATGCCGGAAAATTTCTTCCGGAACTTCTGGATTGTCTCATGAGACAGACAATGAAGGATTTTGCAGTCTATTTTGTAGACGATTGTTCTACGGATGATACAGCGGCGCTGCTGCTGGATACGGTGAAAGAAAATAAGTTTTTTCATTATATGCGTAATGATAAAAGGTGTGGAGCGGCAATATCGCGAAATAGAGGAATAGCCGTCAGCCGGTCGGAGTATGTTGTATGTTTGGATGCGGATGATCTGATAGCGGATGATTTCCTGGAGCAGTTAATAGAAGCGGCAGATTTTTATCATGCGGATATGGTTATGCTGGAAAGGGAAGATTTTACGGCATTTGATCGTATCAGACGAAAAAAAACTCTTTTGAAGGACGACAAAGAATTATTTGAAAAGGATATTTTTAATATACGGGAACAGCCGATAGATTTTCTGATCCGCTGTCAGAATGCAACATATGACCGTATGGTTGCAAGAGAATTACTGGACAGATTTCAGATCCAATTTCAGGATTTGCCATCTTCCAATGATGTCTTTTTTATACTGTTTTCTACGTTCGCGGCAGAAAATATCGTACATACCCGGACTGCGGACGTCCTTTATTATAGAAGGCTGCATTCCGAACCGGACAGAATCAGTAATGACCGTGATCCCATGTGCGCATTTGAAGCATTGCATGCGGTAAAAAAGGCTTTGATGCAGTATCATATGTGGGAAGAGCGTTGTGTATATTTTTGGATTTTTGCATTGGATTCATTGGAGAAGCAGCTTTTTGTCTGTAAAAGAGAAGAGAGGCAGAAACAGGTCTATCAATATCTGCAGGAAACAGGTTTGAGAGAATTAGGCGTTCCTGGAGATCCGTTTTATTACAGGCTGCCGGAATGTTATAGAAAACAGTTTCAACGTTTCTATCAGACCGCTTTTGAAGAAAAATGCTTTCGCGATTCCATGTCTTTTCAGGCTCTATGTGAAAGCAATCTGAAAAAAATAGCGGATATTTTTCTTTATGTGAAGAGAGAAGGATTACAGATTGGTTATTGGGGAGCAGGCAGATCAACGGAAGGGTTTATAAGTTCTGCCGCGAGTATTGGAGAGAAAGTAGATTATCTGATAGATAATAGTAAAGACAAGCAGGGAAAGAAAATGTTTGGTCTGGAAGTCGTTTCTTATGATAGCGTATCAGAACAAATAGGATTCATGATCATTTCCAATAAGCAGTATTATCACGAAATTTTCAGACAGATAAAGGCGGTACGAAAGGATGTTCGTGTTCTTTGCATACAGGAATATCTGTATAGTAAATCTACATTGGAAGAATGTATTCAATAGTGTAGAAATGACTTTTCGTTAAATCAGATGATATATCATTAGAAAACTTATAGACAGGAGAAAACATGCCGAATCAACCCGCAGTTTTGCATTCCTTCTGTATCTACGGAGCAGGAATCGTTGCCGCAAGCGTTTACACAGCTATCAAAACCTTATATAATAGAACCCCGCTCTTTTTCCTCATATCGGATGCAGGAGGAAGGGGGGGGATGCTTGATGCTTCTCCTGCACAGATCGATGGTATTGCAGTTAAGGAAATGTCTGCGTGGAGGCAGGAACTGCAGGCATTGCAAAAACAGCAGCCATTGTATGATCCGGATCAGAATACGGTCGTTCCGGCGTATTATCTGATTGCCGTACCGGAGGCGCATCACCAGGCTGTCGTTAAAAACCTGTATTCTTTAGATCTCCTGGATCCGCCGATGGAAGATTCTCGGATAATCCTGTTTACCAGTGAATTGGAAAATGAATTAATGGAAGCATACTATAGCAGTCTTGCCCATTGTTTGACGGCAGCAGAGCTTCTGGATGCGGCAAAAAGACCGATCACGCAGGCCGCACATCAGGAAAAGGATGTTCTGCTCAAGGTTTTCCAGGCAAAATCGCATATGGACAAACCGCTTCGTGAACAGCCGTCTCTGCCTGCGGCTCAGGGCAGCAGGCTTCCGCGCTATATTACGCCGATCCAGGCAGGAGCCGCCCTTACCGCCGCGTCGATAGCGCCTCTAAAGGACAACACAGGAGAAAGCATATCCGTCAAAAACCGCAATTACTGCGAGCTTACCGCAACATACCATGCCTGGAAGAACTGTCATGCGGCCTATAAGGGAATTTGCCACTACAGACGTATTTTTGCAATCGACGATGCACAGATGCGGACATTGCTCACAATGAAACATAAGTGGGACGTTATTCTGCCATATCCGTCCGTTTATTATCCGAATATTGATAAAGAGCATACCCGGTATGTAGGAGAATCCGATTGGAGAGCCATGCTGCAGGCGCTTCGGGAAACGGCGCCGGCATATCTGGAGGCTTATGAGAAAGGGATCGCAGATGGAGAGCAGTATTTTCATAATTTCAATATGCTGATCGCCAGAGCGGAAGTATTTGATGAGTACTGTGACTTTCTTTTCAAAGTATTGGAGCGGACCGAAGAGCTTACCACGCCGAAAGGCGCAGAGCGGGCCGACCGTTTTGCCGGATATCTGGGGGAGAATCTGACGACATTGTTTTTTCTGAAAAACCGGGAAAATCTGCGGATTATATATGCAGGGAAATTGTGGTTGACATAACTAGAGTTAATCTGCCGATTTACTGCTGTTTTGAGAATGTGCAGTTATGCACAGATGGAGATGAGAATAAAAATGCAGACATATAAAGAAGAAGTACAATTATTGTTAAAACAGAATCTGCCCTGGGAGAGATTGGCGGGTAAAACCGTTATGATATCCGGCGCCACGGGGATGATCGGAAAGTGCCTGATCGATATTCTGATGCAGTACGGTCAGGAGCAGAGAAACCATGCAGGCCGGAATCATAGTTCCGGATCATCGGCTCCGGTGAAAGTTATCGCCCTGAGCAGAAATGAAGAAAATGCCAGACAGCGGTTGGGAATATACTGGAATGATCGGAATTTTGAATATATAGCCTGTGACGTTAACCGGACGCTTCCCGAATGCGGACAGGCTGATTATGTGATCCATGCTGCCAGCAACACGCATCCGCTGCAGTATGCCGCCGATCCTGTCGGTACGATCACAGCCAATATCATTGGTACGAAAAATATGTTGGACTACGCCGTTTCGCATAAAAGCGAACGCTTTTGTTTCCTCTCCTCGGTAGAAATATACGGAGAAAACCGCGGGGATACGGACAGATTCAAAGAAGATTATCTGGGATACGTAGACTGCAATACGCTCCGTGCAGGGTATCCCGAGAGCAAAAGAGCGGGAGAGGCGCTTTGCAATGCCTATCGTCAGGCTCATAAACTGGATTTCGTCATCCCGCGTCTTAGCAGAGTCTATGGGGAGACAATGCTTCCCGGGGATTCTAAGGCGATCGCACAGTTTATCAAGAAAGCGGCGGTCGGAGCGGATATTGTGTTAAAAAGCGCCGGAACACAGTTATATTCCTATACGTATGCTTTGGATGCGGCTATGGGCGTGCTTACGGTATTGTTAAAGGGAGAAGGCGGAGCAGCCTATAATGTTTCGGATACGGAATCAGAAGTGACGCTTCGGCAGATCACAGAATGGCTTGCGGAAGATAACGGGGTAAAAGTTATCTTCGAAATGCCGGATGCCGCAGAGCAGGCCGGATATTCTGCCGCGACGAAAGCAATCCTTGACACGCGGAAGATAGAGGCGTTAGGCTGGCGGGCGCAGACGCATATGCGGGAGGGACTGCGAAAGACGGTATTGGCGCTGCGGGGGGAAGATGAGCAGAGATAAATTCCGGAATCATCAATGTGTAAGTTCTCTAAGTCTTCCTAACGCCGGCACATACTCCCCGCACTTTTTATAATACTTCCGGGCTTCACTCAGATGTCCGGAACACTCATAGATTACTCCGATATTATAATATGCCCGGTAACTGTTAATACCATCTACCACAGACTCTCTCATGGTGGCAGCCTTTTTGAACTGTCCTACCGCTTCATCAAGCAGTCCGTTATTCATATAAATGAGTCCCATCAGAAATACAAAATCCGCCCTGACCGAAAAAACATCATAAATTCCCTCCAGTCCAAGAGCTTCTTTGTATCGTTTCAAATTCAGCAGGCAGTATCCGTACGATTCTACCATAGTCTGAATGTAGTCCAGACTCGGATCAATGTCCATAGACAGGCCGAGATTGTACCATTCGTATGCCTTCTCATAGTCTTTGAGTTTCATGCAGCTTTGGCCAAGCTGATAATAGAGATAAGCGTCGGGGCCGGCAGTGGTCAATTCTTCTTCCAGTAATCTGATATTGCGAAGTGATTTGGCCCTCATTTCTTCTTCCGTACCGTCATATCCGACGTGAACGGCCTTTACGGGCGTCCGGAAATAGGTTTTGGGAATGTCTGTCAGCGGTTCAAACTGTTCGTGGATCTTTCCTTCGAAATGATAATATCTGCGGTCTATGAAACGGCTGACATAAACATTTTCGTAGGAAGTCTGCCCATCCTGTGTGAAGCGGTTGCGCGTGAGGATCTGCCCGATGCTGTGAGGGTGCTTTTTCATCAGCGCAAGGAGTTCTTTTTCATCGATCGATTCGACATAGTCGTCACAGTCGATCACAAGCACCCAGTCATTGGAAGCCTGTGCAAAAGAGAAGTTCCTGACGGCACTGAAGTCATTGATCCAGTCAAAGTGATAAATCTTATCGGTATACTTTGCGGCGATCTCCAAGGTCCTGTCAGTGGAACCGGTATCGACCAGAACTATCTCATAATGGTAGGGTTTTAGCCTCCGTAGAGATTCTTCGATGTGCTTTTCTTCATTTTTGGCGATCATGCATACGGATATCGGCAGCATAGTTACAGTTCTCCCAGTCTGATCACGGCATTGTTGTAATCACCGCATTTTTTATAATACGCTTTGGCCATGTCGATATCGCCGGTCTTTTCGTAAATAGAGGCGATATTATAATAGGCGTGATAGCTGTTGACGCCTTTGCGCGAGTAAGTGGAAAGCGTCGTTGCCTTTGTGAATTCTTCAATGGCTTTATCCCACATATTTTTCTTCATGTAGATCATGCCTAACAAATATACGAAATCGGCATGGTTAGCAAAAATATCATATTTTTCCTTGGCTTTCAATGCAATCTTCAGCGCCAGGTCATACTGCGCCAGTTCGATCAGACAGTAGCCGTAAGTTTCCATCATTGTCTGGACAAAAGCATAGTGCGGATCGGAGTTAAGTGCCAGTCCGAGTTTATAATAATGTGCGGCTTTTTCCAGGTCATTTAAAGAAACATAATTTTGTCCGAGTTGGAAATAGATATAGGGATTCGGATCTTCCGGATTAAAGTCACGCAGCAGCATTTCCAGATTACGGGTGGCACGCATGCGCTTGTCGGATTCCGACACATAACCTTCATGGTAGAATGTTAACGGAATGGAAAAGGAATCCGGTTCTTTGCCATCCAGGGTCGTAACACGTTCATGGATTGTCCCTTCATAATGACAGTATCTGCGGTTAAAGAGCCTGCCGATACGTTCCGACATGATAGAACGGACGCCCTGAATGATATAAGGATTGTTGCGGACGATCATTCCCACACAGGTCTGGTTATCCTGCAGGGTATACGCTATATCGGCGAGATTGATATTTTCAAGATATTCGTCACAGTCAATGCTCAGTACCCAGTCGTTGGAAGCCTGGCTGATAGAATAATTTCTGGCGGCGCTGAAATCGCTGCACCAGTCGAAATGAAAAACCTTGTCTGTATATTTCCGGGCAGTTTCCACGGTTCTGTCAACTGAACCGGTATCAACAACGACAATTTCAAATTTGCAGGGCCGGAGTCTTTTGAGACATTCTTCGATATGGTTATCTTCGTTTTTGGCGATCATACATACGGTAATTGGTAACATGACGATATTCATACCTTTCTTTTGGCGAGTCTTATATAGTGATAGCACTATTTTAACATTTTCTGTATCTTCCTACAATATGGAGATTTCGGGACTTTTTGCCTGCTTGCTGTGGAGGGGGTTGAAGTATTTTATCAGAACAACGTAATTTCGTTTAAATTATCCAAAAAGAGGTTCCTTTTCTGAAATTTTTGTGGTACAGTAATGATATAGCGTGATTGTGGAAGGAGAATTTTCTTCACGGTAAGTATGAATATTAACATATTAAGGAGGGACTGCACAATGACAAAGGCAGAAATTTTAAAGGCAGAAATTTTATCACAGTACAAGAGTGTACGGCAGTTTGCAATCGAAATGGAGATTCCGTATTCCACACTTGTAACTGCACTGGACAGGGGAATTGAAGGGATGGCATACGGTACGGTTATCCGTATGTGTGATCGGTTGAATTTGAATCCGGTTGATTTTTCAACATTGGATAAAAAGAGTCCGCTCGGCAACAAAATTTTGGAAAACAGAGTGATGCAGTACTATATCAAGCTGAATAAGACCGGCAGAAAGAAAGCGCTCGAGCTTATGGAAGATTATGCGCAGCTTGAGAAATACCAGGCGCAGGAATCATAACAGGCCATGCAGTATGATTATTTAATAGTCGGTTCGGGTTTGTTCGGCGCCGTATTTGCATACGAGATGAAGAAGAAGGGCAGAAAGGTCCTTGTGATCGATAAGAGAGACCATATTGCCGGCAATATTTATACGGAACCGGCGCTCGGTATCAATGTACACAAGTACGGTGCACATATTTTTCATACGTCAGATGCAAAGATATGGGATTATATCAATCAATTTGCGGTTTTTAATCATTACATCAATTCACCGATTGCAAGGTATCATGACGAGCTTTATAATCTTCCGTTCAATATGAATACCTTCAGTAAGATGTGGGGGGTTGTAACACCGGCCCAGGCAAAGGCGAAGATTGCCGGACAGATTGAAGAACTGCATATCACCGATCCGCAGAATCTGGAAGAACAGGCCTTATCATTAGCCGGACGGGATGTATATGAGAAACTGATCAAAGGCTATACGCAGAAGCAGTGGGGACGCGACTGCAAGGAATTGCCGGCCTTTATTATCAAAAGACTTCCGCTTCGCTTCACATATGACAATAACTATTTTAATGATCCGTATCAGGGGATTCCGGTAGGGGGGTATACCGCCATTATTGAGAAGATGTTAGCCGGAATAGAAGTAAAGACCGGTGTATCTTATCAGGAATATGTGAAGTCTGCCGCGAAGGGAGAGTTGAAGACCTTTTCCGATCAGGAAGGCAATACGTTTACAAAAGTGCTCTATACGGGAATGATAGATGAATACTTTGATTACCGGCTTGGTTATCTGGAATACCGCGCTCTGCGGTTTGAGGAAGAAACATTACCGGAATGCGATAATTACCAGGGTAACGCGGTCGTCAATTATACGGACAAAGAGACTCCTTATACGAGGATCATAGAGCATAAACATTTTGAATTCGGTAAACAGCCGGGAACTGTTATTACAAGAGAATATCCGTTAGAATGGAAACCGGGAGAAGAACCTTATTATCCGGTTAACAACGACAAAAACAACACATTGTTTGCCGCATATCAGAAATTGGCGGAAACAGAGTCCGGCGTTCTTTTCGGAGGACGACTGGGGGCTTATCAGTATTATGATATGGATAAAGTAATTGCTGCGGCATTACAAATGGTAAGTAAGGAATGAGCCAAACGGCGGATTTCCTGCTTGCCATAGAGAAAGAGGGGCAGCCGGGAATGGATTCCGGGGCCTCTTTTTTTGATAAATATCTTGACAACAGGAATCGCTCTGGATATAATCATTTTGAAAAGTTTGAAACTCAAAGTATTGGATTGTCAAAACAATGGGAGGTTTCAGAATGAATTGGGACGAAGCGATTCAGGAATTGGACGAAAGAAGAAAAAAAGCGCTTGCAGGCGGTGGAAGAACAAGAGTTGAGAAACAGCATCAGAGCGGAAAACAGACGGCAAGAGAGCGTATAGAGATGCTGCTTGATAAAGATACATTTGTGGAAGTGGATGGGTTCGTAGAATCCAGGATCGATGACTTTGATCTGGATAAGAGGCGTGTGCCGGGCGACGGTGTCGTTACGGGATATGGTAAGATTGACGGCCGGCTTGTTTTTGTAGCCAGTGAGGATTTTACGGTGATCGGCGGGACACTCGGCGAATACCATTCTTTCAAGATATGCCGGATTCAGGATATGGCGATGCAGATGAAAGCGCCGCTTATCTGTATTAATGACAGCGGCGGAGCCAGAATCGAGGAAGGAATTTCTTCTCTCAGCGGTTACAGCGGAATGTTTCTGCGGCATACACAGGCTTCCGGCGTGATTCCGCAGATCGCGGTCATTTTGGGACCGTGTTCCGGCGGTGCATGCTATGCGCCTGCTATTTGTGACTTTATTTTTATGGTGAATGATATTTCCAAAATGTTTATTACCGGACCGAACGTCGTAAAGACGGTCATTAATGAAGAGGTTTCTACCGAAGAACTTGGCGGGGCCAGAGTACACGCGCAAAAGAGCGGCGTTTCCCACTTCACATATGAGACGGAGGCGGAATGTCTGATGGGAGTCCGCAAACTGTTATCCTATCTGCCGGGCAACAATACGGAGAAGCCGCCCGTTGTCAATACAAAGGAACGGCAGAGTCATTTGCCGGACGTCGGCCGGGTGTTTGGACGTTTCAGTAAAGTAGAGTCTGTCGCAAGAGCAAAAGCTGCCAAGATCAAGGATATCGTACCGGATAATTCCAGGCATGCATATGACGTAAAGGAAGTGATCGACTGTATCGTAGACGAAGGCAGTTTCTTCGAAGTACAGAAAGAGTTTGCGATGAACGGTGTGATCGGCTGGGGCAGAATGGACGGCAAAGTGGTAGGCTTTGTGGCCAATCAGCCGAATGTTATGGGAGGCTCATTAGATTATCACGTTTCGGATAAAATCGCCAGATTCATCCGTTTCTGTGACTGCTTTAACATACCGCTTGTAACGCTGATTGATGTGCCGGCTTTCTTACCGGGAACGGCGCAGGAACATAATGGTATTATCCGTCATGGAGCTAAAATTCTGTATGCTTATTCGGAAGCTACCGTGCCGAAAATTTCCCTGATCATGAGAAAAGCATACGGCGGCGCATACATTGCCATGAATTCCAAAGAGATGGGAGCCGATATTGTTTATGCGTGGCCGATTGCTGAAATTGCAGTTATGGGAGCTGACGGAGCAGTCAATATTGCATTTAAGAAAAAAATTAAAGCAGCCGATGATCCGGAAGCCATGCGTGAAAAGTGTAAGGCCGAGTATGAAGAACGTTTCCTGAATCCTTATGTAGCGGCAGCCAGGGGATATGTCAATGAAGTGATCAAACCGGAGGAGACAAGAGCAGCGCTGTTAAAGGCCCTGCAGGGCTTAAAGAATAAGCAGGTCCGTCTGCCGGAGAAAAAACACGGAAATATTCCATTATAGGCACATGAAAGGATAGAGGGGAGATTGATCATAAAAAGTGCCCTGAAATCGTTGATCTGGCGATTTCAGGGCACTTTTGTCATGCGTATCTTAACAGTTAACAATAGCTGTTAAACATCATTCCGCTGTAAGCGCTTGTAATATAAGGTGTGGCAAAATTTTTGCCGGGATTTTTGTATGCTACGACGATATTATTTACATAATTCATCGGATCTAAAGCGATCTGGTTGGATTTGCGCACCAGAGAGTGGGTGAAATCCATAATGGATGAAAATGCGTTTTTGGCATCGTCTCCGGTAGCAGTCTTTTGGATTGTCTCGTTATCGATTTCCAGCGTGCCATCAAGGTTTAAGTTTAACCCTGCCGCGGTAAGTCCCTGCGCATAAGCTCTCGGAATGCTTCCGAGCTCGTGTACGAGACGGCTGCTCTTTGGCTGTTTGTCGCTGTACTCTGACGCTGCACGAAGAAATGAATTGTATCCGCGTACCAATGTATTGATGTTTTCGGTCAGAGACTCTACGTCTGTCTTTAGGCCGATAGAGGCGGTTTCGCCTTCTTCGCTGCTGACACCGTTTAAAGTTACTTCATACATACGGCCGATCGTCAGTTTGTTGGAAGGTGATGTCCGCTCTTCACCGTTTATCAGAAAATCTGCGTTGGAAGCGGCAACCGTCGTATAGCCGAGTCCGAGATATTCGACCGTACCCGAATCTTTGCTTGTACGGTGGTCCGAGACATTAAATATATGCTCCTTATCATTCTTCAGTCCGGTTGCATTTGATTCAAGGCGCATGCCGGACTGATTATCGCCATCTTTTATGACCTGTGCAAAAAGGCCGATATTGGCGTTGTTTATCAGTCTGGTCAGACGTTCCTGCAGATCGCCGTTCGTATCCTCCGATTTGATATTGAACTGAAATTCATAATTCAGATCATCAATACTGATGTCGAAAGAATAAGTCGAAGCGGGAAGATCGACCTGTTCGTCGCTGGGAAGATAATTTCCCATATTCACCTGTGATGTTGCAAGAGAACGTACTTCAATATCCATTGAAGGCATACCGATACTGTCTGCCGGTTTACCAATATAAGAAGCAGATGCAATATTTTCATTACTGGAATAAGCCGCTTTTTTATTTAACAGCTCATCCTCGTCAAGATTACCGAGAGCTGCAATGGTATTGCGGAGTTCTCTGGCATTTTCCTTCATGCCGACTGCAAATGCACAAGATTCTTTACTGGTATCAAGGATATAAATGGGAGCGTCTTTGTTCATCTTGACAATAGAATTATAGACACTGCGCAGTTCGCTTTTCTTATGTGTGTCATAAGGCGTGCTGGACTTGGGCGCGTAAGTGGTCATATAATAATTGTAGACATTAGAATGACTCTGAATGCTGTTGCTGTAAGCCATGATGCTCCTCCTTTCTTCCATGAAATCTGCTATCATGTAAATATCTCCGGCCGGCTATCCATTGCCGTATGCGCCGGAATATGAATATATAATCTAAGCATTTTCTGCTATGATTTTGATTAGATTAATTTGTCTGTTTTGATTTTGTCTATTTTGACTTCATCTATTTTGACTTCGTCAAAAGTACTTTTCCGAGAGCAGCGCCGTTTTTCTGCCAGTAACCATAATTTATATCGCTGTTTCCGGTGGTTTTTGGAACAACGGCCTTTATATGATCTGCCCGTTCGTTCAGTTTTTTCATATTTTCGCGGATTTTTTCTTTCCGCTTTTCTTCTTCTTTTTGTGTATCATTTATTGTATCGGCTATTTTTTGTATTTTTTCACCCATACTTTTGGATACGCTGTCCATTTTTTTCTGGATCTTGGCTTTTTCATCATCCGTCTGTGCGGTACGCATCTGTCCTTCCAGGCTCGTATGAAGTTTCTGCATGGATGCAAGATGTTCTTTCGTATTGGAGAACGAGATCATTGCGTCCGATTCGGTATCGCTAAAGCCTGTCTGCGGCGGACTTTGTTCCATGCCGACGGAAGCGGCTGATTCCTGAGTATTTGAGGAAACAGCGGATACCGCCTGATCGGAAGATGCGGGAGCATCAGTGTTTGCAGATACGGATTGTCTTTGTTCTGCGGCCTTCTGCTGTCTTACAGCGGCGTCTTGCTGCCTTTGGGCCTCCGTTTCACGCTTTTTGGCCTCTTCCTGCCGCTTTTCTGCTTCTTCCTGCCTTTTCTGGATCTGATACTGTTTTAGTTCGCTGTTCAGAGTCTGTATTTTCTCCTGCAGGGACTTCTTCTCATTGTCTTTTTCCTCGGCAGGCATTTCACTGTCGTAAGCGATGCTGCGCATTTTTTCCTGAAGCTGCATGATCTGCTTCTCGATATTTTTTTCATGGCTGTCCTGCTTAGGCTGGTTTACGGATAAATTGCCCGACGTCTGGTTTATACTCGTTACGTTCATGTTCATACCTCCTGATTCCTAAGCTGAATGCGCCTTATAGACATGCTTATACTACTATCTTATACCACTTATCTTTTTTATCGGATACTATTTACATATTATTTAGAGGCAGATGACAAATTTTTAAAAAAAAGTAAAATTTTTGGAAAACTTACATAAATTATGAAAAAAGTCCGTATGCTTCAAATATGTAAATTATTCCGAAAAGCGGTTGACTTCGCAAAACGGTTATGTTATAGTATACAAACGAGATAAGATTCAGGTCTTTTTTTTATGCTCAAAATTAGAGTGTAACAAGTGGAGGTGGCAAAAATGCGTACAAGAATCACATTAGCGTGTACAGAGTGTAAACAGCGTAATTACAATACTACGAAAGATAAGAAGACACATCCGGACAGAATGGAGATCAAAAAATATTGTAGATTCTGCAAAACACACACGCTGCATAAAGAAACTAAATAAGTTTGAGAGAAAGGCACAGGTATGGTGTGAAACGAATTTCACACGTGAATTTGCGCCTTGCGGCGGCAGATGCCGCAGGCTGAGAGAAAGGCACAGGTATTATATATGGGAGATTCTGCAAAATCAGACAAGAAGCCGAAGCCGGTTGTATTCTGGAACGGTGTGAAGACTGAGTTTAAGAAAATCACTTGGCCCGATAAAGATTCCCTTTTCAAACAATCTATCGCGGTAGTCGTTATTTCCGTTGTAGTAGGTGCGATCATAACCGTATTGGATTTTGCACTGCAGTATGGCGTGGACTTTATAACAACATTGTAGAATGAGGGGTAATCGTATGGCAGAAGCAAATTGGTATGTTGTTCATACTTATTCCGGGTATGAAAATAAGGTAAAAGCCAATATTGAGAAAACGATCGAGAACAGACATCTGGAAGAAGAGATTCTGGAAGTCCGCGTTCCCATGCAGGATGTTATGGAAATGAAAAACGGCGCCAGGAAAAACGTTCAGAAAAAAATGTTCCCGGGATATGTTTTGATCAATATGGTCATGAACGATGACACATGGTATGTCGTAAGAAATACCAGAGGTGTTACCGGATTCGTCGGACCGGGAAGTAAGCCGGTTCCGCTTTCGGAAGCTGAAATGAAACCGCTCGGCATTAAAGTGGAGAACGTAACGGTGGATTTTGCAGAAGGCGATACCATTGCGGTTGTTGCGGGTGTTTGGAAAGATACGGTCGGTGTCGTACAGAGAATGGATTACGGAAAGCAGACCGCGACGATCAATGTTGAACTGTTCGGAAGAGAGACACCTGTAGAGATCAGTTTTGCGGAAGTAAGAAATATGAAATAAGCATGTTGACGAGTATTTATTCCGCTTTGGCGGTGTAAATAGACCGAAAAAGGAAGAAATTTTTCGGCTGAAAGAATGCCCCGGTTGTGCGTATTCTTTCAGGAAGCGTGGGAGCAGCATCCTCTGCGCCTAACCACATCATTTTTTTAGGAGGTGCCGATATGGCAAAGAAAGTAGAAGGATATATTAAGTTACAGATTCCTGCTGGTAAAGCTACACCAGCGCCGCCGGTTGGTCCTGCACTTGGACAGCACGGCGTAAACATCGTTGAATTTACCAAACAGTTCAACGCGAAAACGGCCGATAAAGGTGACGTGATCATTCCGGTCGTTATTACAGTATATGCAGACAGAAGTTTCAGTTTCATTACGAAAACTCCTCCTGCAGCAGTTCTTTTGAAGAAGGCATGCAATATTAAATCCGGTTCGGCAGCGCCGAACAAGACGAAGGTTGCTACGATCTCCAAAGCCAAAATACAGGAGATCGCAGAATTGAAAATGCCTGATCTGAACGCTGCAAGTCTCGAAGCAGCTATGAGTATGATCGCCGGTACCGCAAGAAGTATGGGCATCACAGTAGAAGAGTAATGGAGGGACGGATATGAAGCACGGTAAAAAATATATGGAAGCTGCGAAGCTTGTAGATCGTAAAGTACAGTACGATCCGGCGGAAGCGGTTGCACTTGTAAAGAAAACAGCTACAGCAAAGTTTGACGAGACTGTAGAAGTTCATATCAGAACCGGCTGTGACGGACGTCATGCGGAACAGCAGATCCGTGGAGCGGTAGTATTACCGAACGGCACCGGTAGAACAGTAAAAGTATTGGTATTTGCAAAAGGTGATAAACTTGCGGAAGCGGAAGCAGCCGGTGCGGATTTCGTAGGCGGCGACGAACTGATTCCGAAGATCCAGAACGAAGGCTGGCTGGAGTTTGACGTTGTTGTAGCGACACCGGATATGATGGGTGTAGTCGGACGTCTTGGTAAAGTTCTCGGACCGAAAGGCTTAATGCCGAACCCGAAAGCCGGTACGGTAACAATGGATGTGACCAAAGCGGTCAATGATATTAAAGCAGGTAAGATCGAGTACAGACTTGACAAGGCCAATATCATTCACGTACCTGTCGGAAAAGTTTCTTTTGAAGAAGCGAAACTGCAGGAAAACCTGGATGCTTTAATGGAAGCTATCGTTAAGGCAAAACCTTCCGTATTAAAGGGACAGTATTTAAAGAGCATTACTCTTTCTACAACAATGGGCCCCGGCGTGAAGATCAATACGGCGAAATATTAATGATGAGGATTCCTGTCGGAGACGACGGGAATCTTTTTCTCTTATTATCAGAAAAGATGCAGCAGGATGACGGGTGCATTTACTGAAGCGGATAATCTTATCAGGGCGTCAACTTAATTTCTATTATATTTACATTTTGTGGTATACTGAAAATATGAAGAAAAATAGAGCTAAAAAAACAAAGTCGAGTTTCATACTGTCGTTTTGCATAACGCTGGCCTTCGTTCTTCTGGTAGGTTTTTTTATACTGTTTGCGTATCTGTGGGTCAGACCAAAAACGAAATCCGTTTCTAACAATTTCCAGCTGGTCGAAGAAGATGCACCCGCGAAAGAACAGGTTCAGGAGATCGTTGAGGAGAACGGAAAATATGCGGATATTCTGAACGATGCCGCATACATGGCCGAACACAATATTTATGCCAAAGAGGCGTTGAACAAGGACTGCGTGACCATTACTTTTGCAGGAGACATTCTGTTTGATCCGAATTACAGCGTTATGGCAACGCTTCTTCAAAACGGCGGTAATCTGGAAAGCAGTATTGCGCCGGATCTGCTCGCTGAAATGAAAAGCGCGGATATTATGATGATCAATAATGAATTCCCCTATTCGGACAGGGGTATGCCGATACCGGAGAAACAGTTCACATTCCGGGCCTCTCCCGCTTCGGTTTCCTATTTGAACGACATGGGAGTGGATATCGTGTCGCTTGCGAATAACCATGCCTATGATTATGGGGAAGAGGCGCTTCTTGATACGCTGCAGGTTCTAAAAGATGCGGGCATCCCTTATGTCGGTGCCGGAATAAATGAGAAAGAGGCGTCCGCGCCGGTTTATTTCATCATTAATAATATGAAGATCGCCATTATTTCCGCAACACAGATAGAGCGGCTGGACAATCCCGATACGAAAGAGGCGACGGAATCGTCTCCCGGTGTTTTCCGTTGTTGGAACGGTGAGAAACTGCTGCAGAAAATACAGGAGGCCAAGGCGGAGAGTGATTTTGTCATCGTCTATGTCCATTGGGGGACCGAAAACCAGGAAGCGACAGACTGGGCACAGGATAAGCAGGCGGTTGAACTGACGGAAGCCGGAGCGGATCTGATCATTGGCGATCATCCGCATATTCTGCAGAAGATCGATGTCATTAACGGCGTCCCCGTTATTTACAGCCTGGGAAATTTCTGGTTCAATTCCAGACCGATCGATACCGGTATGATGAAGGTGACGCTTTCGGAAGAAGGCTTGCAGAGTTTCCAGTTCATTCCCTGCTTACAGAGCAACTGCAGGACAACACTCCTTGCCGGAGAGGAAAAAGAGAGAGTGCTCGGTGAGATGAGAAGAATGTCGGGAGCTGTACAGATCGATGCAGACGGGTATGTGACATTGCAGTAATGATGAAAAGAAGACAGGGAACGGGGAAGGGATGGAGCTATGCATCCTGTAGAGGCCCTTGAAAAACGCCGGCACTTAGTGAGAGGGATACTTGTCATCCCTCGAACTTAGTACCGCTGCGATTTTTCACGGAGCGGGAGCGCGCCTCCGAAGGATGCATAGCTCCATCCCTTCCCCGTTCCCTGTCTTCTTTTCGGTTTGTACTGCTTTGCAACAGTCTGTAAAAAAGTGTTGACAGCCGGCGGCAGTCGTGCTATAGTAAGCAAGGTTGACACGATCCGATTTATATAAGCTGATCGTTTGACTATGCCGAAGACAGTAGGTGCCGTTATGGCGTAAGGATTCCGCCTACCGAGGAGAAGAGTTTATGATGAGAATTTGAACCTTCCTGTCTTCAGGGAGTTTTTTTATATTTTCAGGCAGACTCCTTACGGGAATCTTGTGAGGATTTCCGATCGGCGTAAAATCTATAAGGAGGTAAAAGCAATGGCAAAAGTTGAAATGAAGAAAACGATTGTAGACGAGATCTCCGCAGCGATCAAAGACGCGCAGTCAGTTGTTCTTGTTGATTACCGCGGACTTACGGTAGAACAGGATACGGCGCTCCGCAGACAGCTTCGTGAAGCGGGTATCAATTACAAAGTCTACAAGAACACAATGATGAATTTTGCATTCAAGGGAACTGATTGTGAGGCACTTCTTCCTTATCTGGAAGGACCGAGCGCAGTGGCTATTTCCACAGATGACGCAACAGCGCCTGCAAGAATTCTCTGCAAATTCGCGAAAACGGCAGACAAGCTGGAAATCAAAGGCGGCATTGTGGAAGGCATTGCATATGATGCAGCGGGAATTATAGACATTTCCAAGATTCCTTCCAGAGAAGAACTGCTCTCCAAACTGCTTGGAAGCATGCAGTCTCCTATCACAAACTTTGCCCGCGTGATGAAGCAGCTGGCAGAAAAAGGCGGTGCATCAGAATGCGAAGCGCCTGCAGCTGAAGCAGCACAGGAGGATCCGGCAGAGACAGCGTCTGCAGAGGAAGCTCCGGCGGCGGAAACGGCAGCAGAAGAAGCTCCCGCAGCTGAGACGACCGAAGCATAACAAAATAACAGTATAGAAAATTTAATGGAGGTAAATTATCATGGCAAAATTATCCGCTCAGGAATTAATTGATGCGATCAAAGAGTTAACAGTATTAGAACTGAATGATTTAGTAAAAGCTTGCGAAGAAGAGTTCGGTGTATCCGCAGCAGCAGGCGTAGTAGTTGCAGCAGCAGGTGCAGGCGATGCAGGCGCAGCAGCAGAAGAGAAGACAGAATTTGACGTTGAGCTGACAGAAGTTGGCCCGAACAAAGTTAAAGTCATCAAAGTAGTTCGTGAAGCTACAGGTCTTGGTCTGAAAGAAGCAAAAGACCTCGTTGATTCCGCACCGAAGATGGTAAAAGAAGCTGCATCTAAAGAAGAAGCAGACGACATCAAAGCAAAACTGGAAGCTGAAGGAGCTAAGGTTACGCTTAAATAATAAGGCAAAAAGACCTTCCGGAGCGGCAGAGGACGCCGACCCGGAAGGTCTTTGTTTTGCAAAGCCGTGGGAAGACAATATAGGAGAACAGTATATGGTCGGTGTATCTTGAAAATAAGATGCGCGGACTTTTTTATGCATAAGAGTTATTTTCCTGTTTGACTTTTCCACTCAAAAGGTATATAACGAAACCGGGTAATCTATTGTGTCAGATCTGATGACAGGAATATTCTTTGAAAATAATCATTGACTCTGTCCCCCTCTTGTAGTAGAATGTATAGTGCATTATTGTGGTGTGGTATGCTTATTTGGCCGTGATTTCCAGATAAACAGACACCGGTTATTATAGAAGCTATATTTTACCGGCTTTCTATAGTCATGAATCATAAAGAACGGGGTGAAATTGTCAATGGAAAAGAACAGAATCCGTGCGACTGCTTCAGGCAAGAACACGCGTATGACTTATGCACGACAGAAGGAAGTTCTGGAAATGCCGAACCTGATTGAAGTTCAGAAGAACTCCTATCAATGGTTTTTGGACGAAGGACTGAAAGAAGTTTTTGACGATATTTCTCCTATTTCAGATTACAGCGGGCACCTGAGTCTGGAATTTGTAGATTTCGAATTGTGTGAAGATGACGTCAAGTATTCTATTGAAAAGTGTAAAGAAAGAGATGCGACTTATGCAGCGCCGTTAAAGGTGAGAGTCCGTCTGATCAACAAGGAGAAAGACGAAATTACGGAGCATGAGATTTTTATGGGCGATTTGCCTCTTATGACGGCGACAGGCACCTTTGTCATCAATGGCGCGGAGCGTGTAATTGTCAGCCAGTTGGTACGTTCACCCGGTATTTATTATGCAATCAGCCATGATAAGATCGGTAAGAGACTGTTTTCTTCTACGGTCATTCCGAATCGCGGCGCATGGCTGGAATATGAAACCGACTCCAATGATGTATTTTACGTACGTGTTGACAGAACGAGAAAAGTGCCGATCACCGTACTTCTCAGGGCCTTGGGAGTAGGTTCCAATGACGAGATCAGAGAACTGTTCGGTGAAGAACCCAAGATAGAAGCAAGTTTTACGAAAGACGTTTCTGAGAACCATCAGGAAGGTCTCTTAGAGTTATATAAAAAGATCCGCCCCGGTGAACCGCTTAGTGTGGAAAGCGCGGAGAGCTTGATCACATCTATGTTTTTTGACCCCAGAAGATATGATTTGGCGAAAGTAGGCAGATACAAATTTAATAAAAAACTGATGTTCAGAAACAGGATCAGACACCATGTTCTTGCAGAAGATGTGGTGGATACGCTGACCGGAGAACTGCTCGCCAAAGCCGGCGATAAGGTGACGGCCGAAACGGCGGACGCCATTCAGAATGCGGCGGTTCCGTATGTGTGGATCCAGACAGAAGAAAAGAATGTCAAAGTATTGTCTAACATGATGGTAGACATTACGCATTATGTAGAGTGCAATCCAAGAGAACTGGGCATTACGGAACTTGTTTATTATCCCGTACTGCAGCAGATCCTGGAGGAATACAGTGAAGATCCGGAGCTTCTGGCGGAAGCTATCCAGAAAAATGTTCATGAACTGATTCCGAAGCATATTACCAAAGAAGATATCATTGCGTCCATTAATTATAATATTCATCTGGAATACGGAATCGGCAATGACGACGATATCGATCATCTGGGGAACAGACGTATTCGTGCGGTGGGAGAATTGCTGCAGAACCAGTACCGTATCGGTCTGTCCAGATTAGAGAGGGTTGTCCGTGAGAGAATGACGACGCATGATGCGGAAGAGATTTCTCCGCAGGTACTCATCAATATCAAACCTGTACAGGCTGCAGTGAAAGAGTTTTTCGGCTCTTCCCAGTTGTCACAGTTTATGGATCAGAATAACCCGCTCGGCGAGCTGACGCATAAGAGGCGTCTGTCAGCGCTGGGTCCCGGCGGTCTTTCCAGAGACAGGGCCGGATTCGAGGTTCGAGACGTTCACTATACGCACTATGGCAGAATGTGCCCGATCGAGACGCCTGAAGGTCCGAATATCGGTTTGATCAACTCTCTTGCATCCTATGCAAGAATTAATGAATATGGTTTTGTGGAAGCGCCTTATCGTAAGATCGATAAGAGTGATCCGGCCAATCCGCGTGTTACGGATGAAGTTGTTTATATGACGGCGGATGAGGAAGATAATTATCATGTAGCGCAGGCATCTGCGCCTTTGGATGCGGAAGGTTATTTTGCAAGGAATAACATTTCCGGCCGTTATAAAGAAGAAACGCAGGAATATCCGAAAGCGATGTTCGATTATATGGATGTATCGCCTAAGATGGTATTTTCCGTAGCGACGGCGCTGATACCGTTTCTGCAGAATGACGATGCAAACCGTGCGCTGATGGGATCGAACATGCAGCGTCAGGCCGTTCCGTTATTATTTACGGAAGCGCCGGTCGTAGGAACCGGTATGGAGCCGAAGGCAGCCGTCGATTCGGGAGTCTGTGTTCTGGCGAGAAAATCAGGTACGATCGATTATGTATCTTCCAACCTGATCAAAATGACCTATGATGACGGAGAGAAAGACGAATACCATCTGGCCAAATTCTCCAGAAGCAACCAGTCCAACTGCTACAACCAGAAACCCATTGTTTTCAAAGGAAATCATGTGGCACAGGGAGAGGTGATTGCAGATGGTCCTTCAACGGAAGGCGGAGAACTGGCGCTTGGTAAGAACCCGCTGATCGGTTTTATGACATGGGAAGGTTATAACTACGAGGATGCCGTTCTTCTCAGCGAAAGACTCGTACAGGAAGACGTTTACACATCCGTTCATATAGAAGAATATGAGGCGGAAGCCAGAGATACCAAATTAGGTCCGGAAGAGATCACAAGAGATGTTCCGGGTGTCGGCGACGATGCGCTCAAAGATCTGGACGAGAGAGGAATCATCCGCATCGGTGCGGAAGTGCGTGCCGGTGATATCCTTGTCGGTAAAGTAACGCCGAAGGGAGAAACGGAACTGACTGCGGAAGAAAGACTTTTACGCGCTATCTTCGGTGAAAAGGCAAGAGAAGTACGTGATACGTCTCTGAAAGTGCCTCACGGCGAATATGGTATCGTAGTCAATGCCAAAGTATTTACAAGAGAAAACGGCGACGAATTGTCACCTGGTGTCAACCAGGCAGTCCGTATTTATATTGCACAGAAGAGAAAGATATCCGTAGGCGATAAGATGGCAGGACGCCATGGTAATAAGGGTGTTGTTTCCCGTGTCCTTCCGGTAGAGGATATGCCGTATCTGCCGAACGGACGTCCGCTTGATATCGTACTCAATCCTCTTGGCGTGCCGTCCCGTATGAATATCGGACAGGTGCTTGAGATCCACCTTTCTCTGGCAGCCAAGGCGCTTGGCTTCAATGTGGCGACACCGGTATTTGATGGTGCAAAGGAAGGCGATATCATGGATACGCTGGATCTTGCCAATGATTATGTGAATCTTGAATGGGAAGAGTTTGAGAAAAAACACAAAGACGAACTCCTGCCTGAAGTTATGGAATATTTATCCGAAAACAGAGATCATCGCGAGGTGTGGAAGGGTGTTCCGATTTCCAGAGACGGTAAAGTCAGACTGCGCGACGGACGGACAGGCGAGTATTTTGATGCGCCGGTAACGATCGGGCATATGCACTACCTGAAACTGCATCACCTGGTAGACGATAAGATCCATGCACGTTCCACAGGTCCTTATGCTCTGGTAACGCAGCAGCCGTTAGGCGGTAAGGCACAGTTCGGCGGACAGCGTTTCGGAGAGATGGAAGTGTGGGCGCTGGAAGCATATGGCGCTGCATATACGCTGCAGGAGATCCTGACCGTCAAATCAGATGATGTCATCGGCCGTGTGAAGACTTATGAAGCGATCATCAAAGGAGATAATATTCCTGAACCCGGTATTCCGGAATCCTTCAAGGTATTGCTCAAAGAACTGCAGTCGCTTGGTCTGGATGTCAGAGTACTCCGTGAAGACCGGACAGAAGTGGAGATCATGGAATCCGTGGATTACAGCGAAAATGACTATCGTTATGAGATCGAAGGCGATTCCGGAAATTATGACTATGAGAAAGATTCTCTTGACTCTTTAGGATATCAGAAACAGGAATTCGATGAAGAAAGCGGAGAACTGGTAAACAGTGAAGAGAAGGAAGGAGATTTTTCGGAAGAAAGTTTCTTAGAAGAAGATTTCCCGGAAGAAGACTTGGGATTGGATGTTGATTTTGAAGAATCATATAGCGAATAGGCTGAAAGGAGCATAGCTAAGTATGGCAGAAATAAAACAGGAAGCATATCAACCCATGACATTTGACGCGATCAGAATTGGCCTTGCATCTCCCGAGAAGATCAGGGAATGGTCAAGAGGAGAAGTGTTAAAGCCGGAGACAATCAATTACAGGACATTAAAGCCGGAAAAAGACGGCCTTTACTGCGAGAAGATTTTCGGACCGAGTAAAGACTGGGAATGTCATTGCGGTAAATATAAGAAGATCAGATATAAAGGCGTTGTCTGCGACAGATGCGGCGTCGAAGTAACCAAAGCCAGCGTCCGCAGAGAGCGTATGGGCCATATTGCACTGGCGGCGCCGGTATCCCATATTTGGTATTTTAAAGGAATTCCTAGCCGTATGGGACTCATCTTGGACCTTTCTCCAAGAGTGCTTGAGAAAGTGCTGTATTTCGCAGCTTATATCGTATTGGATCCCGGAGAGACCGAATTGGAATATAAGCAGGTGCTTTCCGAGCGGGAATATCAGGATGCAAGAGAAAGCTGGGGTTCCAGATTCCGTGTCGGTATGGGAGCCGAAGCGATCAAAGAGCTGTTGGAAGCGATTGATTTGGAGCGTGAGACGGTAGAGTTAAAAGAAGAGTTAAAAGACTCCAACGGACAAAAGAGCGCACGTATCATCAAAAGGCTTGAAGTTGTAGAGGCGTTCAGAGAATCAGGCAATAAGCCCGAATGGATGATCATGGATGCCATTCCGGTCATTCCGCCGGATCTGCGTCCTATGGTACAGCTTGATGGCGGCCGCTTCGCAACTTCCGACCTTAACGATCTGTATAGAAGAATCATCAACAGAAATAATCGTTTAAAGAGGCTCTTGGAGCTTGGCGCGCCGGATATCATTGTGCGTAATGAGAAGAGAATGCTGCAGGAAGCGGTAGATGCTTTGATCGATAACGGCAGAAGAGGACGTCCTGTCACAGGACCCGGAAACAGAGCGTTAAAATCTCTTTCCGATATGTTAAAAGGTAAATCAGGACGTTTCCGTCAAAATCTGCTTGGTAAACGTGTTGACTATTCCGGTCGTTCCGTTATCGTTGTGGGTCCGGAGCTGAAAATATATCAGTGCGGTCTGCCGAAAGAAATGGCGATCGAGCTGTTCAAACCTTTTGTTATGAAAGAACTGGTAGCAAGAGGCATTTCACAGAATATCAAAAATGCGAAAAAACTCGTAGAGAGACTGGATACACAGGTGTGGGACGTTCTGGAAGAAGTGATCAGAGAGCATCCGGTTATGCTGAACCGTGCGCCTACACTGCACAGACTGGGAATTCAGGCGTTTGAACCGATTCTGGTGGAAGGTAAGGCGATCAAGCTGCATCCGCTTGTATGTACCGCGTTCAATGCCGATTTCGATGGCGACCAGATGGCAGTGCATCTGCCCTTGTCCGTTGAAGCACAGGCGGAGTGCCGTTTCCTGCTGCTTTCTCCGAATAACCTGTTGAAACTTTCGGATGGCGGTCCGGTTGCGGTTCCTTCTCAGGATATGGTGCTTGGTATTTATTACCTGACACAGGAACGGGAAGGTGCAGTTGGAGAAGGCAAATTTTATAAAAACATCAGCGAGGCGATCCTTGCTTATGAGAACGGCGAGTGTACCCTGCACAGCCGCATTCATGTAAGAGTAAAGAAGAAAAATGCCGAAGGAGAGCTTATTTCCGGCGTTGAAGAGTCTACGCTCGGACGTTTCCTGTTTAACGAGATCCTGCCTCAGGATTTAGGATATGTGGACAGGAGTAATCCGGAGAACTTCCTGAAGCTGGAAGTGGATTTCCATGTCGGTAAGAAACAGTTAAAACAGATTCTGGAGAAAGTCATCAATATCCATGGCGCGGTAAAGACTGCAGAAGTGCTTGACCTGATCAAATCCACAGGATATCACTATTCCACCAAGGCAGCGATGACGGTATCCATTTCCGATATGACCGTACCTTCCAGGAAACAGGAAATGCTCGATAAGGCACAGGTTACGGTAGATAAGATTTCACAGAACTTCAGACGTGGTCTGATCACCGAAGAAGAACGGTATCGTGCGGTTGTCGAGACCTGGAATGAAACGGATAAAGAATTGACGGACGTGCTGTTAGCCGGACTCGATAAATATAATAACATCTTTATGATGGCAGATTCCGGAGCGCGTGGTTCCAATCAGCAGATCAAACAGCTGGCTGGTATGCGTGGACTGATGGCCGATACGACCGGTAGAACGATCGAGCTTCCTATTAAGTCAAACTTCCGTGAAGGACTTGACGTTTTGGAATACTTTATGTCGGCGCACGGTGCGCGTAAAGGTTTGTCCGATACGGCGCTGCGTACCGCGGACTCCGGTTATCTGACAAGACGTATGGTTGACGTATCGCAGGAACTGATCATCCGCGAGACAGACTGCAGCGAAGATCGTGACGATATTCCGGGTATGTCCGTAAAGGCATTTATGGATGGAAAAGAAACCATCGAAGGATTAAAGGACAGAATCATGGGCAGATTTGCCTGTGAGGAGATCAAAGATAAAGATGGCAACGTGATCGTAAAGAGAAACCATATGATCACACCGAGCCGTGCAGAGAGAATTTTGTCAGCAGGTGTTGATGAAAAAGGCGAACCGATTGAAGAAGTGAAGATTCGTACAATTCTGACCTGCCGCTCTCATATCGGTATCTGTGCAAAATGTTACGGCGCAAATATGGCGAGCGGAGAGGCCGTTCAGGTAGGCGAGGCAGTCGGTATCATCGCCGCACAGTCTATCGGTGAACCCGGTACACAGCTTACTATGCGTACCTTCCATACGGGCGGTGTTGCCGGTGACGATATCACACAGGGTCTTCCCCGTGTTGAGGAGCTTTTTGAGGCGCGTAAACCGAAAGGACTTGCGATTATCGCCGAATTTGGCGGCGTTGCGGCCATTAAGGATACCAAGAAAAAACGTGAAGTCGTAATCACCAATGACGAAACGGGAGAAGCCAAGACGTATCTGATTCCTTATGGATCCAGGATCAAGATCATCGACGGACAGGTACTTGAAGCCGGCGATGAACTGACGGAAGGAAGCGTCAACCCGCATGACCTTTTGAAGATCAAAGGCATTCGGGCCGTACAGGACTATATGCTCCGCGAAGTGCAGAGAGTTTATCGTCTGCAGGGTGTTGATATTGCCGATAAGCATATCGAAGTGATCGTACGTCAGATGTTAAAGAAAGTAAGAATAGAAAGAAGCGGCGATACGGAATATCTGCCGGGAACGCTTGTAGATATTCTGGATTACGAGGATCTGAACGAAACTTTGATCAAAGAAGGCAAAGAGCCTGCCGATGGAAAGCAGATCATGCTCGGTATTACCAAAGCGGCGCTTGCCACCAACTCTTTCCTGTCGGCAGCATCTTTCCAGGAGACAACGAAAGTCCTGACAGAGGCAGCGATCAAAGGAAAGATCGATCCGCTTATTGGTTTGAAAGAAAACGTTATTATCGGTAAACTGATTCCTGCAGGTACCGGCATGAAGAGATATCGCTCGACGAAACTTTCTACGGACGAAAATCTGATGGCGCGCCTTGCAAGAGGTGAAGAACTGGATATCGATGATGGTTTAGATGATGATATCGATATTTCCGAGGACCTGGATGACGATATCGATATGTCGGATGATCTGGACGATCTTGCAGATGACATGATCGATGATGAAAATATGGAAGCGGACGAGATCAGTGAAGAAGTAATGGAGTTAACGGAGTAATTTCCAAATTAAAAAAGCATAAAGGAAAGCTTCTTTTAGAGGCTTTCCTCAGGAAAAATTAAAAAAATGTATTGACAACGCATTTGCGGGCAAGTATACTATTTTAGTGTGCACGCGAATGCGTTTTTTTGTGTGCAAAAAATTTGGACGCAAAATATGCACATGAAAAGCCTGATTACAGGCGGTATCATGAAAATCTACAGGAGGTGAAAAAGAATGCCAACATTTAACCAGTTAGTCAGAAAGGGACGTCAGACATCCGTTAAGAAGTCAACCGCTCCTGCTTTGCTGAAAGGATACAATTCCCTTCATAAAACAGCGACCGATACAACTTCTCCGCAGAAGAGAGGTGTCTGCACAGCTGTTAAGACAGCAACGCCTAAAAAGCCTAACTCAGCGCTTAGAAAGATCGCCAGAGTACGTCTTTCCAACGGAATCGAAGTAACAAGCTACATTCCCGGTGAAGGTCACAATCTTCAGGAGCATAGTGTTGTTCTGATCAGAGGCGGCAGGGTTAAAGACTTACCCGGTACAAGATACCATATCATCAGAGGTACGCTTGATACTGCAGGAGTCGCTAACAGAAAGCAGGCCCGCTCTAAATACGGCGCTAAGAGACCGAAAGCTGCGAAGTAAAAGTCAGGTTCAAGAAATTAGGTCCACAAACAGAACTAATTTAGTGTTGGGATTCTTATTATGATAGAAAACCGCACGAACACATTGAATTAGAGGACACATGTGAGTACCGATGATTTATTGGCGTGGCGGAACACCGATCGGGGTGTTGCTGCGAATTTGAATAAGGAGGGAAGAACCGTGCCACGTAAAGGACATGTTGCAAAAAGAGATGTATTGGCAGATCCTTTATACAATAATAAAGTAGTTACCAAGCTTATCAATAACATTATGTTAGATGGTAAGAAAGGCGTAGCGCAGAAGATTGTATATGGTGCATTTGCAAGAGTGGAAGAAAAAGCCGGAAAACCGGCTCTTGAAGTATTCGAGGAGGCTATGAACAATATTATGCCGGTTCTCGAAGTAAAAGCCAGACGTATCGGTGGTGCTACGTATCAGGTGCCGATCGAAGTTCGTCCGGAAAGACGTCAGGCATTAGGACTTCGTTGGCTGACAATGTTTTCACGCAAAAGAGGCGAGAAAACAATGCAGGAACGTCTTGCTAACGAAATTCTTGACGCTGCAAACAATACAGGTGCAGCCGTTAAGAGAAAAGAAGATATGCACAAGATGGCAGAGGCAAACAAAGCATTTGCACACTATCGCTTCTAAAAGGCAAACTAAGTCTGCCTGGTAAAAAGATTTTCTAAATCTGCAAAGAACTCTGATTAAGTAAATCTATATTTTACCTAGAAGAAGTTTCATAGAAACTTCTTCCTAAGAATGATAACAGGAGGAAAAAACCTTGGCTGGAAGAGAATATCCATTAGAGAGAACCAGAAATATAGGTATTATGGCGCATATCGATGCCGGTAAAACGACATTGACAGAGCGTATCCTTTATTATACTGGTGTAAACTATAAGATCGGCGATACTCACGAAGGTACTGCGACCATGGACTGGATGGAGCAGGAACAGGAAAGAGGTATCACTATCACATCAGCCGCGACAACGTGCCACTGGACTTTGGAAGAAAACTGCAAACCCAAACCGGGCGCTTTAGAGCACCGTATCAATATCATTGATACTCCCGGTCACGTTGACTTTACCGTAGAAGTAGAGCGTTCGCTCCGTGTTCTTGATGGCGCGGTAGGCGTTTTCTGTGCAAAAGGCGGTGTTGAGCCACAGTCGGAAAATGTGTGGCGTCAGGCTGATACCTACAACGTACCAAGAATGGCATTCATCAATAAGATGGATATCCTGGGTGCCGATTTCTATGGAGCTGTAGAACAGATCAGAACCAGATTAGGTAAAAACGCGATCATTCTTCAATTACCGATCGGTAAGGAAGATGATTTTAAAGGAATTATCGACTTGTTTGAAATGAAAGCCTATATCTATAATGACGATAAGGGCGAAAGCATTGATATCGTTGATATTCCGGATGATATGAAAGACCAGGCAGAGTTATACCGTGACGAACTGCTGGAAAAAGTCTGCGAACTGGATGATGATCTGACAATGATGTATTTGGAAGGCGAAGAGCCTTCTATGGAAGATATGAAGAAAGCATTGCGTCTTGCTACCTGCGACTGCAGGGCAATTCCCGTATGCTGTGGTTCCGCTTACAGAAACAGAGGCGTTCAGAAACTTCTGGATGCGATTCTGGAATATATGCCTTCACCGACAGACATCCCGGCTATTAAGGGTACTGACTTGGATGGCAATGAAGTGGAAAGACATTCTTCAGACGATGAACCGTTCTCTGCTTTGGCATTTAAGATCATGGCGGATCCGTTTGTCGGTAAATTAGCATTCTTCAGAGTGTATTCCGGTACAATGAACTCCGGTTCTTATGTGCTGAATGCAACCAAAGATAAAAAAGAACGTGTCGGACGTATTCTGCAGATGCATGCGAATAAGAGAGCCGAACTGGACAAAGTTTATTCCGGAGATATTGCTGCTGCGGTTGGATTTAAAATCACAACGACCGGCGATACTATTTGTGACGAGCAGCATCCGGTTATTCTGGAGTCCATGGAATTCCCTGAACCGGTTATCGAGCTTGCGATCGAACCCAAGACCAAAGCAGGTCAGGGTAAGATGGGTGAAGCTTTGGCGAAACTGGCAGAAGAAGATCCTACCTTCCGTGCACACACGGATCAGGAGACCGGACAGACCATTATCGCAGGTATGGGTGAGCTGCACTTGGAGATCATCGTTGACCGTCTGCTTCGTGAATTTAAAGTAGAGGCCAATGTAGGTGCACCGCAGGTTGCTTACAAAGAAACCTTTACCAAACCGATCGATCAGGAATACAAGTATGCGAAACAGTCCGGTGGTCGTGGACAGTACGGACATTGTAAAGTTAAATTTGAGCCTATGGATCCGAATGGAGAAGAGACATTCAAGTACGAATCCAGCGTAGTCGGCGGTGCGATTCCCAAAGAATATATCCCTGCAGTCGGCGAAGGTATCGAAGAAGCTGCTAAAGCAGGTATTCTGGGCGGATTCCCGGTACTCGGCGTGCATGCGAATGTATACGATGGTTCTTACCATGAAGTCGACTCTTCCGAGATGGCATTCCACATTGCAGGTTCCATGTGCTTCAAGGAAGCTATGAAAAAAGCGAACCCGGTACTCTTAGAGCCTATCATGAAAGTGGAAGTTACCATGCCGGAAGAATATATGGGCGATGTAATCGGTGATATCAACTCCCGTCGCGGCCGTATCGAAGGTATGGAAGATATCGGCGGCGGCAAGATGGTAAAAGGCTATGTACCGCTTGCTGAAATGTTTGGATACTCAACGGATCTGCGTTCGAAGACACAGGGCCGCGGTAACTACTCCATGTTCTTTGAAAAGTATGAGCAGGTACCGAAGAATGTGCAGGAAAAAGTATTGGCCGCAAAATCCAAATAATGCTTGAAAATATTGGCAATCTTTAATATAATCAAAGATAGCTGATGAAAAGAGAAATTATCAAGAATGATGAAAGTAAATTAATTTAAGGAGGACTTTAGAAATGGCTAAAGCTAAATTTGAAAGAAACAAACCCCATTGTAATATTGGTACCATTGGTCACGTTGATCATGGTAAAACAACTTTAACGGCTGCTATCACAAAGGTACTTTCCGAAAGAGTTGCAGGTAACACGGCAACAGATTTTGAAAATATCGATAAAGCTCCGGAAGAGAGAGAAAGAGGTATCACAATTTCTACTGCTCACGTTGAGTACGAAACAGATAAGAGACACTATGCACACGTTGACTGCCCTGGACATGCTGACTATGTAAAGAACA
>CAJTUZ010000008.1 GCA_910579735.1 uncultured Lachnospiraceae bacterium
AGATCAACCGTTCCGCAGATGATGCGGCAGGACTTGCCATATCGGAAAAAATGCGCCGGCAGGTAAGAGGACTCACACAGGCGTCTGCCAATGCCGCAGACGGAATTTCCTGCGTCCAGACGGCAGAGGGCGCTCTAACCGAAGTTCATGATATGCTGCAGCGTATCGGTGAATTGGCCGTAAAAGGAGCAACCGACACGCTGACTTCAACAGACAGAAGCTATATCACTATGGAAGTCAGACAATTAATGAAGGAAATCGACCGTGTACAGTCTACCACGACTTTCAATGAGCAGAATCTGTTAGATGGCACTTTTCAGAACAAAAATCTGCAGGTCGGTGCGGAAGCCGGGTAGCACATTGCCATCACCATTGGCAGTATCTCTACCAATGACCTGATCGCGAGCGCGCTTTCCAAAGGTATTTTTTATTATACAAACAATCACGGAGACCTGTGTCAGAAAATAGACAGTCCGAATCCCGCCAACCCGGGTTATCCGCCAGGTGTGGATGCCATTTGGATTCCCGGCACAGGCACTACCTGGGCCAAACATGAATATTGGGATTCCAGCATGGTCGCACCGTGGCTTAGCGTACCGGGACACGCCCACCTTTTAGGCGCTTATGACCTGACGATTTTCCACGAATTCTCTTATAGCGGGATTGTTGACGAAAGTATAAAAGAAAAACTCACCAACAACTACCCGGGCAATACGACGGGCGGCAGTGAAGAAGCATTATCAAATGATATCCCTGATCCCCGCCATTTTCAGGCGCTGAACGTTTTTGCCAAAAGCGCAATCTCCGATGTGTCGCAGATACGTTCCGATCTGGGTGCTATACAGAACCGCTTAGAGCATACCATCAGCAATCTGGACAACATTGTTGAGAATACTTCGGCGGCAGAGTCCTTGATCAGGGATACGGATATCAGTACGGAAATGGTAAAATATACGAATAATAATATCCTTGCCCAGGCCGGACAATCCATGCTGGCCCAGACCAATCAAAGTAATCAGAATGTACTGTCTTTGTTACAGTAAAATAAACATATAAAAGGGACGATTATGGAAACAGTACGAAGACACAGCAAAGAAAATATCCACATCACATTCAATATGGCATGGCCATCGATCGTGGAGTCATTCTTTACAGCCTTTGCCGGCCTGGTGGATTCGTTGATGGTCAGCTCCCTCGGTTCCTATGCTGTGGCCGCCGTAGGACTCACGACACAGCCCAAATTTATCGGCCTGTCTTTGTTCTTTGCGCTGAATGTAGCCGTTTCGGCATTGATCGCCAGGCGGCGCGGCGAAGAAAACCCCGAGGAAGCCAACCGTATCCTCAGCACGGCCGTTCTTTTTATTCTTGGAGCGGCCGTGCTCCTCAGCGTCCTGTTCGTGGTTCTGGCAAGTCCTATCATACAGATGTGCGGCTCCACGCCGGAAACACATGACAGTGCGGTAGCATATTTCAGAATCATTATGGGCGGCATGATCTTCAACTGTATCCAGATGGGCATCAATTCCGCCCAAAGAGGCGCCGGCAACACCAAGATCACGATGCGTACCAATGTGACTTCCAACACAGTCAACATCATTTTTAATTATCTGCTGATCAACGGACACTTTGGTTTCCCCGCTCTGGGAATCCACGGTGCGGCTCTGGCAACAGTCCTCGGAACGGTTGTCGCATGTATTATGAGCATTATTTCCATTTTGAAGGCTGACGGATTTATCAGCCTTCCTTATATTATGAAAAACAGAATTTTTCCTGCTGCCACGAGCTTTCTTCATTTAGTTAAAGTTGGTTACAGCGTTTTTTTTGAGCAGATTCTTATGCGGATCGGCTTCATGCTGACGGCTATCATGGCCGCTAAGCAGGGAACCGATGCTATGGCCGCTCATCAGGTGGGTATGAATATTATGGGACTTTCCTTCTCCTTCGGAGACGGACTGCAGGCCGCGGCAGTAGCGTTGATCGGGCGCAGTCTCGGCGCGGGAGACGAAGAACTCGCCAAAGAATACGGACGTATCTGCAGAATGTTCGGCGGCGTGATAGCAGTCTGCCTTGCCGTTATCTATTTCATCGGCGCCAAACCGCTTATGAATCTTTTCTTCGCAGAAGAACATATTGTCGCAATCGGCGTGAACATCATGCGGGTCATTATCCTGGTCGTTGTTTTCCAGATCAGCCAGGTTGTATACATGGGCTGCCTGCGGGGTGCAGGCGACACATTTTATACTGCAGCGGCCTCCACGATCAGCGTCACCTTTATCCGCACGATCGGATCCTTTCTCGGCGGCTATGTATTCGGGCTCGGTATTGTCGGAATCTGGATGGGGGTTCTGGCAGATCAGATCTCACGCTTTCTTTTTGCCTCCACGCGGTTTAAAAAAGGTAAATGGACACAGATCAAAATATGATCTGAGAACTTTAAAATCGTACAATATCTCCATTCTGTACCGCAATCGTAGAAGAAACGATGACCTGGCTTTCGCCATCAAGCGCGCCTTCCACCGCGACCCAGTTCTCATTCTTGTCTATGACTTTTACATTGACCTCTTCTACGTAATATTCCATACCGAGGATTCCTTCGCGCTCTTTCACCACATAAACATATGTACGCGTCTGTTCCTCATGCAGGGCCGCAGGTGAGATACAGCAATGATGTTTCTCTCCCGTCTCCGTATGCTTCATCACCCCTGAAAGTCCCGGCATTCCCATGCCTTCCGGCAGATTGATATAAACTTCATAATTTCCGGGAGCAGTCTCGCTCTCAGCCAGATAATCTACATTAACATCCGTCTCTTTACTGCTTCCATCCAGTTTCAATGAAACTTTATCATTAAGTCCCACATAGCTTTTCTGTTCTTTACTGAGCATGGTCTTAAACTGACAGGGAACGGAATCATTAGCCAGCAAAAGTACTGCCGAATCCGGTACTCTGCTTCCGACACTGACATAAATATCCGTAATCAGACCGCCCTGTGCGGCTGTAATCTGCCCATCCGCATTTTTTACTTCCTGAAAAAGCGCCAGATCGTCCCTCATATCGGCCAGCTCAATCTGATATGTCTCCAAAGAGGCGTCTTCGTTCTCCGGTAAAAGAATGTCCTCTACCTTTCTTTCGGCATCCTTCATCGTATTCTCTCTGTTCCACTTTGCATCCGCCTCCGCATATGCGGCCGCCTGCAGCGCATCCTTCAATTCCTCATCGGAACCTGCATGGCTCTGCACATCTTTTTCCGCCTGATTGACGTCCTCAGCCGCTCTGCCGACCAACGTATCCTCATAGCGTGCCAACGCATTATAATCCTCTCTTGCCCGTTCCTCTTCCAGCGCTTTCCTTTGCCTTGCCAGCTCTTCGTTTGCCAGAATCGCATCCACCTGTACCTGTATCTTAGAGATCGCCGCCTGTTTTTCCTCTATCATGGCATTCAGATCTTCCATATCAATTGTAAATAGAACATCCCCTTCTTCCACTCTGTCGCCCACCTGAACAAACAGCTGCTCTATCCTGAGTCCGCTCAATGCCGTGACCGGATTCTTATCTCCCGCCACAACGATTCCTTCCACTTCCACAATATGTTCCACATACTTCTGCTCTATCCCCTCGACCATGACAACCGGAAGTTTCGAAGCATAAATACTCTTGGAAATGACCGTACAAAGCCACATCATCCCAAGGAAAATAAAGAACCCTGCAATAATCCGCTTCTTTCTCTTCTCCCCCACCATTTTCTCGTTTCCCATCTTCCTTCACTCCCTTTATTATCTTTTCTTCCTTCTCACATCTTGGCAGAATGGCCCGACTGGCCTCCTTATTCTTTCAACCCTGAAAAAATAATTCCCTGCTCCAGATAGTCCTGTCCCCAGACAAACACAAACACCGCCGGGATCAAAGTAATAATAGACGCTCCGAAAGCATATCCTGCCTGCGCCCATGTAATTTCCGGCAGATACAGCGACAACGGCCATAACGCTTTCTCTTCCAGAAACGCCATCGGCTGCTCCATCATATTCCAATACTCCAAAAACCCCAAAACCATTGCCGACAACAGACCGCTTTTACCAAGCGGAAGACCTATCTTTCGAAAAATAGTAAATTCTCCCGCCCCATCGATTCTCGCCGCTTCAAATAACTGCATCGGAATCGTCCTAAATCCTCCGTAAGAAAGAAACACCGGAAAGGTGGAAAATACGGCCGGCAGGATCACCGCCTGCTGTGTATTTAATAACCCCAGTCTGTTTAACACCAGGTAGCTGGACAGCATCGTCACCTGAAAGGGCAAAAGCATCAATACTACATATAATACAAAAAGCAGTCTGCTGCCCTTCACCTTATAAACCGCAAATGCCCAGGCCGCCGGAACACCGACGATAAGCTGCCCTGCCAGGATACACCCCACCATCTTAATGGAATTCCAGAACAGGACAAAGAACTGCGGTGTTAAAAAAAGCAGCTTCCCATAATTCTCAAACGTAGGATAATTCGGCACGATCTTCCAGCTGATAAATTCCATCCCATCCGAAAAAACAGGCGATAAATACTGCTTAAGCTCCCCGTTTCCCATAACCGAACCCGTCACCAGCAAAATGATCGGCAGACATACGAATACGGCCGGAAGTAAAAGCAGAAAGGTCATTATATCATCCTTTATCCCCTTAACATATTTTTTCATATCTTTCAAATCCTTTCTTAATACGGTCCTTCACCTGTGCACTCTCTACTCCCTGCTGTCCCACATATGCTGTAAAAGCATGATCACGATAAACAAAAATCCGCCGACACAGACCGCCGCGGCAGCCATCTTATCAAAGTCAAGGTTCACAAACCAGTTATTAAACAGATGCTGCAAAAGATAGATATCCTGTTCCGGATAAGCCCCCGCAACAAGATAAGCCTCCCTGTAAATCTTAAAGGAATTCAAAAAGGAAAGAATTACTATTGTATACAGACTGCCCTTGAGATTCGGCAGTATGATCTTAAAAAAACTCTGCCATTCGGAAGCGCCATCCACTTTGGCCGCCTCCAGCATTTCATTCGGAATCCCCAGTATTCCCGCCAGCCACAAAACTACCGTATACCCTGTATTTTTCCATACATAACTAAATACCAATACCCAGAACGCCGCACTGCTTCCAAGATAATCCGTATGTATTTCTCCCCACAATCCGGTCAGTTCCCCGAGACGTGTCAGAAATAGATTCAGGAAACCCTGTTTATAGAAAAACATCTTCCACACAATAACGATCGTCGCCGTCGGCATCGCCAGAGGAAACAGATAAAGCGACTTTACCATTCCTGCGCTCTTTAACCTGCTAAGCGGCATCGCGATCATCAGTCCGACTATAACTAACAGCGGAATACAGACGATCGTAAAACGAAACGTGTTTTTTACCGCCAGGACAAACGCCTGATTGGTAAAAATTGTTTTATAATTCTGTATTCCGTTGAATTCTCCTGTCACCGCCGTTGTAAATGAACGTTTAAAAACATCCAGAAACGGCAGCAGCACAAAAAGCAGTATTCCTAGAAAACTGGGCGCCATAAACAGAAAAAAGGCGCCTCTCATTTTATTTCTTTTAAACTGGAACTTATGTGTTTTCAAATAAAAACTTCCCTTCTACTCCGCCATATAGATCGATATTTTTTTCTCAATGGCGCTTACTGCGTCTTCCAGGCTCTTCGTCCCCTGTATATAAGCAACGCCTTCTTCAAATACGGCATTTTCCAATATCTCGTCTTTCATATAGACCGTATCCACCGATTCCATGTATTTGATCAAAGCATCCTGCAATTCTTCATTCGGCCTGTAAATCTCCAGATGAATGAATAACCCCTCGGCATCGGAGATCGTATAGGAACCATAAGCGTACTCGTACTCTTCATCCATTTCCTCTTCTTCGATTTCCATAACCTTTTTCAGTGCTGCTTTATTCACCGGCAGTCCATAATACAGACTCTGTTGATTTTCTTCCCCGAGACATGTTCTGATAAAATCCTGCGCCCGTTCCGTATGCTCCGATACCGCACTGACACCGAGAATTGTCTCCGCCCGGAAAACGTTCTCTGCCTGTCCTTTCATACCGCTCCATTCGGCATTCTGAAAATCCTCCATTCTCTGCAGGGACGTTATGCAGGAATACGTATAAATATTGTTTAATACACCGCATACCATCTGCGTATAGCCGCCCAGATAACTCATAAAGTCCGTCCCTGTCCTGACGTCATCCGAATAAGAAAGACCGCCCAGATACTGTAGATCGTAATGATCCGTTTCCACATACTCTCCCCCGGCATCCTCATCAATATCATCCATCTGCGCATCATAAATCCTCTTACTCTGTTTCAGGAATTCCGTGACCGCATTTGTATCGATCTGTCCCTCTGCCGTTATCCATGAAGACGCGCAGCTCATGGAAAGCATATACATGATACCCTTCTCCGAATAGAATCCCAGTATATCTTCCCCGGGGGTTTCCGCCCGGAGCGTCTCTACTATATCCGCCATATCCTCCAGGTCCGCCGTTTGTGAAACATATTCTTTATCCGCCATAATGATCGGCAGACTGATCTCACAGGGAACTGCATATAACTTGTCGTCTGTTTTTACTGCCTCTACAACATTCTGGAACAAATTGCCATTACCGTTTAATTCACCGGCAAATGTACTCAGATCAAGCAGAAGTCCTTTATTAATATAGGATTCAATCGGCATATTATCGAGTACCAGTACATCCGGCCCTTCTCCGGCCATGATCTTCGTATTCAGATTCTTTAACGCATCATCCCTTGTCACGGAGCTGCTGCTATCCATTCCGCATATAAATTCAACATACAGATCCGGATGTTCCTGTTGATAAATATGGATCGCCTGTCTGATCGTCTCATTATCTTCCAGACTGTAAACCTGTAATTTTCCCGTAGGGACCGTAGGGATATTTTCATCGAAAACATAGTGCACGACTCTTCCTCCGCTAAACAGCACGAGAAATTCATTTTCTTCAATCGCTGTCATCCCCTGTATAATATAAGCCGGATTCCCGAAACTGCATAATGTCCCATCAATAATCTGTTCCACGGCATTTCCGCCCACGACATGACGGTGCAGCCCTTTCTCTCCCGCCAGGTAAATAATGTCGTTTTCCCCGAAGAAAAAGTACAATGGATGACCGTCCCCGGCCACATGGTGTCTGTCACTGTAATGATCCGTAATAAAAGTATTTAGGACTTCATCTTCTATATACTCTTTTTTCTCCATATCATAAATGAGCAGGTTCTCATATCCGTATCCATCCATGACCATCAGATTATTTTGGACACAGAGAAGTTCAGGACGTCCGCCTTCCGATATCAGGAAAAGCTCACTGCTGCCATCCTCTTTTACTTCATAAATGTTACCGCTTCCCATAGTCGTCACAAAAATTCTTCCGTTATCCGCAATATAGACCTGATACAGATAAGAATCATCCTCTGTCAGTTCAATTTCAACCGGAATCTCCGTATTATCCGGCTTAATGATCGCTAAATGCGGATTCAGCTCAAAATTCATCAACTCTTCTTCTGCTGAGAGTTCCGTTTCTTCTGCTGATGCATCCTCCATGTCCTGACTGTCTGTGTCTTCTGCAGAGGTATCCCCCTCTGTCTGGCTGTCTGCAGCTTCTGCAGAGGTATCCCCCTCTGTCTGGCTTCCTGCATCTTCTTCTGTGATCTCATCTGCTTCCTGACCGTCCGCATCTTCCGCCGCCGTATCATCATATATGAGCGCCACCGTATTATCCGCGCCGATTGCAAGACTCATAATATAATTCATCTCTTCCAACATACGGGTCTGCCAGCTTCTGCTGTCAGTCATCCAGTCTTTCCCGTTGTCTTCACTCCTGAGAAAGTCCATATATATATCCGTTATAACCAGATTTCCGTTATCCAACCGATACAGACCGTTTCCATAGCCGGATATCTTAGAAGAAATATCCGTAACCTCTTCCACATATCGGCCCATAGCTGCCGGATCCGTTTCCCCGCCCGTACTGTCCGATGGCGTATTCTTCTTTGCCGTCTCATCTACCGCCGTATTGCCGCAGCCGCCAAGCGGCAGCACAAACATCAGCAGTATCATCAGCACCGCAATCATTCTCTTCATTGTCCCTGTCATTTTCTGTCTCCTCCTTCAGACGCTTCTTAATACCTTTTTATTCCGCCATATAGATCGAAATTTTTTTCTCAACCGCTTCTACCGCTTCATCAAGGCTCTTCGTTCCCTGCATATAGGCGGCTCCTTCTTCATATACCGCAGTTTCTATGATATCATTTTGTATATAAGCCGTATCCGCTTCTTCCATATATTTTCTGTACGCCGCAGTCTCTTCTCCTGTAGGCCAGTAATAAATCAGCTTTATTATTTCTCCTTCTTCTCCATCCGTAACCACCGACCCATACATTCTGTCACTGTCGGTTTTGTTTGCCGGTAAAGCAAAACTGTCGTCGAATGCTGCTATATTGACCGGCAGGCTGTTATATAAATAAGACTGGTTTTCTTTTCCGAGGCATATTTTCAGGAAATCCTGTGCAAGCTCCTGCTTTTCTGAAGCCGCATTAATACCCAGCAGTGTCTTCGCCCAGAAAACATGCTCACACTGGCCTGCCATAGGCATCCACACAACACTTTCAAAGCCATCTATCTTCTGAATAGAACACATATCCATACAATCGAATATCCCGAACAATGACTGTGTATAACCGCCTATATAATTCATCTTGACTATGTTTGCCATCCGTAGATAATCAGAATCTTCAAAAGATGCCACGCCGTTATACATCTCATAGTCCTGTCCCATTTGCCGGTATCTCTCTAACACCCTATCCGGAACTCCTTTTGTCTGCGCCTCATAGATCCGTCCGGTCTGCTCTATAAATTCCTTCAGAACTTCCCTGTTGATCTTTGCATCCGGCGTTATCCATGCAGGCGCACAGGTCATGGCAAAAAGCCGCATAATGCCTTTTTCTGAACTGATGCCCAGTAGATCCTGCTCCGAATAATCTTCCCTGAGCGTTTCCGCTGTATCGGCAATATCCGTCAGACTGCCGACAGCAGAAAAATATTTCTTATCCCCCATCATAACCGGCAGGCGTACCTCGCACGGTATCATATAAACCTCTTCGCCTGTTTTTACTGCACCGACAATATTTTCAAATAGTGCCGCTTCGCCGTGCAGCCCATTTACGATCGGTCCCAGATCCAGAAGCAGTCCTTTCTCAATATATGAATTCACCGGCATATTGTCTAATATCAGGACATCCGGACCTTCCCCCGCCATTATTTTCGTATTCAGACTCTTTAAGGCATCTTCTTTGGTCACGGAATCATCGCCGCTTACTCCGTATATATATTCCACATAAACTTCCGGATTATATGTCTGAAATAAAGTAATGGCCTGTCTGATGATCTCATTGTCATATAGTCCATAAACTGTCAGTTTTTCATTTGGCACCGTGGGAATGTCAGGATCAAAAATATAATGTACCAATTGTCCTTCCTGAAATAACGCCAGAAATTCGCTGTTATCCAGTATTACCATTCCCTGCAGTTCATAGGCCGGATTACCGAGGCTGCACAATTTTCCATCAATGATCTGTTCCATAACGCTGCCGCCTATCACATGCCGGTACAGGCCCTTTTCACCTGCCAGGTAAATTATATCATCTTCTCCGAAAAAAAAATATAAATTATAAGAATCCAGGCTGCCTCTGCCTCTGTCTTCATAATTTTCCTTCACAAAATCAGTTAAAACATCGTCCTCTATATAAATCCCCTTTTCCATATCATACAACAGCAGGCCATCGTAGCCGTAGCCATCGATCGCCATAATATTTCCCTGAAACTGAATGAGATCAGGATGCCCTTCTTCCACCATAAGAAAGAGCTCACTGCTTCCATCTTCCTTTACCTCATAAAGATTCGCAGTTCCCCTGACGCTTACAAAAATTCTTCCATTTTCCGCTATATAAACCTGATCTAAATAGGCATCCTCCTCCGTAATGGCAATCTCTACCGGAATTTCCGTATTATCCGGCTTCACGACCAGCAGTTTGGGATTGAGTACGATCTCTTCCGCATCGTCATCGCTCCCGCTTCCCTCCCCGACAGCTGTATCTTCTTCTCCCTGATAAATAAGCGCCACCGTATTGTCCGCGCCGACCGCCATACTCATAATATATGTGCCATCTTCTATCATCCGCGTACGCCACCTGCGGATATCCGTCATCCAGACAGCGCCGTCGCCATCCGCTTTCACAAAATCCCGATATCTGTCGCATATCATCAGATTCCCGTTAGAAAGCCGGTATATTTTGTTTCCGCTTCCCGAAAGCTTCCCGGACAGATCCAGACTCTCTTCCACATAGCGCCCCATAGCGTCGGATGAGATCCCTTCATTCTGTCCTCCTCCGGCGCCATTTCCCAAAGCAGAACTGCCTTCCCCGCCGGTTCCTGCATTTTTGCATCCGCCGACAGCGCTCATCATAAACACCAGCGCAAGCAGCATCGCAATACACGAAAAACTCTTCTCCGCTTTTTTCCTTTTTGCAATTTGTTTCTCTTTTTTCTTCCTGTCCATTTTTTTCGTCCCAATTACCCCGCTCATACGCTGCCCCCTTCCCTTCAAAATTTCTTGTAACTGTCAAAACCCGGAAGAATCGTTTGAATAAACGATTCTTCCAGACGTAACATTCGTCTTTTTATTCTGCCAGCAAGATCCCGATTTTTTTCTCGATCGCATTGACTGTCTCTTCTAAACTTTTCCTGCCCTGAAAATATCCGACGCCCTCATTATACACGGTATACTCTATTACTGTATTTTCCATATAAGGCGTCCCGGCCGCTTCGATCTGCTTTCTGAGTTCATCCTTCTGTGCCTCATCCGGCCAGTATGCAACAAAGTCTATTCTATTTCCCTCTTCATCGCTGCTGCCCATCCATAAATAGGCTCCTGACTCCTCCATATATTCCGGTTTTGCCAGAAAAATATCCTCAAACGCCGCTTTATTGACCGGAAATCCGTTATAAGGATTTCCCTGATAAAGTGACGACTGATTCTCTTTACCCAGACACACCCTGATAAAATCTTCCGCCTGTCCGCTATGTTCCGAAGCAGCGTTTATACCAAGCAGCGTGCGCGCACAGAATATGTTGCTGCTCTGTCCGTTCATGCTCTCCCATACTGTCTCTTCAAATCCGTTCACTTTATTGACAGAGAGCATCTCCGCATACGCATTAAGTCCTGTCAGCGCTTCCGTCATCAGTCCGATATATCCGGTCGCATATTCCATAGAACTGTTGCTGGTCCTCAGATAATCAGAATCATCCAGCGATTCTCCAAAATATTGCAGCCAGTTTTCATTAGCCGTAACGTAAGAATTCTTTATTTTTTCCGGAATGCTTTCCATATTCGCATCATAAATCCGCTTCGTCTGCTCCAGAAATTCCGCAATTGCCTCTTTATCGACCTTACCGTCTGACGTTATCCACGCAGGCGCACAGACCATGCCGAAATACCGCATGATTCCTTTCTCAGTACCAATAGAAAATAATTTTTTTTCGGGATTATCCCGCCTTAACGCCTCTGTGGCATCGGCAATTCCTTCCAGATCCTTCATCTGTGAAATATATTTTTCTTCGCCTCCGATGATCGGGATCTGTATCTCACAGGGCATCGCATAAACGCCATCTTTCGTTTTCATCGCCTCGACAATATTCCCGAACAGTTCTGCATCTCCGTTAAATCCCGTCAGAACCGGATACAGATCGAGCAGCAGCCCTTTTTCAATATAAGAGTCGATCGGCATATCGTCCAATACCAGAACATCCGGTCCCTCTCCTGCCATGATTTTCGTATTCAGCGCTTTCAGCGCATCTTCTCTTGTTACGGAACTTCCCTCGAAAAGACCAATCTCATATTGCACGAACGTTTCCGGATTGGCCAATTGATACAGAGAAACGGCCTGTTGTATCGTACTGTTTTCTTCTAAACTGTAAATATGCAGTTTCTCACTCGGTACAGTCGGAATATCCGGATCATAAACGAAATGTATAAGGCTTCCTCCCTGAAAGAGGGCCATAAACTCATTGCCCGGCAGCATGAGCATACTTTGGATCGTATAGGACGGATTGCTAAGCATGGAAAGCCTGCCATCAATGACCTGTTCCATAGCGCTGCCGCCTATTACATGACGATGTACTCCCTTACTGCCTGCCAGATACAGAATACCTTCTTCTCCTGTAAAAAAGTACATTGTATATCCGTCGTCCATATTAAACTGATTTCCGCCGTTATATTCTTCCTGTACAAAAGTCTCCAAAACCTCGTCTTCTATATATTCTTCCGCTTCAAAATCATAAATAAGCGGCGCCTTATAATTAGCTCCATCCATAATGAGCAGATTCCCCTGAGACTGTATCAGCTGCGGTCTTCCCTCCTGTATCATGAGGAATGCCTCACAACCTCCATCTTCTTTTACTTCATAAATATTGTCGCTTCCTAATACGCTTACAAATATCCGGCCGCTGTCTGTGACTGCAGCATATTGAGGATAAGTTTTATCACCGCTCATCGGTATCTCAACCGGAATTTCCGTACCATCGGGCCGGATTACAAGAAGTGACTGGTTATACTCTTCGCCTTCTTCATAGTCGCTGTAAATAACTGCCGCGGTATGATCCGCTCCGATTGCCATACGTGTCGGACTGATACCCTCTTCCTGCAGTCTGGTATACCATTCCGGTTTTTCTGTTTCCCATGTTTCACCGTTATCCCTGGATACAAGCAATCCGTTTTCCAGATCCGTGATCATAAGCGTTCCATCCGCCAGTGAAAATAATCTGTTCTGATATCCGGAAATTGTCTCCGATAAGTCCGTGACGGTCTCTATGTAACGTCCCATTGCCGCAGGATCATCCGTGTCATCCGAATTCTCCGTACTTGCTTTGTCCTCCTGTATGCCTGTAGTTTGTGTCTGATCCGCCCCGTTTGTATCACTGTCAACATCTGTCTGCTTCACATTCTCTGCCGCATCCTTACCGGCGCATCCGCTAAGAAACAGCAGCAGCATGATCACTGTCATCAGGACCGAGACTGCCCTTTTCTTTCTGATTCTTTTTCCATTCATTCTCATTTCTCCTATTTTTAAACCCTATTCCGCCATATACAAAGATACTTCCTCCGTTACGCCCTCCACGGCCTCTTCCACACTCTTGTCTCCCTGAAGATATGCGATCCCTTCTTCATATACGGCATTTTCCAAAACACTGTCCTCTATGCACGCTGTATTTACCGATTCCATCATACTTTGTAATACCCGTATCTGTTCCTCTGTCGGCCAATATATACTTATCGTTATAATATTTCCGTCGCCTGTACCGACAGACAAATGGGAAAGTACTCCGTCGTCCAGTATCTGATACTGGCCGCCATGCACATCATCATCAAAAACTGCTTTATTCACGGAAAATCCGTTATACAAAGACGATTGGTTTTCTTTGCCGAGCAAGAGTCTTAGAAAATTCCCGGCCGCTTCCGTATTGTGGGAAGCCGAACTAATGCCTGCCAATGTCTGTGGATAAAAAATATCCTGATCCATCTGTGTAATCTGTGACCCTTCATATTCTTCAAGCTGCTGTATCGATGACAAAACGGCATACTCATAAGAACTCACTAAAGTCCCGCATTCCAGCTGCCTTATTCCTACGGCATAGGATATATAGTCTATGCTTTCCCGCACTAAAAGCGAAGAATCCTCCATACCATATCCGTATAATTCCAGAAAGTAATCGTTCCATTCTGTATATTCCCGGATTGCATCCTCTGAAAGAGAGTCCATTTGCGCATCATATATTCTTTTCGTCTGCTCATAGTATTCCGTCAGCGCTTCTTTGTCTATCTCATCGTTATCATCTTTCCAATACGGAGAAGATATCATGGAAAAAAGCCTCATAATACCTTTCTCCGAGCAGACACCAATCAGATCCTTTTCCGGATTGTCCTGCCGCAATGCCTCTACGGCATCCGCAATATCCGATAACTGTGTCACCCCGGAAATATAATCCTCTTTGCCAAACAGCATCGGCAGCTGTATCTCGCAGGGCAGCATATAAACTTTATCATCCACCCGGAAAGCGTCTACAATATTTTCAAACAAAGCCTCCTCTTCACTCAGGCTGCTTAAAAAAGGCGTCAGTTCAAGCAGCATTCCCTTTTCCAGATAGGCGTCTATTGGCAGATTATCCAGGATCAGGATATCCGGCCCTTCTCCCGCCATAATCTTCGTATTTAAAATCTTCAACACGTCGTCTCTGGTTACGGATGTTCCCTCTTCCATACCGATCTCATATTCCACATAGTATTCAGGATGTTCTCTCTGATATAAATTGATCGCCTGCCTTATCGTACGGTTATCCTGTAAACTGTATACTTTTAATTTCTCACTCGGAACCGTGGGAATATCGGGATCGTAAATAAAACGAACCAGTCTGCCTCCTGTAAACAGTGCCAAAAACTCGCTGTTATCAAGCACTGTCATTCCGCACAGAGCATATGCCGGATTGCTGAATGCGCTGAGATTTCCATCAATGACCTGCTCCATAGCGCTGCCGCCTATCACATGACGGTGCAGGCCCTTTTCCCCTGCCAGATACAGAACATTTTCTTCTCCCGGGAAAAAATACAGATCATAAAAACTTCCCCCATTTCCTGTCCTGCCGTGATAATTCGTATTAACGAATTCATTTAATACTTCATCCTCAACATACTCTTCTTTCTCCATATCATAAATGAGCAGTCCATCGTACAATTCTCCATCCAGGATCATCAGATTTCCTGAAAACTGGATTAAATTCGGCATTTCATATCCCGCATCCAATGTAAGAAATATTTCGCTGCTGCCGTCTTCTTTTATCTCATAAACGGAAGGTCCATATGTAGTGGCAAAAACTCTGCCGGTATCGGATATCCATACGTGATAAACAGAATCATCTGCCTCTCCCAGCGAAAACTCAACTACCGACCGTGATCCATCCGGCCTGATGATCATAAGTTCCCAGTCTACGTCAAAAGGATTATCCGACGTATCGCCATTTACTTCTGCTTCCCCGTCCGTCCCTTCACCGGCATTTTCAGATACGTCTGCCATTTCCTCCTCATTTGTATCGTTCGGAATAATACCGCTTTCCTTTTCATAAATAACACCGACCGTATTATCCGCTCCGACGGCATAATCCAAAATATAGGTCTGTCTTGCCATCATGTCGGTTTTCCAATCCCTCTTGTCGGCTTCCCAGGTTACGCCGCTGTCTTTCGATGCCACAAAGTCATTTTCCATATCTGCGATCACGAGACGTCCATCTTCTAATTGAAATAATCTGTCTCCATAGGAAAGCTGTGCCGACAGATCGACCGCCTCTTCCACATAACGCCCCATAGCATCCGCCTTATCCGCTGTTTCTCCTATATTGTCCGCTTTATCCGTCCCATCAGATACTTCTACATTGTTATTTCCACAACCTGTCATTGCAAGCATGCATACCATACCGAAATAAGCTGCCTGTTTCCCCAATTTCATCATAGCCCTCCATTTTGGATTAAGCTTTGCGTTTTCCCCGCTCTACGCCGATCACGCATATTTTTGCGCCCAACCCGACAATGACAGCATAACAGCCTTATCTCTAAATTATCTCTAAAAAAATATAAGAAATATAAAAGTTCATTCGATCCTCCTTCCTTCGTGGAAACACTGATAATATAACAACTTTTCCTCTAAGTCGTCTCTAAAAAGTAAAATAGTTAAAAATTTACATTTTTTGGCTTTTTAGAGAATAATTAAAGATTTCTATGCTAGAATAACGTGATATAATAAACGCAGGCCCCGCGGCTTGCGTTACAGGAATTGCATTACAAGACTTTATTGTTTAAGAGGGAAATTACCATGAGAATTTTATTGGCTGAAGACGATAAGCAGCTAAACAGCACGCTCACTTATCAATTGGAGACGGAGGGATTCAGCGTCGATTCCTGTCTGGATGGCGAAGAAGCATATTTTTATGGAGAACAGAATATATATGACGTCATTTTACTGGACAGAATGCTTCCGCATATGGAAGGTACCGATGTTTTGACCTCCCTGCGGAAGAAAGGCATTACCGCGCCCGTGATCCTGATCACGGCGCTCGGCACATTGTCCGATAAAGTAACGGGACTGGATCTCGGTGCGGACGATTATCTCGTAAAACCGTTTGCTTTTGAGGAACTGCTTGCCAGGATCCGCTGTGTTACAAGACGGCCTCATACCCTGACCGATCCCGATACGCTGACGGTTGCAGACGTTACCTGGCAGGGATCTGAAGGTATCCTGACAGGCCCTTCCGGAAGCTGTACGCTTTCCAAAAGAGAAGCTTCCCTGCTTGAGATTTTCCTGCGTTCGCCCGGGCAGACCTTTCCCCGGCAGACGCTTCTCTTAAAAGTATGGGGGCCGGAAAGCAATGTCGAAGATGGCAATCTTGACAATTATATTCATTTTCTGCGCAGACGCCTGCAGATTACCGGAAGCCGCCTGCAGATCAAAACGGTACGGGGCATCGGCTACAGCCTCCAGGAGAAATAGAACATGTTTCAGAAAGTACACATACGCCTTACTCTCTTATGTGCGGGAATCACAGCGGTCATTATGATCATCATGTCCCTGTGCTATCTGTATGTTTCGGAAAACGGCCTTTATAAAAATCAGTTTCAGTCTTTTCAAAACGATATCAATACCATCACCACCAACTTAGAACAGCAGTCCGTCATTTCCATGGAATGGCTTTCGAAAATGGAAGCACAGGGAAACTATCTGTTCTATGTTCTTGATAACGGCGTGCCTTTTCTTTATAACCAGCTTAGTAAATCCGATTTAAACGGCGAAGATAAAAGCGAAGCAGATGATAACCCTGCCAGGCAGCGGCTGTTAGAGGAAAGCCAAAACGCCGCACAAAGCGCATCTTTGGAGATCTCTTTGACGCACGCGGATTCTTCCTATATATCTTATCATACGGAATTCGATTTTTTTTCCGAATCTACGAAAACCAAGTACTTCGGAAGCGTTATCCGTATGGGCAGATTTTCTTCCTCCCTGGAAGTGATCGTGCTTTTTTCCCTGAATTCTCTGGAAGAGCAGTTCCGGGAACAGCGTCTGCGCTTTGTTCTGATCGATCTGGCGGCCATCGTCCTGCTTACGATATTTTCATGGATCTTTACCGGAAGGCTGTTAAAGCCTATCATTGAAAATCAACAGAAACAGGCGCAGTTTGTCGCTTCTGCCTCTCATGAACTGCGTACGCCGCTCGCCGTTATTCTCTCGGCCGTCGAATGCTGTAAAAGCGCTTCCGCCGAAAAACAGGAGAGTTTTTTGAACACGATCCACAAAGAGGGTTTCCGCATGTCTTCTCTCGTAAATGATATGCTCACTTTATCCGGTTCCGATAACCATCGTTTTTCGATCAACCCCAGACCGACGGAATTAGATACGCTTCTGATGAATTCCTTTGAGGCTTTTGAACCGCTTGCACAGGATAAACATATTACCTTATCCATCAGGCTCCCGGAACAGGCTCTGCCTTTATGCACCGTGGACCCGCAGCGTATCAGCCAGGTCGTCTCCATCCTTTTGCACAATGCGGTCAGCTATACGCCGGAACATGGCAAAATAGAACTTTCTCTTGCACATGACAAAGACCGGGCTGTCATATCGGTCAGGGACAACGGTATCGGTATTGCCGATGAAGACAAAAAAAAGATCTTCGACCGCTTTTACAGGGTAGAAAAATCCCGAAGTACCAAGGAGCACTTCGGGTTAGGTCTGTCCATTGCCTACGAGATCGTTAAGGCCCATAACGGCAGCATATCAGTTCAGGATGCGCCGGGCGGCGGCAGTATATTCTCGGTCCGTCTTTAATTTCCGGCTGCGTAAACCCTCCCGCTACTGCACGCTGTCTCCGTATTTTTCATATAATTCCCACAGGGCCTGCATATCTTCTTGTGACACGCTCTGTTCCAGATACTGCTGTACCTGGCCGAGAGATTCGGAATTAACGCCATCCTGCATGATCTCCATGCAGTCGGAGATCGTTTCGCTGTCCGCATATTTCGTAATAATCTCTTCCGCCTGCTTTTTATCTGCCTCATCCATATTGGCGACAATCTGCTTCGCCTTCTCGGCCGCCTCCGGGTCTCCCGCACTTTCAAGCGCTTTTTCGAAGACCTGTTCCGCTACTTTCTGCGTGACTTTTGATTTCACCGCATCCGTAAGGTATCCTTTTCCGATGAAAAAAATGAATATCAGGCAGCATACGATGATAAGGCTTAAAAAAATAATCATTCCTATGCCTTTTTTCTTTTTCCTGCGTTTTCTGCTCATTCTTCGTCTTCCTTTCCCTTTTACATACGGAGAAATTTAATACGCTCTGCCCCAGTACACCATCTTCTTAGCCGGTTTACCACAGCATACGCAGGTATCCGCGATCTGTTCCTGTTCAAAAGGCATACAGCGGCTCGTTACCGCAAGTTCCTCTTTGACCGCATCTTCACATGCCTGTTCGCCGCACCACATCGCCTTGACAAAACCGGATTTTTCCGCAAAGATTTTTCTGAACTCTTCCATGTTTGCTGCCGTATACGTATGGCTGTCTCTGTGCGCTCTGGCACGTTCCAGCATTTCCGTCTGCATTTTATTAAGGATCTCGCCTGCCTTCGCCTCCAGTTCGTCCAGGGATACTTCTATCTTTTCGCCCGTATCCCGACGGCAGATCACGCATTTATTCGCCTCAATATCTTTCGGCCCGATCTCTACCCGAATCGGAATTCCTCTCATTTCCTGCTCGGAGAATTTCCAGCCGGGACTCTTATCCGCATCGTCTACTTTCACACGGAAATTGCTTAATTTCTCTTTCAGGGCGAAAGCCTTTTCGAGTACGCCTTCTTTTTTCTGCTGGATCGGTATGATCATGATCTGTATCGGCGCAACTCTCGGAGGCAGAACCAATCCGGAATTGTCTCCGTGTACCATAATGATACCGCCGATCATACGGGTCGATACGCCCCAGGAAGTCTGATGCACATATTTTAACGTATTGTCTTTATCCGTAAACTGGATATCGAATGCTTTGGCAAAACCATCTCCAAAATTATGGCTGGTTCCCGACTGCAATGCTTTTCCGTCATGCATAAGCGCTTCGATCGTATAGGTTGAAGTCGCCCCGGCGAATTTTTCTTTATCGGTCTTGCGTCCCTTGATTACGGGGATTGCCAGCACCTGCTCGCAGAAATCCGCATATACGTTTAACATCTGAATCGTTCTTTCTTCCGCCTCTTTCTCCGTTGCGTGTGCCGTATGGCCCTCCTGCCACAAAAACTCACGACTTCTAAGGAAAGGTCTTGTCTCCTTCTCCCAGCGCACGACAGAACACCACTGGTTGCATACCTGGGGCAGATCACGATAGGAATGCACCGTATTTTTATAATAATCACAGAAAAGCGTCTCCGAAGTAGGTCTTACACACAGTCTTTCCTGCAGGGGCTGCTGCCCGCCATGTGTCACCCATGCAACTTCCGGTGCAAATCCTTCCACATGATCTTTCTCCTTATTCAAGAGACTCTCCGGAATAAACATCGGCAAGTATACATTCTGAACGCCGTTTTCTTTAAACATCTTATCAAGCTGCGTCTGGATCAGTTCCCAGATTGCATATCCTGCCGGGCGGAACACCATACATCCTTTTACGCTGGTGTAGTCGATCAATTCCGCTTTCTTGACCACATCCGTATACCACTGTGCGAAATCATCCTCCATAGCGGTAATTGCTTCCACTAATTTCTTCTCTGCCATTTTTCTCTTCCCTCCTGTTTATTTTTAAAGTGCCCCCGCGCCTTTTTAACTCCATATCCATATCGCGGCAGGCTTTCCCGCCATATAAAAAAGCCGAGCTTCTATCCCCGTAAGGGACCGAAATCTCGGCGGTACCACCCTAATTAGCATACCTCGTATGCCCTGCTTCTCTTACCGTTAACGCCGGCGTTACGCTGCATTTTCATACAGGACTCCAAGGCCGGTTCCGAATATTCTCCGTAAGGGCCTCACAGCTAACGGTCCTCTCTCTGAAACGTATCCTATCCGTACTAATCCTTTTCATTGTCGATCACTTATGAATATGTTTAGATTGTAGAAGAAGCACCGCTATTTGTCAACACAAACTTTTCGGATCCTGTAGTGACATTGCAATAAATTTCTTTATCTGATTTCCCCTGCGTTTTCCTGCCTGCAAAGACCTTCCCCGATTCCAAGCAGGATAAACACGAACGGCGTATTCAGAATCTGCTGAAAACTGAACATATTATGTATCATATATACCAAAACAGCGGCAGCAAATAAATACAGATCCGGCGCTGCCTTTGCTTTTTTCAAGAATCTAACGACAGCAGAAAGGAAAATTCCCGCATAACAGATACAACCGAAGACTCCCTGATTGACAAGTACGGTAAGCCATTCATTGTGCGCATTCGTCAAGCGCGCATTTCCGAAACGTGCATAAACGTCTTCCGCCAGCGCAGGCACAGAGTAAATATACGCTGCAAAACAATCCGGCCCTGCGCCGATCAGTTTATGGAACGGCGACATATGGCCAAAACCTGCCAGACCGCATTTCCATGTAGCCCCTCTTGCGCTTGCCCAGGAATCATCAAATGTAAAAAACGGCACGCCTGAAAGTCCCAAAATCCCTTCCGGCATACAGGTATTTAGCAATAATACTATGATATATCCGGTCAACGCTGCCGCCGACAATATCAGCACAGCCCCGGCCGCTTTCCCCGGCTGTACGATCCGGGGCGATTTCCTTTTAATCCGCCTCATAAGCCAAATGTACAGACAACCCGCAATCATACCCATATAAACGGTCGCATTTGTATTTGTGAGCACATACCCTAACCCGTTTTCATAATTTATGGACAGTCCCGGCAGATACCGGAACAATCTGCCGATCTGACAGGACAATGCAAACAGCATACAAAGCTCCAGAAACCGCCGCATCCGTTCGTTTTCCTGAAACGAAAGACAGCATAACAGAAGAAAAAGCGCTGCCAGCGCCGGAAACACGCTGCTGCTCCCCTGCACGATACCGATCAGGAATGCGACAATCACGTAAAGACCTGCCGCCGCCTGACGCAGCACGCCTTTGCCGTTCCAATAATATAAAATACCCAGCGGACAAATGACCGCCCAATAGCCACAGAACCAGTTAATATTTCCAAGCGTGGAAATAAAAACGGGAGTCTGCCCGATCAGAGAGATCGGATAAACCGAATATCTGTTGAGAATACCAAGCGCAAACACGATTCCCGAACTGAATAATGCCGCATACAGCAGTTTCTTCTCCCATTTAAAATAACGGGAAAAGAAAAAATAGAAAAGCACGAACAGCAGCTGGCTGACAAGTCCCATATGCCAGCCTTCCGCTCCCCAGAATGCCTCGCTCCTAAACGCCGTAAACAGATACGATACAAGTACCGCCACAAGATAACCATATACAAACCAGTCCGTTACCGACAAGTTCCTGTAATGTGACACGATCGACCGCTTTTTTGTCTGCAGCAGCATGATACTCCCGGCGGCAGGCAGCATGATCCCGGCGCTGATCAGACTGACATTACGGAAAAAAAAGTATTTTATGTCCCCGATTTCCACGTATCCGCCTTTCACATACAACGGATACACTACCATGATAACAAGGAAATACGCTTTCAAAATACTGCTGCCGATCTCCCGGACGGCCGGAAGCAGTTTTTCTATGTTGATATCAGGTTGCCTGACATTTGTTTGTTCACTTGACTTTTCGGTTTTTGGCTCCTGCGGCATGATATTTCTCCATTCTCCCGGAACTTTGATTCGGATAAAACATCGGCCCGAATAAACATGGATCAGATCCCGGATATCTGTATTATAAATCGTTTTCCGCTCTGCCGTCAAATGCCGTCTCTTTCGCCCTCATACTTTCATCAGCTCGTGAATCACGATCAAAGCAAGCGGCCCTTCTATAATGCCGATCACACCGAATAACCGGATACCCGCATAAATTCCAAGCAGCATTAACACGGGTGCAATGCCCATTTTGTTGCCGATCAGCTTCGGTTCCAGAAATTCCCGGATAAAAATACAAGCTATATAAAGAGCAATACAGACGCCCATCTGAATATATTTTCCGGTCAGGAACTGCCAAATGGCCATTGGCACCAAAACAACGCCTGTCCCGATAAATGGCAGGACATCCAGGCATCCCGCCAGAATCCCCCAGAAAACGCCGCCGTAAATTCCCGTCGCCCACAGCACCGCACTGCTGAATACGCTGATAATCAATAGTATGACGCCCTGCGCTTTCAGAAACGTAATAATATATTCCAAAATCCCTTCCAGCGCTTTAAAGATAAAAGTCATATCTTCCGATCCTTTCAACCATGTCAGAAACAGAGCATAATCTTTTTCCAGCAAAATTGCCGCCAGAAAAGAGATGAAAAGAAACGCCACCGCTTCAAATATCGCTTTAAAGCAGCTATACGAAGAAGAAAGCACCTGCGGAATAACCTGTACCTGCACATTTTCCATAATAACGGTCATTTTCTCTATCACGAAATTCTCAATTTCATACCCGTCCCATCCAAACTTCCCATCCAGGCTATAACAGCATTGGTGCAGAAAACCCTGCAGACGCTCATAAGCCATCTCCATAAAAACCGACACTTTATCAAGCTGTCCGCCGCCGCTGTAGCCAAGCGCCCACAATATCGCCGCCAAAAACAAAAGAACCAGAAACAGTACGCCGAAGGCCAGAAACTTTTTCCGCATCGGAATTTTTTTCTGAATACGCTGTAATAACGGATAGAACAGCGTGATCAGAATAAAGGCGAAGAAAAAGGGCGCCGTCAGGGGAAAAATAAAGCGAAAAAAAAGATAAACCGACAAGGTTATTACGGCAAACCTTATCAGTCTATTCTCCTTTACAATCGATAAATCCAGTTTTTTCTCCGAATCGCCCATACTCATCCACGCCTTTCTTTTATCCGCTCAGGATTAGTATGAGAAATTGAAAGGCGTTTTATGAAATATTATAAAAATTTTCCTACAGAAAATTCTGGAAGATCTCTCCTTTGGGTTTTATTTGAAAAGTAAGCGGTCTGTTCGTTACGGGATGATAAAAAGATAATTTATAAGCACATAATGCGATCTGTTTCGGCTGTAGAAGATCTGAGAGTCTGCGCGCCTTTTCACCGGCATATTTCCAATCTCCAAGCAGTCCCATCCCCGCATGGCTCATCTGCACCCGTATCTGATGATGCCGGCCCGTAATCAGTTTAATTTCTGCAAGCGCGGCCTGTGTACCGGCATCTTCATTGAAAAACTTCCGTTCTATGATCTTATAAGACAATTCCGCTTTTTTCGCGCCACGATGTTCTTTTGTCACGACGCAGGACGTATTTGTTCCCGCATCCTTATTTAAATAGTCCGTAAGCGTTCCTTCGGACAGAACCTGCGGCTGCCCGGGCATGTTCTCCATGCATACTGCCGCATAATAATATTTCTCCATCCGGTTTTCGGTTATCTGTCTGCTCAGTGCGGCGGCTGCCTTCTGATTTTTGGCTAAAACAAGCACCCCTTCTACCGGCTGATCCAGTCTGTGTACCAGTCCGACATACGGCTGTTTTGCATTCTGTCCGCCGGAAACCCGTCCGGGCACATTTTCTTTAGAAGCATTTAAATAATTGGCGGCCATGCTTACCATATCAGGCTGTCCGATCTTCGCAGTCTGCGTGGCGCATCCTGCCGGTTTATAGCAAACGATCATTTCATGATCTTCATATAGAATCTGTTCTTTGTTCATTATATTCCGTCCATCGCGCTTCGTCCGTTATACTGCGGCTGTCATCCTTCGTTTACAGCTAAATTTTAAACCTGTATCCGACACCCCAAATGGTCTCAATATACTGCGGCTTTGTCGTATCGAATTCGATCTTCTCCCGGATCTTTTTGATATGAACGGTCACAGTTGCAATATCTCCGATCGAATCCATGTCCCATATTTCCCGGAAAAGTTCTTCCTTTGTATAGACATGATTCGGATTCTCCGCCAGGAATGTGAGCAGATCGAACTCCTTGGTCGTAAAGATCTTCTCTTCGCCATCCAGATACACCCTTCTCGCCGTTTTGTCGATCTTTAACCCTCTGATCTCAATGATATCGTTTGTTTTCTGGTTGCTCCCTACCAGTCTGTCATAGCGTGCCATATGCGCTTTGACTCTTGCTACAAGCTCGGAAGGACTGAACGGTTTGGTCATATAGTCGTCCGCCCCGAGTCCCAGACCTCTGATCTTATCGATATCATCTTTTTTGGCTGATACCATAATGATGGGGATGTTTTTCTCCTCCCGGATGCTCTTGCATACCTCAAAGCCGTCCATACCGGGCAGCATCAAGTCTAAGATCACCAGATCAAAGTCCTCCGCCATCGCTCTCTTAAAACCGGCATCTCCCGTATTTTCAATGATCACCTCAAAATCACTTAACTCCAGATAATCTTTCTCCAGATCCGCAATCGCTTCTTCATCTTCAATAATCAAGATCCTGCTCATTGTGTATTTACCTCCTCCTGTTTCGGTGCCTGATACTTTCTGATTACAAAGTGCATACATGTACCTTCTTCTTCCTTACTGGTCGCCCATATATATCCTCCATGATCTTCAATGATCTTCTTCACAATTGATAAGCCGATACCGCTTCCTCCTTTGGAAGAGTTTCTGGAGGCATCCGTCCGGTAGAACCGTTCGAAAATATTCGGCAGGTCTTTCGCTGCAATGCCTTTTCCGTTATCCTCTATCTCTACCCGTACGGAATCTACTTCATCTAATATTCGAATGTCTATGACGCCGTTTTCTTTGTCCAGATACTTCACACAGTTGCCGATGATATTATTAATAACACGCCGCAGCTGCTCCGGATCTGCAATGATCTGTGTATCGGGCGCTACCAGATCGTCATAATTCAGTTTGATATTTTTGGGTTCCAGATCCAGGCCGACTTCTTCCACACAGTCTCCGAAATAATCCGCCACATTGATGCGGTGGAAATTATAGGGAATCCTGTTATTATCGATATTGGAATAAACCGTCAGTTCATTGATCAGCCGGTCCATGTCATTGGCCTTATTATAAATGGTCTTAATATATTTATCCATTTTCTCCGGCGTATCGGCCACGCCGTCCATAATGCCTTCCACATACCCTTTGACCGCCGTAATCGGTGTTTTCAGATCGTGGGAAATATTGCTGATCAATTCTCTGTTCTGCTTCTCATGCTCGAACTTTTCATCGATCGATTCTTTCAGCCGCAGCCTCATATCCTCATAATTCCGATACAGTTCTCCGATCTCGCCTTTTCCGTCGCTGTTCAGGCGGTATTCAAAGTTTCCTTCCGCAATATTCTGCATCGCTGTATTAAGCTGATTTACCGGCGTGAAAACGCCTTTCTGTATCCACCTCGTTAAGACCATGCTGGTGAAAATCAGGATCAGCACATACGCCAGTATCATATCGATCAGCATCTTCTGTGAAATCAGGGAGCTGACCTTCGTGATAATAAACAAACTGCCCTCCGAACCATCCGTAAAGATAAAATCCAGCTGTTTCACCAGTTTCTTCATATCATGATAATAATAACCCCTCTCCTCATCCGGCGCGTCGCCTCCGTAGTCGGGCAGTTTATCGAAGATCCTCTCGGCTGCCACGGCATTGCCCGCATAGAAGATATCGTTATCTTTCCTGACGATCAGATAAGACGACTTGCCAATCAGTTCTCTATTGATCGTTTCCAGAAATACAGGATCTTCAATCGCAGAAGAGTCGGCCAAAAGCCGTTCTTTTACGCCTAAAAGAACCGTCTCCGTCATCTGGTCATAATTCTCCAATGTATAGGAAAAGGAAGTAAAACTGCCATCGGGTGTGCCAAAATCCTGCTCCGAATTAGCCATATAAATACCGATGCCCGTAAAAGCAACCGCTGTCAGGAATAGCGGTACTATAATAATGACGAGCGACGTTACCAATAACCGGGTCTTAAATTTCAAAAATCTTCACCCCTTCTGTCTTTCGTTTACCGTATCATAAATTCCAGAACCTTACTGTTTTATACTAATATACCACAAACACAGCAAATATAAATAAAACAACTCATATAATCTTATTAAATATTTGTAAATTTTCTTGGATCAACAGTATTGCCTGCTAAAAGAGCCAGGAAAATATTGACGTCTTTTTTACTTTTGCTATATAATAAAAACATAAATTATTTTACAAAAAGCAAAATGTACTATTGGGAGAATACTATGCTTCATATAAAAACTTTGGATGAAGGCCTTGAAATATTCAAAGCGCTTGGTTCTGAAACCAGAATAGAGATCATTAAAATATTATTGGAAAACCACGGAATGAACATGAATGAGCTTGCTACACGGTTAAATATCACCAACGGCGCTCTGACCAACCATATCAAGAAATTGGAAGACAGCGGCATTGTCTCCATTTCAAACGAATCCGCCGGACACGGCAACCAGAAGAAATGTTCCGTATACCTGGATAAGATTCTTATTGATATCGATGCGCAGGAAGACTTTAAAAATATTTACCAGACGAGCTTAAAAGTAGGCCACTTTACGGATTACAACGTTTACCCTACCTGCGGCATCGCTTCCAACACCGCCCTGATCGGAGAAGTCGACGATACCCGTTATTTCGCTCATCCCGGAAGATATGAAGCGGATATTCTCTGGTTCACAAGAGGTTATGTGGAATATATCGTGCCCAATTTCATCCCGTTTGGACAAAAGATCGACCAGATTACCGTATCGCTGGAAATCAGTTCTGAAGCGCCCGGTATTAATGATGTATGGCCATCCGACATCTCTTTTAAGATCAACGGACAAAAAATCGCCACATGGACAAGTCCCGGGGACTTCGGGAGCGTACGCGGTATTTTTACGCCGGACTGGTGGTATCCTAACTGGAACCAATACGGCCTGTTAAAGATTCTGGTCATCAACAAAAAAGGAACTTTCATAGATGGTCTTCAGGTTTCCGATGTTTCGATCCATGATTTTCAATTTGATTACCGCAGTACGATCAAATTAAAACTGGAAGTGGAGGAAAATGCCGAACATGTCGGCGGTCTTACCATTTTCGGAAAGAGCTTCGGCAATTATAACCAGGATATCGATGTACGCATCAACTACAGTCCCATTGCAGATTTTTCTGCCGAAGACATGCCGGATGAAAATACTTCCGAAGCATAAAAACGAAAAAAGAACTTCTTCGCAGATGCCTTCCGGCATGAGCGTAAGAAGTTCTTATTATTTATGCCTGATTTAATTTTCACCATGTTCTTCCAAAACAAATCTGCTCATGGACTCCTGCAGTTCTTCCGCCTCCGTATTCAGAAGCCTTACCGTATCGGCCAGCGTATCGATCTCTTTCATTTTCTCCTGTACGATTTCTGATACGCTCTCAATCGATAACGCCATCTGTCCGGACAATTGATTGATCTCTTCTATAGACTCATTTACGACTTCCTTATTCTCCTGCATATTGGCCATCTTCTGCCGGATAGCGCCAAGAACGTCTGCAAGTATTATAACACTGTCATTAATATTGCCAAAAGCAGAAACCGTATCTTTTAACATGTCGGTCTGACCGCGCAGAAAGCCTTCTGTTATTTTCGCCGCATCTGTGGCCGCCTGATTGCTTTCCTGGATACCGCTTACAATTTCTCTGACCAACGTACCTGCTTCCATCGACTGATCCGCCAGTTTACGGATCTCCGTCGCCACTACTGCGAATCCTTTTCCGCTTTCTCCGGCCCTGGCCGCCTCGATCGACGCGTTTAACGATAACAGATTCGTCTGTGACGCAATATCTTCTATCGTCTTGATGATATCCACGATCCGTTCCGACTGTGCGTTGACCTGATCGATACTGGATACAAGACTCTCGGCAATTTCTGCCGTTTCTTCCGATTTGATGCTCAGTTCACCGATTCCGTCTTTTCCCTGCTCTACGGAATCTATGACTTCACCGATCTTGTGTGTCATTTCTTCCGAAGCCTGATAAACATCATTGATCTTCTCCGAAAGTCCTGCCATTTCCGCGACGCTCAGTTCTGTCTGTTTTGACTGCTCCGTAACGCCCTTTGATACGGATTCCATAGAAGCCACCATCTGCTGCATGGAAGACTCTATGCCGGCCGTAAAGGAAAATGCCTGTTCCGAGAGATCTTTTACCTGTGTTCCGAACTTCCTGTTATTACCGACCAGTCCTCTGATACCGCCCAGCATTTCATTGATGCCATCGGCCAGTCTGCCGAATTCATCACGATTGTTCACCTGCACTTTTTCCATCAGATTTCCCTGTGAAATATGCTGTAAAGACGTGCTCATTGCTTTTAAAGCACGACCGATCTTTCCGGACATCCAAAGTCCGCATACGACCGCAAAAAGAGAAGCAAAAATAACGATAGCGACCGTCACGTTCCGTATGCCTCTGACTTCCGAAAGAATCGTGCTCTTCGGCACAAGAATACAGATCTTCATACCGGTCTTGCCGATCGGCGCGCTGACAAACAACTGTGTCTCCCCGCCTGCCCGGACATATTTTGATTCTACTTCTTTCGCGGAACTTTCCGCGAAAAAGTCCGTATCCACGAAAATCGGATCTCCCTGGTAACGCTGCATCTTTGCCTCGTTCTCCTCCTTTTGTTCCTGCAAAAGGATCTCCCGTCCATCCTCTGTTACGATGCCGCGGATACTTCCCTGCCCAAGCTCTATAATGCCGAGCAGATTTTCTATGTAATTTTTATCTACATCAATGATCAGAAAGCCTTCGTTTTTCTTTAAAACGAAACGCATCATAAAAGAGAACACGTAGCTTTCTTCCGATGTGCCGAGCGCTTTATCCACACCCGCATGACTTCCTCTCCATGCATTGGAAGTCTTTTTGCCGCTTAAAGCTTTTCCTTCTTCGGTCTCCATATACGTACGGTACATGTCCTCCGGAAGGCCCTTGACATTCGACACGATGCTCTTACCGCTGTCCGCAAATAACGTATAACCGCCGATATAGGAAGATGCGCTCTTTACGGCGATCAGACGGTCGTTCAGCTCACTGGCGCTGCGTGCGCCTTCCGCGCCGCCGGCCTGCGCCATATCGTTATAATAGGTATTAAAGTCGTCGCTTAGATAAAACTCCACCGCTTTATCCGATATGGACGCACAGATAAGCTGCACGGATGTACTCGTAGAAGATGCCGCACTGATTACCGCATCCTCATATTTCTGCATTACGGCCCTGGACGCCATGCTGTATGATAAACTTCCCAACAGAATGATCAGCACAATGGCGCCGGCAAAAATCACCATAAGCGAATTGGCAATTTTTTTATCCTTTTTTAATCCGCTTACTTTCTGCTTGTCTTTTGGGGGTTTTTCTTTTGTTTCTTCCTTATTTTTCTGTTTTGATTTAGAATTCAAAAACCGGTTTACCTTCTTCATTCCACTTTACCTCTAACATCATTGCATGTCTATTAGGTACATAAAGCGGATCTCCTACCAGATCTTTCTCTGTTCTGGCATGGAATACCATAACGGTCCTTCCGTCTTCGCTCTCTACGAAACTGTTATGCCCCGGTCCGTATATTTTGAGACTCTCATCTGTTTTCAGAACCGGATACCGCTCTTTTTTCCAATTACCCGGATCCAACAGATCCGCATCCTCGTCCACCGTCAGCAGGCCCACACAATAATTGATGCCTGTATCGCTTGCTGAAAAAGTAAGGAATATCTTTCCATCATGATGGATGACTGCGGGACCTTCATTAACCCAGAAACCGTAACGTTCCCAGTCATAATCCGGCGTTGTCAACAGCACCTGGGCTGTTTTCAGTTTAACGGGTGATTCCATCTGCGCTATGTAAAGATTGGATATCTGCTTTCCGACGCTCACTTTTTCCGCCCAGACACAATAACGCTTTCCTTTATTTTCAAAGATCGTCATGTCAAGAGAAAAAGCATGGAAAGAGAATTCATCGTCTTCCGCCGCCTGCATCATTCCTTTTTCCACCCAATTATCGCTTATGGGGTCCTGCCCTTCACATTCCAGAACATACGGTCTGATCTTCCAGATGTCTTCTTTTTCTCCCCCGGCAAAATACAAATACCATCTGCCATCCAGATAATGCAGTTCCGGCGCCCAGATGTGCTCGCTCATCGGACCGCTCTCATGTTTCTTCCATACAATTGTCTCTTCGGCATCTGCCAGTCCTTTCAGGCTTTCGCTCCTGCGCAGGGCAATCCCGTCATATTTCGGCAGACTGCCGGTAAAATAATAAAAGCCGTCTTTATGATATACATATGGATCCGCTCTCTGCATGATCCACGGCTGTCTGTAATTATAATTGTTATCCATAACTGCTCCTTTCCCTTCTATATCAACTATTCCCCAGGGAATATTTCTTCCGGTCTGTCAAAATCATCAAATTTTTCATCGATATGATTCATGAAGACGCGATAAAAAAAGAAAGACTGTACATAAAACAAAACTGCAAATCCCACAAACAGCATAATACTGTTGGCCACAAGCGAAACCAGGTTCGCATACACTACTGCTCCGGTAATGATTAGTATGATCGCAGTATACGGAAGATAGCCTATTGCAAATGCCACGGCATTTTTCAAAAGTTCTCCGGTCCTGCCTTCCAGCTTGGCAAATACAGGAAATATCCACAAGATCCAGATAAACAACATAAAAGCTACCACTCCGCTGATTATGAACATCGTCTTTCCGAAACCATTATCCTGTCTGTACCAGAACAGCATATCCGCTGTCAAGACCAGACTGCATATCAGAATTATGAGCCATATCGGCGTAATCTGGCGGAAATTTTTCTTAAAACTCTCAAAAAACCGCTTTACTACATACCCGTCTCCGCACCGGATAGAAGTAATACTGACATAATATGCCGCGGTCGTAGCTGCCCCCGCCGTAAAAACGGGGAGGCAGCACAGTATCCAAAGTACGTTCAATAAAATTAAATCTGTCATCTTATTCAGAAATGCTATTACCGGTGAATTTGACATGACATCATCTCCATTTATTTGATACCGCTGATCGCCACTGATTCAATGATCACTCTCTGGAAACAGAAGAACAAGGCGATAGTCGGCAGCATGGCAATAACGGATGCCGCCATGATCAGCGCATAGTCACTCTGAATCGAATAATATGTATTGAAAGAACGGATCACGACCTGCAGCGTCCAGTTCTTCTCGCTTCTAAGGAAGATCGTCGGCGCCAGATAATCATTCCAGATCCCCATAAACCACAACGTGATCTGCGTTCCTACGGCGCCCTTCATAAGAGGGAAGAAAATCTGTATAAAGGTACGGAAATAACCGCATCCATCCAGTTTCGCCGCGTCCATCAGATCGTTCGGGATACTCGAGAGGTTCTGACGCAGGAAAAATACCATACTGATATTTCCGAAACAAGCCGGAATAATCAACGGCAGAAGCGTATCCGTCCAACCGAATTTCGTAAACATAACGTACTGCGGTATCATAATAACCGCAAACGGAATCATGATCGTCGCTAAAAGACCCATGAAAATGGCGCCTTTTCCTCTGAAATTCATTTTGGCAAATGCAAACGCCGCAAGCGAGGAAGTAAATCCGCCGATCAATAATACCGGAATTTCCACTTTTACCGTGTTTAAAATACCGGAGATAAAGTTACCCTTTGACATAACCTCCGAATATTTTCCCCATACCCACGGATCGGGGATAACTCTTAACTGGCCTGATAAGTATTGGTTCTTCGTCATAAATGATGTCATTACCATATAGAAAAACGGGAATACCATGACTACCGCACCAAGCGCCAGCAGAATAAAAACTATTATATTAATTGTTTTGTCTTTCCTGGATGTAATGCCAGATGACAATTGATCTTTATTCTTCATACCCTGCCTCCTAGTCCATAGTCTTAACCCATTTATTTTGACCGATAAAGTTAAACAACGTTATAATAAAGATAATAATCGCAAGGATAACCGCAATTGTACTTGCATATCCGAGCTGATAACTTTCAAATGCTTTCTGATACAGATAGAATACGATCGTTGCCGCACTGTATCCGATACCGCCGTTTCCGGAAGGCGTCATAACCTGAACTTCGACAAAGACCTGGAATCCGCCGATCAGTGTCGTAACTAATATGTAGAAAGTAACCGGAGAAAGCAGGGGCAGCGTAATATTTCTGAACTTCTGCCATCCGCTGGCGCCATCCACTTCCGCTGCTTCATAATAAGAACGCGGAATGTTCTGCAGGCCGGCCAGATACAGGATGATCGATGTACCGAGTCCTTTCCAGACCATGAATATGATCATGGACACTTTGATCAGCGCCTCATCGCCCAACCAGTTCGGTCCGTGCAGTCCCGTTAAAGTTTTGATGATCGTATTTAAAAGACCATAATCGTAGTTGTATACCCACGCCCATAAGATAGATACCGATACCAGTGAAGAAATAACAGGTATATAATACATGGTACGCAGAACTCTTACACCGGGAATTTTCCGGTTCATACCCATAGCGCAGAACAGTCCGAGGATCATACCGATCGGAATACCGAGCAGATAAATGATCGTCGTAACAAGCGTCTGCCAGAACTTTTTGTCCGCAAATAATTTCACATAGTTGTCAAAACCGCAGAAGCGGTCCATCATTCCCTGAAAACCTTTCGCCCCGTTCCATGTCGTCAAGCTTGTCAAAAAGGCAAAAATAATAGGATAAAGCATAAAAATGAGAAATCCCATTGCAGGTGCAGCCACAAACAGAAGTCCCCACTTTTCTTCTCGTTTTGCCATTACAGACAACTTGATTTTTTGTTTTTTACTCTTTGAAGCCATAATGTCACCTTTCCTACCATCTCTTTTTATGAAACAGGTGCGGATAACTTAATCTGTTTCCGCACCTGTAATTTCATGTTTACTCTCCGCTTGCCGCTGCTTTCATTTCATTTGCATTGTCAAGTGCCGCCTGCATAGCCGGCTGTACCTGTGCACAATATTCAGCCGCTGTCATCTCTCCGTTTAATACATATTCGTAACCGCCGCTCAGGAATTCCTGCCACCAGTCACCGTTATATGTGTAGGTAAGTTCAACGAAAAGACCTTCATATTTGTCAGTTCCTTCAATGTAGTTAAAGATAACGTCTACGTTTTCACCATAAGGAATCGTGCCGTCTGCGATTCTGTCTTTGAAATCGCCTTTTGCATAACTCATGGTATTCGGAATCTGTAAGGATGCACCTGTTGTTTCACCGCAGAGTACCTTCTGTCCTTCCAGATCAGTTGAGAACAATGTGATAAGCGCCGCTGCTGCTTCCGGATATTCCGTATCAGCAGAGATTGCGAAACCTACGGAACCGTTACGTGTCATGGAAACACCTGTGGAACCTGTCGGCCATGCACACAGACCCCATTCATAAGGGAATGTATTCTCATCCATGAATGCACCTACGTCCCATGTACCGCATGCGTAGAAGCCGATCTGTCCGTCTAACCATCTCTGGTATCCGCCAAGAGCCGTATCCTGCTCTACAGTAGGAGTTACGTTGTATTTGCATGTTAAATCAGCAAAATACTGGAATGCATCGATGAATTCCTGCTGTCCGTCGATAACTACTTCTGTGTAATCATCATTCAGGAAATGTCCGCCGTTTGTATAAATGAAAGCATCAAGTGCCCACTGCAGCGCGTTTGCACATCCCCACTGATCGATTTCACCGTCGCCGTCTTTATCGATCGTTAACTTTCCGCAGACTTCCAGGAACTCTTCCCATGTATACGGATTCTCAGGATCCGGATACTCTACGCCTGCTTCGTCGAATAACGTTTTATTGTATGCGAATGCAAAAGTAGACAAGTCTTTCGGCAGGCAGTACAGAGAACCTTTTCCTGCTTCTTTTCCGTCATAACGGTATGCGTCTGTGATAGCCGGCCATAAGTCAGCGATCGTTTCTTCTGCAACATACTCATCAAGCGGAAGAACATATCCGTCGTCTACGTTTGCTGCTACTGTATCAGGGCCTACATAGAAAATGTCAGGCATATCCGATGCAGCTTTATATGCTAAAATCTTCTGTCCATATTCGTCTGCTGTTGTAACTTCGAAAGTTACGTTAGCTCCTGTTGTTTCCATAAACTTATCGATCAGGGACTGATATACAGCTTTCTCATGATCCTGTGCATAAATAAAAACTGTAAGATCAGCGCCGCTGAAGTCGCCTTCAACTGCGACATTATCCGTTGCAGATTCGTCTACCGTGATCTGAGCGCCAACGCTTTCCGTTGTGTCTCCCTCTGCAGTATCCGTGGTATCCTCGGTTGTATCAGCAGCCGGCGTACTGTCGCCTGATGTGCTGTCATTACCGGAGTTTCCGCATCCTGCCAGACAGGATAATGTAAGTACAGATGCAAGTAATACACTAACTATTCTCTTTTTCATATGAACCTCCTTTTTCATTCCCTTTCACTTTTCATGAATTTAATTAATACTTTGTACAGATTGAACAGAAAATCTTATATACATTTTGTTTTGCCGGCAATTTGCACAAATGCTGTTTTATGTATTGTGCAGTTTGTATAATAGTTTCCGTTTCTTCTTATTCTGATATACATATAGTACAATGTATACACTCTCTTGTCAATATAATATTTTATATTTTCTTAAAATATTTTTTATTTTTATAAACTTCTAAATTATATTCATGTTATCTAAAACGCTTACAGATACATCACGGCCCAGACTGTCTGGTTATTTTCGCCTACGCCCATAAAGCATCTTACGGCATTGCCCGCTTCATCCGTCATATCCAGTATCACACCGCGGTAAGTTACACCGTCCTGCACGATATCCATATAACAGGTTCCTTCTTCCAATTCATAGCTGCCGCCTGCGCCTTCCCCGCCGGAAATGGAACCGCCTTTCAATGTTACGGCTGCTGCCGAATGGATATCCACTCCGATATCCGTTCCGTGATTCAGCAGATACCACTTACCTTCTATCTCTTTTTTACCATACCCTTCACTTTTCAGGCTTTCACCGCCTGTCGCAAACGGCGCAGCCACAAGCCAGCCATCTTTATTATGGAACATCTGATGCACGCGCGGTTCATGGTACTCGCTTCCGCTGTCAAAACGCTGATGATAGACCAGATACATCTTTCCATCGTCGTCAATAATTGCCGAACAGTGACCGGGCGCCATATAAGCAGTCTTTAAACTCGGCAGCATGTAATTTCCCATCATCTTTACGCCAAGCTCCGAATGATCGGATACATAGTCAAACGTCTTACCCGAAGCATCCAGGTACGGGCCGTCCACCTGCTGCGAACGATAACAGCGGATCTGATAGCCGCCCTCTCTTGTCAGTCCCCCGTAAGAAACAAGCAGATAATAGTATGAGCTTTCTTCATCATAGAATATGTAGGGTCCTTCGCAGGAATTATGCAGTCCGCCGATCAGATATTTTCCGAAATACTTATCCACATGCGCAGCCTCGTCCGCTTCCGGATGAATCGGATATCCCGTTGCTTCATCAAGCTCCAGAAGCCAGATACCGCCGGACCAGGAACCGTATACCATCCACATCTTTCCGTCTTTGTCATAAAAGACTGTCGGATCGATACAGTTCGGATAATTCAGATGATTATATTCCGCCGACTGCAGATAGGTTGACGCTTTGGCATCCGCTCCCATGATCTCGTTAAAATTTGTTTTCTCTGCGGTCATGGATGTAAAACCGGAATACAGCAGCGTGTCCTGATAGCTGTAAGGCCCCGTAATCTCGTCTGCCGTTGCAAAACATATATTGGAAGTGCGCCAGTCATGACTGGTGGAAAAATACATTACCCATTTCCCCATGGCCTCATTATAGATCACGTCAGGCGCCCATACCGCATATCCGCCTTCCACATACTCGCCTACATAGGCAAATGCTTCCATCTTTTCGTCAAACAGATTATCAAAAAGCGGATTGGCCGCGTTCACGCCGCTGGCAAAAGATTTCCATTCCACAAGATCCGTACTCTGAGCCGCCTCCATATGCGAGCCGAAAATATAATATGTATCTTCCGCTTTCACAATAGAAGGATCGTGCACGGAGACGCCTAATGCGGCATTCCCCTGCGTTACTTCCGAAGCGTCTTTTCCCTGCGTTTTGCCGCAGCCGGTCAGAGCAGCCGCCAGCACCGACAGCATGACTCCACATGTCAAAATACCTTTTCTTTTCATCTTTAACCTCCATTCTTACTCAGCCTGCAAATTTAATATGAATACAGTCCTCCTTGCGCAGGCATAATCCTGTGTGCAAAAATTTTTCACACTTAACCTCAACATTTATCTAAATTATTTTTGTTTTATATTGACATTGTATCTATAATGCCTAAATTTTTCAAGTATTAATCCTGATATTTATGATTTTTTGCCATTATAATTGCGAATATTTTCCATTTACTTTATAATAAGATAAATTAAAATAATCTGTCTAATCTATTTGAGATAATATTATACGAAGGAGGAATCGCTATGACACAGATTCATTACCCGCAAAAACCGCCCGTGCAGCCGCCCAAACCGGAACTGATTCCCGGCGGCAGCCGTGATCTTCCCGGTCTGTGGATGACACATGATCCGGCTGTTTTCTATGATACGGAACGCGAAGCCTATTATATCTACAGTACCGGCGCCCTCTGCAGACGTTCCAAAGACCTTTTACATTGGGAAAACCTTGGAAAAGTCGTAAACGATCCGCCGGCGGAATCCGTTGAATGGACAAAGAGCCATGATATTTGGGCCCCCGATATCGTCAAAGCCGGCAAAGAGTACCGCCTGTACTGTTCCAACTCCTCATGGGGCGTCAGACAATCGTGTATTTTTCTGGCCGTTTCGGACACTCCCGAAGGACCTTTTGTGCCGAAGGGATGCGTTCTGAAAACAAGCGACGCGCTTCCTGTCAACGCAATCGACGCCAATATTATAGAAGACGCCGCTTCCGGCGAACAATATATGCTCTACGGTTCCTTCTGGGGCGGCTGCTACATTCTGCATCTTAATAAAGAAACGGGACTGGCCGCCGAAGAAGGTATCGGCACCTGTCTGGCCGTCCGCCCGTCCTGGATGGATGGTTCCATAGAAGGACCGTATATGATCTACCATCCCGGTACAGACTATTATTATCTTTTTGTATCATATGGTTCCTTAAGAAGCGACTATAATATCCGGATCGGCAGGAGCCGGAATATTACCGGACCTTTTTATGATTTTCACGGACGCAGCCTGGCGGATGCAGATGATGATGACAATACCACGGGACTGATGATCTCCTGCGGCTACCGCTGGCTCGATGGCACACCGTATATGGCTCCCGGCCATAATTCTGTTCTTATGAACCCTGACGGCAGAATGTTCCTTATATCCCATATCCGGGAAATGAATTTTAAGACCGAACCGGAACCATCCACCATGCAGATCAGACAGCTTTATCTGACGCCTGACGAGTGGCTGATCGCAGCGGCACAGCCTTATGCCGGCGAAACACTGCAGCCGGTATCGGAAAGCGATCTGTCTGGAAACTATGAAAGAATATGTCTGATGCCTTCCGTCCCACAGGGCATTATGTGCGCTCATCCGTTTCGTCTTATGGAAAACGGCCGCATGGAATGCTGTTCTATTGTCGGAACATGGGAAAAAACAGGCAGCTATACACTATGCCTCCGCTACGGCAGTATAACCGAAAATCTCATTGTCTCACCCGCATGGGATCATGAACTTGACCGCCCGACTTTGATGTTATCGGGTCTGTCCGATAAAGGTCTCTGTACATGGTATAAAAAAGTGTAACTATATTATTAAGAAACAACAGGAAAAGCGTAAATTTTCCTATTGACTTTTTTCATTTGTTTGTTATACTAAAAACAGTAATCATTACTGATTTTAAAAATTGGAGAGATGAGCTTGGCTATTAAAAACAGTCGGCAACGACAAGTGATCAAAGACTTTTTGATGACGAGAAAAGATCATCCTACCGCAGATGTAGTCTATACGAACGTAAGACAGACGTATCCGAACATCAGTCTCGGCACCGTATACCGGAATCTGACACTGCTTTCGGATATGGGAGAAATCACCCGCCTGCGGGTCGGAGATGGCGTCGATCATTTTGATGCTGACACTTCCCGTCATTATCATTTTATCTGTTCCAAATGCGGACAGGTCATGGATCTGAAAATGGATAATATTGACGATATCGTCGATATTGCCGGCATGAATTTCGGCGGTCAGATCCAGGGGCATATTACCTATTTCTATGGTATCTGCGGCGATTGCCGCGAAGAATGACTTTCCGGTCACAGGGCCGGGAACACAACTGAATAGGAAATTAAGATGTCGATCCAGTGATTTATACGGATCCTCTTAAAAATAATCATAATAGTAAAGGAGAAAAAACTATGAAATTTGTATGTCAGGTATGTGGTTATGTTCACGAAGGAGATTCTGCACCGGACAAATGTCCCCAGTGCAACGCACCCGCTTCCAAATTTACGGCACAGGGTGCTGATAAAACCTGGGCTGCAGAGCACGTTGTAGGTGTTGCACAGGGTGTCAGCGAAGATATCATGGCTGATTTAAGAGCCAACTTTAACGGTGAATGTACAGAAGTCGGCATGTATCTTGCTATGGCAAGAGTTGCTCACAGAGAAGGTTATCCGGAGATCGGTTTATACTGGGAAAAAGCTGCATGGGAAGAAGCGGAGCATGCTGCTAAATTCGCTGAATTACTCGGAGAAGTTGTAACAGACTCCACCAAGAAAAATCTGGAAATGAGAGTAGAAGCAGAAAACGGCGCTACAGCAGGTAAATTTGATCTTGCAAAACGTGCAAAAGCTGCTAACCTTGATGCAATCCATGACACCGTTCATGAAATGGCAAGAGACGAAGCAAGACACGGCAAAGCATTCGAAGGTCTCCTCAAGAGATATTTCGGCTAAAATACAAGAGAGAACCACCAGCCATAACCAAAGATTAACTTTATAGTAGGAGGATATGTAATTATGCAGAAATATTTTTGTAATCCCTGTGGATACACTTACGACCCTGAGAAAGGTGATCCGGAACACGGCATCGCTCCCGGAACCGCTTTTGAAGACATCCCGGACGACTGGTGCTGCCCTTTATGCGGCGTAAGCAAGAGCATGTTCCAGCCCTGCATCGATAACTACAACTAACTGATCGACAAAAGAAAAAACAAAGAGAGCAGATATGTGAAAAGTATCTGCTCTCTTTTTACTGCCTTATTTATGCTTATTATAACCTACAATTCGTACGCTTTTCTATTACTTTCCGCCCTTGCGGTTAGATACTACGTCAAAGATAACCGCAACCAGGAGCACGCCGCCTTTTACAACATACTGCCAGGAATCGCCGATACCCATGATCGACATACCCATATTGATAACACCGAGCAAAAGCGCACCGATGATAACGCCCGGAACCGTACCGCTTCCGCCGTATGCCGAAGCGCCGCCGATGAAGCAGGAACCGATCGCATCCATTTCAAAGGACGTACCGGTCGAACCGTTAACGGAACCGACTCTCGCCAGACAAAGCAATGCACACAGGCCGGCCAGCATACCCATATTGGCATAGGCAATAAAATAAACCTTATTCGTGTTGATACCGGAAAGCTGTGTCGCTTTCTCGTTACCGCCCACCGCGTAGAAATAACGTCCGAATGCCGTTTTGGAAGTAATGAAGTGATAGATCAGGCAGACCGCCACAACCCATAACAACATAACCGATACGCCCTTATACTGGCAGAGCAGATAGCAATAATACAATAATACTGCGGAAATGACAGCATTACGTCCGTAATCAGCCAGGACACTGTTCTGTCTGTAACCTTTCTTCGCTTTGTTCATACGGGAAGAAATAGTTTTGTAGAAAATAAATACGACTGCCAGAACACCCAGTACCAACGGGGAAAGGATACGCTCATCGGTATCAAGACCCGGAATCTTTATGTATGCGGTAAAAATATTTAAGAATGTGGTATCCTGTACCGCTACTGTCTTGCTGTTCAGGATCAGACGTCCGAAACCGCGGAATATGAACATACCGCCCAATGTAGTAATAAACGGAGGGATCCTTACATAACCGATCCAATATCCCTGCCATACGCCGGCCAGAATGCCGATCGCCATACAGATTAAGATCGTCAGATAAATATTAACGCCGTGATTGGTAATAAGAACCGCCGCCGTACCGCCTACCATACAGATAACGGAACCGATCGAAAGGTCGATATTACCGCCTGTCAGGATGCAAAGAAGCATACCGCAGGCCATAACAAGTACGTAGCCGTTCTGCAGCAGCAGATTGGACATATTCTGCGCGTACAGCAGACGTTTCCCCGTCAGGAAATAGAATAAAACGAATACGACAACAAGGGCGATTACCATACTGTTCTTAGTCAGAAAAGCACCTAAGTTAAACTGTTCGCCGCTTTGATTTTCTTTTTTTGTTGACATTATTAAAACACTCCCTTCTCTTTATTTGTCGGCACTGATAATGTAACCCATGATCTTTTCCTGAGTCGCTTCTCTTGCATCCAGTTCCCCGCGAAGCACGCCTTCGTTCATAACATAGATGCGGTCACACATGCCGATTAACTCAGGCATTTCGGAAGAAATCATAATCACCGACTTACCTTCTTCCACCATCCGATTGATCAGACAGTAAATATCGTACTTGGCCCCTACGTCGATACCACGGGTCGGTTCATCCAGGATCAGAACATCCGGTTCCGCAAACATCCACTTACCAAGCAGGGCTTTTTGCTGGTTACCGCCGGACAGATTTCCGACTTTCTGATCAATCGACGGAGTTTTTGTCCCCATAGCTTCCGTCATATCTTCCGCCACTTTTTTCTCGGATGTTGTGTCAATAATGCCTTTGGAACATACCTTATCCAGACGGGCAAGCGTCGTATTAAAGCGGATCGATTCCCCTAAAATCAAGCCGTTGACCTTTCTGTCTTCGGTTACATAGGCAAGACCATGTCTGATGGCCTGTTCCGCATTTTTCAGGTCAACCTGCTTTCCATCCAGATATAATTCGCCGCTGATGTTGGTTCCGTAACTTTTTCCGAAGATAGACATCGCAAGTTCCGTACGTCCGGCTCCCTGCAGTCCCGAAAAACCAACAACCTCACCTTTATGTACTTTAAAGGAAATATTATTATCTACGATTTTCTCATGATAAAGCGGATGGTGTACCGTCCAGTTTTTCACTTCCAGTCCGATTTCTTTGCGTACATTATGTTCGCGGGTCGGATAACGGTCATCCATAGGACGTCCTACCATGCCCTTTATGATACGGTCCTCACTGAACTCATCCACACCCTTTACAAGCGTTTCGATCGTGGAACCGTCACGAATAATCGTCGCTTTATCCGCGCAATAAATAATCTCGTTTAACTTATGTGTAATAATAATGGATGTTAATCCGTTTTTCTTAAACTCTATCAATAAATCCAGAAGCATCTTTGCATCTTCGTCGTTTAACGAAGAAGTCGGCTCATCCAGAATCAAAAGCTTTACATTCTTGGAAAAGGCTTTTGCAATCTCTACCAACTGCTGCTTACCGGTTCCGATATCCTTGATCAAAGTCTGGGCAGATTCATTTAAACCTACTTGTTTCATATGTGTTTCTGCCGCATTATAAGTCATATCCCAGTCAATGGCGCCGAATTTATTCTTTTTTTCATTTCCCAGAAACATATTCTCACCAATGGTAAGAAGCGGAATGAGCGCCAATTCCTGATGAATAATAACAATACCTTTCTCTTCGCTGTCCTTGAGCGTTTTAAACTGACAAAGGTCCCCGTTATAATAAATCTCTCCTGAATAACTGCCTGCGGGATATGTACCGGACAGTACATTCATCAATGTCGATTTTCCCGCGCCGTTTTCGCCGATCAGCGCATGGATCTCTCCACGCTCAACCACCAAATTTACATTATCCAGCGCTTTTACTCCCGGAAACTCTTTGGTAATGGATTTCATTTCCAAAATAGTATCACCCAAAAGATTTTCCTCCTCTCCCTCTTATCTGATAACCCTCTAACCAAAAAGAAAGGCGGGACAGACGCCCGCCCCCTTTCAGGTCATAAATAATTCCTACATTTAATTAGTTTGCAGATAAATATCCGTCATCACCCATTGTGTAAAGACCTGTGTCAACCAGCTCCTGCAGATTGTCTTTGGTAATTACGTTCGGTACAAGCAGGAAAGAAGGACATTTGTGGCCTTCAGTAGTCTCATAGGACTCTGTATCATATGCACAGTCAATTCCGAAGGAATCGATCAGAGATGCATCGATCGTGCTGCCTGCTAACATAGCCTGTGCAAGAGACAGGGTTACGATAGCTTCGTTGCTTACGTTTTTGTAAACCGTCATTGTCTGAACGCCGTCTACAATATTCTTCAGGTTTGCTTCGTCACCGTCCTGGCCTGTGATCAGTACGGAGTTGGATCCTGCATAATCAGAAGTGATCGCCTGGGAAACACCAAGTGCCGTAGAGTCATTGGAGCAAAGCCATACGTCAAGCTGTGTGCCGTCTGCATAGTAAGAAGAAAGGATATTCTGTGCTCTTTCAAGTGCTACGTCGGTGTTCCACTGCTCTGTAGCAACCGCATCAAATTCAGTCTGACCGGATACGATGTTCAATGTACCTGCATCAATATACTGCTGAAGCGCATCTACAGCGCCATTGTAGAAATACGGAGCGTTGTTATCAGCCGGATCGCCTGCCGTGATCTCCATGTTGTATACTTTGTCGCCTGCATTCTCAAGATCAAGCGTATCAGCGATAAACTGTCCCTGAAGCTGTCCTACTGTATAGTTATCAAAAGATACATAATAGGAAACAGCATCATTTAAGATCAGACGGTCATAGGAAATAACCGGGATATCAGCTTCTGCAGCTTCGTTCAGAACCGTATTCAGAGCACCGCCGTCAATTGCTGCGATGATCAGTAAGTCTACATCTTCTGCCAGCATATTCTGGATGTCGTTTACCTGCTGCTCGGACTTGTTGTCAGAGTAAGTCAGGATCGTCTCGAATCCTGCTGCCTTAAACTGCTCGTCAAGATATGCACCGTCACGGTTCCAGCGTTCCAGAGACTGTGTCGGCATGGAAATACCGATCTTACCGCCTGCAGCTGCCGTATCTGCAGCAGCATCCGTATCTGCCTCTGTATCTGCAGCAGTGTCTGCACTGTCATCAGCTGCCGTATCTGTTGCAGCATCTGCATTATCATTGGTTTCGGTAGTTGCGCTGTCAGCCGTTGTAGTTGTAGAACCGCCATCGGAACCACAGCCGACTAATAAAGAAGCAACCATTGCTACGCTTAATAAAGCGCCAAGTAATTTTCTTTTCATCTATAAATCCTCCCTTTCATTGATGATATTGTAAATATACCACAAATGAAACTGGACATATTTGTTTTTTTCTGTATATTTTCTATACTCCCTATAATTTTTCTTCTATACGAAACAGGACATATTTGTTATCACAAATTTGTCCTGCACAAAAAAATCCTATTCTATTTCTGCATAACCTTATTTTACGGCATTTTTCCCGGTACATTCAAATAAACGTCCTCTTTCAGGTGAAATCCGCTGTTGATAATAATCTCATCCATATTTTCTTCCGTCACGCTGACAGGCTCCAGCCCGACATACGGAATCAGGAAGTTCCCGTTATCCAATAAAGTAACGTCTTCTCCCGTGATCTCCTCTCCGCGGGCCAGCGCCACTGCGCATTCCGCCGCGCGCTGCGCCAGTTTTTCCACCGGTTTGTAGACTGTCATGACCTGCGTCCCTTCTACGATCCTCTGACAGGCTTCCAGATCCGCATCCTGTCCTACCACGAGCACTTTACCGGCCATTCTTTTTTCCGCCAGAACCGGCACCACCTGACTGGCTATATTGTCGTTGCCGCACATAATGGCATCGGCCGCAGAAACGATGTCCATATTCTCATACATATATTCCGCCGCAGCTTCCGCGAGCCAGCCATCCGCATGGATAGAGTCCAAGATCTCTATATTATTTCTTTTCATGACCTTTTTAAATTCCCCTTCCACCATCGGCACATTGCTGTCTGTAGGGGATCCTCCGAGCATTAATACGGAACCGCCGGCCAGTCCGTTATCTACAAGCGCTTCCGCCATCATTTCCCCGACCGCTCCGTTATCAAAAGAAATATACAGATCGATATCCGCATTATAGATCAGACGGTCATAAGCGATCACCTTGATTCCTTCCGCCTGCGCCTTTTTGACGGAACTCTGCAGGCCGGCGGAATCGATGCAGATGATCACGATAACATCCATACCCTTTTGGATAAAATAATCTATGTGCTTTTTCTGCTCCGCCAGATCTCCGTTCGCATTCTGCACATTGACTTCCGCACCAAGCTCTTTGGCCGTCGAAACAAATACATCCCGGTCCCTCTGCCATCTTTCGATAACAAAAGAGTCGAAACTCATGCCTATCTGAATCTTCGTTTCTTCCTCTGTATCCGACGTATCCTGATTGTCCGTGTTACCGCAGGCCGTTATCATAAATGCCAGGCACAGTATAAAGACCAGTACTCTTTTCATTCTCTTACCCTTTCTTCGTTCGTTTATACATTTTTATATTCGGTCGGCGTAACACCCACATTTTTCTTAAACGATCTGCTGAAATAATTCGGATCCGAATAGCCGCACATAGAACAGATCTCCTTCATGGACAATTCGGTCGTACTGAGCAGCTCTTTGGCTTTATCTATCCGGATATTTGTCAGATACTCGATAAAATTCTCTCCCGTCCCTTCCTTAAATATTTTGCTGAAATAATAGGGACTGATATTGGCCGCTCTCGATACATCATCAAGAGAAATATCTTTATTAAAATTATTTTTGATATATGTCCTGGACATTTCGATAATACTGTTGGATTTTTCCTCTCTTTTGCTCTGAATGTTCTGGCAGGCATCCATGATCTTCTCCAGAAACCACTTTCTGATAATCTCCAGATCATCGGTATTCATCAGCGTCGGCAGATAATCCTGCCTGGAATGAAACTGATAAGTCATACCGCCCTTATCATATGCAATATGCTCTGTCCATAAAGCAAATTCCAATGCTTTCAGACGGATCTCCATTAAACTTTCTTTGCCGTTATCCGCCATCCAGTCAAAGAAGCTCCTCGCCGTCGCAAGCGCCTGATTTGTTTCCCCCTTCTCCACCTCGTCAAACAGTTGTTTCTCCAGATGAATCGGGTAATCATCCTCATAATCGCAGCCGATCGGCAGATCGTCCGCATGGGCCACGCTGCCGGTTGTCATGGCAAGGGCATTCAGCGCCTCATTATATGAGGCCGCCATTTCCTGCAATACGCCTACTTTACCGATTCCTATCCGAAAGCTGATCCCGGTTTTTCTTCGCATATGGCGGACAAGCTCCCTTGTCCGTTCAATCAGATCAATTCTTTCATTATAATCCATTTCATCGTTCTCATACGGCACCAGAACCGCCAGCTTATTTGCCATGACCGTGCCGACAATACAGTCAAAATACTCTTTGACACATTCCCGCACTTCCTGATAATGCTGCTGCATCTTCACACTGCTGCCTACCGCATTTGTCATGTGACTGCCTTCCTGTCCATCACCGCACACAACAGAAAACATATAAGCATAATTCTTGTCCAGTCCGAGAATCGTTTTATAGTTATCGATATCCTCCGTAAACTGCTCCTGCAAAAGAATATCATAGATCAGTCCGCTTTCGATGATCGGTATGACTGTTTCAAGTTTTTCTTTTACAAGAAGATCATTGCTTCTTTTCTCCCGTTCTCCTTCAACGATCTCCATACCCCTTTTTAAGACAGCAATGATCTTGGTCCGTTCCATCGGCTTCGTAATATATTCCAGAACGCCCAGTTTAATCGCTTCTTTGGCATAATCAAACTTATCATAGGCAGACATGACGATAAAAAGGACATTGCCGTTGCTCTTCCGGATCTCTTTCATCGCTTCGATCCCGTTTATTCCAGGCATCTGAATATCCATAATGGCAATATCCGGCCGGAATTTCTCCGCCAGCTCGATTACGCTCCTTCCTGTTTTGGCATATTCTACCATACACTCGTCTCCGAATTCTTTCTCTATAATGAATTTCAGCGAATCGATAACGATTCCCTCATCATCAGCCAGCATGATCTTATACATCGTCTTCCTCCCGTTCTCTGACCGGCAGATAAATGATCACTTCCGTTCCTTTATCTTTGCCCTCACTGATAATCGACATAACATCCTCGCTCTCCGTAAAAAGTTTCAGCCTGGCTATTACGTTATCCATACCGATCCCATTGGAGCCTGCCGCAAGTTCCTCTTCTCTGTAAGTACCGCTTATCACTTTGTCGATCGTCTCTTTGCTCATTCCGATGCCGTTATCCCGGATACTGATACAGGCGACATCATCCGTCCGGTATACGGACACCCATATCCGGCCTTCATCTGCCATTTCACGGATACCATGGTTGACACAGTTTTCCACGACAGGCTGTAAGATCATACTCGGCATTTCCACACGCATAAGTGATTTGTCTACTTTTTTCTCATAATGGATATCCCCGGAAAAGCGGACATTCAGAATATAAATATAATTGTCCACCAGCTCGATCTCTTCCCGGATTGTAACGGTCTCGTCTCCCTTTTTCACATTATAGCGGAAAAATTCGGCCATATTCTGCACATATTGATAAGTCCTGTCCGCCCCCTCCAGCATGGCAAGCTGTGCGCCCGCATTCAGCGTATTAAAAAGAAAGTGCGGATTGATCTGTGCCTGTAAGTATTTCAACTGGGCATCTTTCAAATGCGCTTCCATCATCAGCTCATTTTCTTTCATCACACGTTCCACTTCCATGCTGTGACGGATGCGCTCTATATATTCCCTGATATTGATGACCATCTGGTTAAAAGCGCCTGTTACAACGCCGATTTCATCCTGAGACTGCACTTCCAGAATTTCTATATCGAAATTCCCGTTTGCCACTTCGTCCGCAGACTTTGACAGGTCTTTAAGCGGACTGATAATGGTCCCTACCAGCTTAACGATCATGCTGACATTCATTATAATGACTGCGATGATAATACCGATACCAAAGGTTTCAAACAAATGAAAAGCATGCGTGAGCTTCGTATAATTTTCGGAATTGTATTTAAACTGCTGGTTATTCAGATTGTTGATATACGTATTGATATAATCATACAGCTGTGCGGCATTCTCGTAACGCACTCTGTACTTTTCAACATTCCGCCCGCGCTTTGCTTCTATTGTCTGGTCCGTTATCTCCAGATACCCGGCGGACATATGCTTGATATTACGCTTCATACGTTCATAAAAAGTTCCGCTTACGTCGTCGCTCAGCTCTTCTACGAGCATCAGAAAGTCCTGGGAACTTCGATAATATTCTTCCAGAGAATCGCTCGTCTTGGCATTCAGGTAATCGGTCATACTTGTCTGCACATCTTTGAGCGCCGCCGACAATTCATTCAGATTCAGGTTGTCCAGATATACCAGTTCCAGCTCCTTCGACATACGGTTGATCCCCAATATCAGAAGGATATTGACCAGGCAGACGAACAGGCTGGTAATGATATAGATACTGCTGATCTTGCCCTGTAGCGATATATTGTTGAAGGCAAAAAGTTTCTTATTCATCCTCCGTATCACCTCCATCCAGATACAGGGAAACATTCTCTTTATTGATCAGTTCTATATCCGCTATAAAATACTGGCTGGTATTTCCGTAAGTATTGTACTCCGTCAGGGCATCGACACAGTATTTCCCCATTTGTGCCGTATCAATGGAGATCGTGGCATCGATCACGTTCCTGTCGATGGCTTTGATGATCGTATCGGAATCATAATATCCCAGAATATTGACCTGCCCTACTTTATTATAATCCACGACCGCCTGATAAACACATACGGTATTCAGCTCGTTTAAACATACAATAATGTCCGGCAGATCCTCTTCCATAAAAATATCCCGGATCGATTCTTCTACGGAGAAGGTATTGGTGCCATCGATAGAAACCAGGGAAAGTTCAATCTCCATCCCTTCCTGCTTCTCATTCTCGATCGTTTCCTGAATGCCCGAACACAGAATGTTCTGACCGGAATCCTGCGCATAGGCGTTTACTAAAACCATAACCCTGACAGGCCGCTTCTCTGCCTCCACCTGCGTCTCATCATCCTGCGCCTGCGTTGAAAAATGTTTCATCTGTGCGATCTCCAGCACTTCCCTGCCATACTCCCTGCCCAGGTCATAACTGCCGATCCCGACGAACGTACACCGTTCGCTTCTCGTATTATCTCCATACAATGTTACGACCGGAATCCCCTGCCCGGCTGCCTCATTGATCAGTTCCGTCATTTCATCGCTCTCATCTGCCCCGACAATAATACCATCCACCTCGGAAGCAATCGCTATCCGCATCAAATCTTCTCTGGAATAACCGTTCTCAAAGAAATCATTGAGCAGATCCACATAACTGTTCTTCGAAAGGCCGGCCTCGTAGGCGCCCTCATAAACGGAGCGCCAAAGCGAAGAATTCGTATCGCCTGCAATCATAATATAATAGTTATCATACTGATTGGTATCCGATTTCTGTGTAAACCGACGGATGTAAAACCCGAAGAAAAAAATCACCGCCATTGTTGTTGTCGCAATGAGCAGTCCTGTCATGATCAGATACCCTCTGTAATTTTTCTTTTTATTTCTGCTCTTTTCCATACTACCTCTCCGGCTCTCCACATTTTCTTATATTCCCGTCCAGTATAACATACCTTATCGTCAGCTTCTACTCGTATTCCGATAATCGGAACCGTCCCGGTCGATATCACGTTCCTGTTTCCATTTCATCATACCGCCCCTATCAGAGCAGTGCTCTATCTGCCTGAAATCTATTATAGCATACCCTTTTGTATTTTATAATTTCTTTATTTTTTGTTTAGGATTCCGTTATTGACCTTTTGTTATATATGATGTATAACATTTATATACAGAGGAACAGATCAGCCGTTTCCTTTGCAGTATAACAAAAAATACTGAAAATACAGAAATGTTTCCTGTATTTTCGGCAACAATAAGAAGTAACATATAAAAGGAGGAATAATTATGTTAAGACCTGCATTATTTGACAACCGCAGCTACAAACCTATGTTTTTTGATGATTCCTTTGATAAAATGGTTGACGACGCTTTCCGTGATTTCTGGGGCGGCAGCGAACTCGAACGGCACGACGCTTTCAGAACCGACGTAATCGATCAGGGTGATAAATACCTGCTGCAGGCGGAACTTCCCGGCTTCCGGAAAGAGGATATCAATATTGATCTGAAAAACGATCTTTTAACGATCTCCGCTTCCCACAAGGAAGAAAAGGACGAAGAGGATCAGAATAAATATATCCGTAAAGAAAGATGCTACCGTTCTTATTCCAGAAGTTTCCGCGTAAGCAATATGGAAGCCGGCGATATAGACGCTTCCTATAACAACGGCATACTGGAAGTGACATTCCCGAAAAAAGATCCGGAAACCAAAGATTCCGTATGCAGAATCGAGATCAAATAAAAAGTGACTGGCCTTATAAGGCCAGTCCTTTTTCTTCTTCGCATCCTAACATAATGTTCAGACATTGCACCGCCGCACCCGAAGCGCCTTTGCCCAGATTATCAAATTGCGCGGAAAGTACTATTCTGTCATCATTTCCCGTTATATAAACTTTTAAGCCATCCCAGCCGCTTAATGTATTGCCGGCTAACATACCATCATATAAATCTTCGTTTCCGTTTTCCACGACCTGAATAAATTTCGCACCCTGATAAAATCCGGCAAAATATTCCGTCATTTCTTTCGGATTTTTACAGCTTTTCAAGTATTCCGTATAAATCGGAACAGAAACGACCATTCCGCTGTAATAATCTGCAATGATAGGAGAAAACAACGGTTCTCTTGTAAGACCTGCAACCGCTTTCATTTCCTTTAAATGCTTGTGCTGCTGCGTCAGTGCATATTCCCTCGGCGCATCGATATCTTTATTGCGGTTCGGGTCTTCATACTCCGCGATCTTTTTCTTACCGCCGCCGCTGTAACCCGTCAGGGAAAAGGAAACTACCGGATAATCTGCCGGAAGAACGCCCTCCTTGACAAGCGGATAAACAAGCGATAGAAATCCCGTCGCATGACATCCCGGTACCGCCACTCTCTTACCGTTTCTTATTGCGTCCCTGTGCGCCGCAGACAATTCCGGAAAACCATAGGCCCATCCGTCCAACGTACGATGCGCCGTAGAAGCGTCGATGATCCTTACTTTCTCATTCTCCACCAGACTTACCGCTTCTCTTGCCGCAGCATCCGGCAGGCAGAGAAACGTAACATCCGATTCGTTGATCAGTCTCTTTCTCTCCGCAGTATCTTTTCTAAGGTCGCCTGCGATCGAAAGAATTTCGATATCGTCTCTGCCTGCAAAGCGTTCATATATTCTTAATCCGGTCGTGCCTTCACTGCCGTCGATAAAAATTTTTGTTTTCATACCAGTAACCATACCTTTCTTTCTGTCCGCAGATTTTCTACGACAGCCATAGTAATTCTTTATCTGACTGTACATTTTCTTCCACCATAATACAATACCTGAAACTTTATGGCAACCGGTTTTTATCTTTCCGCAGGAAAACCTTTCTACTGCTGCAGATTCAGTTCCATCTTTACAGGCTGCATGCCAAGCAGTTCCACGCTTCTTTCGTCAGGCTGTGAAATACCTGCATATAAGACATAACTGTCTCCGTCTTTTATACGTTCTCCTTTGTCATTCACAACCGACAACGCTCTTCCTTTTACAACAAGTTCCGTTTCCACGCTTTCTCCCGCTTTCATGAAAATACGTTTAAACGCGCATAAAGAAGGATTTTTCACCGCATGTTCGGACTCGGTATTTTTTACATATACTTGAATTACGTCTTCCGTATCGTACGTTCCCTGATTTTTAGACGTTACTTTTACAGTAACGTCAGGCAGGCCCAAACCATCCTTTGTTTCTAAAATACCGGTGATCACGGCATCCGTAACGGTCACTTTGCCGTAAGTCAATCCGAAACCGAACGGATACTGCGCCTTCTCTTCCATATAACGGTACGTCCTTCCCTTCATATGATAATCCGTAAATTCAGGTAAGCTATTCAGATTATGATAAAAAGTAACCGGCAGCTTTCCGGAAGGCGAAACCTCCCCGAATATCATCTCCGCAGCATTCTTTCCGCCTCTCGCACCGGGATACCAAAGCTGCAGCAATGCGTTAAAATGTTCCGCAGGATAACTTAAATCGATCGCGCTTCCCGTCATCAGACAAAAGACCGTCGGTTTTCCTGTTTCGGCAATGACTTCCATCAGATCCCTTTGTGCTTTCGGAAGCAGCAGATCCAGCTTGTCACCGGATGCATAACTATTTCCCGTGTCGCCTTCCTCTCCTTCCAATGTTTCATCCAGACCGAGGCACAATACGACTACATCGCTGTGTTCTGCAACAATGCGCGCTTCCTGCAGCCTGTCGCCCGCCAGCGCAAGCGCTTCCGTTTTTTCTTCGAAAAGTGCGCACCCTTCCGAAAAAAGGACTCTGGCCTTACCTGCGGCATATCTTTGAATACCCTCCGAAACGGTAATATACTCGGAAGATGTTCCGTGATAATTTCCGACAAGACATTTTCTGCTGTTTGCATTCGGCCCGATCACGCCGATCGTCTTAATCTTATTAAGATCTAAAGGCAGGATGCCATCATTTTTCAAAAGCACGATACTTTCCCTGGCCGCCTTCTCCGCCAGCGCGATATGTTCTTCACATTCCACTTTTTCATAGGGAATCTCATCATATTCATTTTTTTCAAACAATCCCAGCATATACCGCGTCGTAAATAAACGTACCGCAGCTTCCGTTATGGCTTCTTCCGTTACAAGTCCCTGCTGATATGCACTTAAGAGGTGAAGATAGGTAACGCCGCAGTTTAAGTCACAGCCTGCATTCAACGCCAGCGCCGCCGATTCCGCCGCAGTTGACGTCACCATATGATTTTCATGAAAATCTTTGATTGCCCAGCAGTCGGAAACATAATGTCCTTCAAAATGCCATTTGTCTCTTAAAATATCCTGAATCAGAGTCTTGCTTCCGCAACACGGTTCTCCGTTTACTCTGTTATAGGCGCCCATAACTGCCTCAACGCCCGCTTCTTTTACCAATGCTTCAAATGCAGGCAGATAAGTTTCTTCCATATCTTTCGGATCAGCCTGGGCGTCAAACTCGTGTCTTATTGCCTCCGGGCCGGAATGTACGGCAAAATGTTTTGCGCAGGCCGCAGTTTTCATGACTTCGCCATCTCCCTGCAGTCCTTTTACATAGGCTGTGCCGAGGCGGGACGTCAGATAGGGGTCTTCTCCATAAGTTTCATGTCCCCGTCCCCATCTCGGATCACGGAAAATATTGACATTCGGGGACCAGAAGGTAAGTCCTTTATAGATATCTCTGTCACCATGCGCAGAATATTCATTATATTTGGCTCTGCCTTCTTCCGCCACGCAATCGGCAACTTTTTCAAGCAGTTCCTCGTCAAAAGATGCCGCCATACCGATAGCCTGCGGAAATACCGTCGCAATACCGGCTCTCGCCACACCGTGTAAAGCCTCGCCCCACCAGTTATAAGCGGGAATGTCAAGCCGCTCTATGGCCGGCGCATCATACCGCAGCTGACTCGCACGTTCTTCCAGCGTCATCTTGTTTACAAGTTCTTTTGCCTTGCTTCTTGCCTCTTCTCTTTTCATATGATTGAATTTCCTTTCTCTGATTTTTTTGTATAGCAACTCTGCAGTTTTCCCGCCGTACACAAAATTTTCATAAAACCTACACAAAACTTCCAAATTTCTTCCGTAATATGGTAACATGTTATTTTCATTATTTCAATAAACTGATAAGATTATTGAGAAAGGGGGTGTAACATGATATCCAGACACGAATGGAAACATGAAATAAATCTGTCAGATATGCTCACATTAAGGCAGCGATTACGGGTCATAGCACAACCGGATGAACATACTTTAGATGGTAAATATGATATCCGAAGTCTTTATTTTGATAATATTGAAGACAAAGCGCTCCGCGAAAAGCTTGACGGTATAAATATCCGTGAAAAATTTCGTATCCGCTACTACAACGGCGATACTTCTTATATCCATTTAGAAAAAAAAAGCAAAACCGGCAGTCTTGGACACAAAGAAAGCGCATCTTTGACAAAAGAAGAAGCACAGGCCATTACAGACGGTTATTTTGAATGGATGCCGCAGCATCAAAATAAGCTTGTACAGGAATTCTACCGGAAAATCAACACACAGGGACTACGCCCGAAAACCATTGTCGATTATACAAGAGAACCCTACACGTATAGCCCCGGCAATGTAAGAATCACCATAGATTCCCATATTCGGACCGGCCTTTTCCATACGGATTTCCTGAATCCCGAATGTCCTACCATTCCCATAAAAGGTTCTCCTATTATTCTGGAGGTTAAATGGGACGCCTGGCTTCCGGATATTATCCGCGATGCGATACAACTGACCAACCGGCACAGCAGCGCCTTTTCCAAATATGCCGCCTGCCGGATATATGACTGAACAATATACTACTAAAATACGAATGGAGTCTACACTTATGACATTTAATGATATTTTCAAATCAAACTTTCTCGACAACATTAACAGCGTAAACCTTTTTGATATGCTTCTGGCTATGATACTTGCTTTCGGCATCGGCCTTTTTATTTTCTTCATTTATAAAAAAACCTTTTCCGGCATTATGTATTCATCCGGTTTTGCCGTTACGCTGGTGGCCCTTACCATGATCACGACATTGGTGATCCTTGCCGTTACTTCCAATGTCGTTCTCTCCCTCGGTATGGTCGGCGCACTCTCTATTGTTCGTTTCCGTACTGCAATCAAGGAACCTTTGGATATCGCTTTTCTTTTCTGGTCTATCGCTGTCGGTATCGTCCTGGCCGCAGGCATGATCCCATTGGCTGTACTCGGCAGTATGATGATCGGCATCTTTCTTTTATTATTTGCTAACAGAAAAACCTATGTTAATCCATATATTATCGTTATAAACTGTACAGACCACGAAAGCGAAACAAATGCAATGGAATTTTTGAGAAAGCACACCAAACGCGTTGTCGTAAAAAGCAAGACCGCAAGAAAAGGCGCTGTTGAACTAAACTTGGAAATTCGTCTGCAGGACGAAGATACCGACTTTATCAATACCCTTTCCGAAATGGAGGGTATAGGAAGCGCCGTACTTGTCAGCTACAATGGCGATTACATGGGCTAACGGAGGAATTTCATGTCAACCAGTAAACATATTAATAAAATATGCTGTACCGTTTTTATGCTTGTTCTGCTTGTCACATTCCTTTTTACACAGGCAGAAAAATTAGGCGTTCAGGCGGTCAGCTCTAAAGGCGGCTATGCGTCCCGGTTATTTGATACTTCCACTGTACATACCATAGATATCGTTATGGATGATTGGGATGATTTTATTAAAAACTGCACCGATAAAGAATATGTTCTCTGCACGCTGATCATTGATGATGAGGTCTATAAAAACGCTGCGATCCGGGCAAAAGGCAATACTTCCCTTTCTTCCGTAGATGCCTATGGCAACGACCGCTACAGCTTTAAAATCGAATTTGACCATTATGATAGCGGAAATACCTATCATGGACTGGATAAGCTTTGCCTGAACAATATTATTCAGGACAATACCTATATGAAAGATTATCTTTCCTACCAAATGATGCGTTCTTTTGGTGTAGATGCACCTCTTTGCAGTTACAGCTATATTACGGTAAACGGAGAAGACTGGGGACTGTATCTTGCCGTAGAAGGTATTGAAGACGCTTTTTTACAACGCAGTTACGGCAATGATTACGGCGCATTATATAAACCCGACAGCATGGATATGGGCGGCGGACGCGGAAACGATATGCCCTTTGATATGGAAAAACGTCCCCCGGATTCATTTGGCCCTGATAAAAAAATGAGTCCCGATGCAGGTACTCCCATGGGCAGTGACGATGTATCTCTCCTTTACACAGATGACGAATATGAAAGCTATTCCAATATTTTAGAAAATGCCAAAACTACCGTTTCAGACAGCGACAAGTCCCGCCTGATCCGTTCCCTCAAACAGCTTAACGAGGGCAATGCTATCGATACCGTAGTAAATATTGATGAAGTGATCCGCTATTTCGTTGTTCATAACTTTGTTCTTAACTTTGACAGCTATACCGGTTCTATGCTGCATAATTATTATCTCTATGAAAAAGACGGTATGCTGTCTATGATCCCATGGGACTACAACCTCGCTTTTGGAGGATTTCTATCTGAATCTGATGCCGTTACACTGATTAACTATCCGATCGATACACCGGTTTCCGGTGGAACGATAGAATCCAGGCCAATGCTTGCATGGATATTTAACAACGATACCTATACGGAACTTTACCATCAATACTTTTCAGATTTTATCACGGAGTATTTTGAAAATGATTACATCTATGACCTGATAGACGATACCAAGGAACTGATCGATCCTTTCGTGGAAAAAGATCCTACCAGTTTCTGTACCTATGAGGAATTTGAAAACGGCGTTTCTGTCCTAAAAGAATTTTGTATGCTCCGTGCACAAAGTATCAGCAGGCAGCTATCCGGTACGATCCCCGCTACTTCCGCGGGACAGGCTATGAACGTTTCCGCTCTTATAGACGACAACGACATCAATATAGCTGCTATGGGTTCTATGGAAAGTGCAATGCCTCCCGGACAGTTTCAGCGGCCTGACTGATTATTCATTACTGTGTAAATCTGCTCCGTATGATATTCCGGAGCGAAAGCTTCTGCCGCCCGGCAGATCCTTTCGACTCCGGAACCAGTGAATATAAATTCTACATTTCCAAGGTATTTTCTATTTTCTGTTCCTGCACAAAGTCAAAGTAACCCCCATTAAGATAACCGCCCCCAGTATTTTCGGTCCTGCCGTATCGGACGATCCCGAATAACTCATGGCAAAGAGATAAAACGGCCCTAATTCATTTCTTAATCCGTAATTTGCGAGATAATACAATACTGTGCTCATATATCCTGCGGTGATATTATTCGTGAGTCCTGCTGCCGTAAAACCGACTGCACCCAGGAACCATGCATCGGCGGCGCCGCTCCAAAAGTGATCCATCCCGACATCGCATTCACCCCATTTCATAATCAGCACCATAAATGCTGTCAAAGCGGCCATAGCTGCAGTCGAATACAGAACACGGACAATACACACCACCGTATAGTCTATTTTCTTCGAACGGATAACATCCCTGATCGTTTCATCCTGCTCCGGATAGAAAACAGGAACAAGCAGCATAACGCCCGTAAAACAAAGCAGGAATTCTATCGGCCTGGCCGCTTCTTTGCTTTGCAGCGCAGTAGTATTAAACAAAAGCAGGGTCAGGATCAACACGCCAAGCGCCGATACAATCGGCATTTTGAAATTATGCTTTAGATTTACGGACAGTATTTTTCCATAGGATCTTTTTTGCATGGCCTGCTCCTTTCCTGTGCCAATGGTATATGATAACAGTGCACAATAAGACAATCATTGATAAAATAAGATATCCCATTCTATTTTGCATGAAATTTCCATATTGTATCTGAAACAGCTTCATACTCCCCAACGTATTATGCCGAACAATCAATGAATATTTTGTAATACTGCCTGCATTTTGATTGCTCTGCACAGCAATATACCACCATGCCCCCTGTACAAATATGGCAAAAAGCGGCGAAAATAATTCAGATATGAGCGCGCCTGTCCCGGTTACTGCCATAATCGCCGGAATTAGCCATACCATGGTTAATGCGATGGCATTTCCGAAATGAATATTTTTTTCGGGATAAAGATTTCTGATACAGATCATCGCGTGTAAAAAGGTCAGTATGACAGGTATTGACATACATAAAAGCATCGACAGATATCTTGTTATGATCAATTTCAAGGAAGAAATTTTTCTGCTGTAGATCAATTCTTCCATCCGGCTCCTTTTATCCATCTGCCACAATCCCGCACAGACAAATACAGGCATGATAGAGAGAATAATTCCCATATAGTCACAATAAAGCCTGCTGTAAGATCCGGCAATATTTTCTTCGTCCGTTATTTCTTCATATTCTGCAAGCGCTTCTTCGTATGTCATGGAAACCCGGGCAAAATTATACAAAAGAAACTGTTCGCTGTACTTTGATGCACCGCCTATGATCTCGTCTGCTATCGTCATCAGTTCCCGGAAACGTTCATAAGAAATATCCGCCCGCAGACTGTAAGCAGGAAGCTGCGCCTCTTTGTATACAATGCTCTGCTCTCCATCCTCATGCAAAGCAGCTTCATAGCGCTCGGGTTCATATGCATCAAACCGGTCCAGTTCCGCTTTGGTGAGACCGGTAAGTTCTTCAATGACTGCCGCGATCCCGGCGCTGTCTTCCTCCTTTAATCTGACATCTTTATAAAACAACAGCGGATACGTCCGGTAACTGCCTTCCAAATATTCACGGATCAGACTTTCTACGGCAGCAGGCATCAATATTGCCGGATCTTCTTTGATCGTGCTTCCATAGCCTTCTCCCGGCTGTAATGCTCCTTTATACGGCTTTGCAGGCGCATCTTTCAGTTCCGGTACGAACTGGGTAATGTACATGGCCGCAACCGCAGCCGCATACAATACAAAAATAATGGAACATACCGTTTTATTACATTCTTTCATCCATAACATGTTTCTGCCCATCTCCCTTCTATTGCTTTTCTATTTCACATCCGCTGCTGTATAAACAATACATATAAGCATCTTCACAATTTACTTCCGCTTCCATACATCCCGGAAATTCCGGTCTTTTCTCAGCAATCATGCGAACGCTTGTCATACGGCCTTGTTTTAGCATACCGGTTACGATATACGTCTTTCGGATTTCCATCAAAACATCTTTTTCCACATCTGCGGTAAATACTTTCCCTTCCGCTTCAGCGATCAGTTTTTCTACCGTACCTCTCCACAGAATCCTGCCTTCGTTCATAACGGCAATATTTTCACAGGCCGCCTCAATATCTCCCACGATATGAGTTGACAGGATCACAATCCGTTCCTGCGCCGTTTCACACAGCAGATTGCGGAAACGGATCCGTTCTTCCGGGTCGAGTCCTGCAGTCGGTTCATCCACAATCAGTACCTTCGGATCATGCAAAAGCGCCTGTGCAATACCGAGCCGTCTTTTCATGCCGCCTGAAAGGCTCTTTACTTTATCTCCGGCCTGTTCCTGCAAATTGACCTTCTGAAGCAGCCGGTCAATACTGTTCTTTCGTTCTTCTTTGCCAAGCCCTGAAAGCGTTCCTAAATAATCCAGACATTCATATACGCTCATATTGGGATACATGGAAAAATCCTGCGGCAGATAACCGATCATTTCCCGGATTTTCCCTGTATCTTCGACCGGAACGCCGCATATGCTGATCTCTCCGGATTTTTTCGTATGAAGCGCTGCCAATGTCTTCATAAGCGTCGTTTTACCCGCGCCGTTTCTTCCAAGCAGTCCGAACATTCCCTGCGGGATCACGAGACTGACATCCTTAAGGGCCTGTTTTTTTCCGTAAAACTTATCCACGTGTGCAATCCTTATCTCATCATTCATGCTTTTCCTCCTTTACTGCCTGCTTGATAAGCCAGGCGCCGGCATGTTCTGCATACCGTTTTTCTATATAAAAACAGCGCAGCGACAATTTTCTCATCGCTACGCCATTATGATAAAAAACAATTTTCAACTTTTTATCTACTTTTCCTATATTTTAAAAGACGCGGTCACCTTTCCGCCTTGTTTTCCGTTTTCGATCTTCAACTCCCCGCCGCATTTTTCACAGATGACACTGCACAGATACAACCCCAGCCCGAAATGATTTCCTTCTTCCGGGCCGCTTGCGTAAAACGGCTTCGCCGCATATACAAGCGCCTCTTTCGAAAACCCGGGACCGTCGTCTTCCACTGACACTGTCAGATACTGTGCCGTATGCGGCATACCATCCTGCAGATACTGCAGACAGACAGCAATCCTTAATCTGTCTGCCGCAAAGCGCGCCGCGTTGGAAACCAGATTTTCAAATACTTCAAGAAACAGACCTTCGTCCGCCCGAATCGTTTCCCCATCCGGAACAGAACAAAAATCCTGTGCGTTATATAAATAATCTATCTGCAGCTTATTTCCCAGCATATTTCCTATTTTGCTGCATTTGTCCATCAACACTTTGACCTGTATTTCTGCGGGCGCCGGCACAATATCCTCCAGCTTCTGCATGGCGCTCATCTTCTGCGTATGGATCTCCAGCCTGTCAATCTGTCCTTTCATCATCTGCAGAATATCCATTATCTTTTCTTCCGATACGGCTCCGCCCGGAATAAATTTTTCAAGCAGGTCCCGATAACCTTTTAATACGGTGATCGGCGTGCGCATTTCATGTGCAAAAGCCGCATTTATCTCTTTACGCTCTTCCAGCATTCTCCATATTTCTTTGTTGCTTTGGTATAAAGCGGCCCTCATTTTCTCAAAGGAATCGCATAATGCTCCGATCTCGTTATTTTTTTCACAGGAAATTTGAAAATCCAGACGGTTATCCGCGATCTTTTCGGAGGCATCCAACAGGATTTTTACCGGCTTTTCCAATTCCCGCTTATAAAAAACCGTGCCTGTAAGAAAAGCGGAAAACAAAACCCATAAAGGGATTAGAAAGACCTGGGCATAACTTACAAACCAGAACCCCAGCTTATATAATATCGGCCTTTGTACAAAATTGTTCTCCCCCCAATATATCCCATCATACTTATATTGTAAATAATTACTTCCATGTCCGATCAAAGCCGTCCCGGCATAGGCCAATAGAATGCAGACCGGAACATATAGAATAAAGCTCCATTTGACCGATCTCTTTTTTTTACCGGATTTTTTCTTTGCAGCATTTCCTGTTCCGCCTTTTATTTCGTCCATTTATATCCCATCCCCCATACCGTTTCCAAATGATATTCCTCACCATAATCCTTTAATTTTAACCGGATACGCCGGATATGTTCCGCTACGACCGAGGCGTCTCCTTGCGCATCATATCCCCATATTTTCTCATATATACGTTCTTTATCGAATATCTGTCCTGTATTCATGGACAGCAGTTCAATGATCTCATATTCTTTTTTGACAAAAGGGATCGCGGCATTTTCCGAAGAAACTTTCTTTGCCGAATAATCAATAACGAGATTCCCGAAGAAACGGACATTTGCCTCTATATGATCCCGGTATTCTCTTCGAATATGCGCAGCGACCCTCGCCCCGAGTTCATCAATGGAAAATGGCTTTAAAATATAATCGTCTCCGCCTGCTGCAAACCCCCGGATCTTATCGCTGTCCTCTATTTTAGCAGTCAGAAAAAGGATCGGGCATGCGACATAATCGCGTATTTTTTTACATACAGTCATACCGTCCAGATCCGGCATACTGACATCCAGAAGAATCAGATCCGGTTTCATGGAAATTTTCTGCAGCGCTTCCTGTCCGCTGTATGCCGTGATCGTTTCGTATTGATTCAGTTCAAAATAATCTTTTAGCAGACTGACGACATCCTTTTCGTCATCTACGATCAATATTCTATAGACCATTTCAATAACCCGCCTTTCCCTGCAATAATGCCTTTTCCCTTGTTGATCATATAAAAAATATGCCGTCTTTGCGTAAAAAGGATTTACGCAGACGGCATCTGCTTACGTGAAACGACGTAAAATTTATATAATTTTCGCAATGAAAATGGATGGAGGTGGATTCGAACCACCGAAGCAATTTGCAGCAGATTTACAGTCTGTCCCCTTTGGCCACTCGGGAATCCATCCAGCTTATAGATAAATCGATGAGATGTCATCTCACAACTACAAGTTATATCATATCACTATATAAAATGCAAGAAATTTTTCTTTACCTGTCTTTCGCAGGAATGCTTTAATATAATGCCGGAAGTCGGCGGCAGCGTAATCTTTACCTTTCCTCCCAGTACCGGATATTCTTTGGCCTGCGTCGTAAAACCTTCTGCCGTAGTAAAGATCAGTCTCTTCATCATGCACTCTTTAGGGGTGCCCATATACCATACCGATATATCCCTGGTCACTTCATGGTCATTGTTATTAAGCAGGATCAGGGACTGTTCTTCTCTCGTAAAACGTCCGTAACCGATCACATTATAATCGGCCTCCATATATTTGAGGGAACCGCTTATAAATTCCCGGTTCTGTTTATGGATCCTGATCATTTCCTTATGGAAATCTATCAATTCCTGATCTTCATGTCCCCAGGGATATGTCCGCCTGTTATCCGGATCGGTGAAACCGCAGACACCCGCTTCATCTCCGTAATAGATCGTAGGCGCGCCCATCCAGGTCATCTGCATCAATACGGCCTCTCTGAATACGGCTTTATTAATCCCTTCATCCGCTGCCTTCGCACCCAATGTATTCGTCCGTCCGACTTTATGATTCGTTCTTGTCAGAAATCTGGAATGATCGTGGTTTGACAGTTCATTCATGGACGTCTGCAGCGACTGGATCGGTAAGGCCGCGCAGTGATGCCGCATGGCCTGCCAGAAGCAGTCCGCATTTCCGAGCAGATCCGGTCGGTAGTCATCGCTGTGCTTTTCCATGCCCGTTAAGAACCATGTGACCGGCTCCATAAAGGCATCATAATTCATAACGGTATCCCATTCATCACCCAGAAGCCAGTCTTTTGGCGTACCGTAATGTTCCGCCAGTATGATCGCATTGGGGTTGGCGCTCTTCACCGCTTTTCTAAACTCTTTCCAGAAATAATGGTTATATTCCGGACTATGCCCCAGATCCGCCGCTACGTCCAGTCTCCAGCCATCCGCATTATACGGAGGCGATACCCATTTCCTGGCGACAGAGAGCACATAATCAAACAATTCTTTTGAATTTTCATAATTCAGTTTCGGCAGGGTATCGTGCCCCCACCATCCGTCATACGCATTGTTGTAAGGCCATGTATGATGATTATGAAAATGAAAATAATTATGATAGGGACTGTCTTTTGTAATATATGCTCCCTTTTCATAACCTTCCGCATTTTCGTAGATGCGTTCTTTATCCATCCATTTATTGAAAGAACCGCAGTGATTGAACACCCCGTCGAGAATCACTTTCATCCCGCGCCGGTGCGCTTCTTTTACTACTTCGGCAAAAAGTTCATTGCTTGCATCGAGGTTCTCTTTATTGGACACGCGGTTGATGTATTTGTCGGCAAACCGGTTCTCATGCTGTCCGGACTGTAAAACATCTCCTTTTTCATTGACAATCCTGCCAAAATGCGGATCTATATTATCGTAGTCCTGTATGTCATATTTATGATTGGATGGCGAAACAAAAAGCGGGTTAAAGTAAATGACATCGATGCCTAAGTCCTGCAGATAATCCATTTTATCCAAAACACCCTGCAGATCGCCGCCGTAAAATTCTCTTACGCCCATTTCTGCGGGATATTTATTCCAATCATCGACCTTTACGGTCCCTGCGCCGATGTAGCGGTATTCGTCCGTTAAAACATCATTGCCGGGATCGCCGTTATAAAAACGGTCCACATAGATCTGATAAATAACGGCTCCTTTTGCCCAATCCGGCGTTTTAAATCCCGGAATAATCCGAAACTGGTAATATTCATTGATGTCTTTTACGACCCCTCTTGTATCAAAAAAACAGGAAATTTTACCCGCATGAATTTCAAAACAATAAGAAAGCGTTTCGTTCTCTAACTGCTCCGTATGCGAATAGTAATCGAAATATTCATCTGATTCCGCCCACAGCATCAAATGTTTTACACCCTTATGAACGAAAAAGATATTGTCAATATTATTTCTGGCAACTCTGAAGCGGATCGTCACCTCTCCGTATGCGCTGGGCTCAGCCGGAGAAATATAATTTCCCGTTACGTCACTGAATAATGCCTTTCTGTTAAAAACGGGACGCATTGCTGCAATATACTGATAGTTTTGTTCTGCTTTCCAAAATTGGTTAATATCCATATTGATATGCCTCCTGTCCAGTATTATGTCTTCGATGGTTCCTGATTCCGTGTCCGCCTTACAACGGACTTTCATACAAAGTAAAAAAGACAGCTTTGGAATCGCTGTCCTTTTTAGAGAAGGTATTTCTTTCTTATGGGTATAGCAAAAAACTATATAATGTATTGGGGGTTACAAGTGTATAATAGCATAGCCTTATATAGTCTACAATGCCAAGGATTCACAAATATTACAATTTCTATATTCAATTTTTGTGAAAGTTGCACAAATTATGCCATTGTTCCGTCTATCTGCGGTTCCTGTGTTTCAAACAAAGCCTCAAATTCCGCTCTGCCGATCTTCTCCTTTGCAAGCAGCAGTCCGGCACACTCATGCAGAACTTTTTCGTGTTCCATGATGATCTCTTTGGCCTTCTGATAGCACTCGTCAATAATTGCTTTTACTTCCCTGTCAATTTCTCCGGAAATTACCTCACTGTGATTCTTTGCGTGTGCAAGATCTCTTCCGATAAATACTTCATCATCATCGTCATCATAATTGATTACACCGATATTATCGGACATACCATATCTTGTTACCATTCTGCGGGCTACTTTGGTCGCTTTCTTGATATCACTGGAAGCGCCCGTCGTAATATCATCGAAAATGATCTCTTCGGCAATACGTCCGCCCAGAGAAACCATGATATCTTCTTTCATCTTACCCTTGGTCAGGAACATTTCATCCTTTTCAGGCAGCGGCATCGTATATCCCGCCGCACCGAGTCCTGTCGGAATAATGGAAACGGTATATACCGGTCCGACATCCGGCAGTACATGGAATAAAATTGCATGACCCGCCTCATGATAAGCAGTAATCTTTTTCTCTTTGTCGGAAATGATACGGCTCTTTTTCTCCGCTCCGATTCCTACTTTCACAAACGCTTTCTTGATATCGTCCTGTTTTACGAAAACTCTTTCGTCCATAGCCGCATTGATGGCCGCTTCATTTAAAAGATTTTCCAGATCCGCCCCTGTAAAACCGGCTGTCGTCTGTGCGATCTGCTCTAAATCCACATCATCCGCAAGCGGTTTATTTTTGGCATGTACTTTCAAAATATCCTGTCTGCCGCCGACATCCGGTGAAGCAACACTGATCTTTCTGTCAAAACGTCCGGGACGTAAGATCGCAGGATCCAGAATATCAACGCGGTTTGTCGCCGCCATAACAATAATGCCCTCGTTTATACCGAATCCATCCATTTCCACGAGAAGCTGGTTCAAAGTCTGTTCTCTTTCGTCATGGCCGCCTCCCATTCCGGTGCCACGGCGTCTTGCCACTGCATCGATCTCGTCAATGAAAATAATACATGGCGCATGTCTCTTGGCTTCGGCAAACATATCCCGCACACGGGACGCGCCGACACCGACAAACATCTCTACAAAATCAGAACCGGAAATACTGAAAAACGGCACATTTGCCTCTCCCGCGATGGCCTTGGCAAGCAGAGTCTTACCGGTACCGGGCGCACCTTCCAGCAGAACGCCTTTCGGAATCCTTGCTCCGACCTTCGTAAACTTTCCGGGTTCTTTCAAAAACTCCACGATCTCTTCCAGCTCTTCCTTCTCTTCCTTGAGCCCTGCTACCTCGTTTAAGGTAATCTTATTGTCACCCATGGAGAGTTTGGCACGGCTCTTCCCGAAGTTCATCATTTTACCGCCGCTTCCGCCGCCGGAATTCTGTGAATTCATCATAACGAAGAAGAAAACGCAGACGATCGTAACTAATAATATCGGAAATACGCTTGTTAGAAACCAGCTTTCTTCCGGCACATTTTCAACCGTCGGATCGATCCCGTGCTGTCTGATGAGCTGCTCCGCTTCGGTCACATCCGTTACATAAAGGATCCTTTCTTCTCCGCTCTTTAACGTGATCTCCAAAGCGCCGGTGGGCGTTTCTTTATTCGGACAGATATTGACCATAGCTACATTCTCATCCTGCAGCTGCCTTTCAAATTCTCCCTTTGTATAACCGCTTCCCTGTACTTTCAAAGTCCCGATCCAGACCGTAAAAAGAAGCAGTCCCATAATGATCACAAAATACAAATAAAAACTTCTATTATTCTTATTCAAAACAAACCTCTTTCCTAATAGAAACGTCCCCGACGGAAACCGCATCTAATCAAATTTTACAACCCCTATATATGGAAGATTTCTATAACGTTGGTCGTAATCCATTCCGTACCCTACGACAAATTCATCCGGTATCTGAAATCCGGTATAATCTGCGCCTATCTCCACGACTCTTCGATCCGGCTTATCAAGCAGTGCGCAGAGCTTCACATCCGCCGCTCCTCTGTCTTTTAAAAGTTCCAGTAAATAGTGCAGTGTCTTTCCCGTATCTACGATATCTTCGATCACCAGAACATGTTTACCGGCAAGCGGTTCATCCAGATCTTTTATGATCTTGATCACACCGCTTGACTCCGACGAACTTCCATAACTGGAAACCGACATAAAGTCAATGGAAACGGGAACCGTAATTCTCTTGGCAAGCTCACACATAAAGAAGCTGCCGCCTTTTAAGATGCACACAAGATGCACGCTTTTTCCTGCGTAATCCCTGCTGATCTGCTCTCCTATCTCCCGTATCCTGGCATTTATTTTTTCCTCGGACAATAAAACTTCAACCTGTTCGGCCACTACTGATCACCATGCCTTTCTCTTAATTGTACCTGCAAAATATGTTCCGTATTTTCATTTACTTTATAAAACTGGCTGATACGATATCCCGGTATCCATATGACATGCGGACCATCTGCCAGCAAATAAATTCTTTCCCGCTGTCGTTTGGGAATTTTCTCATTGATCATATATTCCTTGACGGATTTTTTCTGCAATGCTTCGTTGATCGTAAGATAATCTCCCGCTCTACGCGTTCTTAATAGTAAAACCGTAGTTATTTTATCATAATCGAACCATTTCGTATATGTTTTTTCCGGAATAATTTGGCCTTTTTTGTAAAATAAGTCCTTTTTTTCCATATAATTGAACGTTAAAACTCCTAACCCCGGAACATTGACCTCTCCCGGCACCGGAACAGCAAACGGATGGACTGTCAGTTCACCGTCCGCAGCCTGCCTGGTCATATTCCCGGCAGGCTCCTTTTTTCCGCATTCTTTTCTGATAAAAAGGAGTCTGTTATATTCTTTATATACTTTGATATGATAAGGCATGGAAAGCTCTTTACATCCTTCCTTGCCGATTATTTCCATTATACTTTGGATATGTTCCGATGTGATATCCTGTCTGCCGTGCGCCATCGTTTCAATACACTTCATCAGGATCCTTTTCTGCAGAAAAATATCTTCTTTTTCAAGAATCTCCAGATCTACCGCAATCGAATCCCGGTCTTCCACACTGCATCTTTTGTATGCACACGCCGTCTGCTTTGCCACATAATTTTCCGTCTCGACAAAAATATCCGCGGCAGCGTTTATATGAGCCGCGGCATTCCGGCAGATCTGTTCCTGCACATAGGCAAGAATATGATGCCGGACCTTATTTCTTGTATAAGTATCCTCTTCATTGGTGCTGTCTATACAAAACGCGATATTCTTTTCTTTCAGATATGCTTCGATCTGTGTTCTTTCCAGACATAACAGGGGATGAATGACCTGTTCCCGCACCGGACGGATGCTGCCAAGACCTTTTAGGCCGCTCCCCCTGAACAGATGAAACAGCATCGTTTCCGCCCTGTCATTATGATTATGCGCAACCGCGATCTTATATGCCGTTTTCGGATTCATTTCGGAAACGTCTGCGTCTTTTTCCATTTCCGAAGTCATCTTTTTGTATTCTTCCAATACTTCTGTAAAAGCCTGATAACGCAGTTCTCTTCCTGCTTCTTCCGGCGAAAGGCTGTTTTCTTTCGCATATTCAGCCATACTCACTTTTCTGAGGAAAAACGGAATCTGAAGTTCCTGACACAGGCGCTCCACATATTCCGCATCATAATCCGCTTCCATACGCATTCCATGATGGACATGTACCACGAGCAGACGAAAATCAATCTCTTTTGATAATTCGTGCAGAAGAAACAAAAGACAGACCGAGTCCGCTCCGCCGGAAACACCCGCCGCAACGGTATCTCCCCCGGAGATCATCTGATACTTTGCAATATATCTTTTTACTTTTTCATAGATAGTTTCCATAGGTCTTCGGTCTTTCCGTCAGCATAGCAGTCATTTATAAAATAGTACCATATTTCAAAATTTACCGCCATACCCTGTTCATCCTTTGTTCCATATTCCTATAACAAGTACGGTCATATCATCCCGGATCTGGCCTCTGCTTTGGTGAAGACAGTAACTAAGTATCTGATTGGCAATCTGCCCCGGATTGGTATGCGACGTCCTGCCGATGATCTCCGGCAGGATTTCCTCACCGATCCCCTGCGAAAGCGCCTCCAGAACACCGTCGGAGAGCATAATGATATAATCTCCATCCTGAAGCTGTCTGTACATAATCTCCGGCTCAATCTGCTGGAAAAGGCCAAGCGGCAGATTTCTGGCTGACAGCCTGTCCACCAGATTATCTCTTTTTATGTAGGTACACGCGGCTCCGACTTTTATAAACTCACAGGCTCCCGTATACAGATTCAGTTCGCAGATATCGAGCGTGGACATATTCTGTTCCTGTTCTCCTGCGGCCAGAGCCCCGTTGATAACCTGTATCGCAGCCTCTTTTCGAAAACCTGCCTCTAAAAGCCGTTCCATCATTTCGATCACTCTCTCGGATTCTTTGCAGGCTTTTTCTCCCGAACCCGTGCCATCCGAAAGAATAGCGATCATCTTTCCCTGTTCTATTTCATCAAACGTGTAATTGTCTCCGGAAATTTTTTCGGTCTCTTTTACCGCTTTGGCAAAGCCGGTCAGAATATGAAAAGCCGGCTCTTCCAGAAAATGATAGGTGCGCCATTCTCCCGCCATGAACAGCGGCTGGTTTTTGGATGCCCGTACTCTCGCATTCAGCGCTGCGGAAATGATATCGGCCACATCTTCCAGAACGATATTTTCCTGTACCGCTTTCATCGACAGATTTAATTCCAGATGCCCATCCTCATTTTCCAAAAGCAGACAATCTTTTAAAAGGATTCCGGCATCTTTTAAATTATGCATGATCTGCTTATATTTTCGCTCCCCTACCGGATGGGTTTTATAGCTTTCTCCTGCAACCTCGGACATAATATGCGCCATTTCCTTTAAATGTTCCGCCAGCAGTCCTCTGCTTTCATACAGCTTCTTCTGCCAGAGATATTCCTGCCTGTTTTTGTCTTCTCCGGGAACTTCTTCCTTTTCTTCCGTGAAAAGATCCGCCAGATCAAGAAAGGATTCCGCATATCCCAAAAGCTTCTGTCTGCCATATTCCGGTATCATCGTTATAACATTTTCTTCTCTGTTTTCCACCTGTTTCTTCATACGCTGCATGCCTCCTTTTTTGCCGTATATTTAATCAATATATGTGAGGCCTGTCCGTATTATTCGTTCAAAAATAAAAACAGATTTCGGATTTACTCCCAAATCTGTTTATTTTTCATCTTTAAAAATAATCTCACCTTCATATACAAGACCGAGTTTATCTTTCGCAACTTCTTCCACATATTTCTTCGTCTGTGTATACTTTCCGTATTCTTCTATTTCTGCGGTCCGCTCCATTTCTCTGTCGATTTCTTCCTGTAAGGCCGCTTCTCTAAGCTCATATGCTTCTTTCTTTCCCTGAAGCTCTATACTCTTGATCGTTACAACGACTAACATCATCAACACGACGGTTGTTACCAAAAGCATTCCGGTTCTATTCTGCCGCTTTTTACGGTATGCTGCTTTTCTTGCCATATTATTCCTCATAATCAAATTTAACGTTTACATAAAACTATTTTAAGCATTTTTATGCAAACCGTCAACTTATTTTTTATGAATTTTTCATATTTTTTTATTTTCTTTTTCAAAAAATTTAGGAACTTCGCCGCCTTGGAAACTAGCCATTTAAGCGGCTTTAGCACAATTTGTATGATACGAAACAGAAACCACATTATCTTGTATATACATGTCGACATAATATGGACAAAGAATTTGCTGATCAGGCACTTATAAAATATCATCCCGATCATAGCTCCCAATACGGTAAACCACCGCAGCACGCCGTTATTTTCCTTGTAAAGCATATAGAAAACACCCAGACCGCAGGCAATCCAAAAAAAGAAGTCTTCCAACGATATCCAGAAGATCTTATGTTTTATTAACTTCCTGAGAATTAATATCCAATCATAAACAAAGGTAATGACAACACCCATACAAATGGAATGTGCGAAGAAAGTAAGTTCCTGTATGATATCCTGACTCATAGATCACCTACTTAAACAGTCTTGCCAACAAAGATTCTCCCTTAGCGCTATATCCGGCAGTTTCGGAATATGTAAGGCTGTCTATCCTGCCATCAATATCTACTTCTCCTTTGTCTAACGACAATCTGCTGACATGAAGCTCATTTCCTTTTATCATCAACATTCCCTGTTCTGTTTCCAATAGAATCTCATTAACATCAAAGGACAGCACATCATTCACACCGCTGATAGTACATGTCCTTCTATTGGTAAGCATCAGTTTATGGGGTTTTCTATTAATGTTATTTAAGTCCTCCATACATACCTCCCTGTAAATCTCTTCCAGTTAAATGTATGCATGGAAAACATGAAATATTCTAACATTCTAAAAAATGACTTTAAGACAGATAGCGGAATAACTCTTTGGCTTCTTCTTTACGGACCGTCTCCTGTACATCCAGCACTTCCACTTTGATTTCCTTATTTCCAAATTGGATCGTAATAATGTCTCCCGTTTTAACATTGGCAGACGCTTTGGCCGGTTTATCATTGATAAAGACTCTGCCTGCATCACAGGCTTCATTTGCCACGGTACGTCTTTTGATCAAACGGGAAACTTTTAAATATTTATCTAATCTCATATATCCTTCTTTCTATCAGATAAAAACTTCGTTACCTTCTGATTTCACTGCCCGTCCTGCGACGGATTTTCTTATGATAAAGTAAAGAAAAAACCTGTATATGCCATGCATAATACAGGTCCTTCTCTTCTGCATCTTATAATACAATTAGTTAAGAGAATCTTTTAAAGCTTTGCCAGCTTTGAACTTAGGCGCTTTGGACGCCGGAATCTGCATAACAGCACCGCTCTGAGGATTTCTGCCTTCTCTTGCTGCTCTTTCGGCTACTTCGAAAGTACCAAAACCTACTAACTGTACTTTACCGCCTTTTTTAAGTTCGTCAGCAATAACATCTGTGAATGCTTTTAAAGCCTTTTCTGCGTCTTTTTTGGATAATCCTGCCTGATCAGCCATAGCTGCTACTAATTCTGTCTTGTTCATTTTAGTTCCTCCTCTTGAAATGAGTTTTCGTTTCCCAGAAGTTTCTCTTTTGAAACATCTATGTCTAGTTATAATCGTTTTTCAATCTCTTGTCAAGCGAAAAAGCCATATTAACCCGTGTTTTGCGGCTTTTTTAACAATTTATCCATATTTCTCACATTATGTAAAGCGATTTTTTATGGAAAAAGAATGTTATTATTCGTTATTTTTACTTCCTGACCTTCGTTATTTCCGCTGACCGTTTCATCACCGCCGGGATTGTCGCCGCCTTCATTTCCGCCGTTGTTATCGCCGTCTCCGTCGGGATTGTCGTTATCATCATCACCATCGTCGGGATTGCCTCCGGTATTGTCATCATCTCCGGTATCCTCTCCCTCCTCGAGTGGATTAAATTTATATTCGATATCACGTCCATCATCATAGAGATAAATCACATAATCTGCGGATTTGCAGCCGGGTTTGCTCAAAGTCAGCTTATGTCTTCCTGTCACTTTCGTAAAGTCCGTCGGACAGATTCCGATATAAATATCGTCATCCAGATAAACAACGGCGCCTTCCGGTTCACTGATCGACACAATATTGACTTTGTTGCCGCTTACCGTATTATTACCCGAATTGTTTCCGTTATTATTTGAAGAAGCGGACGATGTCGTTTTCTTCGATGTCGATGTCGTGCGGGTGCTTCTGCTGGAAGAGGGCCTTCTGTTTCCGCTGACTGTCGGATCGTTCGGTTCCAGATCGGTAAACGAATACGTAATATCCTCTCCATCGTCATATAAATAAATGGTATAGCTTCTTGACTGGTAACCCGATCTGCTCAGCGTAATCGTGTGATCTCCCGTTACTTTGGTAAAGCTGACCGGAGAAATGCCGACATAGTTGCCATCCACATATACTTCCACATTCGAGGGAGCATCGATATAAACTCTGTCGCCCGTTACTGCGCCTACAATATCATCATAGCTGTTATTGCTGCTGACGCTGCTGCCATCATCTTCGTCCTGATTTCCTTCTTCCATTGTAAAGCTGATACTTGCATATTCAGAACCAACCTGAATATATTTCGTTAAAGTCCGATATCCTTCTGCTTCCAGTCTGACTTTGTGAATGCCGTATTCAAGCTCGATCTCGCCGCTGATATCCACGATTTCTCCATCAATGCTGACGGTCGCGTCAGACGGGTCTACGGAGAATAAAATCTTTCCTGTTTTATCCTGTAAGATCTCCAGTCCGCCCACATCCAGGATCACTTCTTTGTTTCTCTCAATGATCACATCTTTCACACAACTTGTATTTCCGTTCGTAAGAAGTACCTGATAACTTCCTTCCGGTACAGCCAACAGCATATTTTCCGTTATTTTCTGAATGACTGCATTACCTACTTCGATCCATCCGCCCACTAATGCCTGCTCATTGGAAAGGCGCAGATAACCGTGTCCTTTCTTAACACTGATGCTGTAGATCTCATGGTCGATACCGCTGATCGTCAGTACATCTTTATTGACGATATCCATGATCTCTTTTCTTTGTCCTTCCGAAATGACTACTACTTCATCCGGCAGCGAATAGGTATTCGAACCGATTATTGCTGTTTTATTCAGACCGCCCAGATCATAATTTTCTATATTGTCATACATCCATGAACGTGGAGATATCTGTACGCTTGCCAGTCTCTTTTTACTTTTCAGGAAAGTAATGTCCACGATATCGCCCGCATTGATCTGCGACATTGACATAGGACCTTCATATTTATCCATCACGTAGGTTGTCCCATCATAAGAGAGGGTATATTGTTTACCCGTCTCTATATTCATGAAAGTCACACTCCCTGTGTCCGGTTCTACGGAAACGACAACCGCCGTATCCGCCGAATCATAACTTCCGACCTCCGCAACGACAAAATCCGTTCCTACGCTGTCCCGGTCATTTTCTCTGGCAAGGCCGATATTGCTTGCCTGAGAAGTACAGCCGGTAATGATCAATGTCAATATCATGACGATAGTTACAACTGCCGATAATCTCTTGTACATTTTAATAACCATGCCTTTCTCTCAGTCTGCGGTATCTGCTGCCGAAACGCTGTCGGCGTCGGCACAAATCCGCGGTTGACAAATCCCCGTTTTTCAACCTGCTCCTCCATCCACTTTCAGCCTGTTCTCTATTTTTGAAAAACAGCTTCCAAAAAGTTCTGTTTCTCTTTTTCCTGTGCAAAAAGTCTTTCTAATTTCTCCATATTACGCCCGGGAATCCATGCCTTTCCGGAATTATAATAAAAATTTACAATTTTCCAGAATTTCTCTGGATAGGCGAAGCGGTAATATAATTGCATATAATCATCTTTAGAAAGAGTCCTCTTTTCATTATATGCGCTAAGCAGTGCATCGCCAAGTGTCTGCGACCAATTATTTTTCTCTAACAGCTTGCGCATAAAAAGATATAAATCCCTTACCGGGTTATCCCGCACACACTTCTCGAAGTTAATAAGGGCCATACCGCCTGCTGCCTGTATAATATTATGATACTGATAATCGCCGTGACATACAATAGGAAATTCTTCCAAGTTTATTTTTTTTCCATCGTATATATAATAACGCATTTCCCCCGTTACTTGCAAAGCAATATCAAAAAAATAATCATAATGTTCGATCAGATAGATCTCAAATGCAGTTTTCTGGCTTTTTTCCCGCAGAAAACGGCGCACTTTCTTCAACTCTTTATTATGCTTTTCATATTCTTTCTCAATATGAAATACCGGTTGAGAAAACAGTCCATCCCAATCCGACAGATCGGAACAATTATGTAACAGGGCAAGAGTGCGGACTGCCTGCCTGCATTCTTCCAATTCCCTGTTATTACATTCTTTTCCCTCAAAATACGTTTTTACAATATAAGGAACCTTATCCTGATCAAAGACGATAAGTTCCCCATCCCTCGTCTTCAATATCGATTCCGCAAGAGGAAAACCTGCTGCCTTAATATGTTTCAATAAAGCATCCTGAAAAAAGATCTTATTCATAGGACCATTATACTCTTTTAAAATGAGCAGTCCCTTATCCGATTCACAAAGAATCGCCCCCCTCCCTTTCCAGGTACGGTTTACTTCTATTTCATAATTATCGAATAAACTGACAGCCCTGTCATTCACGAAAATACCTCCCATATCCTCATCTATCCTATCTTATGAGAAAGTATGGAAAAGTATGATTTTTTTGTCGGTTAATCTTGCAGGGGCAGCAGAGAGAGTAAATAATCTTTATTATTGCACAAAGGATCATCTATTACAATATCTAAAAGTTTCCGTAAAATATCCCCGATCTCCTTACCGGGTTTTACGCCTGCCGCGATCAGATCGCTTCCGGATACCGCCAGATCCTTTAACGAAAGACAATCTCTGTCTTTAAGGATTTGTTCATAAATTTCTTTCAATTCCTGCAGCTTCCGCAGTTTTTCTTCTCTCTGATAACTGCTCTGTGCCATAATATCGGCATATTTCACGGAAAAAAGCAGGGGAAAAATGTCTTCTCCTATGTAATGAACGGCCCGTCTGACGCTTTTGGCGGAAAGTTCTATATTCCTGTCATGATTTCTGACGATCTTTTTTACTTTATCGATCGTGTCATTGTCAAATTTAAGTCTTTTGAGGACATTAACAGCCATTTCTTCTCCTGCTGCCGGGTGTCCATGATTATGCGTAATGCCCGTTTCATCGATCGTCAGTGTCTGCGGCTTGCCAATGTCGTGAAAAAGCATTCCCAGACGCAGCGCCTTATCCGCTTTCACATAACAGAGCGTATGCAGAATATGTTCTCCTACACTATAACAATGATGCGGATTATTCTGCGCAGTCTTCATGCAGATATCAAATTCCGGCAGCACCTGCGCCGTAATCCCGGTCTCGTATGCCATCTTCAGATAATCCGGATGATCGGAAACAAGTAATTTCACCAATTCTGTCTGGATCCTCTCCGCGCTGATATTTTGCAGCGTCGGCGCAAGTTCTTTTATGGCCTCTTTTGTCTTATCCTCTATCGTATATCCAAGCTGTGCAGAAAAACGCACCGCACGCATCATACGCAGAGCATCTTCCCTGAAACGCTCTTTCGCCACACCGACACAGCGTATCAGGCCTTTATCGATGTCCTGCAGTCCCTCATAAATATCGATCAGACCATCTTTTTCATTATAAGCCATCGCATTGATGGTAAAATCCCGACGCCGCAGATCCTCCTGTAAGTTTGCCGTAAACGTTACATCCTTCGGATGCCTGCTGTCTTCATATTTGCCATCAATGCGATAAGTGGTTACTTCAAATCCTTCTTTGTCCATCATAACGGTAACTGTACCGTGCATGATGCCTGTATCAATCGTTCTGCGGAAAAGTTTCTTTACTTCTTCCGGTTTGGCAGAAGTCGTAATATCCCAGTCATCCGGCTCTTTTCCCAGAACAGAATCCCGAATGCAGCCGCCTACCGCATACGCTTCATACCCTGCTGCCTGCAGAGTTTCTATGATATCGTGTACCTTCTGCGGTAACCGTATCCGTACAGTCATTTCATGTGCTCCTTACTTTCAAGTTCTTTCTTAAGTCCGCAAATCTGCGGCCGGGATATTTCTCTGATATGCCGTCACGCGGTTTATCCGATACTCGGTCCGTTAAACAGGGACGCCGGATTGCCCGGATCAGGTCCATCATCTTCATCCTGTCCTAAGGATGCCGTCATCTTGTCCAATTCGCTTTTCGACAATGTGCTTCTGTTTCTCTCTATATATTCTTTCTTCTCATCATCCGAAAGATCCATAAACCGTCTGTTTGCCATATTATCTGCCACATAAGCAAAGCCAAAACCTAAAGGCATCTGATTAAAATCCATAGTATTTTCATTCCTTTCCGTATTTTTTGTGATAACTCACAAAGATTATAGTATACAGAAAGGAATCAATTTATTCTTATGGCAGACTTACAGCAGCGTACAGATTCCTCTGAGACGAATGTCCTCGGAAGATGCGCCTGCAAGAATCTCATAGTCTCCCGGATCGGCGGCAAAACCGTGGATATCCACGTCAAAATATGCAAAATCCCGCTTTGTTAATGTTAAAGTCACTTTTTGGGATTTTCCTGGCAAAAGATTTACTTTGGCAAAAGTTTTTAATTCTTTGGCCGGACGGTCAACTTTGGGTGCAACCGGCGCTACATAGACCTGAACTACTTCTGCGCCTGCTCTTTTACCGGTATTTTTTACCGTAAAGCTGACTTTCACCGACTCACTTCCTTCTTTTTCCTGTTTCAGTGATAATCCGCTGTATGCAAAACGCGTATAGGATAAGCCATGACCGAAACAAAAGGCCGGTGCAATTCTTTCTTTATCAAAATGTCTGTAACCGTAATATAAACCTTCCGAAAGTCTGATACTTCCATGAATGCCGGACTGTCCGTTCTTTGCCGTTGCACAGTCTTCATACCTGGCAGGAAAAGTTTCCGCCAGTTTGCCGGAAGGATTTACTTCTCCGAATAAAATATCGGCAAAAGCATTCCCGGTCTCCATACCGGCATAATAACTCCACAGAATTGTTTCCGCTTTGTCCCTCCACGGCATTTCCACGGGTGAACCGCCTATCAAAGTAATGATTGTATCCGGTCTCACTTTTAAAAGCTCCTCGATCAGCATATCCTGCTCGTAAGGAAGGCGCATATTTTCTCTGTCAAGGCCCTCGCTGTCGTAATCGTGATTTAATCCGCCGACGAAAATAACTTCATCTGCTCCTTTTACCGCTTCAAGCGCCTGTGCAAAATATTTTTTATTTTTCTCATGGATCAGTTCGTTATCTTTTTCTTTCTGAAGCGCCTTCTGCTGTTCTTCTTTCCGAAGCGCTTCCATTTTTTCCTGCTCATTTCCCGATTCTTCAGGTCCGTTTTCTACGGCAAAGCCGATATCCGTCCCTTCCAGCTCATCCAGACTCGTCTCCTGCCAGTTATTACTGAACGTCTTTGGCTTGTCCGGTACAAAATACCCGGGAACATAAACAACATCCGTGTTTCCTCCCAGAAATGTCCGGATGCCCATTAAAGGAGATATCTCATATAATGCTTTGATCTCTGCGCTCCCGCCTCCATCGGAATGAATTTTGGCCGCATTCTGTCCGATGACCGCGATCTTCCTGATCTTCTTTTTATCCAAAGGCAGTTTATCGGTTTTGTTTTTTAGCAGGATCATCGATTCCTGCGCGGCATGCAGCGCGGTCTTTCTATGTCCGGTACTGTTATAGGTTCCGGCTTTTCTTGTATGCGCATCTTTACCGATCATCTTCAGACGGAACATCATCCGCAATATATTACGGACTTTGTTATCTACGGCTGTCTCCGGAATCTCTCCGTTTCGTACGGCTTCTTTTAACGGATCGGCAAATTTGTATTGATCAAAATCAGGGAATACGGACATTTCCACATCCATAGTAACTTCCGCTGCCTCTTTCGTCTTATGCACCGCACCCCAGTCACTGATTACTGTTCCATCATAACCCCACTCCTGTCTGAGAATGAAATCCAGTAACGTTTTGTTTTCGCAGCAATGGGTCCCGTTGATCATATTATAAGCGCCCATCAGAGAATAGGAACCTCCCTGCTGCACTGCTGCCTTAAAAGCAGGCAGATAGATCTCATATAATGTCCTTTCATCAACAATGGTATCTACCATTAATCTGTCTGTTTCCTGCACGTTACATGCAAAATGCTTTACACATGCCGCTACGTCATTTTCCTGCACCCCTTTGATAAAAGGCACTGCAAGCATGGCGGTCAGTTTTGGATCCTCGCTCATATATTCGAAATTTCTCCCGCAGAGCGGATCTCTTTTGATATTAATACCCGGCGCAAGAATGACATCTTTTCCGCGTCCTCTTGCTTCTTCTCCAAGAACGTGTCCCGTCTGATAAGCTAACTCTGTATTCCAGGAAGAAGCTATTGCACTGTTGCTTGGCAGATATGTCACGTTATCGTCATTGTTTCCTATCGGAATCCATCGTTCGTTATGAAATTCGCATCTGACGCCCATTGGGCCGTCCGAACATTTCAAAGGCGGGATTTCCAGCCGATCTACCGCTCCGGTCTGAAAAAGTCCTGCCCCGTGGATCATGGCAATTTTTTCATCCAGGTTCATTTTCTTCAATAATTTTTCAATCTGATTTTCTGTCTTTTTTTCACTTTTTCTTTCGTTTTTCATGTCAAATTTCACGATTCCTGCTCCTGTTCATAACCGTTGCCGCGGCTTATTTCCATCTATAATATCATAAAACCTTTTATTTTTCATATAAAAATATTGACAAAGGTCTATAAAATATTGTATTATCTTAATTGTCCGTATGATATCGGGGTGTGGCTCAGCTTGGTAGAGCGCTACGTTCGGGACGTAGAGGCCGCGTGTTCGAATCACGTCACCCCGATTATAAATTTTTGAAAAGATCAGGCTGGGCAGCCTGATTTTTCTTCGGTTTTTAAATGCTTTATTTATTGACCGATAAAAAAAGACCTTGTTTTTCAAAGTCTTTTACATTAGTCCATTTATACTGTTCCGGTTCCCGGAGACAATTGAAGGGAGCATTTCATAATCTCCCTCGCAACTGTCGGAAAAGAAAAGAAAGATTTTTGCTACCGTATCCTAATTAATGTCTCTGATATCCGCAGTTGTTACATGCGAATACTTTCTTTCCCGATTCCTTATCCCCTTTTACAGCACCATTCTACAATAGAGACTGCTACTAAAGCGTTACTTTTCGGTCATTTTTAGACAAAATGCAGGGAAAAAACACATCCTATAAGAATTTTTCTATCATTTCTTCCAACTGTTCGCCGGGTACGGCGCCTACGATTGTTTCCTGTGTCTTTCCATTTACAAAAACGCTCATAGTCGGAATCGACATTACGCCATATTGTGCGGCTATTGCATTTTCGTTGTCAATATTGCACTTTCCTACTTTTACTTTTCCCTCGTATTTTTCTGCAAGTTTTTCCACCACCGGCGCCATCATTTTACATGGTCCGCACCAATCTGCATAAAAATCCACAAATACGGGAATCTCAGAGGAAAGCACCTCCTTTTCAAAATTCTCTGCGGTAAATGTATATTCCATTTTCGTTCTCCTTTCCATGGATATAATATATTTATAAATCGGATTTCCCATAGAAGAAAATCTTTCTTCATATTCCGTCTTTACATTGTCTTTCATCATAATCTTGTCATGATGAAGATCATAGGTTACCTGGTCCAAATGCCAGCAGGCAGGCTTCAGTTCTTCCAAAGCAAATGTGAATAACGCCTGATTATCCGTCTTAAATTCCAATGTCCCTTTTTCGCATAGTATTTCACGATATCTGTTTAAAAATTCACGGGATGGCAATCTTCTTTTGGCATGCCTGTCCTTTGGCCACGGATCGGAAAAATTCAAATAGATCTTATCCACTTCGGCCTGTCCGAAAACCTCGGTAATCTCCTCCGCATCCATACGAATAAAATATAAATTGGGAAGAGGTTCCTGCTCTGCTTCCATCTTCTGAATGCCGCGCACCAGAACACTGGAATATTTTTCTATGCCTACGTAATTAATTTCCGGGTGGGATCTTGCCAGCTCCATAATAAAACGGCCTTTTCCCATACCGATCTCAATCTGGAGCGGATGAGAATTGCCAAATAATTCCCGCCAGCGGTTTTTCCTGTTCTTTGGATCATGAATTACAAAACGGCTTTCGCCGATCATTTCTCTTGAGCCTGTAATATTCCGTAATCTCATACTATAACCTGTTAATTTGCCTGTCTGTTTTCCTTGTATACAATTTTATTTTACACTATTTTAGAGTATAAGAAAAGTCTTTTACGAAATTAGATATGATCTTTTCGAGAAAAATAAATTTTCTTCTATAAAAAATGTAGTAAAAATATTTTGTTTTTGTACAAAATAGTGTATGATAGAAAAGTATATTTTCAAAAAATACTTCTTATGTCAGCAACGTATTGTTTTATATAGATAGAAGGGTTTGATCGATCCATGTGTTCAACTTTCAAAAAAAGAATCGTATCGCTTTTTTTGTTTACTGTTTTTCTTTCCGGCTGCCTTTTTCATAATAACGCTTTGACCGCTTATGCAACTTTGGAAGAATTGGCAGAGGAAGCGGAGGCAAGAAAACAGCTCCCCATACAGTCCGATGAAATTGAAAACTGGCCTGCGGGTCCCAGAATCGGCGCCGAAGCCGCTATTCTAATGGACGCCGACACCGGTGTTATTCTTTATGCCAAAAATATTCATGAGAAACTTTACCCTGCCAGTACCACTAAGATCATGACCTGTCTGCTGGCTATGGAAAACGGCAGTCTGGATGATATGGTCTCTTTCTCCAGAGAGGCCGTTTTCACCGTACCCGTGGGCGGCTCCAACATGGGTATGGACACCGGGGAATCTATCACTCTGGAAGAATGTCTCTATGGTATTATGGTCGGTTCTGCAAACGAAGTGGCCAATGCCGTTGCAGAATATGTCAGCGGTTCCATCGATGATTTTGTGGCATTAATGAACACACGCGCAGCCGAGCTTGGATGTACCAACTCTCATTTTACCAATACGAACGGTCTGCATGATGAGGAACATTATACTTCCGCGTATGATCTTGCGCTCATATCCAAATTCTTTTTTCAAAATGAAATGCTGTCCAAGATCAGCAATACCGCGCGTTATCATTTTGAACCTACCGCTACGCAGCCGGACGATTTCTACAAAAAGAACAAGCACAGTTTAGTTAACGGGGAAATTGCGTATGAAGGTATATTGGGCGGAAAAACCGGTTATACCGATAATTCCAGACAAACTCTCGTTACATGCGCCGAACAAAACGGCATGAAACTGATCTGTGTCGTTCTTAAAGAAGAATCGCCGGATCAGTTTACGGACACGGTAGAATTATTTAACTATGGTTTTCAAAATTTCCAGGTACTGAATGTCTCCGAAAATGAGGCAAAATTTAATATTGACAATGTTAATTTCTTTAAGGCAGACAATGATATTTTCGGCAGTTCCAAGCCGATCTTATCGATTGATAAGGACAGTTTCGTTATCGTTCCCAATATGGCAGATTTCACGGATCTGGATTCTACCGTGGATTACGATATTGCACAGGGTAATCATGTTGCAAAGATCGATTATACTTATAGCGGCGCCTACGTGGGAAGCGCTTATGTCAATCTCGCCGAATATACGGAATCTACGTATGATTTTGAAACCGGAGCGGACACTGCTGATATAGATACCAAAAAAGCAAATACTTCCCCGGGAGAGGACGACGGTACTATTTTTATTAATATCAAAAAAGTATTGATTGGTACATTGATCTTTATGACGGTCGTTATCTGTATTTTTATTATCCGTGCCGTCATTATCAATAACAATAATTCCAAACGCAGAAGAAACCGCGTAACCAGAAAAAAACACCGAAGAGAACGTATCCGTTCTAACTTCGATGATTTTGATTTTTAGAAATCCTTTTTTCTTTCCGCTGCTGTTTCGCTTTTTCCTGTTTGCTGATGATATTTTCGACCTCTTCTTCAGAAATGAATTTTGCCGTCTTGACGACATAGATCTGTTCATTCTCTGCTTTGCGGATCCGTATTTTCGATTTCATGAAGCCGTGTCTGTCACAATAAGATACACTATAGTAATGCTTTCCGTTCGGCGTAAACCATTTTAGCTTTTTCCGCAGATTTTTATGGCATAAAAAGCATTTGGTGCTGACAACGTTTCTGTCATTCATCGCTTTGGCTTTATCGTCAAATCCTCTGGAGATATACTTTGCATATGTCTCCTCAGGAACCGTGTCAAAGAGGATATGTATCTCCTCATCTCTTCCTGCCGGAATATGAAAAACGTCAAAGGAATAATTGCGCAGAACCTTTTCGTCCAAAACCGCCAATATTTTGGAAGTATAATAAGCATCGCTGAAAGCTCTGTGAAAAGGAATATCTTTCTCAATCTTCAAAAAATCGATCGCATATTCCAAAGCCCGTCTGGACTTTTTGTCTTCACAGGCAATACTGAAAAGTTTCTGTACATCCAGAAACCGAAAGGGTCTGTCTGCGATCGGTCTCATCCCGTAATAACGGATATTTCTCTGAAGCTCCGTTAAATCTAACGGTCCCCATGTACAGAAAATATAATCTTCTCCGCACCAGTCTGAAAATGCCTCCATCACTTCCGGAAAAAACTTTTCGTTTTCCAGCTGTTCCATTTTAATATGAATCAGCTTTTTCGTAATGTGATGCATCTCATGATAGACCTGCGGTTTAATGAGTTCATTAAATTCACCGATCTTTTCCCGGCTGCTATTTAGTTTTATCGCACCGATTTCGATGATCTCGAAAGGAAGGATCTTGACAACTTCCTCTTCACCCGTACTGCTTTGATTCCATTCTAAATCTAATATAATGTAATTCATGAAAAAATCATAGCACAAAATATCCTATTGTACAAGTTGAACAACCGATCTGCCTAAAGAGGCAGAAAAAATTTATTCATGGATCCGTTGATTTCGAAGTATCAATCCAACTCCTGCCATTATCAAAACAGAAAATATTCCCGTTATAGGGTCAAAAAGTATTTGTCCCCAATTACTGTATTTCACAAAGGAACCTGTTGCAATAAGAACAGTGGGAACAGCATCCTCCATTGAGTGTAACAGTACACAGGACCATACGCTCTTTGTCATGCGGTATAACTCTACAAACAAAACGGACCATACCATCATGACAAGACATCCTGATATCAGAGTTTTCCATCTTGAAGCGGTTAAAAAATATTCATCCCCCAGGAAAACCAAATAATAAGCTGTATGCCACAACCCCCATACCAGACCTGAAATACCGTATACTAACCAATCATTTAGCCGAAGTTCCAATAGTCTGGGTGTCAGATATCCGCGCCATGCAAATTCTTCAAATATATTTTTCAAAAAACTTCCCACTAAAGAGAATGCTGCAGCTGATAGAAAGGCAGACCACGAGATCATGGAAATATCAATACAGTCAAAATATAATGCAAGTAAGATCGTAATAATTGTGATAACAGGATAGAGGAAAATTGCAATAACATAACCCTTCCAACTTGTTTTCAGGTTTAGTTTCAGACCGAAGCTTTTCCATTCCTTTTCTCTGGTTCTGAATATGACGGCACAAAGTAAAGGAAGGGCAAGCCAAATACCCATTCCCAGGCTGTCTCCTTCAGGCTGGTCTGTTAAGAATTGATCCACAAGGACACCGATCCAGCCGCTGATAAGTGTTATAATAATAAAATAAATTAAATTGCGACGCGTATTTTTTAACATGATATAGATTCCCTTTCAATCAATTTCATAAGCCAGCTTACATCCGGCAGCGGTGTCTGAGGTCTGCGTACCTTTTCCTGTGCAATACCCTGTATGGCTCCAAAAAGTGCGATGCACATTGCATGTGCATTTCCGGCATGAAATAATCCTAATTCCTGCCCTTTTCGGATAACCGGAATCCATTGTGCTGCAATGTCTGCTTTTTCGAGAAGAATATATACTTCGTCTATTCCAACATGGGAATGCTGCGCCTGATCTATAAAAACAAACATTTTTCCAAAAAAGGGGTTACTTTCAAGCTGTTCAAAAATATTCTGTAAGATCTGTAAGAGATACTCTTTGGGCGCCTGCATGGCGGCGGCCTTTTCAATATGCATTTCTTCGGCTCCGATTTTAACCAATTCAAGATAAATACTTTCTTTATTAGGAAAATAATGAAAAAACAGACCGGAACTGATACCTGTTTTGCGGCATATTTCACGTGTACTTGTCCCATAAAAACCCTTTGTAATAAATTCGTCTAAAGCTACTCTTAATAGCTGATTTTTTCTTTCTTGTCCTTTGTTCATATTCATACTCCTTAAAATTAAGCAAGTGCTCAATTTTTATTATAGCATTATTTGTAATCCTGTCAAGGACTAAAAATGCGTTCCGTACTATATAAATACTACGGTGTATTGATACTATGGGGGTTATGTGAAAGACTTTGAGTTTATCTTGAGACAAAAAAAGAAAGCATTGAAAAACTAATGTTTTCAATGCTTTATAGCGTCCCCGAGACGACTTGAACGTCCGACCCCTCGCTTAGGAGGCGAGTGCTCTATCCAACTGAGCTACGAGGACTTATATGTTAATCAGGATAATTGATAAAACCCTGCATCCAGATAACACCCTTAAATCTGCGGCCGACTTCCGGCTCGCCATACAAATCTAAAGAATTAATACAAATATCAAACTGCAGATCATTACAACTTACTTTCATAAGATAAATTTTCTCTCCTGTGATCTTATTCGTCGTAATGGTATAATCCAATATTTCTCCCAATATGGAATATTGGTCGCACTCTACGCCATATGGCATAAAATAAGTATCTACCAGGCTAAAAACATCTTCTTTCAAAATTTTCCTGGAAATAGAAGTATAGGTATCCATATCTTCCAAAGTAAGACTCTCGATTGCATCCTCGTCTCCCTGCCTTGCTGCTGCGATCAGCTGGTTACGATTTATGGACGCTTTTTTTACTTTCTGTACTTCTCTTTCATTTTTTACAATCGGTAAAATAATATTTCCTTTTATGGAAAGTCCTGATAGCGTAAGCGTGGTTCCTTTAATCGGAAGGAGCTGCATATTCTGCGCCTTTACATAAGGAATAATATTTTGTAAGTAAAAGATCAGACTGACGCCCACTTTGATATCATCGCAGATACCGGCATAGGATTCTTTCTCTGCATGGCGCTCCACGGAAACATCCTCATAAGAACTGACATCTCTGCCTCTTAAATAGGGATAAAAATAATCAAAGGTGAATCTGTCTTCTTCATCATATGTGCCGCATACCGCAATACCCATATTCTCGGCAAAATCTTCACAATACTCTGCAAGCATCGTTTCATCGGAACCGGACGTATAAGAACAATGATTTGCGCTTTCTATAACTTCCGCTATTAACTCCTGTTGTTCCCGTCTGTCTATCAGTTTGCTAAAACCGATAGCCCGCATATATTTATGCAAAGATTTCACCTCCTTCTTTTCTTTCGTCTATAGGTTTTATACGTCAAGACGTGCCTTGCCACCCATATATGGACGAAGTACTTCGGGAATCTTTACGGAACCATCTTCGCACAGATTATTTTCCAAAAAGGCGATCAGCATTCTGGGCGGTGCAACGACCGTATTATTCAATGTATGCGCAAAATATTTTCCGTCTTTCCCGTTTATTCTGATACGTAATCTTCTTGCCTGTGCGTCTCCAAGATTAGAACAACTTCCCACTTCAAAATATTTCTTCTGTCTGGGAGACCATGCTTCTACATCATAAGATTTTACTTTCAGATCTGCAAGGTCACCGGAACAGCATTCAATCGTTCTTACCGGTATATCTAAGGAACAGAATAAGTCTACCGTATTCTGCCATAGTTTGTCAAACCATTTCGGAGATTCTTCCGGTTTACATACAACAATCATTTCCTGTTTTTCAAATTGGTGAATCCGGTAAACGCCTCTTTCTTCAATACCGTGCGCACCTTTTTCTTTTCTGAAACAGGGTGAATAACTTGTCAAAGTCTGGGGAAGATTTTCTTCCGGTACGATCGTATCAATAAATTTACCGATCATGGAATGTTCCGACGTCCCGATTAAGTATAAGTCTTCTCCTTCTATTTTATACATCATGGCATCCATTTCCGCAAAACTCATAACGCCATCGACAACTGCGCTGCGGATCATAAAGGGAGGAACACAATAGGTGAATCCCCTGTCGATCATAAAATCTCTTGCATAAGCGATCACTGCGGAATGAAGCCTTGCAATATCACCCATTAAATAATAGAAACCGTTACCGGCCACTCTTCCTGCGGCATCCATATCAATTCCGTTAAATTTCTCCATGATTTCCGTATGGTATGGAATTTCAAAATCAGGAACAAGCGGTTCTCCATATTTTTTAATTTCCACATTTTCGGAATCGTCTTTTCCGATCGGAACCGATGGATCGATGATATTGGGGATCATCATCATATCTTTTTTTATCTTTTCACGAAGTTCGTTTTCTTTTTCTTCCAGTTCTGCAAGCCGCGCAGCATTAGCAGATACTTCAGCCTTTTTCGCTTCTGCCTCTTCTTTTTTGCCCTGTGCCATCAGAGCGCCGATTTCCTTTGATATTTTATTCCGGCTCGCACGAATATCATCTGCTTCCTGCTGTGCTTTTCTGACTTCGGCATCCAGTTCTATTACCTCGTCAACCAAACCCAGTTTGGAATCCTGAAATTTCTTTTTGATATTTTCTTTTACAAGATCCGGATTTTCCCTCAAAAATTTAATGTCTATCATTTTATTTATAACACCTTTCTTTTATCTTGCTGCGCATTGAATCTGCATGTCTGGCTTTGCCAAATTGCCGGTTGAATAATCTGATTTTTATTTAACCCACAACTTCTTTAATATATATATTATTAACGACCAACATATCTTTTATGATGTCTATGGAATTTCCATCTTTATCTTTGATCACGCGTATAACAGGTCTTCCCGGAAACTGTTTGTTCTGTCTCAGTACGATTCCGATTTCACCTTCATTGGTTCTTACATAGGTACCGGCAGGGTAAACTGCGGTAAATTCCAGAAATACATCTACTATTCTACCATCAAATTTGACATCTTTAAAGTGTTTTAAATATTCTACTGCTTCATATACTTTTACTCTCTCACAGCCAATCCCGCAGATCATCTCATCGAATGTATCACAGACCTGAATAATGCGGCATTCCAATGGAATATCTGTTGCCTTTAAGGGATATCCCGAACCATCAATTCTCTCATGATGATATAATATCATATTTTTACTTACATTGGAAATCCAATTTTCTCCCTGTAATGCCGAATATCCATAAACAGGATGTTTTTTATATTCCGAGCATTCCAATTCCGGAAGTTCTTCAATATTATGATTTGTATAATCAATTGTCAGATATCGCAGACCCAGATCATGAAGAAGACAACCGACACCAATGTCATGAACTAATTCACGAGAAAGTCCCATACGCAAAGCAACAATTGTTGCCAGACTGCATATACTGATGGAATGTTCATAGATATCAAAACTTCTTTCTCTGATGTCGAAGATCTTGCTGATAACTTCTTCTTCTTCCAAAATATTTGTTATGATGGTATCCGCCGTATGGCTTAACTCTACCAATTCTTGGTTGTTGCAATAAGTATGCTTTTCAAGAATATCCTTTACTTTGGATGTAAAAGATTCCTCCAGATCTTCTTTTAAAATAACAACAGACTCTACGTCTCTTTCATCCCAGATATATACTTCTTTAATATTCAGTTCTTTTAATTTTTCAATATAGTCCCGCTGCAGCCATGTTCCCTTAGACAATAAAATATTATAATCATTTGTCAGGACACTGGCAGCCAGACGTTCTTTCCCTGTCAGATTTTCAGTTTTACATATTCTTTTAATCATTTGCTTTTTATAGTTCTTCCCCCATTGCCATTTCTAATGCTTTCTTTTCCTCATCACCCAAAGAAATATTACACTCTCCCTGTTTGATCTCTTTCGTATATGAATAACAGCCTTCCGCACTATGTACAGAATTTAAAATAAAACCGTTATTATTTTCATCTAAGAGTGCAAGGCAGAAGCTGAGCTGTCCGCCCATCTGACTGAATGCATCATATTTTGTAAGACCGATCTTTTGAAAAGAACTTTCAAATTTTCTATATAATGTATTAATGTCCTTTTTATTTTTCTCAAGAGATATTTTTATAAATTTATTATCCTCATATAGACCGACAATATCTGTTTCCAGGTTTTTTGCATTTTTACCCAACATAAATTTTCTATATTTTTTAGTCAATTTATTTAACTTCACTGTCTGTACAATGATAAGGATTAATAAAATAAGAACAACAACAAGGATACCTATAAAAATATATGTGATATCAAGATTACCAAGTCCTATTGTCTTTAGTAAATCATAATTCATTCCAGTAACCGTACCTTTCTTATAGCAGCGTCAATTATTCGTCGACGACAGCAAATCTATCAGTTTGTCCAGATCATCATGTGAATAAAATTCTATTTCCATTTTACCGGCTCCGTTACCTTTAGAAGAGATTGCTACTTTTGTACCCAGTGTCTGTTTCAGTTTTTCTTCTATATCCTGATAAATAATATCAAGACTCTTATCTTCCACTTCTTCTTTTTTAGGTTTTTCCGGTTTATTCAGATTCTTTACCAATTTTTCAACATCACGAACACTGAGTTTCTCATCAAAAACTTTCTGTGCAATATTGTATTGCTCATCAGGATCTTCAATTGAGATCAGGGCCCTGGCATGTCCCGTTGAAATCATATCATCAATAATCATCTGCTGTACTTTGTCGCATAATTTCAGAAGACGCATGGAATTTGTAACAGCTGTTCTGCTCTTGGATACTCTTTCTGCTACTTCATCCTGCTTCAGATTAAATTCGGATAACAGCCTTTTATATGCCAAGGCTTCTTCGATTGGATTTAAATCTTCTCTTTGAATATTTTCAATTAAAGAGATTTCAACAATTTCCTGCTCTGTATAATCACGTATAATAACAGGAACCTCTTTAAGACCCGCCAGTTTGGCAGCGCGCCAACGACGTTCTCCGGCAATGATCTCATAATATGTTTTTCTGTCTTGTACAAGAATAGGCTGCAATAAACCAAACTGTTTAATTGAATCAGCCAGTTCCTGTAATGCATCTTCATCAAAATTTTTTCTTGGCTGTTCCCGGTTCGGTTCAATCTTTGTTATTTTAACAATAGATTCTGATTCCTTTTCTGCACTTTTATTTTCAATTGTTTTCTTTTCTTTATTGTCTGCTGCTACACTCGGAATCAGTGCATCAAGACCTTTACCTAATCCTCTTACCGCCATATTCTTTATCCTTTCCCGGACTATTCGGTGATCACTCTATTATAAATCAATTTATGAAGAGAAATTTCTATTATTAATAACTTCATCAGCCAAAGCCATATATGCTTCTGCCCCGGCAGATTTTGCATCATAAAGATTGATCGGCATACCATAACTTGGCGCCTCTGCCAATCTGATATTTCTCGGTATTACAGTATTATAAACATTCTGGCTTAAATGACTTTTTACATTTTCTACAACCTGCATAGAAAGATTCGTTCTGGAATCATACATTGTGAATACGACACCTTCCATATCCAATTCAGGATTTAATCTCTCTTTTACAAGATTTACTGTGTGAATCAACTGACTTAAACCTTCCAAGGCATAATATTCACACTGAATAGGAACCAAAACCGTATCGGCTGTCGTCATGGCATTAATAGTCAATTGACTCAAAGAAGGCGGACAGTCGATAATAATAAAATCATATTTTTCTTTTACCCAATCTACTTCATTTTTTAATATGTATTCTTTCTTATCTATTCCGATCAATTCAATTTCTGCTGCTGCAAGATTAACATTGGAGGGAATCATAGAAACTCCGGGAATGACATCTTTCAAAATACATTCATTTATAGAACATTCATTTAGAATCAATTCGTAAATCGTATTGTCCAAATCGTTTTTTTCAATACCAAATCCACTTGTTGTATTTCCCTGGGGATCGATATCAATGACTAAGACATTTTTTCCTTTTGCAGCTAAAGATGCTGATAAGTTAATCGATGTTGTTGTTTTACCAACTCCACCTTTTTGATTTGCAATTGCAATCGTTCTTCCCATGCTTTTATTCTTCTCCAATTTCTGTTAGATATCATCCAGTTCAATTTTCCGTCTGTAAACGATTATACCACTATTTGCTCTCATAATCCATAAAAATAATAAAATATTGTCCAAAAAAATGTTTCACAACCTCTTTTTATTTGGTTAAAAATGTTTCACGATTATTTTTCACAATATCTAGTATTTTTTTGTTTCACGTGAAACATTATCTTGTGAATGGAAATTTTTTCATAGTAATGTTTCACGTGAAACATCACACTTTTACCATATTATTTTTGATTGCAAACACAGCAGCCTGCGTTCTATCGGAAACATCTATCTTTTTAAAGATATTGGATATGTGATTTTTAACAGTACGCTCACTGATATCTAAATTTATTGCAATTTCTTTATTAGACATCCCACTTGCTACCTGTACTAATACTTCTTTTTCACGTTTAGTTAAAAATCTTAATTTATCTCTTTCAACATCCATACTGGCTAATTTTGCATTCAATTCAGGAATCAGATTTGGCTGAATATATCGTTTACCATCCAAAATCATATAAATCGCTTTCTTCAATTCAGATGATTCCGAATCTTTCATAATATATCCATCAACTCCGATATCCAGAGCTCTTATTAAATATTCAACTTCATTATGAACCGTCAGCATCAAAATTTTGCTGTCAACTTTATCTGCTTTAACTTTTTTCAAAACTTCCATACCATTTATTTCAGGCATATTAATATCCAGAAGTAATACATCCGGATGAAAAACTTTCAGCTTTTCTAAACATTCACTTCCATTTCCCGCTTCTGCAATCACCCTTATATTACCATCAAATTCTAACAACTGTTTAATCCCTTCACGCATCAAAATGTGATCATCTGCAATCATTACTTCTATAATATCTTTCATATTTACAACAGTCCTTCCTTTATTTGATAAACAATTAGATATTTGCAAAACTTTTTTCACAACCAAAGTATGGATGAAACAAATTGATCAAATACATTAATATCAAAAAGGCAGCTCCATTATAATAGAAGTCCCCTTAGACGAAGACTTTATATTCATTTTGCCATGTAACAAATCTACTCTTTCTTTCATAATGGATAAACCAAAATGAGCATCTTTCTTATCAATGTCATTTTGATCAAATCCTGATCCATTATCCTTTATATTGATTACACATTTATTCTCTTTATTTTTTAATGAGACAAATAATTTATTTCCATTTGAATGTTTCAATGCATTACAACTGGCCTCCTGAACAAGACGTAAAATAGAAAGCTGAAAAATTTTGTTTTCACATGAAACATCTTCGATCTCCGTTTCAATAAAGAAATTATAATTTCTATTCGTAACACTGATAACATTTTCTATTGTAGCTTTTAATCCCAGATCATCTAAAGTAACAGGATGCAGATTATAAATAATGGTCCTCATATCATCAATAACCTGGCGAAGTTCTTTTTCTATTGTAGCCAATTCCAATTTTGCTTTTACAATATCTTTATCCATATATAGAGAACTCAATTCAACTTTATGAATAAGATGAGAAAGATTTTGTAAAGTGATGTCATGCAAATCCCGTGCAATTCTCTGTCTTTCTTTTTCTCTGATTTCCAGAGTAGAAAAATTACTTTCGTGTTCCATGTCTACACCAAATTCAGATTTCTATCTGCCTTTCATTTTTGATTCTTACAATTAGCCGTTATCTATAATCATATACTAATTCTTCCCATAATAAAAGGGGGTTTCTTATCAGTTTTATTAAAAGCATACATAGAATTTAGGGGTAATTTTACTAATTTGAAAGAACTTGTAATCACATATAAGATACAGTATAATAGAAACATCAAAGAACTACTTATTATTCAGACTACAAATTTTACTGTTTCATCACTAAGCGGAGAGGCTAGTAAATATCGCAGGCTGAGAGAAAGGCATGGTTTATTAAAATGAAGAAAAAAATTATTGCAATCAGCATCCTTTCAGCATCCTCTGTAACATCCATCCATATGATAAACAGAATACATCATTTTTTGTCCACATCAGGTAATCTGTTGTCCTGTTCAGAAAATCACTATTATAAATGGCGATTTGGAAATATTAAATATGACAAAAAAGGAAAAGGGACACCCCTTCTTTTTATACATGATCTGACAGCAGGAAGTTCAAGTTATGAGTTTCATCGACTGATCAATAATCTGACAGACCAACATGAAATATATACCTTGGATTTATTAGGCTATGGTCTGTCCGACAAACCTTCGATCACATATACAAACAATTTATATGAACAACTCATTACAGACTTTATCAAAAATATTATTGGAAAGAAAACTTCTGTTGTCGCAACAGGAAATTCTGTTCCTTTCGTTATTATGGCCTGCCATAACAATCCTGAATTTTTTGATAAAATGATTTTTATCAATCCACAAAGTCTATACAGTCAAAATCAAATACCATCGAAACAGACAAAATTATTAAAATTTATTTTTGATACTCCTGTTATTGGAACATTCATCTATAACATATTTAATACAAAACATACTTTTGAAAAAACTTTTGCAGAAGAATATTTTTATGATAAATCTAAAATCAAGGAAAATTATATTTTAAATTATTTAGAATCTTCACAGCTATCCGGTTACCAGGCTAAATTTTCTTTCGCATGCTATGTCGGTAAATTTATGAACACAAATATCATACATGCATTAAAGGAAATTAATAACAGTATTCTTATGATCGGCGGTGAAAAGAAAACAGATATTGAAACTAATCTGGAAAACTATGCTTATTATAATACTTCCATTGAATTGGAATATCTACCCGACACAAAACATTTACCGCAGCTGGAAGCGCCCGATAAGATACTGGAATTAATTAAGTGGTTTACATAATATTCTCCATCTCAAAATTTTTACCTGCAATACAAATCAAAGAGGATTTTTAGAAGGGACCCCCGCTTTTCTTGGATAAAGAGCAGGAGTCTCTTTTATTTTATGAATAACAACCAGATTTCTATAAATGTCAGAAGCCGGAATCATAAATTCCACCTGCTTTTCTACACTGCCTCCCAAAACAGAAAGCGCCTTTTCTGCATTCTGCATCTCTTCTGTAATCTTTTCCGATTTGTAGGAAATAAAATAACCTTCCACTTTCACATAGGGAAGACAATATTCAGAAAGCGTAGAAAGATTGGCAACTGCCCTTGATATACATATATCATACTTTTCACGCAGTTTACCTTTTTTTGCAAAATCTTCCGCTCTTCCGTGTATCGCTTCGATCTCCTGCAAAGAAAGTTCATCAATAACAGTCTGCAGAAAATTTACCCTCTTTTGCAGAGAATCAAGCAATGTTATTTTCAGATCAGGAAAAGCGATCTTTAAAGGGATTCCCGGAAAGCCGGCGCCGGTTCCCACATCAATAACAGAAACAGAAGACAATCCGCTTTGTACATCATCCGAAAAAATAACATCATATGTTTTCACCAGAGAAAGACTGTCAATGAAATGTTTTTTACATACTTCATCAAAATCAGTGATCGCTGTCAGATTCATGACTTTATTCCATTCGACCAGCATTTCGTAATATGTTAAAAACTGAGACAACTGCTTCTCTGAAAGTTCTATATGCAATTCATTCAAATCACTTAAAAATGTTTCTAAATGATAATCTATTAATTTTATTTTTTTCATAAAAACATCCGTTATCTTATAAGTTTGTTATTTTGCTTTTCTTTGTTCCAAATATACAAGCAATACAGAAATATCTGCCGGTGATACGCCTGATATCCTGGAAGCCTGTCCGACCGAAACAGGTCGATACGCAATTAACTTTTGTTTTGCTTCCAATCGCAGACTACTGATTTCTTCATAATCCAAATCAGAAGGAATCAGTCGTTTCTCCATTTTTTTAAACTGGGCGACTTGTTTCTGCTGCCTCTCAATATAACCTTCATATTTTATTTCAATCTCAACCTGTTCAATCACATCTTCAGGAAGAGGCTGTCTGCCCGGATCAATATCAGCTAAAAGTTCATAAGAAAGTTCCGGACGGCAAATTAACTCAGCGAGATTTGCAGCCGTCTTTAACTGAGAGCTTCCATGAGCTTCCAGAAAATTCTGATGTTCTCTGGAAGCGCCGATCACAGTATTTTTTAATCTGTTAACCTCTTTCTTAATGAACTCCTGCTTCTCCAAAATATCCTGGTATTGTTTTTCAGAAACAAGACCCGCCTCATATCCGATCTTACGAAGTCTGAGATCTGCGTTATCCTGACGAAGCAATAATCTGTACTCTGCTCTGGAAGTCATCATACGATAAGGTTCAAAATTTTCTTTGGTCACGAGATCATCGATCAATACGCCGATATATGCCTGTGAACGATCCAATACAATCGGTTCCTTTCCAAGGATCGTAAGCGCGGCATTCATTCCGGCAATCAATCCCTGTGCCGCTGCCTCTTCATAGCCGCTGCTGCCGTTAAACTGTCCGCCGCTGAAAAGACCTTTTATATTCTTAAATTCCAACGTAGCATACAATTGCCTTGCATCGATACAATCATATTCGATTGCATAAGCATTTCTGACAATCTTACATTGTTCCAGTCCGGGTACGGTACGATACATGGCAAGCTGTACATCTTCCGGTAAAGAAGAAGACATTCCTCCTACATACATTTCATTTGTATGTAATCCTTCCGGCTCAATAAAAACCTGATGTCTGTCTTTATCTGCAAACTTAACAACTTTATCTTCTATAGAAGGACAATATCTAGGCCCCGTTCCTTCTATGATTCCCGCATAAATAGGAGAACGATCCAGATTATTTCTGATGATGTCATGTGTTTTCTCATTTGTATAAGTAAGAAAACAGGAAACCTGATCAATCTGTACATCTTCTTTTCTAGTAGAAAAGGAAAAAGGAATTATTTCTTCATCACCAAATTGTTCTTCCATTTTCGTAAAATCAATAGAACGTTTATCCATCCTTGCAGGCGTTCCCGTTTTAAATCTGCGCATCTCAATACCAAGGCTTTTCAAAGAATCTGTCAGATGATCAGCCGGCTGCAATCCGTTGGGTCCCGTATAGGTAATTGCCTCACCGCAAAGACATCTGGCATTTAAATAAGTTCCGGTACATAAAACAACCGCCTTACATTCATATACTGTTCCAGTAAATGTTTTTACACCTGTTATTTTATGATCTTCAGAAAGCAGTTCACAGACTTCAGCCTGTTTGATCGTCAAATGATCCTGATTCTCCAATACTTTCCGCATTGCTCTGGAATATTCCGCTTTATCAGCCTGTGCGCGGAGAGAATGTACCGCAGGACCTTTGGATTTATTTAGCATTTTGGACTGTATAAAAGTCTTATCAATATTTTTACCCATCTCTCCGCCAAGAGCATCAATCTCTCTGACAAGATGACCTTTGGAAGTTCCGCCGATATTCGGATTACAGGGCATCATGGCAATACTGTCTATACTCACCGTAAAAATAACAGTTTCCAGACCAAGTCTTGCACAGGCCAGCGCTGCCTCACAACCGGCATGTCCGGCTCCGATTACACAGACATCTACTTTTTCATTCATCTGCAGCATATATGATATTACACCTTACCTTCCCGGTTTATTTACCCATACAAAATTTTGAGAAAATTTCATTTACCAGATCTTCTCCGACTTCTTCTCCGATAATGGTACCAAGAGAAGCATAAGCATTCATCAGATCAATTGAATAAAAATCTTCCGGCATTTGATCATTGATACTTTTTGCAACCTGTCCGATACTTTCATATGCATCTTCAATCGCTTCTTTATGACGCAGATTGGTAATATATACTTCATCATTATAAGATATTTCATTATGAAAAAACATATCTTTTATCGTTTCTATAAAAACATCAATACCTTCTTTTTCTTTGGTAGAAGTTTTTATGATTTTTAAACCATCCGAAACATTAGATTTTAATTGTTCTTCCGTTACACAGACAGAAAGATCCGATTTATTTAATAAAATGATCATTTTCTTATCTTCAGCCATTTTCATGATATCAGAATCATTCTGATCCAAAGGAACAGAGGCATCTATCATATAAATAACCAAATCCGCCTCAAAAAGCGCTTTTTTCGCCTTTTCCACACCGATTTTTTCTACAACGTCTTCTGTATTTCTGATACCTGCCGTATCCGTTATATGAAAAGGAATTCCCTGAACAGATACATATTCTTCTATAATATCCCTCGTCGTACCGGCTATATCCGTTACGATTGCCTTCTCTTCACCGACTAATATATTTAATAAAGAAGATTTTCCGACATTGGGTTTCCCGACAATAACTGTATGAATGCCTTCTTTCATCATTCTGCCGTCATTTGCCGAATCCAATAATTTTTTTAATCTATGCCCGAGATCCGTTATTTTCACAGTTAACTGCTGCGGATAATCTTCCAGACTGATATGTTCCGGATCATCCAGCGCAGATTCGATAAAAGCTATCTCATATAAAATATCTTCTCTCAATTTTTTTATTGTTTCATATAAGGAACCGTTTAACTGCTTTATGGAACTTTTCAAGGCAAATTCATTTTTGGACTGAATAATATCCATGACCGCTTCTGCCCTGGAGAGATCGATTCTTCCATTTAAAAAAGCTCTTTTTGTAAATTCACCGGGCATAGCTGTTCTGGCTCCTGCCTCTATAACAATTTCCAGGATTTTGCGCATCATAAAAACGCCGCCGTGACAATTGATCTCAACCGTATCTTCCGCCGTATAACTATGAGGCTTTTTCATAATAGAAATCATGACTTCATCTACGATTCTCAAATCTTTGTCAATAATAAAACCATAATGGATCGTGTGAGAATCATAAGTATTCAAACATTTCTTATTATTTTTATTGATAAATATAGAATGTGCAATGGAAATTGCTTCTTCTCCGCTGATCCGGATAATACCGATACCCGAATCCGTCATAGCAGTTGCAATTGCAGCAATCGTATCCGTTTTCATTACAATGATCCTCCGATATATATTTTCTTATTAAATATATCCTAAAAAAATTGGAATGTAAACAAATTACATTCCAATTTCTGATGATATTCATTTTTTATACCTGTTATTTTCCATATTTTTTCAGTACAACTACAACATGTCTGAAAGGTTCGTCTCCTTCACTGTGTGTCGTAACATATTTATCATTCTGTAAAGCGGAATGAATAATTCTTCTTTCATAGGGATTCATCGGCTCCAATGATACAGGTCTTTTTGTTCTTTTTACTTTGTAGGAAATATTTTTCGCCAGATTTTCAAGCGTTTCTTTTCTTCTTTGTCTGTAATTTTCCGTATCTACTTTAACATAAATGTAGTTTTCCACATCTTTGTTCACTACTAAAGATACCAGATATTGTAAAGAATCTAAAGTTTGTCCTCTTTTACCGATCAAAACGCCCATTTCATCGCCGCTTAAATCAATATTCATGGAATTATTGATCTCATCATATTTAATATCAATGACAACAGTCAGCTTCATTGCTTCAAAAACACTGTTTAAGAAATCTTTTGCCTTATCTTCTATGGAAGATTTTACCCTTGCTTTAATGACTGCCGGTTTTGAGCCGATTCCGAGAAAACCGGAAGAACCTTCTTCAACTACTTCATATTCTAATTTATCACTTGTTACGATAAATTTCTGACATGCTTCCGTGATGGCATCATTAACTGTTTTTGCTGAAAATTCAATAAAATCCATAAGTAACCTCCTTGCTTAAAACACTGTTCATTTCTATTATCTTTTATTATTTTTCTCATTATATTGCTTTACCATATTTGCCTTGGCTGCAATACTTCCGGGTTTTGCATTTTTGTTATAATATTCCGTTGACTTTCTGACTGCTTCGTCTTTTTCTTCTTGTGTAAGCTGCTTTTGCGAAGAAGATCTGTAATTACTGTTAACATTCTTTGTATTCATACTGGCATAAGCATTTAACTTATCTGCTCTGATACCTGCTTTTTCCAGCTTCTCTTTTGCCTTGCCTTCGTTTTTCTTAATCAGTTCATCCAGATCTATCTTATCAATATGTTTATTAATAATGACCTGCTGAATAGATCTTACAACAGCACCGGCTACCCAGTAAAGACCAAGACCTGCAGGCAGTGTAAAACAAAATACTGCCGACATAATAGGCATCATCACATTCATTGTTTTCATAGACTGCATCATAGCGCTCTGCTGGTCATTTGATTTACTGTCCGTATTCTGCTGCGGCATCAATTTTACATTAATCCATTGTGTAACTGCAGACAAAACAGGAATCGCCAGAGCAGCTATTACCATACCGTATGCACCTGCCTCAAGCGCTTCTTTCATCATATAAGAAGGTGAATTGGCAATATTTAATCCCAGAAAATTATTATAACGGTCCAATAAGGAAAGCGTCTGGTCTACATCCCCGGACAATGCAGGGAATTTATCTTTAATACTGAGCCATTCCGTACTCGAGGCTTTATTCAGTACGTCGATAAAAGTATTCTGTACATAGGTTGTTACGCCGCCTGTAAAAGATTCATTGTTAAACTGCTTTTCATACATACCGGCATTGGCAAAACCGCGAATAAACTCCGTACTGCCAGCCTGTGCAATCATATTATCAACTAATGGAAAAAAAGCATTTTTGATACTTTTTACATAAGCCGGCATATTATAAATAACACGATAAAGCGCCCACATAATAGGAAGCTGAATGATAAGCTGCAGGCAGCTTCCCGAAGGAGAAACACCATATTTTGCATAAATGGCCTGCGTTTCCGCATTCATCGCCATCATCGATTCGTTATCTTTTTTATTTTTATACTTTGCCTGAATTGCCTGAAGCTCAGGATTCATCTTAGCAGATAGTTTAGAGTATTTCTGCTGTTTTATCGTCAAAGGCATCATCAGTAAATAAATTACGATCGTAAATAATATAACAGCAAGTCCAATATTAGGAATTCCTATTTTATCTATTACGAAGAAAATACCTTCCATTATATAACCTAATAATTTGGTAATAGGTCCTATAATAAATGTAGAGTCCTGCGTTAATATCATACCTGGCACTCTTGTTACCTCCCTTTTGCCATTTTTTAAGGAACCGGATCATAGCCGCCTTTTGAAAAAGGATTACATCTGATAATTCTCCACAAAGCAAGAAAACCTCCCTTAAAAGCGCCGTATTTTTTTACCGCTTCCAGACCATACTCGGAACAGGTAGGAATATAAGGGCATTTTGTGCTTTTCATAGGAGAAACATATTTTCTATAAAATTCAATTATAAAAATCATGAACTTTTTCATATCAATATATGATGTATTTTCGCAAGATGTAATAATGCGCTTTCAATTTCTTTATAATTTGCCAAAGCGGCATTTTTTCTGGCAACGACTACTATATCTAAACCACTATTAAATATATTTTCATGTAGTCTGTAACTTTCTCTCACCAATCTGGTAAATCTGTGTCTTACAACACTGTTACCTACCTTTTTACTGGCCGATATTCCCAATCTGTTTTTTTCATCATTGTTTTCCAATACATACATTACTAAAAATCTGTTGGCGAAACTCTTTCCATTTTGATAAACATACTTAAAATCGCTGTTCTTTTTCAATGATTCCGAAAATTTCATATATTAGCTACCTTGATATTCATCTGATAAGAGGAAAAAAAGGCCACATAAATGCGGCCTTTATGCTGATAATTTTTTTCTACCTTTTGCTCGTCTTGCAGCTAAAACCTTTCTTCCGCCCTTTGTTTTCATTCTTGCCCTGAATCCATGGACTTTGGATCTCTGTCTCTTTTTCGGCTGATATGTCATTTTCATTACGATACACCTCCTTTTCCAAAGTAGATATTCTTCTACGGTTACGATCTGATCATTTACAAATAAATTAATAAATTACAGTTTTGTTTGGAAAACAACACCTCTATTGTATATAAATAATTCCAATACGTCAAGGGAATCCTGACATTTTTCTATGATAAAAAAATTTTTTCAGGAATAAAAAAGATATCCACTTTACATAAATGTATCCACAAAATGTGGATAAGCTGTGTATAACTTTTTATTTTCCTGTTGACAACTTAAATAATCCCCTTAATTTATCCTCTCTTTAAATGTTAATCATTATTCTTATAGTTATACACATCATAAAAAATCATGTTAATCATCTATGTAAACCTGTTTATTTTTTTGTGGATAACTTATCAACTTATTTAATTGAATTTTTACTTCATTTATATTAATATATATGTTAGGGGATTTTCGTTAAAATGAAATATTTATAGTAAAGAGGTTTTTATATGGATTCTATCAAAGATAATTGGGATTTGATCAAGGAGACTTTACGAAAAGAATATGAGCTCTCCGACATTGCCTATTCAACATGGATAGCCCCCTTAAATTTTTATCAGGTTGAAAATGATGTGATAACGATACTGATCCCATCAAATCAGTCTCATTTCCTGAATTATATTTCAAATAAATATAAAAATTATTTTCAGGTAACGATATCCGAAATGATGGACCATACTTATGATATTTCCTTTATATTGGAAAAAGATGCCAGGGAAGAAAAACAGAACAATTCTTCCAAAACAAAGCATGTATACAATATCAATTATGAAAATGCCAATTTAAATCCAAAATATAAATTCGAAACGTTCGTTGTAGGAAGCAACAACAATTTCGCACATTCCGCCTGTCTCGCCGTAGCAGAGTCTCCGGGCGAAGCATACAATCCTCTCTATATATATGGAGGAGCAGGACTTGGGAAAACGCATTTAATGAATTCAATCGGACATTTCATTTTAGAAGAAAATCCTGATACGAAAGTCATGTACGTAACATCGGAAATCTTTACAAATGAAGTTATTGAATCTATCAGAAGCGGAAATGCAGCCACCATGAGTAAATTAAGAGAAAAATACAGAACCGTGGATGTCCTTCTAATAGATGATATTCAATTTATCATTGGTAAAGAAAGCACACAGGAAGAATTTTTCCATACATTTAATACGCTTCACTCCGCAGGGAAACAGATCATTCTATCTTCCGATAAACCGCCCAAAGAACTGGAAACGTTGGAAGAAAGATTCCGTTCCCGTTTTGAATGGGGACTGATTGCCGATATACAGCCGCCTAATTATGAGACCAGAATGGCTATTTTAAAGAAAAATGCCGAAAACTGCAATAAAAAAATAGATGACGAAGTATTAGAATATATTGCAACCAATATTAAATCCAATATCAGGGAATTAGAAGGAGCATTTAATAAGATCATCGCATTTTCCAAGTTAAATAATCTTGACATCAATTTAGAACATGCACAGGAAGCTCTAAAAGACATTATATATGCAGACACTCCAAGAGACGTTACCCCTTCCTTAATCATTAATGTAGTAGCCGAATATTTCGGAATTACTGCAGACGATATTATGTCCAAGAAAAGAAATTCCGAACTGGTACAAGCCAGACAGATCGTTATGTACCTTTGCAGGGATCTGACGGCAGAATCTCTTTCCGGTATCGGAAAGTTCCTCGGGAAAAAGGATCATACAACTGTCATACATGGTGTGAATAAGATCTCCGAGGAAATTGTGAACAATGTGGAACTGAAGAATAAAATTGAAACAATTAAAAAGAAGTTAATTTTCACCTAACCTTCCGATTGTTGATAATATAAAACTTATTCTCAGGTTATCCGAAGATTTTCACAACTTATACATTTTCTTTTTTCCTGAAAAATAGTATAATAAATGAGGTTATGCACATTTCAACACCTATTATTATGAAAGACTATGAAATATATTATAAATAAATATGACAGGCAGTTCCCGTTCCGGTTCATATTCAGAAAGGAAGTTATACACAGATGAAAATTATATGTAAGAAATCCAATCTCTTAAACGGTGTACAGATCGTATCAAAAGCAGTACCCAGCAAAACAACTATGTCTATTCTGGAATGTATTTTATTGGACGTTAGAAACGGCGAGATCAAGTTGGCGGCAAATGATATGGAACTTGGTATCGAAACAAGAATAGAGGGAAAAGTTGTTGAAAGAGGTATGATTGCGATTGATGCCAAAATCTTTTTAGAGATCGTTCGTAAACTTCCCGATAATGATATCATGATAGAAACGGATGCTAATTTAAAGACGACGATCACCTGTGAAAAAGCCAAATTCAATATTATCGGTAAATCAGGAGAAGATTTTTCCTATCTGCCTTTGATCGAAAGAAACGATTCTATCGTTTTATCTCAGTTTACTTTAAAAGAAATCATCAGGCAGACTATCTTCTCTATAGCCGATAATGATAATAATAAACTGATGACGGGCGAACTGTTTGAAATTGATGGAGATACTTTAAAGGTGGTATCGTTAGACGGGCATAGAATCTCTATTCGTAAAATTAATCTGAAGGATAACTATGAACCTAAGAAACTGGTAGTGCCTGGTAAAACTTTAAGTGAGATCAGCAAGATTCTTTCCGGTGATGTGGATAAAGAAGTACATATTTTCTTTACGGACAATCATATTTTATTTGAATTTGACAATACGATCGTTCTTTCCAGATTGATCGAAGGCGAATATTTTAAGATTGATCAGATGTTATCCACTGATTATGAAACGAAAGTCAGAATCAATAAAAAAGAATTTTTAAATTGTATTGACAGAGCGACTCTTCTTGTAAAAGAAGGAGATAAAAAACCGGTCATTATCAATATTACAGATGCTTCCATGGAACTGAAAATGAATACCATCATAGGAAGTATGGATGAAGAAATTGATATTACGAAAAACGGTAAAGACCTGATGATCGGATTTAATCCCAAATTCCTGATCGATGCGCTGCGTGTGATCGATGATGAAGAAGTGGATCTTTACATGGTAAATCCGAAAGCGCCATGTTTTATCAGAGATGCAGAAGAAAACTATATTTATCTGATCCTGCCGGTTAATTTTACGACGGTAAGCTGATATTTTTATAGTAAGAGAAAAGATACGTTAAAAGCAAGACTGTTTAAGAGTGGAAATTTATGGAAACAATAAAAATTAAAGACGAATATATAAAACTTGGTCAGGCTCTGAAACTTGCCGGATTCGTGGAATCGGGCGTCGATGCGAAGGCTGAGATTCAGGAAGGTTATGTAAAAGTAAACGGTGAAGTGGAATATCAGCGCGGCAAGAAAATACATCCGGGCGATGTAATAGAGTTTGAAGGGCAGCAGGTTAAGGTAGAAAACTGATGATCATTAAATCATTGGAATTACAAAATTTCAGAAATTATGATTCTTTGAACATTCATTTCAGCAGTGGGACAAATATTTTATATGGAGATAACGCACAGGGAAAGACCAATATTTTAGAAGCGATCTATTTATCTTCCACAACAAAATCCCATAAGGGAAGCAAAGACAAAGATATTATAAATTTTGAGAAAGAAGAAGCGCATATCAGGACTTTTCTGGAAAAAGAAGGTATTGAAAACAAAGTAGATATGCACCTTCGAAAAAATAAATCCAAAGGAATTGCAATCAACGGGCAGAAAATTAAAAAGGCTGCTGAACTTTTGGGATTGTTGAATGTCGTATTTTTTTCTCCGGAGGATTTAAGTATTATCAAAAGCGGCCCGGCAGAAAGACGAAGATTTGTAGATATGGAGCTTTGTCAGCTCGACAGCTTTTATCTGTATAATCTGAATCATTATAATAAAATAGTCAATCAGAGAAATAAACTCTTAAAAGACATGTATTTCAGGCCGGAACTGAGAGATACATTGAATATATGGGATTCTCAGCTTGTTTCTTTCGGCAGCAAGATCATTGAAAGAAGAGAATTATTTGTAAAACAATTAAATGAAATTATTTATGAAATACATAAAAAATTGTCAGGCGATAAGGAAAATTTATGTATTTGTTATGAAGCCGATACTACGATAGAAAATTATGAACAGGCTTTAAAGGCTTCTCAGGAAAGAGATATTAAATTAAAACAGACTACAGTCGGTCCTCACAGAGATGACTTTTATTTTATGGAAGGAACTATCGATATTCGTAAATTCGGTTCTCAAGGTCAGCAGAGAACTGCTGCTCTGTCTTTAAAATTATCAGAAATAGAATTGGTTAAAAAAATGACAAAGGATAATCCCGTTCTTCTTCTCGATGACGTACTGTCGGAACTTGACAGCAACAGACAAAATTATTTATTGGACAGTATAGGGGATATTCAGACAATTATTACATGTACCGGATTGGATGAATTGATTAATAACAGATTTGAAATCGATAAAATATTTCGAATCGAAAACGGAAGTCTTGCCGGAAATATGGATGGGAACATTGATGATTATGTATAAGGTAATTCTGCAGGAGGTTTATAATGGCTAATGATTACGGAGCAGATCAGATTCAAATATTAGAAGGTCTTGAAGCAGTTAGAAAAAGACCCGGTATGTATATAGGAAGTACGTCCAGCAGAGGTCTTCATCACCTGGTTTATGAAATCGTAGATAATTCCGTAGATGAAGCACTGGCAGGATTCTGCAGTACGATCGATGTAACGGTCAATTCCGATAATTCTGTTACGGTTATTGATGATGGACGGGGCATTCCGACAGGAATCAATCATAAAGCGGGTATTCCTGCCGTTGAAGTTGTTTTTACGATTCTTCATGCGGGAGGAAAATTCGGCGGCGGAGGATACAAGGTATCGGGAGGACTCCACGGCGTAGGGGCCTCTGTTGTAAATGCCCTCTCTGACTGGCTTGAAGTGGAAATTTATACAGAAGGCAAAATATATAAGCAGCGTTATGAGAGGGGACAAGTATGTTATCCTCTTAAAGTTGTAGGCGAATGCGAACCTGATAAAACAGGAACAAAAATTCATTTTAAACCGGATGCGTCTATTTTTGAAGAGACTGTTTTTGATTATAAAACATTAAAAACAAGACTCAGAGAAACTGCTTTTCTTACAAAAGGGTTAAAGATTATTCTCTCCGATGAACGGGAAGGAATGGAACAGCGTAAAGAATTTCATTATGAAGGCGGAATCAAAGAGTTCGTTACGTATCTGAATAAAAGTAAAGATGCTTTGTATGGTCAGATCATGTACTTTGAAGGAACGAAAAATAATGTTTATGTTGAAGTTGCAATGCAGCATAATGATTCTTATAACGAAAGCGTTTATACATTTGTGAATAATATCAATACGCCCGAAGGCGGTACACATTTGATCGGTTTTAAGAATGCACTTACAAAGACATTTAATGATTATGCAAAAAATAATAAATTATTAAAAGAAAACGAAGATAATCTTTCCGGTGATGATATCAGGGAAGGTTTGACAGCCATTATCAGCGTCAAAATAGAAGATCCCCAGTTTGAAGGACAGACAAAGCAGAAACTGGGAAATTCCGAAGCAAGGGGAGCCGTTGATAATATAGTAAGTGAACAGCTTACTTACTTTTTGGAACAAAATCCGTCTGTTGCCAAAATTATATGTGAAAAATCTATTCTGGCGCAGCGTGCAAGAGAAGCGGCCAGAAAGGCAAGGGATCTGACTCGTCGCAAAACTGCTTTGGAAGGTTCTTCCTTACCCGGTAAACTGGCCGATTGTTCGGACAAAAATCCTGAAAACTGTGAGATCTATATTGTAGAGGGAGATTCTGCCGGCGGCTCTGCCAAGACGGCAAGAAGTCGTGCCACACAGGCTATTCTGCCGCTTCGTGGAAAAATATTAAATGTAGAAAAAGCAAGACTTGACAGAATCTATGCAAACGAAGAGATCAAGGCTATGATTACTGCTTTCGGAACCGGCATTCATGAAGATTTTGATATCAGCAAACTTCGCTATAATAAGATTATTATTATGACGGATGCCGATGTTGACGGGGCTCATATTGCTACGTTAATGCTTACCTTTATTTATCGTTTTATGCCGGAGCTGATCAGGCAGGGTCATGTTTATCTTGCAAAACCGCCTCTTTATAAACTGGAGAAAAACAGACAGGTCTGGTATGCTTACAGTGATGAAGAACTGGATAAACTTCTTGCGGAAGTGGGAAGAGATCAAAGTAATAAGATCCAGCGTTATAAAGGTCTGGGAGAAATGGATGCGGATCAGCTTTGGGATACAACGATGGATCCGGAAAAACGTATTTTGCTTCGTGTTAATATCAATGAAGAGGAAGAATCTGAAGTAGATCTTACTTTTAATACTTTAATGGGTGATAAAGTAGAACCCAGACGTATTTTTATTGAAGAAAATGCGAAGTTTGTTAAGAATCTCGATATTTAAATTGAAAAATCAGAGATTTTTCAATTGAAAGGAATCATATTAGAATGGATGATCGTATTTTTGATAAAATTGAAGAAGTAGACCTTAAGAAAAAAATGGAAGATTCTTACATTGATTATGCAATGAGCGTTATTGCGGCACGTGCACTGCCTGATGTAAGAGATGGTTTGAAGCCGGTGCAGAGAAGAGTTCTGTATTCCATGATAGAGTTGAATAACGGTCCCGACAAACCGCATAGAAAAAGTGCGCGTATTGTCGGTGATACAATGGGTAAGTATCATCCTCATGGAGATAGTTCTATCTATGGAGCTCTTGTTAATATGGCACAGGAATGGTCTACACGTTATCCGCTCGTGGATGGACATGGCAATTTCGGTTCCGTCGATGGGGATGGCGCTGCAGCTATGCGTTATACGGAAGCACGTTTGAGTAAAATTTCGATGGAGCTGCTTGCAGATATCAATAAAGATACGGTTAATTTCGTTCCTAACTTTGATGATACGGAAAAAGAACCTTCCGTGCTTCCAAGCCGTTATCCGAATCTTCTGGTAAACGGTACTTCCGGTATTGCAGTAGGTATGGCTACCAATATACCGCCTCATAATTTACGTGAAGTTATAAGTGCCGTTATAAAGATTATAGATAATCAGGTACAGGAAAACAGAAAGACAGAGATCGAAGAAGTTTTAGAACTGATCAAGGCGCCGGATTTCCCGACAGGCGGTGTGATACTCGGAACAAGAGGAGCGGAAGAAGCTTATCGTACCGGACGCGGTAAAGTCAGAGTCCGTGCCGTAACCAATATTGAAACAATGGAAAATGGAAAGAACCGTATTATCGTGACGGAACTTCCTTATATGGTAAATAAGGCCAATCTGATTTTGAAAATTGCCGATATGGTAAAATTAAAGAAAATAGATGGTATTACAGATCTTCGCGACGAAACGAACAGAGAAGGTATGCGTATCGTCATTGAACTTAGAAGAGATGTTAACGCAAATGTTATTTTGAATCAGCTTTATAAACATACCCAGTTGCAGGATTCTTTCGGTATTATCATGCTTGCTCTTGTTAACCAGGAACCGAAGGTGATGAATCTTCTTGATATGCTTGGTTATTATCTGGATCATCAGAAGGATGTTGTAACAAGAAGAACAAAATATGATCTGAATAAAGCGGAAGAAAGAGATCATATTTTACAGGGATTGTTGATTGCTCTTGATAATATAGATGAAGTAATCCAGATTATCAGAAGCAGCCAGACGACCCAGATTGCAAAAGAAAGACTGATAGAACGTTTTGCGCTTTCCGAAGTACAGTCACAGGCAATCGTAGATATGCGTCTGCGTGCTCTGACAGGTCTGGAAAGAGAAAAACTGGAAAACGAACATAAAGAATTATTGGCAAAAATTGCAGAATTAAAGGCAATTTTGGCAGATGAAAAGTTACTGCTCGGCGTCATCAAAGAAGAAATGTTAATTATTGCAGAAAAATTCGGTGACGATCGAAGAAGTAAGATCGGATATGATGTCTATGATATTAATATGGAAGATCTGATACCGAGGGACAACACAGTCATTGCCATGACCAGTCTCGGTTATGTGAAACGTATGACAGTAGATAACTTTAAGTCACAGAACCGCGGCGGTAAAGGAATTAAAGGAATGCAGACATTGGAAGAAGACTATATAGAAGATCTTCTGATGACGACGACGCATCATTATCTGATGTTTTTTACCAATTACGGAAGAGTTTACCGATTAAAAGCCTATGAAATTCCCGAAGCGGGACGTACGGCAAGAGGAACTGCGATCATTAATTTGCTGCAGCTGACGCCGGGCGAGAAAATTTCAGCCATGATTCCGATCAAAGATTATGAAGACGATAAAAATCTTTTCATGGTTACGAAAAAAGGTATCGTCAAGAAAACTTCTATTCTGGAATACAGCAATGTCCGTAAAAACGGCCTTGCCGCAATCAATCTCAGAGAAGATGATGAACTGATCGAAGTAAAATCAACGGATAAGGATACTGAAATTTTCCTTGTTACAAAACTTGGTATGTGTATCCGATTCAGGGAAACGGATGTAAGAGCAACCGGACGCTCCTCCATGGGTGTTATCGGTATGAATTTATCCGATGGTGATGAAATAATCGGTATGCAGTTAGATCACCAGGGAGATTCTCTTTTGATCGTTTCTGAAAACGGCCTTGGAAAACGTACTTATCTGGATGAGTTTACCGTACAAAACAGGGGCGGTAAAGGTGTGAAATGTTATAAGATCACTGAAAAAACAGGTAATGTAGTCGGTGTAAAAGCAGTAAACGACGATCACGAGATTATGATGATCACAACAGAAGGTGTTATTATCCAGCTGCGTATGGAAGATATTTCAACACTTGGCAGAATTACATCCGGTGTCAAAATGATGAATCTGGAAGAGGACGTGAAGGTTGCCAAGATTGCCAAAGTAAGGGAAAAAGTAAGTGATGGCAGCCAGGAATTTGAAAATATCGACGATGCAATGGAAGAGATTCCGGAAGAAGAGCGATATGGTAATATTTCTGAAAATGATGATGAAAAAGTAACCCTGCCGGAAGAAGAAGTTGAATAAACAATGAATGCCGTGCTTTATGAGTCATTCTCATGTTAATCAAAAAGAGATACCGGGGAACTGGTATCTCTTTTATAATCAGTATAGAAGATATCAGTTCAAAATTTTAAACCTATGAGAAAGAAATGCAGATTAAAAAGGGGGAAAAGAAAAATATGATTGATCTATATGATAAAATAAAGAAAGAAAAGAAAGAGAAAAAAGATATTAAGTTTAATATTATCATACTGTTATTTTTTACTTTGCTGCTGTTATTGATCTGTTCAAGTGCATGGTTTATGGGATATCATGTAAGATATTCCAATTTTGTTAACAAATTATCAAAAAGTATTGCTTATGTGAATGAAAATGATAGTTTGATGGTATATACAAATGAAAAAATTTTAAAGCTGTCGGAAGAAAATTTCAGAGGTTTCAATACATATCTTACGATAAACGGTTCCGGTAAGGAAACGAAAAAGGTTCCGGAAGGAGAATCGATTCTGTTTGATTACGGGGATGGTTCCCTGTTGGAATTATGGGATTTTCCTGCGGATAAGTACTCTAATAGAAATGGTGTTTTCATACAATACACGGATCCGGAAGGAAAAATATATTCTTATATCAGTTATAAGATAACGTATGAAACGGTCGTTACACGGTATTTGCTTTATGATAATCTTGAAATTACACAATAAGGAGAATTTTATATATGAAACTGGCAGTGATCGGAGATATTCACAGTAATCATATGGCTCTGAAAAGGTGTATTGAACATGCATTCAGTCAAAATGCAGAGGAATTCATTTTTCTGGGGGATTATATCAGCGATTGTCCCTATCCGCATAAAACAATGCAGATCATTTATGAAATGAAAGACAAGTATCATTGTTCTTTTATTCGCGGAAACAGAGAAGATTATATGCTGCATCACAGGGAAAACCCGAACGAGCGCTGGACTTATTCCTCGGCAAGCGGAAATCTGTTGTATACTTATGAGAATCTTACGAAAGAAGATCTTGATTTCTATGAATCACTGGATATCAAAGGAATTTATAGAAAAGAAGGATATCCGCCGTTTCGCTATTGTCATGGTTCATTAACTTCTTCGAAAGAACTACTATTGCCGGATAATGAAAATCTGGAATCCATTATGGAAAATCTGGATGTAGATTTGTTGATCAGCGGCCATGCTCATATACAGGAAAGCAGAACGTACGGAAACAAAAAACTGATCCATCCCGGTTCGGTTGGAGTACCCTGGTATTATAACGGAAAAGCGCAATATATGATCCTGCATGGAGAAAAATCAGGATGGAACGAAGAGTTTTTTCAACTGGATTATGATGTGGAAACGGTAAAAAAGGAATATGAAACGTCAGGATTGAATGAAAAGGCGCCATATTGGGCAAAACTCACGAAACATGTACTTGATACGGGAGACGATTATATGAGCCCTTGTTTGGAACTTGCCATGAAATTGTGCAAAGAAAAGGAAGGCAGCGTTACGTGGCCGGATATTCCGGAAAAATACTGGGAAATAGCTGTAAAACAATATGGTATACTATAAAATATGGTATCTGAAAAACATTTATAAAAGGAAACGGAAGACAGATTATGAAATCATCAGAAGAATTAAGGAATAATCTTCGTGCAATCAACAGAAAAAGTTATCCTGCTTATAAATCATTAGCAGGAAGTTATTCATTTGGAAAATACGTATTGAATATTGAACATGTTCAGGGAGATCCGTTTGCGGCTCCTTCAAGATTAAGCGTAAGAGTAGAGCATGCAATTGCGGCATTTCCGAAAAATGATTATCTGACAAAGGAAAATAAAACTGCTTTGGAGGATTATTTGATACGGCGTTTTCATAAACAGGCGGATAAATTCTGTTTTCAGGCCAAAGGTTCCGGGAAAAGCGGAATAATTACAGTAAGCAGATGCGGACAGGAAATTTTGGAGAGAACTGCCTGTGAAATTACAGGAAAAGAAATTATTGTGCGCTTTGAAGTAGGATTTCCGGCAAACGGACGTACGATCAATGCCATGGAACTGGAAAAAATCCTGTTTGATTTTATTCCCGTATGCGTAGAACAGAGTTTATATTATGAGAAAACGCCGAAACAGGAATTGGAGAAGACAATTCATCTGGCAGAAGACCAACGATACATCAGAGAAGAAATGAAAAGACAAAATATCGTGGCATTTGTTGCGGATGGATCGATCCTGCCAAGAGAAAGCGGCGTTTCCGACAGACCGTTAAAAGATGGCATCCCGTTTCAGTCGCCCGAAACAATGGCAGTTACGTTAGAACTTCCTCATAAAGGGACTCTTAGAGGGATGGGGATCAAAAAAGGCATTACGCTGATCGTAGGCGGAGGATATCATGGAAAATCTACGCTCCTGAAAGCACTTGAGAGAGGCGTATATAACCACATTACAGGGGATGGAAGAGAATATGTGATAACCGATGAGACAGCATTAAAGCTGCGTGCAGAAGATGGCAGGAAAATAACCAATACCGATATTTCTCTTTTTATCAATCATCTGCCAAATGGAAAAGATACGAAAAGTTTTTCTACATTAGATGCCAGCGGCAGTACTTCCCAGGCAGCCAATATTATTGAAGGAATCGAAGCAGGCAGCAGGCTTTTACTGATTGATGAAGATACATCTGCGACAAATTTCATGGTTCGTGATGAACTGATGCAAAAGATCGTTGCCAGAGAAAAAGAACCGATTACACCGTTTCTGGAACGTGCCAGAGATTTGTATGAAAAAGCAGATATTTCTACGATATTGGTCGTAGGAAGCTGCGGTTCTTATTTCTATATTGCGGATCATATCCTGCAAATGGATTCTTATCAGGCAATTGATATTACGGATGAAACAAAGAAATTCCTGAAAGATACGGTTTCTCCTGTGATAAACGCTCCGGAATTTCATCTGCCTGCAGATAAACGTGAGATCGATCTGTCAGGGTCTGTGCAGAAAAGAAAGACATACCGCGGGGACGGTTACGTAGAAGAACGTCTGAAGATTAAAAGAATGGGAAAAACCGCATTTTCCATTGGAAAAGATAATCTGGATCTGCGTTATGTAGAACAGCTTATAGATGAAGAACAGACACAGGCGCTTGCCTATCTACTTCGTTATGCGAAAGAACATTACGGAGACCGGAGAAGTGATATAAAGGAAATCGTGAAGGCTCTGGATAATATGATAAAAACCAAAGGACTTGCCGGTATCTGTGATAAAGGTAATGCAGTGTCAGGTCTGGCAGTGCCCAGAGTCCAGGAGATATTTGCCTGTTTTAACAGATATTGAGAACGGCGGTCTTTTGACCGCCGTTTGTAAGAATTTTCTCTATAATATTTTATTTTTTTATGTAGTCTTTTACAATGAGCGGAATCTGTGACAGCATATTATCGACATCTTCAAACATACTGCTTTTGGTCGTTCCGAGTTTTCTTGCATGGTTAATATGTTGTACGACTTCCTGATATTGTTTTCTGATCTTATCAAAGTATCCGCATAATACCTGAAGAGCCCTTTTGGAATCCTCAATAACGCCGTTGATCTCTGTTTGTACGGAAGTGGCATTTTCTGCCGCCTGTGTAATATTATCGAACATTTCGGAAGTTTCGTCTACTTTACTCAGACTTTGTTCAAGCGCCTGCTGGGATGTATTGATACTTGCATTTAATTTGTCTGTTTCATCTTCTACATCCCGTAAGCCGGAATTTACTTCATCGACAAGTTCTTTGATCTCGTCTGCCAGTGTTTTTACTTCTTCTGCAACAACTGCAAATCCTTTTCCTCTTTCTCCGGCCTTAGCAGCTTCGATAGAAGCGTTTAATGCCAGAATGTTTGTCTGATCGGCAATGGATATGATTTTGTTCATACAGAGTTTGATCTTTTTAACAGAAGACTGGAAATTCTCAAAAGTACTGTCCATATCACTGAAATAATCTCTTACCTGCATAGAACTGTTTTTTAATGATTCGACTTCGTCTTGTGCCTGTATAACAGATTGGGCAATATCGTCTTTTACTGTTGCAAACTGTCCGGATACCTGATTGATACTGGAGAAAGTCTGGTCAAAATCCTGTAATGTATTCTGAAAACTATCTGCTTCGGCAAGTACGCCGCCAAAAGAACTGCTTACCATGCTGAGCTCTTTTAAGGAAGTTACTTCATTTTGTACAAGTTCCTGTTGGTATGTCTTCAAACTGTCTGTCACATGCAAAATCGGATACAGACTTTTTTCTTTATTTTGCGATTTATTATTAAACAGCATGTTGTCCTCCTTATTCAAATACGACGCAAGTCATAGATTGATTGACGAATCGGTTATTATAATGTTCTCCATAGCCGACAAAACCGACATGGTTGCCTAAAGAGGCCATTTCCTGCAAATATTCGTTCATATAATGATTATCATTGAATAACAGATAACGGAACAGGCAGTTAACGGAAAATACGGCTGAACGTTTCGGGAAATCCCGTTTAATGGTTTCAATTGTTTCCTTTACGATTGCCTTATAATCGCCAAGTTCCAACATGATCAGTACGTCGGAATCGTTTACCTGTCTGAAACATGTCAGGGCATTGCCGTTTACTTCTTTGATCGATATGATACAGGTATCGTCGCCGTTGATTTTTCCAAAAGGATTTTTAAAAGTCTGTGTCAGTATTTCTTTCTCCGTTACATGAAGAATATCCTGATATACCTGTCTGGCCGGATGGCCGTTCAATTCGCCGATTATGTAATTCGCCTTATCTGTCTTGGAAGCGATGAAATAGTAATTGCCCATTTGGTGGTATATATTTTCTTTGTAGGTTTTTACCCTGCCGTTATTGTTTTTGACCATTGCATAAGCTACGGCATCTTCATATACCTTACCGTTGGCGGATACTTTACCCGCGTCGCCGGTTCCTCCGACAAGAGGAATATTGATGTTTCCAAGGACGCTGTTTATTGTGGTAAGTACGCAGGCATCATTTCCTGAACAAAAGTCAATACATACAGTATCTCTTGATGATCCGTTCACAGTCTTGACATCCTGTTTTAGACGTTCTATATATTTTACAGGCATGGTAGATACTTCTTCAAGTACATTGGCGGCAGCGGCGACACCATCCAAAAAAGCTATGATGCCGACGCCTTTTTCTACGACCCGCGTATCGTAACTCATGCCGATACAGCCGATGCTGGGTATTTTAGGAAAAAGCTTTTCCAGTTCCGCTACATGTTTTTCAAATTGATCCCCGTTAGATAGAAGCATGATCAGCTGGGGGTTTTTTAAGCCGCGGACGGCTTCCTGCAGATCTCCGTTTTGACTCATACCAAAAAATTGTCTCAATTTTCATACCTCTTTTCTATATTTTTTCAAAATCATCAACACCGTGTTTACACCAGGGGCAGATAAAATCAGGCGGAAGTTCTTCTCCTTCATAAACGTATCCGCATACCGTACAACGCCAGCCTTTTTTCGGAGCAGACTGCGATGAATCAGGCTTCGGTTTTACAAATTCGTGGTAATAAGCATAAGTCATTGCTTTTTCATCGGAAAGAACATCTGCATCCGTGACTTCTGCAAGAAACATCATATGCGTGCCCAGATCATATGAATTTAAAACTTTGCAGTCAAAATAGGCATTGGTGTGTTCTTTCAGATAAGGAAGTTCCTGTTTGGTAAGCGCAAAAGGAACACCGACAAATTTATCGGCTTCTCTTCCGCTTTGAAAACCAAAATTTTTGAAGATGGAAAAAGGTGCAGATTCAGAAAGGACTGAAATAGACGCAATTCCTGCTTTTTGAATCATTTCAGAAGTAAGATTCTGTTTGTTGACAGCAAAAATAATACGTTTTGGATCTTCTGCTACCTGCGTTACCGTGTTGATAATACATCCGTTCATTTTCTGTTCTGTCTTTGTGGCAATAACGAAAAGACCATAAGACAATTTGAAAAAAGCCTGTGGATTCATAAATGTACCTTCCTTAATTATAATTTGAGATTAGTATGCAGATAAAATAAGCTTTTTATACTTTATATCATAATATATAGTTCTATACTATACAATGAAAATTTTTATAGTCTGCTGTTTCGATCGGTATCATATTTTTTTTCCAAAGTTAATCCTGTCAATAAACCGTCATTTTGTAAATCAAATTCCATAAAATAACGATACTCTTTCATGTCAAAAGGAGAAAACAGGATGTTTTCATTACCGGTAAAATCAGGAAATATTTCTTCTGCTTTTTCTCTGTTTAGTTCTGTAAGCGGAATATTGTTAAAAGCAATTCTGGCAAAGTCTGCTTTATCTCCGTCGTCAAATGAAAAATTCATAGATGCAATTACGGCATCCCCCATTTTTACAGCTTCTTCGTCTGTGGCAATGCTCACAAATGCGTAGACAGAATCTGTTAAATGGATAGAAAAGCCTGAATAAGAACTGTTTGCTTTCAATTTTTCTTCCGGATCGATTTCATGCTCATAATATTCGTAAGATGGCGTCGTTTCAAATATATCCATACGCAGACCGTTGTCCAATAAGGATTGAATGGTAGTTTCTCCTATAAGGATTTCAATATCATCAATCAGGACAGGATATAAAGGTTCTTCTGATTTCTGTAGAGTATCTTCTATCAATTTTTCTTCTTTTTCAGATTCAGAGGGATGGTCATTTTTTTCGCCGGAACATCCTGTTACTGCCGCATTCATGAAAATAAGAAATATTCCCATGAAACACCATTTTTTGAGCATATTTTTCATTTTCCTTCCATAATGAATCCTTTTATTGTTCGCTGTTCCAATCAACGTCATATTCCTTTTCTACGGAAAATCTCATCAGAGAATAGTCTGTTTGAGAATTAAAACCCAAAAAATAGCTGTATTCTTTCATAGTATAAGGAGAAAACCACATATTTTCATCACCGGTAAAATCGGGAAACATTTCTCCTGCTTTATCTCTATTCAGTTCTGTGATCGGTACGCCGTTAAATGCAATTCTTTCAAGATCTGCTTCATCTCCGCCGGCCAGTGAAAAATCCAGATAAGCGATTACGGCGTCTCCCATTCTGATTGCTTCTTCATCCGTAACGATAGAAATATGTACGAAGATCTGGTCGGTAATCCAGATTGAGCCGCCTGTATAATAACTATTTGCCTCCAGTTCTAATTCCGGATCGATTTCATATTCGTAATATTCATTGTCCGGCGTCAGTTCCGACACTGTCATTTTGAATCCCTTATCAAGAAGAGACTGTACGGTGGTTTCACCGATCCGAATCTCAACATTGTCAATTGTGACGGGATAGACAGGTTCTTCAACTTCTTCAACGGGTTCTTCCTTCTTTTCGCCGGAACATCCTGTTACTGCCGTGGGTATGAAAAAAAGCAGTAAAGCGAGAATGCCTGATCTTTTAAATATGTTTTTCATTTTTGTTATCCTTTCTGTTATGATACATAGTCCTTTCATATCAAATAATTGCAGAAAAATTATAGCATAATCCGGCGGTTTTGTAAAAGAGTATACGAAAGTAAGTGGAAAAGAGGACAGTTTTTTATAATAACTTGATACACCACAGGGAAGAAGCAAATTTAAATATTGTTTCTTCCTTTTTTGAGGTTTATAATTTTTTATAGTATAAGATGCAGATAGAAAGGTTTGATACTCTATGAATTTTGCAAATGCAGATCAAAAAAGACAATATATGCTGGAAACGCCGGTGAAGAAACTGGTCTGTACTTTGGCCGGTCCTACTATTTTAAGTATGCTCATTACATCCTTTTACAATATGGTAGACACCTTTTTCGTCGGTAAGATCAACACACAGGCAACGGCAGCAGTCGGCATCGTTTTCTCTCTGATGGCGATCGTTCAGGCGATCGGTTTTTTCTTCGGGCACGGATCCGGTAATTATATTTCCAGGAAGCTGGGGGCAAAGGAAATAGAAGAGGCGGAAAAAATGTCTGCGGTCGGTTTCTTTTCGGCGCTTGCGGCCGGTACTATTCTGATGCTGCTTTGTCTTATATTTGTAAAGCCGCTTGCTTATGCGCTTGGTTCAACGGAGACGATTCTGCCCTATACGGTTACATATTTATGGATCATACTGCTTGGCGCGCCGGCAATGACGACTTCTCTTGTACTAAATAACCAGATGCGTTTTCAGGGCAGCGCTTTTTATGCGATGATAGGAATTGTTTCCGGGGCAGTGCTTAATATGATTCTGGATCCGCTGCTGATATTACAGTGCGAAATGGGTATTGCAGGAGCTGCTTTGGCGACGACAATCAGCCAGTATTTCAGTTTCATTCTGCTGCTTCTCATGGTGAAAAAGGGCGGCAATATACAGATTCGTCTGACAAATTTTAAGCCGAGTCTGCATTTTTATAAAGAGATGATAAGAGGCGGTATGCCTTCGTTATGCAGGCAGGGACTTGCAAGTCTGGCGGCAATCTGTCTGAATCATACGGCGGGAATTTACGGGGATGCGGCAATTGCAGGAATGTCGATTGTATCAAGGATTACGATGTTTGCCAATTCCGCTCTGATAGGATTCGGTCAGGGATTTCAGCCTGTCTGCGGATTTAATTACGGCGCGGGCAATTATAAAAGAGTATTGGAAGCATTCTGGTTCTGCGTCAGGTATGCTTTTATCTTCCTGATCATTGTAAGCGTTACGGGTTATGGTTTTGCACCGTAGCTGGTAGCGCTTTTCAGGAAAGATGATATGGAAGTGATCTCCGTAGGCACAGCAGCTCTGCGTTATCAGGTCGTTGCGTTTCCTTTAAATGCCTGGATTGTTATGTGCAATATGATGTTACAGTCTATCGGTAAAGGATTAAAAGCATCTATCGTGGCATCGGCCAGACAGGGGTTATGCTTTCTGCCATTGATCTTAATTCTGCCGCATTTCTTCGGTCTGCAGGGTGTGGAAATCTGTCAGGCGGTTTCGGATGTCTTAACGCTTGCCATTTCCGTGCCGATCGGATTGAGTGTAATACGGGAAATGAAAAGAACATAAAAGCGTAGAAGCAAAATAAAATGAGGAAATATGATGTCAAAAATAATGATTATCGAAGACGATCCTGTTATTCGGGATGAACTTACGCTGCTTTTGCAAAATGAGGGTTATCATGTGGCTGCGGTCACTGTCTTTCGGGATATTGCCACACAAGTGTCGGAATCTGCGCCCGATCTGATTCTTCTGGATCTGGGTCTGCCTGAGCGGGATGGATTTTCCTTATGTGCGGAATTTCGCCGGAATCTGGATACGCCGGTTATTTTTGTGACCAGTCACGATTCCGCGCTTGACGAGCTGCAGGCTCTTAGTCTGGGCGGTGATGATTATATTACCAAGCCATATAATGTTCCGGTACTTCTGGCGCGTATCCGCTCTGTTCTGCGGCGGAGCACAGTAAGGTCAGGCTCAGAGAATCCAGGCGTCAACGGACTTACGTTAGATCCAATGAAAGGATATGCATCGGCGAATGGGAAAACAATAGAACTGACACGTAACGAGCTGCAGATTCTGGCCTGTCTTATGGAGCACAATGGGGAGATTGTATCCCGTGCCAATCTGATAGAAACGTTATGGGATAATCAAATTTATATTGATGATAATACGCTCAGTGTAAATATGACCAGATTGCGGGGAAAACTGGAGAGCATCGGTCTTTCTGATTTTATCAAGACACGCAGAGGAATGGGGTATCAGCTATGACGATCAGAGAATTTTTATCCGACCGCTTGAGAAGATTACTTTTTCAGGCGGTCTTTATAATGGCGGCAGCCATTTTTTTGTCTGCTACGGGAACCGGGATGGGTGTTCTGATTCTGTTGCTTTGCGCCTGGATTTTGGTATTGATCTGTATACAGACGTATGATTTTCTGAAATGCCGTGCGCATTTGTCAGAATTACAGTTTATTATGGATCACCTGGATGAAAAATATCTTTTTACCGAGTGTATTCCGAAAGCCGGGAATCTGTATGAACGCTATCTTTTCATTCTTACGAAACGGGCCGGGCGTTCTATGATACGGGCAGTTTCCGATGCCAGAGCAGCTAATCGGGAATATCGGGAGTATGTGGAAAGTTTCGTCCACGAGATCAAGGCGCCGATTACGGCAGCCAGGTTGATCAGCCGGCATGTTGAACCGGAAACAGGGCGTAAACTGATAAAAGAATTGTCTCAAATCGAAGCGCATGTGGAACGCGCATTATTTTATGCCCGTCTGGAATCTCCGGAAAAGGATTTTCTGGTCAGGCAGTCATCGCCTGCCGTAATTGTGGCAAACGCTATTGAACGGTATCGCAGCCTTCTTATACAAAGCGGATTTCGGATCGAGACGGACAATCTGGAACAGACTGTTTATACGGATGAAAAATGGGCGGAATTTATCTTTGGTCAGATTTTGCAGAATGCGGTGCGTTATCGAAGAAAAGAAGATCCATTTATCAGAATTTCCGGCGGGCGCTCCGGTTCACAGATTGCAATAACCGTTTCGGATAACGGGATCGGTATTCCTGCGCATGAACTGCCCCGCGTTTTCGAAAGAGGATTTACCGGAAGCAATGGACGCAGTCTGGGGGGTGCAACGGGTATGGGTCTGTATCTTTGCCGTAAGCTTTCGGCCTGTATGGAAGCAGAATTGCAGATTTTTTCTGAAGAAGGAAAGGGCACGCAGGTTATGGTTATTTTCCCGGTCCGAGATGCAGAGTCTGGTGCCGGAAAGAGCTTTTGAATAAATAATCTTACAAAATCGTAAGAAAGATCAAAGAGAATTCGATACAATAATTTTTCCCCAAAATGTATAATGTTTCCGTATACAGGACACAGGATAAACAGGCGTTTTTATCCGATAGAAAGTTCTGTCGGTCCTGAATATAAAATGTTGACAGAATTGGGAAAGGGGTATTTTTCATGTTGGAGATCAGAAACATTGAAAAGTATTACGGAAGTAAAAATAATGTTACCAAAGCGTTAGACCGCGTCAGTTTCTGTGTAGCGGACGGTGAGTTTATTGCAATTATGGGTGCATCCGGCAGCGGAAAGACAACACTTTTAAATTGTATTTCTACGATCGATACGGTCAGCGCCGGAGATATTTTATTAAACGGTGAAAATATTGCCGATCTGTCTGCCGGGGAATTGGCCGGATTCCGCAGGGAGCGGCTCGGTTTTGTTTTTCAGGATTTTAACCTGTTAGATACGCTCACCATTGAGGAAAATATCGGTCTGGCGCTGTCTCTAAATCATGCGGATCCGCATATGGTCAGACAAAGGATAGAAGAGATTTCCGTAAAGCTGGGTATTGTTGACATTTTGGAGAAATTTCCCTATCAGGTATCAGGAGGACAGAAACAACGTGCCGCATGCGCAAGGGCAATGGTGGCAGGGCAGTCCCTGTTGTTAGCTGACGAGCCGACGGGTGCGTTAGATTCCAGGGCATCTAAAAATCTGCTGGAAATCATGACACAGATGAACCGGGAAATGGGGGCCACGATTTTAATGGTCACGCACGACGCTTACAGTGCAAGTTATGCCAGACGTGTTCTGTTTCTAAAAGATGGACGGATTTTCAATGAACTGCTGCGGGGCGAACGATCCCGCAGCGTATTTTATCACGAGATTTTAGACATTCTGGCTTTGCTTGGAGGTGATATCAGTGACGTTATCTAAATTATCCCTTCGTAATGCCAAAAGACAGGCAAGAGATTATCTGGTTTATTTTGTGACACTCGTCATGGCGGTGTCGTTTATGTATGCATTTAATAATCTGATCTTTTTGGAAGAAGTGCAGACGCTTGCGGAAAGCATAGCGATGCTTCCGCTCCTTATTGTTCTGGCAAGTATTGTAGTAGTCTGTATTATCGGCTGGTTTGTTTCCTATACGACAAGATTCATGCTGCAAAGACGCAGCAGAGAATTCGGTACTTATATTTTGATCGGTCTGGAGAATCAGCAGGTGGCAAAACTGTTTTTTCTGGAAAACCTGATCGTAGGAGGCTTTGCGCTTGTTATAGGCATTTTACTCGGCAGTTTTCTGTTTCAAATGATGCGTGCCATTATTTTGACTTTGTTCGATATGCCGTATAAATTTGCATATACCGTTTCACTAAGAGCGGTTCTTCTGGCAGTATTATATTTTCTATTCATCTATCTGTATGCTCAGCGAAAAAGCCGCAGGCGCATTCGGTCTATGAAGATATATGATCTTATCTATTTTGAGAAGCAGAATGAGGGGATCGTTATTCAGACGAGTAAAAAGCGTCGTAAAATATTTACGGCATCGATCGTCTTAGGCGTTATCGGAACGCTTCTGCTTCTAATGGGCAGCGCGGTCCCCGGTATTCTCGGCGCCGCTTGTATTATAGTCTTTTTATACGGTTTTTTCTTAAGTTTTGCTTCCGGTGTTCCTGCCTTTTTTGAGAAAAGGCCTGCCGGCAAATATCAGGGGCAGACATTGCTTATTTTCCGTACGCTGACTGCCAAACTGGCCACTGTCGGAACTTTAATGGCGACTATCTCTTTGCTTTTTACCGCCGTACTGGTTTCCGAAGGAACCGGACAGTGTATCCATGCGATATTATCGAACCGGGCAAAGCAGGAATCCTGTTTTGATCTTTTTATCAGCGTTGAGGCCGGAGAAAATGATTATATGTCTGATTATTCAGACTATATTGAAAAGAATGTTCCCGTTAAAGAGTACAGATTATATGATATTTATTTAAATGATAATACGCAGATTATGGACCATATAGAAAAATATACCGAATATTACCGGTATTATGATGGAGATACTATGATGAAATTCAGTGATTATGCGGCTTTGCGTAAAATGCTCGGATATCCGGAAGTTACACCCGTGTCCGGTACCTATTTGGTTCATTGCCAGTATTATCTGAAAGATATTATGGAGAATTATAAGAAACCGCTCCCTATCGGAGACAGTGAACTTATGCCCGGCGGTGTTTATACGGAATATATGAACCAGAACTGGTCGGGAAACGGACATCAGTATATTCTGGTCGTTCCTGATGAGGTTCTGGCAGACCGGGCTGTGAACCACAGAATCTATGCCGCCATGACTGTCGAACCGGTCAGTGAAGCACAGTATCAGGCAATTTCAAGTATTATGCAAAGAATATATGAAGAATCTGCAGAAATGGAATATTACTCTTCGTTTTATGCGGGATCTGTCGTGAAGGCAGAAGCGGCATCCGGTATTGTGATGATGGTATTTCCACTTTATTATCTGGCCTTGATTCTTACCATGACAGCGGCAGCTATTCTGACCATTCAACAATTGGCAGAGACAGATCATTATAAAAGACAGTTTGTGCTTCTTGGAAAACTGGGCATGGACCGCAGGGAAATGGCGAAAGCGCTGCGCGGTCAATTCATTATTTATTATGTTATGCCTGCCGTACCTCCTGTACTGATTAGTGTGCCGTTTATATATAATCTGGGAAAAGGGGCGGAACCCGGAATAATGATCGGTACAAGTTCTCCGTTTATGATTACACTTGCTGCTTTGGCGCTGTTCTTTTTCTTCTATGCCGTTTATATTGTGTTGGCCTATACGGGATTAAAAAGAAATGTGCTGCCGGAATAAGGATACGGCAGCACTTTTTTATGATTGTTTTATAATTTAAAGATGTTCATATTCTGTTCCAGTTCATCCGCAATGTTTTTCATCTTATCCGCATTGTCGGAAATGTTGGTTACGATACTGCCTACTTCTGTAACGGAAGCGGACGTCTCTTCTGTGCTGGCGGCATTTTCTTCTGCGATTGCCGTCAGACTTTGTACGACATCGACTACGTTGATTCTGGCTTCATCCATTTGTCTGGTTTTTTCCGCAATACGGGTGACGCCGTCAATGGAACTGTCAATACCGTTTTTAACTTGTGTAAAGATGTTATCGGTTTTGGTTATATGTTCATTTTGTTTTGTCATGATCTCTTTTACTTCGCCCATGATCGTAACCGCTTTTTCGGAATCGGTAATCAGGGAATCCGTGATATTTTCGATCTGGCGTGCCGATTCGTTGGACTGTTCGGCCAGTTTCTGGATCTGTGAAGCAACGACTGCGAAACCTCTTCCCTGTTCGCCTGCTCTGGCTGCTTCAATGCTTGCATTTAAGGACAACAGATTGGTCTCCTCGGCGATAGAAGTGATCAAAGTAGTAGCTTCTCTGATCTTCATAGCCGACACGTTGGTCGTGTTGGTCTGTTCGGAAATGGTATCGATCGCTTCCTTGGCCTGTTTGTTGATCTGTTCCAACTGGATCAGGGTTGAGGAAGCTTCATCACCGGAGGATTTCATATTCGTTGCATTGACAAGCAGATTTTCTACTTCATTCGTAGTATCTTTTACCATATCTCCGATCAGGATAACGTTTTCCGTTGCTTTCTGTGTTTCATCCGCCTGAATACTTGCGCCATCTGCGATTTCCGCTACGGCCTTTTCCAGTTGATCTATCGTAGTCACTGTTTCGGATGCATTAACACTCAAAGAATCGGAAGCTGTAAAAAGACTTTCGCTGTGATCTTTCAATCCGCCGATCACGCTGACGAACTGGTCGTGCAATGTACTGATCGCCCGGCTCATTTCGCCTGTTTCGTCTTTTCTTTTGTTAAGCTGCTCCTGCATTTCATTCTCGGTCAGATCCATTTCCGCCAGTTTATTGATCACGCCGGTAATTTTAATAACGGGATTCACCATGGAGCCTGCCAGAATATAACCGATGACAGAACAGATCACGACGATGAAAACGGCAATTGCAATACTGATCTGCATAACCCTTGTGATCGGCTGCATGACTTCATCTTCATCAGCGGAGATTACAAGGATAAAATCGGCATTCTCATTTACATAATAAGCAGCATATTTGACAACACCTTTAAACTGGTAATCTACTACCTGCGGTTCGATGTTTTTACTGCCCCCCTGTATCTGCTTGACAATTCCTGATACAACAGCATTTTCAACCGGTTCTCCGATCTTGGACTGCGTCGGATGGTAGAGCATAATACCATCGGGGCCGACTACATATGCGTAGCTGGAATCGATCCCCTTTATTCCTACATCACCTATTAAACGATTCAGAGCTTCCGGTTGCAGCATGGCGTCCGAATTTGTTTCTGAAACTGCCAGATTGATTCTCTCCCCGGCGGATACCGTTATATCATATAAGTAGTTCTGCGTGAGATTTTTCATACTGTTTTTTACATTAGGAAGAATCAAAAACAGCAGTACGACTACGACTATTACGATACATGCGATTAACAGTAAACTGATGCGTCCCTTTATTGACTGCAGAAAGGGCCTTTTTTTTTTCGTACTTTTTTCCTGTGTGTTCATATGTTACACCTCCAATTACAATCTGTTCCTATTCATAAACAGATGTTGCCGTGCCCGAAAGTTCATTCCCATTTTTTTATTATAACATATGTTAGAAAACTATGATAGAAATTTTACAATTTTTTGATAATGTCACAAAATGACAGATAAGACTATCATAAAGAGACTTCGCAGTCTTGCTCTGATTCCGGGAAAGGATTGTGAGATGATATGCAGATTGCTTAACTTACAGTTAAGGAGCTGTGCACTAATTATTTAGTGCGACAGCCTACACAGCTTTTATACTCCCTGTATCCATACCTGTTTGTTGTTCGGTATGTCAGCACTTTATTGTTGGGGCAGATATAACAATCATAATACCTCCCGGATACCGCCGTGTCCTTAAAAATGGGCAACTTTAATACACCATCCGTTTTCCGTTTTTTCAAAAGAAAGCGGCGGCTTTGAAATTTGTTATTTCAAAACCGCCGCAAACCTGCTTATACTTTGTTCGGGTGCATAGATACCAGCCGCCGAAACATTTTCCCATAAAGGGGTTTGGATTGCCCAATGTTCTCTAAATCTCCGCCACTCCTGATGGCCTCCATAGTCGGATAAAGTACCATCCCATTATGTGAAATGTTCAACCGACAGGCCCAGGAACGCAGATTTCATATTTATTTTTTGGTTATTCAAACATGGAGGATGCTTGAAATATATAATAATTCTCTACAATCGAAAGCTGTATAGCATTTGTGCTATTGCTATTTGCGATTGTATTTAGTTTGAAAAGCACTTCGTCAGACGACATTTCGGCAAGAGTTTCGAGGTCAGTATCATGCCAAAAAAATTGAATATCGATGATTGCATTTGCAAGTGCTGTGTCCCGTTCTCCGACTGTGACTGCTTGAGGATCAAGGTGATAAGAAATACCATACATCAGACTTGCCCATGTGGGCGGGTCAGTTTCCTGGCTTTCTATTGCAAGTTCAAAACTCAAATCAGGATCAATCGCCGGAATGCCATAATCGCTCTTTACTAATATTGCGTTTTCATTATTTGACGCTCTTACGGTTAAAGCCAAAAAGTTCTTTTCCTCCGCTGTGAGGTATGCGGGAAAGCTATATGCTGCAATATCGTTTTGGATAATATCCTCGTGTTCCTTCGGATGTTGATTTCCCCAATCCAAAAGGGCCTTGTCGAAATCGGCAACAGTCTGGTTGAGGTAATCTGCTGATTTTAACGCTAACAATGATTGATAGCCATCCTCGGCCCCAAAAGCAGATTCAGACGTTTTGTTAGCAGCATCATCTCTGTAAATGATTGAGGGGACGGAAATCGAATTGTTATTTTTTGCCGCCGCCGAAGTTGCAAAGGCTGTCGTCACACAGACAACCAATGCCGAGGCCAGGACGAGTGAGAAAATAGACGATTTTTTGATTTTCATAATTGCTGTAACCCTTTCTTCTATTGCATTCTTGCTGAAATTATTACACAATGGGTTCAATCCGCTCCGTGTTTCTTCCATACTGATCAGCACCCGCGCATAGGCCGCCTTTGTTGTTTCCCCGAAAAGGCGGACAACTGCCTCGTCACAGGACAGCTCAATGTCCCGGTTGGCAAGAACATACATCACCCAGACAAAGGGATTAAACCAATGCACACACAGTGCCGCAATCAACACCAATTTTGTAATGCTGTCAAAACGCCGGATATGTACATATTCATGCGCCAAAACATATTGCAACGCCTTTGTATTTTTCCAGTCGGTGCATATGGGCATTAAAATCACGGGACGGAATACGCCATAAGTCAGCGGGGTGGAAAACCGGCCGGACTGTCGAATGGAAATCGGACGTTTCAGTTGGCGGGCATTCAGCCAGCTTTTGATGAAGTCATTTTTTATCGGCAGGGAAGTTTGAAATTCCTGTCGGCACTTCCAATACGCTATTGCAAAAACCATAGCGCAGATCAGCGTACCAGCGGCCCAAACGGCTCCCCAAATAGAAACGGTACTTGTGGTACTCCCAATATCACCGGGCATAGTAGCCATTTGCCCTATCGTATCAATCGGCAATACCTTGTCAAACTGTGAGACTTTTGTTGCGGCAATCCCGGAAGTGTGATTGCCTATCAGCGAATACACGCTGAACACGGATGGGAGGGAGAACGGGAGCAACAGCCGCGCAACCGCTATTCCCCAGAGTGCCAGGAAAGTTTTTTTGGGTAACAAACTGATTGCCAGGGCGCGTATAATGGTGATTGCCAAAATCATCACGGCCCCCGCAAAGCTCATTTGCAACAGGCTCATTTGCACCACCTCATTCCAAATCCCCGACAATCTGTTTCAGCTTTTCGATTTGCTCGGCACTCAATTTTTTTCGTCCCAGCAAAGCCGCGAACAGCTTGTCGGCAGAGCCGTCATATACCCTGTCAATCAGCTCGTTTGTTTCCGCCTCCTGTACTTCCGCCTGCGGCACAAGCGCATGACACATGAAACCGGGTTCGGAGCGTTCAATAGCCCCCTTTTTGATGCAACGCTTAATCAGGGTATAGGTGGTATTTACATTCCAGCCCAATTCCTCGGTCAGCAGTTTGGCGATATGTTTCGCGGGAACATCGCCATCGCGCCAAAGGACAGACATCACTTTCAGTTCAGAAGCAAACAGCTTAATGTCCATTTGGTAACACCTCCTTTTTAAGACTGTGGTAGTGGATACGCTCATATACTACCACAGTCTTATCCACTTGTCAATACTACTCTGGTCTTAAATTTGAAATTAAAAAGAAAAAAAGGTTAATCATCACAGAGAGTATTCGCAAAGACCGTGAAACGTAGGGGATGTAAGGGAAATTCCTCCGTTTTTCGTGCCATTTCAAGGAACGCACAAACGGCAGGCAGGGCGAATGTCAATACACTCGCCATTTTCGCCTTACAAAAATGCTTGTTGGGGTGCCCCCATAAATCCTCATAATCTTTTTGCAGGAAAACGCTCTCTTTGACTGGCACAAGGTAACATGGAGCGCATAGCCATTAAGGGTCATTTTTCTCATATACGTTGAAAGGTTGCGAATACCCACATCCGTCATGCGTTCCTGGATTTTTTATCTGCATTCTGCGTCATCGTAAGTAGAAATACCTGCCCGGATTTGATACTTTTATTATATCGGAAAAGCACCTCAAAAGTCGCAATAATGCTGAATTTCTCGGCATTTATTATAGAAAATCCCGCACAAAAATGCGGGACTTTGTCTACAGTCTGGCGCGGGTTATAACCCCGCGCTTTTGCCGGCCATGTAAATGGAAAAGTTAAAATTCCGCAGATTCATTTCCTCCGTTCTGTGCAGGATATTCATATAGTAATAATAGAATCTGCGGGATTTCAAATCATCGTTGACTCTGGGCACTGCTACATCCTCTGTACCCAGATAAGGGTTCTTCTCCCGGTTCAAAAGTATAGGTGCAGCATCCGTCGAAAGCTGTGAGAGGTATCCTTCAGCATCATAAAGATCATATTCGTCCAGATATTCCATGTGAGCCGGGTTAAGGTTATAGGAGGCGATCAGGTAGTCCGGGCGGGCAAATGACAGACCGATGTAAAACACCGTCGTCACGGCCACGCAGTAGAAAAACAGCGGAAAGCGCCGGAAATAGATCGATACCGTTACACCTGCCATCAGGAGAAAAATAACCGCAAGCGACCACAATACGAAAACCCTTAAAAAGGTCAGATTATATCTCGCGATATACATAAACATTCTAAGAGCGCTCGATATGATCATAATAAACGTACATCCGCTGATTACCGTTAGAATGATCTTTAATCCTGTATGGTCTTTGAAAAAAGACAGACAGAATATGACGAGGAGAAGATTTAATACACAGACTATGAGCAGTTGGAAGAAACCCTGTCTGGCATAGGATGAATACGTATATCCATCGGGAAGACGCATATTTCCTATGAACAGATAGATGATCTGGATCAGGCTGAAAACCAGATATACCATTGCCAACATTCCCGTAACGGTAATGGCAATAAGAGGTTCCCATATTTTATGATCCGTCACTTCTTCTTTTACCTTTTTCATGCACAGAGCGGAGAGAAGCGCGTAGGATGCCAGAAAAACCACTGTAATCAAAAGGCATATCCTGAAAAATGACAAAAATGAGAAATCCCAGGAAAATAATATGCGGTCTATCATATTTCTAAAAACAACGTCTGCACTTCCCAGTAATACAACAATAACGGTAAGAATCGGTATGGAGATGGCAATCCCGATCAAAATAAAGCCAATAGGACTATTTTTGTCGCTTTTTCTCTGTTTTTGGGCATCAAAAAAAGAAGTCAGGTCCATCAGGGGTGTAAAAAGGCAGGTGATCAGACCGGCAGTCGTCTGTACAATGGCGCCGATGTATTTCGGAAAATCCCATCCGGCATCATAGTAGACAGTATGCAGAAAGAGTACGAATGACAAAAGGAAAATGCCGGTTTTATTCATAAACAAAAGCTGCGGTGAAGTGGTACAGCAGTTAGAGATCCCCAGAAGCAGAATGCTGATCACGTAAAAAAGACTGTCTTTTTTGTATGGAACCCCTAACCTTTTCATAGATAAGAAAAAATAGCAAAGGGTTCCTGCGGCGAAAAAAGGGTAGGTAATCCCGGAAGCATTCTTATATAGACAGAATGCATAGAAAAGCGCATAGATCATACTGGCCGGACCAAAGAAAGAAAATTGGCTTTTCATTTGTTTCGTAAGAATGGTTTCTTTTTTCTCAGGTGTTTTCGTTTCCGGAAAACAGCGGTTACCAGTGTTGTTGATTGTATTCATAGAAATGTCTCCTTTCAAGATTCATCATCCGGCGTATATTGAATAATATCGCCGGGCTGGCAGTTCAGGGCCCTGCAGATTGCCTCCAGCGTGGAAAAACGGATGGCTTTGGCCTTATTGTTTTTCAGAATGGAAAGATTTGCCAGGGTAATGTCCACCTCACCTGCCAGTTCCGTCAGACTTTTTTTGCGCATTGCCATGATCACGTCCAGATTAATAATAATTGCCATTTGTAAAATATGCTCCTTTCTCGGCCTGTTGGTCCGTATTTGGAGATTGTCATACGGTTAGTTAACGATATGCCGTGTTCTTAAATAGTCAGATCATTTTCCTGCTTATATGCTACCGCTTTATCAAATACCTGTGCCAGTACTTTACTGAACAGTCCGGCGATCACGAAGACCAGAATGATCACAAAAACGGCGGGCGTTATATAGATAAACAGCCGGCATGCCGTGATCACTGCAATGAAAAAACTGTAAGTGCTCATTTTTTCCAGACTTTTTACATTTTCCGGGATAAAGCAGTCGTTGTTTAATACCGTGCGGAACATTTTCCGCAGTTCGCGGATGATCAAAGCGGCAAATACCCCTGACAGGGAAAAAACAACGAGCAGGGAATAATAATTGTTTCTGAAATAAGAATTGATCTTTCCGTAAAACCAAATGCTGAGCGGCAGCGTAAGAATGACCGCAATGCCTGAATAAAACATGAAGTCAAGCAGATATTTGGTATACAGCGTAAGTCTGTCTTTCATGGAAAATCCTCCTTTAGCACACCATGACCTGTAATCGGGCCGCGATAAGGATTTGGTGTTTCATTTTCCATAATATAACACAGGTATTTTCGAATGTCAACAAATATTTATTGAAAAACAATAAAAGATTATTATATTGCAATAAAGAAAAAAAACTGTAAATAACGAATAAATGATTTGAACAGATGGAAAAGAAGGACTATAATAAAAAAGAAGGTTGTAAATTGTCTTGATGGGGGGGATATATATGACAGAGCAACAGTATAAAAGAGCAAGCGGTGCCGTTTTTCCGGTGGTTATGGTGATCCTTGGGTATATCGTCATTTCTATGGTCATGTGGGCAGGTACCGGCAGCGCTACGTTTCGGACATGGATCCAGCTTGCAGCAGCCGTAACGGGGATGATCGTTTCGACCATTGTGTTCGTGACCGGCAAAGAGACGAAGCGGTGCGGTGTAGTCATGATGTCGTGCTATGCGATTGTGTATGCAGTAGTCAGTCTTGTCGGTACGTCGGTCAATACATGGACATATGCGTTTCCGATTTTGTTTGCTTCAATCGCTTTTTTGAATATAAGGCTTATTATCGGCGGAAATACGGTAACGATAACCGTGACGCTGATTCGTCTTATCATGTCGTTCATGAGTCCGGACAGAGCCGGTCTGTCAGATCTGGTACTCGGGTTGATTATTTTGATTCTGGTGGCTTTCGGGTCGGCCCGTGTCGTTACGCTGCTGATCCGTTTCAACGGGGAAAACATGGATAACATCCGTGAAGCGGCCAAGAAACAGGAAGAAAGCAATAAGAAGATGGCACTTGTCGCAGAAAATATTGCACAGCATTTTGACAATGCAATGTCTATGCTGGATAATCTGAATACCAGTCTGGAGATAAGCAACAGCGCCATGAGCAATATTGTGGATGCGACGGAAAGCACTGCGGATGCAATTCAGAATCAGGCTGTCATGTGTACGGATATTCAGGACAATATGGATAAAGCGGAAGAAGGAACAAAGCGGATGCTTGAGGTCTCGCAAAGTACAGGCGAAGTGGTAAGCGAAGGTTCCCGTGTCGTGAGAGAGCTGAAGGAGCAGTCCGAGCAGGTTGAAAAAGAAAGCGGCACAACGGTCAGGGTGATCGAAAATCTTACCGCAAAAGTAGGGGAAGTGCAGAGTTTTGTAGGTTCTATTTTAAGTATTTCCAATCAGACAAATCTGTTGGCGTTAAATGCTTCGATTGAAGCGGCAAGGGCCGGAGAAGCCGGTAAAGGTTTCGCGGTAGTTGCGGAAGAGATCAGGCAGTTATCGGAACAGACAAAGGCGGCTTCCAACAATATCACGCATATTATCGGAGAGCTTAACGAAGATACGAAGCAGGCCAATGAAAGTATAGAGATTTCCGTAGCGTCCGTTTCCAAACAGAACCGGATGATCGAAGATACGAGAGAAAAGTTTGAAAGAGTGAGTGAAGAAGTTTCAGAGCTTGCAGATAATATCAGAAACGTAGAAGGGATCATTGAAGGCATTCTGGCATCCACTACAACAATTTCCGATAATATTTCTCAGCTTTCCGCCACGAGTGAGGAAGTTGCGGCTTCTTCTACGGAAGGGTTAAAAACGTTTGAAGCGACGGTCAATGATATGACGAATACGAGAAAAATCCTGGAAAGTATTTATATACTGGCACAGGATCTGGAACAATCTATATAAAAATTCAGGGAGGGCATTGAAATGTCAAAGATAAGCGATCTGTTTCGGGAAAATTTCAAAAAAAGCGATGATATAAGAGATGCCGGACTGACAACACCGGAAGATATTGTCCGTTATGATGATATTGTATATGGACAGGATGCCGAATGGCAGATTCTGGATGTGTACCGCCCAAAGGCAGAGGAGGGGAAGAAACTGCCTGTTATCGTCAGTGTTCATGGAGGCGGCTGGGTATACGGGGATAAAGAATGTTATCAGTACTATTGTATGGATCTGGCACAGAGAGGATTTGCCGTTGTCAATTATACATACCGTCTGGCGCCGGAGTTTAAATTTCCGTCTTCTTTGGAAGATACGAATCTTGTTTTTACATGGGTGCTGCAGCATGCGCCAGAATACGGGTTTGACATAAAACATGTTTTTGCGGTTGGTGATTCGGCGGGAGCACATAATCTCGGACTCTATACTTCTATATGTACGAATAGGGAATATGCTTCAAAATATCCGTTTCAGGTACCGGAAGGGTTTGTACCGACAGCGGTAGCGCTTAATTGCGGAAAATATGAGATCAGTCACGATGGAGTTTTCTCCGACGAGCAGACGAAACTTCTTATGGAGGATCTTTTGCCGGAACAGGGGAGTCCGAAGGAGCATGAGCTGATCAATGTGGCGGAACATGTGACGAAGGATTATCCGCCGGTCTTCCTTATGACATCGACCGGTGACTTTTTAAAAGACTATGCAATTCCCATGGCGGCAAAGCTTTCGTCCTGTGATGTGCCGTTTATGTACCGGTTGTACGGGGACTGCGAAAATAAACTGGGGCATGTATTCCACTGCGACGTGCGGTCCGCAGATGCCCGGGTGTGCAATAACGAGGAATGCGATTTCTTTAAAGAATTTATTAAAGAACAGGATTAAAGATATAAGAGCGGATCTTAAATCATCAAAAAGGATTGTTTTGATCAGTCAAATCATAAAATCGGTTACACTATTTTATGATTTGACTGTTTTTTTAAACTTTTTTAGAATGAAAAGCGTTATATAAGTGTAAGACGTTTTACGAAAAGGAAAAGATACAAGTGACGGATAAAGAACTGATACGAAAAGTGCATAGAGGAGATAAAGAAGCCCTGAACAGTATTATCAATAAATACTATGATGAGCTTTACCGCTTCTGTCTTTATCTGACGGGGCATGAGAGCGATTCCTATGATATCGTGCAGGAAGTATTTATCAAATTTATCAGGTATGTGGATTCTTACCGGTACAGAAATCTGAAAGGATATCTGTTAACGATCGCGCGCAATCTGTGCCACGATTATTTCAGACATAGGAAAGAGGAAGCATGGTCTGAGGAGATTGAGGAGACGGGCAAAGAAGATCCCCGGTTGGCATTCGTAGAAGACAGCATTTACTTCAGAAAGGCGCTTTTAGATATTCCGGCACAGCAAAGAGAGGTAGTCATTTTAAGAATTTATGAAGAGTTCAAATTTGCGGAAATTGCAGGAATACTTGGATGCAATCTTTCGACGGTAAAGTCGCGTTATCATCTGGGCATTCAAAAATTAAGGAAGATCATGGAGGAAGAAAGTGAAAGACGGTAATTATGGCAGGATGGAAATACAGGAAAGATTTCGCGCAGGCGACCGGGCGATCGTGATCGACGAGCAGCGGAAATCAGAAACGATGCAGATATTGCAGGGATATACTGCCGGTAAAAAAATAAGCGCGATAAATAGCAGAAGACAGATTTTTCTAAACCAGATCCGATATATGGATAAGTCGGCAGCAGGCGTTCACATACTGCTTTGTCTGATTCTTTCCCTGATGGCTGTATGGCTGTATAAAAGGGGTGCCGGCAGAAAAGATATCGTGACTGTCCTTATGGTGTCGGCCGGCGTTTTGGGCATTGTCTCAACAGCACAGATCGGGCATGTATTTTATCCCGGTATGGCGGAACTGAGTGAGAGCTGTTTTTTCAATGTGAGACAGATTGTAGCGCTTCAGATGTTTCTGGCGGGGATTATGAATCTCACGGTATTGTGTCTTATCATACTGTTTGTAGGAAACGGATGGAAAATAAATTTTATACAGACCGGCTTATACCTGTTTGTGCCGCTTGTGGCAGCGCAGTGCTGCGGCCTGGGGGTGCTGCTTTCGGAAGCGGGAAGAAAGAACCGGTATCTGCTCGGGATGACCGGCGCCTTTTTGACTGTGTTCTATTTGTTTCTGGCATCTAAACCGGGTCTGTATACCATGTCGGCGCTTACCGTATGGGGAGCCGCATTTGCCGTAGGATCGCTGATCCTGGGAATACAGATAAAAATGTTGTTTATGGGAATTAAGAGGGGTGAAATAATATGCACGAATTAGAACTGATCGATCTTCAGAAAAGATTTAAGGAAAAAATTGCAGTCCAGAGTCTGAATCTGCGCATAGAGCACGGCGTATACGGATTGCTTGGAGAAAACGGAGCCGGGAAAACGACGCTTATGAGAATGATCTGCGGTATCTTGGAACCGACACAGGGAAGCATCCTATGCGACAGTATGGAGATTCGGCAGATGGGCGGCGCATACCGGAGCCTGCTTGGTTATCTGCCGCAGGATTTCGGGTATTATGAAGACTTTACGGCACACCGTTTCCTGCATTATATGGCGGCTCTAAAGGCCATGCCGGAGGATTATGCCAGAAACCGGATCGACGAATTACTGGAACTGGTGGACCTTACGGCAGTCAAAAACAAGAAGTTAAAAACTTTTTCCGGCGGTATGATCCGAAGGATCGGGATTGCACAGGCGCTTTTGAATGACCCTGAGATTCTGGTTCTGGATGAGCCGACGTCCGGCCTGGATCCCAAAGAGAGGGTGCGGTTTCGGAATATCATCAGTTCTCTCGGTAAAAACAGGATTGTTATTCTGTCTACGCATATTGTTTCGGATGTGGAGTATATTGCGGACCGTATCATGATCATGAAAAACGGCAGGATGATACGGACAGGAACGGAAGCAGAGATCTCGGAGGAAGTAAAGGACTGCGTATGGAAGTGTCTCGTATCGGAAAAAGAAGCCGACAGATTAAATGAAAAATATATTGTGAGCAATCTGAAAAATCAGGGAGAACAGGTGGAGCTGCGTATCGTTTCTAAGGAAAAGCCGACGGCGGAAGCAAAGAGACAGGAAGTTACATTGGAAGATACTTATTTGTATTGTATCCAAAATCATTAACGGAGATCTGCCGGCGGAAAAAAGGGGGAAGCAGGATGAGGCTTTATAAGGCGGAGCTGTATAAACTGTGTCATAGAAAAATATTTGTCATCGGATCAGCCTGTGTGATCGGAATTATGTTGTTCTTTTTCACGGTATGGGTCTCGGAGGAATGGGCATACGTAGATGGCATTACTTATCAGGGATATGAGGGGATAAAGGTCAACAGAAGGATTACGGAAGAGTTTGAGGGTGTGCTTACGGATGATAAAGTGAATGATATCATAGAAAAATACGGTTTTCCGCAGAAAGTGATACAGGACTACGGCGGTTTTCGGGATGCCAATTTCTTAAATGCGTGGGTCGTTGAATACTTATCGGACGGATATTTTCGAGATTTTGATGATATAAAGGCGGCATCCCGTACTTATCCGATCGGGGAGACGCTGCTGGGAGAAGCCAGTCAAAAGAGCGGGAGAGAAATTATTTTAGAATACAGCAACGGGTGGAATGTTTTCCTGCAGTTTATGCAGGTTGGAATGATACTTGGCGGGATCCTGATCGTATTTAGTCTGGCAGGCATTTTTGCGGGAGAGGGACAGACGAAAATGCTTTCGGTGATTTTTACAACAAAAGAGGGCAGAAGCAAAGATATCACGGCAAAATATGCAGCGGCTTTTACCGTTGCGGCGGGTGTATGGTGCATGATTGTGATTATGGGTCTGGTATTATGCGGACTGGTTTATGGTTTTGGTGGTTTGGACTGTATGATCGGGACGACAAAGATTGTGTTTTTGAATACTAATCGAACAGTGACGATGCAGAGAGTGGGGTCGTTTGTCATTACTGTTTTGTTATTTTCTTTGCTCGGCATACTGCTTCTTTGTGCGGTTACACTCTGTATTTCCGCCCGCTTTCGCAGTGTTTTTCATGCGGTAGTAAGTGCGGCTCTTTATTTTGCGGCGCCGATACTGATATGGCTGCTCATTTTTTCAAGGGGTTTTGGAGGGATAGTACGCATTATTACATCATTGCTGTGGTATCTTCTATATGCCACACCGTTTTACCTGATCCAATACGGTACTTTTATTGATATATACCAGATTCGGTACGTCATTGGCGGAATCGCATTATCGGCGTTTGCGTACTGTGCGGTATCCGCTTATAGAAGCTATCAGAAACAGGCCGGATAGCATGGATGGACTTTGAAGCTCTGTGTCTGAAAATACCGGAGATACAGGTATTTTCAGACACAGAGCTTCGGCATGAGGGCCTGGCGTAAGAAAGGAGAGTTGTTAAAATGCGTTTGTATAAAATGGAACTTTATAAGATTTATCATAAAAAAGTTTTTAGTATCGGAGCGGTCTGTATCTTTATGATCATGATGCTTTTTTTAGCGGTAGAGGTCGCGGATGAGAGGTCAACGGTTGATGGCATTACTTACGAAGGGTATGCGGCGGTTCAAAAGGACAGAGAGATCACAGATGACTATAAAGGCGTATTGACGGATGAAAAAGTGGAACAGATTGTGTCCGAATATGGATTGCCGCACAAGGTAGAAGAAGGATGGGGATATTTCCGGGACAGGAATTTTCTGAATCAGTTCGTAATGAATTATTTATCGGATGGCTATATTTATGATTGGAATGATTATAAAATACCGGAATACGTTTATCCTATCGCGTACTCGGAACTGGGGGAAGCAAAGGCTGTATGCGGTAGAGAAACCGAACTAAAATATTATCGTGGATGGAGCGTATTCTGGGAAATATTGGCGATCGGGATGGTACTTGGCAGTATTTTAGTTATCTTCAGTATTTCAACCGTTTTTGCAGGGGAAGGACAGGTCAATATGCTGCCGTTACTGTTTACTGCATACGAGGGCAGGACGAAAGATACCGCTGCAAAAATTGCCGCGGCTTTTACAATAGCGGCCGCAGTCTGGGCCGGTATTCTGCTGTCCGTTCTGGCAGGGTGCGGTATGATTTACGGTTTGGATGGTCTTATGTGCTATAGCGGTATTGTTTTGGACTACGGACTGCTTACGCCGGAAATGATGCTGCCGCTGCGGCATTATATCACGCTGATCGTGGGACTTAGTTTTTGCGGAATGATGACGTTGTGTGCCGTGACAATCTGCGTTTCCGCTTATTTCAAAAGTTCTTTTCATGCGGTAGTGACGGCGGCTGTTTGTTACGGTGTACCGGTGTTGGTCGCTATGTTCATTGAAAATTCGTATACGGCCAGGTATTTATCGATTGCGCCCGTTTTTATGGCGCCTTATCAGTTTATTTTCGATATCTATGATATATGGCTGCTGCCGGTTGGTGCGGCAGCAGTGATAGCGGTATATTGCGTGATAAAAGCATATTTTCGGTATGGCAGTCTAAGTTAGGCGGTCAGTATTGCAGGATCGCCTGAAAAGTCATGTCCGTGTAGACGGGAGCGGAGAGGTCCGGCGTAGAGCCATCCGCCAATGTCCAGCCAAGAAACGTGGCAAAATCTATGTTAACGTCAGGAAGAGCCGGTAAGGGTTCTCCGCGGAAGACATAGATCGTGTCATAGATCTCTACGTCCATATAAAAGGCCGCTCTCTGCACCGGAATCTGTTCGATCCATGCTTTATCCAAAAAGGCTTTGCGCTTAACGATATAATCCGAAAGAAAAGCCAGAGCGGTTTCTCTGTCTTCTTCCGCTTCGTTGGCGATATACTGCGCATCCCAGCGGACGCGGTCCATAGCGGCGGACGCAGCAGTCGTTTCGGCAAGCAGCGGAAGAACTTCGTCGGCCATAACCTGTAGGTAGGCGCTGATCTCATCCCGGTAGCAGGCAATTATTTTTTCGTAAAAATCCGGTTTCGCATACAACGCGGTAAACCAGACAGAAGCGTCTTTATGATCGGCCAGACGGCTCAGCTTATTGGGGGATGAAGAGACGTAGCCAAGATAGGCCGGAGAGCTGCCCCATGTTACGTCGTAATCCCAGCCGGGACCGGCATATAATTTGTCGCTTTTGGACGATATATCTTTATAGAAATAAGAACTTGCCACACCGCCATCATAATTGGCGGTAATTTCCTCTAACAGATATTTACGTACAAAAGAATCCACGTCGATCAATTCAGCGTAATATTTCCCGCTGACAGGATCGATCCCGTCAGGAGATAAAACAGCGTTTTCCACGCTTTGAACATAATTATCGATATAGGCGGTCTGAGCTGAGGAAGCATATTCGGGAGAACGGAGTATAAAACATTCGTTTGCATCCGTAATAAAATAGCTTTCGTTGATCTCTACTTCTTTTAGAAATCTGTCGTCAAAATCCCGTTCGATCAAATATCCGCCGGTAATATCCTCCGGATCTTCGGGTATCTGTTTAGCTTTGGTCGTATCCGTCCAGGCCGTCTCATACTGACTTAAATCCGTCGTATTATTTGCAATCTCTGTAGCTTTTTCCAGATCCGTAATATGGAGTCTTGTATTCCTGACTTCTATTTTTTCCGTGACGTAATAGTTGCCGGCATATTCGCCGTTGAGGTAAAGATCGACAAAGACGCCTTCATTAGACTGGGGCAGTCCGAGGTGTCCGGCGAGATTCTGGGATAATGCGTTGCGAACAAGCGTCGGATCGGATGCATTGGCGGTAAAGATCCATTTTTTCGCGGCGTCCATGCCAAGGAAAGGGGCAGAGTCCGCCAGTTTGATCTGGTACGGTTTTTTGTCAAATTCCGTAAAGGAGGTGTTTCCCCGGCCCTTTATATAAGTGAGCGGCAGTTGGAAATCATTGCTGCCATCAGCTTCCAGCACGGAAATATGACCGGGTTCCCTTATATTTTTGTCAGTATTGATCTGTTCCGCCGATCCCGATTCCGTGTCGATAAATACGGCCGGAAGGTTTTCCGAATACATCCATGTAATAGCGGAAGGATCAAGTCCTTCCGGGATCTCCACATCAAGACCGGCGTCTTTGCAGGCGGATGGCAGGAAACCGTAGTATGTGCCATCCCGGAGCCACAAGGTAATATCGTGTCCTGCTACGGTTACGTGAGGAACGTCTGCTTCGGGACTGCCAATCGTTCCGGTTTGTACGGCTTCGGTGTAGTTTGTCTGAAATTGTGCCAGTTTATAAAAACCCAGAAAGAAAATCGAAAAAACGATGATCAGGATTCCTATGATGTAGTTTCGTTTCATAATTGCCGCCATTTCCTTGATAGCTGGTAAAGTTCTCATCTGATTTTAACTTTCTGCCTGAAGCAGCAGACCGACAGGACAATGGTCGGAACCCAAGATATCTTTATAAATGAGTGCATCCTGCAGATCGTCTTTTAAAGATTCGGAGACAACGAAATAATCGATGCGCCATCCGGCATTCTTTTCTCTGGCATGAAAACGATAGGACCACCAGGAATAGGCTCCCTCCAGATCGGGGTAGAAGTGGCGGAATGTGTCGATGAGTCCGGACTGCGTGATCGCTGTAAACCTGGCTCTTTCTTCATCGGTAAATCCGGCATTTTTGCGGTTGGTCTTCGGATTTTTCAGATCAATCTCCTTATGCGCCACATTTAAGTCGCCGCAGAAAATCACAGGCTTTTTCTCTTCCAGTTTCTTGATATAGGCAAGAAAATCATTTTCCCAGCGCATGCGGTAATCGAGTCTGGCAAGACCGTCCTGGGAATTGGGCGTATATACGGTGATCAGGTAAAAGAAAGGGAATTCCAGAGTAATTACGCGGCCCTCATGATCATGTTCCTCTATGCCGAGTCCATAGGAGACGCCAAGAGGCTCTTCCTTCGTAAAAACAGCCGTACCGGAATATCCTTTTTTCTCGGCATAGTTCCAATATTGATGATAACCCGGCAGGTCAAGTTCGATCTGGCCCTCCTGCAGTTTGGTTTCCTGTAAGCAGAAAATGTCGGCGTCCTCTTTTTGAAAAAATTCTAAAAAGCCTTTGCCCATGCAGGCTCTCAATCCGTTTACGTTCCATGAGATCAGTTTCATATGTGTTTCCTCCTGTATTTTCCCTTTTGCAGCCGTTTGTTTTATCCTTCTATTTACTGTAATACTCCAAAATATATTCGTTTACGATGCGTTCCGAAAGGTCGTACATATTTTGCAGCCTGGCTTCATAATTTTCTTTCGTCAGACGTCCTTCCCCTGCGATCATTTTATTGCAGATCAGTTCATTGATTTCCTTAGAGAAATGGATCATGTCCATATAATTATCCAGATCGGTAATAATATCCTCTTCGTCCTGATAATAGTAAATTTCTACATTGTCGTAGGCAAGCAGGGCGGCAATCGCCTGCTTTTCATTATACAGGTACGCATCCCGCTCTCCGCTTCTGTAAATATTATCCCACCAGAGCATGGAATAGGGCGGGAAAAAGAACTTGAAAGTCGTTTCGGGATGAGAATTGACCTGATTGGTCAACAAAGCCAGATTTCCGGCCAGTTTGTCTTCGTAATAAGTCTGTTCGTACATTGGCTTCACGGAGGAAAGGCGGTTGTACATTCCCATAGCCAGTTCCGCACTGAAAAATTTCCACTGTGCCCAGTTATAGGAATTACCTTCATCATAGTCGCTTTTCATGGAAAATGCCAGCATATAAGGGATCTTCTCCAATAAAACCGTTTTGTTCAGCACATAAGAGTAGTCGTTGAGATAACTGGTATCGTACAGATACATGGGACAGCCGGTAGATTCATATGTTGTCGCCGTATCTGCGGAAAGAGACGAAGGATCGATGTTATAGAAAACATATTTCAAATCTCTGTTCTGATAAGCGATATCCAGCAAAAAGCACAAGTCTGCCGTTGCGCCGTAAGAGCGGATGGCTTTGATCGTCTGGCAGGAGAATCCCTCGTCGAACCAGCGGTTGTTGTAATTTTCGCAGACGGAGGAGCCGACGATCAGAGCGTTGTAATCAAAATTGCGAAGCGTTCCCACACACTGGTATTCCTTGTCCGTTAACACGCTTTTTAAGCCGGGCAGCGGTTTATGATACTGGTAAAAAGGATCAAATACAACGATAACGGCAATGACGGCCGCTAACAGGATAATACTTCGTATGAAAAAAGATTTTATGAATTTTTGTTCCATGTTGTCAGTTTACCCTTTCTGAATCATGTATGCCTAGAAGTTGAAGTATAAAAATGTGCTTACCTGCGAGAGGGAAATAACGCACCATACAAATACGACAGCGATGCCCCAGCTTTTTCTAGAAGAAAGTTCACCGTTTTCTGCGATCGCTAAAGCATTCTTCCTGGTGATCAGGAAAAATGAAAATGCAAGATAGCAGATAAGGAGCGCAAGGAAAGCATATCCCGTATAAGAGGGAGCCACAATAGCGAGCGCTTCCTTTATCACGTAAAATTCGGGAATATCAAGTGTTTCCGCCACTTCAAACATTTTACCGGTATAGCGGAAGGAAAAAAGATTCTTGAACATCTGCAGTGCCCCCGCCATACTTTCACTGCGGAAGAAGAACAGGGACAGATTGAAAAACGTAAAAGTGCAGATCCAGCCAAGCCAGGCGGGAATATGGAATCTGGAGGGGTGTTTTTCTTCGCGTCCCCTGATGCCGATAATGCCGAGATTGTCCCAAACAACGAGAAGCCCCTGCATCGTACCCCAGGCTACATATGTCCATGCCGCTCCGTGCCAGAGCCCGCTGAGGAAAAAGACAATAATCGTATTGACGACCGTCCACAGTTTCCCTTTTCTGCTGCCGCCAAGCGGGATATACACATACGTAATAAAAAAGCGCGACAGCGTAATGTGCCATCTCTGCCATAATTCTTTCACGGAACATGCACGGTAGGGCGAATTGAAATTGACGGGCAGAATAATATTGAACATACGTCCAAGTCCCATCGCCATATCGGAATATCCGCTGAAATCAAAATAGATTTCAAATGTATAAGCCAGAATGACCAGAAGCGTCGAAGGCGTGTCCAGACTGAATGTCTGTGCGAAGCCGTAGTTGACGGCGAGCGCCAGTACATCAGCCAGAAGCACTTTTTTGGCCAGTCCGAGAACGAATAAAACGATACCCCGTGAAAAGTTATCGGCCCGGAACCGGCGGTTGGACGTATCTTCAAACTGAGGGATCATTTCTTTATACAAAACGATCGGTCCGGCGATCAGCTGCGGGAAAAACGTAACGAAAGTAATATAGTTGATAAACGAATAGTGTTCGGCGCGTCCCCTGCCGCGGTCTATGATAAACGATAACTGCTGGAACGTAAAAAAGCTGATGCCGAGCGGCAGCAATATATGCTTTAACGTAAAATCCGTGTGGAAAGCGTGGTTCAGATTTTCCACAAAGAAATCATAATATTTAAAATAAAAAAGCAGACCTAAGTTAAATACAATGCCTGCAAACAGGCCCGCATGTTTTGCACGTTTGGAGTCTGCAAAAGTAAGCGCGTAACTCAATAAATAATTTACGGCAATACTGACCAGAATAATAGCCAGATAATAAAAGTTAAAATACCCGTAAAACCATAAAGACATCCCGGCCAGAAACACTTTGGCCAGTTCGTAGCGCTTATAATGATTCAGTCCGTACCAGCCTGCAAGGGTAAGCGGTAAAAATATAAAAATGAATAAAAATGAATTAAATAACATAACGGCTCCAATTTTTGCAAGATTCAAATATGGTATAGTATACCAAATTCATAAAAGGGTTACAATGGATAATATAAAGCTGACAGTCAATATCAATCAAGTAAAAAGTGAAAGGGGCGAAAAGCCATGCCGAAAAAAGTAATGTCTATAGTGTTTACAACGGGAATGATTTTATGTATGCTGACAGGATGCGGAGAAAGCGCACCGCTTGATGAACTGGTGGATAACGGACAAGGTACCGGAACGGAAGCGGATGCATATGATGTAGAAGCGGGAAGCGTTCATGTGGAAAACGGGAACAGGGAACAGTCCAAACGGACATTTCCGACGATGTCAAAATTAAGGGATCTTGTCAAGGCTGAAATGGGCGATCATTACTGGCCGGAAGTAACTTTATCGGAAGAAGAGCTGTTAGAAAAAACGGGCATCTCGCAGGATATGTATGTGGAATTTCTTGCAGAAGAGCATGATGCGGAGACAGGAATCGATACGATGATCATTATCCACGCCAAGGAAGATTATGTCGGCGCCGTGGAACAGGCGCTTGAAGCGTACCGGAGCAAACTTATTGAAAATAACAGGCAGTATCCGGGCAATTACAGCAAAGCACAGGCTTCCCGCATGGAAACGATAGAAGATTATATCTGTTTCGTACAGCTGGGGGCGGATACATCAATCGTTGCGGAGCAGGAAGAAAAAGAAATCATTGCATACTGTCTGGAAGAAAATGAACGGGCCATCGACGTTCTTGAGAAAACGATCCTGCAATAGGAAGGGGAACTTTTTATAAATCTTTTAGAAATATGACATATTTTGGACATATATAAATGATATGCTGTATGTATCATATAGATAATTAATATTTAAAAAGAAGCTGTGGGGTTGTTTATAAAGATATTCGGTTCTAACAGCTTCGACAAAAAACAATGCCGCTTTCTGTACCACAGGGAGCGGTTTTCTTGAGGGAGGAGAAGGACATGGAAAAAGCAAAAGTATTTTACACGGATTTACGAACTTCATTTACGGAAAATCTTCCGCAGAAACTGGAACGTCTGATCAAAACGGCAGGTATCGGAAATATTGACTTTGACAACAAATATACGGCGATCAAGATCCACTTCGGAGAACCGGGGAATCTGGCGTATTTAAGGCCCAATTATGCGACGGTCGTTGTAAAGGTGATCAAAGAACTTGGTGGAAAACCCTTTCTGACAGACTGTAATACGCTTTATGTCGGCGGCAGAAAGAATGCGCTGGATCATCTGGACGCTGCTTATAAGAACGGATTCTCACCTTTTTCTACGGACGCGCATGTGATTATTGCGGACGGTCTTAAAGGAACGGATGAAGCGCTTGTGCCGGTAGAGGGCGGAGAATACATAAAAGAAGCGAAGATCGGACAGGCCATTATGGATGCGGATATCATTGTTACGCTGAATCACTTTAAAGGACATGAGGCGACAGGCTTCGGTGGCGCTCTGAAAAATCTGGGAATGGGCTGTGGTTCCCGGGCCGGAAAGATGGAAATGCACAGCGCCGGCAAACCGTTTGTCAAGACCGACCGTTGTATCGGCTGCGGAAGATGTATCAAGATCTGCGCGCATGACGCGCCGTCCATTACCGATAAAAAAGCGGCTATCGATCATGATAAGTGCGTAGGATGCGGCCGCTGTATCGGGGTTTGTCCGGCTGATGCCGTAGCGGCAGCAGGAGACGAGAGCAACGATATTCTCAACAGAAAGATCGCAGAATACAGCAAGGCAGTTTTACAGGGCAGACCGGGCTTCCACATCAATCTGGTCGTGGATGTTTCTCCGAACTGTGACTGTCATGCGGAAAATGATATTCCGATCGTTCCCGACGTGGGAATGTTTGCATCTTTTGACCCGGTAGCGCTTGACCTTGCCTGCGCGGATGCCGTAAACAGGCAGCCTGTCATTGCCAACAGCCAGTTGGACCGTATGCCGCATACGCACGGAGATCATTTCTGTGATTCCGCACCGACGACGAATTGGAAGACCGGCATTGAACATGCCGTTAAGATCGGTATCGGCAGTGATACGTATGAATTGATCGAGATATAAGATAATATAGTTTATAAGCCGGATAACTGTTATGGCTCAGCCATCAGTCTTATCCGGCTTTTTGCAGAATGTTGGGGAGTGTAGCACATGGGGATATATTCGTGTTATACCAGAAATTCTTTGAGTAATGATTCCAGTTCCTGCGCTTCGGCATGAGAGAGGACATTTTCTGCTTTGTTTTCTGCCGCGGCTTCTTTCTCCGGGCCTTTCGCCTCATCATTTTCACCCTGCACAAGCTTCAGGTCAAGAGCCGTCTGTTCCAGACGGTTTGCGAGATGATTTTCAAGATAATCGATCAGGTTCGTGCGCAGGATCTTTGCCTTGGAAGAGATATCAACGAGCGAGGAAATTGCGAAATAGCAGTATAGTCCCAGAAAACTGATAATATAATATGGTACGATGTAAATGATCGATTCTCCTGTAACGATCCCTTTACAGGCAGCAATTCCCGCGATCAGAACGGATAAGAGCACAAGCTGTCCGGAGAGATGCTTTAAGGTAGATAAAGAGAGGCCGTATATTTTGAGCTGATTGATATACTTGTCTACGAAAATGGAAATATTGGACATGCCTTCATGCAGTTTACAGCAGCTTGAAAATTTCAGCTTCAACTGCTGCAAAGATTTATTGCCGGTAGAGGACATATTTTCCGTTTCCCATATCAGCTTATGGCAAAGCACACCCATGCTGATCTGGCATATGATACTTAAAGATAACAAAACCAGTACGGTGATCATAAATTCAGGATGTTTGAATAAAATCTGCAGCATAACAAAACACTTCCTTTTTTAAAATAATATACAAAATCGTTTTATAATGTATCTTCATTATAAGCATCAAAAATGAGAATCTCAATCATCCGGAGCCAGTAAGGCATCAACAAATTTCGTCCTTTTTTTGCGGAATTCTGTCGGTAAGGACTGGAAAGTGTTATAAAATTATGATATAGTGGGAACAATGGTTCCAACCATTGCGTAATCGTTTACGATATAAATTTCAGGAAATAAATATAGAGGAGGATATTGTTATGATTTATAAACCGCAGGGGGTATGCTCCAATGCAATTGATATCGAAGTAGAAGATGGCGTTATCAAACATGTTGCTTTTACAGGCGGATGCAATGGCAATTTACAGGGAATTTCCAGTCTTGTTACCGGGATGAAGACCGAAGATGCGATTCAGAAATTAAAAGGGATAAAATGTGGTTTTAAAGCGACGTCCTGTCCGGATCAGCTTGCCTGTGCATTAGAGAAGATTGCAGCAGGCGCCAACTAAACAGGCGGCAGACTGCATAAAAATGACAGAATCTATTTGCAGGGGGTTTCTCTCGTATGAATAAAAAAATCGTATTGACCGGCGGAGGTACAGCCGGACATGTAACGCCCAATATTGCGTTGATGCCGAAGTTAAAAGAGGCAGGCTATGAGATCATCTATATGGGTTCCTATGATGGCATAGAAAAAAAACTGATTGAAGATTTTGATATCCCGTATTATGGAATATCAACCGGAAAGTTCCGCAGGTATTTTGACCCCAAGAATTTTTCAGATCCTTTCCGGGTATTAAAAGGTATGGCGGAAGCGAGAAAGTACCTGAAAGAGATCAAACCGGACGTCGTTTTTTCCAAGGGCGGTTTTGTCAGCGTACCGGTTATCAGGGCTGCGGGCTCTTTAGGCATTCCCTGCATTGTGCATGAATCGGATATGACGCCGGGACTGGCCAATAAACTCTGTATTCCGGTAGCCAAAAAAGTGTGCTGTAATTTCCCGGAGACGTTTAAACTTCTGCCTGCAGAGAAAGCAATCCTCACAGGTTCCCCGATCAGAGAAGAACTGATGAAGGGACAGAAGGAAGCGGCCTACAAGCTGTGTGGATTTGATTCGTCCAAACCCGTTATCATGGTGATCGGCGGAAGTCTCGGCTCTGCGGCGATCAATCAGGCCGTCAGGGATGCATTGCCGGAACTTTTGAATGATTTTCAGATTGTCCATTTGTGCGGAAAAGAAAAAATGGATAATCTGCTGCTTACTACCAGGGGATATAAACAGTTTGAATATATTAAATCCGAATTAAAGGATATTTTTGCGATGGCGGATATTGTGATCTCCAGAGCGGGTGCAAATGCCATCAATGAACTGCTTGCACTTAAAAAACCCAATCTGCTTATTCCGCTTCCATCCGCCAGCAGCCGCGGAGACCAGATTCTTAATGCAAAATCGTTTGAATCGCAGGGATTCAGTATCGTGGTGGATGAGGATGATCTGACGACCAAACTGCTGGTAGAAAAGGTACAGGAGCTCTATTTTACAAGACTTACGTATATCGACGCTATGAGCAAAAGTTCCCAGCGTGATGCAATCGGCACGATCGTCGGTGTTATCGAAGAGGCCGCGGCAGGGAATAAGAAGCAGCCGTAAAAGCTGCATGAAGGATAAAGGCGGGGATAGCTGTATGAAAACGCAGGACAGAGTTTTAACAGAAGAAGAAATGAGGAAAAGAGCGGCGGAGGGTTATTTCGTTAGAGATCTGGAAAAAGACCGCGTTTACTGTCCGACAGGGGAAGTATTACGCAAGAAAGCCGTTAAAAAGAACGGGGATACGCGGTATGCCAACAAAATGGCCTGTAAACAATGTGACGACAGGGAAAAATGCACAAGGTCACCCTGGAAAGAAGTTGATTTTCCGGATAAAGTCAGAGAGGCAAGGAATTTAAACTGGCTCAGAGCAGAGAAATAGAACGTCTATTTCTGACAGGAGAAAATAATTATGCCGTATCCGATGATACATTTAGAAGTTGCATACCGTCTATCGGACCGATATGACTGGCTGGAAAAGAAAGCCGATTTTCTGCTTGGATCCGTTGCGCCGGATGCCGTACATTTTCATGAAAATTATCATGTGCATTCGAAAGAGATAAGTCACGTCTGGGACTGCGGGCCGGTGTGGGGCGTGACGTTGGATAGCAAAAAATGGAAAAATAACATTCTTGCGTTTTGGAAGCAGCATAGAGAAGATGCGGAACGCGACTTTATTGCAGGCTATTGTGTGCATCTTCTGACTGATTGGCTGAATGATCTGAGGATGTGGGCGCCTTTTCGGATGAAGATCATACAGGGCGGGAATTATGACGAAGTATACTCGCAGTCGGCATATCGTGAGGAAGCGAACGGATTTGATAAATGGATGTATCGGCACAATGTGCACACAGAAGAAATCTGGCGGCTGCTTGCAAAAGGGCGGGTACAGGGACTGCATGAGCGTATGCTGGCGGAGGATCTGGGACGTCAGAAAGAATCGCTTTTGACAGAGCAGTATCTGGATGCAGCGGCCTATGATATCAGTAAGTATCAGTATTATACGAAAGAATTGATCGATTCCTTTATGACGGAATGTGTGGCGGTGATTGAGAAGGAACTGAGATGAACATAAAAAACCGGCAGTCAGGACAATGACTGCCGGTTTTGTTGTGCCAAGGTGACGGGCATGGGAGCGGAAAGTGAAAGAATCACCTTTTAGTCCGTTTCCCGCAGCCGTTCCACGATGCTCCGGCTTCTCATTTTACGGTATGCAAGTAGCGGCGTAAGAACTGCCACAAGCAGAAGAAGCGGCATCATGATGACAAACGGCAGAACCTGGAACTGGTAAGCAAAAAACAGGAATACATCGTTCAGGGCACTCAGCACGATAGAAGAGAGCAGGGAGCCCAGAATAAAACTGATCATTACAGCGATGACAATATAGCATAAACCCTCGTATATCAATACCTTCTGTAACTGTATATTTGTCATGCCGATACTTTGCAGCATGGCAAATTCACGTTTTCTGGAAATAATCTCCGTCAGCATGGCATTGATAAAATTCAGGATACCGATTAAACCAATGACGGCCGCCAGCGAGACGCCGACAGAAGAAACAGCCAGTACCATACTGTTGAATTCTTCCTGCAAAGATGCTTTGGAGAGATAGCCCATCCAGGGATTTTGATTTTGCGTATACTCTTCCAGTGCACTTTCAAAAGCAGTCTGTTTTTCTTCTGTGATTCGGTAAGAGACGCCGAAACATTCGCTTTTTTCATTCAGTTCAGATAAAGGCAGAACGATGTCGCAGGCATTGTAGGTATATCTTTGCAGGCTCATGCTGGGCGGAATTTCAACGATTGCCATAACCTCATATTCTTTCGGGGTGAGGTTGTCGTATTCTATGTCGACAGTATTGCCGGATTCATCCGTAATTTCACGAAACGTAGAATCCTCTGTGACAAAATCGACGGTTATTTTGTCGCCCGGTGCATAAATATGGTCGTGCGGAGTACAGTTGTTGTTCCCATTGAATGTGCCTAACAGAATATAACCGCCGGTCAGGAATTTTTCTATATCCAAAGTTCCATCTATGATATTTAAATGAGAAAGAAGATTGGCATCATATCCATACAGAAACCCCCGCATGGGTTTTTCGCCGTTCAGCATTTGTTCCAGCTCCTGATTGCTGTAGCTGTTTCGTACCAGTTTGTCTTCCGTATTCAGCGTATGATATCGTTCCAGCGCTTTATCATTGATTCTGACATAAGCGGCGTATCGCACCCACATCTCATTTCGATCTGTAATACCTTCTAATTGATCCGCCATAGACAAATAGTTTTCGTCTAATAAAATATCACCTCCGCTTGAGTTTATGAGGTTCCTACTTTCAAGCAGGAAGTCTCCGGCAATTCTTTTGGCAATAAATTCATCCATACGGAAACTGCGCACGGCAGTCACGACCAGCGCAAGCAGTATGATGCTGAAAGAAATGGAGGAAATGACTACAGCAGTAGTACGTCTGTTTCTGCCTAAGCCTGCAAGCGCCATAGAAAACGGACTGAAACGGCTGTATCGTTTTTTCTTTTTTTTCGGATTGCAATGGGCGGTTTCCGTATACTTTACGGCTTCTATCGGCGAAACGCTTCCTGCGACCTTTCCCGGTCTGCGGCAGCTTAGGAAAACTGTAAAAACAGAAAATACCGCGCCGAACAGGAAAATCCACGGAGCAATTGTCGGGGAAGTCTTTAAAGTATTTTGGTTATTTGCCTGCATGGCCAGAGTAAACGGCAAAATAATGCGGCTGATCACAAAACCGGCCGTCAGTCCGATCGGAATGCCGATGACGGATAACATTACAGCCTGCCGTCTGATCAGTCTGCGAAGCTGCTTCTTGGTGGTGCCGATCGTTTTTAATAATCCGTAGAATCTGATGTCACCGATGACGGATATCTGAAAAATATTGTAAATGATCAGATAACCGGTTATTAATATGATCAAAACGGCGCTTATCAGGATGACGAGCGTCATCGGATCGGCGGAAGATACGCGGCTGCTCATATAGGCCCAGTTAACACCGTAGGCAACTTCTTCACCCGGCTCATAGCCCGCGTTTTGAATAACGGAGCGGACTTTACCTTCGATATCGGAACTGTTACGGAAAAAAAGGTTGGCGCTCAGTAATCCGAGGTCTTCTTCATTTGGATGTTCTTTTCCCCATTTAATAAAGTCTTCCTGCGTCAAAGCGCCCTTTAATTCATTCCAATAGCTTTCGGATAAAAAGCATTCGCTGGCGTGTGCAATATAGTCTCCCTCATACCAGCCGCTGATGACAAACTCTTCTTCGATTTCCTGATCCATAAACGTAAATTTTATCGGGACTTTTCCGCCTAATGCATGCGGCAGCTGTAATTCGTCCATGATAAAGGTATCTACTACGATCTCGTTTCTCTGCGTAGGAAGATGGCCTTCCTCCAATGTAATAAACATGTCCGCCAGAATATTTTCGTCCGGTGTAAAGCGTAATTCGGCGGAACGTTTCATGATATTGTCTGCGATGCCGATGAAAATCATGTAGCTGCTTCGCACGATGTCCGTATCGGCAGTTATCTTTTCATATTGCTCCGTCGTGACATGTTTGAGTCCGGCATGGGCTCTGCTTCCCACTTCCCGCATAGTGCTTTCCTGCGTAACGTACATAATATCGTTTGTTAAGGAAAATGCCGCGGTAAATAGAGTACACGTTAAGGCGATTGCCAGAATCGCGAAGAGATTCCGCATACGATTGTTCTGCAGGCTTCGTTTGGAAAGTCTGCGGATCGATGCACCGTTATTATTTTTCATGAGAAACACCTCCCTGTATGCGTCCTGCCCCAGCGCCCGTTATGTTTTTGTCCATATTGCTGTCGTCTACAATCCGGCCGTCTTCGATATGAATGACTCTGTCGCATAGCTGTGCCAGCGCCTCATTGTGGGTGATCATAAGAATCGTCTGATGAAACTGTTCTCCGGTCAGTTTTAAAAGGCCGAGAACTTCCTGCGTTGTCTTACTGTCGAGGTTGCCGGTCGGTTCGTCGGCAAGGATGATGGAAGGTTTCGTGACAAGCGCCCGTGCAATGGCGACTCTTTGCTGCTGCCCGCCGGAGAGCTGTCCGGGGATATTCTGCAGTTTTTCTTTCAGTCCGAGCGTTGATATTACGTCGTCTACAAAGGTTTTATCGATGTCTTTTCCGTCGAGTTCCAAAGGAAGCACGATATTTTCGTATACGCTCAAAATGGGGACCAGGTTATAGCTTTGGAAAATAAAGCCGATCTGCCTTCGTCTGAAAATCGTCAGTTCCGTTTCATTAAGTTCAAAAATATTTTTTCCGCCTACAATCACATTGCCGCTGCTTGGATAATCCAGTCCGCCCAGCATATGAAGCAAAGTGGATTTGCCGGAACCTGACGTACCGACAATCGCTGCAAATTCGCCTTCGTCCACGGACAGATCCACGCCGTCCAGGGCTTTTACCTGCGTATCTCCGTTGCCGTAATATTTTTTTAATTGTCTTGTTTCCAGAATTTTCATATTGGTGATCTTTCCTTTCTTTCCACGGATGGTATGGTGACCGGAGAATATTCGTCTGCCGGTTTTTATTTATTCTAGCAGATAGGTCTTACAATATTCTGACAGAAAAACCGTTTAGTTATGACATTTTTGTCAGAACAGACATTGAATACCGGATTGTTTAGTATGGTTAAAGGGAGCGGCCTGTAAAGTAAAAAAGTTTCCGGTCTGTTTTGTACAGCCGGAAACTTCTGATTAATTCGATGTTTTGTTGTAAGCTAGGCGGCAGCGCCCGCTTCCTTGTCTCTGGAATATAATATTTTTAATATGATCGGCGTCAGGATAGAAGATACGATGATCAAAAGGATTACGGATGTAAAATAAACCGGGGTCAATAGTCCTGCCGTGAGACCCTTTTGCGAAACGATCAGTGCAACTTCGCCTCTTGTCATCATGCCGACGCCGATCTTCAGGGAATCGGAATGATTGAATTTACATACGCGTGCGACCAGTCCGCAGCCGACGATCTTGGAGATCAGTCCTGTTGCCACGAAGGCCAGAGAAAAGATCAGGATGCCCATGCTCATATTCTCCACGTTCGTTTTCAGACCGATGCTTGCAAAAAAGATCGGGCCGAATATCATATAAGAATTGGTATCCATTTTCTCCGCTATGTAGTTGGAATCCCTGATTGAACAGAGGATGATTCCGGCTACATAAGCGCCTGTAATATCTGCGATGCCGAAGTATTTTTCGGCTATATATGCCATGGCAAGACAGAAAGCCAGACCTGCGATCGGGATACGCCGTGTATGCGGATATCTGGTGTCTACCATTTTAAAGAGCCTGTAGCTGATAAAACCGACTACGATTGCAAAAACGAAAAACAGGACTGTGTTTGACAATACGCTTAACGGTTTGGATTCCGGATTTTTGAAACCGATCACAAAAGTCAGGACGATAATGCCGATCACATCGTCGATAATGGCCGCGCTTAATATCGTGGTACCGACTTTTCCTTTTATTTTGCCCATTTCCTTCAAGGATTCCACCGTAATGCTTACGGATGTTGCCGTAAGAATCGTACCGACAAATACGGCCTTATAAAAGCCTTCCGATCCCCAGGGGGATACGCCGTAGAAAGCCATATAAAGAAAAGCGCCGCATACGAGCGGGATAAATACACCTGAGCAGGCGATCAAAACGGCAATCGGTCCTGTTTTGACAAGATCTTTCAAGTCTGTTTCGAGTCCTGCGGAAAACATCAAAAGAATAACGCCGATCTCTGCCATTTGCGCAAGGAAATCCGATTGATTGACCCAGCCTAAAACGCTCGGTCCGATCAAAAGACCTGCGATGATCTCTCCCACGACCTGAGGAGCCTTACATTTTCTGGCGATAATTCCACATAATTTTGCAAAAATAATAATGATAGCCAAATCTCTGAATACTAAATACGATTCCACTTTCTCTCCCTCTTTCATTCCTTACTGCCGGATTTCCAAATCCTTACGATATTTTATATCGGGACTTATTTTTTGTCAATAAATACGCACTTTTGACGAAATAATATTTCTCTTCGTATTTTTATGCTTCGCAAAGGCGCTTGTTGTTCAGTAAAAAAATATGAAAACAGCTTCCCTGTCCGGGTCTGGAGGATACGGTAATATATCCTTTTTCACATTGTGCGATCAGTTGTGCCAGATAAAGTCCGAGTCCGCAGCCTTCCTGATTTTCGGCCGCGTGTCCGCGGTAAAAACGTTTGAAAATACGATTATATTCGTTTGGCGGGATACCGGGGCCCTGATCTGTGATCATGATTTCGGAGTAAATATCCAGCCGGTTGATCAGAATGTTGATGCGGCTTTTTTCGGGGGAATATTTTATGGCATTTTCCAGAATATTCGTTAATGCTTCGGCTGTCCATTTTGGATTATGATCAAGAGGAAAATCCGTAAATTCCCCGGTGATGATGTCGATCTGTTTGGCCAGCGCCTGGGCATAGACGGAGCTTACCGCGGCCGCGATCGTCTGTTTGATGCCGGTATGTTTCGTTTCAAAATGAATGATTCCGTTTTCCAGCTTGGAGGCTTTTAGGAGATCTTCCATGAGCCACTGCATTTTGTCGGCCTGGCTTTTGGTGTGTGATAAAAATTCTCTGCGCTGTTCTTCGGTCAGAGAATCATTCTGCAGAAGTTCCATGTCCATAACAATATTGGCCAAAGGTGTCTTTAACTGATGAGAAAGGTCGGAAACCAGTTCCATGACATGGTCTTTTTCTTCTATCGCATGTGCTTCCTTAAAGCAGGCGGTATTGAGAATCTGCCGCAGCAAAGCGGAGATCTTGGATTCCCTTGTTTCCAGAAGTTCCTGCTTCATGATGCCGCGGTATTCCTGTTTTTGAAAATCCTGCAGAATATTTTCCAGTTTTCGCCATTGTACATTATTATACAATATGCACAGACAAAGGGCGGCAATACAAATAATCAGAGCGGCACATAATAAAAAAACTGCGGTATGCGGGTTCATGCCTTATCCTCCCATAAATAGCCGATGCCCTGGAGCGTGCGGATATGATCCTGCCCGAGTTTTTTACGCAGCCGGCTGATGTTGACGGAGAGCGTATTTTCCTCGACAAAGTTTCCGCCGGCGTCCCATATATGTTCTAAAATCTGTTCTTTTAAAAGGGCGCGGTTCTTATTCTCCATAAAAAAGTGCAGAAGACGAAATTCGGTTACGCTTAAGTCCAGTTCGCGGTCGTTGTGAAAGGCGCGGAGCGTTTTGGGATCCAGACTGATTTCTCCGGATCTTAACAGATTTTCACGTTCGTCCGGCTGCTTTTTTCTATCGATGATATTGCGCAGTCTGACTTTGAGGACGGAGACGGAGAAGGGTTTGGTGATATAGTCGTCCGCACCGCTTGTAAGGCCCATGATTTCATCCACTTCCATATCGCGTGCGGTCAGCATGAGCAGCGGGATCTGAGAAGCGTCGGATGAACCGCCGCGGATCTTCCGGCAAAGATCGATACCATCGCCGTCCGGGAGATTTAAGTCCAATATGACTGCATCGGGTTTCTCCTGTTCAAAAAGCGCAAAACCCTCTTTTATGGTCTGGGCGGTCAGCGTTTCGTAGCCCTCCTGCTCCAGTGCAAATGAAATACCGCGGTTTAGGCCGGTATCGTCTTCGATGATCAGTATTTTCATACGGTGCTTCCTTTCTGGCAGACTATTTGTCAGGTATTCATACCGTCAGGTTACGGATATCATAACATTGTATCACAAAATACAGCTGATCACATCTTTTTCTGAAGTGAAAATTTTTCCGCTGACTTGAAATTTTAAATTCCAGTGCAGAAGTAAATTCCACTGTAGTTTAAAA
>CAJTUZ010000009.1:0-61597 GCA_910579735.1 uncultured Lachnospiraceae bacterium
TTCTCAACCTTCTTTCTTGGAATTCCCTATACTTGAATTATACAGGAAGCTCCTTCATAAAACTGCTGTATAGCGCCGCAAATTTATGCACTTCTTCCCAGTTCAAACGCTTTCTTGTTTAATTCCAGGAACTTCGGCGGCACACTTTGCCCGATCGCATCCAGCCACTCTTCTATCGTAAAATCAAAATGTCTGGCAAGCCTGCCCATAAGCACCAGATTCACAGCCTTGCTGCTCCCTGCCTTCTCTGCCAGAGAAAGCGCATCCAGGGCGTCCACATTGATGCCGAGCGATTTCATCTTTTCCTCCAGATTCTCCGGATATGAGGCCATGCCCGCGATCACCGGCATGGGATTGATCTGCTGGCTGTTGACAATGATTCTGCCGCCGGGTTTTAAATATTCCGTATAACGGGCTGCTTCCAACAGCTCAAAAGAAAGAATACAATCCGCCTGTCCTTTATCGATAATGGGAGAACAAACCCTGTCACCCCAGCGTACATATGTAACAACGCTTCCTCCCCGCTGGCTCATACCATGCACTTCGCTGACCTTTACGTCAAATCCCTTACCAAGAAGCAGACGTCCGAGAAGCTTGCTTGCAAGCAGAGTCCCCTGTCCGCCTACGCCCACGATCATGATGTTCTTCGTTTCCATCTTATCCGTTCCTCCTTATTGTCCTACACCCAGCGCATCAAACTTACAAAGCTGTTCACATACCCCGCACCCTACACAGAGCGTAGTGTCGATCTTCGCCTTGCCATCCTCCATACTGATCGCAGGACAGCCGATGTTCATACAGGCTTTACAGCCTTTGCATTTCTCCGGATCGGCACAGATCGGACCGGGATGCTTCACATATTTCAACAGCGCACAGGGCCGGCGGGAAATGATGACCGAAGGCTCTTTTGCCGCAAGTTCTTCCTTAAGTACCTCCTGGCATTTTTCCATATCGTAGGGATCCACTACGCTCACCCGCCTGATCCCCACCGCATGGCATAAACTCTCCAGATCAATCTTTGTACAGGGATCTCCTTTCAGGTTATAACCCGTCGTAGGATTCTGCTGATGTCCTGTCATGCCCGTAATGGAGTTATCCAGAATGATCACGGTGGAATTCGACTCATTGTAGGCAATGTTGATCAGACCCGTAACGCCTGAATGAATAAACGTAGAATCTCCGATGACCGCCACGCTTTTTCCTGCGATCTCCTCATCCCCCGCTTTCACGAATCCGTGAAGTCCCGAAACGGAAGCGCCCATGCATACGGTGGTATCAATGGCTCCAAGAGGCGGAACCGCACCAAGGGTGTAGCAGCCGATATCGCCTAATACCGTAAGATTCATTTTCTTCAAAACATAGAAAATACTGCGATGAGGACAGCCTGCGCACATTACCGGCGGTCTGGCCGGAATATTCTCATCTAAAAGAAGGCCTGTCTGCACATCTCCTCCAAGCTTCTCTTTCACAATATTCTGACTCAGCTCTCCGATATTGGAAAACAGTTCCTTCCCGGATACCGAAAGACCCAGGTTTCTGCAGTGTGTCTCAATAAATCCATCCAGCTCCTCCACCACTACAAGCCTGTCAACAGAAGCCGCAAAGTCCTTAATCTTTTGTTCCGGCATCGGCCAGATCATTCCGAGTTTCAAAACAGGATAGGTATCTGCAAAAGCTTCTTTTACATACTGATAAGAGGTGGAAGACGTAATGATACCGCAGGATCTGTCGCTGCCCTCTTCGATCCGGTTAATATCCGCCGTCTCCGCCCAGGCTGTCAGCGCTTTGGTACGTGCCTCCACTTCCGGATGGCGGTTCTTTGCATTAGCCGGCATCATAATATATTTTGCCGGATTTTTCTCATATTTTTTCTGTTCGGGAAGTACACGCTCCCCCGTCTCTACTACACTCTGGGAATGGCTGACGCGGGTGCACATCTTGATAAGCACCGCCGTATCGTACTCTTCCGAGAGCTCATATGCCAGTTTCGCAAAAGCAAGCGCCTCCGCAGAGTCGGAAGGCTCAAACATCGGAATCTTCGATGCCTTTGCATAATGTCTGGAATCCTGTTCATTCTGAGAACTATGCATACCGGCATCATCTGCCACGCCGATCAGAAGACCAGCGTTCACACCGGTATAAGAAATCGTAAAAAGCGGATCGGCCGCCACATTAAGTCCTACATGTTTCATGGCACAGAAACTTCTCTTCCCCGCTAAAGAAGCGCCAAACGCCGCTTCAAGAGCTACCTTTTCATTGGGCGCCCATTCCGCGTACAGCTCTTCATACTTTGCCGCACACTCGGTTATCTCCGTACTGGGCGTTCCCGGATAGCTGGATACGAAGCTGCAGCCCGCCTCATAAAGGCCTCTGGCAACTGCTTCATTGCCAAGCATCAGTGTTTTCATATATCCTTTTCCTCCTTCATAAGTCTGCTCTAATTCTGATCTCCAATGGAATCTTTCACGGAAACCGTCACCTTCTTTTCATAGCATGAGAAGATTTCCTCCAGCTTTTTGTGTTCGGGCGCTTTTGTCACCACACTCACTACGGGTACGATCACAAGTCCGGCCAGCATGCAGAATGCGCCGGCATTGATCGGTGACTGCAGATACGCGGGAAAACTCGAACGGAAAAAGATATTGGCAAGCATGACAATCGTAGAAAACAGAAAACTCACCCAACAGGCAGCTTTCGTAGTCCGCTTCCAATATAAACCATAGAGGAATGGCGCTAAAAATGCGCCGGCTAACGCCCCCCAGCTCACACCCATGAGCTGTGCGATAAAGGTAACATTGGAACGGTACTGGATCAGTGCAAGCACTACGGAGATCGCAATAAACACGACCAGAAGCGCCCGCATCCATTTCACCTGTTCCTTCTCATCCATCTTTTTAATAATATTACCTTTAATAAAGTCTAACGTCAAGGTAGAACTGGATGCCAAAACAAGGGAGGACAGGGTGGACATAGAGGCCGAAAGCACTAGAATGACCACTACCGCGATCAGAATGGCCGGCAGTCCCGAAAGCATCGTAGGCACCACGGAATCATATCCGTTCGCCGCAATATCGATCTTATCGCTGAAAAGCCGTCCAAATCCGCCGAGAAAGTAGCAGCCGCCGGAAACGACAGCCGCAAAGACCGTAGAAATTACCATCCCTTTGTTGATTGCACTTTCACTCTTGATGGCATAAAACTTCTGTACCATCTGCGGTAATCCCCATGTTCCCAGACTGGTAAGGACTACCACACCCAGAAGACCGGCAGGATCCGGCCCGAAGAAGGAGTTGAACACTCCCGGCGCCGTAGAAACCGTCTCATCACTCACGGCCGACAGTTTGTCAAGCGCTGCAAGGAAACCGCCCTGGCTGTTCAGCACCGCAAAGATTACGGCAATAATGCCGAAGATCATAATAATGCCCTGAATGAAATCGTTAATGGCCGTAGCCATATATCCGCCGGCTATGACATAAATACCGGTAAGCACCGCCATAACTATCACACAGACACTGTAATCAATCGCAAAAGCCATCCCGAAAAGACGGCTTAATCCGTTATACAGACTGGCCGTATAAGGGATCAGGAAAATAAAGATGATCGCCGAAGCCGCCAGCTTTAACGGCCTGCTCTCAAAACGCTGTCCGAAGAATTCCGGCATGGTGGCGCTGTCCAAATGCTGCGTCATGATGCGTGTACGACGTCCTAACACCGCCCAGGCAAGCAGCGATCCAAGAAAAGCATTCCCCAGACCTGCCCAGGTAGCGGCAATTCCGTATTTCCAGCCAAACTGCCCTGCATACCCCACAAATACCACTGCCGAAAAGTAACTGGTTCCGTAAGCAAAAGCCGTAAGCCAGGGACCTACGCTCCTTCCTCCCAGTACAAACCCGTTTACATCGGTGGCATGACGGCGGCAGTACAGTCCGATACCGATCATCACGCTAAAAAAGATAACGAGCAAAAATAATTTGATAAAAAGGTCCATTTTCCGTTTTCTCCTCCGGTTGCTTTCTAATTTTTTATCTGCGCTTCTACCAGGCTGCCGTGACAGTATTTTTCGCGCAGCAGCGGTTTTTCGATCTTGCCTGTAGGGTTTCTCGGCACCTTATCAAAAATAATTTTCTTAGGCCGTTTATAACGAGGAAGTTCCCCGCAGAAATCCATGATCTCTTCTTCCGTACAGGAAACGTTCTCTTTCAGTTCAATGATCGCCGCCGCGATCTCGCCAAGCCTTGCATCCGGCAGGCCGATCACAGCCACATCCTTGATCTTATCGTTTCGCCGCAGATAATCCTCGATCTGTACCGGGTACAGGTTCTCACCGCCGGATATGATAACATCTTTCTTCCGGTCTACCAGATAGATGAATCCGTCCTCGTCCATACGTGCCATATCTCCGGTATACAGCCATCTGTCTTTTAAGACTTCGTCCGTGGCCTCGGGATTTTTATAATAACAGAGCATGACGCCCGGCCCATGGACGATCAGTTCGCCCACCTCTCCTTTCGCCGTCTCTTTTCCCTGCTCGTCCACAATCTTTGCTTCCCAGTGATAACCCGGTTTGCCAATGGCTCCAACTTTATGTATATTTTCCACACCAAGATGCACGCAGCCCGGTCCGATGGATTCGCTCAGTCCGTAGTTGGTATCATATTGATGATGCGCAAAATGCTTTTTCCAGCGCTGAATCAGACTCGGCGGAACGGGCTGCGCACCGATATGCATCAGTCTCCACTGCTCCAGCAGATAATGTTCCATATCCACTTTTCCGCAGTCAATGGCATCCAGAAGATCCTGTGCCCAGGGCACTAACAGCCACACGATCGTACACTTTTCTTCCGTGACTGCCCGCAGGATCCACTCCGGTTTCACGCCCCGCAAAAGCACAGCCTTTCCTGCCGTGATCAAAGAACCGAACCAGTGCATTTTAGCTCCGGTATGATAAAGCGGCGGAATGCACAGGAACACATCTTCTTTCGTCTGCCCGTGATGATTCTGCTCCGTTTCACAGGATGAGCGCAGCGCCAGGTGATTGTGCAGGATCGCCTTCGGGAATCCGGTAGTTCCGGAGGAAAAATAGATGGCTGCATAATCTGTCTCTTTCAAAGCCACCGGCGGCGCGCTTGAAGAACAAAATCCCATAAGCTTCAGGAAGTCCTCCGCATAAGCAGGCCCATCCGTTCCCGGAAAGAACATCATTTTCACGCCGGACAGTTCCTTCTCAATCGTATCCATGCGGCTGATAAATTCCGGTCCGAATACCAATACTTCTACGTCCGCAAGTTCCAGACAATATTTGATCTCCTCTGCGGAATAACGGAAATTCAAAGGAACGGCTATACCGCCTGCTTTGAGAATCCCGAAATAAATGGGCAGCCATTCCAGACAGTTCATCATCAGAATACCCACCTTCGTCTCCCGTTCCATCCCGCGGCTTAAAAGCAGATTGGCGAAACGGTTGGCACGCCTGTCAAAATCAGCCCAGCTCAGTTCCCGCCGGTAAGGCGCTCCGTTCTGTGCGCTCTCGATCAGACTTGCTTCCCGCCAGGTCACTGCACTGTCACGCTCATGAGACGGATTCAGCTCCACAAGCGCCGTATCCGAGCCGTACAGGCGGGCGTTCCGTTCCAAAAACTCCGTGATCACCATGATATGGTTCCTCCTTTTTTGTATCTCATATTATCTATCATATAGTATTCAGCGTATAACCATTCATCGTAGCATGTGCCACAAAGGTTCCCAGTTCATCTTTCACATCCACCGCATATAATGTTGTGGTACGCCCTTGTCTTAAACAGGAAGCCTCCGCGATCAGGCGCCCGCCCTTAGCCGGAGCCAAAAAAGTAATGGAAGCATGCTGACTGACCGTCTTTTTTTCGCTGTATCCGTTGGCGGCCACGGCACAGGCAATATCCGCCAGGGTAAAAATGGCGCCGCCCATAGGCACATTATTCTCATTCATATGCCGCGTTTCCAAAGTCAGAGAACAGACCGCCTTCCCCGGCTCTGCAGAATCAATAACGATCCCTGCTGCGTCCGTAGCAAAATGATCATTTTTAAAACGATTACGAATCTTCTCTAATGCTGACATGAACAGACTCCCTTCTCATTTCTATATTGTTATGGTTTTCTATGCAATACCAAAAACCACCTTTACCACTTTAGCACTTTTAATCGCTAAAGTCAAGAACAGATTCGCCTGTACTTTTTTCCTTTGCGGATGCCCGCCACTTACCTGTGCCCTCTGATCTATCGTAACTTATTTTTCCTTCTTCTTTCAGTTCCCGCATACGGCGGCGGACCAAAGAAAGCGTGACGTCCATTTCCTGTGCGATCATTTTAGCCGTAATTGCAGGCATCGACTCTACAAGCGCAAAGATCTGTTCTTTTTGCGCCTCTCTCATGGGAACAGGAGAAGTGCTGCAGTTCTGCGGTATCCTGACCATCGTCGTTTCGTCTGCAGTATGCAGAAACAGCTCCATATACTCCGGATATACCACGATCCTTCTGATCTGTGTACTCATCATGGCATCCTGAGCCTGCCTGATCATATCCTTCTTCAAACGCTCTTTGATGTCCGCAAGCCGCTCTTCTAACGCTGCCTTTTCTGACAAATCGTCTTGCAGCTGCCCGATCCGTTCTTTATTATAATCAATTTTCTCCTGTAATTCCCTGCTTTTTTGCAGATAATCCCGATCGTCGATCACACCGTCCAGAAGTTTTTCCAAAAGAAGCGTTTTCCGGTATACGGCCTTTTGCATATCGGCTTCCAGCGCCATCCGCTCTGCCTTTACACCGCCGTTTTCCAATGCCTGCCGCAGCAGCGGCATCATTTCTTCCAGAATTTCCTTCTGCTGCGGTTGATGTCCCTTTGAGCCGCATATCTGCTCCAGACATAAAAGCATTTTTTTCTCATCCAGATGGATATTGTCACAGCCGGCTGTTTTGCCTCTTTGTATTTTTCTGATCTGCTCTTTGCGCATCTTATCTGTGCGTCTGCCGTGATGCAGGTAATTGCTGCATTTCCATTCTGCCGCTTTACCGCTTTTATTCCGGCGTATCGTACGGTAATAAGGTTCTTTGCAAAGTCCGCAGATAATCTTTCCTGACAGTGCATGCCTCCCGCCATGATCCTTACAGGTATATTTTCCTTCACGGCGTCCGTCTCTTCTTCTGCCATCCAGCGCTCTGTTTGCCGCTTCAAACAACTGTTCATCCACGATAGCCGGTACTGCATCTTTGTGAACGATCCACTCTCCTTCCGGATTCTTGACAGTCTGTTTCCGCTCAAACTCGTAGTGGCGTTTGTTCTGTATCACCGTCCCTTTATAGATAGGATTGCGGATGATATTGCGCAGCATGGACGGCGACAGCATTTTCCCGTTTCTGTTCGTATACCCCTTTTCATATAGTATTTGAGCAATGCTGTGCGTTCCGTATCCGTTTACCGATAAGCGGAAAATCAGCCGTATCATCTCCGCCTCACGTTCATCGATCACAACGGCTTTGTCCGGACATTTCTTCAGACCGTACATATGATTGGTAAAAACAAAGCTTTTCCCTTCCTTTTGTCTGTTTTTGTGCGCATTGTTGATCTTTTTACTCAGTTCTCTGCTGTATTCTTCCGCCAGGATCGCCTTGATCCCAGTGATCAGCGCATCCTCCGGCGTGTAAAACTTCCCCTCCAGATACATGTACAGCTTCTTTTGATGCTTCTGCATCCGGTCTAAGAACAGATACCAGTCTTTCGTATTACGCATCAGCCGATCCTGACTTTTAATAACAATAATATCAAATTTATCCTTTTCCAGGTCCTGATACAGTCTGTTATACTCAAGCCTGCCTTTGACCGTTGTTCCGCTCTTTGCCTCTACATAGGCATCCACTAACTTCCAGCCCTGTTTGCAGACACAGTCTCTGGACTCCTGTACCTGCTTCACAAGCGCATCTTTCTGACTCTCTTCTTCGGTACTGCAGCGGTTATAGATTACCGCGCGCGGCTGTTCCATATCCTTCACCCCTTTGGGGAATGCCCCGGCATTCCGATCTGCATATCCGCACATTGTCCCTTCTGCAATAACTCCAGGATCCTGAGCAGTTCTTCCCCTGAGATCAGATCTTCCTGCTCCAGAATCCGCGAGATCCTTATGATAATTTCCGCTGTTTCTTCCGACATAGGCCGCTCTCCTGCACATATCTTACCAAAATCTATGTGCCATCCCTGTCCTTTATCTCTCAAAATGCATTATTTTGACATATACGCCGCATTTTATCCCCATGTCTGTCCGTCTCACTTACGCTTCTCATCTCTTCCAGCTCAATATGCTGATCACTTCAATCATCATTCTATGTGCCATCGCCATGGGATTATACAAAATCATCCAGAGTCTGGAGCATTATTATAAAAAAGTAAAATAGAAAAAGGCCGTAAAAATACAGACACCATCTGCATTTTCACGGCCTGTCATATAACCTCGGCTAATCTTTCGTTTCCCACAAAACAATACTGCCTGTCTGCATCGATTTTTTGACATCGATGATCCGCTGATTGGCAGACCCCCGAAAACGCAGACTGATATCTTTTTGAGCCTCGATAAATTCACCATCCACGATCACGTCTAAATATGATAGGATTTCCTGCGTCTCGTCCCACTTTTTTACAAATTTCTCCAAAATATCTTTATCATAGAGATATCCTGTGTAACACCAGACCGTCTTCTTTGGATATTCTGCCTTCACTCTGCGCAGCAGCGGCAGAAGTCCCTGCTGATTCCCATACTCTAACGGCTCTCCGCCAAGCAAAGTAAGGCCTGCAATATAAGAAGGCTCCAGCATTTTCAGGATACTTTCGACTGTCTCTTCAGTAAACTCCCTGCCATATTGAAAGTCCCACGTCATTTCGTTGAAACAACCCTTACAATGATGTGTACAGCCGCTGACAAACAGCGCTGTCCGCACACCGGGTCCATCTGCAATGTCGTATTGTTTTATTTCCGAATAATACATATATCATGCCTCCAATCAATGACCCCGCTGTGTAAAGCGGGGTCTTAAGCATTTTATAAATGCAGTACTCTCTCCTTAATTTCCTGCGTACGTCCCTGATTCCAGAACTGTGTACCGATATAACCGCAGGTACGCCTTGCCACGTTCATTTTCTCCTGTTCTCTGTTCCCGCAGTTTGGACATTCCCATACCAGTTTGCCATCGTCGTCTGTTACGATCCCGATCTCACCATGATAATCACAGATCTGGCAATAATCACTCTTCGTATTCAGTTCCGCATACATGATATGATCATAAATATGCTGCATGACTGCAAGCACGGCATCCAGATTATTCTCCATATTGGGTACTTCCACATAACTGATTGCACCGCCCGGAGAAAGCTCCTGGAACTGAGACTCAAACGTCAGTTTATCAAAAGCATTGATATTCTCGCTTACATGTACATGATAACTGTTTGTAATGTAATTTCTGTCCGTTACCCCCGGAATAATGCCGAAACGTTTCTGTAAGCATTTGGCAAATTTATATGTCGTAGATTCTAACGGTGTGCCGTACAGACTGAAATCAATGTTTGTCTGCGCCGCCCATTTTTTGCAGGCCGCATTCAAATAGCGCATGATCTCCAACGCAAACGGCGTTGCTTCCGGGTCCGTATGAGACTTTCCTGTCATATATTTTATACACTCGCACAGACCGGCATAACCAAGCGATATGGTGGAATAACCGCCGTAAAGAAGTTTGTCGATCGGTTCTCCTTTTTTCAATCTGGAAAGCGCACCGTACTGCCACAGAATCGGCGCAACATCCGAAGGCGTTCCCTTTAATCGTTCATGCCTGCACATCAGGGCACGCCTGCATAACTCCAGTCTTTTGTCAAAGATCTTCCAGAACTTATCCTTGTCCCTGCCGGAAGAACAGGCGATATCTACCAGATTAAGCGTCACCACTCCCTGATTGAAGCGGCCGTAAAATTTCGGTTGATCGTTTTCATCATGATAAACAGTCAGAAAAGAACGGCATCCCATGCAGGTATAGCAGTTGCCGTCTTTTAATTTTTTCATGATCTTCTCGGAGATATAATCCGGCACCATTCTCTTTGCCGTACACTTAGCTGCAAGTTTCGTCAGATACCAGTACTTGCTGTCTTCGTGGATATTATCTTCTTCCAGCACATAGATCAGTTTCGGGAAAGCCGGTGTGATATAAACGCCCTTTTCATTCTTAACACCGCGGATACGCTGGTTTAACATTTCTTCAATGACCGCCGCAAGATCGTCCCTTGTCTGCCCCTCGGGCGCCTCGTCAAGATACATGAATACCGTTACAAAAGGAGCCTGTCCGTTCGTTGTCATCAGGGTAATGACCTGGTACTGTATCATCTGCACACCGCGGTTGATCTCTTCTCTGACACGCATCTCGGCAATCTCATTGATCTGCTCGTCCGAAAGCGCAATCTGCATTTTATCCATTTCCGCCCTGACTTCTTTGCGCAGCTTTTCCCTGCTGACTTGTACAAAAGGCGCCAGATGCGCTAACGATATACTCTGTCCGCCATACTGTGAGCTTGCTATCTGCGCGATACACTGCGTCGCAACATTACAGGCCGTAGAGAAGCTTTTCGGCGTATCGATCATGGTTTCGCTGATCACCGTCCCGTTCTGCAGCATATCCTCCAGGTTCACCAGACAGCAGTTATGCATATGCTGTGCAAAATAATCCGCATCATGGAAATGAATGATCCCCTGCTCATGTGCATCTACGATATCGGGAGCGAGCAAAAAACGTTTGGTAATGTCTTTGCTGACTTCCCCTGCCATGTAATCGCGCTGTACACTGTTTACCGTCGGATTTTTATTGGAATTCTCCTGTTTTACTTCTTCATTATTACATTCTAAAAGCGTCAGGATCTGCTCGTCCGTGGAATTGGATTTTCGTACAAGTGCACGTTTATAACGGTAAGTAATATAATTTCTCGCCATTGTATACGCATTATATTTCATCAACTGGTTTTCCACCATGTCCTGAATCTCTTCCACACTCGGGGAATGTTTCATCTCTTCGCAGTGATCGGCAACTACTTCGGCAATGGAACTGATCTCATCCTCCGTCAGTTTATCTCTGTCTTTTACGCTGTCGTTGGCTTTCCTGATCGCGGCAACGATCTTATCCAGATCAAATGATACTTCCGCACCGCTTCGTTTTATAATCTTCATACATGACCCCCACAAATTATTCGGCTTTTTCCGTATACTACATATTGTATCATGCCATTTTTTTATGTCAAGGTATTGTATGCAAATTCACAGCCAAATATTTATCAAGTGACTGTATTTATAAAAAAATAAAAAAGAACTCCGCTTTCCGGAATGGCGATTATCTTGGTTTTCTATAGCCGATTTCCGTCTGCGGGTAATGTTCCTGCAGATACGCCAGAATACATCTTGCATTTTCTTCTCTTTCGAATCGCAGCTTTGCCTCGCTCTCATCATCAAGCTGCAGCATGAGATAAAATTCTTTTAACAGAAATTCTCCCGATTCCCCGCTTTCCACTCTAAGATAGGCTTTTCTGATACGAGACCATGCGATATATTTTACATTGATAAAATAGCGGTAAAACAGATGTGTCTCTCCCATCCGGCCTTCACCGGCACGGGATGCCAGGCTGAACTCTTCCTTCAAAATATTCTTCGGGATATCCGGGAATTCTCCGGCTTTAGATAAAGAAATGAATTTCATGAAAGCTTCCTTTTCAAAAAAACAACGGGCAGTACGCTTTGCGGACTCCCCTCCTGTTAACATAGAATAACCCGCAGAGCGCGGTATTAACTAATAAAAAAAAGCTGGAAAAGGGACTCGAACCCTCGACCTACTGATTACGAATCAGTTGCGCTACCGACTGCGCTATTCCAGCTTGGTACTAGACACAAAAGTTATTATAATGGGTAATTGCTTTTTTTGCAAGCATGAATTACTTTTTCTTTCAAAAAATTTCATAAAACTATGCAGGCGCCCCGTTTTGGGGCAGATTTCCCCTGCATTTTCTCCAATTTATCCCTGCGGATTCAAATGCACGTCCAACTGGTTATACGGAATGGAAATATCTGCCTCATCCAGTGCATATTTAACAGCTTCCGTCAGTCTCCACTTACTTTCCCAATAGTCTTCCGAAAGCACATAGAAACGGATTCCCAGCACGACGGCGCTGTCTGCGAGGGAATCGACATAGACTTTTTTGTCCATATCCGCAAGTACCTTGTCATCGCTTTCTAAAAGTTTCAGCAGAACTTCTCTCGCCTGCCTGATATCCGCCTGATAGGAAATTCCCACGGAAATATCGACCCTGCGGTTTGGCATCGCACTGACATTGATCATACTCGAATTGGAAAGATCTCCGTTTGGTATGATCACAAGCCTGTTATCTCCCGTTGTCAGTTTGGTATAAAAAATCTGGATTTCCTGTACGGCGCCTTCATTTCCGTTTGCAGTAACAATATAATCCCCTACCTTAAACGGTTTCAGCAGCAGTATTAGAACACCTCCCGCCAAGTTGGAAAGGCTTCCCTGTACGGCAAGACCGATGGCCACGCCCGCAGAACCAAGCAGGGCCACAACGCTTGCCGCATCCAGACCAAACCCGGAGGCAATGAACAATACCAGAACGATATACAGGGCTATCCTGACAAAAGAAGTCAGAAACTGCATCGCCCCGACATCCGCATTGCCCCGCTGCATGGATTTTTTTAATATTTTGCAAACCCATTTGATAAGCTGTGTCCCGATAAAGAAAACAAGCAGGGCCAAAAGCACTCTGACCCCGAAACGAAGCGCCGTTTCAGGCAGTTTCTGAAGATAGGACTGTATGAGTCCCGAATCTATTTTTTCTCCTGCAAGAGTTTGCATCTGCGCTAAATTCTCCATATCCTATATCCTTTACTTTTTCTCTGTTATTCCGGATTTTGCAGGCGCTTTTGTTTGTCCTGTCTCTTTGGCCTTATCCGCCTTCTTTACCCGGCCGGTTTCCTGCTCTTTTACTTTGGACATTACCTTTTTCAGCCGCTCCGCCGCTTCATCGGCTGCCTTGGCTTTCTCTCTGGCCTCTTTGGCCGCTTTTTTGGCCGCTTCTTTGGCTTCTTCGGCTTGTAATGCCGTGATCCTGGCTTCTTCTTTGGCTATACGTCTTTCTTCCTCTTCTTTGGCCTTGCGGATTGCTTCTGCTTTGGCCTTTTCTATTTCCGCTTTTTCTTCCGGTGTATAAGGAGTATAAGCAAAAATACTGATCGAAAGCGGCGCGCTTACCATTTCTATCGCATACGGCTTTCCGTCCCATTCTTTTTCCATCGTCTGTTTCTCTTTGCTGTTGACAACACCGCTTCCGCCGTAAATCCTCGCATCCGTATTCAGGATCTCATGATATTTTCCCTCATACGGCACACCTACGGTAAACTCCTGTTTTGTATTGGCAAAATTGGCAATCACTACCAACGTATCCTCTGCCTTGTCCGCTTTGCGCAGATAAGAAAGCATACAAGCCTGCGGCGTAATACAGTTGATCCATTCAAAGCCTTCCCAGGAATCGTCTTTCTGATACATCGCCGGAAGCGTTGTATATAGCTTATTCAGATCTGAAACCAGTCTGTTCAGTTTCTTATGTTCCTCATTCTCAAGCAGTTCCCACTCCACGGAACGTTCTTCGTTCCATTCATCATACTCACCGATATCCTGTCCCATAAAGAACAGCTTTTTCCCCGGATGTGTCATCAGATATCCGTAGGTCAGACGCAGATTGGCAAACTGCTCCTTTCTATCGCCCGGCATTTTACCGAGCATGGTCGCTTTCCCATGAACGACCTCGTCATGGGAAAATACGAGTACGAAGTTTTCACTATACGCATAGATCATGCTGAATGTCAGGTTATTATGGCATCCGGAACGGAAATACGGATCGTTTTTGATATAGCTTAAATAATCGTTCATAAATCCCATATTCCATTTCAGATCAAATCCCAGGCCATCATCTTCCAGAGCGCCCGTAACTTTGGGCCATGCCGTTGATTCTTCCGCTATCATCAATACGTCATCGTCTCTTTTTTTCACAATGGAATTCAGATGTTTCAAAAATTCCACCGCTTCCAGATTCTCATTGCCGCCGTATATATTGGCTACCCACTCTCCGCTGTTCTTCCCATAATCCAGATAAAGCATCGATGCTACTGCGTCCATACGGATACCGTCCGCATGATACTGCTCGATCCAGTAAAGTGCATTGGCGATCAGATAGTTTTTCACTTCCGGCCTGCCGTAATTGTAAATCAGAGTTCCCCAATGCGGATGGCTTCCCTGTCTGGGATCTGCATGTTCATACAGGCATGTGCCGTCGAAATTGGAAAGACCGTATGTGTCTCTTGGAAAATGTGCCGGTACCCAGTCCAAAATAACGCCGATGTCCGCCTTATGCATCTCGTTCATAAAATACATGAAATCTTCTGCGCTGCCGTAACGCGACGTAGGCGCATAGTAACCGATCACCTGATATCCCCAGGAACCGTCAAACGGATGTTCCATGACGGGCATCAGTTCGATATGCGTATAATTCATTTTTTTGACATATTCAATGATCTTCGGCGCCAGCTCGCGATAATTCAAATACGTTCTGTCGTCTTCCGGCTGAGCGAAGGAGCCGAGATACAATTCGTATATACTGATGGGCGCATTCACCTCATGCAGTTTTTTACGCTTCTTCATCCACTTTTCATCTTTCCAGTCAAACCCGTTAATCTCCCTGACTACGGAAGCCGATTCGGGACGAAGCTGCTGTCCGAAAGCATAAGGATCCGCTTTGAGATAGGTAATACCGCCTTTGGCTTTCAGTTCAAACTTATAGCAGTCTCCTTCTTTTACACCCGGTATAAAAATCTCAAACACACCGGAATCCCAGAGTTTTCTCATCTGATGCACCCTGCCATCCCAGCCGTTAAAATCTCCGACAGTACTGACGCGGACCGCATTCGGCGCCCAAACGGCAAAGTAAACGCCCGAAACGCCATCGATCGTCATCGGATGCGCACCCAGTTTCTCATATATCGTATAATGGATGCCTGCGTTAAACTTCTCGGTATCTTTCTGCGTGATCTGCGGCTTAAAATTGTAGGCGTCTTTCACCTTCTTCAATGTACCGTCTTCAAATTCGGCAATATATTCATAGGAAAATCGTGTTTTGCCGGGGATCAGTGCCGCAAAATACCCTTCCTCATCCACACATTCCATCTGATAGCTCTTATCGCCCGTCTCCGGCTGTATACGCACCTTCTTCGCTCCGGGGATAAAAGTCTGTATCAAAATGTTATTACCGCTTACATGCGCGCCTAATACCTCATGCGGATCGTCCGATTCCGAATAGATGATCCCCTCAATCTGTGCCCAATTCATTAATTTGTATAATCTCTTATTCATAATCAGTCCGCTCCTTTCTCATCTTCCAATGAATGGATAAATATACCGCTGCGCAGCTTCGGTTCAAACCACGTCGATTTGGGCGGCATCAGTCTGCCGGCGTCTGAAACCGCAAATAACTCATGAATATCCGTCGGATACATGGCAAAAGCGACGGCGCAGTCTGCCTTCACTCTTCTTTCCAGTTCCTCCAGTCCGCGGATACCACCGACGAAATCAATTCTCGTATCGCTTTTTGGATCCAAAATGCCAAGTACAGGCCCCAATAAACGGTCCTGCAATATAGCCACATCCAGATCCCGCACCGGATCGTCCGTCAGCATTTCGTCTTTGATGCCAAGCTTGTACCATGTGTCCTGCAGATACATTCCGATCTCCCCCTTTTTCGCGGGATGATATGGCGCATCTCCGACCTTCTCCACCCAAAAGATCTCTTTTACTTTCTGCAGAAATGTTTCTTCCGTATAGCCGTTTAACGACTTTACGAGTCTGTTGTAATCCATAATATATAATTGATCATCCGGGAAAATAACGGACAGGAAATACTCAAACGCCTCTTGTCCCGTACAGTCAGGGTTCTGCTCCCGCCTTCTTTGCGAGACTCTCACTGCGGAAGCGCATCTGTGATGGCCATCCGCAATATAAACGGAATCTACTTTCGCAAAACCGTCCTGTATCGCCTGTACGGCCTCTTTTTCGTCAATGCGCCATACTCTGTGTATAATGCCATCGTCTGCGGTAAAATCATATAAAGGCTCATTTTTCATGGCCTTTTCTACCTGTGCCTGGATCTCTTCTCTCCTGCGGTAAGTCAAAAAAATCGGTCCCGTCTGCGCGTTACAGATATCCACATGGCGGATCCTGTCGGCTTCTTTATCGGCCCTCGTATTTTCATGTTTCCTGATGATTCCGCTCTCATAATCATCTACGGATGCACAGGCCGCGATTCCGGTCTGTGATCTGCCGTTCATCACAAGCTCATAAACATAATAGGCAGGAACGTCTTCCCGGACAAATTCTCCGCGCATTATCATCTCATGCAGCATATCCCGCGCTTTCTCATACACTTCCGGTGCATACATGTCATAATCTTCCGGAAACTGTGTCTCCGGTCTGTCTATCCGAAGAAAAGACAGCGCATCTCCTTCTACTTTCCTTCTTGCTTCCTCTCTGCTGTATACGTCATACGGCAAAGCGGCGATCTGCTCTGCCAAATCCGGTCTTGGTCTTAATGCCTTAAATGGAATAATATTCGCCATACTCTCTCCCCGATTTTTATTTTCCGGTACTTTATTTAGACTGATGTGTATATAAACCTATTTTATATTTTATCAAAAATGCCTGTACAGCACAAGCATTCAATGTTAAAATAACGTTGTTAAAAAACAATGTGCGCTTCACATTGTAAATTACGTATTGTGAAAACCGCATTGTCTGAAGAATACCGTCAAAATGGGAAAGGAAGTGAAACCATGACACCGGAACACGCTGAGATTCTTCACAGAATCAATGACTATGCCGAAAAAAACCTGGCGGATATCGACCCTCAGAAAACCCCCGTTTCTTCCCAGCTTGAAACGCTAAAACCTGTTATGGAAGAAATCGCAAAGGAAAAGGGCGTATCTGTTGAAGATATTTTTATCCTTTATATGGATCTTGCAAGTGAAATCGCCGTTAAGGCTGAAGAACAGTTTCAGTCGGAACTGCGGGACAGCGGTCTGCTCTAGTCCGATAAAGATCCCGCTGCTCCGCAAACCGCCCCGGGCAGCAAAACAAAAAATGCGCATGGTTGTAAAACCTGCGCATTTTTATTGATATAAAATCCTATTTAATGACTCTCACACGGAATACCCCTTCAATGGACTCCAGTTTCCTGATAATCTCTCCGGAAGCCGGTACTTCAATGTCAAGCATGGTATAGGCAACCTCTCCTTTGGACTTGTTGGTCATATCGGAAATGTTGATACCGTTGTCACCAAAAGCGGCGGTAAATTTCGTAATCATATTCGCAATATTTTTATGGAAAATCGCTACACGTCCTGCCTGCGTACAAATACCCATGTCACATTTCGGATAATTGACGCTGTTGATGATATTACCGTTCTCCAGGTAATCCATAAGTTCTTTGACTGCCATCTTCGCACAATTATCTTCCGATTCCTCCGTAGAAGCGCCCAGATGCGGGATTACGATACAGCCTTCCCTGCCCGCCGTCACGGGGTTGGGGAAATCCGATACATATTTGCGGATCTTACCGGCCTCAATGCCGTCCAGAACAGCATTTTCATCTACTAACAGATCTCTTGCAAAATTGAGAAGGATCACGCCGTCTTTCATTTTATCGATAGCGTCTTTATTGATCATCCCTTTGGTCGCATCCATAAGAGGTACATGGATCGTAATGATATCGCAGTTTTCATAAATTTCATCCACACTCATTGCGTGCCTGACATCACGGCTCAAATTCCATGCGGCGTCTACAGAAACATACGGATCATAACCATATACTTCCATTCCCAGATGCTTTGCTACATTGGCAACTTTTACGCCGATAGCGCCCAGGCCGATAATACCGAGTTTCTTATCATAGACTTCCGTTCCTGCAAAGTTTTTCTTGGCTTTCTCCGCGTTCTTTGCAATATTTTCATCCGTCCTGTTCTCCAGCACCCATTCGATACCGCCCACTACGTCTCTGGAAGCAAGCAGCATACCTGCGATCACAAGTTCTTTGACACCATTGGCATTGGCTCCGGGCGTATTGAATACGACAATACCCTTTTCGGCACATTTGTCGAGCGGAATATTGTTGACGCCCGCTCCGGCTCTTGCCACGGCAAGCAGTCCCTTCGGCAGCTCCATATCGTGCATGGCTGCGCTTCTTACCAGAATACCATCGGCTTCATCGATATGATCTGTCTGTATGTATTCCGTGCTGAATTTTTCAATTCCTATCTGGGAAATAGGATTTAAACAATGATACTTGAACATTTCAATCTCCTCTTTTCTCGTATTGACTTTACCGGTTCTTTGCTTCAAATGCCTTCATAAAGGCAACCAGTTTCTCTACGCCCTCTACCGGCATGGCATTATAAATGCTTGCGCGCATGCCTCCTACGCTGCGATGGCCTTTCAGATTGACAAAGCCTGCCGCTTCCGCCTCTTTGATAAATTCAGCGTCCATCTCGCTGCTCCCCGTAACAAAAGGCACATTCATAAGGGAACGGTCTTCTTTTCTGACAGTTCCTTTGAACATAGAGCTCTCATCGAGAAAATCATATAAGATCTTCGCTTTTTTCTCATTTAATTCTTTCATGGCAGACAGACCGCCGTTACGAAGCAGCCACTTAAAGACTTTGCCGCAGATATAGATTCCGTAACAGGGCGGCGTATTATATAAAGAATCGTTATCCGCCTGTACTTTATATTTCATCATGGTCGGTGTTCCGGGAAGAACATCGTCGGTTAAAAGATCTTCTCTGATGATAACGACCTGTGTACCGGCAGGTCCTACATTTTTCTGTACGCCTGCATAAATCATGCCGTATTTCGTAACATCCATGGGTTCCGAGAGGAAACACGATGAAACATCCGAAACTAAAATTTTCCCTTTCGTATTGGGAAGCGTATGATATTTCGTTCCATAAATGGTATTATTTTCGCAGATATATACATAATCCATATCGTCCGTGACCGGCAGATCGGAGCAGTCCGGAATATAAGAAAACGTCTCGTCCGCAGAGGAAGCAAGTTCTACCGCTTCTCCGTACAGTTTGGCTTCCGCAAACGCTTTTTTGGCCCACTGTCCTGTCAGAATATAACCGGCTTTGCGGTTTTTCATCAGATTCATCGGTACGGAAGCAAAGATAAGGCTTGCGCCGCCCTGTAAAAACAACACTTTGTAATTATCCGGTATGCTTAATAACTCTCTAAGATCAGCCTCCGCCTCTTTGATGATCGTATCGTATACTTTAGAACGATGGCTCATTTCCATAACGGACATACCGCATCCCTTATAGTCTAACATCTCCTGTGCAGCTTCTTTTAAGACTTCTTCAGGTAAAACTGCCGGACCTGCTGAAAAGTTGTATACTCTTCCCACTGTTTTCTCCTCCAGTCATTTTGAAAATCGATAATGAACAGACATCAAAAAATATTTTACATTTATCAAACGCTTTAGTCAATTACCATCGTAAAAAATTTTAAGATACCGCCTTTTAATAATACATGATCACGGGTGTTCCTACTTCCACCATCTCATACATTTTCGACATAGCGTCATACGGTGTATTGATACAGCCGTGTGAACCGTTGGTCTGATAGATCTGTCCGCCGTAACTGCTTCTCCAGGAAGCGTCGTGAATACCGATATTTCCTTTGACAGGCATCCAGAAATTGACATGGGAAGCATATCCCTCTCCCCGCAGAATGCGGTTGGTCTGTTTCAGATAGACATAGTTGACGCCGGACGGCGTTCCCATCCGTCTTGACGTATTCCCGGTGACGACAGGTGTTTCTATCTGTAAAATACCGTTCTCATAATAGTACATGATCTGTGCGCCCATATCGATCTCAACATAAGTATCTCCGATATCGTCTTTTCCCTGTTTCGCCGCTGCCTGCAGATAAGCCGGCGTATGTACTTCATCCGCTTTACGGGCAAAAGCCTCCTGCAGATAAGCCGTCTCTGCCTCCTTATCGATCTGGTTGCCGTAAATACCGCCCTCTATCGTGATAATGCCTCTTGTCGTTGTCGTAAACTCTCTTATGCCGCCTACCGTATCATACTCTTTTGCAAGAGCCTCGATAAATTCCGGTATGGCTTCCTCCCGCAGCTGCAGATTTCCCTGTTCATCCAGTGCAAAACTTCCGTCTTCGTCAAGTTTGATCCAGTCGCATACAATGGACGCATCTATCGGAATCGTATCCTCTCCCATCTGATATACGATATGGCAGTCCTGAAATGTTTCTATCATTTCCCACAGATGCAGCGTATCCTGCATCTCATCCGTCAGTTCCATATCATAATAGCATCCCGCCTCTTCTAACGAAACGTAAGGCTGTGTATTATTTATCGCCTCTTCGATTACAGCTTTGGCTTTCCCGGTATCCAATACGCCGCATCTTTCATTCCGCAGTTCGTATCCCTGCGGCGTCTTCACAATCGTAAGCTCTCTTTCCCCCGTATCTTCCTGTAAGCAGGAAATACCATCAAAACAAGATTCCAGTTTCTCTTTGTTATAAAAAATAACCGGTTTGATCTCCTCATCTCTGATCTTCCAGAAACTGTCCACCCACAGCCAGGCATTCTGCCTGTTTAAATACAGGTTCAGCGCCTCTGCAAAGTCATATTGATAGTCTATATCCTGTGCCGGGATCTGATAAGCGCTGCCCTCCTTATCATAAACAGTGATCCCTTCATAGGAAAACTGCCCGGCAAGTTCCTTATTAACTTCCTCTATGCTTTTCCCTGTACAATAAATACTGTTGATCCATGTCCCATACTCAAAAGCATTCCGGTAATAGAATGCCAGACCGACATAGGCGATCATCACATGAAGCGCAATAACACAAAACAAAAGAAAAATTTTACGAAATAAACCTTTTTTCATATTACCTTCTACGATTCTAAATCTTTCGCATCAAAAGCGTCGCTGATCGGAGCTCCCGCAGGCACCATGGGGAATACCTTATCATCTTCCGGGATGATACAGTCCAATAAAACAGGGCCATTCATGGCCAGCGCTTTTTCTATGGCAGGCGCCACTTCTTCCTTCGTCGTGACTCTTATCGCCTGACAGCCGAGTCCTTCCGCCACCTTACAGAAATCAACTTTATCCTGTAAAACGGTCTGAGAATAGCGTTTTTCATAGAAAAGTGTCTGCCACTGTCTCACCATGCCAAGTACATGATTATTGATGACGATCTGAATGATCGGAATGTTATATCTGCTGGCAGTCGCCAGTTCATTCATATTCATTCTAAAACAGCCGTCTCCTGCAATATTGACACAGACTTTATCCGGATTTCCCATCTTGGCTCCTATGCAGGCGCCGAGTCCGTATCCCATTGTTCCAAGACCTCCCGAAGATAAGAAGGTACGCGGCATGGAATATTTGTAATACTGTGCCGCCCACATCTGATGCTGTCCCACATCCGTTGTAATGACTGCCTGACCGCCTGTAATACGGTCCAATTCTTCCATAATATAAGGACATGACAAAACGCCGGGGTCATAATTTAACGGATACGTCTCCTTTAACTCCATAATATGATCGATCCATTCTTTGTGATCCTGTTCTTTTAAACGGATATTGATCTGTTCAAGCACTTCTTTCAGATCGCCTACAACGGATACGTCCGTATGGATGTTTTTATCGATCTCCGCCGCATCGATATCTATTTGAAGAACTTTGGCATTTTCTGCAAATCGTTTCGGATTTCCTACAACACGGTCGGAAAATCTTGCGCCGAGCGCGATCAAAAGATCGCATTTGCTGACACCGAAATTGGATGTTTTGGTACCGTGCATGCCGATCATACCAGTATAGTGCGGATCATGTCCATCAAAAACTCCCTTGCCCATAAGCGTATCGCACACAGGCGCATCCACTTTCGCCGCAAACTCCCTCACTTCTTTATATGCGCCGGAAATCACGGCGCCGCCGCCCACATAAATATACGGTCTCTCTGCCTGCTCGATTGCTTCCACCGCCCGTTCGATATCCTCTTTCGTAAAACTTTCCTTCTTTGGCAGTTTTTCGGCAGCCGCTTTCGTATATTCACATTTATTGGCCGTTACGTCTTTCGTAATATCTACAAGAACAGGTCCCGGTCTGCCGCTTCCTGCTATGGCAAATGCCTTGCGGATGGTATCCGCAAGAATCGTAATATCTTTTACAATATAGCCGTGCTTGGTGATCGGCATGGTAACGCCGGCAATATCCACTTCCTGAAAAGAATCTTTGCCAAGCAGCGGCAGATTCACATTACAGGTAATTGCTACCATAGGCACGGAATCCATATAAGCAGTGGCAATGCCGGTCACCAGATTCGTGGCGCCGGGGCCGCTTGTGGCCAGACAGACACCGACTTTACCGGTTGCTCTGGCATATCCGTCCGCTGCATGGGCTGCTCCCTGCTCATGAGAAGTCAGAATATGTGTTATTTCATTACTATGTTGATATAAAGCATCATATACATTTAAAATAGTGCCGCCGGGATATCCGAAAACGGTATCAACTCCCTGCTCTTTCAAACATTCTACAACGATTTCCGCCCCTGTCAGTAACATGTTCCTCTCTCCTTATCTCTTCTTAATGCCTGCCCGGTATTTCCAGAATAGCGCCTCTGTTGCCGCTTGTAACAAGCTCTCTGTATCTTGCCAGATAACCGGTCGTTACTTTTGGCTCTCTCGGCTGCCATCTGCTCTTTCTTTCCGCCATTTCCTCATCCGATACTTTCACATCCAGTTTCATTTCCGGTATGTTGATACTTATGATATCGCCTTCTTCAACAAGCGCGACCGGTCCGCCGACTGCGGCTTCCGGTGAAACGTGTCCGATCGATGCGCCTCTGGAAGCACCGGAGAAACGCCCATCGGTGATCAGCGCTACACTGGAACCGAGTCCCATCCCCGCGATCGCCGAAGTCGGATTCAGCATCTCTCTCATGCCCGGTCCGCCTTTGGGTCCTTCATAACGGATCACCACAACATCACCCGCCTTGATCTTACCGCCTTTGATCGCTTCGATCGCATCTTCCTCACAATCAAAAACGCGCGCCGGTCCCTCATGGACCATCATTTCCGGTACGACTGCGGAACGTTTTACCACACTGCCGTCCGGCGCCAGATTTCCCTTTAATACTGCCAGACCGCCCGTTTTGGAATACGGATTGTCGAGCGTTCTGATCACTTCCGGATTTTTATTGACTGCACCGGCAATATTTTCACCCATCGTCTTTCCGCTCACCGTCATGCATTCCGTATGTAAAAGTCCGGCATCCGCCAGCTCTTTCATAACCGCATAAACACCGCCCGCTTCATTGAGATCTTCCATATAAGTCGGTCCGGCAGGCGCCAAATGACACAGGTTCGGCGTCTTCTCACTGATTTCGTTGGCAAACGCAATATCAAAATCAAATCCGATCTCATGTGCAATGGCCGGTAAATGCAGCATGGAATTGGTAGAACAGCCAAGCGCCATATCTACCGTAAGCGCATTCAAAACCGCTTCTTTTGTCATAATGTCTCTCGGTCTGATATTCTTTTCATACATTTCCATAACTGCCATGCCCGCATGTTTAGCCAGTTTGATCCTCTCGGAATATACCGCGGGAATCGTGCCGTTGCCCCGAAGTCCCATACCGAGCGCCTCCGTCAGGCAGTTCATGGAATTGGCCGTATACATACCGGAACAGGAACCGCATGTAGGACATACTTTTTCCTCAAACTCTCTTACTTCTTCTTCACTCATTGTCCCTGCCGCATGAGAACCTACCGCCTCAAACATAGACGAAAGACTTCTCTTTTGTCCTCTGACATGCCCGGCAAGCATCGGTCCTCCCGATACAAACACGGTCGGTACATTGATTCTGGCTGCCGCCATCAAAAGTCCCGGTACATTTTTATCACAATTGGGCACCATGACAAGCGCATCGAATTGATGGGCAAGCGCCATACATTCCGTCGAATCGGCGATCAGATCTCTCGTTACAAGCGAGTATTTCATGCCGATATGTCCCATTGCAATACCGTCGCATACCGCAATCGCGGGAAACACGACCGGCACGCCGCCGGCCTGCGCCACGCCGAGTTTCACTGCGTCTACAATTTTATCAAGATTCATATGCCCGGGTACGATCTCGTTATAGGAACTGACGATACCAACCATCGGTTTTTTCATTTCTTCTTCCGTAAATCCGAGTGCGTTGAATAAACTTCTGTGCGGCGCCTGCTGGATGCCGCTCTTTACATTGTCACTTTTCATTTTTTCTCTCCTTTTTTGTAAACTTTCTCTATGATATGATCATAACTTTTTTTCATTCCATATTGTCTGTATTTTCACATCTTGCGTTTTCTTATCATGGTATTACATTATCCGCAGGCTGTCAATAAGCGTCCGCACGCCTCCCCCGCCTGCCGCCGTCCTATTTTTTCCCATAAAGGATGAATCTGTCATTTTCATAATATACTTCCATCTCTTCGGCAAGATAATCCCAGGGAATTGTTTCATATGTTACGTACCACTTCCATTCTTCCGCAGAATTGATTCTCGTAACATCTTCCGCAGAATGAAACATCTTTTTATCCAACAGGCAATAGTCCGCTTCCTGCGGCGTATAAGCCACATCTTTCGTATCAAACAGATATTTCATTAAATATTCCTGATCACAGTCCGTTACGCAGACGCGCTCACCGTCTTTTAAAGTCATATGCTCATACGCATCTTCTATCGCAGCTTCTCTGTCGCCATACTCCGTAAGGCCATAAACAGATGTTGTAACCCTGATACAGAATAATAGGGCAAAGACCACGAAACCGTATGTAATCTGTGGTTTTTTGGAAATTCTCACAAGCAGGGAAAACATCCAGGTCTCTAACAGCACGACCGGAATTCCAAAGAAAGAAAATACCCTGTAATACGGCAAGGCTGCCTGTATGATCAGCATAAGCGGCGTAAACACAAACGTTAACAGCAGATACCACTCCAAAAATCCTTCTTTTTCTCTTTTATAAGAAACAAATTTGAATAACAATGCCGCCGCCAGGATAACTCCGATGCAGACAATGATCAGCAGCGGAACGGACAATCCGGGATAATAATATTCAAAGAGCGCCTTGATCCATATTCCGAACCGGGACAGATACCCTTTCCTTTCCACGCTCTGGATATATGGCGTATCGAGCATATAGGCAATACCTGTTTTAAGTGATTGAAACGGCGCATGCAGAATGATCGAAATATGTCCTGCCATATAAAACGGGCCATCCGGTGTCTTGGAAAGCAGATTGGAGCCGATCGCCAGCCAGATAATGGCATACAGGCCGATCGTACATACCGCACTGATAAACGCCGTTATAAATAAACGCACAAATTCTTTCATACGCTTCTCCAAAAGCAGGAAGCTGCCGCCGATACAGCAAAGCGGCAAAACAAAGTAAACGCTGCTTGGAAGCGTATATAACGCCCAAACAAGCGCACATGCGAAAACGACATAATGTCCGATCCGTTCTTTATGAAACAGAATAATCTGTATCAGTTCATATAATGCGGTCAGGTAAAGACACGCCGCAAGCGCATAGCCTCTGCCCTGTACGGCGAGCTGATTCACAAGATCCATGGATGCATAAAGACCGACAGGAACGAGAGCAAAGCCTTCGGGAAAGCATTTTCTTCCTATCATAAATAACAGACACAGACTGATCAGGCTGCATATCCATGAGATACCCCGCAAACCGACTGCCGCATTCCCGAAAAGATCAAGAAATGCCGACAAGACGGAATATCCCACATGATTGTTTGGAAGCGGCCAGTGGATCGCCGCATAGACAGGTCCTTCGCTGATAAAGTAATAATATGTATAAAGTTCGTCATACCACGGTGTCAGCGTAAACAATCTGAAACCGTAATAGACCGCAGCAGCAAAAAGAAAAAGCAGGAAAATACAAGACTCTATATCCTTTTTTTCCCACTTTCTCCGTAATTGTTTCATGATATTCCCCTATTCCCGGCCCGCAGAACACAGCACAACAGGCCCTTGCATTTAACCGATTCTGCCGGCGAGCAGATCTCCCATCTGTTTACAGCCGACAAGCGTGCATCCATCAGACATGATATCCGCCGTTCTGTATCCTTCTTTTAATACGTTCTTTACGGCGAGATCGATCTCGTCCGCCTCTTTATCCAGATCAAAACTGTAACGCAGCATCATAGATGCCGAAAGGATCGTCGCAATCGGATTCGCAATATCTTTTCCTGCAATATCCGGCGCTGAACCGTGGCTTGGCTCATAAAGACCGAATCTGGAATCATTCAGGGATGCCGACGCCAGCATACCGATAGATCCCGTTACCATACTGGCCTCATCTGACAATATATCGCCGAACATATTCTCCGTCAGGATCACGTCAAACTGCGCAGGATCTTTCACAAGCTGCATCGCACAGTTGTCTACGAGCATATGCTCTAACGTAACTTCCGGATACCCTGCTGCCACCTCTTCCACTACTTTTCTCCACAATCTGGAAGAATCAAGTACATTGGCTTTATCGACGCTTGTCACTTTCTTCTTTCTCTTCATCGCAATCTCAAATCCTTTGACCGCGATACGACGGATCTCCGTCTCGTCATATGTCAGCGTATCGATCGCTTTTCTGATTCCGTTTTCTTCCACCGTTTTACGTTCGCCAAAATATAGTCCGCCGGTCAGTTCACGCATAATCAGCATGTCAAATCCGGCAGCTGAAATTTCTTTTTTAAGCGGACAGGCTTCCGCCAGTTCCTCATAAAGTACTGCCGGTCTTAAATTCGCAAACAGATTCAAGGCTTTTCTGATTGATAAAAGTCCGGCTTCCGGTCTTAAATGCGGCGGCAGCTTATACCACGGAGAAGTCGTTGTATCTCCGCCGATAGAACCCATTAACACCGCATCCGCACTCTTAGCCGTCTGTACGGCTTCCTCCGTAAGCGGCACCCCGTATGCATCGATGGATGCACCGCCCATTAAAATATCCGTATAATTGATCTTATGTCCGTATTTTTTTGCCAGAACATCCAATACTTTTTTGGCTTCCGCCACGATCTCCGGTCCGATTCCATCTCCCGGAATACATGTAATATTAAGTTCCATTATGTAATGCCGCCTCCTTCTTTCCAAACAGTTTTATAAACAGCAAATAACGCATTTTACAGCTTGTTCTGAAGCAACAATTGCAAATAAGATGCATCGAAATGCATCTTACTTCCGCTTGTTATGCTGGTTCTTCTTTCCTATTCGGCATCTGCCTTTTCAACCTGTGATATCGACGATTTCTGCATCGGAATACGGCAGTTCTTATTGTTTCCGAATTCTACAATGACAGTATCGTCCGTAATGTCAATGACGATCCCATAAAAGCCGCTGCTTGTCAGAACCGAATCACCGACCGACAATTCTGAAAGCATGGCCGCCATTCTCTTCTGTTCCTTCTTCTGCGGACGGATCATAATAAAATACATCGCTACAACGAGTATGACGATATAACCGATCATAAAAAAGCCGCCGCCTGCTGCAGGCTCCTGTGTTAATAACATTCCCATATGTGATGGTACTCCTTTCAAATGATGATTTCTTTCGCTGAATTTTCCTATCACTATACTACTATACACAAAACAGGAAAAGAAAACAAGCATTTTATAACTTCTCCAGTTTCTTTTTCTTATAAGCGGCAAATTCTCCCTGATCTAAAGCTTCTCTGATCTCCGTCATCATCGTATTGTAAAAATAAAGATTATGCAGTACGCAAAAACGCATACCAAGCATTTCCTTTGCCTTCAATAAGTGACGTATATATGCTCTGGAATATCCCTTCCTGCAGACCGGACACCCGCAGCCTTCCTCTATGGGCCGTTCATCCGACTCATACCTGGCATTAAACAGATTGATCTTGCCGTGATTCGTATAAAGATGCCCGTGTCTTCCGTTTCTGGTCGGATATACGCAGTCGAAAAAATCAACGCCGCGTTCCACGGCTTCCAGTATATTGGCCGGTGTTCCGACACCCATAAGATAAACGGGTTTGTTTACCGGCAGATACGGCACGGTCTCTTCAATAATATGATACATCTGCTCGTGTGTTTCTCCCACGGCCAGTCCGCCCAAAGCATACCCATCCAGATCAAGCTCCGTGATCCTTTTGGCATGTTCGATCCTGATATCATCGAAAACAGCTCCCTGATTGATTCCAAACAGCATCTGTTTCGGATTGATGGTATCTTCCAATGCATTCAATCTTGCCATTTCCTTTTTGCAGCGTTCCAACCATCTCGTCGTCCGTTCCACGGAATGCTGCACATAGCTTCTGTCCGCCACGCTTGAAGGGCATTCGTCAAATGCCATCGCAATCGTGGAAGCAAGATTGGACTGTATCTGCATGCTCTCCTCCGGCCCCATGAAAATCTTTCTGCCATCGACATGCGAATGAAAATAGACGCCTTCTTCCTTGATCTTACGCAGACTTGCAAGCGAAAAAACCTGAAAACCGCCTGAATCCGTCAGAATCGGTTTGTCCCATATCATAAACTTATGTAAACCGCCAAGTTGCTTGATCAGCTTGTCTCCCGGTCTGACATGCAGATGGTACGTGTTGGATAATTCCACCTGTGTACCGATCTGCTCCAAATCTGCCGTCGAAACTGCGCCTTTGATCGCCGCAGCCGTTCCTACATTCATAAAAACCGGCGTCTGAATCACGCCATGCACGGTCTGCAGTTCACCGCGCTTTGCTCTGCCTTCCTGTTTCAGCAATCTATACATCATTGTTCTCCCATCTTCTGTCTTCACTTCTAAAGAATGCCAAAGAAAAATCGCCTAAGGCGACTTTTCTTAAAGATATTTATCCCAAAACTCTTCCAGACACAGATTATCCTGCGTCATTATGGTCGCCGCCTCTTTCCCGACATAGCGGAAATGCCACGGCTCATATTCGATACTGGTAATGTATTCTTTGCCATCCGGATATCTCAAAATAAATCCATATTCACAGCTATGCTCCGCAAGCCATTTACCGGCCTCCGTATCTCCGAACCCTTCATTTAATAATGTATAGTCGGATGAAAAGAAATCCAGTGACAAACCGATCTGATGCTCGCTCGCACCCGGAATGGTAACCGTTTGAGATGCCGTTTTGTAAGCTTCCATATAGGAATATCCCTGTTCCATATACAGCTTTATTTTTTTGTCAAACAGCCATTCCTGTCTGTCCTGGTTTCTGTACGGCGAACAGATCAAAAGGCTGACGCCATCATCTTTAGCCGCCTGCAGCATCGCTAACAGATCCGGTATGATCCGTTCATCGCACTGCATATTCTCTTTGATGGTTCCCAGATTAAAGCTATAGTCTTCCGGTATCGGATGCTGCTTGTTGACAAGCACAAGCCTCCAGTCGCTGCTGTCAAAAACCGGCTCTTCCTCACTCTGTGTATCCGCTGTGAGCGTCTCTGTATCTTCTGTTACCTCCGTCTGCGCTTCTTCCCCCCGCAGATAAAGCTCGGTATCTTCCAGAATATCTTCTATCGTATAAGTATTTTCAACGTCTTCCGGATTCTCATATTCCGTACTGATCCGGTCTTCTTCCAACAGGCTGTTTTCGTCGTGTGTCACTTCCTTCTCCACGGCAAATGCGACATCGGAATCGTCCACGACCGCACTATATGTTTCCTGTACATTGATAAAACTGCTCTGCCCCGTAAATACCGCAAAAGAAAAACTACAGCTTGACATAAAGAAAAGCAGTGTAAAGGCAACGCCCACATATCGTCTTGCGTTAGATGCAAAATGTCTGCTCAAATGTCTTACAACATGATATCCGCTCAGAAAAAGCGTCATTTCCGCAAGAGACAGATATTTCAAAAATCTGTTCTTCCTTGCCCTTTTCATGCACCTTTGCATGAATTTTTCTCGAAAAGTTGTTTTCATCTTCACTCCATACTCTACTCCCCTAATTTGTATAATAACACATAATTTTAATTTGTACACCATTTTTATTATGTAAATCAAAAAAATTTTTAAAAAATTTGCAAAAATTTGTACAAATTGACCATCTCTTTCCATATTCTAAAAAATATGGTATACTTTACTGAATTTGTATCACAAAAAGTAAAAAGGAGATTACTTATGGCCGGTTCATCTTATGGTAAACTTTTTCAGATCACAACATGGGGCGAATCCCACGGAGAGGCACTGGGTGTCGTCATCGACGGCTGTCCCGCGGGCCTGCCGCTTTCCAAAGAAGATATCCAGTTCTTCTTGGACCGCCGCAAACCCGGTAAGACCAAAATATCCACTCCCAGAAAGGAAGAGGATAAAGTCGAGATTCTATCGGGTATCTTTGAGGGAAAAACAACCGGAACGCCCATCTCACTGATCGTTCATAATACTTCGCAGCGCTCTTCCGACTACAGCGAGATTGCCGGTTATTACAGACCCGGACATGCAGATTACACCTTTGACCAGAAATACGGTTTCCGCGATTACCGCGGCGGTGGACGCTCCTCCGCCAGAGAGACCATCGGACGGGTTGCCGCCGGCGCCGTTGCCTCCAAACTCTTACAGACGCTCGGCATCAGTCTGACAGCCTATACCCGCTCGATCGGTCCGGTTACGATCGATGATGCTGCTTTTGATAAACAGGCAATTACCGATACGCCGACTTGTATGCCGGACTATGAAGCATCCAAAAAAGCGGAAGCCTATCTGGAAGACTGTATGAAATCATTTGACTCCGCAGGCGGCGTTATTGAATGCAGAATCGAAAACTGTCCCGCCGGTATCGGGGAACCGGTCTTTGACAAACTGGACGCGGAGCTTGCAAAAGCCGTAATGTCAATCGGCGCCGTAAAAGCCGTGGAGATCGGCGACGGTATAAAGGCAGCCGGACACAGAGGTTCCGAGAACAATGATTCCTTCATCATGAAAGATCATACCGTATCCAAACGCACCAACCATGCCGGAGGAATCCTCGGCGGCATCAGCGATGGTTCCACGATCATCCTGCGTGCGCATGTCAAGCCGACGCCATCCATATTCCAAAAACAGCAGACGATCAACAAACAGGGAGAAAATATCGAAATTTCTATCAAGGGCAGACATGACCCCGTCGTCGTACCAAGAGCGGTTGTCGTCGTAGAATCCATGGCTGCCGTCACCCTGTTGGACGCCCTGCTTGTCAATATGAGCGCCAAAGTTGATAATCTGCTGAAAATTTACGGAAAATAATTCTTTTCCGGGAGCTTTTGGTTCTTTCAAAGTGATATCCTTAGAAATTATCCAAAAGCTCCAGGTAAAAGTCATGATAGTCTTTCCGCTTCTCTTTTGCGAACTGAATCGCGGTCTTAGGATGCTGGTTCAAAATACCGGTCAGCAGATACGGCACATCATATCCCCATTCCACACCGGATTCTTTCATCGGCACGATATGTCTCTCGATAAACTGTAAAAGAGGATTGATCCTGTATTTCGGATTTTTCAAAAATCCAAGCAGCAGCTCGCTCGGACAGTTCCCGCATCCTCTTCCGAGACTGCTTACCGTAGCATCCAGGTAGCTTACGCCTCTTCGCAGCGCCTCGATCGTATTGGCAAAGGCAAGCTGCTGGTTGTTATGCGCATGAATACCTACCTTTTTATCATGCTTCTCCGCAATCTCCAAATATTTATCGGACAGTCTGCTGATCTGTTCCGGATAAAGGGATCCGTAGCTGTCCACCAGATAGATACAGCCGACGCTGCTTTGGCATAAGAGCTCCAGCGCCGCATCAATATCCACATCATTCGATTTGGATATCGCCATGATGTTCACTGTCGTCTCGTATCCTTTTTTCGTACAGTCTTCGATCATTTCCACGGCAGCCGGGATCGTATTGATATACGTTGCCACCCGGACAAGATCCACCGGACTGTCTTTCTTATGCAGGATATCTTTCTTAAAGTCGCAGCGTCCCACATCCGCCATAACGGATATCTTCATATCGGTCTTATTATCACCGACGACCGCTCTGATATCTTTGTCGTCACAGAATTTCCATTTCCCGAATTTCCTGACATCAAATAATTCCTTCGACGCTTTATAGCCGAATTCCATATAGTCCACGCCCGCTTTGATGTTGGCCTGGTATAAATCTTTTACGAATTCATCCGAGAAAAAGAAATCGTTCACCAGTCCGCCGTCCCTGAGTGTACAATCCATTACTTTGATCTCCGGTGTATATGACATCAGCGTTCTTTCTTTTTTCCCCATGTTTTTCCTCCTTCTCCTTGCTTAAAAAAGCATGACGGCATTTTATTTTACAACGATCTTTTTAAAACTCTTCTTGCCCTTTTTCACAATAAATTCTTCAGCCGCAATCTCATCCATACTGTAAGCTTTCTTCACATCCGTCACTTTTTCACCCTTGATGGTTACGCCGCCCTGCTCTACGGCCCGGCGCGCCTCGGAACGGGAAGCTGCCATACCGGCTGTCACCAGAATGCCCAGAATATCAATATTCCCTTCCATAAAATGACTCTCTTCAAGTGTTACTGTCGGCATATTTTCCAGACTTCCGCCGCCTGCAAAAAGCGCTTTCGCCGCCTCTTTCGCCTTCTGTGCCTCCTCTTCTCCGTGCACAAGGTTCGTCAGTTCATATGCCAGAATTTCTTTGGCTTCGTTTAACTGGCTGCCTTCCCATCCATCCATTTCGTCGATCTGCTCGAGAGGAAGGAATGTCAGCATCCGCAGACACTTCAGGACATCGGCATCCGCCACGTTTCTCCAGTACTGGTAAAACTCAAACGGGGACGTTTTGTTCGGATCGAGCCATACCGCACCCTTCTGGGTCTTTCCCATTTTTTTGCCTTCCGAATTCAGTAATAAAGTGATCGTCATTGCATAGGCATCCTTACCTAGTTTTCGACGGATCAGTTCCGTGCCGCCGAGCATATTGCTCCACTGATCGTCCCCGCCAAACTGCATATTGCAGCCATAACGCTTATACAGCTCCAGGAAATCATAGCTTTGCATGATCATATAATTAAACTCCAGGAAACTTAATCCCTTTTCCATCCTCTGCTTGTAGCATTCCGCCGTTAACATCCTGTTCACGCTGAAATGTGTACCGATGTCCCGGATAAATTCAATATAATTCAGTCCCGTAAGCCAGTCCGCATTATTCACCATAAGAGCCTTATCCCCGGAAAAGTCGATAAAACGGCTCATCTGCTTCTTAAAACACTCACAGTTATGCGCTATCGTTTCTTTCGTCATCATGCTTCTCATATCGCTTCTGCCCGAAGGATCGCCGATCATAGCCGTACCGCCGCCGATCAGTGCAATCGGTTTATTCCCTGCTTCCTGCAGTCTCTTCATCAGACAAAGCGCCATAAAATGTCCTACGTGCAGACTGTCCGCCGTCGGGTCAAACCCGATGTAAAAAGTCGCCTTTCCTTCATTGATCAGCTCTCTGATCTCTTCCGGATCCGTCAATTGCGCAAGCAATCCTCTTGCCTGCAGTTCTTCATAAATTTTCATGTCCTTACCATTCCTTTCCGTTTCCTGTTATCCAGTACCAATCTGAACCGGGCGCGTCTTTTTCTTTGTCGGATTTTCCCGGCATTGCCTGCACACTTTCCCAACACACAAAAAAATCCCGTCCTATGAAAGGACGGGATTAAAACCCGTGTTACCACCTAACTTCACAGACAATTCTCACTGCCTGCCTCACTAAGTACGACCGCTTCGCGGCGATACTCTCCTGCTGTAACGTGCATTCCTCCGTCATGACCTACTGCATGGACTGAATATATCTCAACCCGTGAGTTTGCATAAACTGCAAACTTCTCATTAAAAACGACAAAATCATTTTTAATCTTTTCTGCCATGAAGCTCCAAGATGTATTCATAAAAGACTTCCCGTGCGCCTCTCATCATCCGGCTGCTTTCTGTTCGTTTCATCCTTTACTACTTGTTCTTATCAACGCCTTTTATTTATTCCCGATTGATTATTTTGTATCTTATACGATAATTTCGGATTTGTCAAGTATTTTTATTGGTCATCAGTCTGACCATAGCGCGGTTTAATCCTTCCACCGTCAGTTTGTACATCGGAAACATCCCTTTAATAGCCGTTTCCGCCTCTCTCCACGGCGCATGTCCGGGCGCCATCTTGGGATTTAACCAGACGATTTTCTTATAATGCCTTTTCATAAGCTGCAGCCATTCCATACCGGAAAGACCGCCGTTTGGGCCTCTGTAATTACCGGACGTGGAATAAAGCTCTTCCGGCGCCATAGCGGCATCCCCGACAATGATTACCTTATAATCGCTGTCTAAGTTGCGGAACATCCATTCCGTATCGATCCAGTCCCCGTTCTCACACTCCGGCGTCTTATAAAGTTTGGAATAGATACAGTTATGGAAATAATAAGTCTTTACATCTTTATAATGATTTGATTTGTGAACCGATTGAAAAAGTTCATTTAACAGATTGCTGTACGGAATCATCGTTCCGCCGGAATCCATTAGCAAAAGAAGCTTAACCGCATTTTTCCGCGGCCTTTCCATAACGATCTGCAGGCAGCCGCCGTTATTGCATGTCTTATCGATGGTGCCATCGATGTCCAACTCAGTCTTGGGGATGTCCAGTTTGGAAGAAAACTGGCGCAGTTTCCTAAGCGCCATCTGAAACTGTCTGTTATCCAGAATCCTGTCGTCACGGAAATCCCGGTACTTTCTTGCACCGATGACCTGAAAGGCCGACTGGTATCCGGTAGAACCGCCCACTCTGATGCCGCCCATATTGCCGCCCGTATTCCCGAAAGAAGTTTTCCCCATCGTACCGATCCAGAAACTTCCGCCGTTATGCTCCGAATCCTGATCCCGCAGACGGTCTTTGAATTTCTGTTCTACGTCCTCTTTATCGACCTGTATCTGTTCTTCATTCATAACATGCCGCATTTCTTCGTGCTGTTCGTCTATCATATCCGACTTATCAAGCCAGCGCAGCATATTTTTGCTGATCTCATTCTCCGACTGGATACCCTTAAACACCTCGTCAAATGCCATGTCAAACTTATCAAATTCCGTCTCTGATTTTACAAGGATCATTCTTGCAACATAATAAAAATCCGTCAGGCTGCTGTTGCAAAGACCCTTGGAAAGCGCCTCCTGCAATGTCAGCCATTCGGTCAATGTAACATGAAGTCCTTTTGCTTTTAACGTGTCAAAAAATTTAACAAACATATTCCCGCCGCACCTTTTAATCTACTCTATGCTTCAATGTCTCCAGGTCTTCGTCTTTTTTCACGACGACTCCTACAAACGGCAGTTCCTCTCTCAGTCTGTCCGTCGGAATGCCGCCGATCTGCAGGGCGTTTATCCAGTCGATCAGTTCCGAAGTACTCGGCTTCTTACGGATATCCTTAATGGAACGGATCCAATAAAATACTTCCATCGCATCTTTTAACAGTTTCTCTTCCACATCCGGATAATGTGTCCTTACGATCTCTTCCATAAGTTCCGCACTTGGAAAGTCAATATAATGGAAAATGCATCTTCTAAGAAAAGCGTCCGGCAGCTCTTTCTCCGCATTGGATGTGATGATCACGATCGGTCTGTGCTTCGCCTTCACGGTGCGCTTCGTCTCATGAATATAAAACTCCATCTGGTCAAGTTCCCACAAAAGGTCATTCGGGAATTCCAGATCGGCTTTATCGATCTCATCGATCAACAATACGACCTGCTCGTCGGAATCAAAGGCTTCTCCCAATTTGCCAAGCTTAATATATCTGGCAATGTCGTCTACGCCCTCTTCACCAAACTGCCCATCATAGAGTCTTTGTATCGTATCGTATACATACAGGCCTTCCTGTGCCTTCGTAGTCGATTTGATATTCCAGATAATAAGTTTTTTGCCAAGCGATTCGGCAACTGCCTGTGCAAGCATCGTCTTGCCTGTACCCGGTTCTCCCTTAATAAGCAGGGGTTTTTGCAACGCTACCGCGACGTTTACACTGGCAAGCAGCTCTTTGGACGCCACATACTGCGATGTACTGGTAAATGTTGTTTTTTCTTCACTCATATCCTGATTCCCTTCCCGATTCTTGATAAATACTTAAACTTATGTTACGATATTTTAGATACAAAAGCAAGAATTTGTTATGGAATCCCATGCAGGAAATAACAGTGCCGGCTCCGTCCGTCCGGGAAATAAAAAGCTCCCGTAGAGGTCCTTGAAAAACACCGGTGCTTGGCGAGGTTTCTCACGAGCTTAGCATCCGCTGTGATTTTTCACGGAGCGAAAGCGTGCCGATGAGGGAATTTTTATTTCCCGGACGGACAGAGCCGGCACTGTTATTTTATGAAAAAAGAAAGGAACAACAGATATCATGGTAAACGACTTATTTAACAAGACAGGTCCCTGTCTTTCTTTTGAGGTTTCACCTCCGAAAACAGAGGAAGAGTTTCAGGCGATATTTGCCAAACTGGATGCCCTGGCGGCGCTGCATCCGAATTTCATCAGCTGTACATACGGTGCAGGAGGTTCCAAAGCGGGAAAGACCGCAGAGATCGCATCTTACATTCAGCACCGCTTACAGATCGACGCCATTGCGCATATGACGTGCGTCGGCTTTAAACGGGAAGATTTGCAGAAAAACTGCGAATTGCTGGAAAAAGAAGGCATCCGTCACGTCATGGCGCTGCGCGGCGACAGACCGCAGTATATGACTGACGAACAGTTTGGCAGCCGTGAATTTTTCTATGCTTCCGATATGATCCGCTACCTGAAGGCCAATACTTCTTTGGAAATTGCCGGTGCATGTTATCCCGAAAAACATTTTGAAGCGGAAAGCTTTGAGAGTGATCTGGAACATTTAAAAGAAAAAGTGGATGCGGGCGCATCCTTTTTGATCACCCAGCTCTTTTTCAGTAACGATATCTTCTACCGCTTCCTCGAACAGGTGAAAAAAGCGGGTATCTCCGTTCCTGTCTGCGCGGGTATCATGCCGGTCACAAGCGCAAAACAGATCGGAACAAGCATTACGCTTTCCGGTTCTTCCGTTCCAAAGGAACTTTCCGATATCATCGCAAATTACGGAGAAAATAAGGAAGATATGCGAAAAGCCGGGATCGACTATGCCGTACGCCAGATCCGCGATCTGAAAGAACATGGCGTAGACGGAATCCATCTCTATACGATGAACAGACCGAAAACGACGGCTGAGATCGTCGCACAGATCTAGCCGTATCCAAATAAAAACAGCGGGCAGTACGCTATGCGGACTGCCCTTACATTTCTATACCTCTTCCCACGGTATCAGAGGATTCTCTATTTTCTTATCGCGTAGCATCAGGCTTCCTACCGCCTCTGCCGCTGATTTTCCTTCGAATAAAACTTCATTGACCTGCTCGATGATCGGAAGCTGTACGTTATATTTCTCTGCCAGTCCCATAGCCGCTTTGGCCGAATAAACACCTTCAACGACCATTTTGACTTCCTCCATGGCTTCCTCCATAGTATACCCTTTGCCGATCAAAATACCGGCCCGTCTGTTTCTGGAATGCATGGAAGCACAGGTGACGATCAGATCACCGATGCCGGTAAGACCGCTGAAGGTCTCCCACCTGCCGCCCATAACAGTTCCTAACCTTGCAATCTCCATGATACCTCTTGTGATTAACGCCGCCTTTGTATTGTCCCCGTATCCGAGTCCATCCGCAATGCCGGCCGCGAGAGCCACTACATTTTTAAGCGCCGCTCCAAGCTCGATTCCAAGCACATCGGGACTGATATATACACGGAACACTTCATTCATGAAAATATTCTGCAAATATTCCGCCGTTTTTTTCTTTCTGGCACCGACTACAATTGTCGTCGGAATTCCTCTGCCGACCTCTTCCGCGTGAGACGGCCCGGAAAGAACCGCGACTTCCGCCTGCGGAAGTTCTTCTTCAATGATCTGCGATAACGTAAGCAGCGTTGTCTCTTCGATTCCTTTGGCTACGTTGACGATGATCTGTCCTTCTTTGACATAAGACGCCATCTTTTGGGATGTGCTTCTGGTGTACGGAGAAGGTACGGCAAGCACCAGAATGTCCTTTCCATTTACGGCTGCCTCCAGATCTGTTGTGAAGATCATATCTTCCGGCAGCCTGACGCCCGGCAGTTTATCTTTATGCTCACGCTGCGTCTGCAGCATTTCAATCTCTTCTTCTATAACAGACCAGACGGTCACTGCATGTCCGTTTCGGTGCAGCAAAAGCGCAAGCGCCGTTCCCCAGCTTCCTGCTCCGATGATACTGATATTGGCCATAATGTATTTTCATCCTTCCTGTCTTAGTGCTGTGAAATACCCAGAATCTCTTTGACGGTCTTTTTCATCTCATCCTTTTCGCAGACCATATCGTGAAGTATGGGCGCCGTTTCGATCTCTTCGATTGCCTTGGGCACTTTAACGTCTGCTATCCTGGATAATTCGCCCACCAGTTCAAAATCCGACATGCTGTCATACCCGGCGTCTATCGCATTCATAACGCTTCTTGTAAATTTAAACGGACTGGCTGTCGAAGCAATTACTGTTTTCGTCTGATCGGATGTTTCGTTAAGATACTTTTGGTAAACGGCATTTGCTACCGCCGTATGGGTATCCATGACATAGCCTGTCTTTTCGTATAATGACCGGATACTGTCCGCAGTTTCCTTCTCGCTTGCATAATTCCCGTAAAAATCGCCTAACTGCGCTTTCATCTCTTCCGTGATCGAGTAAGCGCCCGACTTTGCAAGAGCATTCATGAAATCCGCATTTTTACCGGCGTCATTGCCCGCGATCCGGTAGATCAGACGTTCTAAATTACTGGAGATCAAAATATCCATAGAAGGAGAAGAAGTCAGTACAAATTCACGGTTGCGGTCATAACTGCCTGTCCGGAAGAAATCATATAATACTTTATTTTCGTTGGAAGCACATATCAGTTTGGCGATCGGCACTCCCATATTTTTCGCATAGAAAGCGGCAAGGATATTCCCGAAATTACCTGTTGGAACAACTACGTTTATCGCTTCCCCATCTGCGATCTTTCCTTCTTTCAAAAGTCTTGTATATGCATATACATAATAAACGATCTGCGGCACCAGACGTCCGATATTGATGGAATTGGCGGATGAAAAACGCAAGCCGTGTTCCAGCATCTCTTTTTCCAGTTCCTTATCGGAAAAAATCTGTTTTACTCCGGTCTGTGCATCGTCAAAATTACCATGTATGCCGACTACACAGGTATTGTCTCCTTTCTGCGTCACCATTTGCTTCTCCTGGATCGGACTGACTCCGTTTTTAGGATAAAAAACGATGATCTTCGTCCCTTCCACATCGGCAAAACCTGCAAGCGCAGCTTTTCCCGTATCGCCGGAAGTTGCGGTCAGAATAACGATCGTCTCTTTGGCATGGTTCTTCTTGGCGGATGTGATCATCAGATGCGGCAGGATCGAAAGCGCCATATCTTTAAAGGCGATCGTCGCCCCATGAAAAAGCTCCAGATAATATGTATGCTCTTTTTCTACAAGCGGCGCTATCTCCTTTGTATCAAATTTCGCATCATATGCTTTGTCAATACAGCTTGTCAGCTCTTCTTTCGTGAAATCACTTAAGAAAAGTTTCATGACTTCATAAGCCGTCTCCCTGTAATCCATCTCGGAAATCTCCTGCAAAGATTTATCAAGAGCCGGTATATGATCGGGCACAAACAGTCCCCCATCTTCCGATAATCCCTGTAAGATTGCCTGTGATGCCTGTACTTTTCGTGTATCGTTTCTCGTACTGCCGTATAAAACTTCCATCTTCGTTCGTCCTTTCCCATTTATGCACAGTTACAATGCCTTATCTTCTCTGAAACCTGCGGGTTTGTATCATTGTCCCAAATTATAGCATAAACTGTTTTCCCTTGCAACTGAACGCGGCGCTATAAAAAGAACTCATGGTTTCCGTAGGCAAACAGTCTGGTCAGCTTCTGATCGAACCACTGCATCTTTGTAGAATCTACCTTGCTTCTGGCACAGAAATACAAAGCGCCCTGCGAAATATCTTCTCCGTAAAGCGCCCGTTCCACCGCTTCATAAGTTTCTTTGCTGACCGTCACGTTCTGGAAACGCCCGTCCACCGTCGGGGTAAACTGCGCAACGCCCTGCTCTCTCTGCATTACCACTTCCGTCACCGTGTCGGGAAATTTATCGTCATTGACACGGTTTAGCACCACATTGGCTACAAGCAGCTTGCCATCCGCATCCTCACCGCCGGCTTCCGCCTCGACAATCCGCAAAAGCGCATCATAGTCCTGATCGGACAAATGATATTTCATCTCTTTTTCCAGCACTTCATAATCAACGATACGCTGTCCGGAAGAAACACAGGCCACCACTTCCAAAAAGCTCTTCTTCTCTTCTTCCATAGTTGCATTCAAATATTCCATCCGAAAAGCCTGCGTCGCAGCAACCCGGTTGATCTTCAACTCTTTTACACAGATCCATGATGTGAACAGCGTCATATTCATCAGTACCAATATCATCATATATTTCCTGTACATACATATTTCTCCATTCCTGTAATACTTCTGTAATATTTTATACAGAAATCCGGAAAAATATGTTATACTTATCCCAATATTAAGAAATGTTTCTAAAGATTGGAGATTTTGAGATGTCCCGATTACCCGGTGTTTATACTGCAAAAAAGAAAGACGGCACAGTATACTACCGTGCTTCTTTAACTTATCGCACAAAGCATATCAGCCTTGGGAGTTATGAAAAAGAAACGCAGGCGCATGACGCTTACCTTCTCGCAGGACACATCTTAAACGACCCCTTGATCGATATTTCCCGTTTTTCTTCGGACAGTGTCCTGCTTTTTGAAAAATGGGTCTGCCTGATCAACTTTCGGGACAACGGCATCTATTTCGCCAATCCGATCTATATCCGTCCGGCCTTTTTCTATTACTACTTATCTCCAACCCATTTTTTCATTTTTGACAGAGACGATCTTTTCTACTATGCCAATCATAAAATTTCCTGCCGCGGCGGGCATTATTTTGTTGCGGACTATGGAATGCAGCTGAATATCATGAACCGCTACGGCATCAAAAACTATGCCGTGCTAAACAAAGATTATCGTTTTATTAACGGCAATACGAATGATTACCGCTATGAAAATATTGAAATCTTAAATTCCTATCACGGTGTGTCTTCTTTTTACCGGAAAGGGAAATTATCCTATAAAGCCAAAATTCATGTAAAAGGCAACTATACCATCGGTGTCTACGATACGGAAACGGAAGCGGCCATCGCCTATAATAAAGCGATCGACTGCCTGATAAAAGGCGGCGTAAACAAAGCCTATACCCCCAACTATATGGAAGGTATGTCGCCTGCTGCCTACGCCGACCTCTATGCATCCATTAAGATTTCTCCGAAGATCGAACACTATCTGTCCGAATAGCTGACAAAACAGATATTCAGATTCGCATCTCCTTTTATACCGTTTACGACGCCCGTGGTCGTATACTGCCACATCGTATATTGATACGGATAATCCGGGATATCTTCATCCTGGGAAAGCCATATATCATAATCCTGCAGTTTCGCCAGATCGATGTTTTTGATCAGCCATTCTTTATTGCCGTAAATCATCGGCGCATATCCTGCCGCCTGAATACCGCTTAAAAAACTGCTTGTGATAGTTGTTTTATCATCTCTTGAGAGCTGATCGATCCTGGCCTTGTCATTGGATACATTCTCCATATCAAAAGCTACCGGATACGTAATATGCGCCCGGTACGGCTCCAGATTCTGTACGACGAAATTCACTTCTTGGACAGCCTCTTCCTGATTGATAGCCTGGGAATAGAAATATATACCGATATCGAGTCCGGCCTCTACGGCTTCCTCCATATTTTCCGCAAAGTTATCATCCAATGACAGCTGCCCCGTACTATATCCTCTCGCACCGAGACGGATCATTACATAATCGACTCCGGAAGCCTTTAGACTCCGGAAATTGATCGAGCCGTTATGCTTCGATATATCGACTCCGACATAGGAAATTTTCTTCCCGTTCTCCGTATATTTTTTCAGATTGGCACTCTCCGACAGATTCGTAAAATCATACGTGTTCTTTGTCAGATAAGGACTGATCAGTACCCATTCCTCAGTGCCATCAGCCGCCTTAACAAGCGTATGCTTACCGTCCGTAGAAGGGTCTTCCTGCACAACCTCATCCCCTTTGGCGGCATCCCCTTCTTCGCTCTCATCAACTGCCTCTGCGGAAGCTGTATCATTTCCTGTCTCCGCAGGCTGCAGATCCGGCGCGGTATCCGTCTCACCCTCTACCGGATACATATCCCAGAAATCCAGATCCTCTGCCCGCAGCTTCTGCTGCGTTGCTGTTTCTGTTTCTGCTTCCGTTTCCGTCTCTGCGTCAGTCTGCTCCTGCTGCTGCGCAGCATTTTGCGCATATTCCCTGCGGTCATCCGCTTTTTTATTGTTTTTCATGACAACAAGCAGCATGACAAGCACAAAAACCGACACGCCTATCACCATGTATATCACTGACGCTCCCATTGGTTTACGGTCATCTTCACCCGGTAATCTCATTGTTTATCGCTTTCCTTTCTTAAAATCTCTTTTGAAACAATATCGTTTCTCCAGTTGAATGAAATCCTGATTTTTATTATAATATGAAAAATAAAGGCAGGGTTATTTTATCACGAATCAGACAAAATGACAACTTCCGGACCATAAGGAATCTTTTCCTGTAAAATTTATAAAAAGCGAGACTTCAGAATGACTATTCCCTATACAGCCAAAATACATCATGCAATCTTTTTTATTTTTTTTCTTTTCTTTTTAACAGGATGCAACGCTAAAGAAGAACCGCTCACACAGACCGGATTCTATTTCGATACCATCATCCAGGTTACGCTTTATGATGAAAAAAAAGCGGGTTGTTTAGATGACTGTATGGAACTGGCAGAAAAATACGAAAAGATGCTCAGTCCCTCCCTCGAAGGCTCGGATATCTGGAAGATCAATCACAGCAGCGGTACGCCGGTAACGGTCTCCGACGAAACGATCTATCTTTTAAAAACAGCGCTCGCATACTGCGAAATGACAGACGGACAGATTGACATTACGATCGAACCGCTGAACAGCCTTTGGGATTTTCATGCGGATCCCTCTTCGTCTGCCGTCCCGGACAACGACGGACAAGACAGCCGTCTTCCTGATAAAAAAGCCATAGCCGAAGCCTTAACTCATGTAGACTACCATTCTGTCGTCATAGATGGCAATACCGTTACCCTGCAAGATCCCCAAAGCGCTGTCAGTCTGGGGTTTATTGCCAAAGGCTATATTGCGGATAAAATGAAAGAATACCTGCTCTCACAAAACGTTGAAAACGCAATCATCAATCTGGGCGGCAATCTTCTGGCCGTCGGCACAAAACCCGATGGCAGTCCGTATCAGTTTGGTATCCAAAAACCCTTTGACAAACACGGCGCCGTGATCACGGTACTGCCGGTCAACGATCTGTCGGCAGTCTCCTCCGGTGTGTATGAACGTTATTTCTATCAAGACGACGTGCTGTATCATCATATTTTAAATCCGCAAAACGGATATCCCATACAAAATGAATTACTCGGCGTCACCATCCTTTCCGATTCTTCCATGACCGGGGATGCACTCTCTACTACCTGTTTCGTCCTGGGTCTGGATAAAGGCATGGCGTTAATCGAGTCGCTTGATCATGTTGAGGCGGTTTTTATCACAATAGATTATGAATTACATTTTACGAGTGGAATGAAAACTCCCTGAGACTAAGGCGGTTTCATATCATCTGCTTAATTCTGCATTATGAAGATCAAATTCCCTAAAATATTTTCCTGTCTCCCTGTCCGTATTACCTGTAAAACTGATCCACAGAAGAGGGAATGAACGATATTGCGTTTATATTTTCATGGATTTTCTCTTGCATTCCATTTATATTCATGCTACAATATCGATACAAAAAACAAATCTTGATTCTTATAGATGTACTTACGATAACCCCGTACATATTCAGGCAGTTCTGCCCAAGATTCACATTTGTCCGGCAGGATTGCTTTGGAAATAAATGCATATTATCTTTCTATTGTTTCGTATGAAAAATGTATCCTTTTTACTTCCTATTGTTATTCCCGCCTGACTTTTCAGGGAGATTTACATGGAAAATAAAAGTACGATCGAGGCATATGAAACAATAAGACAAAAAACAGCCGCCTTTCATCTGACAAGCGATCTGTTTGCCGGAAAAGTATTCGAAGATACCGACGCCTGTCAGGAACTCTGCAGAATATTATTGCAAAACGAAACCATCGTTTTACGCAATGTCAAAACGCAATACGTCATACGAAATCTGGAAACGCATTCCGTAGAACTGGATATTCTGGCGGAGGAAGCATCCGGAGATCTGATCAATATTGAATTACAGATGTACAGGGAACCTGCACCGCTTAAAAGAACACGCTATTATCTCGCAAATATTGACATGAGCATCCTTGAAAAAGGCAGACCTTATCAGGAACTGCCGGATGTCACGATTATCTGCATCACAAAAGATGATTTCATCGGCGGCAAAAAAGGATTCTATGGCAAAAATGCCATAACAACAGTGCAGGGAGCAAACAATCGATTGGATAATGGACTGCATGAACACTATTTCAATCTGGAATATCCGACAGATCATGCTAAAACCAATGAACTATTAAATTATCTCCAAAATTCCGATCCATTTTATCAAACGAATACTTTTCCCAAAATCGTGGAACGGGTCAAATATTTTAAAATACAAAAGGAAGGGGTTGCGATCATGTGCGAAATTGCAGACAGAATCAGGCAGGAAGGCGAAGAGGCCGGAAAAGCCAAAGGAATTATCGAAGGTAAGATCTCGGGAAAAATCGAATCCATTCTAGAATTATTGGAAGAACTTGGTAATATCCCCGGACATCTTATGCAGCGGATCGAATTGGAAACCAGTCCGGATATCCTGCATAAATGGCTGAAGTGTGCCGCTAAGGCCGCTGATCTTGCAGAGTTTGAAGCAAACATGTGAAATGAATCCATAAAGGAGCAGGAACAGAAATGGCCATACCACGGCAAATATGACAAACATGGGAGGTACCTTATCCGGCTTACTTTTTTATCCGCCGTGATATGAACCATTCCATTCCGCTAATATATTGTTACGGGTTCTCCGCTCCAAACATTATTTGGTTTCTTCTGCGTTCTGTCTGCTGCTCATCATTTCAGACAATGCTATGTCTTCTTCGGGTTCGTAAATACATGCTCTTGATATAGAATTTGCAGTCGACATCCCGACCAAAGATATCTGTCTTAAAACTAATGATACTAATTTGTTCATATACCTTTCCTCCATGGTTTACATAATATGATCAATAAGACTACTACATTGGTAGCAGAAAATATTTGCACTGCTATAGCAGGATAAATGAATGCCATAGCAACAGCCGGACAATTCCACATATTAATACATACAAATGCGGCTTTTCTCACATAAGATAATTGAAACGTAATATATCTTTTTCTTTCATTTTTAATTGGAACATACAAATAAAAAATAAAGTTAGCAACCAACAATGTATAGATACCATATGCAACAATTATGTTTGCATTACCGATTCTGCATAAGCAAATCGCAAACTCATCTGCCAACAAATATGCTATTGTAAAAATTGTCATGCATCCTATTCTTGTAGATGCATGATACCCCCCGCTGTATTTGCGGACTGAGAAAAAAAACAACAAATAAACAATTGTCTCAATAATTCTCTCACGCCATACCCCAATAAGCGCTATAATAAATAGCTGTGCAAACGTTGAAAAAATAACATCAAGTCCAACTATGTATATCAGTCTTTCCTCTTTCTTGATCCAGTTTCGTGCAATAAAAAAATCAGCAAAAAAATATGATAGTTTAATACTCATATGCATGTTCCTCTGCATCTTTGTTGGATTAACTATATAATATATTTTTTTTCTGATTAAATAAATATGCATGTCACTTTTAGCGTTTTTTTGTCAAATTTTACCACAAATGACTATATTGATATGTAAAACATTTTCCTTTACATCTGTCCATAATTCTCCGTTATATTTATCTACAATTTCTCTAATGCTATGCATTCCAAATCCATGCTTCCATGCATCTTTCTTATTAGATGAAAACTCGTGTATATCACTATAATCCTCCGAAAACGTATTTGAAAATTTTATATACAAACAATTTTTTTCTTCTTTTACAACAATTTTCACTATTTTATCATCACTCATACTTGCCGCTTCAACTGCATTATCTGCCAAATTTCCAAGCAAAATACACAGGTCTACTAAATCCACTATTTTATCATCAAAATATAAAATATCCTTCTGAATCAAAACCTCATTGGACGCATATTTTAATTCTATATTAGAAATAACCGTATCTACAATATTCTGTTCTACTGTCATCTGTTCAGAATTACCATATACGTCTTCAATCAATTGTTTAAAAATACTTGTTGATTCCTCCACTTTATTTTGTTCCAACAAATATCGTATAGAATACAGCCGATGTTCCAAATCATGTTTTACTTTATGCAATTCTTTTTCCCGTCTAATAAATCTCTCTATAGACTCTTTTTGAATCTCCATTATCTTATTTAATTTTTCAACTTCTCTTTCTTTTTCTTGTTTTCGTGATGCATTAAAAGATAAATAAACTATTAGTACAGACATAAAAAGAAAACCCACCATTGTACTGATAATTTGAAGACCCAACTGCGGTTCCATTAAATATAAATGTACCAGTGAATTCATCATGCTTGTTAAAACTACTAAAGCAACAATCGGAAATATAAAATAACACAAATACATAATCTTATTTTTTCCATAGAAAAATTTGTTACGGTTATGTAAAATTATTATTGCATAAACCAATAATATAGTTTGAGAAAATAACACGCAAATATTTCTACTTAGACTGCTGTCTTCACCTATCACAATAATCAGCCTTGGATCAAAGTAAGAAAAAATATAAAAGGCAATATATGATCTAAGGTATATACCAAAATAATACAACGCAAACCCCATAAAGAATTTTAAAAACGTTCCTTTCAGGCATACTTTCCAGTAAATCATCGTAATCACCAGATCTACCAATATCGTAAATACGCTGAAAATGCTGAAATAATCCGAAACGGTAATATTCACGAACAGGAGCCCCATGCTGGCCGGGACTCCTAAATAAAATAATTTTCTCTCCTTTTTCGGCTCCAGAAAAATAGTCAGAAAAACTACAAACAGGACTGATTCAAAAAGGCTTGATGCTGTTTCGATCATAATACATCCCTGCCTTCTTGTCAAAGATCCTGCTGTATACCGCGATTTTATAGGGTCTGCTGATTGAAATCACCTGACCGCTCAATAGCTTTATTTCCGTGCCGCGTATGGTATCTATGTAATCCTCGTTGATCAGATAGCTTACATGTACTCTGATAAATCCATAATCTTCCAGAATGTTCTCTACCTGATTCAGTTTAATACGACATACCTCATTCTCTTTACTTTTAAATACAAACTGCACATAATGACCTTCACTCTGACAATAAATAAGGTCTGCCGGTTCGACCTTTAAAACATTCTTTTTACTGATCGGAATATCCACCTGTATATGTTTTTCAAAAAGACGCTCCTGTATAAAAGACAGTGTAATGTATAAATCTGTTTTCAGTTCATTCTTCCTGATAAATGCAAACGGTTTTACTCTGAAAGACTGAAAAACATATGTCTCATAAAAACTGATGAAAATAATTTCTTTTTCTTTAAAAGATGCACGTAACTTTTCCGCCAGTTCCAGACCGTTAATTTCTCCCATTTCAATATCCAGAAAATAGAGGTCATAATCAGCTGCGATATCCCATATTTTCTTCAAATCATGACACACATCACACTCGATCCTCAGATTCAGATTAGCGCAGTATTCATTCAGATATTTCACGAAAATACTGCTGTACTCCACATCATCATCCACAAATAAAGCTTTCATCCTTCGTTTTCTCCTTTAGTACATTTTAAATTTTCCATAAATCTTTCCCGACTTAGTGATAGATCTGTCGGGTCATCTTTATCATATAATAAAAAATACTTTTTGTGTGTAAAGTGTTAAAATCTTCCGTTTTTATGTCGAAATTTGTCGAAAAGAAGCGTTTACAGCTTTATACTACTTTGTACCGCTCCATCAGGTTCGTCATAATATCGTTAACAGCAATGCAATATTTCATCGTATTTCCTATCTTATCATATTACAATATCGTTATATATAAAAGCATATTTTGATTGTTATTTATACGCATTGTATCACATACTGCGCATTCAGGCAATTATACCGAAAATTCACATTTGTTTGAAAGGATCTCTGTGAAATTAACCACATTTTAAGGTATTCGATGAGAATAATGTGACAAATAACGTCAATCTGCCAATCGCTCCGACATTACAAAGGCAGAACAATGATCTTTAATTGTTCTGCCTTATCCCTACAACTTATCTAAAATTTTCATATTTCTGTATGCTATTGCTACACCTGCACTTTTCCGGCCAGTACATTCTTATAGTCTTCCAGGTTTCTGGCAAGCAGCGCCGGTGTGTCAAGTCCATATGGACATTTACTCTTACACTGGTTACAGTGAAGGCAATTTTCTATCTTCATCATCTTCTCCTGTCCTTCTTTACTCAAATGGCCCTCGGAAGGAGAACGGCGAAGCAGGAGGGACATTCTGGCACAGTTATTGATCTCGATACCTGCCGGACAGGGCATACAATATCCGCATCCTCTGCAGAATTCACCCAGCAGTTCTTCCCTGTCTTTCGCGATCAGTTCTTCGATTTCCTTTGTCATGACAGGCGGATTGGCAATATAAGAAATAAACTCATCCAATTCGCTCTCCCGCTGTACACCCCAGATCGGCAGAACGTTGTCATACTGGCCCAAATAAGCATAAGCCGCTGCCGAATTGGTGATCAGGCCGCCGGAAAGCGCCTTCATCGCCACGAATCCCATATCTTTTTCTTTACACTTCTCTACCAGTTCAATATCCTTCTCCGTTGCAAGATAGCAGAACGGAAACTGCAGCGTCTCATAAAGACCGCTCTCAATTGCCTCATTGGCTACGGAAAGTCTGTGGTTGGTAATACCGATATGTTTGATCTTCCCCTGTTCCTTGGCCTTTAACGCGGCATCATAAAGGCCGCTTTCATCTCCCGGTTTCGGACAAAATGCCGGATTATGGAACTGGTATACGTCAATATAATCTGTCTGCAGATTGTTTAAGCTCGTTTCCAGATCTTTCCAGAAATCCTCCGCATTGGAGGCGCCGGTTTTCGTTGCAATATAGAGTTTATCACGCATGCCGGTAAATGCCATGCCGACTTTGTGCTCACTGTCGGTATACCACCTTGCCGTATCAAAATAAGTCATTCCGTTTTCGTATGCCTTTTGCAGTAAATATACTGCGTCATGATCCGATATTCTCTGAATCGGTAAAGCGCCGAATCCGTTTTTATTTGTAATAATCTCCGTACTTCCAAGTCTTACAGTACTCATACTGATAAACCATCCCTTTCTCTTTGCCTGTCGTTTAGCACGGAAGCGCCCTGCTTTATGTCAGGCAAAACTGCTTGCTAAATAATGGCCTTCTTCGGACACTTCTCTTTGCAGACACCGCAGCCGATACATTTCTCCTGATCGATGGTAGCATTAAATTCCTCAATCGTGATCGCATCCGCCGGACAGTTTTTCTTACATAGCTGACAGCCGATACATCCGACTTCACATGCCTTGATCGTAACGGGTCCCTTATCCCGGGAACTGCATGCGACTACATGCTTCGCATCATACGGAATCAGCGTGATCAGGTTCTTCGGGCAGGCTGCAATACATTTACCGCATGCTTTACATTTGTCCTTATCCACGACCGCTATACCGTTCACAATATGGATCGCATCAAAAGGACATGCCTTTACACAGCTTCCAAAGCCAAGACATCCGTAATTACAGGACTTGGCTCCGCCTCCGGGTACAAATGCAAGCATCCGGCAGTCTTCAATACCGCTGTAGTCGTAATCTAATTTCGCCTTCTCGCAATCGCCCTGACATTGCACGAATGCCACCTGTCTGACGCTTGCTTCCGCTTCAACTTCAACACCCATGATATCGGCGATCAGTTTACCGACTTTTTCCCCGCCTACCGGGCAGGCATTGACTGCTGCCTCGCCTTTGGCAATTGCCGCCGCCAGATTAGAACAGCCTGCATAACCGCATCCGCCGCAGTTATTTCCCGGCAGTACGCCGAGTATCGCTTCTTCTTTCTCATCTACTTCCACTTTGAATTTAATTCCCGCAACCCCCAAGAATAAGCCGACAAACAGTCCGACTCCTCCTACGATCAGCGTTGCAACCAAAATTCCGGTCATTTCCATATTCGATGCCGCTCCTTTCTAAAGCAATCCGGAAAAACCGCAGAAGGCAATTGCCATAAGTCCCGCCGTAACAAGAACGATCGGCATTCCCTTAAAAGATTCCGGTATATCGTTATATTCCATCTTCTCTCTGATGCCTGCCAGAATAATAATCGCTATCGTGAAACCTGCTGCCGTTGCGAAACCATTCACAACGCCGGTCAGGATCCCGTAATTTTTCTGTACGTTCGTAAGCGCCACGCCAAGTACCGCGCAGTTTGTCGTTATAAGCGGCAGATACACACCAAGCGATTCGTAAAGAGACGGAATATATTTTCTTAAAAACATTTCTACAAACTGTACCAATGCCGCAATGACAAGAATAAAGACGATCGTCTGCAAATAAGTAATATTTAACGGAACAAGTACAAATTTATAAATGGCTCCGGCTACCGCGGATGCTAACGTAATGACAAAAATAACCGCCACGCCCATCCCGCTTGCCGTATTGGTCTTTTTCGATACGCCGAGAAACGGACATAATCCGAGAAACTGGCTGAGTACTACATTGCTTACCAGAGAGGAACTGATTAAAATAATCAATAATTCTTTAAGCATTTGTCTTCTCCCCCTCTCCCTTTTCATCATAGATGCGCTTCCTGCATCCCGTATCCGAACAATTCATACAGTCGCTGCCGCAGCCGGACTGGATCTTGGACATATCTTTTCCTTTTCTTTCACCGGCAATCTTTACTTTATTCTGAACCGCCGTTAAAACCGACAGAACAAAGAATGCGCCGGGTGCCATAATAAAGATACTGCAGGGAACATAGCTTTCCGGCATAACTGTCACGCCGAATAAGGTTCCCGCGCCGATCAGCTCTCTCACCGCACCCATGCAGGTCAGCGCAAATGAAAATCCAAGCCCCATACCGATACCGTCAAATAATGAAGGGATCACCGGATTTTTGGACGCATAACTTTCCGCACGGCCCAAAATAATACAGTTTACGACAATTAACGGAATATAGATGCCAAGTGCATCATACAGAGCCGGCAGAAATCCTTCAAGCAGCAGTTCCACCATCGTTACAAAAGAAGCAATAATAACGATAAATGCCGGAATCCTGACTTTTCCGGGAATCACATTTCTAAGCAGCGATATAAACGCATTGCTCAGCGCCAAAACAACCATGGTCGTAAGTCCCATACCCAGACCGTTGATTGCAGAAGTCGTAACGGCTAATGTCGGACACATACCAAGCATCAGGACAAAGGTCGGATTCTCTTTCACAATTCCGTTGACCAGACGTTCTTTCACACTATTCATTCTCACTACCTCCTTTTAACTGTGTCTGGAAATAGTATAATCCTGCATTTACACCGTTCGTTACCGCATTCGTGGTAATCGTGGCGCCGGAAATGGCATCGATCTGATCATCGGCAGCCGCCCCGGATTTTGTATAGGTAAATGCTTCGACATTTTTATCGGCAAACTGCGGTTTTAATACTTCTTCCGCCCGCATGCCAAGTCCTGCCGTTTCGGAAATTTTCAGGATAGAAATGCCGTTCACCGTTCCATCCTGTCTGATACCGACGGTAAAACGGATATCGCCGGCATATCCTTCCTTCGTTGTAACGGTAATCACATAGCCGAGCGTTTCTCCTGAAGCATCCTGTGCCGCCATAACTTCATCTATTGTTTCCTCCGCAAAGCCGGCGTCTGCCCATGCCTGTTCGTCAGGCACTGCCAGTTCCACCTCTGCAAAAGACGACGCATCCGCAAAAACCTCCTGGCAGGCTTCCTGTTTGGCCTTCTCCTGCTGTATGGCAATCGGCTCTTTGGTGATCTGATAAACCAGTCCGAGAAGCAGTCCGGAAACCAATGTGATCACAAGCAGGATTGCCGTATCTTTCATCATCTTACTCATGCTTTTGCGCCCCCTTTCCCAAATGCTGTCGGAAGGGTCACTCTTTCAATTAACGGCACCAAAAGGTTGCCGATAATGATCGCATAGGATACGCCCTCTGCCGAAGCGCCGAAAATACGGAAGATACCCGTCAAAATACCAAGCAGTATCCCGAATACATACTGCCCCTTAACGGTCACCGGCCTTGTAACATAATCCGTCGCCATAAAGAATGCGCCCAACATCAGGCCGCCGCCTGCAAGGTGTGCGGATATAAACGAATAATCAAGACCATGGCCGCCGAATATGGTAATAAAGATAACAAAACTTACTATGTAGCTGCCGGGAATCCGCAGATCGATCACGCCTACAAGGATCAGGAAACATGCGCCGATGATAATGGCAATCATCGAAGTTTCTCCGATCGTCCCGGCCGTCTTACCGATAACCATATTGTAAATATCGACCGCTTCCCCGTTTTTGAGGGCTGCAAGCGGTGTTGCACCGGTGTAGGCATCACAGTCAAAATTCGTCATAATGGACGTAAAAGATATTAATAGAAAACATCTTGCACCAAGCGCCGGGTTCATGAAGTTCTGTCCCAGGCCGCCAAAGAGCATCTTGACTACCAGAATGGCAAAAATACCACCGATCACACCGATCCACCACGGAGCGGAAGAAGGCAGGTTCAACGCTAATAAAAGACCTGTAACGACTGCCGAATAGTCTCCTATCGTAGACTTTTTACCAAGAATTTTCTCAAATATATATTCTGTTAAAACAGTGGATAGAACCGTCACCAGAATTAAGATCAGTGCATCCAATCCGAAATTATAGATACCGAATCCCGCGGCAGGCAAAAGCGCGATCACCACCGCCAGCATAATACTGCTTGTAGAAGCCTTTGACCTGATATGGGGATTGGATGATACTTTCATCAAATCACTCATTTTGTAACTTTACTCCTTTCTCAATCCGCTATTTTTTCTTTTTGGCAAGCTGCATCTTACGCATGGATTTAATCGTCTGGGTAAGCGGCCGCTTCGCAGGACATACATAGCTGCAGCATCCGCATTCACAGCACTCCATACCATCATGGGAAAGAAATGCTTCCTCGTTATAATTCTCCGCATAATCGGCGAGCAGCCTGGGTACGACCCGTCCGGGACATACTTCCACGCATCGTCCGCAGTTAATGCAGGCAGACGGCTCCATGGCGGACACATCATCTTCCGTCAGGCAAAGCAGTGCGGAAGCCGTTTTCGTCGTCGGCACGTCAAGATCAAAAATAGCAAATCCCATCATCGGTCCGCCGGAAATGATCTTAACGGGATCTTTCTTAAAGCCGCCCGCTTCTTCGATCAGTTCATGATAATTCGTACCGATCCTGACGATGAAATTCCTCGGATCCGCAATCGCATCTCCCGTTACCGTTACGATACGGTTCATAAGCGGTTTCCCTTCCATGACTGCGTGATAGATCGCAACTACCGTATCTACATTGTTGACAACGCAGCCTGCATCGGCCGGCAGCATGGAAGAATTGATCTTTCTTCCTGTAGCGGCATAAATAAGCTGTCTTTCCGCACCCTGCGGATATTTCGTCTTGAGCGCCTTTACGCTGATCCTTGGTTCGTCTTTGGTCAGTTTCTTTAAGATTTCAATACAATCGGGTTTGTTGTCTTCAACCGCCAGGATGCCCCGCGCGTTATCGAATAAACGAAGTGAGACTTTCAGTCCTCCTATCAGTTTCTCCGGTTCTTCCAGCATCCTTCTGTAATCGGATGTTAAGTACGGCTCGCATTCCGCACAGTTCGCAATAACATAATCGATCTTCTCCGGTTCCTTGGGAGAAAGTTTGATGAAGGTAGGAAACCCTGCACCTCCCATGCCGACAATGCCCGCTTCCTTTACGCACGCAATGATCTCTTCCTTGCTCATTTCCTCAAGCGGTTTGACCGGTCCATATTCTACTTCATCATATAATCCATCATTTTCGATGATAATACTCATCACATTGTCACCCGTCACAACACGCCTTGGCTCGATCGCCTTTACCGTTCCGGATACCGTTGCATAAATAGGAGCCGACACAAATGCTCCCGCTTCCGCAATTTTCTGACCTGTCAGTACATGATCACCCTTTTCCACGATCGGTTTTGCCGGTGCGCCAATATGCTGGGATAAAGGATAGACCAGATCCCCTTTTGGCAATACCGCTTTAATAGGCTTATCTTTTGAAATGTCTTTTCCATCATATGGATGAATTCCGCCTACAAATGTTAATTTTGCCATTCACTGCCCCTCTTTCTTTATATTATCAGATAACGGGCAGTACGCTCTGCGGACTCCCCTTATGTTAACAAGAACCGACACTGTTCTCATTCGTAATAACCCACATAGTAAATATACTATTTTTCGACGGAAAGATAAACCTCTTTTTGTAGAAAAAAGAAAAAAATTTGATACCGGCAAAAGAAAGCGGCCCAAACCACCGCTGAACCGCTTATGACAGGCTTTTCCTGCCTTTACTAATTATATTAGGCAGCCCTGCAGACTATGTCAGGCAGCAAATGGAAATACATCTTCCATCATTTGTATTTCGCGCCAATCCCCGTAAAATGAAAATTGGCATGCGCCTGCGCTTCCGTATTAAACTCCACATATCTGGCATATGTACTACCCTGAAGCTGCAGATACAGGTATGGATCCTGCGTGGAAAAACATTTGGAAAACAGGTCGATATAGACATCCTGATAGGTAAACGCCATATCTTCTATACGATACGGCACGGCGTCGATGCGTCCGCCGGTTTCGATCACCTCTCCTTCTTTCGTGGATAACGTATAACTTCCCGATGCAGAGACCTCATTATACAGATGCTGCCTTGCCCTGTATGCGCACCGGAAAGTAATCCCATACAGCATCCTTCCCTGTTCGTCTATCAGCGGTATCTGATAGACCTCGTTCTTAATGCCCGATACTTCCGTCCAAAGCGGATCACTGCTTCCAAAATAGGCATCTGCACAGACATCCGGATACGCTGATACAAAAGATTCTCCGCCATATAGATGTTTTTTGGCCTCCTCACCGCCTGTTTCATACCCTTTGTGATAATAGGCCTGATTGTCGGCGCCGTTTCCGATTAAGAGCGTCCCGCCGACCCAGGCAGCCGTTCCGGCGGAAAGGTTATCGGCAGTTGCCGCCTGTATCAGAAGCGGATAAGCATTCGTATCCGTTGTAACAGCGTCAAGCCGTCTGTTATTCTGCGCCTCTTCGCTGTCATAAAACAGCAGTTCTCCCGCAGCGTTCGATGCCTGTCTGGCTGCCAGATGCGCCACGGACTGGGACTGCAGTATCCCTTCACGGACTCTGTCATATGAAAGTTTTGGTATATATATTTCCGGAGCCGCAGCCTCTGTCGGATCATACGATATGGAAGCATCTGCCGTAAAATATGTCCCCATCTGATTGAGCGCCTGCGCTGTCGAAATTTTATAAGCATTTTCCAGCATATCTACTTCGTCCGCCAGAAACTTCAAATCAGAAGCGTCCAAAATGATCGTTCCTCCCGCATAATCTATCGTCCCTTTAGACTGTATCCGGTTTCTGCGCGCGGCATCCTTGATGATGTCATAGGGCATCGTATGTTCCGCATCCGGAAGTTCCCCTGTCAGGCTGTTCATCTCAGACTGCAAATAAGAAACGTCTGCGGCGCAAAGAAGCGCTTCCTCTTCTTCGACTGCCAGTGTGCCCGTACTTCTGATCCCGGAGTCCGCCAGTGCCAGGATCGATGCAGACGTCATGCATGCCGCCGCGACCGTTGCAGCCGTACACAGCATAATCAAATTTTTTTTCATGAACCGTACTCCTTTCTCTTGTTCTGAATAATAGGGAAAATCATTGTGTGTTTTGAGATTGTATAAATGATCACATTTAGAAAAACAGAAATTATGATTGGATAAAACATTTATATCATAAAGAAACGGAAACTTCAAAAATTTTTTTAAGAAACATCATAGAAAATCGTGCGAACGTTTTTTCGTTATTTCTTATTTTTATCAACATAACGAAAAAAAGGCGGCTCATAGAAAATAGACCTACCATATCTTGTATTGTGCAATTTTATACTGCCGGGCCGGACAGACACGTCTGCCCGGCAGCGGCGGTAGTCCCTTGCCCCGGATTCAGCTGCTATAATCCGGCTTCTGGCCAATGAACTCCAAAAACGCTTCTTCCGGAAGCGGTTTGGAAAAATAGAACCCCTGTATATAATCAATTCCGAGTCCGATGATCGTCTCCATCTGCTCTTTGGTCTCCACGCCCTCCGAAACGATCTTCAGCCGCATGTCATGAATCATATGCATAGCCGCTTCCATAACAAATTTTGCTTTGGAATCCGCAAAATATGCCTGGCTCATACCCCTGTCAAATTTGACGATCGATACCGGCATTTCTACGATATAATTCAGATTGCTCTCACCGCTTCCAAAATCGTCTAATGAAAAAGTAACCCCGTAATCGATAAGTTTCTGTACATTTTCAAGAAAAATATGCCTTGTCTGTATCGGCGCCGATTCTGTGATCTCCAGATTGATGCAGGAAGGATCAACATGATACTTTTCCATCACTTCAATATAATTCTGGGCCAGTTTTCTTTTCTCGCACTGCTTTACGGAAAGATTGACTTCCACATAATGAATGCCGTAACGCTCACGCAGCCGATTATTTGCAATAAATGCACATACTTTCTCAAATACGATATCCCCGATCCGGGAAATCAGGCCTGTCTGCTCGGCCACCGGAATAAATCTTCCGGGCGGAACAATATTTCCTTCCTTGTCCCGGATACGCACAAGCGCTTCTGCCGAAGTAAAAGTACGGCTCTGTGTGGCATATATAGGCTGATAGAACACTTCTATCCTGTCTTCTTCAATCGCGGACAGAATCAGATTTTCCGCCTCTTCTCTTTCTCTCAGACTTTCGATCTTCTTTTCGTCCAGGATCGTAATATGCTTTCTGGACTTCTTTCCCTCGGCTCTGAAAAAGCCGAGCATCTGCACCCCTTCTTCCGCGCTTCTGATCATGGATGAGTCCTGCAGCAATACATAATTTGGACTTATGTAAACTTCTTTATTTTTTCCGGCAAAATCCCAAGGCTGGTCAAAACGTTCCTTTAACCGCAGAAAAACTTCCTGCATCCTGTCTTCATCGTTAAAGATCAGTACCAGCTCCCGTTCGAGTGTCTTAAATACCTTGACGTCCTTCAATCTGTTTAAATAGCGCACGATCTCTATCAGCTCAATACTTTGCTGTGTCTCATTCTCATTCTGTCTTCCCAGATCCGTAAAGGCTAACAACAGCAAAGAAAAAACTGTTTTTTCTTCATAAAGCTGTCTCATATATGTCAGAAGCGCATGCGCATTATATGCACCCGTTTCCCTGTCCAGATTTGCTTCCGGATTCTCCAGTTCAAAAAACAGGATCACCATGCCCAGAACCGAAGCAAAACCGACCAACAGGAGTCTGGCATTCAAAAACTGCACTACCGCAGCGATCATCCAGATGATCATCCAGATAATGACCGCACCCCTGCGCTTGGGATTCATTTCTTTCCCTTTGGCCACCTTATACAGCGTTAACACGACGAACAGCAGTGCAAAAAAATAAGTTGCCATACAGCTTGGGCCATATGTGTAAACAATCCGGCCATCGAGGTAATAATCGATCGGCAGCACATAGATTAAAACAGATCCGACAAGCACTGCAGCCGTATAGGATCTGTTTAATTTCATCAGTTCCGCCTTTGATTTGACAAAATCGGTGCAGGAATAGATCAGTCCGAGATACCCCACCCAGATCAAAGATGCTATGTATGTCTTACAGATCAATTCCAGAAGAAATCCCGGCAGCTGCTCTTTATTATGAATTGCCGCGATTGAAACAATATCCATGATTACACAAAAAGATGTCATTCCCAGCGTAATCAAAAACATTTTCACCGAATAAAGTCCGAGCGGTTTCTGTCTTAAATAGAATATCAAAAGCAACAGCAAAATTGCGATTCCGCAGCATTGTACTTCTATATTCATCTTATTACCTTGCCTTTCTCAAAGCTTTTATTTTTATCAGATCTTTTTATTTCAGCGTTTCTTTTTTTAATTATATCACTTTTATGACATGCCCGTCACCTTTTCAACAAAATTTTCTTTTATTTTTTTATTGATACCGGAAACCTGGACCTGCCGTATACATAAGATAAACCATAAAACAAAACAAATCAAAACATGGAGGCATAAACATGAGTGATTTATCAGCAACTCACTGCGGATGCAATGACACAAGAGAATGTAATAACGGATGCTGTTCTTTAATCTGGCTTATCATCTTATTCTCCATCTGCGGTAATAACAACGATGGATGCGGATGCGGAAGCGGATTCGGTCTGTTTAACAACAACAACGACGGATGCGGCTGTGGATGCGGTTCCTGGATCTGGATTTTGATCCTGCTTAGCTGCTGCGGTAACTCTTTCTGCTAATTTTCTTTCACTTCTTGCATGCACATCTGGAAAATAGGCTCCACAGCGAGCCTATTTTTCTCTTATAGTGCATATACTTTGGTAAGCTCATTTACAGGCATCGAAAGGCATATGGAACAATGAACGAAGATTTGGCAGGCGTTATGGCATTTGATGCCTTATATACCAATAATCAAATACAAAAGCTCAAGGTCCTGCTCCCTTACATAGATCCTGCCATGCAGAAAAACATGGCGGTCTATATCAAATATATGGAGTTAAAATATACGATGGAGCTTTTCAAAAAACATCCATTTCATATCTGCGCCGCTTCCGGGGAAACAGAAAAACCGGATTTAAAAAAACTCTGCCGGGAACTGAAACCCTATTCCACCGAGGCAGAAGTCAAACAATTAGAGCAAATGGAATCCATGTTCCAGACAATGGAAATGTACCAGGAAATGAATCAGACCATGAGCGCTATGAAAGAGATGTTTCCTGATATGAGCGGCGCCGACACAGACAATCCTTCCCATAATTCCATGGAAGATATGCTGATGGGCATGCTCTCTCCTGAACAAAAAGCAATGTATGAAGCATTTAGCAATAATCAGATTCCACTATGATAGGAGGTTTTGCTATGGCATCCTGGCTGGATGATCCCGCTGTTGCACATATCGATAAAGAGAAACTGAATTTTCTGCAGATGCTTGTTTTTGAAAGCAACGGACTTACCAAAGAACAAATGCTGCCCTTTCTCATGGCTGTCGCCAAACGGGGAAAGGACAGCCATATCAGTTTCACGCAGGAAGAGATCGATACGATCATCAAAACACTGCAAAAATATGCGGCTCCTGAAGAACTCGACAAAATAAACAAAATGGTCGCGATGTACCGCAAAAAGAAATGATCCAAAAGCGGACATGACAAAAGCAGCTCCTCTTACCGGCAGTCTTTGCCTAAGTCCGTGGAACTGCTTTTGTTATAACGATTTTAAAACAGATCCTTTGTCAGAAACTCTGCTATTTTTGCACAATATTAACAATCCTGCCGGGAACATAAATCTCTTTGACAATATTTCCCGTCAGCTTATCGGCAACCGCCTCCCTGGCTTTTCCGATGACAGACTCCTTATCCTCATCTTTGCCGACAAGGATCGTGGCTCTGATCTTCCCATTGATCTGTACGGCCACTTCTACGGTTGATTCCACGGTCTTGGCCTCTTCATAGGCTACCCACGAAGTCTGATACAGCCTGCCTTCAAATCCGGCGCTCTGCCAAAGTTCTTCCGTAATGTGCGGTGCAACCGGATTCAACAAAATTAACAGCGTCTTATACTCATCTTTCGTCACGGAATTTTTCTTGTAAAAATCATTAATAAGCGCCATCATAGCCGCAATGGCGGTGTTATATTTCAAATTCTCAAAATCATTGCTGACCTTTTTGATCGTCTGATGCATCCTGGTTTCCAGATCCTTGGAATAACCATTTTCCTCTGTCATAATATCCTGCAGTTTCCAGACTCTTTCCAGGAAACGCCGGCATCCTTTTACGCCATCCTCGGACCAGGATGCGGAAAGATCAAATGCACCGATGAACATTTCATACGTCCGCAGTGTATCTGCACCGTATTCTGTGACAATATCGTCCGGATTCACAATATTTCCACGGGATTTACTCATTTTTTCCCCGTTCGAGCCAAGGATCATGCCATGCGAGGTTCTCTTTAAATAAGGTTCCGGACAGGGTACTACCTTTTCGTCATACAAAAATTTATGCCAGAAACGGGAATAGAGAAGATGCAGCGTCGTATGTTCCATACCACCGTTATACCAGTCTACCGGCATCCAATAATCAAGCGCCTCTTTGCCTGCCAATGCATCCTGATTATGCGGATCCGTATAGCGCAGGAAATACCAGGAAGATCCTGCCCACTGCGGCATCGTATCGGTCTCTCTTTTGGCCGGACCGCCGCAGCACGGACACGTTGTGTTGACCCAATCGGTCATTGCTGCAAGCGGAGATTCTCCGTTATCTGTCGGCATATAGCTTTCCACTTCCGGCAGTTCTAACGGCAGTTCGCTTTCGTCAAGCGGTACATAGCCGCATTTCTCACAGTGAACAATCGGAATCGGTTCTCCCCAGTAGCGCTGTCTGGAAAATACCCAGTCACGCAGCTTATAGTTTGTCTTGGCGGTGCCGATGCCTTTTTCTTCCAGGAAAGCAATCATCTTTTCTTTTGCCTCGGCAACACTTAATCCGTTCAGAAAATCAGAATTGCAGAGGGTTCCTGTGGCTACGTCCGTATAGACTTCTTCCTGCACATTTTTGCCGCCGGCCACTACTTCAATGATCGGCAGACCGAATTTTTTCGCAAAATCCCAGTCTCTTTCATCATGCGCCGGTACGGCCATGATTGCACCGGTCCCGTAACTCATCAG
>CAJTUZ010000009.1:61607-147395 GCA_910579735.1 uncultured Lachnospiraceae bacterium
AGATCGGAATCTCTTTTCCGTTTACGGGATTGACCGCTGACATCCCCTCCAATTTTACGCCGGTCTTGTCTTTGGCAAGCTCCGCTCTTTCAAAATCGGATTTTCTTGCGGCCTGTTCTCTGTATGCGCATACGGCATCCCAGTTTTTCAGATCGTCTTTGTATTTATCAATTAACGGATGCTCCGGAGAAACGACCATATAAGTCGCGCCGAACAGCGTATCGCATCTGGTTGTATAAACGCGGAGTTTATCTTCTTTATCCTTGATCTTAAAGTCCACTTCCGCACCTGTCGATTTGCCGATCCAGTTCTTCTGGGAAACTTTGACCTTTTCCACGTAATCCACCGTGTCAAGTCCTTTGATCAGCTGATCGGCATATTCGGTAATCTTTAACATCCACTGGCTCTTTACTTTACGGACAACCTCGGAACCGCATCTTTCACAGACGCCGTTCACCACTTCCTCGTTGGCAAGTCCTACTTTACAGGAAGTACACCAGTTGATCGGCATCTCGGATTTATAGGCAAGTCCCGCTTTAAATAATTTTAAAAAGATCCACTGTGTCCATTTATAATAATCGGTATCGGTCGTATTGATCTCTCTGTCCCAGTCAAAAGAATAACCCAGCGCATGGAGCTGGTTCTTGAAATGAATTACATTATTCTGTGTAACGATCCTCGGATGAATATGATTTTTGATCGCATAATTTTCTGTCGGAAGACCAAACGCATCCCACCCCATTGGATAAAGCACATTATATCCCTGCATTCTTCTTTTTCTTGCTACGATATCAAGCGCCGTATAAGGTCTCGGATGCCCTACATGAAGTCCCTGTCCGGAAGGATATGGAAATTCTACGAGTGCATAATATTTCGGTTTGGAATAATCTTCGGAAGTTTTAAATGCCTTCTCATCCTCCCAAATTTTCTGCCATTTCTGCTCTACTTCTCTGTGATTATAAACATCTGCCATTTTTCAACCCTCTTCTCTATCAAATCATAATTATTTTACTATACACGCATAATTTGTCAACCTTTAATTATCCGTTCCAAGTTGCAGCTCCTGCCTGATGCGTGCATTTTCCGCCGCCATCAAACCGGCAGGGGCATGATCTGTGCACCCGTGTCATGCACACCGGCAGACAGGACATAAAAACAGGATGCCGTATCCCCCAACACTGCATCCTGCTTTCCCTTCCCAAAAAGGAAATTTATCAGCCAAAAGGCGTGACCCTTTTACACACTGATTCTATGTTCTATATTGTCTATTCTTCACTGTCGTCAGCTTTGGCTGCTCTTGCGGCAACCTCCTTTTCCTGTACGTCGCCCGGCGCCTGCTCATATCTGGAGAACTGATATTCGTATGCTCCCCTTCCTCCTGTCATGGAACGCAGATCGGTACAATATCCGTGCAGACATGACATCGGAATATCTGCTTCGATCACCTGCTTGCCGTCAGCCGAAGGATTCATGCCGAGCACTCTTCCGCGCCGTTTATTCAGATCTCCCATAACATCGCCTGTATAAGCATCCGGCACTGTTACTTTCAGAGAAACGATCGGTTCAAGAAGGATCGGTTTCGCTTCCATAAAACCTTTCTTAAATGCCTGAATCGTTGCCATCTTAAATGCCATCTCGGAGGAATCGACCGGATGATAGGAGCCATCATACAAGATCGCTTTTACGCCGACTACCGGGTATGCCGCCAACGGTCCGGAAAGAACCGATTCCTGTAAGCCTTTCTCCACTGCCGGGAAGAAATTCTTCGGTACGGCGCCGCCTACTACCATTTGTTCAAATACATACGGCTCTTCTAAAGAACCTGAAGGCTCGAATTTCATCTTAACATGGCCGTACTGTCCGTGTCCGCCGGACTGTTTCTTATATTTATATTCCACATCGGACTTCTTCTGGATCGTTTCTTTATAGGCAACCTTCGGCTTGGAAAGTTTGATACCGGCTTTGTATTCGCCAAGCAGCCTGCTTGTAACGACTTCCAGATGCAGATCGCCCATACCGTATAATAACGTCTGTTTATTTTCTGCGTCATTGACTACTTTCAACGTCTGGTCTTCGTGTGTCATCTTTTGCAGAGACTGCGATATTTTATCGATATCCGCCTTGTTTAACGCCTGATAGCGCATCATCGTATACGGTGTTGAAATCTCGGTCTTGCCGTAGCGGATAGGATGTGCCTTCGTAGAAAGCGTGTTGCCGGTCCTTGCCGCCGTCAGCTTCGCAATCGCCCCGATATCTCCCGCATGCAGCTCTTTCATTTCGATCGGTTTGCTGCCCTGTAATACGTATAATTTACTGATTTTTTCTTCAATGTCCTTCTCTTCATTGAAGATCAGATCATCGCTCTTAAATACGCCGGAGCATACTTTGATAAGCGAATATTTTCCAATAAAAGGATCCACGATCGTCTTAAAGATATAAGCTGATTTCGGTTTGGAGAAATCGAAATTCGCTGCAAAAATCTCGTTTGTTTTCAGATTGATCCCCGCCATTTCCCGGTTCTCCGGGCTCGGCATATATTTCACGATATCGTCAAGCAGCGTATAAATACCCTGGCAAAGCAGGCTGGAACCCATAGACATCGGAACGATACTGCCTTCCATAACATTATTCCTAAGAGACGCTCTGATCTCTGCCTCGGAAAAAGCCTCCCCGTTAAAATAGCGCTCCATGAATTCTTCGCTTGTCTCAGCCACCGCTTCCATCAGAGCATCCCTGCAGATCTGCAGATTCGGTTTGCTGTATTCGGGCATTTCGCATTCGATAACTTCTTTATCTTTCCAACGATAAGCCTGTTCCGTGATCACATTGATATAACCTACAAACTTCTCGTCTTCACGAACAGGCAGATGGAACGGCGCCAGTTTCTTTCCGTATTTCTCGGTCATATCTTCTACAACCTGTCTAAAGGAAGCATTGTCGATATCCATATCCGTTACGAAGATAAAACGAGGCAGCTTATATTTCTCACAAAGCTCCCATGCCTTCTCCGTACCGACTTCCACACCGGCTTTACCGGACACGACAATGATCGCGGCATCCGCTGCGCTGACTGCTTCCTCTACTTCTCCTACAAAATCAAAAAATCCCGGCGTATCCAGCAGATTGATCTTTACGCCTTCCCATTCGATCGGAACAACGGAGGTGGTAATAGATATCTGGCGCTTCTGCTCCTCCTTGCCATAATCACTGATGGTATTGCCATCTGCTACCTTACCCATGCGTGAAGTCACTCCGGCAAGATATGCCATTGCTTCCACCAGGCTGGTCTTTCCACAGCCGCCATGCCCTAAAAGCACCACGTTACGAATTTTGTCAGTTGTGTAAACATTCATATCTTATCCTCCAATTCCGTCTGTTTTGTCATATGGCAAATAGTTACAAGAAATATTTGCCCTCGTTTTGATATGATGTGTATATTTTACTAAATAATTTCTCAAAATGCAAGAATTTTTGAATATTTTGCACCAAATAGATATTGTTTTTCTATTATTTGACGAACCGCCGCCGTTGATATATTATTAAAACTATGAAAATAAAGGAAAGAAAGGCACGGTTATTAACATGAGCGCTTTTACCTGTGGATTTATCGGACTGGGTCTGATCGGCGGTTCCCTCGCCAGAGCGGTCCGCAATAAATTGCCGGAAGCATATATGATCGCTTACGACACCAATGTTTCATCACTCAAACTTGCCGTTAAAGACGGCGTTATCAATGAAGCCTGCACGCAGATCGGAGATTCTTTTGAAAAATGTGATTATATTTTCCTGTGTGCACCGGTCTCCTTTAATGATGAAAATCTCATCACACTGCAAAGTCACCTTTCCAAAAATGCGGTACTGACTGACGTCGGCAGTGTTAAGACCGGCATTCACGAGCATATTACGGCCCTTGGACTGGAAGAACAGTTTATCGGCGGACACCCGATGACGGGATCGGAACGCTTCGGCTATGCCAATTCCAAAGCGTCGCTTTTTGAAAATGCTTATTATATCCTGACGCCTTCCGATAAAATACCGACGGAAAAAGTGGCTGCTTTCCAGACACTGGTGCAGACGATCGGCGCCATTCCGCTCGTTCTTTCTTACAGGCAGCACGACTATGTGACCGCCGCCATCTCGCATCTGCCGCACGTTATCGCGGCTTCTTTGGTCAACCTGGTAAAAGATGCGGACTCCAAAGAAGGGATCATGAAAATGATTGCGGCGGGGGGCTTTAAGGATATTACGAGGATCGCTTCCTCTTCTCCTACGATGTGGCAGCACATCTGCCTGACCAATACAGATAATATTTCTTCTTTACTGGAACAATATATACAGGATCTGACAGCATTTAAACAAAAACTGGACGCCAAAGACACCGATGTTCTTTACCGCTTTTTTGATGACGCACGTATCTACCGCGAATCATTCATAAATGTTTCAAGCGGCCCGATCAAGACAGAATATGTACTGACGGTAGATATCGCGGATAAACCCGGCGCGATCGCCGCCATCGCATCTTTGCTCGCAATGCATGATGTCAGCATCAAAAATATCGGTATCAATCACAACAGAGAACTGGCCGAAGGAGCGCTTCGGATCGAGTTCTATGAAGATACCGCCGCCCGAAATGCCACGGATGTCTTGACATCACACGGCTACAACATTCACATGAAAGCATAAACAGACCACAGACATCCATAACGGAAAACTTCAGAAAGGAAACTACCCTGCCGACAGTTGTCAGACATTACGGCCGACAGACGGCAGATAGAACAAAAACATGAAAACCAATACCATAAAGACGCTGCATGAAAATATAACAAACGGATTGCACGGAGAAGTCACCATACCGGGAGACAAATCCATTTCACACAGAGCGGTCATGTTCGGTGCGATCGCACGGGGCACTACAGAAGTGACTAATTTTCTACAGGGTGCAGACTGTCTCTCCACCATCGACTGTTTCCGCAGATTGGGAATCGAGATTGAAAATACTCCGGATAAAATACGGATTCATGGTAAGGGACTGCACGGTCTCCATGCTCCTTCATCGGTTCTCGATGCCGGTAACAGCGGCACGACTACCCGCCTGATTTCCGGTATTCTGGCTGCACAGTCCTTTGAAACGACCTTAACGGGAGACGCTTCTATCAGGAAACGCCCCATGCGCCGGATCATGGAACCGCTGTCTCTTATGGGCGCGGATATAAGCAGCGTAAACAGAAACGACTGCGCGCCCCTGCACATAAAGGGAAAGTCCCTGCACGGCATCCACTACCGTTCCAAAGTCGCTTCTGCACAGGTCAAATCCGCGGTCCTGCTCGCCGGTTTATATGCGGATGGCGAGACAAAGGTAACAGAACCCGTAATCAGCCGCAATCATTCCGAAATCATGCTGCGCTATTTCGGCGCGGATATCCGTACCGAAGGCCATACCGCCATTGTCCGTCCCAACCCTGACCTAACCGGTCAATCTGTAAACGTACCGGGAGACATCTCTTCCGCCGCCTACTTTATCGCTGCGGGACTCTGTGTACCGAACTCGGAAATACTGATCAGAAATGTCGGCATTAACCCCACAAGAGATGGCATTTTGAAAGTCGCACAGGCTATGGGCGGAGACATTACTTTATTAAACGAAAAACATGACGGGGAACCGACTGCCGATCTGCTTGTCAGATCCAGCTCCCTGCATGGCATCACGATCGAAGGCGATATCATTCCCACATTGATCGATGAACTTCCGATCATCAATATTATGGCTGCCGCAGCAGAAGGTACTACCGTCATTAAAGATGCGGCGGAATTAAAGGTCAAGGAATCGAACCGGATCGACGTGATGGTCGAATATTTAAGCGCGATGGGCGCCGATATTACCGGTACGGACGACGGTATGATCATTACGGGAGGCAGGCCGCTGCATGGCGCCGTTATCGATTCCCATATGGATCACAGAATCGCCATGAGTTTTTCTATCGCCGCTTTGCTTGCACAGGGAGAGACAATAATAAAAGGAAGTGAACTGGTAGAAATCAGTTACCCTTCCTTCTATGATGATCTGCATAATTTACGAAGATAATTTGACTAAAAGACGGTTCATAAAATAAGAAATGACCATACAGGCAATTCCTGCAGCGCTTCCGTACCAGTTAAGTACCACATCTGTCATGTGAAAATGCCTGCCATCAATGAACTGTTTATAATATTCCGTATAATAAGCCAATATGTAACAGGCGCCGCCGGAGAGCAATACGCCGAGTATCCGGTAGTATCTGCGGAAAATGACCATGCTGACAAATGTTCCGACAAGTCCTACGACAAAGAACAGTCCCAGATGTGCGGCATAGCGCAGCATCTTGCTGATCGTCTTGATTTCATCAGCCGTCGGTTCCTCATAAATCCTTGCGGCGATCCGTTCTGCAATGTTCATTGTTTCACTTATGGAACGCTCGCCTTCCTGAAAGGAAAGGATCATGACCAAATACAAAAGCAGCAGCATCACCAGGACGGAGGTAAAAACAACGATCAGTTCCAGCCATAAATTCTGATTTTTCTTTTTTTCACCCGACACGTTCTATTTCTCCATATTTTCCATACTTCCCATTGTGTCAAATACTTCTATCCTTCTTGTATCCATCTCGGACATTCCGATAAAGACAGCGCCGTAATGATATTGATGATCGGCCAACTTTTCCACTCTGACGATTTCCAGAAAAGCATGGATCGATTCTTTCATCCAGATCGTCAGAAATGCTTCGTATACATTTCCGATATCCAACTGGCTGTCACAGACAAAACCTACGCCGCTCTTGGATAAGTCTGAGATCTCTATTGCGACTTCTTCTGCAGCCCCCCGCAGATTCTTGATCAGCAGACGGGATTCCAGCTCCATGCGTCTGCTTTTTCTTCTCTCTTCCATAAAAGTACCCCCATACCTTTTTCAGTAGTGCATACCCCATTTTACCTTATTCCGCATATTTTGTAAAGGAATCTGTCACAAACATGGCATCCCCAAAGCTGAAAAAGCGATACCGCTCCCTGACAGCTTCTTCATAGGCATGCAGTACTTTTTCTCTTCCGGCCAGCGCAGAAACAAGCATGACTAACGTAGATTCCGGCAGATGAAAATTAGTGATCAGTGCATCCAGCACCTTAAAACGATAACCGGGATAAATGAAAATCTGCGTATTGCCGCAGCATTCACGAAGCTTTCCGTTCTCATCGGCCGCGCTCTCGATCGTTCTGCAGCTTGTCGTTCCGACACAGATTACGCGGTGTCCGCTTTCTTTGGCGGCGTTTATCTGATCCGCCGCTTCTTTTGTGATCTGATAATATTCCGAATGCATATGGTGCTCCAGAATATTGTCCGTTTTCACCGGCCGGAACGTGCCAAGCCCGACATGCAGCGTTACATAAGCAATACGTACACCCTTTTTTTCGATTTCGTCAAGCAGCTGCCTCGTAAAATGCAGCCCTGCCGTCGGTGCGGCTGCCGAGCCTTCATAACGGGCATAGACTGTCTGATAACGGTTCTTGTCTTCCAATTTGTGCGTAATATAGGGCGGCAGCGGCATTTCTCCAAGCTTATCCAGCACTTCTTCGAAAATCCCTTCATAAGCAAAGCGGATCAGCCTGTTACCCTCTTCCAGGATCTCCAGCACTTCCGCATGCAAAAGTCCGTCTCCGAATACCAGTCTCATACCGGGCCTTGCTTTTTTGCCGGGTTTTACAAGCGTCTCCCACATATCGTTTTCCTTGCGCTTCAAAAGGAGCACTTCAACCGAGGCGCCCGTGTCTTCACGGACGCCCATAAGTCTTGCCGGAATCACCTTCGTATCATTCAGGACCAGGCAGTCGCCCGGGCACAGATACTCTGTGATCTCGTGAAAAATATGATGTTCTACCGCACCGGTCTCTTTATTTAACATAAGAAGTCTCGATGCACTGCGGTCTTTAATCGGATCCTGTGCGATCAGTTCCTGCGGCAGATCAAAATAAAAATCTGATTTTTTCAGTTCTTTTTTTTCCATATAATATTCTCACACTTATCTTTTCATCAGTGCTTACTATGATACATACCGGTCCATGCGTTCTTATAAGTCAGCATTTTCCAGGAAAGCAACATAGCCTCTCTTTGTCTCATACACATCGGCTTTGCTCGTTGCTTCCCACGGCGCATGCATATTCAGGACTGCAACGCCGCTGTCGATCACGTTCATGCCATAGAGCGCCAGAATGTAGGCGATCGTTCCGCCGCCGCCAAGATCGACTTTGCCGAGTTCCGCCGTCTGGAAGTTTACGCTTTCTTTCTCAAAGATAGCTCTGATATGCGCAATATATTCTGCATTGGCATCATTGGATCCGGATTTTCCTCTGGAACCGGTAAATTTATTAAATACCATACCGCCGCCAAGGTACGCCACGTTTTTCTTATCAAAACTGGAGGCATAGGAAGGATCGAACGCACTGCTGACATCGGAGGAAAGCATACAGGATGCGGACAGACATCTTCTCACATTCAGTTCGCTGTATTCTCCCGTCAGGTTCATAACTTCCGCTACCGCATTTTCAAAGAATTTAGACTGCATGCCTGTAGCGCCGACACTGCCGATCTCTTCTTTATCTACCAGGATACAGCACGCCGTTCTGTCGGTTTTGCCGATCTCAAGCATCGCCTTTAAGGAAGAAAATGCACACACTCTGTCGTCCTGTCCGTAGGATAAGATCATACTTCTGTCAAATCCTGCTTCTCTGGCTTTTCCTGCGGGAACAACTTCCAGCTCAGCGGAAATAAAGTCTTCTTCCTCTATGTCATAGCTTTCTTTTAAAATAGAGAGAATATTATTTTTAACGGCGTCTTTTCCTGCCTGATCCGCCTCGTCATCTTTTTCGCTGTCTTTTTTCTTCTTATTCTCTTTATCAATCACGAGCGGTTTATTACCGATCACGATATCGAGCGCTTCTCCCTCGATCACTTTCGCCGCTTTTTTCTCAAGCTGTTCCTGGGCAAGATGAATCAGCAGATCCGATACAAAAAATACGGGATCGTCTTCGTTTTCACCGATGTTCACCTCTACCGTCGTGCCATCTTTTTTGATGATAACGCCGTGAATCGCGAGCGGGATCGTCACCCACTGGTATTTCTTTACGCCGCCGTAATAATGCGTATCCAGATAGGCAAAACCGCCCTCTTCATACATCGGATTCTGTTTTACGTCCAGACGGGGAGAGTCGATGTGCGCACCGAGAATATTCATTCCTTCCGCCATTGCCTTTTCACCGATCTGGAACATAACGATCGATTTGTTCATCCATACGGAATATACTTTATCGCCGCATTTTAAAGCGCTCTTGTCTTTGATCAGCGCGCCGAGTTCTTTATATCCCGCTTTTTCGATCTGATTGACGATCGTATCGATACACTCCCGCTCTGTCTTGCCGTTATCCAGAAAGTCCATATATTCTCTGGCAAAAACGTCTACTTCCTTTAACTGTTTCTCATCATAGGTTTCCCACGTGTTCTTTGTTTCCATAATTTTTCCCTTTCTGATTTTTTAATCAACCTGTTTTTTAACTTCTCAGTTCAATGCCCATTCCTTCAAGTCCGTTCAGGATCTTCTTCATAACGGCCGTTACATCCGCATCCTCTAACGTTCGGTCTTTGGCCCTGAAGGTAATGGAATAAGCTACCGACTTAAATCCTTCCCTGATCTGGCTGCCTTCATAGATATCGAACAACTTGTAATCTTCCAAGATCTTTCCGCCGCGCTGTGCAATCATTGCCTCGATATCTCCGACCAGAATCTCTTTGGGTACGACCATACTGATATCGCGGGATATTGCAGGAAATCTTGCAACGCCCGTATATTTTCTGTCAAAAGTTGCAAAAGGCAGAATTGCCGGCATATCGAGTACGGCAACATACACTTTGGTCTTGATATCATAGTTATCGCATACCTCAGGATGTACTTCTCCCAGATAGCCGATCACCTTGTCTGCGTAACGGATAGCCGCCTGACGTCCCGGATGCAGAAAGTTCTTTCCGGCCTTCGGGTCATATCCGGGTTTCTGCATCATACCGATGCTTTCAAAGAACTCTTCTATGACGCCCTTCATCGTAAAGAAATCGCCTTCTCCGTACATACCGAGCGTAAACTGCATTCTTTCATCCGGCAGTTCATGAAGCGGCAGGCTCTTCGGCAGATAAATATTGCCGAGTTCATATAAACGCACGTCCTTGTTTCTTCTGTTATAATTCGTTGCCAGGCTCGTCAGCATGCCGTTTAACGATATCGTCCTCATAATGGAGAAGTCTTCTCCGAGCGGATTGGCAATCGTAATGGCATTTCGCTGCACATCGTCCCTGTCAAGCAAAAGTTTGTCGAACACTTTCGGACTTTCGAAAGAATAACACATTCCCTGTGAGAAACCGCAGTATTCTGCAATATCTCTGGCCTTCTGTTCGATACGCAGCTTAAACGGCAGTTTTCCCGTCGTCGCCTCTCCGCTTGGCAGCGTCATCGGAATCTTATCATATCCATAGAAACGCGCCACTTCTTCCGCGATATCCGCAATCCCTTCCAGATCCTGTCTGAAAGACGGAATCGTCAGAACCTTTGTGCCATCACTTTCCGTTTCCAGCACGAGTTCCAGTCTTGCAAAAATCTCTTCCATTTCTTTTTCGGATACGTCTGTTCCCAGAAGCGCATTGATACGATCTTTGTCAAATTTGATTTTTCTAAGCTCCGGTAACGGTACGCACACATCCACCATGCCATCTACGACTTCTCCGCAGCCAAGCTCCTGAATAAGCTGACATGCCCTGTCGATCGCCGCCTGTGCATTGCGGGGATCCAGACCTTTCTCGAAGATACCGGATGCATCGGTACGAAGACCGAGTCTCTTGGCCGATTTCCTGATATTGGCGCCGTTAAAGGTAGCCGCTTCGAACAGCACTGTCTTCACTTCATCCGTAATCTTGGAATTTTCTCCGCCCATGATACCTGCAATACCGATCTCCTTCTCGGCATCGCAGATCATCAGCATATCGCCATCCAGATTCCGCATCTGTCCATCGAGCGTCTGGAAAACGCCGCCGTCTTTCGCGCGGCGTACGATGATCTTGTGTCCCGCTACGGTATCCAGGTCAAATGCATGCATCGGCTGTCCGTACTCTTCCATCACATAATTGGTGATATCGACCAGGTTGTTGATCGGCCGGATTCCGCTTGCGGCAAGCCGAAGCTGCATCCACTTGGGCGACGGTCCGATCTTGATATTCGTACAGACTCTTGCACAGTAACGCGGGCACAGTTCTTTGTCTTCCACTTCCACGCTGATGTAATCTTCCACTTTCCCGTTATTGGCCTTTACTTCTACTTTCGGAGCATGAAAAGGTTTCTTAAATGCTGCCGCTGCTTCTCTTGCCACACCGAGAACACTGTAACAGTCCACTCTGTTGGACGTGATCTCATATTCGAATACGGTATCCCGCAGTCCCAGCGCTTCTACCGCATCCGTACCGACTTTTGCATCCTCCGGGAAAATATAAATCCCCATCTCCGGCGCTTCGGGATACATCTCTCTGGAAGAGCCGAGTTCTTCGATCGAACACATCATGCCGTTTGATGGAACGCCGCGCAGTTTGCCGGCTTTGATCTCGATACCGCCCTCCGGCAGCGGCCCGCCGTCATGCCCGCCTGCAACTTTTCCGCCGTCCAATACAACGGGCACTTTATCGCCCTCTTTGACATTCGGAGCGCCCGTAACGATCTGGATCGTTTCGCCGCCGATATCTACCTGACAGACGATCAGCTTGTCGGCATCAGGATGCTTCTCTATTTTTTGGATCTGACCGATCACGATCTTTTCCAGATTTCGATCCAGTCTTTCATAGGTTTCCACCTTGGTTCCCGTCAATGTCATGACATCCGCATATTCCTGATCCGTACAGGACAGTTCGGGTACATATGCCTTAATCCATGATAATGCTGTATTCATATATTTTTAGTCCTTTCTTTGATAATATTCTGATCTTTCCGTGCCGCCCGGCTGCTGCAGTGTCTACCGACTGTCTTCCGGAACGGCTTACGTCCTAAAACTGCTTTAAGAAACGTACGTCGTTTTCATAGAGCAGACGCATATCATCAATTTCATATTTTAACAGGGCTATACGCTCTAAACCGATTCCGAATGCAAATCCCGTATATTCTTCCGGATCGATCTTACTCATCCGCAGCACATTCGGATGCACCATACCGCAGCCCAGGATCTCGATCCAGCCCGAACCTTTACAGAAACGGCATCCGCTTCCGCCGCATTTAAAACAGCTTACGTCCATTTCTGCGCTCGGCTCCGTAAAGTTGAAGTGATGCGGCCTGAATTTTACCTTCGTCTCTTCCCCGAACAGTTCCTTTGCGAACTCCGCAAGCGTCCCCTTCAGATCGGCAAACGTAATGTGCTTATCGATCACAAGACCTTCTATCTGGTGGAACGAGGGTGAATGTGTCGCATCCACTTCATCGGAGCGGAATACCCTGCCGGGCGCCAGCATACGGATCGGCACTTTCCCTTTCTCCATTTCATGCACCTGCGTACCGGATGTCTGCGTCCGCAGCAGGAAATCGCCGCCTATATAAAAAGTATCCTGTTCGTCTTTGGCCGGATGATCCGCCGGAATATTCAGCGCTTCGAAGTTATAATAATCCGTTTCAATCTCCGGTCCTTCCACTACTTCGTATCCCATACCGACAAAAATACGTTCTACTTCTTCCATAGCGATCGTATTCGGATGACGATGCCCTACCGTGCTCTTTTTCGCCGGCAGCGTCACGTCGATCACTTCGGCTCTCATCTGCGCTTCTCTTGCGGCCTTTTCCATTTTACGGATCGCTTCTTCAAGCACCTTTTCGATCTGTTCTCTCGTATCATTGACAAGCTGTCCTACTTTGGGCCGCTCTTCCGGCGCCACGTCCTTCATTCCTTTTAATACGCCCGTCAGTTCTCCCTTTTTACCAAGAAAGCTGACGCGCACCTCATTCAGTTTCTCCAAAGCATCGCTTGCCTCGATCTGGCGAAGCGCCTCTGCCTTTAACTGTTCCAATCTTTCTTTCATGCTTTCCTTCCTTTCTCTTGGGCGGTTTTTCCCGCAAAATAAAAAATCCCATATGTGTAAAACATATGGGACGAAATAAACCGCGGTACCACCCAGTTTCCTGCTTTGTATAAAAAACAGGCTCTCTATGGCGTAACGTGCCTTCTACGTCTCAAACTACTAAGCCATACGGTCCCTCTTCCGTTTTGTACCGTATTCCATACAGGAATTGCCGTATGCTTTTCCCTCGAGCAGCTCCGGTGGGAAATTCGGAACACTATCTGAACTTAAGGAAGCTCACAGCCGATGACTTCCTCTCTCTGTAAGAAAATAACGCCCTACTGACACCTTCAAAGCATTTCTTTATGCTGATATGAATCTAAGTTTAATGAGTTTTGCCCGATTTGTCAAGCCGTCCGAAAAGAAATTTATAAATCGGCCCGAAATACCGGTTAATATGCGCTCCGATCAGCAGAATATACATCATCATGTAAAACCAGAACATCAAAACAACAATCGTTGTCAGGCTTCCGTATGTGCCGAATCCGTTAAAATATTCTATATATACGGAAAAGAAATACGAAGCAATACTCCAGACAACAGCAGAAAACACGGCGCCCGGAAGCTGTGTGCGGAATTTCAGTTTTACGCTCGGCACAAACGTATAGATCATGGCAAAAAAGACCGTCAGCACCAACCAGGAAAACAGAAAACGAAAGTGCATGACGAAACGTACGATAACATGCAGCTGCGGAAAATCTTTCAATGCCACGTTGACGATCACATTACCGAATACCATAATGAAAACCGAAAGAAGGGTGGCGATCAGCATAATGACCGTATAGAAGCAGGCTATGAACCGCAAAACGAAATAGTTTCGTTTCTCTTCGATATCATTTACTTCGTTTAAACCCTGTACGAGCGCAAGCATCGCTTTGGCCGCCGACCAGATCGTTACGATCGCAAATATGGTAATCGTTCCGGCCGTTCTGGCGTACACATCATAAACAACGCTTTCTACAAAACCGCCCATCGACTCCGGCACGATCTTCATAAATGCCATGATCAGATTGTCGGCCGTAAGCGACGTATAAGGCAGTATCGCACAGAGCGCCATAAGCAAAGGCACCATCGACAGGAACAGAAAGAAAGCCGCGCTTGCCGCAAAGGCACTGATATTCTTTCGTGTCATCTGTCTTGAAAAATCATCAAAAATAAGAAATAATCTCGGTATTGTTTTCACTCTCTCACCTCACAGTCCGTGAAAAAACTTTTCAGTATTTCCTGATAGTTATATCCCAGACTGCCCATCTCTTTCGCACCGTTCTGCGACATGCCTACGCCGTGGCCGTAGCCGCCGCCAGTCAATGTATATCCTACCACATCTTCTTTTTCTTTTCCAGTTTCAATCACAAAAAAGGCGCTTGGCAGAAGCGTCCCCGGCACGACGCCGCTCCCATCCTGTCTGACCACTTTGCTTACACCGTCGCATAAAATATAACGGATATTATATTCCGAAAGTATTTTGATCACTTTCCTGGAGCCTGTAATGATCAGCTCATCCGCGATACCGCCCATACCCCTGCCGCTCACGCTGATATCCAGTATTTCACCGATATCGTCTATTTCTTCCGATACATAGTAATAATTGTCTTTATTTCCCGCCCGGGTTAATATCAAGGAGGCATTCGCCTGATACCTCGCCTGCATTTTCTTAACGATCTGATCGGTGTCCAGTTCCTTTACCTCATAGGTCCAGCGATACCACGGCTCCCCGCTCTCAAAATCGCTTTCGTCCACACTTTTTATAAAATCGTAGAAATTCTCCTCCTGCATCATTTCCTCTGCGCTGTGAGCATTCTGTTCCGCTTCGGCAGGCGCCAGCTTTCCGGCCGGCATATAGGGAATGGCTTCATCGGTTTCCGATCTCCATATCCTCGTATCCGTACCGTACCCGCACGATGTAGAATAATAGTAATTATCCGCAAGTTCATCCTGATAATAGAGCATCATGCCATCCGTCTCTTTTACTGCGGTCGTCGTGGCGGCCTGTTCTGCGATATTATGGTAGACCTGATAAGATGTGGTATCATCCAAATGCGCGCCGTACTGCGCAAGTCCCGCATGCAGGATATAGCGGAACGCATACGTTCTGGCACAGACGGCCTGCGCCTTTAACGCCTCCATAGGATATGATGCCGGCATCTCGCTTGGCACCACTGCATACAAATATTCTTCCAGCGGCAGTTCGTTGATGATCACCATGCCATCTGCAGTCTTATAAAACTCCAGGGCGCCTCTGTAAGAATCTTCTTCTTTGCTGATGCCTTCAATCTCCATTTTGACTTTATCAGTCAATGCATTGCTTTGGAAAATCATCCTCTCACCGGTCTGTAGTTTATCCGCTTCTACGACCGTCTGCTGTCCGTCTACGGTCACTGCCGCCTTTTCATAATAATAACTGCCATCCGCTGTATTTCTCAATATCACACGGATCTGGTCAAGCTCTCCTTCTCTGGATACGAGACAGGCACAGACCTTATTATCTGCCACAACGAAATCCGTATAATCATAGCCGATCATCAGATCTGTCTTCTTCTGCGCCTCAAGCGTACCGCAGAGTTTATAGATCTCCATACTGTCATGCGTTTCATAAGTGCCGTATCCTTCTATCTCCATGGCATCTGCGGATACGCTGAGCAGTTTCCCGCGGATTTTTTCCGTCTTTTCCTGCACGTCTGTCAGCTTTCCGCCCTCAAAAGTCAGATCCGCCACCTGCTCCCGCTCCAGATCCTGTGAAGACGCTGCGGTAAAATCCACCTGATGATAAAAGCACTGCACGAGAAATCCGCCGTTATCGTCGGAAACTTCCATTACCCAGACATTTTCCAGGATTGTTTTTTCATCCAGTACCCGTATGCTCGTTAACAGTTCATCATCCTTGACATAAACCTCCTCTTTCGTAAATACTGAATCTGCAAAGGAAGAGGAGCAATATATGTACTCGCTGTTTTTCGTGAAAATTTTCTTCTCCTGTTCATCTACTTTTAAAATAAAGACCGTCGTTTTCCATATTTCGGACTCCGTATCAAAATAGGCTAACATAAGCTGATAGGCCTGGTACCAGTCTTCTTTCAAAAAAGAATGTTCCGCTTCGTATTTCCCGGCGAAATCCGGAATATTTTTTTCCGCTCCTCCTATCTGTTCGTAAATGTGCCGATACTGCGCATATGTAAGTTCTGTCCGTTCTTCCGGCTTTTCTTCCGCCTGTGCATCCTGTTCTTTTCTGCCCTGCGCCGCCGGCTCTTGTATGTCATCCGCTTCCGGATCGATCTTAAGATCAAGCGCCTGCAGCAGAATATGTACATCCTCGATACTGATCGCTTCCCCTTCCGGCGCTTCCAGTTTTTTATGCGTTTCCATCTGATGCAGCCAAAGCCAGAATAAAAATGCCATACCGACCAGAATCGCAAGCAGTTTTATCAGATTTTTCAGACTGTCATTTTCTAAGTTACGATATCCGGGACTTCTATCCATTCATCCAATCTCCTTACGCACATTTCAAATACCAAGCTGCCTGCCGGCAGCCGTTCCCGGACGGACCGGCTGTCCGGACAACTTGTATCATACAAAAGAAAAAGCAGCCATAACGACTGCTTCTTCTTTTGTATGAATCCCCAAAATGCCGGATCCTGTATTTTGACTCCTAGCAATAGCTAGGTGGGTAACCGCAATCATGCTTCTGCCTTCCACTGCACACTGTCGTAAGACCGGAGGCCTGACATCTGCATGACGATATAGGAATCCCGTTTAAAGTAACTGTAGGTTCAAAATAACAAGAATTATCGTGCATTCCAGGTTAATTCTATTATATCCAAGCGGCGGTAAAAATACAACTATTATTTACATAAAATCCACTGTAAAATCTATGAAATTCTTCCCATATTATCATAGTCTCCGACAAGCGGACTGTTCATGATCCGAAACTTTTTCTTCGTATGCCATATTTTCACAAGTTCATCAAAATTTTCGTCCGGTTCGGACAAAAGAGCTGCCAGCTCATCTAGCTCTCTAAAGTCTTCTTCTGTCAATCTTTCAAATTTTTCGTCAATATAACACGGCATAAAACGATAAGAAATCTCATCATTCATTAAAGCATGAAAATCATAAAAAAGCGCTCGAATAACAGCCTTTAAGGAACAAGTGCAAAGACCGTCCGCATAGATAAATTTTTCTCCTTTTACACGGCCGCCCCGGATGTCGAGCCATGTTTTTCCTGCAAAATCGAATCTGCCATCCGCGATATCATATTGTCCGAGATTCATACCGTTTTCATCATAAAACCCATCGGCGTCGATCGTCACCCATCTGTTTTCTTTTTCATCAAAATACTGATTGATCCAATGATCCATGCTGATGCCCGGCTGAAAATACGGTGCGAATCCGGCGCGGGAACGGCAGGGGATTCCCCTTGCCTTTAAAATGGCGCTCATAAGTACCGATACATAGCGGCATGTCACTACAATTTTATTCTCCACTGCCCGCTCTTTTGTAAAACCTTTTTCATCCAGTCTGAACAGTTCCGCCATCATCGCAGAGGCCGTAATAAGAATATCGTCCTCGCAACGCATCCGATACCAGGGAAAACGTGTCATATCTCCGTATTGCAGTTTATCGTTGGCATTCGTATTGCCTTCCCGCAGTGTGACACGGTGAATGACCGAAGCACAGACAAGGTGTCCGATTTCTTCCACGGCGTCGGGCAGTGACCGGAAATAGTCTTTGTAAGCGCCTGCGTAAGTATATGTTCCGGTCTGTAAATAGTGTTCTAAAATTTCTTTTCTGATCATGTTATGCTGCATCGTGTTATCTCTCCCTTTCTTCCGCCCGCTGCATTTTGTCCTTGACAAATCTGCGAAACTCTTTCCGGGCCTTTTGAATCAGTATAGAGCAACACGTTTTTTTAATCCTGTCTTAAAATGCTTTATTTTGTCCGCCGTCCACTTCACTGAAAAACGGCAGGGAGATCCATCATCCCTGCCGCTTCATTATTTGGATTGTTCAACCAACAATCCGCTTTTTCTTTATCAATTCCAAAACAACTTCTTAGTTCAAAGCATTAACCAGTTTCTCAAGAGCTACCAGCGCTTCATCAGGAAGTTTATCATATCCTTCTTTCTTGGCAGCGAAATCTTTTACTGCGTTAACACGGGTTTCCATAGCGGATTTGAGCTGTGCTTTATAATCAGCATCGCCAAGATCAGCTTTGAAGTTCTTAAATCCTTCTGTCTGTCCATCCCATGTGTTCATGATTTCGATATCTTCAAAAGGTCCCCACTGCTCGAAGCTTGCTTTGCCTTCAACGATCGTCTCAAGAATTCCGAGTGTATCAGCCGGTTTAACCTTTTCACCCATGAAATCGCCTGTATTAACGATGTAGCATGCTACGTTCTTCTCTTCAACGAGTTTTTTGAATTTCTCATAATCATTTACAAGCGGATATGTTCTGAACGGGTTAGCATAAGGTACGATACGGATCGCATTAAGGTCTGTACCTGCAGCAACACGTTCTGCTGTAGAAGTCTTGGTAGCCAGTGTAGCGCCCATAACGGATGCCAGCGCGGAACCTTTCAGTTTTACTACCGGCGGAATCGTAGGATCTTTCATGATCCAGAAGATTGCGTTAACCGGAGCATCGATCTTGTCCACGCGGTTAGGTGACCACAGTTTGGATTTGATCGCACGGCCGTTACCGTTTCTGATATCTTCCGTTACTAACTGAATCTTGCCTTCGCTGTCCATTGTACAAGAGCAGTTCTGTGCGGATAATAAGTATTCATTATCAGGACATCCTGTCGGATAATCCGCTGTCTTATCGAAATAAGTCGGCTCTAAAGCAACAGATGCACAGGTATCGGAATTAATGATGAAAGCATCGTCATGAAGAACTTTGATCTCATATTTTCCGCCGTGTTTTGCATGTGTCAGTGTAGATTTACCGGAACCTGACAGACCATATACGGAAGCAACGAACTTGGAACCATCTGCAAGGAGATATTCTTTCTGTCCGCCGTGGCAGGAAGCATAACCGTTTCTGTTAGCAAGCGCCCATGCCATTGTCAGCGTACCTTTTTTATGCTCGCCGAAATATTTCATACCAAGAATTGCAGCGCAGTTCTCGTTGGTATCGAAATAGCACAGTGTAAGCGGATCGCTTAAGCAGCTGTAATCTACGTCAGGAGCCTCATGAGGCGCCCACTGCGGATCGGAGAAGATGTAGATATCAGGCTCATTGCCGTTTCCGATCGGCTGGGATTTCTTATACATCTTTACATATTCATCGGACATATACTGGAAGTTGATCATCCAGTTGTAGAGAAGGTTCTCTTCTCCTTCCGGAATGAGCAGATGTGCTTTTGCCATAAATTCAGGATCAAGACCTACGAAACATTCCGCATGATACATGGTTTTCCAACGTGTCTCATAGATAGCGTCCATAACCACTTTATCCAGTTTCGCTTCATCAACGCCCGGTTCGCCTTTGATACGGCGTGCTGCAGCATAACGTCCTGTTACAGCGCCATCGTTGAATAACAATACTTTTGCATCAGCGTCAAGACCAAATGTCTCTCCATCTTTGATCGGCATATCGGTAACAATCGTTCCCGGTGAATTTTTCGCTAAGTTATAAGCCTCTTTCAATGTGTTTACTTTGACTACGTTGTTGCCGTAGAAAGCAGCTTCGATAATGGAACGTGTCTTGGAAAAACCGACTTTGCCTTTACCGATTTCGTCAATCTTGTAATTCGCTTTTGTTGACATGACATATCCTCCTTGAAAGTTATAATTTATGACAATAGAAAGTCTGATACATAAACTTCCTACTTGTTCCAACACACTGCTAATATTATCTCAAAAGCACTCTGAAAAGTCAATATTCAGAAAAGAGAATTTTATGAAATTTGTACTTGCAATCTTTTTCCATTTCTGCTATTATACAAATGTTGTGTTAGTTCAGAAAAAAGAATCGATTATATTGATGATTGTCAGGAGGTGCGAAGATGGCTAAATGTGATATTTGTGGTAAGGGCGCTCATTTCGGTAACAACGTCAGCCATTCTCATAGAAGATCAAACAGAATTTGGCATTCTAATGTTAAGAGTGTGAAATGTAAAGTAAATGGTGCAGCTAAAAAATTGCATGTATGTACCCAGTGTCTGAAATCAGGCAAAATTGAGAGAGCTTAAATAATACGCAGTAAAAAAGTCAGGCTGAAATGCCTGACCTTTTTTATGCCCATTTTCCTGTATCATAATCCCGTTTCAGATTCTCATATTCCTTATTGATCATCTGAATGATCTCTTTGTCTCCCGCTACATTGTCCGGATGAAAGATCTTGATCAGGTCCTTATAGCGCTTTTTTAGTGCAAGCGGATTCCTGACGCCCCGGAAAAATGCCGACACATCCCGGCTCAGTCCGTAGACCGGTTCCTCCATGACTTCCTTGCGCGCTTCAAACTTCGCCCATTCCTTGTCCAGTCTTCTGCGGTCCATATCAAGCTGGGTAAAGCCATCTTTTAAAATATCCATTTTCTTTTCGAAAAAAGCGTTATCTTCTTTTAGACGCTGTCTTTCGGCAGACATTTTACGATTCCATGACTTTATTTCATCCTGAAACTGCTCTTTTTCCTGCTCAAACTGCTCTCTTATCTGCTCAAGTTCTTTCTGTGCCGTGATCAGACGCACATTTTCCCGGAACAGCCATGATTTTAATTTGTTCAGTTCCTCCCCGGAACCTTCCTGCATCAGTATTTCTTCAAAGTTCTCCATAACGCTTACCACTGTTTATCCTTATCAATCGCAACAAAAAAAATTATATCCTATCAGAAACAACAATATAATCAGAATCAATCCGATAAAGCGGTTCGTCATAAACAGCATAAACAGCATGCCTGCCGCAATACAAAGCGCCACAAGGCCGATCATCTTTTTCATGGTAAGTCACGCCTTTCCTAAAACCTGTTTATGCTCTCTATCCATCATATGCAATTTATAACCGATTGTTTACGCCGCCTTATTCTTCCTTCTTATTATCTTCCGGAAAAGCAATGTCCACGGCTGCGTCGTCTTCTATCATCTCTTCTTTGGGCGCCGTGAATTTATCGACGATATCAGGGATCATATCGATCACCTTGGTAATGGTATCCTGATTCTTAATATTGACTAACTTGGTGGAACCGTTCTTGATCACAAGCACCGCACTCGGACTCATTTTGGCCGAGAAACCTCCTGCACCGCCGTTTTTCTTATCTGCTGCACTGGCGCCTGCTCCGACGCCGAAAGTAACGTCCACCAGAGGAAGAATAATGGTGTCCCCGATCTGCGTTGCCTCTCCTACTACCGTCTTCGTTGATACTACGGCGTTCATTCCCTTCATTAATGATTCGATCACACCGGTAAAATTGTTATCTGCCATTTATACATCCTCCTTCATGAATAGCTTGATCAAACGCTTGATGTCTTTATTAAAGTAAATCCGAATTGCGGCTTTGAGAAAAGTAAACATTTTTATTTTCCCTTTGACCAAAACAGAACCTTCCAGCCGTTTTCTGTCAAAATCCGGAACGATATTAACATGGTTTCCGACAAACGGATATAGTATTCCGTAATAAGAAAGTATTTTGGCCGTTGCCGCCGGATCGTCCAGACCGATCACAAGATCCGCCTGCAGTTTCCGCGGTTTGAGATAAGCAAAAATCTGCCGCAGCTCATCTTTGCAGAGCGCAAAAGACCGTTTGAACGTATCGCTTTGCAAAATACCCGTATAGTATTCTATATTTTTCCATATTGTTTTTATTTTATCACATATTCTTTTCAATGTGTACCAGATATTTTGAAAGAATTTGCATATTTTTATCCACAGCCCTTTCAGGGAAAATTTTATCCCCCTGCGTTTTTTCCCATCTGCGCCTTCTTCTGCGGTTTCATCCGCGCTGAACTGCTGCGGGCCGGTCATTTCTAAAGCCGCCGCATCATCCGTTTTTACCGTTTCAGCCGGCTTCTCTGGTTCTTCTGCCGGTTTTGCCGTTTCGGGTTTTGCTTTTTCGGGTTTTACTTTTTCGGACTTTGTTTTTTCGGGTTTTGTTTTTGCAGATCTTTTTTTGTCTGGCTTCTTTTTTTCTGCCTTTTCTTTTTCCTGCTTCGGCATTTTGAAAATCGTAAAGAACAAAATCCTTACCCTCAGCCAGACGTCTGCGGGATAATCCACCCTGATATTCACGATGTGCAGCAGCCAGCCTGCCTTTGCCCTGACGACCACCGGCGGACTATCCCCGCTTTCCGTCCGCATAACCTCCGCCCTGTAGCGTACCGGCACGAACAAAACGAGAACAATGCCCAAGAGTATGATTCCAAGCAGCGCTCCAAGTACGATCCCTATGATCTTTAAAATCAACAACAATATATGTAGCATTGTTTTTACCTTTCCTGCCGCTTATATTTTCGGAAACAGATAGCTTTTTAGATCGGCATTGCCGTTTTGCGCATACGCTTCCCCGGTAATACGGCAGACAAGCGCTACCGCTTCTTCATAGCTGCCCGCAATGCCGATGATATACGGGGCATTTTCCTTCTTTTGGTAATAAGGCTGTCCCAATATCATACTATGGCATATTTCAAGCTGGTCATCTCCTGCTGCCAGTACAATAACGAAAACTCTCAGCTGCCTGGCGTGGTGCTTTATTTTTCTTTTTATTTTATTCGGCTTCTTTATAGTTTCGCCGATATACAGATTTTTATAAAATTTCATAGATCCCTCGACCGTATTTTTATAAGGGCGCCCCGCTTCTTACTTGTGTACGGGTCTTGTCGCCTCTTTTAGCCATACGCGTTCTTCTTCCTCCAGATACGGACTTATTTTTTCATATACCTTTTTATGATAAGCGTTTAACTGCTCAATGTCCATAGGCTGCATATAAGAAGTATCGACTGCGTCAAGATCGATCGGCACATAAGTTAACGTATCAAAATACATAAACTGTCCGTCTCCGTTTTTTTCACCGTTTCTGGCCACGATGATATTTTCCGTACGGATGCCGTGGCTGCCCTCTTTATAGACGCCCGGTTCATTGGAGATCACCATGCCTGCTTCGATCACGGCCTCTCTTACGCCCTCGCTGTAACGCCAGCGGATATTCTGGGGCCCTTCGTGAACGTTTAAGATATAACCGATGCCATGTCCCGTGCCGCACTTATAATCGATCCCCATACTCCATAACGGTTCTCTTGCCAGGATATCCAGATTTCTGCCGGTACATCCATATAAGAAAACCGCGTTCGTAAGCCGCAGCATGCCGACGGCAACCGCCGTAAAATGTTTCTTTATTTCCGCGCTGATCTCACCCAGTACGATCGTTCTTGTCACATCTGTCGTTCCGCCAAGATATTGACCGCCAGAGTCAACAAGCAGCATGCCTTCCGCCGCCAGTTCTTTATGCACGGACTGCGTCGCCTCATAATGCATCATCGCCGCATTTTCTTTATAGCCGCTTATCGTCGGAAAAGACAGATCCAGAAAACCGTCGATCTCTTTTCTGAAGCCATCTAATTTCATTGCGGCCGAATATTCATTGATCGGTATCTTCCCGATATTGTTCTTTAACCAGCAGATAAACCTGCACAAAGCCGCGCTGTCTTTTAAATATACGTTTTCCATACATGCCAGTTCCGTAGGATTTTTAACGGCTTTGCATACTTCGCTCGGATTCATGCCGGATACGGTCTGCGCCTTCTTTAGCAGGATCCGGTACAATGTATAGTTAATGTTTTTATCGTCCAGTAAAACCTTTTCTTCCGGCGCCCGGCGCAGAAAGTCTTCGATCTCGTCGTAGCCTTTTAACGTAATATGCCACTTATCCGCATACTCCTGCAGTTTCTCGCTGACGGCTTCCTTTTGTATGAACAGGCTGCACTCCGTCATCGTCACGTAGCCGTATGACAGAGCAACCGGATTGCACTCGATATCGCCGCCTCTGATATTAAGCAGCCACATCAGATCATCCAGTTTGGCGAGCAGATGCGCACTGCACTGCTGCTCCTTCATCTTAGCTCTTATTTTGTCGAGTTTCTGCGCGGCATTCTCCCCGCAGATCTCTTCCGGTAAAATAACGACGGGCGCACATGGCAGTGCGGGTCTGTCCTCCCAGAGGCTGCCTGCAATATCCTTTTCATAACGGATCGTTATATTTTTATTCTGCAGAGCCTTTTCCAGTTCCGCTCCGTAAGATGCGGTAACGACTCTGCCGTCAAAACCGAGCGTTTCATTTTCTTTCATATGCTCTGCCAGATACTCTTTGATTGTCGGTACGCCTTCTTCCTGCATCCGATAAAGGATGATCCCGCTTCCTTCCAGTTCTTTCCCGGCCTGGATAAAATAACGCCCATCGGTCCATAGACCGGCTTCGTCACGGCTTACTAACAGTGTCCCGTTAGAACCTGTAAAACCGGAAAAATATTCTCTTACTTTGAAATATTCATTGACATATTCCGAATTGTGATAATCCGCTGTCGGGATCAGATAATAATCGATCCGTTCCTCTTTCATCGTCTCCCGCAGTCTGTTAATTCTGTCTCTGATCTCCATGCTTTTCCCTACTCCTGTTCTTTTAATAATCCGACCGCTCTGGACGTGCCGATCCGATCGCACCCTTCCGCAAGGAATGCTTCCATCTCTTCCACTGTGGAAATACCGCCTGCTGCCTTGATCTTTACATCGGGCCCGATATGCTGTTTCAATAACCTGATATCTTCTATCTTCGCCCCGTCCGTTCCAAACCCGGTGGAAGTCTTGATATAATCCGCTCCCGCCGCGGTCACGGCATGACACATGGCGATTTTTTCTTCCTCATCCAAATAGCACGTTTCAATAATGACTTTCAGAATACGGGATGCGCAGGCTGCTTTTACCTGACGGATCTCCTCTTCCACTTTGTCGTAGAGTCTGTTCTTCACATCATTAATATTAATGACCATATCGATCTCGTCGGCGCCATCCGCTATCGCCTGGAGCGTCTCCTGCACTTTGACCGGTGTCGCATGATATCCCAGCGGAAAGCCTATCACCGTACAGATCGTCAGTTCGTCGTCATATGTGTCTCGTATCCGTTTCACATACGCGGGCGGTACACAGACGGACGCAGTCTGATAGAGGATCGCGTCGTCACACAGTGCAACGATATCCTTCCATGCTGCGGTCGGCTTTAATTGTGTATGATCCACGTGTTTTAATATTTCCTGTCTGTTCATTCTCCTAACCTTTCCCTTCTCCTGCTTCTTCACTCTATGTTTCCTATTTTAATACCTTTTTCCCGCCTTCGCAATATACAATAAAATTGTCCAATATGTAAAAACTTTCTTAAATTTTTATACTTTTTTATCTATTTATGAAATTTTCATGCTATAATAGACAGAAGCGTCTCTAAAAAGAGCCGTTTCTGTAAATGTAACTCGCAAATTATTTGAAAGGAGGCCTATATCATGTATGTGATGGATCATAACAGCTATTCGGAAATTACACCGGAAATTTTTCGTCTTGCTAATATGAGTAAGCAGGCAGGCATTATTGATACGGAGCTGTTCACGAAATATGATGTCAAGCGCGGACTGCGTGACTTGAACGGAAAAGGTGTACTGGCAGGACTGACGAACATCTCCGATGTACGTGCAAATAAAATCGTAGACGGTGTTCAAATCCCAACCCACGGACGGCTTTTTTACAGAGGATATGATGTAAAAGACCTCGTTGAAGGCTTTGCCGAAGACAGCAATTTCGGCTATGAAGAAGCCACTTATCTGCTTCTTTTTAATAAACTGCCGGATGCAAAAGAACTGGAAATGTTTAAATCGCTCTTAGCCGGTTATCGTTCTCTTCCTACCAGCTTCGTACGCGATATTATCATGAAAGCACCCAGTAATGATATGATGAATACATTAGCAAGAAGCGTACTGACCTTGTATTCTTATGACGACAGAGCGGATGATACTTCTCTTCCCAATGTTCTGCGGCAGTGTTTACAGCTCATCAGCCTTTTCCCTCTGCTTTCTATCTATGGTTATCAGGCATACAGCCACTATCACGATGGAAAAAGTTTATTTATTCACCAGCCCCGACAGGAATTGTCCACGGCCGAGAATATTTTACATATCCTGCGCCCCGACAGTATTTACACGCCGCTTGAGGCAAAGATCCTCGATATCGCTCTTGTTCTGCATATGGAACACGGCGGCGGTAACAATTCCACGTTTACGACCCATGTCGTTACATCATCCCTGACAGACACTTACTCCGTCATTGCTGCAGCGATCGGTTCCCTAAAAGGACCAAGACACGGCGGAGCCAATATTAAAGTCGTACAGATGTTTGATGACATGAAACATCAGGTGAACAACTGGGCGGATGAGGGACAGGTTGCGGATTATCTGGCCAAACTGCTCCACAAAGACGCTTTTGATCATGCCGGACTCATTTACGGTGTCGGCCATGCCGTTTACTCCAAGTCCGACCCGAGAGCCGTTATCTTTAAATCCTTCGTTGAACAGTTATCGGAAGAAAAGGGACTGCATGAAGAATTCGCTCTCTACTCTCTCGTAGAACGCCTTGCTCCTGAGATCATCGCCAAAGAGCGTCAGATCTATAAGGGTGTCAGCATCAACGTGGATTTCTACTCCGGCTTTGTTTACAATATGCTGAATCTGCCCAAAGAACTTTACACGCCGATTTTCGCGATCGCAAGAATTGCCGGCTGGAGCGCACACAGAATGGAAGAACTTGCCAACAACGGTAAGATTATCCGTCCCGCCTATAAGCCGATCGGTGAAGACAAAGTCTATGTTCCCATGGAGGAACGATAAGGCTCCGGAATGCCGTATAGTGATATACAAAAAAAGAAGTTTTAAGTCCGTTATCTATTCTTACGGCTTAAACTTCTTTATTTTTTGCTTTTGCTTATTTGCAGTACTTTTTCATGGCCTTGTTCACAACAACCGCGTAGGCTATGATCGCCGCCAAAAAAACTGCCCAGGTAAGCGTGGATACGACATTTGAATCGCCCATGCTGCCGCTAAAGAGACTGGCGATCGACGAAAGGATGATCACGATTCCGATGACTGCAAGCTTCCAGTACAAGTACTGAATAAACCCTTCCTTATCGCGGATAGAATCTTCATTCGTATTTTTTCTTAAAACAACATTGCTGATAATGCGTCCCTGTACTTTCATGACCACTCCCGTATAAAGCAGATAGGCGCCGCACAGCATACACAAAATATCTACAAAATCATACATCTTTCATCACGCTCCTTCTATGTAATAATACCTTTACGCGTCTTTCTTTTCTTCCGTGTCTTTATTTTTGTGCGTCAGATAAGTCTTCCGCTCTTCTCCTTTTAACAGACGCCCGATATTTTCTCTATGCTTATAATAAGCCATGACCGTCAGAAATGCCGCGACGATATATAACTCGATCAGATGCGCCTGATCCATGGCGCCGAATATCCCTGTCTGTCCAAGCACTACGATTTCTATCATAAATCCCGCATAAACAAGCAGGGAACCAAGCGATACATAATGCGTCGTAAAAAATGCGCCGAAGAACAAAATAATTCCCATTGGTATAAAATACGGATGAAAAGAAAGGATCAGGCCCGCCGTCGCCGCAATTCCTTTTCCGCCCTTAAAATGCAGATAAAAGGGAAAATTATGTCCGAGGATCGCGCCTGCCGCCGCATAAATCTTTAACAGATAGATCCTGTCCGGATGCGCTTTGCCGAATAAAAAGCCTGTTATCACGATTGCCAGAATACATTTGATGATATCGCCGAATAAGACGATCAATCCTGCTTTGGTGCCGAGCACTCTCATCGTATTTGTCGTTCCGGCATTTCCGCTCCCATAGTTTCTGATATCGATTCCATGAATCTTGCCGTAAATGTATGCGGTCTGAAAAAGGCCGAAAACATAACCGATCAATAAACAAATAATCCGTTCCACTTTACTTACTTTCCTTTCTTTCCCTGATAAAAAATTTAAGCGGCGTTCCTTTAAATCCAAAGGTCTCCCGAATCTGATTTTCAATATAACGCGTGTAGGAGAAATGCATCAGTTCTTTATCGTTGACAAAGATAACAAATGTCGGCGGTTTCACGGCCACCTGCGTAATATAATACAGACGCAGTCTTTTTCCTTTATCTGAAGGAGGCTGCTGCATCGCCACCGCTTCCGCCATGATCTCGTTTAATACGCCTGTTGCAACACGCATGGCATGATTCTCATATACCGCATCGATCAGCTCGTACAATTTGAATAACCGCTGTCCTGTCACCGCAGATATAAATGTAATCTCCGCATAGGGCATAAAAGAAAGGATTTGTCTGACTTTCTGCGTAAACTGGTTAACGGTCTTATCATTTTTTTCTACCGCATCCCATTTATTGACCGCAATGATCGTCGCCTTTCCCCTGTCATGGGCAATACCGGCTATCTTGGCATCCTGTTCGGTCACCCCTTCTACGGCGTCAATAACGAGAACGACGATATCGGCCCGTTCTACGGCTGAAACGGTACGGATAATCATATACCGTTCCAGCTCTTCTTTGATCTTATTCTTCCGCCGCAGCCCTGCCGTATCGATAAAAACATACTCTTTTCCATGATAAGTGACTTCCGTATCCACAGCGTCCCGTGTCGTTCCCGCAACATCGGATACGATCACTCTGTTTTCTCCGATCAGTCTGTTGATCATAGAAGATTTTCCCACATTCGGTTTTCCGACAACGGCGATCTTTATCCTGTCATCCTCTTCTTCCACTGCCGCGCTCTTGTCAAAATGTGAGGTAATCTCGTCGAGCAGTTCTCCAAAACCAAGCTTATTGACGGATGAAACCGCGAAAGGTTCTCCGATGCCCAGATTATAAAATTCATATACATCCGCCATATACTTGTTAAAATCATCCACTTTGTTGACCGCTAACACAATCGGCTTTCCGGAACGGCGCAGCATATCCGCCACTTTAAAATCCGTATCCACAACGCCCTGCCTGACATCTGTCATAAAAACGATAACATCCGCGGTATCAATGGCGATCTGTGCCTGTTCGCGCATCTGCCTTAAAATAATATCTTTGCTTTCCGGCTCGATACCGCCCGTATCGATCAGCGTAAAATTCATATCCAGCCAGGAAACATCCGCATAGATCCTGTCTCTGGTAATACCGGGGGTATCTTTGACGATCGATATTTTTTCTCCTGCCAATGCATTAAACAGCGTAGACTTTCCTACGTTCGGACGTCCTACCACTGCCACGACCGGCATGGATCTCTTCTTTCCCATTCTAGTATAATCTCCTTTTATTCTTCCGTCCTGTTTCTCATGTTCAGAATCGTATGCACAAAATCATATCCGCTTGATTTTACAATATCTGCCTTCACTTGTAAAGTCTTTTCCAGTTCCGGCACGGTAATATCGTCCAAAAAATAATTTTCACCGCTCCGCAGCACGTTCTGCGGCAGGAGGATCCGTCCGCCGAGTCTTTGCCCCTGCAGCTGGCCGATAATATCCTGTCCCGTCAAAAGTCCCGACACCGTAATGCGCTCTCCGAAAAAATCGTTGGTAATCGCATAGACATGTATCGTCAGATGCGGGAAACGCGCCTCCATTGTTTCCGCCATTCTTTTGATATACGGATATGCCAGTTTCCCCGTTACAATGGAAAGCTCTTCTTTAACAGGCTCTTTCTCTCCGGAAAACGGTCCCGCTTTTTCCTCCGGCAGCTCCGACATGGCCTGCGCAAACTCATCCATAAGAAGGCGCAGCATGCCTACGCCGTTTTCCAGCTGCAGATAACCATCATAACGCGCAGCTTCCGGCAGTTCCTGCTCCGCCAGAATATACCACTCGTCGGAAGCATGAATAAAATGAAGTCCATATTCCGGAAAAATCTTACGCTGCCATTTATGAATGCAGTCAAGGACGCATACAGCATCTTCTTTCTCAAACGGTTCCAACGGGAAAAGTCCCTCTCTGTATTTGGAGATACCGACCGGCACGACCGATACGCTTTCCAAATGCGGCAGATATGCCGTCAGGTCGGCAATGCTTCTTTCCAGTTCCCCGCCATCGTTAATTCCTTTGCACAAAACGATCTGCCCATTCATGGTAATACCCGCATCGTAAAGCTTCTGCACTTTTAAAAGCGCCTTCCCGGCAAAGCGGTTGTTTAACATCTTACAGCGCAGTTCGGGATTGGTCGTCTGAAAAGAAATGTTGATCGGCGATAAATGATAACGGATAATCCTTTCAATATCTTCATCAGACATATTGGTCAGCGTCACATAGTTGCCCTGTAAAAAGGAAAGCCTGGAGTCGTCGTCTTTAAAATAAAGCGTCTCCCGCATCCCCTGCGGCATCTGGTCGACAAAACAAAAAATGCATTTGTTATGACAGGAACGGTAATCGTCCATAAGACCGTTTTCAAATTCTATGCCCAAGTCCTCGTCATATTCTTTATCGATTTCCAAAAGCCATTCTTCACCTTCCGGTTTGCGGATCAGGACTTCTATATATTCGTCCTGTATCAGGTACTGGTAATCGAAAATATCTATGATATCCGTGCCGTTTATCTGCAGAAGGATATCTCCGGATGTAATGCCGAGTTCTTCGGCTATGGAATCTTTCCGGATGGATTTGATGATATGGGGGGTATGTTTCATATTCATATGTCTCCTGTTCAGGGTTGTATATAGTCAGGTTTATGCTTTGCACCTTGATTTCACTGCGCTTTTTCCCGGTGTGGACTGCACCCTATAGAAAATTATATATAATATGGCCGCTGTGAGCAAGCTCTGAGTGAAAAAGCTGATGAATCATCCGTGATTCTCTTTTTATACGATGTCATCCCTGAGCGCATCAATAATATTTTCCTTCCTGATTTTATCGGCAGCATACACCATTGTGATAAAAACGATACAAAATACTCCAAGTACACTGACAGTCATACTCTTCCATGGAAAATGATAGGCAAATCCTTCAAGCTGTTCGCTCATCACCATTCCCTTGTAGATCAGCCATGAAAGAATACCGGCAGCCGGCACTCCAAACAAGAGCGTACGCAGTCCGTAAAAAAAGCATTCAAAATTCATCATCCGGCTAAAGCTCCGTTCCGACATCCCAACGGAGCGCAGCATGGCAAGTTCCCGTCTCCTGATACGGATATTGGTTGAAATGGTATTGAATACATTTGCAGCTGCAATCAGTGAAATCATAGCGCCAAATGCATACGAAAATACATCCACAACAAAAGTTGCGCTGCGGAACAGATCAACTGCCGAAGACAGATTGACCAGCGTATAGTCACAGATAATCCCTGCCTCCATGATCCCGGACTGAATCTGCGCCATTGTCTGTGCGGGTGCATCTGCCCAAAAAGTCAGACCTGATTTGGACGTTCCCTCCAATCCGTCAAATTCACTATACATTGACCACGGAACAACCATAAGAAATAAATATTGCGGCGTAGAATCATAGGGAAGCATATCCAAAGGATAGTTATCCACTACCGTCGTACCAATCGTCTTTACCCGCTCCCCTGCGGAAGAATAAAAGACAAACTCCATTTCCTGTCCCGTGAAAAAAACCTTATGTTCTGCAGTATCCATAATAAGACTCGGAACTTTAGCATCCTGTCCGCTGTATTCTTCCACAGAAAACCCAAGGCTTTCTATAAATCCCTCATAAATTGCATCTTCAATAAACTGGACATAGATCGGTATGTTACAATCCGCCTGAAACTGACCGCCTGCAAAATCATCCGGAAGCCCTTCTACCATGCCGGAATAAATCAGATCAGACTGCCATGTGCTTTTACTTACTCCATCCACATTCTTTAATCTGTCGTGCAGCGCAAGGAGCTCATCCTTGGGCATTTCCTTTGCATAAAACGAAATGTCACCGTCAGCCTCGACTGCTAATTCTTTCGCCATTCCTTTCAAAGTGCTGCCGAATGCATTACCCGTTACAAACAATACAACGCTTAAAGTTAGAGACAATACCACACTGCGGTAACGCCGCTTGTTTCTGCGGAAATTCTTATGAGCCAATAATCCTTCCAGACCATAAATACGACTCAAAAATCCAGGAATGTTAACATCCCCGGCCTCCGTTTTGATTTCACCGGTCTGGCGGATACACTCCATCACAGGAACAGCCGCCGCTTTTCTTGCCGGAATATATGCAGAGATCAAAATCGTGGCCAGGCTGACTGCTATCGCAGCCGCAAGCGCCGGAACAGACACCGACAATGTAAGCGCTACATCGCTCGCTGAAATAGTCGCAAAGTTCTTCTCAACAACAGGCAGCGCCAAAGCAACGCTTCCAATACCGGCAGCTACACCAAACGGAATGCCAAGCACACCGATACAAAGGCCTTCAAACAAAACAGAACCTTTTAACTGTCTGGCTGTTGCTCCTACCGACATCAGAATGCCAAACTGGTGCACACGTTCATTTAAAGAAATATAAAATGAATTATAAATCAGAAAAACGGAGCCAATCATGATAATTGCAACTAATACTCCCCCCACCGTAAACATAATTGCATTAAACAGGGTATTTTCCGACACACCATAAAATCGCAGTACATCCTCATTCAGGGCAAAAGGAGAAGAATCCGCAAAGCGGCTTCCATATTCCTTCACTTTCTGCGGACTGTCCAATGTGAGAAACAGGCTGTACCGCCCCGTTATACCCACCGTATCCGTCCTCGTGATCAATGTATACCCGGGTGAATCATGTTCTTCAAATCCGGCTCTTTCATAAACTCCTACAACCGTATAATTTTTTTCTTCCACTATGTGCAATGCTTCACTGTCCCTGTATGGATCGTGCTGCGTCAATATATTCCCGCTTTCTTCCCGGTCGCCGACTGCGATACAAATGGTTTCGCCTACCGGAATCCTCACATCCGCCTTAATGGCAATATGATTCGGGATGACAACTTCCGTGTCATTCTGCGGAAGCCTGCCGGAAATCAGTGTAACCGGCAGCTTGGCAAATGTTTCCTCTGTAAAACCGGCAACGAACAGATAAGGTTTTTCAGGGCTTTTTGCGCCGTCTAACAAAGCATAGCCGAGATTTTCAAATAGCACTGCATCCGTAACCTCGGAATCTGCCATTCTTTCCTGCACGAAATCCGAGTCTGCATCTACAAAATCAATATACCAGCTGCCGCATTTAAGCTTTGAGCCATTGACCAAATATTGTAAAAGAGATGTTCCAAAAGTGGCAACTGTTGTAAATAAAGCAGCGGACAATATCACGCCGATCACCGTCACAAGGGTACGGGTACGGTTTTTCTTTAAGTCCTGCAGGACAAGCTTATAAAAAATATTCATGACTGCGCCACCTGCCTTTCATCCCTTACCACTTTTCCATCCGCGATACTGATAATACGGTCCGCCTGCAAAGCAATGTTTTCATCATGGGTAACAATAATCAGTGACTGGTGATATCTACGATGACTTTCCTTCAGGAGATGAATAATTTCCTGTCCGTTACGGCTGTCCAGACTCCCCGTAGGTTCATCTGCCAGGCACACCTGCGGGGCATTCATCAAGGCGCGTCCAATAGCGACCCGCTGCTGCTGTCCGCCTGAAAGCTGGTTGGGCAGATGTGTCTTTCTCTCCTGTAACCCCAGTAATTCCAGCAAATCATCCAAACGTTCTTTATTGACTTTTCTTTTATCCATGAGAATGGGCAGCGTCATATTCTCTACAACGTTCAGCGTAGGTATCAGATTGTGGAACTGATAAATCAGCCCTACCTGCCTCCTGCGGAATATCGCAAGTTTTTCGCTGCTCTGGGCATATACGTCCTGCCCATCCAGATATATCTTTCCGCTTGTCGGAATATCCACCCCTGCAATTGCATGGAGTAAAGTAGATTTCCCTGAACCGGAAGTACCAATAATGGCAGTAAAATCACCCTTTTCAATATTCAGGGAAACATGGTCTAATGCAGTGACCATATTTTCATTTTTACCGTAGACTTTGCACAAGTCCTCAATTTTCAAAAACTCCATTCTATGAGCCTCCTTTTTACTTTTCAGAAAACAGCGGAACGCATCTGCTGTTCCCTTCGTCGTTTACCCATATCATAAGATTTTGAACTTACTTTTCTGTGACTTTTTTGTGACTGATCCGTCACATTTGCATGAAAAATATGTCACTTTAGAAAGTGTACGGAAAATACAGCCCCTCCCTGCGGATGATTTTGGGCCAGGATCGTCCCTCCCTGCCGCATGATAATATTTCTGCAAAGGGCAAGTCCGATTCCATATCCCGCCGCATCCGCATCTTTCCCCCGATAGAAACGCTCAAACAGATGCGGTAAATCTTCCTTTTCAAATCCTGCCCCATCATCATGGAATGTGATTTCCGTAAATATCGGATTATCTTCACAGATGATTTTGATTTTTCCATTATCACCCACACTCTCTATACTGTTTTTCAAAATATTTTGAAATGCTTCTGAAAGCCACCTGAAATCACCCCAGATCTCAATTTCCTCTGGCAGATCAGTCTGTATCTGAATATTATGCAGTTCCATGGAGATTAGAAAAGGACGGAGCGAATCGGATACCAGACTGCCTATATTGATCCGTTCCTTTTTGAAAACCACGATTCCGGCATCCAGGCGGGATAATTTCAGCAGGGACCCAAGCAAAAAATCCATCTGCTCAAACAATTCTCCGGCTTCCCTTATCAATGCTTTCTGTTCTTTTTTCTCTGTATCTTTTTCTAATAATGACAAAATAATATTCACTGATGTAAGCGGCGTGCGAAGCTGATGTGAAATATCTGCAAGAGAATCCGCAAGATGCTTTTTTTCTTTTCTTAACTCATCATTCTGCGCCCGGATACGCAGAGTCATTTTCATAATCTCGCTCTGTAAAATAGAAAGTTCACCTTCCTCGGCTTCGCTGATGTATAAATGTTCCGAATTATGCAGCACCAGATCAATCTGCTCCGACAGCTGTGCAATCTTCTTATAGCGTGCCCTCGTAAACGCATAAAATGCAACTCCCAAGATAACAGACGAAATAAGTTCCAACACCCCTGCCATGATACCGATTTTAAACCCTATGGCTGCAGCAATAAAAACTATCACCAAAAACAGTGCGGCAATCCGCCGCATTTCTTTATTCCGAAACATAGCTGCCTCCCAGCCGGTAACCTGTACCATGAACAGTGAGAATAATCTGCGGCCTGGAAGGATCGTCTTCGATCTTTTCCCGCAGCCTCTTTATATAAACGGTTAATGTATTATTATTTACAAATTCCCCCGCGGCATCCCATAATTCGTCTAACAGTCTGTCCCTCGTAATAATATTTTTCGGATTATTAATAAATATCAGCAGCAAACGATATTCCAAAGCGGAAAGAAATACCTCTTTTCCATCCTTTTTTACAGTGCCGCTGACTGTATTCACAGAAAGTCCATTCCTGTCAAAACAGGCAGGCAGACAATCCGCTTTGCGCAGTGCCGCCCCAATTCTTGCGATCAGTTCCCGTGGTCTGAATGGTTTCGTAATATAATCATCCGCCCCCATATTCAGCCCCGTAACAACACTTGCTTCATCCCCGGACGCTGTTAAAAAGATAACCGGGATGTTCTGCGTCTGCTTGATTTCTGTACATACGGCAAAACCATTCCCGTCAGGCAGTGAAATATCTACCAGGGCTATATCAAATCTGCTCTTGGCAAGCATATCGACTGCTTCTCTTTGCGCGCAGGCATGGCTTACTGCAAACCCTTCTGACTTGAGCAGAAGCATTAAATTCTTGGAAATTGTCTTATCATCTTCAACCAGGAAAACTTTTTTCATTCCGGCCTCCTCTATTTTCATTCATCCTTCTCATAATCTTTATGAATATCATTATATGCGGTTGAGCGGCTAATTTCAATCAGCGGGTTCATCAAACTCTTGACGTGTCATTGGCATAATGATATAAAAGAAGTGATAGATTTTTTACAGATTGGAGAATATTATGCCTAATATTGAAGAACTTAAAACAGCAATGCCGGTTGCTCCGATTAAAATTGTCACGACAACCGCCGCTTTGCCTCTGGCACATAAAATCAACCGTTATCTGGTAGAATTCAGGCAGAATCTGAATAACAGTTTCAAAAAAGATCCTGCCTTTTACGGCTATATGGAGGACGACTACCTGATTGAAATGGAATGCCCCCGTTTCGGAAGCGGCGAAGGAAAAGCGATCCTCAATACTTCCGTCAGAGGCAAAGACATCTTTATCTTAACGGATGTCTGCAACCACAGCATTACTTATCAGATGAACGGCTTCATGAACCATATGTCGCCTGACGACCACTATCAGGATTTAAAAAGGATCATCTCCGCAATCAACGGTAAAGCGCACCGCATCAACGTGATCATGCCTTTCCTGTATGAAGGCAGACAGCATAAAAGAAACGGCCGGGAATCGTTGGATTGTGCTTATGCCGTTGAAGAACTGATGAATATGGGCGTTTCCAACTTCATCACTTTTGATGCCCATGACCCGCGCGTACAAAATTCCGTGCCGTTAAAAGGTTTTGACAACTATACTCCGCATTACCAGTTTATGAGAGCGCTTTTACATACCTCAAATGACTTGTTGATCGATAAAGACCACATCATTGTGATCAGTCCCGACGAGGGCGCCCTTGACAGGGCCGTATATTTCGCCAATGTACTCGGTGTAGATACCGGTATGTTCTATAAAAGACGCGACTACTCCACGATCGTAAACGGCAAAAATCCCATCGTCGCCCATGAATTCTTAGGTGATAATATCGATGGCAAAGACGTCATTATCATAGACGATATGATCTCTTCGGGCGGCAGTATGATCGATACGGCCAAGCAGTTAAAGAAAATGAATGCAAAACGCGTCTTTATCTGCTGTACCTTCGGCCTGTTTACCGATGGACTGGCTGCATTTGACGAGGCTTATGAACATTGCTATTTCGACCGTATCATTACGACGAATCTATGTTATCAGCCGCCGGAATTAAAAGAGAAGCCCTACTATCAGGAAGCGGATATGAGCAAATTTATTGCTTCTATCATTAATTTCATGAACCATGATGCCTCCATGTCCAATATTTATACGCCGACGGAAAAAATCCGTCATATTCTCGAAAAGTATAATAACAGAGAAGAGGATGCGCTGGAAGGTTAAAACATCGACTGCTTCTACATAAAACATAAAGTAAATAAACTATAAAAATTCCGGGGTTTTATATAAAATCCCGGAATTTTTATAGTCGCTCAGACAGCAGCCTGCATCATGCACCATATTATAATTGCCTGCTGGATCTCCAATAAATTCTTTTTAAACGCATACCCTGCGTAATAGTCTGACTGTATGACTTCATCGGAAACTTCTTCACCGCGGTAAAACGGCGGACAGGGGTTTAATATGGCGTTTTTATTCGCCATATCCATTACTTCCCCAGTCACCCGGCAGTCTTTAAAATCCGCTAAAACCCCGGCAGGCAGAGAATCCGTACAGATAATGTCCTTTCCTTTGACGGCTTCCCTGATATCATGATAGATGTTTACACCATCCATCTCATAACCTGTACCGCAGCACTGAGACAGATCAAATCCCATAACTTCCGCCGCTTCTTTCCAGGCTAATCCGATATTGCCGGATTTGCCGCAGAACAAATAGTTATCCCTGATAAAATCCTCTCTGATCTTTGACAGCGCGTACATATCCGCCATAATCTCACAGGGATGATTACAGTCCGTCATGGCGTTGATTACCGGAACGTCTGCATACTCTGCAATCTTCTCTATCAATTGTATGTCCTGATACCGCACGATGATAAGATCCGCCCAATTATTCAAATAACCGCAGACGTCTCTTATGTCTTCTTTTTTATTCAGTGCATCATCCGGGAATAAAATGGATTGACCGCCCAGTAACCATATCCCTTTTTCGAATGTTACCCGTGTTCTGATACTGGATGCGGGAAAAAATAAAACCGCGCTCTTTCCCTGCAGGAAACCGTTATATTTTCCGGCGCTGATCTCATCTGCAATATGAAATATTTCATATACCTCGCCTGCCCGCAAGTCCGTTAATCTGATAAAGTCTTTCATGGGAAGTCTCCTTCTGTCTGTTTCTGTTAACTTTTATCATAACACACTTTCTATGGCAGTAGATATATTTTATTCTGCACAGGCAATGCTTCCTTACATAAAATAGAAATAGTAACTACGTATAAGGAGAAGATAACATGAGAAATAATCGTCGCAGATCCTGCTGCTGTTCCTGCTGCCGCGGACCGAAGGGACCACAGGGAGATCCCGGGCCTGCCGGACCGCAGGGACCAATGGGGCCGCAGGGGAAACCCGGGCCGGGCGTACAGCCGGCGTATTTAAACGCTGTCATGCAGGGAGGGTTTCAGGATGTCGCACCGGAAGAGTCCGTTAAGTTTCTGTTGGCATATCAATCGGGTGATTTTTCGTTTACACCGAACACCTCGAAAATCACGGTCAATACCGGAGGCGTCTATCGGATTGATTACTCCATACTGATCCGCCCTGCCGCCGGATTACTGAATATTGCCTATGCAGTAGCCATCAACGGTCTCGAAAACCCATTGTCCTTTTTCGGAACATATTCTGATGAAAGCGCCGATACGCAGCGTGCAGAAGTTACAGGTATGTTCATCACCCCGATTGCCGCCGGATCAACCGTCGAACTGCGTAATAAATCTTCCACAACAGACTATCTGGCCGGAACAGGGATTGACAACCAAGCGGTCAATCACGCATCTATTATATTACAGAGAATCGCCTGATCCGCCCCGGCAATAAAATTTCCAGGGTATCCAAACCCTGGAAATTTTAATCTTTAAACCTCTGACTCTTATATCATGATTCGATCATGCCTGCAACACCGGAAATGTGAGGATCACCTTAAACAAGTCTCCATCCAGAATGATCTCAAATGTGCCGTTTTGCGCTTCTGTCAGGTTTTTGGCTATAGAAAGGCCAAGTCCGCTGCCTTCCGTCGTTCTGGATTCATCACCCCTGATGAAGCGTTCCGTCAATTCGTCCGGATTACAATTTAATTCTTTAGCGGAAATATTTTTAATGGATATTTCCACCATTTCCCGCTGTTTCTCTCCTTCGGTACTCCTGCCGCAAATGGCAATATAAACTCTTGTGCCTTCCAACGCGTATTTATAAATGTTATTGAACAGGTTCTCCATAACACGCCAGGTGCTTCTGCTGTCAGCTTCGATCACCGCATTCTGCGTATTGACATTGATCACGCTCGTCAGGCACTTTTTCTCAAACTTCTCGGAGAATTCCCCGATTGTCTGATTGACGAGCTCTAACAGATTGATCTTCTCAAAATGCAGATTAATATTCCCGGAAGATATTTTGCTCGCCTCCACCAGATCGTCGGTCAGCTGCTTCAGACGCTGGGATTTTTCATCCAATACCTTGATATAACTGCGGACGCGTTCATTTTCCACGTCCTCCCGCTTGATCAGATCCACATAATTGATGATGGAAGTAAGCGGCGTTTTGATGTCATGCGAAACATTCGTGATCAGATCCGCCTTCATACGCTCGTCTTTCATGCTGACTTCTACCGCGTTCTTGATACCGTTTCCGATACTGTTGACGGATTTGGCCAATACAAGATTATCTCCGTGCAGATTCTCCTGTTTGATCTGGTAAGCAAAATCTCCTTTTGCAATCTTCTCAATCCCCGTGACGATATTCTGTCTTTCCTTCACATCGATATAAAGCATTGCACCGATCACCATATCGATGACAAAAGCGATGAACAATCCCAACAACGCCGGGAATTCTGTAAAAAGTCCAAACATCAGCATCAGCAGATTAAATGCCAGGAAAATGAAATACGGCACCCATGTTCTGACAACGATGCTTCCATTATCGTATACTTCAAGGATCAGGTCTGCGCACTTGTGCACGATCCGTTTTAAATAACTGTTCTGCCAGAACACTTTGGCCCTGATTCTTCTGACAAAACTATAATAAAAGAAGCAAAAGATCACATCGATCAAAAATACAATGGCTCCTGCCGCTATTTTAAACCACGGCGAATAAATATTTTCAATGTTTAAATCGCTGCTCCATTTCCTGTTATCCCATGCGCCCTCGGTAACGATCGATATTCCTGCGCAGCATATTACGAACGCACATACAAGTCCGCCGATCACTGCCGCCTCGGTCGGTATTTTGTCAAAGCCGTTCAGTCTGATACGGGCATTCCCTTCTTCATCGATATCGCGTCCGGTTGCTCCCGTCAGATATACCAGCAGTACAAGATAGAGTATCACCGCTGCCGCTGCCAGAATGACCCACTGCCAGAAATAGGGCAGATAATTTTGAAAACCGGCTTTTCCCTGTGCAAAAGCATCGCTCACCGGATAAGTGGAATCGACGCCGATCCAGATTCTGATACTTTCCGGATAAGCATAATCATAATTTTTTACAATATCGCTTATCGTACTCTCACGAATAGACGAATTGCTTTCGTAGATCATTTCGGACGGACTGTAGTACAAATATTTTCCGCCGTTTACACCGCCGAATTTTCCATCGAAATTTTCACTGAAAAAATCTGCCATGCTTTCATTTTTTAAAGCACTTTTGAGCTTATCCATACTGATCAGGTCTTCCATGTTGGTGAAATATTCCGTATGGCTGCCCACTGTTTTCTCAATGCAATAACGCAAATTTGTATTCTGGCTGTCGTAATATTCCTGATAGGAAAGATATTCCTCGTAATTATAGGCAAGACTGTTCATAGCCGCCTCCACGCTGTCACACAATCCGCGGTATGACGTCAGATCCGCCGTATATTCTTCAATGTTTTTACCATCAACAGACTTATAGCGGTTGACCAGAACATCAAATTCTATCGTTTCTTCATCCGTATACCACCAGTCGTCGTCTCCATCCGGCAGCATATTGGAAGAAACATCGTCAACAAAGGTATAACTGCCGATATCCGATTTCATATAGTTGGCGTCAGACGTATTATAATATTTGCTGTCCGGATCCACAACGGTCATCATCGTCTTATCTGCCAGAAATTCTTTAAGCTGTTTCGTCGTCATGGATACCGTGGAAAATTCCATTCCGTATTTCTGCCATTTCAGCAGATCTTCCAGATAATATCTCGCGGTCACATACTGTTCCGGCATCCCCTGGTCACGATAATTATAAGCCGTCACATCAATGATCTTTTTCCCGTCAAATTCTCCATCGGTCTCTAACTGGCTTCTGATAACGCCGACCCGTATGATATCCGCTACCGCCCGCCCATAGATCGTATGAAAAAGTTCGGACTCTTCATATATTTTCTCCTGATCGGAAGCGTGCAGACTATAGCTCTGTGTTCCCCATAATCCATGTATCATAACCGTAGAACCTGTTGTGATGACCAATAATGCAACTGCCGCTGCGGCAAGCAGAACATGCTGCAGCAGGTACAAAAATCCTCTGACGCCTCTGCCGGCTCTTCCCTTTTTCTTATTTCCCATATTCCCACCTCTTTTATTGTTTCTCGATCTTGTAGCCCACGCCCCACACTACTTTCAGGTATCGTGGATCCTTCGGGTTTATTTCAATCTTCTCTCTGATATGCCTGATATGTACGGCAACCGTATTATCCGCACCGATCGCTTCTTCGTTCCAGATGCTTTCATAAATCTGATCGATCGAAAACACTCTGCCGCAGTTTTTGACAAGCAGAAGCAAAATATTATATTCAATCGGCGTCAGCTTCACACTTTCTCCATCTACCGTAACTTCTTTCGTATCATCATCGATACACAGACCGCCTACACGAAACAGCGCATTATTTTCCGTATTCAGACTGCCCAGCATCGTATACCGTCTGAGGTTGGATTTTACCCTTGCAACCAGTTCAAGCGGATTAAACGGTTTCGTTACATAATCGTCCGCCCCGATATTCAGTCCCAGGATCTTATCGCTGTCTTCGGATTTGGCGGAAAGAATAATGATCGGAATACTGGAATACTCTCTGATTTTTAAAGTCGCATGAATACCATCCAACTTCGGCATCATGATATCCAGAATCAGCAAATGAACCGTTTTTTCCTTTAAAATCCGGATCGCCTGCTCGCCATCATATGCTTTATAAATCTGATAGCCTTCCTGCAGCAGATAAATCTCTATCGCATCTACGATCTCTTTATCGTCGTCACATACAAGAATATTCGCCATCTGCTTCACCTCCTCTTTTGAAACCGCGGGAAATAACTCCCCTGCATCCAGGGTTTTCACGCCTGATCTTATTGAAACATATAAAATGAAAGGAATATATGGGAAATTAATTAAGTTTTTCTTAATTCACAGGCAAAAGTCCCAAAAACGCGCCTAAATTTCCACGTTTTCCCTGACTTGCCCTATGGGAGAACAAAAAGAAAGGATTACAGCAGGTACAGATATCCGTTACCTGTATGTGTTCCATTGGCACCCCGGCTTCTAACAGAACAATTCTGTTGGCCTCCCACAGATCCAGCTGATATTTGCCGCCGCCTTTTTCATCCAAAATCGCCTTATCCTGCCCCGGTTTATCAAACTCCCGCAAGAAAATGTCTGCTACATCTTTACTGACTTCATAGCAGTCCCTGCAGATAGACGGCCCAATCGCCGCAACGACATCTTCCGGCCGGGTACCGTATTCTCTGCCCATTGCTTCTATCGTACGCGCCCCCATCCGGCCGGCCGTTCCCCTCCAGCCGGAATGGGATAATCCGACCGCTCTCCTTTTTGTATCCACGAAAAAAAGCGGCACACAATCCGCATAAAAAGTTGCCAGAACGATTCCTTCCACATTGGTAATCATTCCGTCGATATCCGTATAATCTTTTGGAAACAGAATTCCTTTCCCCTTATCTTCCGCTTTGACCACCCGGATATTCGTCGTATGCGTCTGATCGGAACAGACAATATCAGTCACTTCACACCCGAGCGTCTGTGCGATCCTGCGGTAATTTTCATCCACCGCTTCTTTGTCATCCCCCCTCGTATAACTGAGATTCATAGACGAGAAGATTCCCTCACTGACGCCGCCCATCCTCGTAGAAAAAAGATGCCGGACAATTCCGGTTTCTTCCAAAAGCGGAAAGGTAAGATATTCCACCTTTCCGCTTCTGTTTCGCCGCATTTTCACAGTGCTGTCTTTTCTTTTTATATTCATTCGGATCATCGTATCCTTCCTGTCAAAATTTTTTGGCTACTGCATCCCGCAGTAAAAGAACGCATTCCGTATCCAGTTCACCTGTTCTCCGTCAATGGCGATCACATCATAACGGATCGCCGTATCTGACGGACAGTTATGAATCATCCGGTAGTAATCTGAAACCCGGCATATCTTTTTTTGTTTACGGCTGTCTACAGCTTCCGATGCGCTTCCTTTTGAAGCAGCCTTTCTGTATTTTACCTCAAAAAAGACCAAATATTCTCCATCGTAACCGATCAGGTCGATCTCTCCCTGCCTGCACCGGAAATTCCGCTCTTTTATCCGGACTCCGCGTTCTTTCAGATACCGGCAGGCCATCTTTTCCCGCTCCATGCCGACGGCCCGCGCACTGACGGGTTCTTTTTTTACTGCTCCATTTACTTTTTTATGTTCTTTTATCATTTTTTCATATATTAATGTTTTTCACACAGCAGGTATTCTAGTTCTTAAACAGTTTTGCCTTGATCTTATCCATAGCGTCCACGAACACGAGAATCTCTGCCACGACCTCATACAGTTCCGGCGGGATCGCTTCTCCGATATCCAGTCTGGATAATGTTTCCGCAAGTTTATCATCCCGATGCACCGGAACGGCGGCTTCTTTTGCTTTCTCTATAATCCTGTCAGCCAAAGCGCCTTTTCCGCTCGCAATGACGACCGGCGCTTCGTTATCCGGGTCATATTCGAGCGCGATCGCCTGCTTTACTTTCTTTTCACTCTCTTTCCCCATCTCTGCTCTCCCACATCTTTTTCACCCCGTCAGCAGTTTGTCGATTTATGCGCGCATATCAAACGACGTCTTACTGAGCACGGAAATATTCTTATTCTGTGTCAGGATCTCCCGCATCACGTTGGTCTGCGGCACATTTTTCTCTTTCAGCTGAAAATTGGCGTTCATCGAATAACCGCGTTTCTCCAGTCTCTCGTTAAGAATGTGAATATGTTTGGCGACCAGATCAAGCGCCGCCTCATCTCTTAACGTAAAATTGGTGCTGACTTTATTCTGGCTTTTCTGCATCGCAACGTAAACGTCCATAGGCCCTAAATGCTCCATATCAAGATGCAGAAGCGCACTGACATTTCCGTCCTTATTCGCCAGGCTCTTCTTGTTCGTATAGACATATAGATCGCCGTGCGCCTGATTGCCCGCCATTTTCAGCGGAAGCTGCACGTAAGTAAAAAGGTGGTTCATCTGGTTCATAAAATCCACATTGTTCTGCAGATTCTGCACGCTCTTTGCTCCGGCAGCATCCGCTTTTCCCACCATCTGAAACGCTTCGCTTATTTTAGCGGTCTGTTCTCTGATCCGTTCATAAAGGCGTTCTACATTCTCTTTTTCCGCCACATCTTCCGGCCTGATCAGCCATTGTCCGGTCATTTCGGACTGGAGCAGATTCGAAAATGCCCTGCTGCCCAGAAATTCTTTCACAGACTCCTGAAATCCTTCCTGTATGACATGCGGCTGACCGCCAAGAAGTTCCCCGATCTGTGTGAGCACAGCTTTGGGCGAAAGATTTCCATTACTGATCTGCTTCGCCGTTTCTTCGTCCACACCCAAGTTTCGCAGCATCCTGCCAAGCTCCTGCCAGATTTCCTTTGCAAGAAGCGGTTTCTCTATATTTTCTCCGCCCTGCGTACTTTCCGTCATAATGCCGTCCGCTCCCACGGAAGCGCTGCCTGCCGGCGCTGCAGGATTCTGTCCCTTATCGCCGGATACAGTCTCCCTGCCGGGAATCTCTGATGTCTCCCCCGGTATTTCTCCTTCTTTTACGATATCTCCCGGTGTTCCGCCCTGCGGGTTTCCGGCCGCGCTTTCTTCTGTGCCTGCCGCTTCGCTGCCGATAAATGCTTTTATGATCTGTTCATAGAAAGAAACTGCCTCTGCGTCTCTTCCTTCTGCCAAAAGAGCGGCAAAGGTCTGCGGAATTTCTTCCATGATCTGCGCGGCGCTCTGTATGATCTGATGTTCGTAATTTTTATACAGCGCAAACTGCTCCAGATTCTCTTCCGTGATCGGCAGTCCCAGCCGGATCATCTGTATAATGGACAGCGGATTTGCACCAGGAAAATCAACCAACTGTCTGTTTACGAAGGCAATGGAGTCTCTGTCGATCGGCATGCCTTCTTTCATCATGGCTGCCACCATTTTCATATTATCAAGGCTGTCGGAAAGCCCTGCTGCCGCCAGCGCCTTTTGAATCGTTGCCTCGTTGGCCATATTGGCATACAGCGGCGTCAAAGAAAGCAGGGAACTGCTGCTTGCCTTGACCTCAAAACTCATGCTCTGTCCAAGTGCGATATTGAAATCCCGCTCTAATCTGGCAGTCAGAACGGTTTCCGGATCGAGTGCGATCTGTACCGTATTGCCATCTTTTCCGACTACCTCTCCCTGAACGGTCTGTCCCGGCGCCATATTCCTGATCTCATTCATGACCCGGTAATTTTTTTCGCCTGCGGAAACCGTTCCGTTTGTTTTCGGTACGTCTGTCTGCTTTACCCGGTTATTTTTCGGCTGAAAAATGTTTCCTAAATGCAATGTTTCCCCTCCAATGAATCAAACAAAGTGCGTAATAAAAGACTTTCTGTGGATCGGGCACGGTCCGTATTTTTTCAGCGCCTCAATATGCGTCTGTGCACCATAGCCCTTATTGGAAGCAAAATGATACTCCGGAAAAATAGCGTCATATTCGACCATCAGGCGGTCTCTTTTTACTTTCGCCACGATACTGGCCGCTCCGATGGAAATACTTTTGGCGTCTCCTTTGATGATCGGCACCTGTTTCATCGGCAGATCCGGTATCGTTACGGCATCGTTTAACAAGAGATCCGGCACAACGGACAATTTGGATACGGCTTCCCGCATCGCCTCGTACGTCGCCTGCAAAATATTGATCTCATCGATCCGCTCCGGCGTACTGTATCCGATTCCGACCGCCACGGCTTTTTCCATAATGACATCATAAAGCTCTTCTCTCTTTTTTTCGGATAGTTTCTTGGAATCATTGATATATAAAATATCACAATTTTTCGGTAAAATTACGGCGCCTGCTACGACCGGACCGGCCAAAGGCCCTCTGCCGACCTCATCGATGCCGCATATGGACGTAAAGGCAGCGTATTCTTTCTCGTATTTTTTGAGATTTTCCGTCCGTTCCAGTTCTTTTTCGTAAGACAAAAGACGCTTTCTTGCTTTTTCCAACTCGCTCTTTACACCGCTTCTTTCATCCGCTTCATACATATGAAATAATTCAGGCAGCCTGTTAAAATCAGCTGCCTGTAATTTTTGTTTGATCTCTTGTATCGATTCCGCCATATTGTGCCGCCTTTCTGCCTGTATCTTCCATCCGGCGCTTTTGTATCAATGCATTTTCATGCCTTTCTCTGCCTATCTGTGCTTGATAAATCCAAACTTTTCAAGCGGCCATATCCTAAGCCACGCCCTGCCGATAATGCTGTCTTTTTTCACATTGCCGACCGAAGGGTCCCTGCTGTCGGAACTGTTATTCCTGTTGTCTCCCAGCACAAAGTATTCATCATCGCCTAACGTGATCGGTTCGTATGCCCTGCCGGGTTCCTTGATGACTTCCCGCCCGTACCCGTCTTCCAAAAGTTCGTCATTGATATAAATGTTGCCTTCCCTGTCAATATAGACAGTCTCACCGGGCAGACCGATAATGCGCTTGATATAGTATGTATTCTCTTCATATTGGAATGGAAAAACAATGATATCATACCGCTCCGGATCTTTAAACTGATATGTGATCTTATCTACGATCAGATTATCCTGATCACTCAGTTTCGGCTCCATGGAACTGCCGCTCACCTGCGTACGCTGTCCGACAAAATGGATCACCAGATACGTAAGACATAAAACAACCAGAAGATATAAACTGGTACTTAATATTTCCCGTAAAACCTTTTTCATCGCATTCTAATAACCATGCCTTTCTCTTCGCCTGCGCTTTTTTACCGCAGACACAAATTCGCTCATTACATGCTGTTGCAATCTCTATGACCGTCCTTCGCTCTTCTCCGGTCTCTCTATGGAAATTCTGCCGATCCTGCCGCTTCTGAAATCATCCAGAAAAAGAGAGGCCCCCTTTTCATAATCGATCTCACTGCCTTTTTTATAGCACTTCCTGCTCTCACAAATATATGCTAAAATCTGCAGCGGCGTCTCCATCTCTTCCGGAAAGCCGTAACGTTCCCTCAATTCTTTTCTATAGTTTATCATTAAACAGGTAAGTAAGTCTATTGCAAGTTCCGTCTTTTGTAAAATTTCATCATTCATAGAACCGATAAATGCCAGATTTCTCCCTACTTCCTGATCGTCAAATTTGGGCCATAAAATACCCGGCGTATCTAAAAGCTCCAGCTCTTTGCTCAGACGGATCCACTGTTTTCCCTTTGTGACACCGGGTTTATTGCCTGTCTTCGTACAGGCTTTGCCTGCAAATGCATTGATAAAAGTAGATTTTCCCACATTGGGAATCCCTACTACCATCGCGCGCACCGGTCTGCCTACGATCCCTCTTCTGCGGTCTCTCTCGATTTTCTCCCGGCAGGCTTCCTTCACCGCGCCGTTTACATGTTTGATGCCGGCTCCGGTTTTGGCGTTTATTTCCAGTACATGAAAACCGTTTTTCTTAAAAAATGCAATCCATTCTCTGCTGCATGCCTCATCCGCCAGATCCGCCTTATTAAGCAGCACCAGCCTGCTCTTATTTTTACCGAGCTCATCAATATCCGGGTTACGGCTGCTAAAAGGAATCCTCGCATCCACCAATTCTATGACCAGATCGATCAGTTTCATGTTCTCCTGCATCATACGCTTCGCTTTCATCATATGACCGGGGTACCATTGATAATTCATTTTTACCTCCCCGGACGCTTTACAGGCATTGATCCTTCCGTTTAAAAATGCCTGTCATCTGCATCCTACTCTATAAATCCGAGATTGCCCTCTTCACTCTTTAAGTGAAACCATGCTTTCCCGATGATCGTATCCTTTTTCACCGCGCCGATATTCCCGGAACGGCTGTCTTCGCTGCTGTTGCGGTTATCTCCCAGTACAAAATATTCGTCGGTTCCTAACGTAATCTCATTCCCGGCTATCCCGGGATCACTGATCTTATCATATAATTCCGCTTCTTCAAGCATTTCGCCGTCTATGTATACTCTCCCGTTTATGATCTGCACCGTCTCACCGGGCAGCGCTATAATACGTTTTACATAATAATGCGAATTCTGATTTCCGTTCGGTAAAAAAACGACGACATCTCCCCTTTTGGGTGAGGAAAGCCTGTACACAAAACGGTTGATCAAAATCTCCTGACTGTTATACAGCGCCGGTTCCATAGAATCACCGACCACACTCGTCCGCATGCCGACAAAATATGTCAGAGCCATTGCCAGAAAGATCACAATAAAAGTACCGGCTATCATTTCAAAGATATCTTTCAAAAATGCCGAATTGATCTTTTTCTCTTTCTGATAAAAATGCAGTCCTTTTTTTCTCGCCAATGGAGCACCTCTCTTCTTGTGTAAAAGCAGACAATTGTCAGACGCTTTGTTTCAAAAAGTGCACTGCGTATATTACTCCACAGTGCACTTTACTTCGCATACCTTATTTTACCAGTTCTTTTACTTTCGCTTTCTTACCGACACGTCCTCTTAAGTAGTTCAGTTTCGCACGTCTTACTTTACCTCTTCTTACTACTTCGATCTTCTCCACATTCGGGGAATGTAACGGCCATGTCTTCTCAACGCCAATGCCGTTTGACAGTTTTCTGACTGTGAAAGTTTCTCTGTTGCTTCCACCCTGTCTTTTTAAAACGGTTCCTTCAAAGATCTGGATTCTTTCACGGTTACCCTCTTTGATCTTACCATAAACTTTCACGGTATCGCCTACTTTAAAGTCGGCAATCTGTTCTTTCACCTGAGCGGCTTCAATTTCTCTGATAATTTCGTTCATATTTACCTCCTATATGGCACGGATGTTCTTAATACATACTGTAACAGAGGACCATCTATTTTCACAACATTAATAATTTATCATATTAAGACAGGAAATGCAAGTTTTATTTTTTCACGCTGCCTTCATGACTTCTTTTTATCCTGTCTGCATTCAGACTCACTGCGCTGTTTCCACTTCTCGTACAGATCCGGCCGAAGCTTCTTCGTGCGCTCTATTGACTGTGCAAGCCGCCATTCATCGACTTTGGCATGGTTTCCCGACAGCAGGATCTCCGGCACCTTCTTCTCATGCCAGATTTCCGGTCTGGAATATTGCGGGTATTCTAACAGATCATGATAAAAGGACTCCGACACTGCGGATTCGTCATTGTGAAGCACCCCCGGAACAAGTCTGGCAATGGCATCGATCATGACCATCGCCGGCAGTTCACCGCCTGTCAGTACGTAATCTCCGATTGAAACAGGATCCGTAACGATCTCTTCTATCACCCGCTCGTCGATTCCTTCATAGTGTCCGCAAAGAAAGATCAGATCCTCCTCTTTCGCAAATTCTTCGGCCATCTTCTGGTGAAACGTTCTGCCCTGCGGCGTCAGATAAACGACTCTGGGCTGTCTGTCCCGTGCACACCCTGACCCGCCGTTTCGTTCCTGTATGCCTTCTGCCGATTCTGCTGCTGCCGGTTCTGCTTCCGCCGCTTTTCTATTTGCAATGGCATCCGCTACCGCCCAGTAGGCATCATAAACAGGCTGTGCCTGCATTAACATGCCGGCGCCGCCTCCATACGTGTAATCGTCCACTTTACCGTGCTTATCATTCGTATAATCCCTGATGTTGACGGCTTCTATCGTCATATACCCTTTTGAGACTGCCCTGCCGAGTATGCTTGTATGCAGTCCCTGCATCACCATCTCGGGGAAAAGCGTCAGTACATGAAAATTCATAACAATGACCTTGCCTTTCTCTATAAAAGTCCTTCCATAATATGGACCGTAATAAGCGCCTTTTCCATATCGATGTTTTTCACACATTCCTTAATTGCAGGCAGAAGCACTTCCTTTTCTTCCTGCGTTTCTACCACATAGACATCATTGGCCCCGGTCGTCAGGACGTTTTTCAGGAAACCCAAAGGCGCTCCATCTTCCGTTATGATCTGCATACCGATCAGATCGGCAATAAAATATTCGTCCTTTTGCAGCTTTACGGCCTTATCTCTTGATACAAACAGCCTGGCTCCCTTATATTTCTCTATCTCATTAATGGAATCGTATCCTTTAAATTTCAAGATCACATACTGCTTAAAAAACTTTACGCCGGCTATAGTCATGGTCAATTGCTCTTTCTCATTATCCAGAACGACTTCTTTCAATTTCTTAAAACGGTTCACATCATCCGTCGTCGGAAACACTTTTACCTCTCCACGTATTCCGTGTGTCTGCGTGATCACGCCGACCTGCAATCTTTCTATCATAATTCCTCTCTTTCCATTCGTCAGGCGAAGCGCCGGCCGGATATCCGTCTGCAACGGATTTCTTTGCAAGATAAAACAGCCTCATGAATTTTCATGAGGCTGCGCATTTAAACAATTTCCACATCCACTCTCTTATTGTCTTTGGATGATGCCGCTTTTACGACCGAACGGATCGCTTTCGCAATACGCCCCTGTTTTCCGATCACTTTGCCCATATCGGAAGATGCCACATGCAGTTCTACGACAATGTTTCTGCCGTCCTCTTTCTGTGTTACAACGACTTCGTCCGGATTATCAACAAGTGCTTTCGCAATTATTTCCACTAATTCTTTCATAATACACCTCCAAAAGCGTAATGAACAAGTCCTTTGATCTTATTTCTCAATAATCCCTGCGTTTTTAAAGATCTTGGTTACAACTTCTGTAGGCTGCGCACCGTTTGCAAGCCACTTCTTAGCCGCTTCTTCATCTACCTTATAGGTACTCGGATCGGTATTCGGATCAAAAGTTCCGATTTCATCGATACATTTTCCATCTCTGGGAGATCTGGAATCTGCTACTACGATCCTGTAAAAAGGTGTTTTCTTCTTGCCCATTCTTCTTAATCTGATTTTAACTGCCATTTTTCTGCCTCCATTGTAAAAAATTTTATTTTATATTTGAATAGAAACGATATCCCGTATTCGTCAGATATCTCTCTAAACTTCACGATTTTCAAAATACGCCTAAAACGGTAATTTACCCATGCCGCCGAACATGCCCCGTCCGCGCTTGCCGCCCATCATACCGGGGAGCTGTTTCATCATCTTCTGTGACTGTTCAAACTGCTTGATAAACTTATTGACAATACTGATATCAACGCCGGCTCCTCTGGCAATACGATGCTTTCTGCTCGGATTAAGCAGTTTCGGGTTTTGTCTCTCCTGCGGCGTCATACTTAAGACTATGGCCTCCATTCTGTTAAGCTGTTTCTCATCGACCATGCTCTCGATATCGCCCAGCTGTCTGCCCATACCGAGCATTCCCAGAATGCTGGAAACGCCTCCCATATTCCGCATCTGTTTCATACTCTCCAGATAGTCTTCAAAATCAAATTTGCCCTTTTTCATCCGGGCCGCCATCTGCTTCTCTTTTTCTTCATCAATATCGATATTCTGCTGTGCCTTCTCGATCAGGGTCAGCACATCGCCCATACCGAGGATACGGTTTGCCATACGGTCGGGATAAAACTGCTCCAGATCCGAAAGCTTCTCACCCATGCCGACATATAGAACAGGCTTGCCGGTAACCGCCTTAATGGATAAGGCCGCACCGCCTCTCGAATCGCCATCCATTTTGGATAAAATGATCCCGTCAACGCCTACTTTATCTGTAAACTCCTTCGCCACGTTGACCGCATCCTGTCCGGTCATGGCATCTACTACAAGGATGGTCTGATGAACTTCCACATGCTCTTTTATCTCCTGCAATTCCGCCATCATATCTTCATCAATGTGAAGGCGTCCGGCCGTATCCAGGATGACAACATTATGCCCGTTCTTTACGGCATGTTCCAAAGCCGCTTTGGCAATATCGACAGGTTTGTGATTCTCTCCCATGGAAAAAACATCCACCTGCTGTTTCTCACCGTTTATCTGTAACTGTTTGATCGCTGCGGGTCTGTATACGTCACAGGCCACGAGCAGAGATTTCTTTCCTTTTAATTTCAGTTTACCGGCGATCTTCGCTGTCGTGGTCGTCTTACCGGCGCCCTGTAAACCGCACATCATAATGACGGTAATCGCCTTGCCGGGCTGCATCTGTATTTCCGTCGTATCCGATCCCATTAAGGATACCATTTCCTCGTTTACGATCTTAATGACCATCTGCCCGGGATTCAGGCCGTTTAAGACATCCTGTCCGATCGCCCGTTCTTCTACGGACTTCACGAACTGTTTGACCACCTTAAAGTTGACGTCTGCTTCCAAAAGCGCCATTTTTACTTCTTTTAAGGCAGTTTTGACATCCGCTTCCGTCAGACGTCCCTTGCTTCTCAAATTTTTAAACACATTCTGCAGTTTATCCGTCAAGCTTTCAAATGCCATGAAAAGTCCTCATTCTATCTATCAATCTGTTTCCATTTTATACGATCTATCGTATCTGAAATATGTCTTTGTGCTTTTACCGCTGTCTTTTATAATTCTTCCAGAATATCCACCGAAAGCTGCCGCAGTTTCCGGCAATACGCCGCTTTATCCTGCAATTCATTCTGTTCATATTCCTGCGTCAGCGCATCCATTTCTTTCATCCGCTCTTTTATTTTCACAAAACGGGCGACTAACTGCAGTTTCTCTTCGTATGCAAGCAGCGCCTTATCGCACCGCTTGATGATATCGTGCACGCCCTGCCTGCTGATCCCCGCTTCCGCGGCGATCTCGCTAAGAGAAAGATTCTCATAGACGACTCCTTCATAGATCTTTCTCTGATGCTGCGTCAGCAGCTCTCCGTAAAAATCATACAGCAGTCCCTGTTCTACAATTTTCTCCATGGTTCCGCTCCCGTCAGGTACTCTGTTCTATTCTGACCTTTGCCATTTTACTATATAGATGCCTGGGTGTCAAGTATTTTTTCTTGACAGACTTTTAAATTAATATTTAGAATATGTGAAAGTTGAAAAAATGGGGAAACTGAAACTTTTTCTTTGCAGTTAATTTTCCTTTAAAATATTTTTATAAACTTTTGATTTTCCCTATTTACTATTTTCACCTTTTGGTCTATATTCATATCTAAAGCTAAAAAGATATTTCTATAAAAACCAAAAAATACTTACAGATGAGGTACTGCCTATGACTGCTATGAAATGGTTCTACTCTTTTCTAAGGAAACACAACCGGAGAATACTCTTCGGTCTTTTTCTCGTTACGGCCATCTCTGTTCTGGCAATTGCCAAACCCATTGTCTCAGGCTCCATCGTGGATGACGTGATTACGGCCGGAAACTATGATCTGCTGCCAAAGCTGATCGTACTGCTGATCCTGATCACGGTAGTACGCGGTCTTTTGCGCTACATCTCTCAGATCATCTTCGAAACCTGCTCGCAGGACGTACTGTATTCCATGCGTGATACGGTATACCGCAAGCTTTTGCAGGAAGATTTTAACTTCTATAATAAGAAACGCACCGGCGATCTGCTCAGCCGTCAGACGGGCGATATGGATGCGATACGGCATTTTGTCGCTTTCGTGATCTATCAGGTTTATGAGAATGTATTTCTCTTTTTCTTTGCCCTGATCATGATCTTTACGGTCAGCACCAGACTGGCTTTGTGCATGTGTATTGTTTTTCCTCTCGCGCTCCTTGTCACTTTGAGCCAGACGAAAAACGGCCGGCCCTGCTTTCAGAAGATCCGTGAGCAGTTTTCTTCTTTGAACACTTTCGTACAGGAAAATATCAGTGGAAACCGTGTTGTAAAGGCATTTTCCAAAGAAGATTACGAGATCAGCAAATTTAATAAAGAAAATGACGGTTATCGTGACGCCGAATTAAACGCTGCGGAAATCTGGACCAAATATGTGCCTCTTTTTGAATTTCTCTCCAATATGCTCACCATTATCCTGATGCTCGTAGGCAGTATCATGGTAATCCGGGGGGATATGACATTGGGCAATTATGTAACGGTCAACGGGTATCTGTGGATGCTCATGAATCCCCTTCGTCAGATCGGATGGCGGATTAACGATATACAGCGTTTCAGTACCTCCGTGGAGAAAATCTATGCCACATACAGCGAAGAACCCCGGGTAAAGTTTCCCGTAAAGGCGATTCCCTGTACCCGTCTAAACGGTGAAGTTACATTTAAAAATGTTTCCTACAGCGCCGACGACGAGGAAATCTTACATAATGTATCTTTCCACGTATCGAGCGGACAGACGGTCGGCATCCTGGGTTCCACAGGCTCCGGTAAGACCACGATCATGAATCTGCTCTGCCGTTTTTATGACGTAACGGACGGAGAAGTCCTCATTGACGGTAAGAATGTCAAGGATCTGGATCTGTATAATCTGCGCCAGAATATCGGCATGGCAATGCAGGACGTATTTCTCTTCTCCGATACGATCGAAGGCAATATTGCATACAGTAAGCCGGACTGCCCCTTCGAAGAGGTCCAAAAAGCCGCTCTCATGGCTGATGCAGACGATTTCATCCGCCAGATGCCGGATGGATATGATACGATCGTAGGCGAACGCGGCGTCGGGCTCTCCGGCGGCCAGAAACAGCGTATTTCCTTAGCGCGTGCTCTTTTAAAAGAACCTTCCATTCTGATTCTGGACGATACGACCTCCGCCGTGGATATGGAGACGGAAAGCTATATCCAGAAACAGTTAAGCACGCTTGACCGCAACTGTACTATCTTCGTCGTTGCTTACCGTATTTCTTCCATCAAAGATTCCGATCTGATACTGGTCTTAAACAACGGTCGGATTGTGGAGCAGGGAACGCACGATGAACTGTTGAAAAATAATGGATACTATGCCACAGTATTCCGTCATCAATACGGAGAATTTGAAAAATATGTAGACGAACTGAATTCTTCTATCCGTCAGGAAGGCAAGGGTAAATAATATGGCACGAAATAAATATGATATCGATGAAATGATCGAAGAAAGTTATGACATCAGGCAAATGGGCCGGGTGCTCAAATATGTAAAGCCTTACCGCGGGCAGCTTGCGCTCGCGCTGTTTTTAATGCTGTCTTCTTCCGCACTCACCATGCTCTTTCCAATCTTTATCAGCAGGATCATGGACAGTTATATTCCTGCACGGGACATCAGATCGATCGTGCTGATCACTATCATAACGATCGTCATCGTGCTGTACGCCTGTATCTGTATCCACTATAAGATACGGATTACCAGCCGTGTCGGTCAGTCGGTCGTACATAAACTGCGCTCCGATATTTTCTGCCATTTGCAGGAACTTCCGTTCTCTTACTATGACGAGCGTCCGCACGGCAAAATTCAGGTCCGTGTCGTTAACTATGTAAACAGCTTAAGCGACCTGCTTTCCAACGGTATCATCAATACCGTGACCGATCTATGCAACCTAGTCTTCATCCTGCTTTTCATGTTTGCGCTCCATGTAAGGCTGACACTGATCTGTCTGTGCGGCCTTCCTGTTCTCATGGCCGTGATCATTTTTGTCAAAAGACGTCAGCGGCGGGCATGGCAGATACAGAGCAACAAGCAGTCCAACCTGACCGCCTACATCGCGGAAAGCATCAACGGAATACGGGTTACCCAGTCCTTTGTCAGAGAGCAGGAAAACACATCCATATTTAATCACTTGAGTGATAACTATCGGGGTGCATGGATGCGTGCCGTGAAATACAACTTTATCATGTGGCCCTGTATTGATTCCATTTCCACTGTCACGACAGCCTTTATCTATGTCATGGGCATCAGTTGGATCTCGGGTGAACTCTACGGAGTAACGATCGGTATTCTGATCGCATTTACGTCCTATATTTCAAGGTTCTGGGAACCGGTCAATACACTGGCATCCTTTTACAATTCCCTGCTCACCGCGATCGCTTATCTGGAACGTATCTTTGAAACGATCGACGAACCGGTCAATGTAAAAGACCTGCCCGGCGCTGTCGATATCCCGCCGATCCACGGTAAAGTGGAATTTAAAGACGTGGCTTTCAGCTATGAGGATAATGTACCGATATTGAATCAAGTTAATTTTACCGCCAATCCCGGAGATACCTACGCCATCGTAGGACCTACCGGCGCCGGCAAATCCACAATTGTTAATTTGATCAGCCGCTTCTATAATGTAGATTCCGGCCGGATTCTCATTGACGGTACAGATATTTCCCGGGTAACCTTAAAATCTCTGCGAAAACAGATGGGCATCATGATGCAGGACAGCTTTATCTTCTCCGGCACCATTATGGATAATATCCGCTACGGAAACCTGACCGCTTCGGACGAAGATGTCATTACCGCTGCCAAGACCGTCTGTGCACACGATTTTATCATGGAAATGGAAAACGGTTACCAGACCCAGGTCAATGAACGCGGAAGCCGTTTATCGGCAGGACAGCGCCAGCTCATCAGCTTCGCCAGAGCGCTCCTTGAAAATCCGGCTATCCTGATCCTGGACGAAGCCACCTCCAGTATCGATACGGAGACAGAAATCTTGCTGCAAAAGGGACTGGACCGCCTGCTGCAGGGCCGTACCTCTTTCATCATTGCACACAGACTGTCCACGATCAAAAATGCCACCTGCATCATGTATGTAGATAAAGGTAATATTCTGGAAAAGGGATCTCATGAAGAACTGCTTGCCCTGAAAGGGGAATACTATAAGCTGTTTATGTCACAGTACAATTTCCTGTTAAATAAAGAATAACCAATGACTGCATGCCTCGCGTGCCGTTCTTATAGCAGCAAAACAGGGAGCCGGTAAACGGCTCCCTAAAACATAACAGCAATATTATGTTAACTTCTTCCACTTCTCCGTATTGGCAATAACGATCAGCTTCATATTCTTTTCCAATTTCTTCTCCGGATCTACATTGATGCAGACATCCGCACCTTCTCTTATCGCTACAACGTTAATAGAATATTTCTTACGAAGATTGAGTTCCAAAAGCGTTTTACCTTCCCATTCGGGTTTCATATCCAGCTCCACCATAGAAACATCCTGTGAAAGTTCAATAATGTCAACAAATCCGGAACTTAAAAGATTCTTTGCCAGTCTGACTCCCGAATCGTTCTCCGGAAATACGACCTTGTCAGCTCCTACCTTGCTGAGCACTTTACGATGCATTTCATTCGAACACTTGGCGATGACCGTCTTAACGCCGGCTTCTTTACAAAGCATCGTGGCCATAACGCTCGCCTCCAGACAGCTTGCCATAGCAATGATAACGACGTCAATATTGGCAATGCCAAGCTGATTGATAACTTCTGCATCCGTAATATCCGCCCTTTTACAAAAAGGAATCTCTGCGGCTGCCGCATTGATAAGCTCCTCGTTCGAATCGACGGCCAGCACCTCCGCACCGCTGTCGGCAAGTTCTTTGGCTACGGCTCTTCCGTATCTGCCAAGTCCGAATACTGCATATGTCTGTTTCATGCCCATTTCAATAACCATTCCTTTCCCGCAGTCTGCGATCTGCAAAACCTCCGATCGGCCGGCCTCTCCTGTTATCCGACGATGATCTTTTCCGTAGGATTATGCACGATATTCTGCCTTGCTTTTTTGATATTCATGGCAACGGCCAGTGAGATCGGCCCTATCCTGCCTAAATACATCGTTATAATAATGATGATCTTTCCCCAGATATTCAAAAAAGGCGTCAGATTTCTCGTCAGTCCTACCGTTGCCGTAGCGCTGACCGCTTCATATGCCGCAGAGAGCGCGTCCGTATCTGTCACTGCTGCAAGAAGCAGGGTCGCCGTAAACATCGTGATAAACGACATGCTCACTACTGCAGCCGCCTTGCTGATATCCTCTTTTGGTATATTCCGATGGAAAAAGCTCACTTCATTCCTGTTTCCTATCGTTGCAAACGCCGAAGCAATCAATATCGCAAACGTGACCGTTTTGACGCCGCCTGCCGTTCCTGCCGGGGAACCGCCGATAAACATTAGTAATAACGTAAGGAGGGAAGACGCGTTGGTCAGATCCTGCTGCGGAATCGTTGCAAAGCCGGCCGTCCTTGTCGTCACCGACTGGAAAAAAGCAAGCTGTATCTTATCAGGCAGCGTACATCCCTGCATCGTAAGCGGATTATGATATTCAAAAAGGAAAAAAGCCGCCGCTCCCGCCGTAATGAGAAACAGCGTTGTCGAAATGGCAATTTTACTGTGAAGCGTCAGATTTCGAAAGCACTTCAGTTTCTGCTTTCTAAAATTCTTCAGGACGCGCACGACATCCCACCAGACAATATAACCGATGCCGCCGAGAATAATGAGGATACCGGTAAAAATATTCACGATCGGATGATGCGCATATTCGCACAGACTGTTCTCGGAAAGAATATCGATACCGGCATTACAAAACGCCGATACTGCATGAAAGACGGAGATCCATACGCCTTTTACCCCAAATTCCGGCACCCAGACAAACATATGAATCAGCGCCCCGATGGCCTCCACGATAAGCGTCCCCGTAACGACTTTCCGAACAAATCTCACAAGTCCCGACAGGGTATTCAAATTAAAAGCCGCCTGGATCAGCATACGGTCGCCGAGTCCGATCTTCCGGTGCAGATCGATCATAAAAACAGAGATCAGCGTAATCACGCCGAGTCCTCCTATCTGAATCAAAAGCAGGATCACGATCTGACCAAAAAGGCTCCATGTCGATACAGTCGGCAGCGTAACGAGTCCGGTCACACATACGGAAGTCGTGGCCGTAAACAGCGCGTCGATGTATGGAACCGCTTTTCCCCCGGCTGCGCTTATGGGCAACGCCAATAAGATGCTTCCCGCTAATATGGCGAGCAGGAAGCTTAACATGATCGTATGTGTTGTAGAAAATTGATAATGTGATCTTCTTCTCATCCTGGAATTCCTCTTGTAAAATCTCTTATGAAATCTCATAATAAGACTTTACCACCGAACCTTCTTATGAGGTTTTATGCACAACTTTCTCATACCAGCAAAGTACAGGCCGGTCAATACATTTCTCCGTAACCGCTGCAATACAATATGCGAGTCCGAACACGACCGCAAAACGCATAAACCAATCGGCCCACGGATTATGAAAACTGAACGTTATGTATCTGTCATATAATTTCAAAAGCAGAAAATGAAATAAATAAACCGGGTAAGATTTCTGCCCGATCTTCCTGAAAATCGGGTTAACGATAACCGGACAGCTATAAAGCATCTGGCTGATAATCATGCCTGCAAAACACAATGCAAACACCGTATATTCAGCCATCTGCGGCAGTCTGTTTTCCCCGTATATCAGAATGCCGGTCATACACAGGAAAAATGCAAGCATACCGTAAGAAAGTCTCTTTTTATGCCGTACTCCCGTGAAACCGCATCCTTTCTGTTTCAGATGATATAAGCATATTCCCACCGCAAAAACGGGAAGCTGCGCAAATAACCATACTGTATTAATATACATTTCATATAAATAGGCATCCGTCTCCGGTATCCATGCATATGCAGCCTGACGGATAAAAATGCCGCCTGCTGCCGTAAAAACCAAAAAACAAAGCGATCTTTTCAGATTCGTGATCCGCCTGTATAAGAGCGGCGCAATCAGATAAAAGAGCGAAAGATCCGCCAGATACCATTCAATTCCCAAAATGCTGTTAATGTAATACGGATTTAATCCGTGCAGTAAAAAAACATGCGCCAAAATATTCGCTGCGGAAATCCTTCCCCGGCCTGCCAGCCAATAAGCTTCTCCGTCCGGCAACAGCATAAGATAAAAAAACAATGCCGTATACCAAAGCGGAATCAGTTTCACCAATCTTTTGATCCACCAGCTGCAAATCCGTTTAAAGCCTGCCGTCGTTTTCTCCTTTTCAAATATGCAGGAAAGAGAAACAAAGGTAAAATAGGCTGAAATCAGGAAAAATAACTGTACGCCCCTTGCTCCGGCTTCGCCGAGTTTTCCTGCAGGGCCGGGAAGGCTGTTGGCGCCCGAATGGATCATTAAGACGCCGCACATGGCAATTCCCTTCAGCGCATCCGCCCATGCCTCATGTTCACGCACTTTATAAGATCTCCAGATACCCGATCACCTTTGTCAGATCAAACTCTTTTAATTCTCCCAAGTTCGGATCAAAATATTTTCCTTCATAACCGACAAGATAATGACTGTATCTTCCCATTTTCTCCATAATAATACAGCAGTGCGGAAGCGTGACATCTCTTCCGAGCGTATATACGATCTTCTCGGCATGCCTGATGCCAAGATATTCCAAAGTACCGATCATTTTGCCCATATTCGCCTGCCACTCTCTGCATTTCATAATATCGCAGGCTTCGTCCAATGACGTTCCCGCTATCATGGCAATACAAGCCTGCCCACAGAGTCCGTCCCAGGGCTGTGTCACAAGCTCCACTCCATCGATTTTCCTGATGGGATGCTCAACACTGTAAGGGCTGTTCTCGCTTACTTCGACTGCGTTGCCTACGATCTCGATAGAAATTAAATATTTCTTGCCAAGTTCCACTTTGGACAACGTGCTTTCATCTACCGGAATATCATAATATCCCTGCCCTTTCGGCAGCAGATCGCATGTAAAGCACACGTCGTCAAAACATACTCTGACAGGCGCGTCTCCGATCTTTTCACATACTTCCCATACGTTAAACGGAACTGCAATAGAATTCTCGTTTTCCCTGAATTCTACCGTACCCTCAAATTCATACTTCATTTTGCTTTCCTCCTCATTTTTCCCATAAAATTATTTTCGCTTTCCCTATTGTATCATGAAAAACCGGCACATGCCACCACTATCATGCGTTGTCATTTCCGCAGATATCCTTATCCTGACCGCAAAGCCGAAGGCGCTGTTCCGGTTATCGCTTTGAACCTTCTGGCAAATGTGGAATAATCTGAAAATCCGCAGTCATAACAGACTTTGGATGCCGTCTCCCCCGCCAGGATCCTCCTTTTGGCCTCCAGTATTCTTTTCTCATTGATATATTGATGAATGGAGTACCCGGTTGCTTCTTTAAACCGGCGCATCAGATAATATCTGCTGATAAAAAAATGCGCCGACAGAAAATCTATATTAATGTTTTCCATCAAATGTTCCTGTATATACGCGATGATATCCACGATCTTCTCGTGGTAGACCGCCGTCGTGATAAAAGCCTGCGGCTGCATAATACAAGTTCTGTTAAGCAGTACCATAAATTCCATAAATGCCGCTTCCAGCATTCTGTCGCTCAAAAAGTTCCGCCCGCCCCGCTCTTCCTCTTCTATCCGCATCAGACAGCCAAGCAGTTTTTCATAACTGCCGGGCGTAAAATGAACGACATGATTTCTGCACTGCCTCGCCAGTGCAAAACAGTGGTTCATTTTTTCACCCTGTTTATTCTCACGGTTCATAAACGCCTCGGAAAGATAAATGATATACCGTTCATATGGCATGTCATTTTCTATTTCCGGCTTATGAATGGCATGGTAATCCACCAGAACAAAATCATGCGGCTTCAACTGATAGGTTTTTCCTTCTATCTTATAACCGACATTACCGTCCACGAAATAAATGATTTTATAAAAATCATGATAATGAAACGGAAACTCCTTCTTCATACGGTCTCTGATATGAAAAAGTTTAAAGTTTTCCGTCAGGAAACCGGTTTTTTCATACTGTTCCAGATTTTTCTCATCCACTGGCGGTTTCGCTCCTTTTGTCATACCGGATCACTGTGCAGGTTCAAAAAAGCTGATATTTATATCCACTTCTCCGTTAATCCCCGCCACACTGCCGGCATCCGTATACTGCCATATTTTAAAATCATATGGATAGTAAAATTCCTCATCATAATGTGCAAACCATTTATCGTATTCTTCCAGTTTCTCAAGATCAAGCATCAGCATAAACGTCTTCAGATTGCCATAGATCATCGGCGTATATCCGGCCTGCTTAATCATTTCGCAGAATGTTATACAGTATTCGGTCCGCTCTTCCATGGTCAGGTCAGCCGTCCTGGCATTTTTGCTCGTTACGGCCTCCACATCCAGTACGACCGGATAAGTAACGTCATAGGGTTCTAAAGCGTCCAGAACATACTGCGCCTCTTCCTTTGCCTCTTCCACACTGGTAGCCTGCGTAAAGAAATAAACACCCGCCGCGATACCGTTATCCAATGCGCCTTCTATATTGTATGTAAAAGTCTCGTCTTCTACGATCTCGCCCTCCGTATAGCCGCGTATGCCGAGCCTGATAAAGGCGTATTCTATGCCGTCCCCTGCTACTTTATCCCATTCGATCTCTTCCTGATATCTGGATACATCGATGCCCTTATGGGAGATCAGTTCTCCGTTTTCATAATATTCCAGAAACCCTTCATCCGTAGGAATGAATCCTGCCTGCTCATAAGAATGTCTGGCCAGCGTGTCCATGATCGGGAAAAAATAATATTGATTATTGTCGGCCAATACGACTTCTTCCGGGAAAAACTGGCGCAGCATATGCACGGCGCCTTCCCCGGAAAGCATCAATTCCTTCATCGTTATAAGCAGCTCTTCCTTTGCCTCTTCCGACGCCGCCAGCGACGCCTCTTCCAGCCTCTGCGACAGCAGCGCATCCACCTCTTCCTGCGTATAGCGGTTCTGCATTTCCTCCAGTTCATTCATCACTGCCACGTTCTCCAGCTGAGACGCACGGTATTTAAAAACCAGGATCAGGCAAAACGTAACTGCAGTTAACGTGATGATACATAAAACGATAGATCCGAACAAAATACCGAATTCATTTCTTCTGTGTCTTCTGTTTCGTATTTTCACCTGTAAATTATTTTCCTGCATAAAGGCTCCCATCCGTTAAAAGCGTTCCGCAAAGTAGCTCTTAAATCCTTCTCCGAAGATTTCCGTGGCGCTTGTGATCACCATAAAGGCATCCGCATCTTCTTCTTTGACGATCTCTTCCACCCGCGGAGACATCTGTTTTTTGGTCACACACATCAGAACCTGTTTTTCCCTGCCGCTGTACGCTCCCCGTCCATCGATATAAGTCACGCCGACATCCAGTTCCGTCAGCAGCCTTTCTGTGATCTGCTTTGGTTTGTCGCTGATGATATAAAGCAGCCTCGCTTCGTCACGCCCATACAGCACAAGGTCGAGCACAACGGAATTCACCACTACGGTAATGCCCGCATACAGCGCGGCGTCAATATTTTGAAAAACAATCCCCGACATACTTACAATTATAACATCAGTAATGAAAAAAAGCACTCCTGTCTTTAAATGAGGAAGTTTCGTACGCAGCCATTTGACGATGATGTCCATACCGCCGGTCGTTGCACCGGCTTTCATGATCATGCCGATAGAAACCGCATAAATCACACCGCCTGCCAGTGCCGCCAGCAAAATATCGTCCGTGGCCGCCCCGAAGGGCGCTAACAAGTTCGTAAAAGCGGAAATCAGCGCAAGCGCATAGATCGTCGATACCGCAAAACGAAAACCGAACTGCCAGACCGCAAACAGCAGGATCGGAACATTCAGTGCAAAGATCAGCGTACCTGTTTCAACCGGCACGAATCTGCTGATAATGATGGCGATACCGGTCACACCGCCGGGCGCCAGATTACTCGGATCAATAAACAAACTGATCGCTGCCGCGTTTAAGAGTGCCGATATTGTAATGATACCATATTTTTTTACCGCATTTTTTACCATTCTTTTCCCCTTTGACGGATTTTCCCAAAAAAAGCCGCTTTTGCCTGCAAACATTTTCATGATAAGAAAAACACAGTCCACATACGTATTTCTTATCAGTATGCGGACTTCCCTGTCATAATATCCATGCTTTCTCTCATCATGTCAGATATTTGCACGTACTACCTTCGGCTTATAACCGTTCTCCTCAAGCGCTGCAATGATCTGGTTTTTATGTTCGGTTCCGTAGGCTTCCATGGTAATCCGCAGTTCTACAGCCGCATTTCTGTTGATCGATACGAACTGGTTATGTTCAAGTTTGATAACATTTCCGTTTTGTCTGGCAATAACGTCGGATACTCTCGAAAGCTCACCCGGCTTATCCGGAAGCAGAACCGATACGGAAAAGATCCTGTCCCGCAGGACCAGTCCCTGCTGTACGACAGAGGACATCGTGATCACGTCCATGTTGCCGCCGCTCAGTATGGAAACGATCTTCTTATTCTGCACATTCAGATGTTTGAGCGCCGCCACCGTCAAAAGACCGGAATTTTCTATGATCATCTTATGGTTTTCCACCATATCCAGAAAAGCTACGACCAGCTCTTCATCTTCTACGGTAATAATCTCATCCAGATTTTGGCTGACATATGGGAAGATGATCGTTCCCGGCGTCTTGACTGCCGTACCGTCCGCGATCGTGTTCACGCCGGAAAGGGTCGTGACTTTCCCTGCTTTGAACGACTCCTGCATACAGTTTGCCCCTGCCGGCTCCACACCGATCACCTTGATCTTGGGATTCAGCAGCTTCGCCAGTGTAGAAATACCGGCTGCCAGTCCGCCGCCGCCGATCGGCACAAGAATATAGTCCACAAGCGGAAGTTCCTTGATGATCTCCATAGCGATCGTCCCCTGTCCGGTCGCCACATCCAGATCGTCAAAGGGATGCACAAACGTATATCCTTTTTCGTCGGCAAGCTCATAAGCGCGTGCACACGCCTCGTCATAAACGTCTCCGTGCAAAATGACTTCGGCCCCATACCCTTTCGTCCGGTTGACCTTGATTAACGGTGTCGTCGTCGGCATGACGATCGTTGCCTTAACACCGTAACATTTGGCCGCATAAGCAACGCCCTGTGCATGGTTTCCCGCAGAAGCCGTGATCAGTCCTTTCTGTCTGTCTTCTTCCGCAAGGGTACTCATTTTATAATAAGCGCCCCTCAATTTATAGGCTCCGGTAAACTGCATGTTTTCCGGCTTGAAATATACTTTATTTCCTGAATGTTCACTGAAATAATCGCTGTAGATCAGCTTCGTCTCCATTGTGACCTGCTTTACGATTTCACATGCTTCTTCAAATTTCTCCAGCGTTAATTTTTTCTCTCCCATATGTCAATCTTACTCCTTCACAAATAACGCGTTTACAAACTGCTCCGCATCAAATTTCTGCAAATCCTCTATCGTTTCTCCGACGCCGATATATTTTACCGGAATCTTTAGCTCCGACTGTATCGCTACAGCGATACCGCCTTTGGCCGTACCATCCATTTTCGTCAGGATAATGCCTGTCAGATCCGCGACTTCTCCGAATTCTTTCGCCTGCTGTAAGGCATTTTGTCCTGTCGCAGCGTCTAAGACCACCAGATTTTCTCTGTGAGCGTCCGGAAATTCTTTATCGATGATACGGTTGATCTTTTTTAACTCCTCCATCAGATTTTTCTTGTTATGGAGCCGTCCTGCCGTATCACATAAAAGAACGTCGACATTTCTTGCTCTGGCCGCCGTTACCGCATCATATACAACGCTGGCCGGATCGGCTCCCTCTGTGCCTCCGATCATATCCACGCCTGCACGGTGCGCCCACTCCGAAAGCTGTTCGCCTGCTGCCGCCCGGAACGTATCCGCCGCCGCAATCAGCACTTTTCGATTCTGCGCTTTTAATTTGCCTGCCAGTTTGCCGACAGACGTCGTTTTACCGACACCGTTGACGCCGATTACCAAAACGATGGACTGCCTGTGTTCAAATTCATATGCCGCCTCTTCCACCTGCATCTGTTCTTTGATATTACTGATCAGAAAGTCTTTGCATTCCTGCGGATCCTTGATATGATTTTCCTTCACCTGTTCCCGCAGTTTCTGCAGTATCTCTTCCGTCGCCTTAACGCCGATATCACCCATGATCAATATTTCTTCCAGTTCTTCATAGAAATCTTCATCAATATAGGAGAAACCGCCGAATACGGAATCCAGGCCATGCACGATATTGTTTCTGGTTTTTGTCAGACCTTCCTTTAATCTTGAAAAAAGTCCCTTTTTCTCTTCACTCATCAATCATCCAATTCCTTATCAATCAAATTTACGCTTACCAGCGTAGAGATACCCTTTTCCTGCATCGTAATACCATAGAGCCTGTCGGCTTTCTCCATTGTACCACGTCTATGGGTGATCACAATAAACTGTGTATTTTTGGTCAGTTTATGTAAATACTTCGCAAACCGGGCAACGTTATTTTCATCAAGCGCCGCCTCAATCTCGTCCAAAAGACAAAACGGAGATGGTTTCAGATTCTGAATGGCAAAGAGAAGACAGATCGCTGTCAGGGATTTCTCTCCACCGGACATCTGCATCATATTGACCAGTTTCTTGCCGGGCGGCTGGGCAATGATCCGAATGCCTGCCTCAAGCACATCTTCGTCTTCTATTAATTCCAATGTTCCTTTTCCGCCGCCGAAAAGTTCTTTAAAGACTTTATCAAACTCTCTGTTGATCTCGGCGAATTTTTCATTGAACTGTCTGCGCATGGATGTATCGAGTTCCTCGATGATCCCAAGCAGCGTCTGTTCTGCTTCCACCAGATCGTCATGCTGTGTCTTTAAGAATGTATAACGTTCCATGAGATTCTTATAGTCTTCAATGGCATTGACATTGACATCTCCCAATTTGCGGATCTCGTCTTTTAATCTGGAAATATCCTTCTTCATGGAAGATAAGTCCGACAACTCTTCGTTGCGCATGGACGCCGCGTCTGAAAGCGTTATTTCGTATTCGTCCCACATATAGTTGATCTGACTCTCAATGGATTCTTCCAGCTTTTCTCTTTGTCCGTTCAATCGGTAAACTTCTTTATCCAGCGAATTCATCTGTTTGGAAAGGTCTTCCCGTTCTTTGAAAAAGTTCTTCTGCTTCGCCGATAATTCTTCTTTGGCTGCAATATCTTCCTTCAATTTTAATTCGGTATCGGATTGTGTGGTATGAGATGCCAGAATCGTTTTCTCTATTTCAAGAATACTCTCTTTTTTCCTTTCCACTTCTTCTTTGCTTAACTGCAGGCCTTCCTGTACTTCCTGCAGCTCCATTTCATAACGCCGCATTTCCCCCAAGATACGCTCTACGTTCTGTCTTTCGAAATCATCCTTCTGGCGCATCTTCTCGACTTCCACATCCCACTCGGAGACTTTGGCCGACTGTAATGATTCCTCGGCCCGTTCTTCTTCGAGCTTACTCTGAAAGACGGCGATCTGCGCCTCTACGTTTTTCTCCAATTTCTCGGATTCTTCCAGTTCCTTTACGATATCCTCTTTGCCTGTCTGAATCTCTTTGATCTGATTGTCCATCTCAAGCTCTTCGGACTGTAATTCTTCGGAACCTTCCGCCGCCTCGTTTTTACGTTCTTTGGCCTGGGATACGTTCAGTCTCGCCGTATTCTGCTCGATAAATTTCCGCTGGAGCTGTCCTTTGATATCTTCTATCTCCAGACGCAGTTTATTTCTGGCCGATTTCGTTTCCTCGATATCTTCCAGCAGATGATCGATTTCGATCACATACTGTCTGACCTTTTTCTCCAATTCTTCCATCTCACGGCGTCTGCCGAGCAGATTGCTGTTATTTTTATAAGCGCCGCCGCTTATCGCGCCGCCGGGAACAAGCAGTTCTCCTTCCGTCGTTACCATGCGCACGCTGTAATGAAATTTTCCTGCAATCTTTACCGCGTTATCCACATTGTCTACGACAACGATCCTTCCAAGCAATGATCTGGCGACGTCTTTATATTTTTTATCTACTTTTACAAGTTCATCCGCCATACCGATGACGCCTTTTTCTTTCAAAACGTCCGTATTCTTAAATTCCTGCGGATTTTTGATACTTGTAAGCGGCAGAAATGTGGCGCGTCCTGCCCTGCTTTTTTTCAGAAAACGGATCATGCTCTTGGCCGTTTCTTCGTTCTCGGTAACGATATTCTGGATATTACCGCCAAGCGCCGTTTCAATCGCCGTCTCATATTGCGCATCCACCTGAATGATATCCGCCACAACGCCGATGATCCCTTTTTCCTGAGACTTCTGTTCCATGACTGCCTTGACGGCGCCGCCATAGCCTTCGTAACGTTCCGTCAGATTGGAAAGCGCCTCCAATTTCGACTTCTCCTGATGATAGGAAACCTGCGTATCACGCAGTTTCTGATCCTTGTTCGCCAGTTCTTCGCGCATGCCGGCAAGTCTTTCTTCCAGCGTTTCCTGCGTATCATGCAGATTCTGTATCGCCTCGTTTACCCGTTCGAATTCTTCTTCCAGATTTTTGATCGTTTCAGCCTGTGCGGCTTCGTCCGATTTGGCCCGAAGGATCCGGGAATTCAGTTCCGCTTTCCGGATCTGGATCTGCTCCAGCATCGTATCAAAACGCCCCATCTTGGACTTAATCGTCGCTCTGTTATTTAAGGCGTCAATGATCGTATTCTTGCCGTTTTCAATATCATTATTTAATGTCTCGATTCTTCCCTGCACACTTTCTAAGAGCGCTCTTGCTTCCTCGCGCGCCTGCTGTAATGTCGTCAGTTTTTCATCGATCTCTTCTTTTTGCTGCAGAATGCTTTCTTTCTCCTGCATTTTCTCCTGCATGGATGTCTGGAGTGTCTGAATTCTCGTACGCAGATGTTCCTCATTTCCCTGCGCGGAATGAATCTGCTCTTTTAACACATTCATTTCGCCCTCTAATTTGGAACGCATGACACCGGTATCCGTCAGTGTTGCCCTGGCCGATTCGATAGAAGCATCGAGCAGTTCGAGTCTGCCTTCTATCTGCTCATATTCTTCCTTGATGTGCTCATATTTACTCGTTGTATCTTCCAGATCCCCGTTGGCAATGCGCAGTTTCTCATCAGCGGCGTCAAGCTGTTCCTTAATACTGACATTTTCCACCAGAAATACATTGACATCCAACGTTTTCAACTCTTCTTTTTTACGAAGATATATTCTTGCTTTCTCGGATTGTTTTTCAAGCGGATCGATCTGCTTCTCCAATTCCGACAAAATATCGTTGACACGGACCAGATTCTGCTTTTCATCTTCCAGCTTCTTCTGTGCGGCATATTTCCGCCTTTTAAATTTGACGATACCAGCCGCCTCATCAAAAAGTTCCCGGCGTTCTTCCGGCTTACCGCTTAAGATCTTATCGATCTGACCCTGGCCGATGATCGAATAGCCTTCCTTACCGATACCTGTATCATAGAAAAGCTCATTGACGTCTTTCAAACGGCATATCGTACCGTTGATCATATATTCACTTTCGCCGGAACGGTACAGTCTCCTCGATACCGTTACCTCGTCATAATCGATCGCAAGCTGATGATCGGCATTATCCAACGTGATCGCCACATAAGCGGAACCGAGCGGTTTACGCATCTCCGTGCCGGAAAAAATAACGTCCTGCATGGACGCGCCGCGGAGCTGTTTAATGCGCTGCTCGCCAAGCACCCATCTGACTGCATCCGCCACGTTGCTCTTACCGCTGCCGTTTGGTCCTACGATTCCCGTAATTCCGTTATGAAACTTAAAGACTATTTTATTCGCAAAAGACTTAAATCCCTGTACCTCGATACTTTTTAAATACATAGTTACCTCAACTTTGTTTCTGCAGGGAAACAAGCGCTTCATAAGCCGCCTGCTGCTCCGCCGCTTTTTTTGTTCTTCCCGAACCTTCGCCGATCTTCTTACCGTCTATTCTGGCTTCCACAACGAATAATTTATCATGATCGGGTCCTTCTTCACGAATCGGCAGATATTGAAGGATCCCTGTATTGTTCTGCTGCACATACTCCTGCAGGATCGTTTTGGCATCATAGAAGAGTTTCTTATGCTCTAAATCTGACAGAATAAAGCGGCGGATGAACGCTGTGGCCGGCTCCATGCCGTTATCGATATAGATTGCTCCGATAATGGACTCTAACGTATCGGACACGATCGAGTCCTTTGTTCTGCCCCCCGTCATTTCCTCTCCTTTTCCAAGCAGGATAAATTCCTCAAGGCCAAATTCCCTCGCACAGTAGGCAAGCGCCTGTTCACAGACAATAGACGCACGCAGCCTGGTAAGCTGTCCCTCTGTCATCTGCTTGTTCTCCTGAAAAAGGAATTCGCTTGAAACAAGCTCCAGTACGGCGTCTCCCAAAAACTCCAGCCGCTCATAATCTTCATATTTGTTGATCTTCTGTTCATTGGCAAAAGAGCTGTGCGTTACCGCCTGCCGTAACAGCTGTTTATCCAGAAACCGATATCCGATTTTTTCTTCTAATTCCTCTAATGATCTTTGCTGCATGCATTCTCCTCATCTTTCCTGCTGCTAAATCCCCATACTACGACAAAATACTCTGTTACACACAAAAAAACCCTTTGAGGAAAGGGTTTTATTCTGTCGAACCAACCGCATTTTGAATTAATTGAACCGCTTCTTCCACTGTTGTTATATGCTCCGCGTCCTCTGCCGGAATCTCTATATCAAATTCTTCCTCGATTCCCATAATGATCTGAAAAATATCCAGGGAATCCGCTCCCAAATCTTCCATAAAAGTAGTTTCCGGTGTAATCTCTTTAGGGTCAACGTTCAAGACCTGCGCTATGACCTGTTGTAACTTTTCAAACTCCATATAAACAGCCAGCCTTTCTTAATCCTGTACAGTAATTTTCTCTCTGATCTTTTCGTTAATCTTCTGTTCTTTGAAGGTAACGCACTGTAAGATCGAATTTTTGATCTCTATGGACTTCGAACTGCCGTGTGTCTTTACAACGAGTCCGTTTAAGCCGAGCATAGGCGCCCCGCCGTACTGTTCCAGATCAAAAGCCTTAAGCGTCTGTTTCAATGCGGGTTTTACCAGAAGCGCTCCTATTTTACTGCGCAGGGACGTCAACATACCGCTCTTTACTTTTTGGATCAAAGTAGCGCCGACGCCTTCATATAATTTCAGGATCACATTCCCAACGAAAGCTTCGCATACAATTACGTCCGCCATGCCTGCCGGAATATCCCTTGCTTCAATACTTCCTATGAAATGAATATCCGGGCAGTTTTTGAGAAGCGGAAAGGTTTCTTTTACGAGCGCATTGCCTTTTTCTTCCTCCGCACCGATATTGACAATTGCTACTTTCGGGTTTTTCACGCCCATGACATTTTCCATATAAATAGAACCCATCTTCGCAAACTGCACAAGATGAGAAGGTCTTGCATCTACATTGGCGCCGCAGTCTACAAGCAGCGCACAGCCATCCGCTGTGGGAATAAGCGGCGCAAGCGGCGGTCTTTCCACCCCTTTGATACGGCCGACGATAACCTGTCCGCCCACCAATGATGCGCCTGTGCTTCCTGCCGACACATAGGCGTCACAAGTACCCTCTTTTACAAGGTAAAGGGCTTTTACCAAAGAAGAATCCTTTTTCTTACGGATTGCCATAACGGGAGGTTCCGCAGTTTCAATGATCTCGCTTGCGGGAACGACCGTAAGCTGCTCTTCAGGATATGTATATCCGGTCAGTTCCGCCCTGATCGCATCCTCTTTCCCTACCAGATAGACTTTTACCTTTTTGCTCTCATGAATGGCTTCCACCGCACCTTTGACGATCTCCCCAGGTGCATTGTCGCCGCCCATTGCGTCTACTGCTACGTTTACATATTCTCCCATGACCCGTTACCGTATTCCTTCCTTTTGTCTAAATACCTTCTACTAATATACTAAACCGTAGTGGAAAAGTCAATAACACTGTGCCGTTCAAGGCGTAGACCAGCAACCTATTCCGTCGTTGATCCCAAGGGGATCTGTAAGGTTAGGCCACCCCCTTATATTCTTTGCAAACGACCTTTATAGACTCCAATATCCCCCTCGTGCACCACCTATTCTTTCCAAAATATTTTTTTCCTGCATCTCTTTAATGCTCTTTTTAACCGCTCTTATAGTAATATTCAATTCCTCCGCCATTTCTTTTTGTGTCACTTTGGGATTATCCAAAATCATCTCTATTATTTTTTGTTGTGTCTGGTTCACGTCTTTTGGTGAACTTTTTGGTGAACTTTTTGGTGAACTTTGGGGAACTCCACTATAAGATGGTCTGTATAAATTGACTCGGAAACTATCCCCTATTTCAAGTAATTCCGGCTCTCTGATTCCATATTCTCTACAGCTACTGAACATTCTCTTAATACCAGTTCCCCAACTTTCAATAATCTTCATCCTGCTGAATACTTCAGCAACGCATCTATTACGGATTTTAGAACCTCCCTCTTTGATCTGTTCTATTGTAAGTCCTCCATATAACATCCCCGGAGAGGTGATCTCCACCCTGTCATCATACACTGCCACCTGCACACATGCTCTATCTAAAAAATTTCTATGCGTTACAGCATTAACAATCGCTTCTCTGATTGCTTCTGTTGGCAGTTCATATACATCTGTTCTAACTAATCCATTTATCTCTGCTCCAAGATTGATATGTTTTAATACAAATTCATATGCTTCTTCTATCTGCTCATAAAGCGGACCATGAAAATCTCTCTTATCAATAAAGACAACTCTTTCCGTTCCTTTAAATAATGCACATTGGATTTTTGCAAATGGAAATGTATTGTCTGTCAGCAGTACAAGCGCATTCGTCGGAAGCATAGTTCCGTCTAAATTTTTAACGATTCCCCAATTTATAAGATTCTGTAAAGTTACATCCTTTACCTTTTCTTTTTCACTTTTAGTTTTAGCTGCATCCACCATGTATTTTTTTATAGCAGCACATAACTCTTCCACCCGATGGATGTCAAATTTCTGCTTAACACAAACCATCTCATCAAATGAATGATTGGAGCCTTGCAGCTCCAAGTCCTTAAGAATTGCTTCATCAGCAGGTCTAGATGTACCTGATACCCGTATAAAAGTGCCTGCCTCTTTTCCAAGAGTTTTCATATAATACGGTCTGTTTGCTCCCGGATATATTTCAATGACAATCACACACTTATCCTCAATAGTATCAACCCCGATATTGGGAAAAATCTGCGGGTAACACATATCTGAAATAGCATTTGTTATACTATCCATAATTTTAAATACTTCATCTTTATCAACACCCACTATTTCATGACTTTCATTGTCAACGCCGATAATAATTTTTCCTCCTGCTGTATTGGCAAATGCAATGACACTTTTAATATATTTTTCACTTCTCTTTGGCACTTCAATCTTAAATTCAATATTGGCTGATTCCCCTGCTCTTATTTCATCTGCTAACATTGCTCTACCTCCTGCATTATATATCTATAATGCTAACAGCACCATTTTCCTCCGCATATAATTATTTCTTAATATGCTTTTTTCGTGGATCTTGTGGCTTTTCTGCATTTTCTGGTATAAGCCATACACTACCCTTTAATACTGCACCTTGAATACGGTTCTCTTTGCAATAGATCTGTATTCGACGTTGTGATACTTTCCACTTCTCTGATAATTCCTTAGTTGTCAAGTATTCCATTTTTCTCTCCTGTGAATCTATGAAATCATTAATTATATTATATTCGTCACTGCGAATACTTTCAACTATATTTTTACAGCGCAAGTGAAAATCCACCTTTCCTTATCACGCCTTCCTTAAAATATCCAACACGTGATTAGACGCACCGATCAGATCCTGTCTTTCGCAGACTGACAGATGATACCGGAAGTATTCGGCAAAAAGCGCGTCGTTCATTGCATCTATAGTTTCATCCATATACCTTGCAGCGCCATCGGACGCTATCAGTTTGATCCGCTCCACGTTTTCACCGTTTGTAAGCGCACGGATTTCATCCGTCCGCATCAGGGCAAATGCATCGTTTCCATTGGCCGTCCAGTGAAAATCGTCGGAAAGCAGATAAATCCATGGCATTCCCCTGTATCAGCCTGACAGGGTTCTCCGGTTTCATTTTCCGGTGAAAAATCTCAATATTATGTCCGACTAACTCTAACGCATCCACTTCAAAGCCTTCATCGGCAAGGGCCCGCGAATACCGTCCTGTTCCCGCACCGATCTCTAACACGCGCATTCCCGGCTTTAAATAATCATGAATATACTTCATAGTCGTTTGAAATTCCACCTGCCGTGCCTGCTCTGCAGTCGTTCTTCTTCGTCGATCATATTATAAAACGCCGTTACGACTTCCTGTTCTCTCATCTTCCCGTTTTCTCCATTCATTGAAACAAAAAAGTGCCCAACATTGCGCTTTGCCGCCAATGTTATGAGCACTTTCATACCGCCAGTACAATCTGCAATTTTCTCTGCGCTTTCTGCCATGATTTAGTCAACGGCAACAATTTCTTTCTTGTTGTATGTGCCGCATTTCTTACATACTCTGTGAGGCACCATCAGCGCGCCGCATTTGCTGCATTTTACTAATGTGGGAGCAGACATTTTCCAGTTTGCTCTTCTCTTATCTCTTCTTCCTTTGGAAGATTTGTTCTTAGGACAGATAGACATTGTTACACCTCCTTATTTGCATGAAAGATATCTTTTATCACTGCCATTCGGGGGTCGGGCACGAATGAATCGCATCCGCAGTCTCCTGTATTCAAGTCCTTGCCGCACTGCATACAGATTCCTTTACAATCCGGCTTGCACAGTACCTTCCGAGGCCAGTTGATCATGATTTCATTGTTCAGTAAATCCTCTACGTTCAACTGATAACCTTCCATAAAATCCTGGTCATCATCCTCTGTATCCGCTTCATCATACGAATCCGAAACTGCATCGGGAGAATGAACCTCTCTGGAAAATCGAATCGTGAGCTTCTCTTCCGTGGGTTTCAAACATCGGTCGCAGTTTACGGCAAAAGTAAATTCCGCCTCTCCGTCGATTACTGCCTTATTCTTACCGACATTGGTAAAAGTAAAACGTACCGGCGTTTTATCAAGAATCCGAAATGATTCTCTGCCGATAGAAACTTCCGTCATCTCCGTTTCTACCTGCATCGTAAGCACTTCGTCCTCAGATGTCAATACATCGGTTAAATTTATGAACATAGCTGACTCCTATCCACACTCAAATTATTATACATAGGGCATTCCGGTTTGTCAACCGGATTTTTCAGAATTTGGAATCTATGGATATTCCAGGTTTCGGATTTGCCCCCTCCGATCAGGACTCCTCCTGACAAGACCCGGCGCCTTCTTCTATTTTCTTCTCCTGATATCGTTTTAACTGACTGTTCAAAGCCTGAGATACCTTACTGCTGTGCCGCCACACCAGCCAGGAAACCACCAGAAAAATAAGCAGAATACAGCAAAACATGAAACCTGACATTCTCAGATTTTTCAAGTCATACCAGCCAAAAAGCGCCGCACACCCAAATACTACTGCATTGATATACAAATAATGCAGCACACGGCGGACAATCTCCTGTCTTGTTGAAATTTCCCGGCACGGATACAGCAGATTCCCGCATGTGCAGACAAAAGAAGTAAACAGGATCTCCCAAAGAACCGCAACCGATATCCTGTTATCCCTGTGAAAAATCGTTATAAACAGGGCGCAGGCAAAAAGAACGCCCGTCACGACACAGGAAAACGTATATAATAGTTCTTTTATTTTCTCCAACATAGCGCTTTATTACACCTTTCTCCAATTACTGTTGTCATGATCACTCTAAACCTGTTTTTCAAATACTGAGTTTTCTTTTCAGCGCGGGGACATATTGTCTGGAAATGGCAACACGCTCCCCGTTCTTCATCAATGCCTCAAATCGTCCGTTAAAACCCGGATAGAAATTTTCCACCCTCGCCAGATTGAGGATCACCGATTTGGACACTCTGAAGAAATCGGTTCCCTCAAAGCGCCTCTCCAGTTCATACAACTTCAGTTTCGTTTCATACACGCTGCTGCGCATATATAGAAAAACTCTGTTATCCACCGCTTCAATGTAATAGATCTCCCCAGGGTCTATCTGCAATATCTTATCTGCGTTTCTCACTGTCAGTTTTTCTTTTTTCAGTTTCAGGCCGTTGACAAGCTGCAAAACAGGCTCGTCCACTTCCCTGCACCGGATGATGATCTCTTCTTCCTCGTCCGGTCCGATATCTTCTATTATGATCTTCATCGGCTTCGTTTTCCCTCATGTTGCTGTAGATTTAAATGCAGTACACTCTGATGATCAAATTCCGCTATAACTAATAGTATAACACATTTATCTGTCACGCAGCGCTCTTTTCCTGCAAATAAGTGCGGACACTGCCGCCGCTGCAAGGCCTAACAGCGCCAGATACAGAAACTGTCCCGCAAAAGTAATCTCTTTGTCATGCAGGATAATGCTGATCCCCATGCTCTCCCGGAACATATCCGTTACTGTCTCCGGTATTCCCGCAAAAGTTTCCGCAACCGCTTCCTCCACACAAACTTCCCGCATCATGGCTGCACCATGCAGTACCGGCAGATATTTTAAGATTTCTGCGATCGTATCCGGCAGCATCGTCATCGGCAGATAGATCCCCCCGACAAATCCTACCAGCGTACCGACGACCGTAAGCAGACCGCTCCACGCACTTTCGCTGTGAACGAACAACGCCGTCAGATAAGCGACCGACGCATAAACAAACGTATTCAACACGATCATACAAGTCAGCTTTAACCAGGCGCTCACAGGAAGTAATTCCTGCCCTGTAACCGCCATATATCCCTCTGCCGTAAGAAGCGTGATCAAACACAGGATGATGCCAAGCGCCCATGCAGCCAGAATATATCCCATTGCGATCTGTATTCTTTTTACAGGCGCAATATAAAATCCTGCAAGCCGCTTTTCCGATTCGTCCTTTATCATATTTCCCATCACCGTCATCGTTACGGTCACGGCATTCACGACGAGAATGCCTGCCAGTGTCCACATCTGTATCAGATATTCCGCGTTTGCCTTATCTTTTACAGGATCTCTTTCGCCGCCTGCCAGCTCTAAAGCATCCACAATGTTTTGACTGTTCATGTCTCCTAAAAAAAGCATCATCAGTCCAAGTACTATAAGCATCGATAAAATCGAAAAAAATACGGCCCCTTTATCTCTCACGAAGATCAGCAGATTTCTCCGAAATAAACACAATATTACTTTCATTGTACGCTCCCCTCCAATGTCTTACCCGTCACATTCAAAAAAACATCATCCATGGATCCCTGTATCACTTCAAATCCGCTTAGCAGTGTTTGGAATCGCTGTAAAACCGGCAGAGCCGACATACTGCTCTCCACTTCGACCACCGCGTGATCTTCCTGCCGGCAGAAGCGGATTCCCCCGTTCTTACCTTGTTCCAGTTTCTCCCAAAACACTGCACGATGTTCTTCTTTTGGCATTAACAGCAATTTGTCCTTTGCATATTTTTCTTTCAGCACATACGGCGTTCCCTGTTCTCTGATACGTCCGCCATCGATAATGGCGATGGAAGAAGCGTTCGCCGCCTCTTCCATGTAATGCGTCGTCAGAAAAACCGTCATATTTCTGTCTTTTCGAAGCGTCTCCACACTTTTCCAGACATTCCTTCTTGTCGCCGGGTCCAGACCGGTCGTCGGCTCATCCAGAAACAGAACTTCCGGTGCATTCATAAGCGCTCTGGCAATCTCACACCTTCTTTTCTGTCCGCCCGAGAGTTTCGCAAATCTTCTATTGTACACTTCGCCAAGCTCCAATATACCGCACACATCCAATACCCGTTCCTTTAGGCGGCTCGTACGTTTTTCATAGAGCGCTCCTCTGATAAACAGATTTTCCTTTACGCTCAGGGAATCGTCCAGACAATTATTCTGATAAACAACGCCGATCTTTCTGCGTATCTGTTCGTCCTCTTTTCCCAAAATATGACCGCATATCCTTGCTTCGCCATCCGTCGGCGCATATAAAGTGCAAAGCATATTGATCGTCGTCGATTTCCCCGCTCCGTTGATTCCCAGAAAGCCGAACAGTTCCCCCTTTTCTATCTGAAAACTGATATCGTCTACCGCTTTTACATCTTTGAAATACTTTTTGAAATGTGTGACCTCAATTACCGTTTCCACATGCATTCCTCCTTCGCCCTTTCTTTCACGCATTTTCCGACTGTTCCTGCGTCTGGCCTTATCATAGATTTGCATGGCTGCTTTGACAAGGAAAAAACGGTGAGAGGTCTTTATGACACGGTAAGATGTCAAATAACATGATAAACTGCAGTCTTTCCGCTTCTAATTTTCGGCTGCATCTACAGGATAATCTCCCTTTACCGGTAACAGGGCATTTTGCAATCTGCGGATAGAAACCGTTCAAAATCCGCTTTCATATGTAAGTAGTTCTGTTTCTGATCTGAAAGCGGCGATCCGCTTCGTTCATATGCGAACAGCCATTCTTTTAACGGCCTGTCAATATCTTCTTTAACGGCATATCCGACAAGTGCGACAAAAGAAGGTCTGTTTTCCTCCGATAAAAACCATGAATCGATATCCTCTATCGCTTCCGATATATCGTTGGCCATAATCTCAAACAGCTCCATATCTTCATCTGCCACATCCTCGTCAATGTATTCTGCGATAATCTCTTTTGCCGTAACCGGCCGTCTCTTCGTATCAGGTTTCTTTTCTTCAACACGCATCCCCAAAAATTCCCGCATCAGTTTCTCCAACATGGCTAATTTCGCCGCAATGACCGTTTTATCTTTCGTACTGCAGTCTCTGTCGATCTCGTCAAACAGCATCCCTCTTTCGCTGCGTTTCGTGTTCCTGAGTTTTGTTTTAAATACTCTTAAAAAAGCAATAAATTTCCTGTCATCGATTCCAAGCCCGGTAAACCGGTCAAACAATGTCAGAAAGATAAAAGAATCTTTTTTATTAAAGATATCTTTCACATCATCTGTGACAACTGCTTCCAGTCTGCGGATATCGTCCGCAAATCTCGCAAATTCTTCCTCCGTTGCATTACTGTTCAGGTATTTACAGACTGCTTTCGGCTGTTTTCTCCAATGATCAAAATGATTGGTACACATAATGGATTCCAATACGATCCGTTCAACGGTCCCTTTTGTTTTGTCATTTTCCGAATAGTCACTATAATCCAGGAAAAACCTGCTGTCCAGAATTTTACGGACATACCCTGCAAACCGGTCAATATAAGTAAATGCTTTTTGATCCGTGTTCATCGCGACATGATTGTTGTATCTTTTAATATATCTGGATATTTTCCGGCTGTCGCAGTTTTCATGGATCACGGTTTCTATCTGGTATTCATCAAATTTCTTTTTCAGTTCTTCCGGCAGTTTGGCATATGTTTTATTCTTGATGTCAAAGACGGCATCTTCCCATATGATATTCCCGGTTTTATCCTTCGTCTTCTTTTTGTACGAAATAACGGAGTCTTCTATCGATGCCGTAATCTTATGCGTCCCGTTGCGGAAACTGTTTAAAGCCGCGCTCCTGCAGCCTCCATCCGCAATGTGCAGCTGCGAATTGCTTTCTTCTCCCAGAATGATCGGCGGGATATACTCATCCATAAGAACGGTCACAATCAGCTCATTGATCTGTTCTTTGCTCCAGACCATTTTCCTCTGCACATCTGCATTGTTGTCGATATCACCATCTTTAATCTTATCCAAATACATTTTCAACGTATATGTCTGTTTCCGTGGTCTTGCCATATTCATACCCATTCCTTTCTCTTTTGTCATTCGCTGCGGTCTTTCAAACAGAATCTTTGAAAATCTTAAAATAAGATAGAAATATTTCTATAAGAATGAATCGCCGCACAGCAATCGGCATACTGCTTCGTGCTCATATGCAGTTTCTCCCGGATCTCTCCCGGCAGATAGCCGGACGTGCTCAGTCTGAGCACCTCTTTCTGGACAGCGGAAAGCCTGCTGAGATATAAAAGCATTTTCCTGCTGTATTTTTCTTCGTCTTTTTCAAGGATCTCCTGTTCGATATCCCTCTCATCCGGTATCAGATCCGCCAAAGTTGTATTTACGTCACCGTCGACCGGCATATCCAGGGATACGGATATCCTGTCCGCTTTCCGTTTCTCGCGGTTTCTCTTCGTTATCTCCGTTTTGATCTTATTGGACAGGCATGTATGCAGGAACGAGTCAAAAGACTGCTCATGATCGTAACGCCTGATCGCATCCGCAAAGACTTCATTGGCAAGAGAATAAAAATCATCTTTATCCTTATCCGAAAGTCCGCCGTATTTTCTTAAAATCTTATCCACTGTTCTATGCAGCTTCCGGGCATTGTCTTCATAATATAAATGCAATATCTGTTCCATAGTAATCCCCCCGTTTTCTTCTGTCTGTGCATCACTTGGCTCTGTCAATCCCAAGTATCCTGCAATCATTAGTATAGAACATATGTTCTGATTTGTCAACTGTATTTTCGAACGTCTGTTCTGTTTTTTTCTTTTTCTAACTAATCATAATGCTTTTCATGTCCAATAAACAGGACAGCTTCAAATGCTGATCTGTCCGCCATCGTAAAGTTTAACGCCTGGAAAACCGCCCTTTAATCTGCATTCAAAAAATGAAAAAATGCAGATACGAATGGAGAAATATATAACAGCAGCCTGAAACACCAGACAGTCCTGACAGCTCACAGCATGATCACCGGACTGCCGGACACCAAATTTTAAGAAAAAGGAGACACAGCAGAACAAATGATAAAAAACTTTTACGAGACAAATCATTACGGACCGGATCACACCAAATTCGGAGGCATTCTTTATCCTTCGGATTTTAATACAAATCATGCGTGCGGAAATATCGCCGCAAGGATTGCAAACGATGCAAGATTTGACGCACATTGCAGCAAAAATGAAGGAGGAGACAAGAATTGAGCAGACATTTAACATCCCAAAGATATGTTTTCAAGATCCACTCTTCCCGTCTGCGCAGAGCCAAATGGCATCTGACGCTGACGATAAGCCAGGCACGGGAAAACAAGGAGCTGATCGCGCTGAACGAAAGCCAGATGATGCGCTTTATCGACGAATTAAATGAAGTCAGCGATATGAGCGTCCATATCGCCGATATGAAAGCACAGATCAAAAAACTGCAGATGATAAAGGATCTTGCTTTCTCACGACCCAAGATCAGAAAACTATATGCCGAATTGGACGATCATCTGTTTCAGAAAGATTATGTTTGCGTCGTGATCGATACCACCAAAGATTATATGAAACTATATAAAAGCGGTTTTCAGATTAACGGCACGACATACAGGCGGCTGCTCGCTACGACCGGCGGCGTCAAAAACAACACCATCGTATTTGTAAACGAAACGCTGCTTCCCGAATTGAAAAGACGCATGGACAACGGCAGGAACAAAAATATGCAGTTTACACCCGCGAAACTGGAAGCTTATTACGCTTTGACATGCAGTTCCTCCACACCGGTCTCCATGCCGGAAGGAATCGCCGTCGTACCCGACTGCATTACTCATTTTCAATCAGATATCATCGAACTGGACGATACCGGTTTAAAACAGCCGCGCATGAAATATATCAAAAATAAAGACATCGCCTTAAACGACAGCGACGGATACGGTCTCGCCATGCCGCCGTTAATGCAGCGATGGGGCGAAGAGATCGGCGAAAACTTCCTGCTTCCGGGATGCGTGATCAGAAATGCCTTCTGCAAAGGCGCTGTATTCCCCGTCGATTTCCGGAAATTTGCCAGAGAACATCATGTCGAAACGATCACCGACGTATGGGGAAACACCCGTAACATACAGGACATAGAACTGATCCTGACACAGTCCATGCTCAAATTGTGGGATTCCTACGATTCCATGGAAGACTATCTGGAAAACTGCAGGAAAAATCATTATACATATTCCATTACCAAGTCTTCCGCCGAAGAACTGGAACATGTCAGAACCATGAATTATCAGTTTCTGCAAAGCTATGAATTTACGGACGAACAGATCGAAGAACTGATCGCGCCGACAGTCAGCGAAATACAGGATATTCTTTCAGACGATCCTGTAAAGACCATACTCTATACCAAAGGCATCGGTTTAAATGAGAAAAATATCGGTCATTTGGACAGTTCATTTGCCACGGCACTGATGATCGAACCGGAAATGAGAAACGATCCCTATGTAAAAAGCCAGCTATTTGCCATGATCCGTAAAAGGATCGACGACGCCAAAGTCGGCGTTTTAAACGTACCGGCCAATTACTCCTTCGTTTCCGGCGATCCCTACTCTCTCTGCCAGTCCATGTGCGGCCTGAAGGTGACCGGACTGTTGAAGGCCGGAGAGATTTATTCAAAATACTGGGTCGATAAAGGCGTTGCAAAAATCGTCAGTTTTCGTGCACCGATGACTTCACACAATAATATACGGCTGCTTAACGTTGTACATAATGATCAGATGGATGATTTTTATCAATATATGACCACACCGACCATTTTCAACAGCTGGGATACCTGCGCCGACGCTATGAACGGCTTTGACAAGGACGGCGATTGCGTGATCAATACTTCTTTTCCGCTTTTGATAAAAAATACGGTCGAACTGCCGGCTATCTCCTGCGTACAGCGTAAGGCGCCCAAGTGCATTCCTTCCGAAGACGACATCGTACGTTCCAATATAAACAGTTTCGGCAACGCAGTCGGCGAGGTGACCAATAAAATCACTTCCATGTTCGAAGTGCAGGCCAGATATGCCAAAAACAGCCGGGAATACCGGATACTTGACTACCGCATCAAATGCGGACAGCTCTATCAGCAGAATCAGATCGACAAAACCAAAGGAATCGAAGCGGGAGAAATGCCGGCAAAATGGTGCAACCGGATTTCCAGCCAGATTCGTAACGGCCAGAGCGCTGCCGAGAAAAAAGAGAACTGGTTAAACAGAAAGCTGACCGCCGATAAGAAACCTTATTTCATGCAATATATCTATCCGGCAGAAAAAGCTAAAATGAAAGAATACAACAAAAAAACCAACGAGAAATCTCTGCTGCGCTTTCGCATGACCCTGGATGAACTGCTGGCCAAAGATCTTAAAACGCCGGAAGAAGAGACCTTTATCAACTGTTATCTGCAAAACATCCCCCTCGGAACCGCACCGTGCACGATCAATAAGATCTGCTGGCGGATCGAAGAGATTTTCGGACAGACGGACTTGCGGGAAGCCGACAGATTTGACTATTCCATATTAAAAAGCAGCGCTGCCTATACCAAACCGTTATATGCCAAAATACAGAAAATATACGATCTTTATAAACGCGAACTGTCCGCTTATATGCAGTATGCCGGATCGGAACGGATCAAATCGGAAGACAGACAGATGCAGAAATATCTTTTAAAAGAAGCGTTCAAAAGACAATGTCTGGAACAATGCCCCAATGAAGATATTCTCTGCAATATCGTGCTGGATCTGTGCTATGCCAAATCTGCTTCCAGTAAACAATTCGCCTGGGACATCTGCGGAGATCTATTCATCCGAAACCTTTTAAGGCGAAACGACTACATGATATCCTACCCTTCTTTAGATGAAAACGGCGAAATCGAATATGACGGACTGCATTTTACGATGCGGACAGCAAAAATCAAAACGGAGGACGAAAAATGCCAGTTATCTTAAACGAAACCAAACAGGCCCGGTATATCATACAGACAGGCGAGATCGGCGCCAGGCCGGCCGCCTCACTCTTTCTTATGGGAAAATACTACAGGCAGAAAGAAAAACTGAGTAAAGAAGAAACTTTTATGAAATTAAACGAATTCATGGAGCGGCATTATAAAAATTATAATGCCGCTTCCTGGGAAGATATTTTGGAAGACATTGCGGCAAAGACCGTCAAATACCCGCTGCAGGAAATTGCTTCTGTCGGCATTACCCGCCCGGAACTTACGCAGATTGCTTCGATCGGGCCTGTCAAATATCAGAAACTGCTTTTTACGATGCTATGCTATGCCAAACTGTATAATATGCTCTCAGAAACCAACGACGGCTGGGTCAATACCGACATCCGGGAACTCTATAAGAGTGCACGCGTGACCGTGAAATACAAAAAAGACAAATTTCTATATTTAAATGACATTGAGAGCAGCGGCATGATCTCTTTTTCCAATAAAAACGATAACCTCAATATGAAAGTCAACTTCATTGATATGTCCGGAAAACCCGTTCTGAACATAGAAGATTTCAGAGAACTCGGATACGAATATCTGTATTTCACCGGTCAGGACAGATTCATCCGCTGCAGCGAATGCCAAAGACTGATCAGACAGACCGGAAAGAATACCCGCTACTGCGATTCCTGCAAACAAAAAAAACGCCTCGAAGCCAAACGGAACTGGTGGAAGAACAATCACTAGACTTTTTTAAAATACGTCGTACGCCTCATTTTAAGCCATTTTCGAACACACGTTCCCATTTTGCTTATTATGTATAGACATGTGGAAAAGCCATACCGCGCCAAGTCATGACCGCTGCCTGTTCATTTTCAAAGTGAGGCCCCAAAATGAAAAAAAATAAATGTCTGCTCAATACATCTTCCGTTACGATCGTTCCCGGTTTAACGGTAAGAATCCCTACGGTCGGTGAGATACTGGAAGACGAAGCCGCCTACTACGGCATCGTCTCCGCTCTCACCGCCACTCCCTTTCAGTACATGGTCCAGTTAGACGATCTGGGAATCGACTATACGTCCATAACGGACTATGAACTGTTCAAAATGCTCTTCCCCGTATATGCCGGATCAGATCTGTCCATATTGTTCGGCGATCTGTATGTATCTGATTTTGCACTGTATCAGGATGAGAACGCGAAGGAAATCATCTACAGTCCTGCCAGTCGTATCGAAATAAACGAAAACGTATACAATGACCTGGCCGATATGATCAGAAAAATAAATCTGCTGGAAAAAGTAAAATCAAAACCAGGCAATGCAGCAGCGCGGAAATATCTTCTGGAAAAAGAACGCAAAAAGCAAAAACGGAACGCCGGGAAAAAATCGGAACCTTATTTGGAAAAACTGGTGACCGCCCTGGTGAACACATGCGAATTTCCATATGACTATGACACATGCATGAACCTGTCTATTTACAGATTCAACCAAAGTTTTAAGCAGATACAGCATAAGATCGTGTTCGACAACACGATGATCGGTGTCTATGCGGGAACCGTGGATACTTCCAGAATGAGCAGCAAAGACGCTCTTTCCTGGATATCAAATAAATAATATCAACAAAGTCCAGCTAAGAAATGTCAATAGGTAAAATGAAAAATGCTCAAGAAATTTTT
>CAJTUZ010000010.1 GCA_910579735.1 uncultured Lachnospiraceae bacterium
GCCGCAACTAAACGGCGCTTAATTTTATAGGTGGGCGTCGGATTTGACCCTTACGCAACACCTTGTATTAATATAGGTATCAAAAAGGTATCACGCCCCACACCAAAAGCCGGAAAGTCCGCTGTTTATGCGGCTTCCCGGCTTTCTGTTTACTATTCGAACTCAATCGTCGCCGGCGGCTTAGGACTCATATCGTAGCAAACCCTGTTCACATTCTCAACCTCCGCCAGGATCCTCTCCGTTATCCTCTCCAGCACATCCCAGTCAATCTTCTCGATAGACGCTGTCATTGCATCAATGGTATTGATGGCACGGATAATAACCATATACTCAAATACCCGCGCATTATTCTTCATTCCCACAGACTTAAAATCCGGAACGACCGTGAAATACTGCCACACTTTCTTATCCAGCCCTGCTTTCGTGAATTCTTCCCGCAGGATTGCATCCGATTCTCTGACTGCTTCCAATCGGTCTCTGGTGATCGCCCCAAGGCACCGCACGCCCAGTCCCGGCCCCGGGAACGGCTGTCTGTATACCATGTCATGAGGCAGCCCCAGTTCCACGCCGCAGGCGCGCACTTCATCCTTAAAAAGCTGTTTTAACGGTTCTACCAGTTCAAATTTCAAATCCTCCGGCAAACCGCCTACGTTGTGGTGAGACTTTACCATCTTCGCCGTTTTTGTGCCGCTCTCAATAATATCCGGATAAATGGTTCCCTGCCCAAGGAAATCGATTCCTTCCAGTTTCCTCGCTTCCTCCTCAAAAACGCGGATAAACTCACCGCCGATAATTTTCCGCTTCTGCTCAGGGTCTGCCACATTTTCAAGCTTGCCAAGGAAGCGCTCGGATGCGTCTACATAGATTAAATTTGCATGAAGCTCATCGCGGAATACTTTCACGACACTTTCCGATTCGTTCTTTCTCATCAGGCCGTGGTTTACATGTACGCACACGAGCTGCTGCCCGATCGCCTTAATCAACATCGCCGCAACCACGGATGAATCCACGCCTCCCGACAGCGCCAGGAGCACCTTCCGCTCACCAACCTGCTGTCTGATCAGCTCCACCTGATCTTCAATGAAGTTCTTCATATTCCAATTTGCCTCTGCGCCGCACTCCTCGAAAACAAACTTTTTCAGTGTCTCCCGATCAGGAAGTTCCATAAGCTGCGTGCTGCATTTCGACTGCGGATAGTCTATAGAAATCATCGGAATACCCATATCGTAAAGCTCCGGTCTGATCTCCACTTCCTTCCCGTCAACCACGCGGTTTTCTCCGCCGTTTAACACAATTCCCTTTACGTTCTTCAAAGCCTTCAGTTCGTCCACAGTAATATCATGTGGATGTATCTCGCTGTATACACCGAGATCACGAACCTCGCGGGCAAGCACGGTATTATTGGTACTGCCCATATCCAAAATAACAATCAAGTCCTGTTTCATAGGGTAAAGCCTCCTTATCTTTCACTTTGCAGTCACGCTGCCTTTCATCCTGCTGCCTGTGCCTATGCTGTATGCTGTTGCCACTTTATTATTATATAGTAATCTTCTCAGGAAAAGCAATGAAATTATTATCTTCTTCACTGTCGTTAATATATTGTAGTAAAATCGTAAAATTTATAGTCAAAATTAGTATAAAAAATATTGAACAAAATTTAGAAAACCGCTATAATATCCACGGGTTGTCCGGTATAGACAGCTGCCCCGAAGCAAACAGCCGGGACAGCGTCAGCTCTGTATCCTGCTTATCGCAGCGCTGATCAGGGATAGCCATAAGCTGCACTGACATGGAGGGATCTATGAGAAAGAATATCAATGCTTTGTTTATAACTGCCGTATTGGCTGTATCGCTGTCCGGATGTGCCGGATCAAACGGAGAAAGTAAAGCCGCCGATGCTGATACGGAACTGCAAAATAGTACTGACAACACAGACGAAACAGAAATACTGTCCGATAACGGAAATGTAGAACTGACTGTCTGGGGAGCTGAAGAAGACGAAGCGCTTTTAACCATGATTATTGAAAGCTTCCAGGAGGAATATAAAGGACAGGCCGATTTCCATATTACATTTACGGCCCAGAGCGAATCTAACTGTAAAGATGTGTTGCTGGGGGATCTGGAAGCAGGCGCTGACGTCTTTGCTTTTGCAGATGACCAGCTGAATACTCTCGTAGCTGCCGGTGCGCTGGAGCCGGTCGAGAATGCAGACCGCATCAAATCAGACAATCTGCCCGGCGCTGTGGAGGCCGCTTCTGTAGGAGATACTCTCTATGCTTATCCTTTAACCGCGGATAACGGCTATTTTCTATATTATAATAAACAGTTTTTCAATCAGGAAGATATAAAAACCCTTGACCGCATGCTGCAGATTGCAGAGGAAAATGAAAAGAAAATTACCATGGACTGGTCTTCCGCGTGGTATGTCTATTCCTTTTTCGGCAATACCGGTCTGGAAGTCGGATTAAACAGTGACGGCATTACCAACTTCTGTACCTGGAACCAGACTGAAGGCGATATCAAAGGTGTGGACGTTGCCAATGCAATGCTCGCCATTGCCGGCAGTCCGGCCTTTCTCAATACAACGGAGACCGGTTTCCTGCAAGGCGTTCAGGACGGTTCCGTGATTGCCGGTGTCAGCGGCGTATGGAACTCGGTCGCCATGGAAGATGCATGGAGAGCGAACTATGGCGCAGCCAGACTCCCTACCTATACCTGCTCAGGGAAACAGATACAGATGGCATCCTTTTCAGGCTATAAATTAATCGGTGTCAACGCCTATTCTGAGCATTATGCCTGGGCTGTCCGGCTGGCTGAATGGATTTCCAATGAAAAAAACCAACAGCTCCGCTTTGAAATGCGCGGGCAGGGACCTGCCAACACAAAAGCCGCTGCATCCGCCGACGTGCAGAACTCCCCTGCCATCACCGCCCTGCTTGATCAGTCGGAATTTTCCTGTTTACAGCGCATTGGCGGCAATTTCTGGGATCCGGTATCTGAATTTGCAACAAATATAGCTGCCGGAAACCCGAAAAGAAAGGGACTGCAGGAGCAGCTCGATTCCATGGTGGAAGGAATAACCGCCCCATAAAAACATATATTTCTTTTGGAGGATACAGGGATTATGAAGAAAAAATTAAACATCAAATACCGTTTAATACTGCCCATTGCCCTGCTTGGTATAGTAGCGCTCATATCTAATCTGCTAGCAGTAACCAATATTATAAAAGTCAATGATAATGCCTCAAATATTGCGGATAATTACATGGAAGGCAAAACCCATCTGGCCCAGATTCACCAGTCTATCATGAATATACATAAGATGGCGCTGTCGCATATCGTAGCTACCGACTATAACACTATGATTACCCTCGTCAACAACATAAAGGATGCCGAACAGGAGTTGGACGGCATGCTGGCGGATTATGAAATCTATATCAGTGATGACGACAAAGAGACATACAACGCACTACTCTCTGATTATGATTCTTTAAAGCATTCTCTTGTTTTTCTCGTATGCGCCAGCGCTGCCAGCAAAACGCAGGATGCCTACGCCTTTGCCAACGGCGATGTAGCCTCCTGCAATACCGCTGTGGAAAACAACATCCGTATTCTGGACGAATCCATCAGCACGCGGACCGAGCATGCCAGAACGCAGCTTGCCTCCGTTTATCTCAGTTCCATGATTACAAACAGTGCATCCACCCTTATCTGCATTATCCTCGTCCTGATTACGGTCTCTCTTATTTTAAAGTCTGTAGTCAAACCCATCACAAATGTCCTCGATACGCTCAGAGGCTGCTCCGGACGCATCAGCGACGTAGTGGAGGAAGTATTATACCGTACGCAGACTTCCAGCCAAAACGCTACCGATTTGTCTGCCCTCGCCGAAGAACTATCGGCAACCATTCAGGAAGTGTCCAATAATGCTTTGCACATCAACCAGAATGCCAAAAATGTGCAGTTGGATTCTGAAAACATGGCCGACGAATGTGAAAAAATTACTGCATACTGCGGCGCCATGAATACACGGGCAAAAGAAATGGGACAGTCCGCGCAGAAAAGTCTGGATAACACCAATGCCAAAGTCAGAGAAATTCTGGACATCTTAAATGAAGCGATTGAGGGAAGCCACAGCGTTGATCAGGTAAATCTGCTTACACACGATATCCTGGAGATCGCTTCCAAGACCAACCTGATTGCCTTAAACGCAGCCGTGGAAGCGGCAAGAGCCGGAGAGGCCGGCAGAGGCTTCGCGGTAGTGGCAGAAGAAATCCGCCAGCTTGCGGCTTCCAGCAGCGAAACGGCAAACCACATTCAGGAAGTCAACAATACCGTAACCCACGCCGTTTATAATCTTTCCGAAAACGCACAAAATCTGATCACATACATAGAGGAATCCATCTTAAAAGAATTTCTCTCTTTCGTCGCTTCCGGACAGCAGTATCAGGATGACGCCGCCTATATCAGACAGACCATGGATTCGTTTAATACAAGTACCCGCGGCCTGAAGAGCTCCATGACGGAAATTGTTAACGCCATAGAAACTATCACAACAGCCATCGATGAAGGGGCAGCCGGCATTTCCAGCGTAGCCGACAGCACACAGCATCTGGTAACCGATATGACGGAAATTACCAATCGTATGGACACAAACCATAAAGTGGCAGCCGAGCTGGAAAAGGAGACCATAACTTTTGCCAATCTATAAAAGACATGGATTGGTTCCCATGTCCATCTGATGACGAACCTTCCAATAAGGTAAAAAAACTGGTAAATCCGGGTATTCACACCGCTTTTACCAGTTTTTTAGGTTCCATTCTGTTGTATATATCTTCTATCCAGTCCTGCATTCCAAAGCTTCCGGCTTTCCGCCTCCAGCAGAGCGATGACAGGCGGGCGATGCCCACACCTAGCTCCAGTTTCTATGGTGCCGTGTCCATTTTTTGATCACATTTCCGCTGGTGAATATTATCCTTTCTTCCGCTTTATCCCGCATGTTTATTCGCTGTCTTTTTGTATGACCGGAAGCTCCACATAAGATGCCTTATCCCCGCCGCAGTGGATGATATGCACTCCCATATCGTTGGCCTTTCCCAGATGGATATTCTTCTCTATACTTTCCCGGTATTCATTACCGATGCGGAGTACCAGAGTTTCCCCGGCTTCCCATTTCAGTCCCAAAGGCCTTAAAGGAATTTCCACCTCCACGATCTCTCCGTCGTTTAAGTATTCCGGCTTTTCAAAGCTGTGTACAGGGATTGCCCCGCTTGACAGTTCTAAGTCTAATGCTCTCAAAGACGCCCTGAGCCTTCCTTCAAATCCCATAAGCGGATTCTGGTAACGGTTGTGAGGCGTGCAGTCCCATGAAACCAGCCTTCCTTCTTTATTTTCTTTTCCGATCTCCACAAACAGATCCATATCATGACAGCCTTTGGCTTCTACAAAAAGCTTGACCTTGGGATACCCCACAATACGGGTTTCTTCCTGGAAAGTAATCCTGAATTCCGCTCCGGCGCTTACATCCTTTCCGTCATAGGAAACCTTAAAGGCTCCTCCCGGACCGGTTTCCAGCCCGCCGCAGGAATTCCTGCGGGCCCCCGTTAAATAAAATTTTGTATAGGAAATATTCTTCGGCGGAAAAGTCTCCGATACCAGATCTGTTTCATCAACACCTCCGGGATTTAAGACCGCATAGCGAACCTTCGGAGTTTCCTCCCAGTTATTTTCAATGCCTTTTAAGTATCTGTCGAAAAATGCCAGCAGCTCTTTCTGGTTTTCAGGCCTGTAAAAATCAACCCACTCGTGGGTATTATGCACCCTCAGCCACTTCTTTTTTGACGGAATCTCCCTGTATGCCCGGAAAGTACCGTGCGTATGGATCGGGTTGGTATAACTCGCCACGATATAGACAGGTATCCGGATATTTTTTAAAACAGCTCTTTTGTCCTCCCAATAGGAGTTCATAAAAGGATATTTTTCCGCCATGGAAGGCATATCGTCCACATAATTGTTGCTGTGCATGACGCTGACTGCCTGCCTGGGGAAGGCGACATTGGCTATGCCGCCCTGCAGTATAGTTTCCCTGTAGGCATCCGTCTGACCTTCCCACGGGGCGATCGCCTTTAAATGGGGAGGATTCTGATCTGCCCCAAACCATTGGGCAATGGTAAGATAAGAATTGCCCGCCATGCCCACCTGCCCGTTACACCACTCCTGAGCCGCAAGCCATTCCACATAGTCGTAAATATCTTTTCCTTCGGGATTTCCCCAATGGAAAATATTCCCTTCGGACATAAACGCCCCTCTGGCGTCAGGATGAGCTACCGCATAACCCCTGGCGCACCACAGAGCCGGATCCACGCCTTCTTCTTTCTGCAAATGGGACAGATCCTTTTCGTTGTAAGCCCATGGCACGTCCACATTTGATTTCCCGTAAGGGCTCCAGGAAACTACCGCCGGAACCTTTTCATCGGTTACCGGACGGTAAATGTCCGTATAAATAGCCGTATTGTCGCGAAGCACCACCTTGCTGTCTCTTTCCCAGATAATGTCACAGCTAAGAGTCACATCGCCCTTCTCATGCTTATATCCCTTTGGCAAAACTTTTACAGACGGATTAAATCCGTTATAGTTCCCCTCCGGATCCGTAATGGGCCGGGGTTTTATCCACAGCTGTTTCCATTCCTTCATAGCACCCGCTCCATTCTCTTTAGTCTTCCAGCAGGCGGTTCAGTAAAGTCACATAGCGTTTTAACTGTTCCATTGCCGCCTCATCCCAGCCTTCATATTCGCTGGCGATATATCCCTTAAATCCCAGCTCTTTTACCATAGGAATGATCTCCTCATAAGGAATGCATGGGTTGTGACAGTTTTCATCCAGGAAATGGAATTTCCCGTGAATATAAGGGGAATAGGGAATCAGCTTTTTCAAATCCTCCAGCTTTGCGGGGGACTGGAAATGGCCTACAATATCTACGATCACATTTTTCTCATAATCCGTAAAATCATCTGTGGCTATGATCTCTTCCGCGGAAAGACGTTCTTTATTCAGTTCGATAACCGCATTGAGCTTATCTTCCCTGAAGCCGTCCCTTAAATAATTCTCGATCATCTGTTTATGAGGCGCATACTGGAAAATGGAAAAATCCGGTACAACTCCCAGATAGCCTTCGCTTTCAGGCTCCGCCATAATCTCTAAATATTCCTTCCATACCGGCACATCAGGGTGGTGCGGTGCATGCATTTCAATACAGAGCTTCATATCAAGCTGTTTACAAAAAGGAAGCATTGCTCGAAAGTTCTTGGGTTTGATAGCGTGCTGGGTACGCACAAGATCCGCCCCTGCCTTTTTAGCCAGGATCAGATCCCGCCTTGTATGCTCGCAGATCTCCTCATCCGTCAGATCCCTGTCGGGATGCAGTCCCATATCGATATATGCGCTCCAGGAAACAAGATGCAATTCATACTTATCCAAAAGCTCCTTAAAATGCGCGATCCACTCGTCAGAAATGTTGGGATATTCCGGCGCCATCTGCGCCACAACGATTTCAACACCTTCGTAGCCCATCTCATGGGCCGTTCTCAATAAATCCTCCAGATCCATTAATTTCAAGTCATAGAAATACGTAAAACTATAAATGGAAACGCCGATCTTAATATCTTTACTCATAATTTTGCCGCCTCGCTTTCTCTATTCTACCATCAGTTCTTTTGTACATTCCGAAATTTCCACACCATAATCTCCTTCATAGCCTGTATACGGGATCCGGTGCTGCATATGGGCTTTTACGGAATGGACGCTGCCTTTCTCCAATCCTTTATAATCAACCACCCGTATTACGGCGTCATCAGTAATGTGCCAATATTCGGCAAAAAGTCCGGGAAGCTCCGAAAGCAGGAACTGCTTTCCGTTTAAGTGAAATTCCACCATTCCGTCAGGAACCCGTTCTCCATCCACTTCAAAATATAACTCTTCAATACAGCTTAAATAGGTTCCTCTATAAGTCGGATAGTGAAGCTTGAATTCGTACCCGTATGAGATTCCCTCTACCTGTGTATTCTGAATGGGCGCATCAACCACCATGTGAATGTCCCATTGTGCAAATGCTGAAAAAAACATAATTTTTACCTCCTACTACAATGTATTTATGGTTGCTGTTCAAAGCATCCGATCCAGATGCTTTATGTACTAACCGGCAATATAGTTTTCCATATAATGCTTCGAAAGAATCAGGGAATTATATACGTCTTCTTTCGTTTTTTCAAAAGCCTTATCTTCAATTTCCAGGCAGATATAGCCGTCATATCCGATATCGGTCAGCGCGCTGACATATTTTCCCCAGTCCACATCTCCAAGTCCCGGGAGCTTGGGCGACATATAATCAAGAGGATACGCCATAGTCCCTACCTTTTTAAGCCTGTCGGGATAAAGCTTTATATCCTTGATATGCACATGAAAGATCTTATCCTGAAAATCATAAATAGGCTTTATGTAATCTATCATCTGCCATATAAAATGGGACGGGTCATAGTTGATCCCCAGATTATCGCTTTTCAAAATTTCAAAGATCTTTTCCCAGTTAGCAGGGCTGGTAAACAGATTCTGTCCTCCCGGCCATTGCTCCGGTCCAAAAAGCATAGGACAGTTCTCAATAGCGATCTTTACATTTTCCTTTTCCGCTTCCTTTAAAATATCAGGCCATACCCGGGAGACCACCTTTAAGTTCTCCTCTACGGCAGCGTCCGTTACCCTCCCGATAAAAGTTGTGACCATATTCACTCCCAATTTTGCAGAAGCTTTTATGACCTTTTTTAAATGCGCGATGACTTCCGCTCTTTTTTCCGGATCCTTGTCCAGAGTATTGGGATAGTAAGCCAGGGAGGAAATCTCCACATTCTTTTTAGCGCAATAGGCTTTGATCTCTTCCGCCTTTTTATCGTCAAGAGCGTCCACATCAATATGCGTTACCCCTGCATAACGTCTTTCCGCCTTTCCTTTGGGCCAGCAGGCCACTTCTATACATCTAAATCCGTGCTCAGACGCAAAATCCACCACCTCTTCAAAGCTTTCATCCTGCAAAATAGCAGTTACAAAACCCAGTTTCATCTTTCATCACCTCTCTGTTTCTTTGTTACTCAACCCTCTACTTCCACCCATGCTTTACTCATGGCGCTTTCAAAAATACAGTCGCTTAAGATCATTTCCCGAAGGCCGTCCTCCAGGCGGGCAAATTCGTAAGTTCCTTCCATATCAAAGCTGTCATAGAACTGGCGGAATACATTTTTAAACGCATCGGGAAAACCCTCAATATGTCCCGAAGGGTAGGAAGCCAGCAAAGCAGCCTCTTTATGCATCAGGGAAGCGTCCTTTGTCATGATTTCGTTGGGTTTATCCCGGTGTCCGATCCACAGGTCATTTAAGCTTTCGGAAGACCACTGGAGGGATTTCTTACTTCCCGCAACGCTTAAAGTAGTGGTATTTTTCTTGCCCGCAAAAACCATGGAGACAATGGCAGTTCCGATAGCCCCGTTTTCCAGCTCAAACATCACTACCGCTTCGTCTTCCGTATCGATGGGAATCTCCTCATAGGATACGTCTGTTACGGTCTGAAAAGTTTCTACCTTGCCCATAGGTTTCTTTCTCACAGGATAGACAGTTCTGAAAGCCGCATTGACTCTCTTTATCTTTTCCCCGGTCACAAATTCCGCCAGATCCATCCAGTGGGAACCGATATCCGCAATAGCTCTGGTTTTCCCCACCTGTCCTTTTTCCAGTCTCCAGCTGTAATCCGTATCGTACATAAGCCAGTCCTGAACATACTCCCCATGTACGGAAAACAGCTCTCCTACCTCGCCCTTTGCGATCATCTTCTGCATCTCATTGGGCATGGGATAAAGCCTGTTGTGGAAATTAACGGCTCCTGTAACACCCTTTTCTTTTGCCAGGCTTACCAGCTCTTTTGCCTGTTCTACCGTTGTGGTAAAAGGCTTTTCACAAATAAAATTAACTCCTTTTTCAATGGCGTACCTGGCGATATCATAATGTGTATGGTTCGGCGTACAGATATGGATCGCATCAGGTTTCTGCTCATCGATCATCTTCTTATAATCGCTGTATGCATTTGCAATGTGCATAGCTGCCGCCTTTTTATCCGCGTCAATGGCGTCGCAAAGAGCCACGACGGATACATTCCCCAGTCTGCGGAGCATCTCCACATGAACGGCCCCGATGAAGCCCGCCCCGATGACTGCTGCCTTATATTCTTTCATCTTCAGCGCTCCTTCCTAATAGGGATTTTTTCTTTCCCATTCCTGCTGCGAGGTATCTCCCGGCTGTACCATGACTTCAACTTTATTTCCTTCGGGACAGATCATCCAGATAATCTCGCATTTGTCCAGACCCATATTTCCTTTCGCTGTATCGTCTGCAGGAACCTGTACTTCTCTCATAAAAGGCTGAGGACAGCAATATACTCCGTTTTTGCCCCATTCTTTCACAGTATCAGTTACCTTATAGATCTGCAATGCAAAATGCCCTAACAGATCGTCGTCACGTACGGTCACAGGCTCCGAAGCAGACAGAAGCTCTACATATTGTCCGCTTTCTCCTACCGTAAGCATCACGGAATCCTCCGTCCTGCTCTGCACCTCAAAGCACATGGCTTTTAAATGCTTTTCCGTCGCTTCAAGATCATTGACATAAACGGAAATCCCAGCAAGAGAATTGAACAGCCTGTCTTTTTCCGATGTATGTCCTTTTCTTTCTACCAGCCGGATCTTAGCGCCGTCGGGATCGGTAATATATCCGTCTTTTACTAAAACGCCTCTCTTTTCCAGTTCCCTTACGGTCTTTTCCAGGTTATCGCATCCCAACCCAAAGGATTGGAATGGGCTGTCTTTGTGTGCGGGAATCAATTCCCTCTTAAAATCCGGCGGATTGATGGCTCCGTTGAACATTTCAAGATACTCTTCCGGAGCGATCCTGAGATAAGTCAGCCACGGCATACCGTCATCCTCGTTGTGTTCTCCCAACTCAAGCATATCCTTAAACTGTCCTACGTTCAGTTCAAACATCTGCTCAAAACCCAGTTTATTGCAGTAAAACTCCAAAGCGCCTTTATAATCGTTCTCCTGTAATGATACATGGAATAAATTTCTGATAACTCCCATTTTGTATCTCCCTTCTTATATGTTCTTTCCCCGGGTCAATTCATTTTCCTTCTATACTTTTGCCCGGTTTTCTCCTGTATACTAAGCATCTGTTTTTCTCTTCATTTTCCCGTTTTCTGCCTACGCTTCCTGTGCAACCTTACGGACGCGGATCTTATCAAGAAGCCTGGAACCCTGCTGATCGAGGATGATCGCAACGATGATGACAAGTCCTTTTGCGATCTTCTGCCAGTTGGAGTCCACTCCCAAAAGGTTTAAGGAGTTGGAGATTACCTGAATCAAAAGACATCCAATCAATGTGCCGAATACATTTGCCTTTCCGCCTTCCATAGGGGTGCCGCCGATTACCACGGCCGCAACCGCATCCAACTCCATTCCTGCCCCTGCAGTGGTCTGTGCGCTGGCTGTACGTCCTGTTAAAAGCAGTGCGGACATTCCTACGCATACGCCCGTAATGATATAAACGCTGTACATGATCTTCGTTGTAGGGATACCGCATACCCTTGCCGCCTTTTTATTCCCGCCTACCGCCAGAGCGTATCGTCCGAACTTGGTCCTCTGGACTACGACAGCCATAACAACGACTAAAGTGATCATGACGATGACCGGAAAAGGAATTCCTAAAATCTTTCCTGTTCCAAAAAACAGATACCAGTCAGGAAGTCCCGCAATGCTCTTTGCATGGCACAAAAGGAGATTGATCCCCTGATAAACCATTCCCATTGCCAATGTAACGATAAAAGGCGCCAGGTTAAACATGGATGTGATAAATGCGTTTAAGAAACCGCAGAAGCCGCCGATCACAAGCGCTGCCAGAATTACCACAGGAGCGCTGACTCCCGAAACCGACATCATCGCCGTGGCAATCCCGATCATACCCAGCATGTAACCTACCGACAGATCGATCATTCCTGAAGATAACACCAGCGTAAATCCCAGCGATAACACACAGCTGGTACAGATCTGTCTTAAAATATTGGTCAGATTCCTGCTGGAAAAGAAATCGTTGGTCAGACAGCAGACGACTAAAACAAAAATGACCAATATGACAAGGGCTTTATTATCCATTAATATCTGGACAAGCTTTTCACTGTCCATCTTCTTTTTATTCTTATTCATCCGAATACTCCTCTCTTATCCTAATGCATGTTTGCCAAGCAGTTCCTGAGTTGCTTCTTCTTTCGCACATTCCACTACGATCTTTCCGTTTCTTACCACAAAAATCCGGTCTGACATGCCCAATATTTCCGGCATTTCAGATGATACCAGTATGATTGCCATTCCCTGCTTTGCCAGGTTTCCGATAATGGAATAAATTTCACTTTTTGCTCCTACATCGATTCCTCTGGTAGGCTCATCCAGGATCAAAACCTTTGGCGCAGTCATCAGCCATCGTCCGATTATGGCCTTCTGCTGGTTTCCTCCGGATAAAGAAGTAATCAGCATTTCTTTATTTGCCGCTTTAACGGTCATGCTTTTGATCATTTCCGATACCGCTTCATTTTCCTTATCTCTTTTTATAATCCCTATTTTAGAACAAAATCCGGACAAAGCCGCCAAAGACATATTGTCCTTTACCGAAGCAGTTTTCACGATTCCGTAATCCCGCCTGTCTTCTGTTACCATGGCCATTCCAAGCTTTACCGCATCTTTAGGGGAATGAATGGATACTCTTTTACCGTCCAGATAGATTTCTCCGGATAAAACAGGATCGATCCCGAAGATACCGCGCATGATCTCACTTCTTCCAGCTCCCACCAGTCCTGAAAATCCTATGATCTCCCCGGCCTTCACATCAAAGGATATATCCGAATAGTCCGCTCCGCACAAATTCTTTACTTCCAGGACCACGCCGCCTTTTTTCGACTCAATAACCGGATATTGTTCCGTCAATTCCCTGCCGATGATCATATGGATCAGTTCATCCCTCGTAGTATCCTTGCAATCTCTGGTTCCTATATAATGACCATCCCTATATACTGATACCCGGTCACAGATTCCCAACAATTCTTCTATTTTATGGGTAATAAATATGATAGCTGTTCCTTCCGCTTTCAATGCACGGATAACATCAAAAAGAATATTCACTTCCTTATCAGAAAGAGAAGATGTAGGTTCATCCATAATAATAATATCCGAATCGCAGGAAACCGCCCTGGCCAGTTCTACTAACTGACATTGGGCAACCGTCAGATTGCTTACCAGCTCATTGGGATTGATATCGATATTCAACTTGTCTTTCAAAAGCTGCCGGGTTTCTTCCAGCCTGCTCTTCGTATCGATCAGAAATCCTTTCATAAACCGGTCTTCCCTGTGAAGCCAGATATTTTCAGCAACCGTAAGGGTAGGAATCAGACTGATCTCCTGATGGATCATGGATATCCCCGCTGCAATGGCATCGGCAGGAGATTTAAAATGAACCTCTTCTCCCTTTAAGATAATCGTACCTTCATCCCTGTGCAAATCTCCCAGAATCAGATTCATCATAGTAGATTTGCCAGCTCCGTTTTCCCCGATAACCGAATGCACCTCTCCGCGTTTTACTTCCAGATCCACTTTATCCAATGCCTTAACACCCAAAAATCTTTTGGAAAGCTGTCTGACTTCCAATACTGTCTCTTGCTGCATGGCTTTCCTCCTTTCTGATAAAAGGCGGGAAGCGCGGTTCCATTAAACCGGGCTTCCCGCATGTTTAAAATCCGTTTTACTTATTCTCTTACGATCAAATCAAGATTTTCTGTTGTAAGTTTTACCTCATTAGAATCCAGGTTACCTAATGCGCAGTCTACCATTGCTTTAGCACAGGCAGATGCAACGCCTCCAAAGTTGATTCCTACTGTTGCCGCCTGATCTCCTGACTCCACATTCGCTTTACCCAGATCGCTTCCGTCAATACCCAGTACGATAACGTCCTCTCTTCCCGCTGCCTTGCAGGCATTGATAGCGCCCTGCGCCTCGTCGTCGTTTACGCAGACAACTACATTGATTTCCGGATGTGAAATAAGCCAGTCGTCTACAAGAGCCTGAGAATCATCTGTAGACCAGTTTCCTTCGCCTTGGATGACTACTTTTGCATTGTCATGCTTGTCAACAAAATTTTCTACAAATCCCTGTGTTCTTTCTGCTCCTGCCGTGCTGCCCGGATCCCCGGTAATGCAGGCTACATTATATTCTGCATTTTCATCATAATTATCTTCCATATACTTTGCCTGCATCTGTCCGCATGCATATTGGCTGAATCCTTCATATAAATAGGTGTAATCTGCTTCATCCGCCAGCGCAACACCGATTCCTACAGGAATTCCTGCTTCTTTACAGGCATCGATTGCCGGGATGATACCGCTGTCTCCTACAGAGTTCATAATATAGATCATATCCGGATTCTTTGCGATCAGACTTTCTACATCATTAATCAGCGTTGCAATATCGCCGTCTGCATTTGTCAGAGTTGCTTCAATCTCATAATCGGGATATTCTTCCTCGAAACATCCCATAATTGCATTTGTCAGATTGGTCTGCCCGTCATCCAAGATAGCCCATGCCATACCGATCTTAATCGTCTGTTTTTCTCCCCCGGCTGAACCTTCATCTTCTTTTGCAGGTTCTTCTGCAGGTTCTTCCGCTTCTTCCTTGCCTTCTTCAACCGTAGGTTCTTTTGTATCTCCGGTGCCTGAATTTGTGTCGCCGCATGCTGCAAGAGAAAATACCATTGCCGCGGAGAGGATGAGTGCCAGTAATTTCTTTTTCATATCATTTTCCTCCATTTCTTTTTTTCTTGAAAATTTTTCATGAAATTTTCAATTGCGTTTTTCATCTGTGTTTCATGCTTTCATTATGATGATCTTTGTGCTTTTTGTCAATATCAATAATATTTATTTAATAATTTCCGTCATTTTTCACATTTTACTGTCGATCCGTTTGTGGCTTATGCAATTAAAACGCAATTATTTTCATGAAAATTATATGTTATTGCATATTCTTTTCATTTAATTCTTGCGCTACTTTTTCAATTGGGTTATAATAAAAAAAAATACATAATAAAGCAAAGGAGGTTCCTCAAATGGAATCGTCAAAGATGTCTATCACGGAAATCGCAAAACGTGCAGGCACTTCCGCCGCTACTGTCTCCAGAGTTTTAAATCATCCTGAGTTAGTCAACAGCGAAACAGCGGAGCAGATTCGTGCCGCTATGGAAGAGTTGGGCTATACTCCCAGGGCTTCCAAAAAGTCCAAATCCAAAAAACTGATCATCATCAATGTCCCGGAGGTCACAAATCCCTTCTATAGTGAAGTAATTAACGGCATCGTCTCTTCAGCGACCAACCATTCCTATTACACTTTGATCAGTCAGGATGATTTAGGAGACAGCCAGTCGCTCAACAGCTTTATTAATCTTTTAAAATCTACCAGGGCCTGCGGCGTTGTTCTGTGCTCTCCGCTTCAGACCCAGTTTTACGAACAGATCGGTTCCCTGATGCCCGTTGTCCAGTGCTGTGAATACAACTCAGAAGAATTCTCATATGTGAGCATTGACGATTTCCAGGCCGCTTATAACGTAATGGAGCATATTTATTCCCAGGGAAGGAGAAAGATCGCTTTTATCAACGGTCCTCTTAATTTCAAATATGCAAGAGAACGCCAGCGGGGCTACGAGGCCTTCTTAGAACACGCCGGATTAGCGCGTATATCCAACTGGTCCCTCCAGCTTTCCGCCATCAACTACGATATGGCTTTTGCTTCCGTCTGCCAGCTGTTAACCTCCAGCGCGCCGCCCGACGCCATTTTCGCATCCTCGGATCTGATCGCCGCCGCCGCCATAAAAGCCGCAAAGCTGCATCATATACGTGTCCCCGAAGATCTGATTGTCGTGGGATTTGACAATATCAATATTTCCACCATCTGTGATCCTGCCATCACCACTATTAGTCAGCCCCGTTTCCAGCTTGGCTATACATCAGGAGAGATCATTCATGAACACATCGTCTCTCCCACCGCTTACAAACAGCAGGTTTTATTAAATACGGAACTGATCATCCGGGATTCTTCCATTTCCAGAAAGACGGTGGAAGAACTGGTTGTTTAATCACATCATAAAGCACTTATTACAAAAGAAAGGAAGGAACTGACATGAACTATTCTGTATGTACCGACGCCCTTTTTCATGGAGAGCCAATTGAAAAATCCCTGCCTCTGGTAAAGGAATGCGGTTTTGACGCTATTGAATTTTGGACCTGGTGGGACAAGGACATGAAATTGTTGAAAGAATTATGCGATTCACTGGAATTAAAGGTAGTGACTTTTTGCACCGATTTCCGCATAAATCCCGGAGACGCCGCCCATCACGATCACTACCTGGAGGGACTTTCCGCCTCCATCGAAGAAGCGAAAAAATTAAACTGCTCTACGCTGATCGCGCAGGCCGGCTGGAATATTGAGGGTATTTCTTTTGAAAAACACGAGGAGTCCCTTACCCGGGTAATGAAGGACGCCGTCCCTATTTTAAAGAAAAATGACATGACCCTGATCTTAGAACCCCTGAACATCATTACAGATCACCCGGGCTATCACATGAGTACCGGCGCACATGCGTTTTCCTTTTTGGAAAAGATTCAGGACGATCATATCAAAATTCTTTTTGACCTGTATCACCAGCAGATCACAGACGGAAATCTCCTCGATACTGTAACAAAGAACCTTTCAATGATCGGCCATTTCCATGTTGCCGCCGTTCCGGGCAGAATCGAGCCTACTGTAGGAGAGCTTGATTATCCTTATATCCTAAAAACCATTGAACAGCTTGGTTACGAAGGATATTTCGGACTGGAATATATGCCTAAAAGGGATGCTTTGGAAACCTTGAGAGAAGTGCGTACTGCATTTCCCAAATCCTAATTTTTCTGAAATCAACACAAAAACCGGGAGTTCTCATACGGACTCCCGGTTCTGCTGTAAACGTTAGATCGTGTGTACTTCGACTGACATGAAAAAACATGGGACAATAGACTATTTTTATCACCGGTATACGAGATCTATGAGCCCAAAAACAATCATGATTGCTGAACAGTGCCGTCTTCAGGAATGGACTGCACATTATACTCCTTTTACCCATATACGGTTCTTCTTTGGTTTTCCATGTCCAAAATAAATAATTCTTTCTCCCAACTCACTAATTTTTCTTGCACTTTCTAACATTTGCTCATAGTTATGATAAAGCATGGAAACCGTGGGATAAAACATATTCATCAAAGCATCTCCTACACATATTCCTTCTTTACCAAAATCAATTCCAATTGAACCATTGGTATGTCCCGGTAAACCTATAATTTTTGCACTTATTCCAAAATTCTCTAATGTATCTCCATCTTGTAAGTATATTTTAGGTGTAAATACTGGTATCTTATCACGATAAAATGATTTTTCAGAAAAAAATAACACCAATTTTCCCGCCAGCGTTTTGGCATATAGTGTCTGTATCATATTATCTTTAATCAACTCTTCATCCGTCCTGCAAATGGCGATAGGAACATTCAGTTCGCTGGAAATAAACGCTGCATTTTGACAATGATCCATATGCGTGTGCGTTAAAACAATTAACCTAATATTCGTTTTGCGGCAAGCCAGTAAAACCTTATCCCGATATTTTGGTCTTGCTGTATCTACAAGAACCGCATTCCCGTTTTCTTCAATAATATAACAGTTCCCATTACCACACTTTATACGCTGTATTTTAACCATCTCTTTGCTCCATATATAATAATCTATACTTCAATCGTCGATTTGGCTCTATTCTTCTGCCAGCCAATAACATTAATATTTTGATTATACCACTTTCTGCTTCTATTTACCACAAAAATATAGGGCGCAGCAATCGCCACACCCCATATTTCTTATCGTTTCAGCAATTTTTCTATCTTCTGTTTCAGCTTGCAGGCATTTCTTTTTCTTCATAACTGCATATTAGGGCATTTTTGTTTTGGCTTGTAGTTTCTCCTATCGAGAAAGACAAGCAACGCAGCAATTAAGCTGCCAAAAGACATCAGCAATGCTAATATTCCAATAAAAATCGAAACATTTTCAAAAGCCGTCATCGGTGCCGCCGTCTACGCTCCGCTTCGGTCCACGCTAAACGGATGTCCACTGGACATCCAGCGGCCTTCCTATGCATTCCGGCATGCCGGTTTTCATAAACCCGGGAGGCTGCCATCCTGTCATGGGTACTTTCCTTAGTCAGTATTGTAACATATAAAATATGTCCTATGCAGCACCGAATCACTCTGCCCACAGCTTATTCCAAGCAGCTTAAAGTTTTCTTGCCTTGATACAGAACGAAATAGGCAGCATTTTAGCTTTCTTTGTTTTAGGATCAACATCTCCTGCAGCATTTAATGATTTATTATCTGCCTCTTCCACTAACTGTTCTACTACAAATCCTGCTTTTGCCAATGCATTAATATATGTCGATATCTTTCTGTTACATAAAATAATTTCACTATCATGCACAGACATTTTGAAGTATGATTCGTCATAGTAACTCTTCATCATTACCAACTTTTCATCTTCAAAAACATCTTTACGTTCATCACATGACCATGCTATACAGTAATTCAATGTATGATGCCAGCTAAATATAAAAATACCATCCTTCTTCAAGTAAGAAGCAATTTTATCAAATGTTCCCTGTAAATCGGTTGTCCAACCAATGCCGTAGATGGAATATACATAATCAAAATATCCTTTAGGCACATCAAGTTCATCCTCCATCTTTGAGCACAATAACTTCGCCGAATATCCGCTGTCACTTAAAAGTTTTGCTGCATTATCAAGCTGCTTTTGGGACAAATCAACTCCCCATAACTCCCCTGCACCTTTTTCAGCATTATACCTCAATGAATGTCCGCTGCCACAGCATATCTCCAACATTTTCTTTCCCGCAACATCACTGAATAAATGTAAGTCATCTTCTGTTGGAAATCGTACCCCATACACCGGAAGCGCCGTTGTTCCAAACCACAAATCAGCATGGTCATTCCAATATGTTTTATTACTCTCAATAATCTCATCACGTTTCATGTATTTCTCCTAAGCAATTATCCCTTTTTATAATTAGAGCCATTTAAGATCCAACAGGCATAAAACAATCCCAGAAACGCTCATTTATCAGCATTTCCGGGATTTTATCCGTTATTCAAATTCAATCGTCCCCGGCGGCTTACTGGTACAGTCATACAGTACCCTGTTCACCCCTTTTACCTCATTCACGATCCGATTCGCAGTCCTCGACAGCACGTCCCACGGAATCTCTGCGCAGTCCGCCGTCATAAAGTCACTCGTACACACTGCCCGCAGCGCTACTGCGTAATCATACGTCCTCTCGTCCCCCATGACCCCGACAGACCGCATATTCGTAAGCGCCGCAAAATACTGCCCAAGGCCTTTATCAATCCCGGCCTTTGCGATTTCTTCCCGGTATATATAATCGGCATCCTGCACGATGTGAACCTTTTCTTCCGTCACCTCTCCGATAATGCGGACACCGAGTCCCGGTCCCGGGAAAGGCTGCCGCAATACGAGATTCTCCGGAACGCCAAGTTCCAGACCGGCCTTTCGTACTTCATCTTTAAACAGCATCCGAAGCGGCTCTATGATCTCTTTGAAGTCCACGCAGTCAGGCAGACCGCCTACATTATGATGCGATTTGATCGTTGCGCTCTTTCCTAATCCGCTTTCTATCACGTCGGGATAGATAGTACCCTGCACCAGAAAATCTACGGCGCCGATTTTTTGGGCCTCTTCTTCAAAAACACGAATAAATTCTTCGCCGATCAGCTTTCGTTTCTGCTCCGGCTCGGTAATGCCCGCCAGTTTGCTATAGAATCTTTCCTGGGCATTGACGCGGATGAAATTCAGGTCGTATGGTCCCTCCGGGCCAAAAACGGATTCCACTTCATCACCCTCGTTTTTACGCAATAAACCGTGATCCACAAACACGCAGGTCAATTGTTTACCGACCGCTTTGGCAAGGAGCACTGCTGCCACGGAAGAATCCACGCCGCCCGAAAGGGCACACAGCACTTTTCCGGCGCCTACTTTCTCACGAACAGCCTGTATGGTTGTCTCCACGAAGGAATCCATTTTCCAGTCTCCGCTGCACCCGCATATATTCATCACAAAGTTGCGCAGCATTGTCATGCCTTCCGCTGTGTGCATAACTTCGGGATGAAACTGGACGGCATACAGACTTTTTTCCGGACATTCCATACCGGCAACCGGGCATACCGATGTATGCGCCGTTACCTGAAAACCTTCCGGTGCCTTTTCAATATAGTCTGTATGACTCATCCAGCAGACCGTTTTCTCCGATACTCCCTGAAATATAGCGGCTCCGGTGTGAATATCCACTTCCGTGCGTCCGTATTCGCTGACCGGAGCTGTGGTTACTTTTCCGCCAAGAAGATGCGCCATGAGCTGCGAACCGTAACAGATACCGAGAATCGGAATTCCCATATCAAATATTTCTTTTCCGCAGACAGCCGCACCTTCACCGTATACGCTGTTTGGTCCTCCTGTAAAAATAATGCCTTTCGGCTGGATCTGCCTTATTTTTTCAAGGCTGATATTGTACGGATGTACTTCGCAGTATACGCTGCATTCTCTGACTCTTCTTGCGATCAGCTGATTATACTGCCCACCGAAATCCAGTACGATAACCATTTCTTTTTCCATGTTTTTCCCTCTTCTGTCGTTCACGCTGCGCAGATCTTTATTCCCCTGCGCAATGCAAGTCACCTGTATTTCTGACGATTGTCAAATATAGTATATTATAAAGAGAACCTAAAATCTTGTCAAAACATATTCTTTCAAATATTGTTATTATTGTGCATGCCTGTGCAGATATTTTTCTTTGGTTGCAAGGCCGCCGCGGATGTGGCGTTCCGATTTATTCAGATCCAATACTTTTCTGGCATCAGATGCCAGTGCGGGGTTTATCTGTGTCAGACGGTCTGTTACGTCTTTATGTACCGTACTCTTACTGATCCCAAACTGTCTCGCCGTCTGTCTGACCGTGGCATTGTTCTCAATAATATAATTAGCAATATTGATTGCTCTTTCCTCAATATAATCTTTCAAAAAAATCCCCTCAGAACACTTTTTTACATTGTATGAAGTGTTGTGAGGGGTTATGACCTTATATTAACCAATATATCATTATTTTCCGCCTAACATTCTCTTTTTCAAATAGCTCTATCCCTTTATAATTTCACATTTATGAAACTTACATACTACTTTATTTTCTTCACAAAATATTTTGCATTTTCCAACTATTCCTTTGCCGCTTCGTGACTAGCAACATAAAAACCAGCATAATCTGACTTCTCTCGGCAAAATGAACTTTCTTTTATGATATAATCCAAATTCCTATCCAAGATTATCGTTTTTTATTTTTCCTTCATACTAAACTATTACCTCTGAGTATTTAGACAAATCAAATCTCTCTAATGTATTAGCCGAGCACGTAACATGAAAAACGCTATAATAATTTGTAATATCACTCTGACTGATTGCCTAACTAAATAGCATAAAGTTGTTCTATCAAGATGCTTGTAATATTTGTATGAAATTTCTGTACATGCCTTTCACCGCGAATTGATTCATACTCAAATATAATATCCGTTTGAAAACTTCTCTCTGGATTGTTAAAGCTCAAGATCAAATACAGTATATCATATAAAAAGCAAAACGTTCTTCAAATAAAAAATTATTTTTATCTATATCCTTAATGTATTTATATGTATTGACCATAACCCTAATTTTTGTTAAATTTATAATATAAGGCATATTATTTTAAATTTGAAACATTGTTTGTATGTGTTTATTTCTATTTATGCAAATGAATATTAATAAACACCCAAAAACAAAGAATCCAATTTAATCTATAATGTCTGACAATATGACTGTGCCATACAGTTATTTTATGTCGGACTATTATTATGCCTTTTAGTACAAATTACTAGGAGGTTTTTTATGGAACAAAAAGATTTAATATTCATTCAAGATCAAATCGGCTACAACTTTCAAAATACTGATTTGTTGAAGCAAGCATTCGTTAGGCGGTCTTATTCAGTCGAATATGGCGGAGAAAACAATGAAGTCCTGGAATTTATTGGCGACAAGGTACTGGATCTTATTGTAGTAAAATTGTTGACAAAAAAATATGGTTTTTTTGCCAATGATAATGAAAATTTTGATGTGTTTTCATGTCGTAAAAATGAAGCTGAATTAACGGAACTTAAGAAAAAACTGGTTCAAAAGGAAACCCTTGCAGACAGAATCCATGCTTTGGACCTTGCCAAATATCTCATTATGGGAAATGGAGATATCCAAAACAATATAAACCAGAAAACATCTGTTAAAGAGGATTTATTTGAAGCAATTGTCGGTGCGGTAGCACTGGATTCTGATTGGGATATGGAAGTAATTCAGGATGTCGTCCAAATCATGCTTAACCCTGACAGTTATTTAAAAGCTGGGAAGGCGGACAATTATGTTGAACTTATACAGGAATGGACTTTAAAAAGATATGGGATGGTTCCGTGTTATCATTTTGAAAAGGCTTCACAGGCGGTATGGTACTTTCCTTTTAATGGTATTTCATCCCTATATAACGACAGTAATGAATTAAAGCATACTTGCCTGCTAAAATTAGGCGAATTGAACACAATTTTCAGAAGTTTTGGTACCTCAAAAAATGAAGCCCGAAAAGCAGTTTGTGAGTTAGCTTATAATGAACTAAAGAAAAATAATCTGCTATTCTCTATTCGTGATGAAATTTCGAATCCAAATATAGACGATGCCATAAGCCAACTAGAAATACTTGCAAGAAGAGGATATTTTTCAATACCTTCTTATGACTTCGTACAAGAATATGATAATAACGGTAATCCTATCTGGCAATGTACCTGTTACATAAAAGAAAAGGCAAAACACTTTTTTGCAGAATCATCTTTCAAAAAAAATGCAAAAAAACAAGCTGCCTATCAGATGCTTCAGTATACTTTAATATCATAAAATCAATGCCCTTCATATTTTTACCGCTTTATCAAAACTGGCAGTTCTTTTATCATAACTGCCAGTTTCTCTAGTAGCATCTTTTCCTATTTTATCATCTACACAAACCATTCTGTTTTATTACATTCTTATCGTAAAATCTCCCTCTCTACACCATCATCTCAACCTTTCTTCTAACACGCAGGGTTTTGATCTCAAAAGGCTCAAAAGACAAAGCATACGTATGTTCCTTCAGCGGCACAAGCCTCTCCTCTTCTTTTTCCAGCATATCGCAGGACCAGACTTCCGCTTCCCAGCCGCCCAGCAGAAGCTCGGTATTGGCGGAGGCTCCCACGCTTTCATACAGGCGCAGGATCACGTCTTTTCTGTCATCCATGGATGCCTTGACCGTTTCTATTACCACATTTTCATTGGTTGTATTGCCGATATGGGGAAGTTCCATACGGCCTGATAAGACAAGCGGCTTCACATTCATAAAATACCCGTTTTGTACGACCCTTGCTTTTTCAAAACTGCCGCTCCATGCCATAAAACCATAAGTAAATTGATGCATTCCGCAGTCAGCCTCCATATCCGGGGATACCGGAGCCCGAAGCAGCGATAATTCCATCCTTCCATCACACATGCTGATTCCATATTTACTGTCATTCAAAAGGGCCGCGCCTGCGCCTGTATCACAAAGGGCCGTATATTTATGATTACATACCTCAAAACGTTCTTTATCACTCTCCCTGCTCCTTACGGCGGGGCGTTTGATATAGCCGAACTGGATCTCGTTTCTTCCTTCCAGCGCATGGATCTCCGCAGGGAAGGATGCTTTCAGCAGCTTGTGCCGTTCTTTCCAGTCTATTTCCGTTTCAAACAGAATAACCGGTGAATCCTTCTCGATCCGTATCCGCTGACATAAGGAGGACTTTCCGATTCTGCCTTCCAGGCAAATAATGCAGGCATTTTCCGTGTTCATCAGCAGGCTGCTTCCAAGTTCAGCGGCATCTGTTATTTCCTGTTCCTCATAATTAGAATCAATATCCCATGCGTCAAAAGCTCTCGGCACGTCTTTATACAGCCGGAAGCGGTTCATGGGCGCCGCCGCATATTCTTTTTCGTTTTCTTTTAAAAGAAAAGAGACAATCTCTCCCTCTCTGCTGATAAGAACCTTCATCAGATCCGTTTCGACAGCATAGCCTTCCTCACATTCTCTTGCAAGAGCGTTTTCTTTTCCGGATGCTTCCTTCTGCACAAGACTTGTACAGCCAAATCCGGTCAGATTGACCTGCTCTTCTATTCCGCTTTCAGGATCGCGGTACCAGAAGTTTCTTGCAAAGGGCAATGTATTCACGAAAGACGTCGTCCCGTCTTCCGGCATCGCCATATTCTGCAAAACAGCAAGCGTCATCGTCTCTGCCCGTTCTATGACTTCTTCCAGTTCCTTCTGCGTCCGCTCGTATACTTTATGGATCGCGGAGCCCGGAAGGATATCGTGAAACTGATTGATCAGAAGTGTTTTCCACATGTCGTCCAGTTCTTCTTCCGGATATTCGTTTCGGGCGATCAGGGCAAGCGTTCCTGCATATTCCAGATTATGCAGCGCCGTCTCACAGGCTCTGTTGAGCTTCTTTATCCTGCTTTGGGAAGTATAGGTTCCTCTATGGGCAGTAAAATACAGTTCTCCGCAATATGTGTCGGAAGGACCTCCTTTTTCATCCAGCATTTCAAAAAAGGAAACCGGATTTCCCTGTTTTACTTTAACGCTGCCCTCCAGATTCTCCTGTCTTTTGATATATTCAATATGGTCTCTTGTAGGACCTCCGCCGCCGTCTCCATATCCATAGGGGATCAGAAAGTTTTCCAGATGATGAGCCTGTACCCGTTCTTTCCAGACATTGTTCATCACCTCGGGATTCGTATTGTAGTTATAGCTGGTAGGCAGAAAAGAAGTGATCTCCGTTCCATCAATGCCTCTCCAATGAAAATAGTGATATGGGAATTTTTCTCCTTCATTATAGGACCAGAATATTTTCTGCGTGACTAAATATTCTACGCCGCTCTTTTTTAAGATCTGCGGGAGGGCGCCGCTGTATCCAAAGCTGTCCGGCAGCCAGAGAAGTCTGCTTTTTATGCCGAATTCATCTTCAAAAAACTGCTTCCCATATAACAGCTGCCTGATCAGCGATTCGCCGCCGCTTAAATTGGTATCCGGCTCCACGAACATGGCGCCCTCCGGAATCCACTGTTTGCTTTTTACCGCCTCTTTTATTTTCCCATACAGATCGGGATAATATTTTTTACAAAGCAGGTAAAGCGCGGGCTGGCTTTGTATAAACCGATATTCCGGATATTCTTTCATCAACCTGAGCTGTGCGGCAAAGGTTCTTGCCGTTTTCCTGATCGTTTCCTCACAGGGCCAAAGCCATGCATAGTCGATATGCGCATGTCCCGCTGCCGTAAATTCAGGCATGGTATCCCCGTTTTTACAGGCCAGAAGCGGCTTAAGCAGCTTTCTGGCGCTGCGATAGTTTTCCCTGCGCCCGGCCGCTTCCTGTTCAAAGTCACAGCATAAGGTGAACTGTGCAAGAGCCTCGGCGATCTTTGCCGCTCTCAATGAATCAGACGCTAACGTCTTTAAAAGACCATACAGTGTTTCCACATCCATAAGCAGCTGGTAAGCGTCCTCATTCCAGATACCGTAACTGCTTTCTCCCAAAGTCACCCTTTCATGCTCCGGGTGTGTTTCATATTCTCCCGGCAGTACAGGCCCTACCGAACAGTTTTCATGCGCTTTCGGGAAAAAGTGTCCGGCATAACTCTCCAGCATAATGGTATATTTTTCTCCCGGATGTGCACACATGCTTATCGTGTTATCCACCAGGTAATGATGCTTCTCCAGGATCCAGTCGGCACGGTAGGTCCCAAACGGAACTGCGTTTACAAACAGGGTAGACTCGCATTCCGGTTTCAGATTCAATACGATTCTTTCTCCTTCACAGGCTGCCGGAAGGCAGATTTCTCCTTTAAACCATCTGTATTCATATTCCCTGCCCCATACCATTTGCTTTTGCGCCGGGGAAAAGGGGAGTTTTTCAGCCTCTTTCAAAGACAGCAGATCTTCGCAGGCTGCACTTTCCCAGCTGATCGTTTCGATCGGCCAATACAGATCCTTTTTTAAAGTTTTGATCCAATATTCAATCCGTTCCTTCCATTCACTTGTAAGTATTTTCATCTTTCCTTCACGCCTTTCCATTTTCCTGGTGTTTCCTGTCCCAAAGTCTTCTTACGCTATTTTTCCAAAAATCTGTCCACAATCTGCTGTCGGTATTCTCTGGAAAGAGAGGCGAAGAACGCGGAATACCCCGTTACCCGCACGATCAGATCGGGATAATCCTCCGGTCTTTCATGAGCGGCCAACAGTGTTTCCTTCTGCAGGCAATTCAGGTTAATCAGAGTACCTCCCATTTGCTCATGCGCCTGGATCAGTGTGACTAAAGCCTCCACGCCGCCCGCGTGATTTAACATATCCAAATCAATGTCCAAATGCAGCGGCGCCGAATTCCCATATCCTCCCTGTGCCTTTGCCACCGCCCTGGCCTTCAGCACCGGCGAAAAGCTGTTTAATCCGATAGCAAACCCCGGATCCGGTTCGGAAGAATGAGAAATGGGTTCTCCCGCTTTTCTTCCGTTGGGCGTTGCCGGAAGCTGTTTTCCATACATTACCACATCCCCATGAGAAAACAGTCCAGGAATGATCATTAAATGATGTTTGGGCGTCGGACTCTGTCTGCACTGCCGCACAAATTCGTCCCTGATTTTCAGCGCCCAGTATTCCGCTCTGGATTCCGGCGTTCCGAAGCGTTCTATATTCTTTAAAAGCAGTCTTTCTCTTTCTCCATCCTGATAATCGTTTTCAAGCAGCTCAAAAAGCCGCCCGAAGGAAAACTGCTTTTCCTTGACAACTCTCTGTTCAATGGCTGCAAAAGAATCTGCTGCCGTGGCAAGTCCGATACCATCAATATTAAAATTCATGATATCCACGCCGCCGCAGCTTGCATCAATTCCTCTTTCCACAGGTCCGTGCATGAACAGGTTCAGAACGATTTCCGGCGTATAGACCCCGGCAGTCTCATAACGTCTGTCATAACCCTTTTTAATGCAGGTGATCATTTTATTCAGGTGCCCGGCAAACAATGTAAAAAGCCGGTCCATAGAGTGCTCTTTCTCTTCTTTCCAATCATTTAAGGCATAGAAGAGCGCCATCGCCATGTTCACCCGTGTTACATCCTGAAGCGGATATTCTCTTCCCGGAATGGCAGTCCAGTTGCACCCGCTTTTGCATCTCATGCGTCCCAGCGCGTGCGCATACCCATTGCGGGAATAACCTTCTACGGTTCCTTTCTCCAAACTGTAGCTTACGCCCGTCCCGTCGGTCATCGTATAGGCAACAGCTCTTTCAAGCAGTTTCTGTGCCGCGTCGCTTTGTCCCGGCAACCGTTCATGTACGCGGACCGATATATTGGTCGGAATATGCAGATAATGAACGGCATCGAGCGCCACAAAGGACAGCCTGTTTGTCATGTCCCTGTCTCCCGCCGGCGATACGCCGCCAATCTGCGCATAATGTGTATCATTAAAGAACAAGCTGGAAAGAATCCAAACCGCTTCCGCTTCCGTCAGTTTTCCCTGTTCCATATCCCGCTCAAAGTAATCATTCAGCAGCTGATCCAGATTCCCCAATGCTCCGCCTACAAAATACATCCTGTCTATCGTTTGAAAATGTGCCAGAAACTGACACGCTTCCCGAAAACTTTCAGGCGGATTATCCAATAACTTTCTGTTTATATGACTGATTTTCGTGTAATTGGCTTTTTCAAAGCCGTTTTGGCTGCAGGCTGCTTTTTTCTCCGCTTCCTTTGAAAGTCTTTCGATCCATTCCAAAATCCCTGTAATCAGTTCTTCTTCCCCATCATAGAAGGCGGTATCCGCAGGTTGATTCTTCTGTCTATAATAACGGATTTTATCAAGCAGACCGCGCCAGCCAAGCCTAAGTCCGATTTCCAGGTCCGGACAGAGGTGGTTCATCCCTTCAAATCCGCTTTGCAGGATTCCGTATTTTTTGATATCCTCCTGTAAACTCAGATCATATGCCTGTTCCGGCATGGCAATCGGCATATATCTGGTAAGATTCCCTATCCAGCATCCTGCCAGCGCACTGTTTTCATTGATATAAGCCGGCATCTGATTTAAGAATTTTCTGAAATTAGATGCAATCTTTCTTCCCCCATATACCAATCCATCTGCACAAAGTTCAGGTGAAAAAGAAAAATCAGGAAAATCAATGAAGCCATGGTCATCGATATCAAGCGTTCCCAGCCTTTCTATTTTTTTTCGGTTGATCAGAATCTTATCGTCATGAAGATTCTGTATCAATGTTAAATACTGCTCTGTCATCTCTACCTGTCCGGTTTCTAATCCTCTCTTCGCCGATCCTGCCATTTTACATCACACTTTCCGCCCTGAAACAATCTCTGTACCGGGCTTTATATAAACTTGTATTTTTTCTTCAATTCTTCGATCTCTTCTTTGGAGGGAATGTTAAACGTCCTGTCTGTTCTATTCCCAAGCGCCTCCTCTTTTACCCGCCCCATGTCGTGATAAGCAAGAAGTTCTGTTTTTAAAGGCGCATATTCTTTCAAAAACTCCGCGATCGCAGGCAGCTCCATATCGTTCCAATCCGGAACATACGGAATTCTTACGATGCACGGAACCCCTCTTTTGATCAGGTTCTTATAATTTTCCAGTATTCTTTCGTTTCCCGCTCCTGTGCACTTTTTATGTACCTCACGGTCCCATGCCTTTATATCATATAAAAATACATCTGTATAGGGTATGATTCTCTCAAAATCTTCCCATGCCGTATTACCCGCCGTATCTACTGCCGTATGGATCTGATTTTCCCTGCAGAATACAAGAAGCTCTTCAAGCGCAGACAGCTGGAGCATACATTCTCCGCCGGAAAAGGTCACGCCGCCTGACTGGCTGTAATAAACGGAATTTTCCTTGATCAGTTTCTTAAGCCATTCTATTTCTACCTCTTCCCCGACGGCTTTCTGCGCCTGTGCACAGCACGCCATACAGCAGTCGAAGCATTTCCTGCACTCCTGCGTATTGCGGACAATTCCCTGCTCCGACATTGAGAGCGCATGATGCGGACACTTTTGTACGCATGCCATACAGCCGATACAGCGCTGCGGATAATAAAGAATATCCCGTTTGCTGCTCAGAGATTCGGGATTATGGCACCATGCACATCGCAGATTACATCCCTTAAAAAAAATCACACTTCTCGTTCCCGGACCATCATGAAGGGAAAAATGCTGTATATTAAATATCGTAACTTTTTTCATTCTTTAATTCCTGCTGATGCGATTCCCTGTACAATATATTTCTGTAAAAACAGGAAAATGAAAAGCGGCGGTATAATTGCCAGCGTGGCCAATGCAAACACCTTGGGATAGTCCTTTTGCCCGTAATTTTGCAAAGAGGCCGTGAGTGTTGCCAGGTATGCCGGCAGGGTAGTTTTCTTCGTACTGTTTATATACAAAAAAGGAGTCATCCAGTCATTCCATGTATTGAGCGCCACATTAATAGCCACAACTGTCAGTATCGGTTTCTGCATCGGAACAATCACCCTGAGAATGGTTTGTAAAAATCCCGCTCCATCTAATTCTGCCGCTTCTTCAAAGCTCAGAGGCAGAGATTTCATAGACTGCATAAACAGGAAGGGCCAAAGCAGGTATCCCCAGCTCAGAGGCAAAAACAGCATAAGCTGACTGTCATACAACCCTCTTCCGCCATTGCCGAACAGGTCATTCCCTCCCACTAACGGAATATGGGAAACCATAACAAACGTCGGGATCAGGGTAAGCACCGAAGGAATTACCTGTGCCACGATGATAAATACCATGAAAAACTGCTTTCCTTTAAACTCATATCTTGCCATGACATAACCGATCAGAATCGTCATGATCAGTACGACCGCCGTATACCACGCAGTACGGAGAAAGGTATTTAACAACGGACTTAACGCCGTGGACGAGAAAGCAAAAATGTAATTATTCCATATCAGTTTTTTAGGAACCGGAAATAAATTTCCCATGCTGTTAAATTCGCTTTGGCTGTTGAAGCCTCCCAATACAGAGTAAATAAGCGGATAAATCATAAGCATACAGATTACGGCCATCAGGATAAACCAGACAAACCTTAACGCCTTTTTCGAAAAATTATGCATTTTGATCCTCCTTTTTCAATACGATACGGAAATAAACGATAGAAAAGACGATCGTTATCAAACCGATAATTGTTGATTCCGCACCTGCCATTCCCATATTAAAATTCACAATACCATCCCTGTACAGCCGGTACATCAATATATCCGTCTTCCCGTATGGATTTCCTTTGGAAATGAACATGACCACATCAAACATCTGCATCGCCCCGATAATTCCTGTCAGGATAATGTAGGATGCCACAAAGCGCAGTCCCGGCATTGTAATATATCGGATCCTCTGAAAACTGCTCGCTCCATCCATTTTGGCAGCCTCATATAACGATGCATCTATCGACTGCAGACCGCCTAACCAGATGATCGCTGCCGGACCGATATTTTTCCAGACAAAATAGACCATAATCCAAAATACCATCCAAAACTGCGAATACTGCCATGTGATCGGAGACGCCCCCAGCCGTTTCAGCAGCGTATTCATAACGCCGTTTGGTTCTAACAGCACGATAAAAATGGCAGAAGTTATGGAGGTTGCCGCAATACAGGGCACGTATATGCCCGACCGGAAAAATCCCCTCGCTCTGCTTGGCACGTTCAAAGCCAGTCCCAACAGGAAAGACAGGAGTGTATTCATAAACAGGCATATCGCTCCCATCCAGATCTGTCTCCACAGAAGCTGCATGTAGGCAGAGTTGGTAAAAAAGTCTATATAGTTTCTCAACCCTATGAATACCGGCTTTTTGGAAAGTCCGTTATATTCAGTCAAACCCAGATACAATCCGTAAAGCAGCGGCAAAATACCCCAAAGCGCTATATAGGCAAAAAAGGGAATGATAATTTTGTATGCCCGCCGTGTTCTTCTTTTCTGTCTGCTGCTTCGTGTCTTTTCTTTTTTACTTATCCTTTTTATTTCTTCCATTCGCTGACCGCCTTTTTTATGAATTACCGCAGGAATCAGATTCCTGCGGTTATCATTTTTCAAATCATATACATATGCTTACTGCTGCAGCGGAACGATCTGTTCCTGAGCCTCGCTGCATATTACGTCGATAGGATCTTCCGTCATGGTTGTTCTGGCAAGTACATTCTGATTAATGATCTCCCAGATAGAAGAATCATTTTTCGGGAATGTGGCAAGTCCCGAATAAGTTCCGTCTTTGATCACCTGCATTTCCATCATCAGTACTTTATCATTTTCATAATAGGAAGGATCCTCAATAATTTCTTTAATTGCCGGGCAGTAAGAACCTTCCAGCCATACTTTTTCATTTTCAAGGCTCAACGCTTCTTTAATGACATTGAAGGAAGCTTCTTTGTTAGCTGCATCCTTCGGTACGGCAAGATAAACGCTTCCCACCGTGCAGTTTCCGTCAATACCCGAATCATTCATCGGAATCGGCGCTACACCCCAGTCCATTCCTGCAGTTTCCGCATCAGCACCTTCGAAGGAGCCCTGCACTACGAAAGCAATGCTGCCTTCATGGAAAGCATCCCACATCGGGAACTCGTCAGTACCATTACCAAGACCTGCCGGGAAATTATAGTTCATTTCTCTGATAAAGCTCAGAACTTCCTGCAGTTTCTCATCATCCAGATTAATTTTGCCATCTACGGCGAAATCTGTACCATTTGCTCTAAAGAACGGTGTCGCACGAAGCGCCCCGCCTGCATGCGGGAATGTAGGAATACCGCCTCCCCAGAATTCACCTTGTCCCTGTGCCGTAATGTCATCTGACATTGCTTTCCATTCATCCCAGGTCGTCGGTATATCATCTTCCGAATATCCGCACTGTTCCAAAAGCGCCTTGTTATAGAAGATCATAAAAATAGAAGTCTTATATGCTACTGCCACTGCTTTTCCATCATTATCATAAACAAGGAACGAGGGATTAACCAGGTCCACGATCTCCTGCGGAAGAGGTTCCAGCAGTCCTTCTGCCGCATAGCTGGGAATAAAAGTTTCCCCTGCTACAATGTCAGGCGCGCTGCCGGCAGCAAATAATGCTCTCTGCTTCTGATCCAGTGTCTCGCCCCATCCCCAGTCTACATATTCCATTTCATAATCCGGAAGATTTTTGGCAATATTTTCCGTTACTGTCATATAGTACTTATCTTCGTAAGTAGGTCCCCCTTCCTTCGCATTTGCTGTATTGATCTGATCCTGATTGTATCCCACTTTCGGAACGGTCAGATGGATCTTTTCTGCGGAACCCGTATCTTCCTTCTCCGCTTCTGCGGTATCGACAGTTTCAGTTGTCTCAGCTGTGTCGGTTGTGTCTGTCTTTTGCTGCGTCGTATCCTGCGCATTTTCATTTGAGCCTCCACACCCTGTCAGGGATGTAAGCGCAAATGTCGCTGCCATACAGGCTGCTAATAGCTTTCTTTTCATAACTCATTTCCTCCTTGTTTGTTTGCCAGTTTTGTAATATTTGTTATTGCATTGCTTGCAATTCAAATATTACATTTCTTGTCCATATTTGTCAATTTATTTTATATAATTTATATTTTTTTGTGTATTTTGTATGTTTCTTACAATCAAAAATCACCACATTTTTATATTTTACGCCTTTTTTGACATGTTTGTTATATCAAATATTTTATTTGACTTATTTATTATATTAGTATATAATTAGGAAAACGTTTTATTAGGGGAGAATTGCTATGGATAATGAACCGTCTTTACCGTTGTATTTGAATATTAAGAATTATCTTTTGAAACAGATTCAGGAAAGCCTTGCCATAGGCGACAGACTGCCTACGGAAGCCGAAATTATGGAGCAGTTTCATGTCAGCCGCATCACCGTTACGAAGGCGTTAAAGGAACTGAAAGAAGAAGGCTATATCGTACGTTATCCCAGCAAAGGAAGCTTTGTGGCATCCAAAGACAGCTATACAAAGGAACTGAACATTCCTGATTCCAAAGATACGCTTTCAGGCACAGCATATTCGGATATTATGTGCATGCTTCCTTATTTTTCAGATCAGTTTTCTCTGAATATTATCAATGGCATTACTTCCATTCTGCCCCCGAGGCAGTATAATATTCATATGGTGCAAAGCCGTACGCACCAGAAAGAAGACTACCTTTTAAAAAAATGTTTTCAATCGGACTGCAAGGGCCTGATCCTGTTTCCAGTGGATCAGATCTATTACAGCAACCAGCTTCTCCGCATGAAACTGAACAATTATCCTATGGTGCTTATTGACAGGATCCTTCCCGGCATCGACACCAATTATGTGGCGATTGACAATGTTTATGCCGGCAAGATCGCTTTTGAACACCTTTTTATGTTAGGACACAGAAATCTGCTTTTTATCACCCATACATCCAAAGACGTACAGACCGTCAAGAGCAGGATCAAAGGTCTTTGGCAGGGCAGCGAGGAATCCGGTCTTCTTCCGAGCTGTATCCACATAGAAGAAAATCTGGATATTCACAAGCCTTTCAATATTTCCGCGGACTATATAGCAAGGGTCCTTGCAGAGAAACATATCACGGCCGTCATCTGCTGTGAATCCAAAACCTGCCTGTATATGTATTCCCTTCTATGCGAGCTGGGACTTAAAGTGCCAAAGGATATTTCCATGATTTCCTTTGATAATCCTACCAATGATATTTCAGATTTTAATTTTTTTACACATATTGATCAGCACGAATATCTCATGGGACAATATGCAGGGAAAATTCTGCTGAAAATGCTGGAAAATGGTCAGCTTGAGGAAAATGAAAAGAAAATTCTCACTCCCACGCTGGAAATCCGCCATTCCACAACCGAACTCTCTTAATACATTTTTACTGCATTGCTTGCAAAATAAAATGAGAAAGGGAAGGTTATGAACATGAATTTTCAAAAAACCATCAACGAATTTGGCGCACAGCCATCAGAATCTGTTTTACAGACAGCTTTTATCCAGAATGCTCTGGATGCCTGCCGGGATGCAGGCGGCGGCGAGGTAATCGTTCCCGCCGGACACTATCTTACAGGCAGCATACGCCTTTATGACAACACGACGCTTCATCTTCAGGAAAATGCCGTACTGATCGGCTCGGAAAATGCTGCCGATTACACAGATTACGGGAAAGAAACCACGCTTGGTTACCTGTATCAGCAGGAGTATATTGATCTGTGGCATCTTCCGCCCCATTATGTCTACGCCCTTGTTTCTGCGATTGATGCCAAAAACGTTTCCATCATCGGCGAAGCAGGATCAGGCTTTAACGGACAAAACTGCAGGGACGACGCCGGGGAAGAAGGTTTCCGCGGTCCTATGGGAATCCGGTTATGCCGCTGCGAGAATGTGATTTTAAGCGGTTATTATTTTAAAGATTGTGCAAACTGGGCGCATCAGATCGATTCCTGCCATAACGTAACAATCAAAAATTTATCCATTTATGCGGGACATGATGGCATTGACATCCACCACTGCATCAACGTGGAGGTCACCGGCTGCGATATCCAGTCAGGTGACGACTGTATCGCCGGTTATGACGCTTACAATTTCCACATGGCAGACTGCCGGCTGAACACTGCCTGCAATTCGCTCCGCATCGGATGCGTCAACATGCTGATCGAAAACTGTACTTTCTATGGCCCCGCCAAGTATCCTCACCGCATTTCAGGACGCCATAATACGTTGTACGCTTTTGAATATTATTCTCATGGTGCAGACAAAGTAAGAGACAACAGCCGCAGCTGGATTGTCAAAAACTGCAGTTTCCAGAATATCGATGCTCTGATCCATTATGAATTCGGAGATAAGATCCATTTGCAGGAAACTACGCCTCTTGAAGATGTTTCTTTTTACAATGTGACAATAGAGAATCTTCATAAAGCATCCGTTTTTAAAGGAACCGAGGGAACACGGGCCACGATGAAATTCGTAGACTCAAACATCACCTACGCTCCTGAAGCGGAAGAACCCGCCTGCATCCTCACCAATGCACATGCAGAGGTTATTCTTGAAAATACTGCCGTAAACAGCGGACCGGTTCCTTTTATTCATTCAGAAGAATAAGACCGGCGTCCTGCTGAAACAGTACGAAAACCTGATAGTATCCTGACATTTCTGTCAGGATACTATTGCTGTTCTCCTCAAATCCTGCAGCAGATGTTCCGGCACAGATGAATCTATCATTCTGAAGCATTTGCCCGGCAGCAGATCTGATAATATTCTCCCGGAGTCATCTGAAATTCTTTCTTGAATGCACGAAAAAAATGATTGTATCCGGCAAATCCCGCTTTCGCATATACGTGGCTTACCGGCATCCCTTCTGCAATATATCTGGCGCAGAGCGCTAGTTTTGTTTTGACGATATAACTGTGTACGGTCTGACCTGTTCCTTTTTTAAATTCCCTCTGGATATGCCTCCGGCTGATATTGAACTCCTGCTCCAGCCTTTCCAGCGGAATTTCTTCCGTAATATGTTCCTTGATATAGAACATGAGAGAATCTAAAAGCATCTCCTTCATCTCCGGTTCCTTTTTGGTTTCTTTTTCCGGCTGTCTGAATGCTCTGGCAAGAAAAACGGCGACCAGAGAAAGGATCCCGAACCTGTAAATAGAACCCCCAAGCTCTGACGCTTTTCCCTGCTTGGACAAATCCCCGATCAGATTTTTCGTAATCATCATCAGACTGTTTTCGGCAGTGACCGAAACACATTCCGAAGGCAGCGCCGCAAAGTATTCCATAAAGTTCATTCCTTCACCGGAAAGTTCCTGTAAGAGTTTCGCCGAAAATTGGATCGAGAGCAGTTCCAGCGGAAAAGCACCGGACGCACTGCGCAGCGACAGGGACGCTCCCGGCTTGAGCATCAGAATTTCATGGATGCTGCAGCGCAATTGCCGCCCTGCATATTTATAATGATAGCTGCCTGTTTTTGCGAGAATAAACTGATAATATCCGCCCGAAGAGACCGAAATTTTTTCGGATCCTTCACATATTATTTTTGAAACAAGATATGCCTTCTTCTCCATGCCAGTCTCCTTTGATGTGTCATTCTTTGATGCTGAGCTTTCAATAATAATATTATGAAAAAATATATCTGAAAAAATTTACAGCCATTATATATTTTATTGATGTAATTATCAACAACACCTCCGGCATGATGTCGCTTTTTGTATGCATATTGTCCGAATATGTATATGAGCCTTTTTATCAATTATTTATAATTGGTTTATCAAGGAGGTATTTCATTATGAAAGCAAAAAAAGAAATGAGGATCACTCCTCAAAAGGCATTTGTATTTTCGCTTCTCTTCACCCTGCTCTTTACGGCATTATCCGGCGCCATTCTCCGCAATTGGGGAAATATCAGCATTTCTACTGTAAACCTGGGCACCCGAAACGGCAATCAGGTAGCGGCACGGATTTTCAAACCGGACTCCGCTACAGCGGATAATCCGGCCCCTGCGGTTATTCTTACGCATGGACTGACCGTCAACAAAGAGAGCTATTCCCAGTATGGACTGGAGCTTGCGCGCAGAGGTTTCGTTGTCATTCTGCCCGATATGCTCAACCATGGAGATTCCGAGATCACCGGAGCGGAAATCTATTTCGCACCTGCTGAAGTAAATGATGCATACGGTTCCTACGCGGCAGTAAAATATGCCGGAACTCTGGACTATGTGGATCAGTCCCAGATCGGCGTTGCGGGACACTCCGCCGGCGGACAGTCGGCCAATAACTGTGTCAAAATGGATAATCAGGAAGAAAACCCTGTTATTTCCGCGGTTTATCTGATATCTTCCGATCCGGTATTTACGGACGATACGGGAGCATGGGCAAATATTTACGGTTCCAGAGACTTCGGCGTTTATTATACCATTTATGATCATGTCTATTTCAAAGGAATCGATTCCAATGGACAGACAATGAATGTACAGCAATGGCTGCGCTCCGACAGCGCAAAATCACTGTTTGCCTTCGGAGATGAACCATCTGCTTTTGCAGGGGACCATGTGGTTCCCGGACATACTTACGTCGCAGAAATAGACGGTGAAACGGCTCTGCGCCGGGTCAATTCCGCCAGGGAAATACACGCAAAACCGCAGGGCGGATCAAATGCCCTTGCAGCCGTCTGTGACTTTTTTCAGGACTGCTTCGAAGCGCCCAGTTACATTGTCGGACAAAACCAGCGTTATGCGGTTTTGACCATCAGCAATCTGCTTGGTATGTTAGGCGTTCTTATTTGCAGTGTATGCTGCATGGGCTGCCTTACACGCGTGAAATTCTTCTCATGCCTGCAGGAAGGCGAGATGGCAGCTCTGCGTCCGGCTCCTGACAGAAACGGGAAAAAATGGTTCTGGATATTGACGATTCTCAACTGTGTTTTTGCCTTCTGCAGTATCAGCGCAATATTCAGGCTGGGATTCGGCTATTCCTGCAATACCGTTTTTGCCCAGCAGCCCTCGAATATTTATGCGCTCTGGGCGCTGTTAAACGGAATCTTTATGCTGATCACCTCTTTCGTCTCTTATGCATTATACGGACGAAAAAACGGAGCTTCCCTGACCGGCTGGGGATTGAAGATTTCGCCCATCCTGCTTTTGAAAAGCATATTGGCGGCTCTGAGCGTCTGTACGCTCGTATTCCTTATCACCGCGGCGGCAAACCGCATATTTGATGTGGATTACCACTATTATCTGTGGGGATTCAAAAATATTCCCCTGGAAAACCTGGGCGTATTCTTTGCGTATCTTCCCATGTATCTGCTCTTCGGCATTGCCGTATCGATTGCCCTGAACAGTGCATATCACTGCAGGATCGCAAATGAGCCGGAATGGGTAAACGATCTGTTTTTCGCGCTGATGAATATGCTGCCGGCTCTTGTAATCACCCTGACCGGTTATTATCTTTATGCAAAGAACGGCATAAAACCTTTTGTCTTCGGTTCCACCTATACGTATACTTACACGATCAATGCCATTCCGGTATTCCCGGTGGCCATCATTTTGATCCGGCGGTTATTTAAGCGATGCAACAACCCTTATATTCCCGGTATCATCGTAGGTATCCTTTTATGCTGGCTTCAGGTATCCTGTTCTTTTACTTTTCATGCGAACATGTACTATGGACCGGCGGCGGCCTATCTGCCATAAAATTTTTCCTCCACAATAATCTTTTTTATAATCCCCCCGGAATATCTTTGCAACGTATCCCGGGGGGATATTTTAAATGGTAAATTTCTCCTTTATCTGGCCCGAAATCCCTCCTCGATCCTTTCGCCGATCAACGTACTCCGCTCTAACATAGGCTTATAACAGGTTCCCGGACAGACATAATAACTGTTGACTTCGCCGCCTGTCGAAAAGTAGATTTTATTTCCGTTGATCTCATAAATATCCATGCCGCCCCTGTCGTAATCTTTCTGCACCGCATAATATGGTTCTTTCAGGTTTTGTTTGATAAAAACACCGGCGTCCGTAATATACTGATCCCAGTAAGGACTGACTCCGCTGATGATACAGAAACTTAATCCTCCCGTTACGATACTGTACAGACCTCTCTTTTTCTCGCTCAGATATTCTCCTACCGCAATCACGATCACGGCAATCAGAAAGGCAAGGCCGTACCGGATAAAAGGAGCCGTGAAAAACCATACGGCAATGTTTCCCCATATGGCAAGATGCAGTACGATAAGCTGCGGTCTCACTTTCTGTTTTCTCCCGATCCGCACGGACAGCATGATGATCTGTAAAAGCAGGCTCAATACAACTGCTCCCAGAAACATCTTTTCATAACGAAATTGATGTTCCCACCAGACCGGCAGCCATTTGCCGACAGGCAGGTCCTCCTTGGAAACATCATACAGACAGCGTCCCCAGACTTTGATCTGCGCAGCGTCATGCAGCAGATACTCCTTCGGCACCTTCCATATCGGATCAAAAAGATCGATACCTTCAAAGGGATAAAGCAGCCAGCCCGAAATATAATAATTTCTGACCAAAAAAGGACATATTATTATACAGCCGCAGAAAACATACAGACCAATCTCCATCCATTTTTTATTTTTGATCAGATAACAGGCCGGATATACGGCAAGCAAAACAAGCAGACACGACGAAAATTTCAAAGTGAGCGTAAAGACCGCCGCAATCGACAGCAGCGCATACAGCAGCATATCCGAATATCCTTCCAGCAGATTTTCACACCATGCGGTAATAATAAAAAGTGCAAAGAACATCGTTGCATAATCTGTGGCCGGCGACATGCTGCGCGTCACATTCACCAGCGTATAGAGCAGAATACCTGCCCGCACCGCATCCGTTACGTGATTATCATGCCGCCTGAAATACCGCAGGCCGTGAAAGGCATACAGGCACATAAACACTTCCAGAAAACCGGTCGTCGTATGCAGAGAACGCCCAAACAGCCAGCTTAAACTAAATATCGAGGCAAATGCCAGATAGGCGCTGTTATAGGCATAGTGAAGCTGCAGATTGCCGATGCCTTTAACTAACCCGTATTCCTCATAGACCCGGATCGCCGCCGCATGATAGATATTCGTATCCGTATGAAATTCTCCTCTGGATGTAAAAAAGGCAATCAGCAGCATAAAACAGCCGTAAAAAAATCCCTCCCAGGAACATACTACGGGGCGGCATGCATAAAAAAGACTGCGTATCCTGTCCCTGTTTAAGTATCCGCTCAACAAAGCCGCCGTTAACATTATCGCATGTGCCCGGACTCCGATTCCGGCAAAAATACTGAAAAACTCCGCATATACGGTAATCGTGATGATGCCTGCGCTCAGACAGCATGCCAGAGAAAACCGCCTCTTTGCAAACAGATTGAGCACGCCCGTTCCAATAAGCGTACAGATTATGAAAATATACAACCAGCTTAAAATGACCGATATCACTTTGTATTTCTCCTTTGGTAATTTGTTTGGTCCGGTCACTTTCCCTTTTCCCGGACACTCCATCACAGACTCTGCAGTACTCCATAATAGATTCTGCCGGCAGAATACTTATTATTCCAAAATATCACTTAATTCTTATATACGGCTGCCGTATCATGGAAATTCTGCCAAACTGCACAACAGATAAAAATCAGCATCACCGTATTTTTCTACTGTCCGCCTGTTTTTTATGCATCAAAAAAGCGCAGACCATCAGCTTTTCATGGTTCTGCACTTTCATTATGATTCCGCTATATAATTCTTCTCACCGTAATAATACTTCGATAAGTCGCCGATTCTGTCTTGATTCCTGTCCGTTCGGTACTGGCGTGTACGATACGGCCGTTCCCGATATAGATGCCCACATGCCCGCCATAATAGATAATATCTCCCGGCTGGGCATCCGCGTAAGATACGCCTGTCCCTGCGCCTGACTGTGCATAGGAGCTTCTTGGCAGAGAGTAGCCGAACGATTTGTAAACGGCCCAGACAAACCCGGAACAGTCCGCGCCTTCCGTCAGGCTCGTGCCGCCCGCCTTATAAGGATAGCCGACATACTGACAGGCAAAGTTCGCAATCTCCTGCCCTTTGGCGCTTCCGCCGGCGGCTGCGACCGGTTTTTCTTTCACGGGTACGGATTGATTATTCTGTACCGTACTCAGCGCACCGTTGTTTCCGGCTTCTGCCTGCGCCTGCATTCTGGCCTCTTCTTCGGCTTTTCTGCGTGCCTCTTCCTCGGCCCTGCGTCTGGCTTCCTCTTCCTCTAACTTCCTGATCTGTGCTGTTTCCTGTTTGATCTTGGTCGTGTAGGCTGCCGCCTCCTGTCTGGCTTTGGCAAGCATGATATCATAATTTTCATACTCTTCCTGCTTCTCGGCCAGTACTTCCTCCATATAGGCCTGTTCTTCTTCAAGTTCGTATTGAGAAGTCTGCAGTTCGGACTTTTCTTCTTCCAGCGTGTCCTGCAGCATTGCCACTTCCTCAACCGTAGCCTGATATTCTTCCAACAGCTTCCTGTCGTATTCATACAACTGCTCGACGTATTCCGCCTTATTGATCATATCGCTGATATTTAAGGACTCCGTAAAAAGCTGCAGATAGGAAATTTCTCCCTGCTCATACATAAATTGGATCCGGATCTTCATCGACTCATACTGTTCGTCTTTGACCGCCACCGCAGCATCATAATCCGCCTGTGTCAATGCGATCTCTTCTTCCTTGGCCTTAATGGCTTCTTCAATCAGACTGATATCCGTAAGCAGAGCCACCATTTCCGCATCCAGCTCGTCAATCTGCGCTCCGATGTCGGCCTGTGCGCCTTTATAATCGTCGATCTGTTTGTTGACATCCTTTAGCTGATCCTCATTCTGTTTTTTCTGCTCCTGCAGCTCTGAGATCGTAGTAGCGCGCACCGGCTCTATCACTGCGATAAGCAGCATCACCATGGCCAGAACGCTTACCAGTCTCTTCCATCCTTTTTTCATATGTGCCTCTTCCGACTACAATTCACAATTGTTTACCGTTCTCGGGAAAGGAATAACATCCCTGATATTTCCCATACCTGTCAAATACATCACACATCTTTCAAATCCGAGTCCGAATCCCGCATGTCTTGCCGAACCGTATTTGCGCAGATCCAGATAAAACTGATAGTCCTCTTTGTTTAAGCCCATTTCTTCCATTCTCTTCTCGAGTACCGCCAGATCGTCCTCTCTCTGACTTCCGCCGATGATCTCACCGATACCGGGAACAAGACAGTCCATAGCCGCAACGGTCCTGCCGTCTTCATTTAATTTCATATAAAATGCCTTGATCTCTTTGGGATAATCCGTTACGAATACGGGTCTTTTAAATTCCTGCTCGGTCAGATACCGTTCATGTTCCGTCTGTAAGTCGCAGCCCCAGGACACCTTATATTCAAACTCATCATTGTGTTTTTCCAGTATCTTAACAGCCTCCGTATAAGTCACATGCGCGAAGTCGGAGTTTAACACATGCTGCAGTCTTTCGATCAGTCCCTTGTCCACAAACTGGTTAAAGAAATTCATTTCCTCCGGCGCATTCTCCAGCACATAACGGATAATATGCTTTAACATCGCTTCGGCAAGCATCATATCGTCTGTCAGATCCGCAAAGGCAATCTCCGGCTCGATCATCCAGAATTCCGCGGCATGTCTTGTCGTATTGGAATTCTCTGCCCGGAAAGTCGGTCCGAACGTATATACATTTTTAAAAGCAAAGGCATAGGTCTCTACATTGAGCTGCCCGCTTACGGTCAGACTGGTCGGTTTGCCGAAAAAGTCCTGTGTATAATCGATGGTGCCGTCTTCATTTCTGGGAAGGTTGTCCAGATCGAGCGTTGTCACCTGGAACATCTCCCCGGCTCCCTCGCAGTCACTGCTCGTAATGAGCGGCGTATGCACGTATACGAATCCTCTCTCCTGGAAAAATGTGTGGATTGCATAAGCGATCAGGGAACGAACCCGGAAGGTAGCCTGAAACGTATTGGTCCTTGGTCTTAAATGAGAAATCGTTCTCAGATATTCAAACGTATGTCTCTTTTTCTGCAAAGGATAATCTGCGGTAGAAGCGCCCTCCACCATGATCTCCTGTGCCTGCATCTCAAACGGCTGTTTCGCCTGCGGTGTCGCTACGATCTTTCCTCTGGCCACGATCGCCGAACCCACATTCAGTTTGGATATCGTCTCAAAATTTGAAAGCGCATCGCTGTATACGATCTGCAGCGGCTCAAAAAAGGTACCGTCGTTGACGACAATAAAGCCAAATGTCTTGGAATCTCTTATACTTCTGACCCATCCGCCGACTGTCACTTCCTTCTCTGTATAATCATCTCTGTTTCGGTACAAATCCTTAATATCTGTCAAATCCATTTGAAATCCTCTCTTTCTATTCTGTTTTCTCCTGAATAACCGCATTTTCGATCAGATAGTCCATGACCACGTCCGGCATATAATATTCGTAAAACTGATCTTCGCTGACATTTTCCTGAAACTCTTCCAAAGATGTATAATTGAAAGCCTCCACTCTCTCTTCCATGGCCTTGGAAAGCTCTTCTTTACTCGGATTCAGACCTTCCGCATCCGAGATCGCCTGAAACATGATAAACTGCTTGGCCATAGTCGCCGCATCTTCTCTGAACACCTGCATATAGCTTTCCGCATCCATCATGTAATACGTCTGCATATACGTATTCAGATTCATATTAGATGCCGTCGCTTTGGCTGTCATACTGTCCGTCAGGACCGTAACATACCGGTCAATCATCTCTTTCGGCGGGTCTTTAAAAATACAGTTTGCCATAACCGTCTGCGTAATATCTCTGGCGATGCTTTCATTATAGGCTGCAAGGGCATCCTCTTCAAAAAGTTCTGTGACATACGCCCGGAACTCTTCTACCGTAGCGCACTCCTCTATCTGCAGTGTCTGTACAAATTCATCCGTAAGCTCCGGCGGTTCCATCACAGAAATGCTGTTGATCTTTACTTCAAAAGTAACGGCTGCACCTGCCATCTCCGTATTCTTGTAGTCCTCCGGGAAAGTCAGGTCAAGCGATACCGTCTCGCCGGCTTTTTTGCCGATCAGTCCTTCTTCAAATCCCGGTATAAACTGCCCGGAACCGATCGTCAGGTCCGCTCCCGTATCCGCACCTCCGTCAAATGCTTCCCCGTCACGATATCCGGTATAATCGATGTTCACGACATCGCCGTTTTCCACGATATCTCTGTCCGTCACTTCCACTTTCTGCGCGCTCATTGCAAGCAGATATTCAATATAACTGTCTATAGCCGCCTCATCTACGGAAGGTTCCTGCGCCGTCACCGTAATACCCTTATACTCACCCAGCGTCACATAATCGGAAGCCTTAATACCGCTCAAATAAGACTTATCCTTTCCGCATGCGGTCAGCATTCCTGCAAGCAGCATAATCGCTGCCGCCATTCCTATTTTCTTTTTCATGTTAAAGCCATACCTTTCTGATACCCGCATCTTGCCATGCGGCCGTCTCATTCTGTTTATTTACAATACATCATACTAGAATATATCACAAATTGACATCCCTTAAAAGACTTTCTTTTGAAAATCCACAGGAAATCTTGCCTAATCCGAAAATCAATGATAAAATATTGGATACATGAGTAAATCTTTACCAGAAATAAAGTTTTTATCATAATTTTTACAAACAAATTTCGGAGGTGTCCATATGAGCACATTGAGTATTGTATTATTGTGCATTTTAGTCGTTCTGATCATCGGCGTGGTCGTTTTATATTTCGTAGGAAGAAACATGCAGAAAAAGCAGGAAGCACAGCAGGCGCAGATAGAGGCGATGAAACAGACCGTTTCCATGCTGATCATCGATAAAAAGCGGATGAAGCTGAAAGAAGCGGGCCTGCCGCAGGCAGTCATCGAGCAGACGCCCAAGATGCTGCGGAACTCCAAGCTGCCGGTCGTAAAAGCCAAAGTCGGACCGCAGATCATGACGCTCATCTCCGATGAGAAAATATTTGAATCCATTCCTGTCAAAAAAGAAGTTAAAGCCGTTGTCAGCGGCATCTATATTACGGACGTCAAAGGACTTCACGGAAAGATCGCTCCGGCGCCGCAAAAGAAAAAAGGCTTTTTCAAACGCGCTCTCGAAAAAGCACAGGAAAAAGCCGGCGCAACACCGGTCAAATAACCGGTTTAAACGATCAGTTTTTCGGCGCTGCCTTTAGACCGGATATCCATAACGATCTGGCAGTCCGCAAGATATTCATAATTAATATCCAGTGCATAATCCACATTCACGACCATCCTTTCCGGTTCCTGTGTAATGTGGATTTTTCTGGTATCAATGCCGATCAGGATATTTCCATACGGCGTATGATAACTTGTCATATTCTTTTTATTCTCTTCAAAAAGCATATGTACGTTTACGAGTCCGCTTCTGGAAAGCTCCAGAAAATGTTCGTCAAATTTGATCCTGTTTTTGGTCGTTTCCGTAAATCCCTCCATAACCTCTTCGTAAAGAACGTAATGCTTACCGTTCTTTTCGTAATAGGTTCCGGCCATGATCGTTTCGATCTTCTCAGATTCCGTCTCACTCTGGTCAAACTGCAGACCGCGCAGAGATACCAATACATCTTTTGTCACTTTGATCCCCCATTCCTGCCTAACCTAATAATCCTCAATATTGATTGCCTTGGCGGAAAGTATTCCATAAGGAATAATGGAATTGGCAAATTCTCTGAACTTGTCAGCCGCATCACTGACAAAAAAGCGGTATCTTTCCGTTCCAAGCTCCGGTTTTGTGTCACTCTCCAGTCCCTTTTTCTGTAATACTTCCTTTAATTCCCTTGCCGTTTCATATGCAGGGTTTACCAACGTTACTTTCTCTCCCATGATCCTGCCGACCGTGGAACGGATAAGCGGATAATGGGTGCAGCCAAGGATCAGTGTGTCAATATCGATATCGATCAGCTCCGCCAGATATCTTCCCGCAATCTCGTCCGTCACCGGATCTTCCCACAAACCTTCCTCTACAAGCGGTACGAACAGCGGACATGCTTTTCCGATCACATTTATGCTGCTGCCATGTTCTTCTATGTATCGTTTATAAATATTGCTTCTTATGGTCGCTTCTGTTGCAATGACACCGACTTTCCCGTTATGCGTCGCCTCTAATGCCGTTTTGGCCCCCGGTCTTACCACATCGATGATCGGCAGCTCCGTTTCCGCTTCCAGCGCTTCCAACGCACAGGCGCTTGCCGAGTTGCAGGCAATAACGATCGCCTTGACATCCTGTGTCTGCAGAAATCTTACGATCTGCCTGGAATACCTGGTGATCGTATCATGCGATTTACTGCCGTAGGGAACCCTTGCCGTATCCCCAAAATAAACGATCCTTTCATTGGGAAGCTGGCGCATGATCTCCCTGGCCACCGTAAGCCCCCCGACACCCGAATCAAAAACGCCGATCGGCGCATTACAAAGTGCTTCTTTCTCTTTCATTCCACCACATATGCCTCTCTTAGACTTATCACTGTCAATCTGCCTGCTGCCTGAGCCATTCAAGCAGTCTGCTCTTTACTATAACCTGTTCTTCTTCCGCCTGCAAGAGCCTTTCGAAAATTTCTTCCTCCGAAAGCATTTCCCAATCTTCTGCCGCATTCTGTTTCATACGGTCTGCCCCGCCGCTTTCCGCCATATCCGCATCTTCATAAACGACCTCATACGTATCATCCGGAAAGCAAAGCTCAGGATAAAGCACGCTCCACCATACAAAAGCGAACGCTCCTGCAAACACGCTCATAACCCCAAACTGTATATCCTTCAAAGTTTCTTTTTTGATCCTCATACATATACCCCTTATTCCCCGGACCGTTTCCGGTCCGTTTCTATCATTTCTATAAGGAGCATTCCCTGAAACTTTGATTCTATACCGCAGTCTAAACTATAAAACGGCGTTACTCTTTCTCCATCCGTATCTGCCGGATAATCGACTTCTCCTGATTATCAATATGCACTTTGGCCGCCCGTGCCGCCGCTTCTTTGTCACGGTGCACAATACTTTCATAAATTATCCTATGCTCTTCCACCAGACGATTATGCTGGTTTTCATCCTTAATATATTCAAACCGGTATCTGTACATCTGTTCCGACAGATTGTTGATCAGCTGTATAAGTCTCTGATTGCCGGTTGCAGCCACGATAATATCATGCAGCGCCACATCCGCTTCCGCCATCGTTGTGGCATCTCCGGTCATGGTCTCCTGTTCAAACTTTTCACAGGCATTTTTCAGCCTTTCCGTCTCCTGCACCGTGATCCTGTCACAGGCAAGCTCCGCACAGAGCGCATCCAGCGCTCTTCTGACTTCCAGCACATCTTTCATACTTTTTTCCGTGATCTGCGCCACTTCCGCTCCGCGGCGCGGGATCATGATGACGAGTCCTTCCAGTTCCAGTTTCCGGATCGCCTCTCTGATCGGTGTTCTGCTGACGCCGAGCTGATTGGCCAGATGAATCTCCATCAGACGCTCTCCCGGTTTCAATTCTCCGGTTAAGATAGATTTCCTTAAAGTATTAAAAACAACATCCCGCAAAGGAAGAAACTCATCCATACTCGCATGCAACTGAACACTCATACATTTTCCCCCTGTCTAAACGAATTCTGTGACAAAAACTTCTGCGGCAGGCGTCTGCTCCTTCATTCGTTCCGCTGCCATGCGTGCAGACTCTTCCCTTTCAAAAATACCGAATACGGTAGGACCGCTGCCGCTCATTAATACTCCCTGCGCTCCCGATTCCCGCATCAGCCCCTTTATTGTATCAATGACCGGATATTCTTTTGTCGTAACCGTCTCCAGTACGTTGCCAAGCCTGTCGGTGATCCCTTTTAAACTGCCGGCCTTCAGCGCATCCACCATGCCGTCGATATCAGGATGTATGGAATGACTGTCCAAACGCAGATTTTCATAGACAAATTTCGTGGAAACGCTGATATCCGGTTTGACGATCAGCAGACTGCACTGCGGCGGTGCGGGAAGTCTCGACAGAATCTCTCCGATCCCTTCCGACAATGCCGTACCGCCCATAAGACAATAAGGAATGTCCGCCCCTAACGTAACGCCAAACGACTGCAGTTTCTCCAGGGAATATCCTAATGAAAACAGCTCGTTCAGGCCCGACAAAGCCGCTGCGGCATCCGTACTGCCGCCCGCCATGCCTGCCGCAATGGGAATCCTTTTTTGTAAATAAATCTCCACGCCCTGCGTAAGACCCGCCTCATGAAATAATAATTCCGCCGCTCTGCAGATTAAGTTGTCTTCCCCTGTCGAAAGATCTTCTCTGTTCGTCTTTAAAATAATCCCCGGAGATTCTTTCTTTATAAAGGTAAGTGTGTCACAGATACCAACCGTCTGCATGATCATCTTTACTTCATGGTATCCGTCTTCCCTGCGCCGCAGCACATCCAAACCCAAGTTAATTTTCGCATACGCCTGTTTTTCTATCCGTTCCATAAACACTGCATTTTCCATGGCAGCCGCTCTCTCCCATACGCTGATGGTACCGGTCTGCTGCTTCCGGCTCCTTTGTTTTCACTTTGTATATTGTATCCAATCTATGGATTGTACTTAATTTTATACAATCTGCCGACATTTGTCAATGTATAATGAAATTACAGACGTTTGATGGAGTCGTATGGGCCTTACACAAATTATCCATCCCCTCCTGCTCCCGCCCATACGGTTATCACAACAAAATACGATGGAGGAACTGACATGAATAAACAGAAACTATCTGTGATACAAAACATTCTGCAGGAAATGACTGACACCCAATTTGTTTCCGGTATCAGCTGCATGGTCATGCAAAACGGCAGGGAACAATGTTACTATGAGGCCGGATGCCGTGACCTTGCAGCGCGGCTTCCCATGACAAGGGATACCATTTTCCGCCTGTATTCGATGTCCAAACCCGTTACTGCCACTGCGGTCATGATACTTTTGGAAGAAGGGAAGCTCGATCTGTTAGACCCTGTTTCCAAATACCTTCCCTCTTTTGCAGATCAGGGCGTGATGCAAAACGGTATAATGACCCCCGTAAAACGCCCGATAACGATACAGGACCTGCTCAATATGACGTCCGGCCTCGTTTACCCCGGCGAAAGCAGCGCCGCAGAAGTACGGACGGGTACTTTAATGGAAGAAGTCGTAGCTAACCTGACATCTTCTCATCCGCTGACTACCATGGAGATCATGAAACGGCTGGGACAGATTCCGTTAGCCTTTCAGCCGGGCGAGAAATGGCAGTACGGCATCTCGGCGGACGTGCTCGGCGCCGTAGTTGAAGCGGTTTCCGGTATGCGCTTCGGGGAATTTCTGGCCAAAAGAATCTTTGAACCGCTCGGCATGAAAGATACGGCCTTTTATGTGCCGGCAGATAAACAAAAGCGGCTTGCCAAAGTCTATGATGAAACATCGGATGGCTTACAGGAGACCTTCATCTGCCATCTCGGCGTCCAGAACCGCATGGAACTGCTTCCGGCTTTTGAATCGGGCGGCGCGGGACTTGTTTCCACGATCGACGATTACGCTGCATTCACACAGATGCTTCTTCATAACGGTTCTTTCCGCGGCACTTCTCTGCTCTGTGCAAAGACGGTGGAGTTTATGACCAAAGCGCACTTAACGCCTGCACAGCAGACATATGTCAATCAATGGGAAAGCCTGCCCGGTTTTACTTATGCCAATTTACTGCGTATTATGACGGACCCGGGCGCCGCGGTATCGTTAGGAAGTCCCGGCGAATACGGATGGGATGGATGGCTTGGTACATATATGATGAACGATCCCGTCAACAAACTGACACTCCTGATCATGCAGCAGAAAACCAACAGCGGAACAACAGCTTTCACAAGAAGGATCCGAAATGTCGTCTTTTCCGCGCTGGAACCGTCCGCATGATCTGTTCCGCTCTTATAGGAATAAAAAATACCCAGCACCGGAATTTATCCAATGCTGGGTATTTTCTTTTTTACTCGGTCCAAATTTACCGTCCGATCAACTGCATTTAGTTGTTCGTCGTTGTTAAGCCTGCATCCTCAGCCATTTTATCGAATTTCTGCATAACGGCATCATATGTTCTCTTGGAAATATCCGGCAGTTCGCCGCCCCATGTCTTCTCGGCCTGTTTGTAGCCTTTCTTGAATGCATCGCGCATTTCTTCGATTTTGTCCGGATCACCGCCTGTCAAAGCCGTTGCGAAATCAATAATACGATCAGATGTCTGTTCTACGCCCCAGTAACCATCCTCTGCGATATCTTTCTGTGCCTGAGCCTTCGTTGCAGGGTCTACCGTAAGGTTGCCGCCTGCTAAAATACTCCAGATGCCGTTTGCCTTATTATAAGTTTCCCCCTGTTTGGACATCAGCTGATCTACAATACTCTGCAGCTGCTGCTGTCTGTTTGCCTGATCCGCTTTCAGTTTATTCACTAATTCCGTATTCTGTGTATAGGTTTTCTTCACAGAATCATTCTTGGATGCGGTCTCATTGGACGGCTCATAAACTACGCCCGTGTCCTCGGCTGCAGGAGATTTTCCAGTCGTCTGCTCTTTTACCGCAGATGTCTGGCTCTTCTGATAAGTCTCGTAAGTGCTGGTTGAACTGGTAACTCCGTTTACGCTCATAATTATCCCTCCTTGGAAATTTGTAAAAAACTTAATCCGAAATCTGCCGATTCCGATTATTCTGTATATTATATCGTACTGTTACTTCAAAATATTTATAGGAAAATGGAAATTATTTTCAGCAAAATCCATTTACCGCTATACCCTGATTTTATAAAATGTTATACTGAATTACAAGAGCAAAAATATAAAAAGAGCGAGGTTACAAATATGATCGAAACAGCAAAAGTACACAAAATCCTCTACGGCGGAGACTACAACCCGGAACAGTGGCCCGAAGAAACATGGGAAGAAGATATGCGTCTGCTCTCGGCAGCCCATATTGACGTCGTTACGCTGAACGTCTTTAGCTGGGCGTCTTTACAGTCGGATGACGACGTTTACCATTTCAGGAAACTCGACAAAATCATGGATATGGTTAAAAAACACGGTATGAAGGTCTGTCTTGCCACGGCTACCGGAGCGCATCCCGCCTGGATGGCCAGAAAACACCCCGATATCTTAAGAACTGAATTTAACGGCATGAAGCGCAAATTCGGTTCCCGGCACAATTCCTGTCCGAACAGTCCGGCCTATCGGAACTTTGCGCCAAAGCTTGCCGCCAAGCTGGCGGATCGTTACAAAGATTACGACAATATCGTGGCATGGCATATTTCCAATGAATTCGGCGGCATGTGTTATTGTGAGAACTGTGAACGCCGCTTCAGAGAATGGCTCAAAGAAAAATATCAGACGATCGATGAAGTAAACCGCGCATGGGACACGGCTTTCTGGGGACACACTTTCTACGACTTTGACGATATCGTAGTTCCCAATATGCTGTCCGAGCACTTTGCGCCGAACAGAACCACTTTCCAGGGGATTTCTCTCGATTATAAAAGATTTAACTCCGACAGCATCCTGGACTGTTTCCGCCTGGAATATGACGCCGTTCATGCTGTTACTCCGGATATCCCGATCACCACGAACCTGATGGGCGCCTATCAGGAATTGGACTACCAGAAATGGGCAAAGTACATGGATTTTATTTCCTGGGACAATTATCCTTCCAATGATACGCCCATCGAAGATACAGCTCTCCGGCATGATCTGATGCGCGGGTTAAAACAGGGCAAACCTTTCGCGCTTATGGAGCAGACGCCGAGCGTTACCAACTGGCTGCCTTACAATTCCCTCAAGCGCCCCGGCGTTATGCGCTTATGGAGTTATCAGGCAGTCGCGCACGGTGCGGATACCGTTATGTTTTTCCAGATGAAACGCAGTATCGGCGCCTGTGAAAAATACCATGGCGCAGTCATTGACCATGCGGGTCATGAAAATACTCGTGTTTTCCGGGAGATTACACAGCTTGGCGAAGAACTTGACAAGATCGGTTCTTTGACATTGGGCGCCAGAACGCATGCCAAAGCTGCTGTCGTCTTTGACTGGGACAACTGGTGGGCCACCGATTATTCCGCCGGTCCAAGCGTCAGTCTGCATTATTACGATGAAGTCCTGACTTATTATAAAGCCTTTCACAGCCTGAACATTCCCGTCGACATGATCAGCGTGGAAGACGATCTGTCGGATTATGCTTTCGTTGTGGCGCCGCTCTTATATATGGTAAAAAGCGGTTATGACGAGAAACTGCGTGCCTATGTAAAAGACGGCGGACGTTTCCTGACAACCTTTTTCAGCGGTTACGTGGATGAACACGATCTCGTGACAGTAGGCGGCTATCCGGGCAGATTGAGAGATATTCTCGGCATCTGGGTTGAGGAAGAAGACGCCCTGCCGGAAAACGAGAGCAACAGCTTTACTTACCGCGGCACATCCTATCCGGCCTCTTTACTCTGCGATCTGCTGCATACGGAAGGCGCCGAAGCACTTGCCTTCTATGAAAAAGATTTCTACGCAGGTATGCCCGTACTGACCCGCAACGAGTTTGGCAAAGGATGCGCCTACTATGTCGCTTCCCATTCCAATGCGGCATTTTACCGGACATTTATCGGAGAGATCTGTAAGGAGGCAGGTATCCAACCCACCATGGAAACGCCCGAAGCAGTCGAAGTTACGGAACGTACCAATGAAAACGGCACTTTCCTCTTCTTCCTGAATCATGAAGATCAAAGTCATGATATCATACTAAACCACGCCGGCGCTGATATTCTGACAGACATGTCATATAAAAAGGGCAATACGCTCACCCTTCCTGCAAAAGGCGTTGCGATCTTACGCGTGCAGTAACGGCGTGACTGAAAAGGAGAGATCAATAAAATGAAAACAACTGATAAAAAAGCTTATCTTAAACAGATCCGGGAAGTGATCGATAAGGGACCCTATCGCGACGACTGGGCCTCCTTAACGGATTTTGTCATGCCGTCATGGTTTGAAAAAGCCAAATTCGGTATTTTTATCCATTGGGGCCTCTACAGCGTGCCCGCATTCAACAATGAATGGTATTCCCGAAACATGTACATCCAGGGTTCGCCGGAATTTGAACACCATGTAAAGACCTACGGCCTTCACAAAGATTTCGGTTATAAGGATTTCATTCCGCTTTTTACCGCAGACCGGTTCGATCCGGATTTCTGGGCAGAAACGTTTGCGGCCGCAGGCGCCAAATATGTTGTGCCGGTGGCGGAACACCACGATGGCTTCCAGATGTATGAAAGCGGTCTGTCCGTTTACAATGCCGCGCAAATGGGCCCAAAACGGGACATTCTCGGCGAATTGAAAAATGCTTTTGAGAAAAAGGGACTCATCTTCTGCACCTCTTCCCATAGAGCGGAGCATTTCTGGTTCATGGGAAACGGCAAAGACTTCGACAGCGATATCAAAGAGCCTCTCTCATGCGGTGATTTCTACTGGCCGTCTATACCGCAGCAGCCTGACTTCCAGGATCTGTTTGCCAAGCCGTATCCGACACAGGAATTTCTGGAAGACTGGATATGCCGTACTTGTGAAATCATCGACCGCTACCAGCCGGAAATCCTGTATTTCGACTGGTGGATCCAGCATGAAGGCTATAAGGACGGCCTGCGCCGGATTGCCGCCTATTATTACAACCGGGGTGTGGAACGCGGCCACCGGACCGCTATCTGCTATAAGCATGACGCCATGGCTTTTGGCAGCGGTATCGTCGATATCGAACGCGGCAAATTCGCAGATACAAGACCCTATTACTGGCAGACCGATACTTCGGTTGCCCGTAATTCCTGGTGCTATACGACCTCGCTTGACTATAAGAGCAGTAAGGAAATTATCTGCTACCTGGCAGATGTTGTCAGCAAAAACGGCAACCTTTTGTTGAATATCGGTCCGAAAGCAGACGGTTCCATTCCGCAGGAGACCCTGTCCATTTTGCAGGATATCGGCTCCTGGCTTTCCGTGAACGGAGAAGCAATCTACAATGCCAAACCGTGGCGTTATCCATCGGAAGGGCCTACGCAGGAAATCGAAGGACAGTTCAGCGACGCTTCCGCGGTTTCCTATACAAGCGAAGATTTCCGCTTTACCGCAGGAAACGGATGCATTTATGCCATCTGCATGCAATATCCATCAGATGGCTGCGTGACGATCCGTTCGCTCTCCAAGAGCCACGACGCCAACAAACCGAATTTCCACGGCATTATCCGAGACGTGGAAGTTCTCGGATCCGAAGAAAAAATTGATTTTCACGCAGATGAAGAGGGCCTTCACTTTACGACCCAAAAAGTCCGCAGCGATTTCCCGGTCGTTATTAAAGTATCGGTTACCTAACAGACAGCAGCATTTTTTAAGACATTATTATACTTGATATCCATTTTTATTAATGAAAAGCGCAGACCTGACAGCCTGCGCTTTTTCCTGTATTTATTTACCGTATAAATAACATAATCTGACATCTCCGGACATCCGTATCATGATTTCCGCAGGCTCTTCTTTCCCTGCTTTGCTCTCATACGCAAGCGGCACTTTTACATCCGCATAAACAACCGGCCACGAGGCAATTCTCTCCTGCGCATCTTTCATCATCATGGGACCCATGACCGGGTGCGGCCTCGCCACGTACGTCCTCGTGTCTCCGCTCCATGCGCCTGCCTTTTCACCGTTTATCCATATCTCGATCTGTGCGCCTTTTTCACTCCTAAGATGCAGCGTCAGTTCTTTCGTCTCAGCTTCTATCTTACAATCCCTGTAACACAGGCATCCTTCCTTCTGCGGATCGGAAAGCGTCGCCGCGCTGAATCCGAACTGCCCTTTTGTCAAAATGACATTCTCATAATCGTCATAATGGTCTGCCGGGATCTTCACCTGCAGATTCCGCAGTCCGGTCTTCCTGCCCGGAATCATGATCTGCGCCGTAACCGCCATGTCTGCACTGGAAGCGCCGGCATATATGGTATAACAGCCTTCTTCTACCATAAGCGAACGACTGATCACATCATAGAAACGGAATTCTTCTATCGGAATCATGATCTCCACTGTCCTGCTCTCTCCCGGCTGCACGGCCTTTAACCGTCGGAAGCCAAGAAGCTGTTTGAGCGGTTTCTGCACACGGGAGGCCGGTGCGCTCCCATATACCTGCGCCACTTCGTCGCTTACCGTATTTCCCGTATTTTCCACGGTAAACACTGCTTTCAACATCGTCTTGTCAACAAGCTCCACGGACAGATCCGAATAGGTAAACTCGCTATACGTCAGACCGTATCCGAACGGATAAAGGACTTCTTTGTCAAAATAGCGATATGTACGTTTACCTTTGATGATATCATAATCATCGATATCCGGAAGGTTTTCGTCGCTTTGATACCATGTCATATTCAGACGGCCCGCGGGCGCGTTTTCACCGAAAATTGTTTCTGCCGCGGCCTCTCCCATATCCTGGCTTCCGGTAGCGCTCCAGAGGATCGCCGGCAGTTTCTCGTCTGCTTTCATGACCGCATACGGGTAATTGGAAAACAGTACCAGTACCACATTCTGATTCGCCTCATAAACCGCTTCCAACAGCCTCTCCTGTTCCGGCGGGAACTTGATCGTGGAACGGTCCACTTCTTCTTTCGCATTGATCATCGAATGAGCTCCAAGCGCAAGAATGACGTTCCTTTGTTCTTTTGCAAGCTTTACCGCATGCTCAATACCGGACTCCGTCACCTCTATGTGAAACCGTACTTCACAAAGTGTTTTTTCCTGTCCGCGTGCTTCACCGCTTGCCATTTCAACACCCACCGTAGGCCCTACCTGTTCGCCGCCTCTCATAGACCAAAGGCTTCCGTCTTCCGCTGCCATAAAAGGAGTACCGAACCGGTTCAAAAGCCGGAAGCTGCCATCGTCTGCCTCTTCCAGATGAAAGATCTCCATCACAAACCAGTCAAACGCAGAGTCCGCTTCCGCCGCAAGTTTCCCCATATCCTCAGGCTTCGCCTTCCCCGGATAAAATCTCGTATTCATATATTTTCCGGTACGGACATGACGGAATGTATAACTGCCTTCTCCCCAGTTCTCTTTGATAAAGACGTCCGGTTCCTCCGCAAGATATGCAGAGCCATCCGGTAATACGGCTATTCCTTTTTCACCGCATCGGAAAACGATCCTGTCCAGACCATCCGCATAAGGCATCCCGTTCGTACTGCCGGATGCTCCTATAACCTTCCGTAATCCCTCATAAAGCGTCGTCTCGCTGTATGCCTTACCGCCGTACCAGTCCTGATACCACGCATCTCCAAACGGACCGATCAGTGCGGTCGAATCCGCGGAAGTTTTATCTAATGGCAGAAAATGATCCCTGTTTTTCAAAAGCACGATCGACTCGCGCGTCAGCTGCCTGCAGATCTCCCGGTTTTCTTCGGAATTGATGTCTTTTTCCGTTACATTATCATAGGGATTGCATGGCTGCGCATCATATATGCCCAGACGCAGTTTCGTACGGAACATATTTTTAAGAGCCGTATCAATGTCTTCCTCCGTCAGAAGATGCAGTTCGTAAGCTTCCCTCGCCGCAGCTTCGACAGTTTCCGGATTGTCCGACATCGCGTCCACGCCCGCTTTTATCGCCGCCGCGATCGTTTCGGCATGCAGACCGCAGTCATGATGGAACGTCGCAACCAGTTCCATGGCGCCTCCATCACAGACCGCATGTTTCAATCCGTACTGCTTTTTCAGAATGTCCTTTACTTCCGGATTTAACATGCCGGGAATACCGTTTATCTTATTATAGGCCGTCATAACGGCTTCTGCCCCGCCTTTTTCGATGGCCCTGCGAAACGGTTCAAGATAATATTCATACTTGTTCCGCGGATCGATGGAAACGTTTTTCCACCCTCTGCCGACTTCTGTGTTATTGCCGTAGAAATGTTTCAACGTCGCCGCGATCCGTAGATAATGTGGATCATCACCCTGCATTCCCCGGATATAGGCCGAAGACATTTCTCCCGTAAGCAGGGGATCTTCTCCGTATCCTTCTTCGGTCCTTCCCCAGCGCGGGTCGCGTTCCATATCGACCGTCGGCGCCCAGCGGCTCAGTCCTCTGTCCGGATGCCTGTGATATAGAACACGTGCCTCCGTTCCCGTCACTTCTCCCGCCTTCCTGATCAGCTCCGTATCCCATGACGCGCTCATCCCGACAGGCTGCGGGAAAGAAGTCGTAACTTCCGGTCCGCCAAGTTCGTTCTGATCGTTTCTTGCCTCTACCCCATGTGCCGCTTCTCCGCCTACGGACATCGCCGAAATGCCCAGACGCTCCAGATCGGGTACTCTTGACGCCAGACAACGCAGCTTTTCATCCATTGTCATTTCCGCCATAAGCCAGTCAAGGCGCTCTTCTATAGACAGCGCCGCATCCGTAAACGGTGTAATTTTCTTTTCTGCCATACTAACCCTCCGCCCTTTCTTTCTATTTTACCATACTTTCTCCGGTCATCTACCATTATCTAAAAATAGATGCAAAAAATAAACAATTTGACGAGTACCATCCGGCCGCCTGATAAGGTATACTGTCTATAATAAAATTTTTATCATGCGGCGATCCGGCCGGAAGGAGGAACCTTACTATGACATCCAAATTCAGACGACTGCTTTCTGTTCTTATTCTCTTTTGTTTGACGGCCGCCATCATGCAGTATGGCGCTGCTTCCTCTTCCTATGCTTTCCGCTCGTCTTCACGCTATAAGAAACCGCTAACAATCGACGTGTTTGACTCGCTTGCCAACTATCAGGGACTTCAGTCCGGATGGTTTGCACATATCGTACAGGATAAATTCAATATGAAATTAAATATTATTGCGCCCAATATTACGGGCGGCGGCAATACGATGTATCAGACCCGCGCGGCAGCCGGAGAGCTGGGTGATCTGATCGTCTGCGACGCCAACAGTAATTTAGAGGATCTTGTAACGGCCGGACTGATCATTGATATGAGCCAATATTTGGAGGGGAAGGGTATCATGCGGTATGAAACCGCGATCCGTGCGTTGAATGATCCTGTTTCCGACACGGCCATTTACGCTGTTCCTGCCGAAATATCCTTAAAAAACTGTATGGAACCGAGCGAAAATGATGAACCGATATTCGGTCCCTACATGCGCTACGATCTCTATACGGCTGTCGGTTCCCCTAAGATGAATACACTTGAGGATATGCTGCCGGTCTTAAAACAGATGCAGGAACTGTCTCCCGTAAACAACTCCGGCAAACCGGTATATGCTTTCAGCCTCTTTGCCGACTGGGACGGCAATCTGATGAATGCGGCCAAGCAGCCGGCCTGTTTCTATGGCTATGAAGAATACGGATTCGTTCTGTACAAAGTGGACAATTCCGAATATCAGAGTATTCTTGACACCGATTCCATATATCAGCGTATTTTGAAATTTTATTTCGACGCCAACCAGATGGGCCTGATAGACCCTGAATCACCGAATTTAAAATATATGGACGTATATGACAAATGCGCCGATGGAACCGTCCTGTTTTCTCCCTGGCCCTGGCTTGGCAAATCTGCCTATAATACCGTGGAACATACGTCGAACGGCCAGGGATTTATGCTTGTTCCGATCGATGATATGCAGATTATGTTAAAAGGATGCCAGCCCATGGGAGATGCCGGCAAAGTCATTGCCATCGGTTCCGGCGCGGAAGACCCGAAACGTCTTGCGGATTTCATTGACTGGCTCTATTCTCCCGAAGGGATCTATGCCAACAGTTCCCAGCCGGTGACGGGAACGGCAGGACCGGAGGGACTTACATGGAATATGACCGATGAAGGCCCCGTTATAACGGAATACGGTATCCATGCGCTCTCGAACGAAAATCCTGCAGTACCGGAAGAATGGGGCGGCGGCACATGGAATGCCGGGTATTCCATGTTAAACTTTACCACCGTCGCTTTAACCGATACGGCTCCCAACGGTTATCCTTATTTCTATACGCTCTGGGATTCCTACAAGCAGGATGCCGGCACGCCCCTTGATATCCGCTGGCAGAAAGATATGCAGGCAGAAACTTCTCTGGATTATCTGTTCTCTCACGGTCAGTATATCGTCTGTCCGGGCATCCTCTACCGTGCGCCCGCAGAAAGTTCGGAAATCGCCACACTGCGCAGCCAGTGCCGGAACGTAATTGTAGATTATTCATGGAAAATGATATTTGCCAAAGATGAAGCCGCTTTCTATTCCCTTCAGAAAGAAATGCAGAACGCCGCTTTAAGCCTCGGTTATGAGCATGTTCTTTCATGGGACATGCGTAATGTCAAAGCGCAGAGCGCGCTGCGGGAAGAAGCCGTTGCGGCAATTACGAACTGATATCGGTTAACCCTTCCTTGCACGAAGTGACAATTCATGATACGATATTTGATATGAATGCTATCGTAATACTTCGTAAATTCGTAAACCGGGGAAGGAATGCGCTTATCGTATGGAAACATTATTTATTGCCGATGATGAAATTTCTATCAGACAGGGTTTAAAGTATATTATTGACTGGGAAGCGTTGGGATTTTCCTTATGCGGGGAAGCCGCTAACGGAGAAGATGCCCTTGCGGGCATTCTGGCCTTACGTCCGAGTCTCGTCATGCTGGATGTAAAAATGCCCAAAATGCACGGTATCGAAGTGATCAACCGGGCCAGGGAAGCCGGTTATCAGGGCAAATGCATTATTCTAAGCGGCTACTCCGATTTTAAGTATGCACAGGAAGCTATCAGAAACGGCGTCAGTTTCTACCTGACAAAACCGATTGACGAAGAAGAGCTTTATGCCGCCGTACGCGAGATCAGGGAAACCTTATCCACAGAGAAACAAAAATCCCGTCATTTGGCTTCCTATAAATCCAAAGCCAAAAATATCGTTTTGCATGAACTTCTGACCAACACCCTTGACGCACCTCTTACCGAAGACGATATTACCCATTTTCATCTGCAGGCGGACACCTATCAGATCGTCATCTGTGAAGATTTCCATAAACACTCCGTAAATGCTCCCTATACGTTTGCGGATCTTTTGAAAGTAATCAACCGTGAAAATAATATTTTCGAACATCTGGAGATCGATAATAAAGATGTCGTACTCTTGAAAGGTTCGCACGGCCTGCATAAACTGAATGATTTTCTCAAGCATTATGAAGAACGTCCGATACAGGAAGGTTCTCCCATGGAATCCATGTTTTTGACTTACGGCCGGCCGGTCACCGAACTGACAGATGTCCATCTTTCCTATGAGGATGCGTCCGTCCTGCTAAACCGCAGATTTTTCTGCCGCCAGGGACAGCATGCGCTCGGTTACGAAATGCTGCCGGGTGCTTCTTTAGAAGAACCGAACAGCCCCCCCCTCTACGATTTTTTGGCCCTTTCCGAAGAATCTCTTTCAGAATTTTCAAAACAGTTTACGGATTATATTCAGTCCTACAACCGCGCTATGATCGCAGATACACTGCATGAACTGGAATCCGGTCTTTTAAAGTCCTCTAAAGAGATCAAGGAAATAAAACTATTCCTGACCGATCTGTATCTGCAGACGAAAGAAGCGATCAACCGAAGTCATGCTGCTGCGGAAATTCCTTTCATGAGCAATTCTGCAGTCATTGAATTTATTGAACGGAGAAACTATCTTTATGAGATCCTTCATTTTCTTTCGGAACAATTCGAAATGATCATGAACGCTATCGGCAATCCCTCCAAAGATACGGTCATTTACGACGTGCTCTTTTATATTGACCACAATTTCCGGGACAATATCAAATTAGAGACTATCGCGCCTCTTTTTGGCTATAACAGCGCTTATCTGGGTAAGATCTTTAACAGGATGGTCGGAGAGAGCTTTAACTCTTATATCGATCACAAGCGGATCGATCATTCCAAAGAACTGTTATTGGAAGACAAATTAAAAGTCTATGAAATCGCCGAACAGGTTGGTTATAAAAATGTAGATTATTTTCACAAAAAATTCAGGAAATATGTCGGACAAAGTCCTGCCGAGTTCCGTAAGGCGGCAGAGAAATAAATAAGCCGGGTTCTTATAAAGCAGAACCCGGCTTTTATTATAAACTATATTACTCTGTTATTACTGAACGATAGCAACTTTCTCTGCGATAATATTTGTCATCATCTCTTCTGCTTCGCTCATGCCTGTTGCTTCCAGATCAGCGATCATCTGATCATAGTTTGCGTCAAAATCCGCTTCCGTACCGGTTACGCATTTGATCAATGCTGACCATGCAACTTCATCCAGCTTATCAACGATCTCTGAGAATTCCATCGGCATTGCATATGCCCAAAGCGGTGAATAATCAGGTGTTTCAAACTCATCAGGCTGCGGGAACATATCTACCAGAAGCTCTACGCCCCATGCTTCACATGCTGCCTGCTCTTCAACATTGTATTCGTTAATAACTGCATCTTTACTTACTGTCGTATAAGTGCTTCCTGTAGGATCCAAAATACCATCACCATAAGACGGGAACGGATAATTGTGGAAACCTACGCCTGTATTCTTGGAATAGTCTGCATCTTCCTGCGCATATTTGATCTCTTCTTCTGTTCTGTAACGGTGTCCTTCGTCATCGATGAAGTAGTTAACGCCTTCGATACCCCATTTGTTCAGTACCTGACCTTCATCAGAGCAAAGGAAATCGATAAACTTGATTGCTGCAACCGGATCTTTACAGGTTGAAGAAATACCTACGCCTGTTCCGGTCGTCAGACCCTGATACATAAGAGACGGACATTTTATATCAGCAGTCATACCTGTCGGAAGACCTGCATAAGTCAGTTCATATTTACCGTCAGCTTTTAATACTTTCTCTCCATCCATGTAATCCCAGTCTTTATCAAAAAGAGTTACAACACGGCCGGATGCAATCTTTGCGATATAGTCTTCATGTGTCTGTGTTGCAAAATCAGGATCAAGGATACCTTCGTTGTACATACGGCATAACCATCTGAAGTATTCTCTTTCGTTGTCGGAACGGAATTTATAAACGCCTTCGTTGTTCTCCGTAACGATCCACTGTCCGTTATCCGGCGCGCCGTCTGCAATAAATCCTGCCGGATTGCCGAGTGTGATCAGCCAGTGCCAGTCAGCGGTAGATAATGTAATACCGATCTTGTCAAGTCCATCTTCTGTCGTCGGATTCTCTGCGATATAATCTTTGATCATAGTTTCCAGTTCTTCCAATGACTGCGGAATCTGATAATCTTTTGCTTTCAGTGCAGCCCACTGGATCTGGATATTTCCGCAATCTTTAAACTTCGTACCGCCTACAACATATGCGGACAGCTGATAAATAGCCGGATCATCTACAGACTGTTTTAATTTCTCGAATTCTTCTCCGTAAAGCTTCTTGATATTCGGACCATACTGTTCGATCAGATCTGTCATATCCATCAGTGCGCCGGCTTCGATCAGACCGTTAGCGGAACCCTTTGCAAAGATGATATCCGGATAGTTCTGCTCTGCGATCATCAGCGCAACTGCTTCACTTTCATCATTGCCGCCGACCGGACGTGACGTTTTTAATTTAACGCCGGTTGCTTCCGTGATCGCAAGTGCTACAGGATCTGTCCAGGGATCGTCCTGGTTTGCATCTGCATTAAAGAAAGTCAATTCAATAACCTCTCCTGATGCTGCGCTGCTTGTATCATCCGCTGTGCTGCTGTCGCTGCTTGTGTCAGCGCTCGCATCACTGCTGCTGTCTGTTGCTGTCGTGCTGTCTGTACTTGTTGTCGTATTTCCGCCGTCACCACAGCCTGCCAGTGTAGCAGCAATCATTGTCACTGCAAGAAGCAGTGCACTAATTTTTCTTTTTTTCATACTTCTTCTTCTCCCTTCTGTTGTTGCCGCCTGAGACTGCACATATCCCCTACAGCCGCAAACCGCATAATTACTGTTTATATTTTTATAACTGCCCACTTTATGTCTGTATCTTCTATTTTAACAATGGTGCAGTCATATAAATATCTTACCCATCAGTCCTTGACTGCTCCGACCGTCATACCGCCCACGAAATATTTCTGCAGGAACGGATATACGATAAGGATCGGTACGGTTGCCACGATCGTTACTGCCATTCGCACGGAAAGCGGGGACACTGCATTCTTGATCTGTTCCGCCGCATGCGGATCGATCTTGACCGTCGCCTTCTCCATGATCTCATACAATACATACTGCAGTGTCGGCAGCTCCTTTGCGTAAAGGTACGTATCCATAAAGGAATTCCACTGGCCAACCGCCATAAAGAGGCCAACCGTTGCCAGAACCGGTTTACACAGAGGCAGGACGATCCTTGCCCAAATGGTAAAATCATTGGCGCCATCCACTCTGGCCGCTTCCTGTAATGCAAGCGGAAGACCTTCTATAAAGGATCGCACCAGAATGATATTATAAACCCACACAAGACCCGGAATAATATAAACCAGGAAATTATTGCCCATTTTCAAAGTTCTCATAAGAAGCAGATACTCAGGAATCAATCCGCCGCTTACATACATGGTAATAACGAATAATACAGTAAATACCTTGTTGAAATAAAAGTCCTTTCTGCTCAGCACATACGCTATCATTGCCGTGCAGATAACGCCAATCCCCGCACCGGCCACCGTTCTGGCTACCGAGAGCACAAATGCTTTCATCAGATTATTTTCTTTAAATACATATACATAGTTGCTCCATGTAAATTTTCTCGGAATGACGAAGTTAATGTTACGCATCGTATCGATCGGATCATTAAACGATATCGCCAGTACGTTCAAAAACGGATATATTGTAATAATAATCAGGAAAATAAATACCACCAGCAATATGTAATCCAAAATATTGTCACGACTCTTTATTCTGTGGCTTTTTACTTTTGCCATGATCTTTCCCCCCTTATATCAGTCTGCTTTCGCCGAGCAGTCCGGCGATCTTATTTGCAATAAAGAGCAATAAGATACCAACCAATGACTGGAACATACCGATCGCGGTACCCAGACCATAGTTACTGTTACCGATACCTCTGACATATGCAAACCAGGAAAGTACCATTGCATGATCCTGTACAATGCCGTTACTTAAAAGCATCTGACGTTCCATACCGATATTCAGCGCACCGCCGATACCCATGATCAACAATACGATAATTGTCGGCTTAATACCCGGAAGCGTAATGTGCCAGATTCTCTGAAGACGATTGGCCCCATCCACTTTCGCCGCCTCATATAACCCCTGGTCGATACCAGCCATGGCAGAAAGATATACGATCGCATCCCAGCCTACTTCTTTCCATATGTTGATCAGAACAACCGTAAACCAGAAAATAGGTGAATTCGTACTCATCAGTCCCAGTTTCGTATGAAGCGCCGTATCCAGCATACCGCCGTCATTCAATACCATCTTCGCGATACTGGCAATAACAACCCATGATACAAAGTGCGGCAGATAAGAGATCGTCTGCGTTATTTTCTTGAATCTGACGAAACAGATTTCATTTAACATCAGTGCGAACAGGATCGCCATAATAGTTCCGAAAGCGATACCCAGAATACTCAGACCGATCGTATTGATCAAAGTCTGCCCGAACATACGGTCATCAAATGCTTTCAGGAAATTCTGGAATCCGACAAACGGACGCTGCCAGATAGGCTGTGCCATTGTCTTGGGCCGCACATCCTGAAATGCCATTGTCCACCCCCATAAAGGTATGTACTTAAAAATGATCAGCCAAACAACAAACGGAACTGACATTAATAACAGATAGCGCTGTTTCCACATAAGCTGCATGCTGAACTTCGGTTTGATAATCCGCTCTTTTTGAGATTTTTTTGCCCCCATGCTTTGTCACCCTTTCGTCATAGTTTTCTATACCCAATAAAAATGCACCAATGGAAATGTTTCTACAAAACAATCTCCATTGATGCTATTATTATAAAAAATTCATAAATATAAAAATACCGGAAAGAATTGATAAAAAATACCTTCATTATTTTATCTTCGTTTTATTTTTACCATACTTTTTCTATTTCTGCATCTTTTCGATCGGAATCGTCAGCCTGACTCTTGTGCCCCTCCCCTGTTCCGCATAAAGATGGATCCGGTGTTCATTTCCGTAATGCAGTTTCATACGCTGATTGATATTATAGAGTCCGATACTCTTGCTCCTGCTCATATCCCGTATTTCAATATCCTGATGCAGCTTGTCCAGCGTTTCTTTTGTCATACCGCATCCGTTATCCTCCACGTCGATAAACAGAAGATTCTGCTCTCCTTCCTGCTTCGTCCGTATCGAAATGACAATCAGTCCCTTTTCCTCTTTTTCATCCAGTCCGTGTATGATCGCATTTTCCACTACCGGCTGTAAAAGCAGAGGAAGTATACGGTATCGGGAGAGTTCCAGTCCCTCCTCCACTCTTGTTTCGTACCCGATACGGTCGCCGAAACGCAGATGCTGTATCTTCATGTAGCCATCCACATGATCCAGCTCCGCTTTCAGTGTGGTATAAGTCGTTCCCATATTTTCCAGCACATAACGCATAGACTGGCCGAGCAGCTTAATGGCTGTCGCCGCTTCCCTGTCCCCGGCCGTAAACGCTTTCATACGGATCGTTTCCAGCGTATTGTACAGAAAATGCGGATTGATCTGACTGGCCAGCATCTTAAACTCCATCTCCTGCTGCCTGATCAGTAATTCCTGTTCGTTGATCTGCGCCTTGTAAGACCTTGCTTCTTCTTCCTTGATATTCTGCACCATAACCTGCAGATCTGTAAATGTCTCGGAAATTTCGTCATTTCCGCGTAAAGTAGAAAGCAGTTCATAATCCTGATTACTGGCTTTGTGCATCTCCTGTCTGAGCACACGTACTCTTTGCGTGAACTCGTTTGCAAAAAAGTACATCAAAAATCCCGGAATCGTTAACGCCACCAGCAAAACAGCGCCGCATATATACAAAATGTTGAAAATACCCGCATAACCCTTTTCATCCAGCGAACAGACATAAATAATGGAATCCGACTGATAGGTATTCAGCGCGGATATATTGATAAAACAGCTCTGTCCGTCCACGCGTATGCGTCCCATATGATGGAAATACGGCTGGTCATACTCGATCGGATAGGGCGGTTCCTGTCCATAGGACTCTCTGTCGGAGCAATAGAACACAGGTCCTCTGTCTACCGATATCATATTGAGATACTCGTTACTGTCTACACGCGTCCGCAGATAATTGTCGCTGACTTGAATAACAAGTACCGCATGATAGGGTGAATCCAACAGCGGAATTTTCCTGATCAGACTCAGATTCCAGTATTTGTTTCGATATTCATCCTCTCTTGACATCCCCTGCCAGAAAACTCCTGACTGCGATAACGCTTTCTGATACCATGTCTGCCGTTCCATCTGTTCATCTGTCTGCTGGAACTGCTTATAATCGGAAAGCGTCGGATTATCCGTATAAATAGTGATCGAACTGATCTCCGCATAATTTTTCTCATAGTAATCCAATAACCCGCTGTAGGAGACCGTCTCAACATAATCGGATAAATCGGTATAATCTTTTGTCAAAATGTTTTGAATGTCGTCGTCAAATGTAATATTTTCCGATATATTATAGATCTGCGTCGTGATCTCAAACAGCACGTTCCTTACCCGGTGATTATCGGAATCCAACAGTTCCGTATGATAACCTACCATCATCCTGTATGTATAGAGCAGAAGGAAGATACCGATCAGAATGATGGGCACAACAACGACAGCCGAATACATCAGATACAGCTGCTGTTTGATCTTGTATTTATTTAAATTGAAAAAAGAAGTGATCCCAAATTTTTTGATCATAGCCGTTTCAGCGCCCTCTTTCTTTGTATCTGTTTCGTGCCTGCCCTGCTGTAAAGCATCTGCGGTTTTTTCATGAAAAACAGACCCTGCCTCATAACTGGCGCCCGATATCGGCAGGTTACTATACGGTTCGGCAACGGCTGCTGTCTGCTCAAAAAGGGATCTTTTATCTTCTGAAAGGAATCTGGACGAATTATGATTATGCGGATGATGCCGGAGTCAGAATTTATACGCTTATGGACGGAAATCCCACAGAAAGCGTTGTTTACAACATAAACCGGGAAACGGACTTTATCGTTACAGGCACATCTATCCGGACAGAGAGGAATGAAAAGTCCTTACTCCTTCCGCTGCCCGAATGGAAATCAAACCTGAAACATAATGACAGTGTTTCTCATTATGTAATGATAATTTTCATTTAATAGTGGTAACCGCTTTTTTGACCGGAACCGGCGGTCGTCGTATTCTGTGTTTCCTTATCGGAAGTGTCGGTCAACGTGCTTTTACTGTTTTTATCGGATTTGGTTGATACGGATGTTCCTGCCGTGTCAGGAGATGTCATCGTACATCTGCCATCGAAGCATGCGTCTTCGTCAATTACAAGCGATCTTGCAGTAATATTTCCGGTCAGTTTGCCGGTAGAAAGCAGTTCCAGTTTGCCGTGTGCAACAATATCTCCGTCCACTCTGCCGGCGATCATAACATTCTGCGCATCGATATCACCGTTGATGTATCCGTCCACACCGACAATCAGCAGCTCCTTGCATTCACAGTTTCCGTTCAGCGTACCATCTAAGCGGATTGTCTCCGGGGCAGTCAGGTTACCGTCAAAAACGGCGCCCTTTCCGATCAGTGTTCCGACTTTTGCCCTTGTATCCGCCGAAGCGTTTTTGTTTCTGTTTTTACTCATCATTTCCTGTTCCTCCTTTTATCCTTTGGCCTCAATGACCGTGAGCGGATCGATCGGTTCTTCTTCAAAAAGAATCTGATAATCCAGCTGTGCATCTTCTACAGTAATGGTAAATAATGTATCTCCCGCTTCTACCTGTGCGCCTTCGCTGGCCTGTACCTCTGCTTCCTGCCTGCACATATAGCGCGTCTTATATCCTTTATCGTGATCTATTTCAATGATAACAGGATACGTATCGTCCGATGAGACCGAAGTAACCGTTCCGTTTCCGGTCGCAACGATGTTCCCTTCTTCATGCAGGCCGATCGCCAGATATGGCTCTTCTTCGGAAAAAGAAGACAGGACGACGCTTGTCTTAGGCGAAGGATATCGTCTGGGAATATTAACGTCGGCATCCGCCGCTTCTCCCTCATCTGCCGACTGTTCTGCGTCTGCCGATGTTGTATCCGCTGTTTCCGCCGCTCCGCTTTGACGTAAAGCTTCATTTTCCTGCTCAAGCGCTGCTTTTTCGGTACTCAGGTTTTCCTTTTCCGTTTCCAGCTGCTGGATCAGCTGCTGCTGTGAATCTATCTTTGCCTGTAAGTTATTCTGCTCTCCAAATCCGGGCGTCATCTTATAAGCCAGAAAACCCGCGCCGCCGACGGCAGCACACAATAAGATGAGCAAAAAAATAAGCAGCCGGGCCACGCCCCGTGAAATATGAAATTGCTTACTGCCCTGTCCCGTATTGGAAATCAGAAGGATAGAAAAGGATTCCTTATGATTGTGCCCTTTACGTTTCATATTGTCCCCCTTCAGACAATTTTTTAAAACTGTCTATTCTGTAATTTTTTGCCTGATCTACAGTCTGATTCTTCATTGATACATAATACCACATATTTTCCGAAATGTAAAATATGTTAGTTAAAAGATTCCGCGCCTATCCCGCAATGGACTTTCCCAGCGTGTAAACGCATTTTATCATGCTATACAGGCAAAAGTAAAAAACCGATTGGAAATCCAAATACCAGGATTTCCAGCCGGTCTTTCCCATCTAAGCAGTGCCTTTGACGACCAGAATCTTATCTCCCGCTTTGATCTCTTCGGAAACAAGTTCATTGACTTCTTTTAACTGTGCGATCGGCACGTAATATTTCTTGCCGATATCCCAGAGCGTATCTCCGCTTCCCGCAATATAAATGACAATCCCGGGAAGTTCACTGATCTTATTCATATCCAGTTCTTCAACCTTAATATCCGTGATCAGACTCGTTTTCCTTGTCGTAAAAACAAGGGCGTCAAAATTGAGCACGGCTTTGATATCCAGTTCCTCGCTGTCAAGCATAGTTACGATAAGCTGTTCCAAATTCCAGTATATATGACAGTCGCTGTTTTCTTCAATATCCGGCACGTCGATAAAATACTTAAACGGCAGCGAACTCTTCGTCGCGTATATCGTATTCTGTCCGTTCGTGCAAAGATAGATCGTTGTCACATGGAATGTCCCCGTAATGGAAATACCGTTATCAACGATCACCTGTTCTTCGATCCGGATCTCTCCTTCGTTATGCAGAAGCTGGTACATGTGCATTTCCGTATTCTGGATCCTGGCATGCTCCGCTATCTTACATTTTCCGCTGTTATGCAGAAGCAGCCGTTTCAACGATACGTCCGTCGTCACGGCTTCGATCTCCTTGGCTACGCCGTAGATATCCGAAAGCACTTCCAGATTTTCTTCCTCGTAAAGACGGATCTCGAGATCCAGTACATCTTCCACGCAGAAAACTCTTTCTTCCCCGTCAAAATCCGGTTTGACTTCCACATTGCACTGTGAGACCGTATAACGGATATCCGGAACCATATTCTCAAGACATCCATGGCATTCGATCATACCGCTAAACGGCACCGTATTTTCATACCAGAGCGTCTTATCATTATCGCCCTCTCCTTCAAACAGGAAAAATGCTTTCATCTCTCCCTGCAGAGCGATCTTTTCATCCAGCGCTTTAAACTCGACCTTGTTTAACGTAATACTGTGCCAGATGATCTGGAACGCATTGGGGAGATTGGAAGGCAGTTCCATCTCTTCCTTAATACGAAAGATATCCTTCTTATTGACTGCCATCTGCAGGAGCGGATATACCTGTTTCCGATATTCCACAGGTTCCTCATGGTAAATATCAACGGCTGCCTCCTGCTCGACCTTTTCTTCCATTTCCAAAGCAAAAGAGATCATGGACTGTACACTCATTTTTCTGGAGTTGATCAGTCCGACCGTCAGATCTTCGATCGTCCAGGAGGGCAGCACCGTATCACCGTTATGAATCCCTTCCATATTGACTTTTTCCTCAAAAGGAAGAGAAGCTTCCATGCTGGCGCACATTCCTTCTTCTTCCGTCAGATACAGCATCTGTACCTGCAGTCTTCCTTTCAGACCGACACGGTCGTCATTTACACGGATCTCATCCATTATGACGTCCCCTTTGACAGAAATCAGATGACTGGCATCCGGTCTGTTATCTGATATATTTACATCCTCTTCCAATACCATCTGGGTTCCGGCTTTGCCTGCAATGCGATCCATATGTATCTTTTTTTTCACTAATTCCACAAAAATACCTCCATGCGTATACTTATTGTATTGTATGCCGCATGAAGGCAATATATGACACTTTCCTTAACATCGTCTGACGAAGCCGTAAGGACAGTCCGTTTTTATTTCTACTGCACCGCGCCGATCAGTTCCCTGACGTCCTCTATACCGTACTGCTTCATATAGCTTTCGATTCCCTCTATGATCTCCACCGTTGCACAGGGATTGACGAAATTCATCGCCCCTACCGCAACAGCCGAAGCACCGGCCAGCAGAAATTCAACGGCATCTTCCGCCGAAGCGATACCGCCCATACCGATGATCGGAATCTTCACTGCCTGCGCCGCCTGATATACCATTCTGACCGCTACCGGTTTGATAGCCGGACCGGACATACCGCCCGTCTTATTGGCAAGTACGAACTTCTTTCTATGAATATCAATCTTCATTCCCGTGATCGTATTAATGAGCGATACCGCATCTGCCCCTGCCGCTTCCGCCGCTTTGGCCATTTCCGCAATGTCCGTCACATTGGGACTGAGTTTCATGATCACCGGCTGTACGGCTTTTTTTCTGATCTGCGAAGTGATATCATAAAGACAGTCCGCATCCTGTCCGAAAGCAATGGCGCCCTCTTTCACATTGGGACAGGAAACATTGATCTCCAGCATATCCACGGGTTCGTCTCCGAGTCTTTCCACGACTTCGAGATAATCTTCCACGCTCCTGCCGCAGACATTGACAATCACTTTCGTATCATATTGCTGTAAAAAAGGAATATCGCGCTTTGTAAATACATCGATACCCGGATTCTGTAATCCTATGGCATTTAACATACCGCCGTATACTTCCGCGATACGCGGCGTCGGGTTACCGGGCCACGGCACGTTTGCAACGCCCTTTGTCACAACAGCGCCCAGCCTGTTCAAATCTACAAAATCACTGTATTCCATACCGGAGCCAAACGTGCCTGAAGCCGTCATAACCGGATTTTTTAATGTAATGCCTGCAATCGTAACCTTTGTATTCATCAGATATCCACCTCTTTTGCTTCAAATACCGGACCTTCCGTACAGATGCGCGCATTATGCACATGCGAATGGCTGTCCACCTCTTTTGTCCTACACACACAGCCAAGGCAGGCGCCTACACCGCATGCCATCCGCTCCTCCAAAGACAGGTATGCCTCTATGCCGTTATCGGCGGCATACTGTTTAATGGCACGCAGCATCGGCATCGGCCCGCAGGCCATGATAATGTCGGCATGCAGTCCGTTCTCACGTACGGCATCCAGCACATTCCCCTTCGTACCTGCACTGCCGTCTTCCGTTGCAGGATAAAGCGTACCGTATTTCCCCAGATCTTCCTGCAAAAACAGGTCGTTATTCCGGTATCCCGCAATGATCTGTATCTTCGTGTCCGTCTGTTTCTCCCGGACATCTATTTGTTTTCCCTGCGCCTGTTTTTCATGCAGTTGCTTCGCCAGCTGCAGCATCGGCGGAATACCGATGCCGCCGCCCACAAGAAACACACTTTTTCCATCCGCCTTTTCAATGGGAAAACCGTTTCCCAGAATCCCGAGGACCGCTGCTTCGTCACCTTCCCGGTATGCGGAAAATTCTTTCGTTCCCTTCCCCGCGATACGATATACAAAACGCAGTCTCTTCTTCTCTTTATCTATCTCGCAGATACTGATCGGTCTTGGTAAGAGCGTAGCGGCATTTTTCGGATAAATTGCCGCAAACTGCCCGGGATGCGCATCCAAAGCCAGATCCGTCTCCAGCCACAGATCATAAATGTCTCCTGCGATTTCTTTTTGCGACACGACTTTCGCCGTTACCTTTTTCTTTCGTGTTTTTTCTTCCTGTGTTTTTCCCTGATATGTCATGAATTTTTCCATCCTTTACTGTATGCGGAATGAGCCGGGAATTTCCATGCGGGCCGGCAGAGGAAAAAAGTTTCTGCTTCGGCGCGCGCTCTCGCTCCATTAAAAACGCAGCGGTACTAAGAATTTTGCGCCGCAGGCGTCTCAAAATTCAAGTGCCGGCGTTTTTAGAGGGCCCTTCAGCAGAAATCTTTTTCCTCTGCCGGCCCGCATGGAAATTCCCGGCTCATCTGTTTTACTGTACATGCACTATACGCGCTTCTCACACCGGTATACCACTCTGCCGCCGCATATCGTATACGTAACGACGCCCGGCATTGTCTCGCCGATAAACGGAGAATTATGCGATCTGGAAACGAAAGTCTCCTCACCGGCTCTCCACTTCGCCTCTTTATCAAATATGACCAGATCCGCCGGTCCGCCCTGCGCAATGTATCCCGCATCCAGATGATACAGTTTCGCGGGTGCAAGACTCATCTTATGCATCAGCTCCGGCAGCGTCAGATAACCGGGGTCAACGAGTTCTCTGATCCCGAGGGACAGGGCCGTTTCCAGACCGATAATTCCGCTGGGCGCCTCCGTTACGGGCCTTTCTTTCTCTTCCCTGCTGTGCGGCGCATGATCGGTAGCTATCATATCGATCGTACCGTCTCTTAGTCCCTCAATGATTGCCTGCCTGTCGCTTTCCTCCCGCAGCGGCGGATTCATCTTGGCAAGCGTACCGTATTTTATTGCCGCTTCCTGCGTCAGTGTAAAATGATGCGGCGTCGCTTCCGCATAAATGTGACCGCTCTTTTTCTTCGCCTGTCTTACAAGCTCCACAGCTTCTTTGGTACTGATATGCTGAATGGATAAATCGGCTTCCTGCGTCAGTGCAATTCGGATATCTCTTTCTACCATACGGATCTCTGCTTCTCTGGGGGATCCGCCGATTCCAAAATGTGCCGAGGCAGTTCCCGCATGAATGCCGTTATTGCTGATGCAGGCAGGATCTTCTTCATGCAGGCTGACCGGTTTGTGCAGCTTTGCCGCTCTTTGCAGCGCCTCCTGCAGAATCTTTTCATCCATAAGCGGAATGCCGTCGTCCGTAAACCCTGCGGCTCCTGCCATAGATAACGCCTCCATATCTACAAGCTCCTGCCCTTTCATACCTTTTGTCACATTGGCGCAGGTATGCACATGAATGCCTGTTTCCCGTCCTTTTTGCAGAACGTATGATAATGTCTCTTCCTGATCGACGGGCGGTTTCGTATTCGCCATCAGCACCACGCTTGTAAAGCCTCCTTTGGCGGCCGCACGCCCACCGCTTAAAATGTCTTCTTTGTACGTAAACCCCGGATCTCTGAAATGCACATGCACATCGACCAGTCCCGGCGCTACGATCTGCCCTACAGCATCGATCGTCTGCGGCAGCATCTCTTCCGCTTCCGTATTCTGTACCGTAACCTGCACGCCATCTTTCCTGCCTGCCTGTACCTGCCTGAGCATCTTTTCAAGCGGCGTTCCCCGCTCCGCGATCACTGCCACTTTATCGTCTTTGATGAGAATGTCCCGATACCCTTCCAGGTGAGACTTCGGGTCTATCACATAACCGTTTATAATATGCAGCATCTTCCTGTGCCTCCTGCTTAGTCTGTAGTAAGTGTACCACAAACCTGGAGCAAACACCACAATTTAATCAAAGACTACGGATTTGTTGAGGTTCTCCGTTTTCACTACAATATACGGATAAGTCGGCGTATTTTTCCCTTTTTCTTCCGGTCCCGGTCCGATCAGGTTCGTATCGATATAAATCGCATTCCCCGTTTCATACAGATCATTGACCGTAATGCTGTAACCGGCCGTTTCCTGTTCTCCGTATCCGACGCATATGTACAAAAATCCCTGATCCTCAAATGTCATTTTAAAAGACGATCCCTTTTTTTCTTCAATGGCGGATAATAGTTCCTCCGGCAGCTTATCTTCCGGAATCACGGTAAATTCCAGATCTTTGATCTTCTCCATAGGATCCTGCGATCTTCCGCATGCGATCACTCCCGCGCAAAGCAGAATGACGAGCAGAATACTAAGTAATCTCTTCTCCAGTTCAGCCATAATCATTATTTTCCTTTCTACGCGAATCTGTTTCGATACACTTTCATTACTATAAATTTATTAACGAACAGAAAAGTCTATTCCTATTGATTAAAAAAGGGAAGTTCGCTATAATAAAAAAGTCAGGCTAAAAAGCCTGACCTGATGTCCCGCCATTACACAGGCAATCTGCAGATCCCACCATGGAGGTTTTTATGATTCGATTTATCCTGCTCGTACTTTTTGTCGTTTTATTTCTGATCGGCAGTATACCGCTGCTGATCGTGGAATATATCATCGGGAAATTCAACATGGATGTGAAAAGCCGCTCTTCCCTTGCGATCGTCAACTGGGCATTTCGCTGCTGTTTATTCATCGCAGGCACCAGGATCACCGTGCTAGGCGAAGAAAATGTACCCAAAGACCAGGCCGTTCTCTATATCGGGAACCACCGGAGCTATTTTGATATTTTAATGACTTACATAAGAGTACCGCGTCCGACCGGCTACATCGCCAAGAAGGAAATGCTGCGTTACCCGCTCTTACGTGACTGGATGAAATACCTCCACTGCCTGTTCTTAGACAGAAAAGATATCAAACAGGGCATGAAAACGATTCTGGAGGGCATCGACAAAGTAAATTCCGGTATCTCGATCTGCATTTTCCCGGAAGGAACCAGAAACAAGGTAAACGATACCTTTCTTCCCTTTCACGGAGGCAGTTTTAAGATCGCGGAAAAGACCGGCTGTCCCATTGTTCCTATGAGCATCAACAACGCTGCCGATATTTTTGAAGATCATCTGCCGAAAATAAAGAAAACGCATGTTGTCATCGAATATGGCAAACCGATCTGTATGAGTGACATGACAAGGGACGAAAAGAAAAATATCGCTTCCAGCATGCAGGAAGTTATTAAAGAAATGTATTTTAAGAATAAAGAACTCATATAAAAAGGTCAGGCTGTCTGCCTGACCTTTTCTCTATTGCCGCTCCAGCGTTTCAGCAAGATCCGCCTCGATCGCGCTCAGCATGACGATCAGTTCCGCATTGGAATCGATCTGCTGCATAATTCCCGTTTTTTCATCGACTGTCTTATAATTCCGGTCGCCTGCATCGTCTATATAACTGATAGACAGTGCGTTTCTGCCGAGAAAATAGTGCAAGTGGTTTTCCAGGACCGTCATATATTCATGATTGGTAATAATATGATCGACTACTGCCAGACGTACCATCTTCTGCAGCAGTTCTCTGTTATTGTTCTGGTCTTGATTGCCTTCTGTCAGATACTTGGAATTTTTGGAAGCAAAAGAAATATTTTCCACATCCGAGAGCAATCCCTTGATTACCTTCTCACACAGATTTACATCTACCCGCTGTTTGGTGGAAAGATACGTCACGCAGCCCCAGAAGACATAATCGTTACTTATATTTGCCTTTTCTTCTTTCTCCAGATACTGATGCACCACATTACGGTATGCATAGTTGCCGGTTGCCCGGTATAATTCTGCTGCCGCAAAAAAACAGGACTCTTCGGAAACGTCCGCCGGATATTTTTCCACATAGCGGTATGCTCTATCGGCCGCCCGCAGACACTGCGTTGCATAGTCTACATCATAACTCTGATATAGATAGCTGAATTTGGCCATCGTAGCCGCAAACTGGATCGTGGCTTCCATCGTAACGGATTCAATATACATCTGATATGCATTATCGGCGTTATTGATAATGCTGACAGCGGAATAAACCGCACCGCTCTCCGCATCCTGCATTTTTAAAAGCCAGTCTATTTCGTATTTCACTTCATCCATTACGTCCGGAATCCCGTTCCCGCTTTCCGGAATTCCCGTCTCATCCGTAAAGACACTGCCGTACAATTCGTAGGCAAGAAGCAGATTGTTAATAGCCTGACAGCCTTTTATGACATCTCTCTGTCCGTTTTCGTCAATATGCCATCCTCCTGCTGCATCCAGTGCGATCGTTGTATCTTCTTTTAACAGCGCAGTATTCGTATGACATGCATTATGCGCCTTATCTCCCGCCAGTTCCGAAGAAAGTGTCAGACCACAGCGGCTGTAATAATACCGTTTCATCGCAGCAATAAAAATTTCGGAATAAGGGTTGTCCGAAATCATAAAAGAATAAGAACGTCCAATGATATCTGCCTGCAGATAATACGTCCCCGGTTCGGTAAAATCAGTAAAATCACCGTAACTGATATTCTCTCCGGTCAGGAAATTATACCCCTTTTTCTTAATGGTTCCCGTATAAACAACCTCTCCCGTTTCGCTCTCAACCAGATCATATGTATCCGGCAGTATTTCTCCGCGAAATACTGCTATCTTATTACTTCCCTGCGCATATCCCACTTGATCGATCATAATGTCCGGAAGACTGACCGGCACTTCATAATTGAATTCCGGCGGCAGGCCCAGACTCACAATCTCTTCTTCCTGTTCGACATTACCGGCCGGTGAAGTGTCAAGCTCTGCACAGCCGGACAAAAGACCCACGACTGCCAGTATGGCAGACAGGCTGCAAAAATATCTTTTTTTCTTATTAAAAATCATATTTTCACCCAGTCACTTTTTTATGGTCAAATACCCTGTGATATGATCACATTTACTATCTTATCACATAAAAGTGACTTCGTCACCTTCTGATTCCATACACGCCTTTTCATCACAATATACAATTTTTCCTTCTATGATTGTACAGAGCGCTTTCGTCGATACTTCCAACGGACTGCCATCAAAGATAACGACGTCCCCGTCTTTACCTGTTTCCAGACTGCCGACCCTGTCCGCAACACCGCAGATCTTCGCTGCATTGATCGTTATGGAGCGCAGTCCCTCTTCTTCGGAAAGTCCTGATTTCACGGCAAGGCCCGCACAAATAGGCAGAAATTGTATCATTGACACCGGATGGTCTGTTGTAACAGAGGTCAAAACGCCTGCACGGTTTAGAATGCCTACGGTCTTAAACGCCATATTCTGCACTTCTATTTTATTCCGGCTTGCCATATCCGGTCCGACGATCGCCGGAAATCCGCTCTCTTTGATCTCCTCAGCAATCAGATGCCCTTCGCTGCAGTGATCTAACGTCATAGAAAGACCGAATTCTTTTGCGATCCGGATAGCCGTCAGAATATCATCCGCACGATGCACATGTGCCTTTAAGGGAATCTGTCCCCGCAGTACCGGCAGCCAGCACTCGTAACGGAAATCGGCCTGCATGTTTTCATCCGTTTCTCTGCTCTTCCGATAGGCCTGCGCCTTAAAGAGCTCTTCCCGCAGCATTGCGGCAATTGCCATTCTGGTAGCCGGAGAGATGTTCTGCTGCGAAAAATTCACCTTCGGATTTTCTCCGAAGGCAACTTTCATGGCGGCAGGCGCTTTAACGATCATATGATCGATGCACCTGCCATGTGTTTTGATAAAGGCAAACTGACCGCCGACTACATTGGAACTTCCCGGTCCCACCATTGCGGAAGTGATCCCTGCGCGCAGCGCATCATCAAATGCCGCATCCATCGGGTTTATCGCATCAATGGCCCGCAGATAAGGCGTAATGGGATCGACGCTCTCATTGCAGTCGTCCCCTTCCATACCCTTCTTCTCCTCGGTAATGCCCATATGGCAATGCGCTTCTATTATCCCGGGCAGAACCGTATTCCCTCCGGCATTCAGGAGCCTGTCTTCGTGAGAGGCCTTGTCCCCGTCTTTGACAGGGCACTCCGCCATACTGCCGATGGCGCTTATCTTACCATTTTCTATCTGCACGAAACCATCTTCATAGTCTCTGCCTGCCATCGTCATTATTTTACCATGAATAATCGTAAGCATTTCCGTTCCTTTCTTCGGAATTTAGTCTTTCAATCTGCTCATCGGATTGACCGGCTCTCCATCTTTGGTCAGCTTAAAGTATACATTTGCACCTTCCGTACTGTAATATCTCGTCGGAGAGGCAACGCTGCCGATAATATCGCCGCAAGCCACATAACTGCCTTCCGTTACCGTAATATTATCAAGCTGTCCGTAAGTCAGTTCATACTGATTTCCCAGATCCATAACGACCGTATTGCCAAGATGCGAATCATAAGATACCGAGATCACTCTGGCATCTGCCGCTGCAGAAATATTCTCACCTTCCGTTGCAGAGATTACGATAGCCGGATGATATCTGTACTGCTCCAGCGTAGGAAAATAGATAGTCTTGTCCATGCTGTAATTGATCAGGATATCGCCTACGATCGGCCATACCAGCCTGTCCTCTTCATTAAAATCCAGAATAGGCTGTATCGTTGTCGCAATCGCCTCGGTATCTTCCGGTTCTTCAGCCATAGTTTCCTCGCTCTCATCTATCATGCCTTCATCCGGTTCTTCTTTATTACTTTCGGTTTCTTCTGCTTTTTTATCGTCTTCCTTTAAAGGTTCTTTTTTACTCTGATCCTCTACTTCCACTTCTTTCTCAGGCTTTTTATCTTCTTCCGATTCCGTTTCCCTGCCGGTGATATTACCGATCGCATTCGGGTTTTCTACTCTGTCTGAATTGGCTTCCTGGAAATTCGGATCATAATCCAGATCGTCGGTTCCCACTTCGGCGAAGATCGTATCCATATTTTCTTCTACCAATGTATTATCCGCCAATTCCTGGGTGTCATTTTCGATCACACTGAAATCTATCACATTACTTTCATCTTCTTTCTGTCTGCTGCTTCTGACAAAAACGCCGGTTACCGTAAGCGCGGTCAGCACAAGCGCCGATGAAGCCAACATGATGATCCTCTCTTTTCTTACACCATTTCTATTTCTTCTCATACTCATAATTTTGACTTTGCCTCCTGTTATCCTTCCGGATTTTTTAAAGAAATAATTTCTGGTGTTTATTCTTTCCCGAATCTGACATATTATTCAATTTTTACTAATTCTACCTGAAAAAAGTAATGTTCCAAAATCTGGTTAAAAGTATCCCCTGCCGCAGCTTTTTCATTCGCTCCGTACTGGCTCATGCCAAAGCCGTGTCCCGCTCCTTTCACATAAAATGTAACCGCATCTTCTCCCCACTCCGCCCGGAAGCTTGCAGAAGAAAGAGCGAACGCATAACGAAACGTTTCTCCGCTGCAAAAGGCTCCGTCCGCTTCTGCTTTTATCACATAACCGGCGCTGTCATAGGTAAATGTCAACCGGTTCCACAGATCCTGCACTGCTTGATCTTCACCGAACAGCTCCGATATTCTCTGTCTGTATTCTTCTTTGGAGTATGTTACCTGACTCTGATAATCTTTCGCCAGAATATCCTGTTCACACTCTACGCTGATCAGATAGGGATAGGAACCGTTTGCCAGAGCTTCGTCCGCATTCCTCGTCTGTCCGCTGCTGACCGGAAAAAAAGAGGCTTTTATCGGTTTTCCTTCATAAGAAAGATAGAGTCCATCCGTAACCATGACCGCTTCCGCATATAGCGATTCCTCTTCCTGCGTATACACCTCATCGTGATCATATAACAGAACCTCATCCTGCAGTACAACCGTATCTTCGCCGGAACGGAAGAGTCCCCAAAGCTCCGTCCGGATCAGTACCGCCTGCGCTTTTAAGGCTTCGGGTTCATACATTTTCCCGCTTCCCTCTTCTTTTGGCATAACGACTTTCAATTTCCGGATCAGGTATTCCTGCATCGTCATATGCTTCGTTCCCCAATCACCGACAAGCTCCACTTCGTAACGTTCATCGATCCGCTCCGTCTCTTCGGTATCTGCCTTATGAGAAAGCACATCCGTCTCTTCTCCGACATGCCCCCACAGGCAGGATATTACATATGGCAACAAAAAAACAAACAAAAGCACAGTCAGGACATCCTGCAAAGGACTTCCATTATGTTCCCTTTTGTTTGTTCTTTTTTGGACGATTCTAAATAAGTTCATCAGGACACCTCTTTTCATTGTATGTTGAGATGTCCCTGTTCATACAAAAATATCACACAGGTTTCCTGCTTCCGTACTTTCCTGCCGCGGACTGTCAGCGTACCAGATCCAGATGCTGTACGGTTCCCACATTTCCGTTTTCATAAAGGAAAATACCGGTATTTCTGATCACACCGTTAGTGTGATTATCCTTCATGGAATTCAGTGAAAATTCGGTTCGGTTGTTCTGTAAACAGATCGCGCCTACTCCGGCTTCCGAAAGATGATACTGTTTGTCGTTTCCGTTTTCATCCTTCGTCCAGATCAACAGCTTATCCCAGACCGCATCATTTTCATCGATCCAGCCGTTGCCATCCGTATCGTATTTTGCCAGATCGGCAAAACCGTTCCCCGACTGGGTTCCAAATAACTCGCTGCCGTCATTGATGACGCCATCCTGGTTTAAGTCCAACGCCAGGTAACCGCTGCCGGCTTTCAGAGAAGAAATCTCCTCTTTCTTGCCATCACAGTCTAAATCAAAGAAAAATTTCTGGTCGGAAAGCTCTGCGACGTTACCGTTTAAATTAATCACTAACGGATCGGTACAATGCAGCACGCCGATATCATAATTCTCTTCATAATACTCCGTAAAACTCCTGCTCATCTCAAGGCTGAGTCCGAAACTGATCTGTCTGCCATCCGCAGTATTTACAACGCCGGTCGTTGCAAAAGAGGTCGTTTCCGTCTCAGTGTGATAATAAGTATTGGAAATGCCGTAGCTTTCATATGTCGAACCCTGAGATGAAGAACCTGCATTGGCTCCCCAAAGTTCATCCAGTTCCTGTTTGTGCTTGTCACCAAACAGCAGATACATCAAAAATTTCATGCAATGCTGCCGGATCGTTTCCCTGGCTTCCCTTTCTTCGCTGCGTGCCGTTATCCTGCCTGTATTAGACAGGTTTTGGAAATGAAGTGAGACATCCTGCAAAGTAGTCTGCGCATTACTACTCTCATCCGTGTCTTTTGCCTGTGCTTCATCTCCCATTCCCCAAAAACTTCCAAGAAATCCATTTCCCTTTCCGGCGGATAAGTTTTTGGATTCGCCCCTGTACATGCGGGCGCTTCTTAGTGTTACAGAAGAATAACTTCTGGCGGATTCCATTCCTATACTACTGGAACTAATTCGCAATGATACCTCCTTTTTGTCCTCCCCACATAATTGCATAAAAAAATGGTACTTTTCTGGAATATCCTTTTCCATAAAAATACCATCCGTGGTCCGACTTTTTTAATTCAAGGAATGACCGTCCGGCCGGAAGCAGCCATCCCTTGTTGTTTAATATATCGGACACTTTCTTTTTTTCCTTAATCTGACAATACAATTTTTTCTTATACGATCATTGTATTACTGTTCCTGCTGCTCTGCACTGATATAGGCAACATACATATCGCTGATCTGGTTTTCGTCAAGCAGGCAGTTCCAGATACGCACTTCATCATAACAGGCACGGAAAAGTCTGTCGTGACAGTTAATGCCCAGATATGCTTTCATATTCTCCATATCAAACGACATTCTGGAGACTTCGCTGCAGCCGATCAGCTCACTGTTCAGATACAGATACGCTGTAACCTTATTGGGATCGGTTTCCGATACCTGTGAGGCATCGACCCGAACCGTAATATAGCACCATTCATTTAAATTGATACATCTCTTATCTTCCAGGGAAGGACGTACCTCACAGGAATTTTCCAATGTATCATTGATTGTATTGAATACCGGCAGGACTTCTTCTCCGTCTTCGGAAGTCTTCTTGTTAAAGCAGATATAATTCTTGTTTTCTTCGTAATTTAATATGTGCGAACCAATCGCCAGAAACGGCGACCAGTCGTAGATCTCTTCCGCTTTCATCCAGAAAGAGATCGTATAGGATTCCGACGTAAGCGCAACGCCGCAAAGCTCTACACCGTAACTCCCATCCAGATAAATGGCATCTCCCTCTATCCCTTCGGTAAATAACGGCGCTTTCTCCAGATTCTCTTCGGGATAGGCGCCCTCGTTAAATCCGCCGTAATCTCCCTGTCTGGTAACGACTTTGGCGCCATCCATCTGCTTGTCAAAAGAATAGGCATAATCTGCCGCCGGTACATTGCTTAAAATACTGTCGTCTACAATCTCCTTTGTCGTTTCCACGGACGGCTGTTCCGTCCCGGTGTTCACCATAGGCAGAAGAACGGTCTGTACATCCCGTACTTCCTCTACTTCCAGTTCCATCGGTCTTCTGGCGGCCTTGACCGACGCCTGCTCCGCACGCGCCGATTCCGCCGTCCTGGTCTCCGCAAAAATACATGCGGACGCCAGACTGGCAAAAAAGCCACAGATCATCACTGTTTTAATAATATAATATTTCTTTCTGCTACTGCTTTGCTTACCCATAAGTTTTTGTCACAAATTATGTTTTCGGTCAGTTGTCAGCCGACTCTGTTATAATTGATCAGACATCCTTTCAAAATAATCTGACGTTCTTCGTCAGTCAGTTCCCCTAATGTTAATGTAAATGCCTGCATGGACTCTTCTGCAACAGATACCGTATAGGCAGTTACCGCATCCCGTTTCTTCTCTACCGCTTCCCTGATATCCGGAATAAAGAGATAGTCCAGATTCTTAAACGGAAGCGCTCCCTCCTCGATTATAAACGGAAGCATGCCCCAATTGATCAGGTTCGAGCGGTATCTTTTCGTTGCATATTCATTGGCTATATTAGCCCAGCCTCCCAATACTTTCTGACAGCTTGCCGCCTGCTCTCTTGCCGAACCATCTCCCGGTTTTACCGCGAAGATCGTAGAACCGAATCCCGTATTCTCATGTGACGCACCGCCAAAAGTCTTTTTGATCACATTCATGAGCGGTTTCACATCCGGATGTGCCTGACAGGGATGTTCGCCTGCCATTCTCGCCTTTTCGGCTTTCTGAATCTCTTTGGCACGTCCCACGTACTCAGGATCTTTTCTGGATAACGTAAACTCGGCAAGTCCCAGCGGATTGGAACGATAAGATGATGTTTCTCCGGAAGGGATCAGTTCATCCGTCGTCGTTACCGGATCATGAATCTCCGATACAACACGGAGCACCAGATTCTCCGGCAGCGCCCCCATAGCCGGCCAGTCCTTGATGTTTGGTCCGAACTGAATCTCCACGCTCTCATCTGCCTCTCCGTGTGAATCAAATACACGGTTTGCATAGATATTCGCATCAAAATGATACTGATAGGTTCCTAATTGGCCGTCAAATTCCGTCGCCGGCGTCAGCATGCCTTTATTTGCTGCCGTAGCGGCTATTGAACGCGCATCCATTAACGCCACAGAAGAAATCTGGCCGTTTTGCAGCTTAGAACCTTCTCTGTTCGGGAAGTTTCTGGTAGAGTGACGGATACTGAACGCATTGTTGGCAGGCGTATCACCGGCGCCGAAGCACGGTCCGCAGAACGCGGTCTTCATAACGGCGCCTGTTTCCAGAATCGCGACCGCACAGCCATTTTTAATAAGCTCCATATACACAGGCATGGAAGCCGGATATACGCTCAAGGTAAATCCGTCTGCACCGATATAGGATCCTTTTAAAATATCCGCCGCCGCACAGATATTTTCAAAACCGCCGCCCGCACAGCCTGCGATGATTCCCTGATCTACCATAAATCTGCCGTTTACGACTTTATCCTGTAAAGAATACGGCACTGCGCCGTCCAGACTGACTTTGGCACGCTCTTCCACATCATGCAGAATGTCCGAAAGATTGGCGTTCAGTTCTTCTATCGTATACGTATTGCTCGGATGGAACGGCATCGCGATCATCGGCTTGATGGCCGAAAGATCCACTTCGATCATACCGTCGTAATAAGTGACCTCATCCGGATCTAACTGCGCATATTCTTCGCTTCTTCCGTGAATGTCATAAAATTCACGTATTTTGTCATCCGTCGTCCAGATCGAAGAAAGGCAGGTCGTCTCCGTCGTCATAACGTCAACGCCGATTCGGAAGTCTGCGCTCAGATTTTTCACACCGGGACCAATAAATTCCATCACTTTATTCTTAACATATCCATTATGGAACACTGCGCCGATAATTGCAAGTGCTACATCTTGTGGTCCTACCCCTCTTGCAGGCGCACCTTTTAGATAAACACCCACAACGCCCGGCATATTGATATCATAAGTCTGTGAGAGAAGCTGTTTTACAAGTTCCGGTCCGCCTTCTCCCATCGCCATAGTGCCAAGCGCGCCGTACCTCGTATGGGAATCGGAACCGAGAATCATCCTGCCGCCGCCGGCAAGCATTTCTCTTGCATATTGATGAATGACTGCCTGATGCGGGGGAACATATACACCGCCGTACTTTTTCGCACAGGTCAGCCCGAACATATGATCGTCTTCATTGATCGTACCGCCCACCGCACACAAAGAATTATGGCAGTTCGTCAATACGTAGGGAATCGGAAACCTGGTCAGTCCCGATGCTCTGGCCGTCTGGATAATGCCTACGAAAGTAATGTCATGCGATGTCAGTTTATCAAACCTGATCTTTAGTTTCTGCATATTACCGGAAGTATTATGTTCTTTTAAAATATGATATGCCATCGTTCCCTGTGCCGCTTCGTCCCTGGAAACCTCTTTTCCGGTTTTATTCTTTATCTGTACCGCCGCGTCAGCTCCATCGGCGATCAGTTCTTCTCCCCGAATCAGATAGGCGCCGCTGTCCCATAATTTTATCATCATGATTTCCTCCTGTATCTTCACATATCTCTGTCCAATTATTTATTATAAAGGATAAAAAGGTTCCGCGCAATGAATTTGAAAAATAAAAATCTCCGGCGCAGAAGCGGTCCGGAGATTTTCGTCTATTCTATTCATTTTTCATATCATATTACTTATTTACAAAACCTTATTTCTTGGAAGGCAGCGTAAATTTGGCGATCAATGCATCCAGAGAAGCCGCCTGAGCAGACAGCTCTTCGCTTGTTGCAGAAGACTCCTGTGCAACTGCCGCATTCGTCTGAATAACATCCGAGATCTGGTTGATGCCTGCTTCCGCCTCTTTCATGGTCAGCGCCTGACTTGCGGAAATATCACTCAGTTCCTTGGAAGATGATGCCACTTCCCGAATACCGTCTACTACGATCCCGATAGATGCTACCGCACGTTCCGCTACTCTATTGCCGTTCTCCACTTCCTGCATAGCACCCTCGATCAGCGTTCTCGTATCAACGGCCGATCTGCTGCTCTGTTCGGCAAGCTGTCTGATCTGATCCGCTACAACGGAGAATCCGCGTCCTGCTTCTCCTGCTCTGGCTGCTTCAATAGAAGCGTTTAAGGAAAGCAGATTTGTCTGTGAAGCGATACTTTCGATCTCGGATATGATGTTCCCGATCTTTTTCGAAGCATCGCTGATGCGTTCCATCGCATCCCCCATCTCCTTGATATCCGCACTGCTGTTATTGGCCACATCCGCATATTCCTGCGACTGCTTGTAGGCTCCATCCGCATTTTCCGCTGCTTTCGCTGCAGCTTCCGCTATCGTTGTGATCGTTGCCTGCAGCTCTTCTACCGCGCTGGCCTGCTCCGTAGCGCCTTCTGCCAGACTGAGTGAAGTTTCTGCAAGATTACCGGAACCGGCTGTAACCTGTATGGAAGATTCCTCGATAAAACGAATCGTCTCCACCATAGAATCCCTTAATCTCTTCGAAGCGTTGAATAACTGTCGGAAATCACCGATATATCTGGAACCGTCTTTCGATCTTACCGTATAATTCGAACCGGCCATTTCTCCCAATATGTACTCCATGTCGGAAATAATAAAATCAAGGGCCTGTGCCATATTCGTTGCCGAGGTTATCATATCCGACACTTCATCTTCCGTCTCCACGCTCGGAAAAGCACTGAACAGATCGCCCTGTGCAAAACTCTCCAGCCTGTCTCCCAGCTCTATAAGCGGCCTGGAAATATTCTCCGCGATTCCTCTTCCCAGACGAAGCGAAGAAAGCATGGACAGAATGATCGTCACCACTATGATCACCACCAGGGCAAAACATACGACTGTCATGACTGCAAAAATGGAATTTCCGCGGTCAACTTTCACATCCATAATGGAGGTTAACTGCTCATTGATATCTTCATATACCGGCATCAGTTCATCCAAAGCCCTGTGCTGCGCATCGCTTACAAGTTCTTCATCACCGGACATGCCCATTTCCAGGATCTCGGCTTCCAATGTCCAGTAACCCGCTAACTTATCGGATATACTTTTATAAATTTCCTTGTTTTCAGCCGATATCATTGCACTCTCAAGCTTCGCAAAACTCTCTTTGAATTTCTCCACATACTCTTCATGGGACTTTTTCATACTTGCCACAGTATCCGCATCATCATATCCGATACAGCCGCGAAGCGCCGATCTCGTCTCTGAAAAATAGGTCATGGATTTGCCCACATCTCCCTGTGCAAAACCATAATCCCGCAGCGCCCCTGCATAAACATTCGCTACCACGATCATAATGACTAATGTTGCGACCGCCGCAAGCGCCGGAATCCCTGACGCTACTACAAATGCACGTTCCAGTCGCTGTTTGATGCGGTACTTATTCAGTTTTTTACCCATAAATGTTTCCTCCTTATATTACGCCACAGAAATATATCCATATCTTTGGCAAATACTTAGACCAAAGCTGAAAACTGTCTCCCCCATCAAACATTCTATGGCTGCACACAGGAATCGGTAACGCATAATCTGCTCTATATAAATCAAACCAAAATTTATATATAAATGAAAATCGGCAATCTTCCGCCCTCATATCTAATTGCCTTTCATTATAGCATGCAGCATTACATTGGTCAATGTAATAACGATTCCAATCTGCCTGTGATAATGATAATTTTGCGGTGTACAAAATCGCCTATTTTCCGGTCAATTTTGCCAAGTAACAGTTCTCTGACAGCGCCTGCCAAAAGGCATAAAAGCAATATAAGCGCCACAATTCCCGTCAATGTAAGAAAACCTCCTATACCGCCCGCGTTTTGGATGCCGGAACGGATAAGCAGTTTCATCGTAACAGTCACCAATGCGTCGTTTAACGCGAACACCGCAAAGATACAGCGTGCGGATCTGTTGATAAAGCCGGATGTAACTTTTAATTCTTTGAACAGATAAAACAGAATCACCGCCATGATCAGATTGGTAATACTGTTGTCTTTGCACAAATGATGATAAATGCCGCCAACCTGGACCGGCACCTCATGCGATATCCCGTTTATGACCCATAAAACAGGCAGTACCGCCCCTGCATACCGGGGAAGCTTCACGTCTTTGTATTTTTTAATATATCTCCCGATCATATATACCATGATCATCTGCACAAGGCCCTTTCCGTTGTCGGGAATGACCTCAAAATAAAAGACCGTCGGCAGAACACTGAACAGGAACAAAAGAATGATCAGCAGTCTTTCTAACTCTTTTTTCTCTAAGGAGTCAAGAAATTTCTGAATATAACCGCTTATAATAAACAGACATACATAAGTTGAATAAAACCAGTATTTCCTGGTGATAAACGGCAGGAACGTCTTGACCAGCTGCTCAAGCAGCGCGGCTCCCTGCATTTCTTCCGGCATAATGGCACACAGGAGGATCGTTTCCAAAATCGAGTATGTGATCATCATACATTCCATTTTTACAAACTTCTTTAGATCGAATTTCATCCCGTAATAACCGGAGATCAGGATAAAGCAGGATACTCCTATGTTGCAGATTCCGTTAACCAGACCGTTGCAGAAAACCGCAAGGCTTCCATCCACGAAATAGAACAGATACATGTTGGCATGAATGAACACAATCATAAACATTGCAATGATACGAAGCAGTTCATGATTGGCATTTCTTTCTTTTCTTTCGCCCATTTTCTGTATGCCTCTCTACATAACGTATTTCTCATAGTACTTATAATCTTCCAGTTTACAATGCAAATGCAGTCTGACGCCCTCTTCAAGATACTGCGTATCATATATGACAGCGTTTTCGTTCAAATAGGAAACGGCCCTGCCATCGGTAAAGGGGATCAGCATTGTACACTCTGCATAACCGCCTGAGAGTTTCTTTTCTATCAGGGCCACCAGTTCTTCCAGACCGATCCTTTTTTTTGCTGAAAGATAGATACTGTCCGATGTAACGACCGGCAGTTTGGAAACGGCAGCCGCATCTTCTTCTTTGGACAGTCCCGGAATATCGTCGGCCGATACTTTATCCGCCTTGTTATAGACATAGATCATAGGAATCCCGTCGGCATCCAGTTTTTTTAATGTCTCTTCCGTTACTGCGATCTGTTCTTTATAATGGCTGTCGCTGTAATCTATGACCTGCAGCAGAATATCCGCCTCCTTGGCTTCCTCCAATGTAGAGTGGAAAGCCTCCACAAGGTGATGCGGCAGTTTATGGATAAATCCTACGGTATCCGATAGCAGAAACGCATGATGCCCTTCCGGTGAGATCTTCCGGACCGTCGTGTCAAGCGTCGCAAAAAGCATGTCTTTCTCCATAACCTTCTTCTCGTCTGCGTCGGTTTCGTCCGTGCCGTATGCATCCAACATAGCGTTCAGTAAAGTGGATTTTCCCGCATTCGTGTACCCGACCAGCGCTATGCGCGGTATACCGGAATCCGCACGCTGCTTTCTCTGTGTCTGACGCTGTATGCTGACTTCTTTCAATTCCCTTCTATATTCTGCAAGGCGGTGTTCCAGAACACGTCTGTCCAATTCCAGTTTCTTCTCTCCGGCGCCTTTATTGCTAAGCGATCCGCTGCCGCCGCCCTGACGGCTGAGCGCCGCATGCAGTCCGACAAGCCGCGGCAGCATATACTGCAGCCTCGCTACTTCCACCTGCAGTTTGGCTTCTTTAGAGCGGGCACGTTTTGCAAAGATATCCAGGATCAGCGTACTTCTGTCTAAAATCGGCTTTTCGATCTTGTTCTGCAGATTTCGTATCTGTATGGGTGAAAGAGAATTATCAAAAATCACCACGTCCGCATTCTGCGTCTCGGCTTCTTCTTTTACTTCTTCCACCTTTCCGGTTCCGATATAAAATGCTTTATGCACTTCCGGCAGATTCTGTTCTATGATACCCACTACTTCCATTTCACAAGCCTGTGCAAGGTTTCCAAGCTCTTCCAGAGAAAGTTTATAGTCTTCTCCATTATTCAGATTCATTCCCACTAATAATGCTCTTTCCATAGGCACCTCCCAATATAGGTTCATTGTAACTGTTTTACGGCTATTTTGCAAACCAAACGTTCTCCCGGCAGGCTGAAATGTCGTCATGCTTTACAGACTGCCTTATCAGACAAAAAAGAGACTGTTACAAAAAACAGTCTCTCTTTATCTTTACGATCTATTCGTATTACTTTTGGAGTTCCTTATTCTTCGGTATCACTACCTTATCCAATTTCCAGATATCATCCACATATTCCTGAATGGTTCTGTCGGATGTAAACTTACCGGAGCATGCTACGTTCAGGATCGCACTCTTTGCCCATCTCTTTTCGTCCTTATAAGCGGCTTCCACTTTTCTCTGTGCTTCCGCATAAGCCTTAAAGTCTTTCAGGATAAAATATGTATCCGCTTTGGCAGTGCTCTGTGTATTTAACAATGAATTGTATAATGTTCTGAACAGTTCTGAATCGTTAGCCGAATAGGTTCCGTTAATCAGCTGCATCAGAACTTTTCTGATATCAGGGTCATTATTAAAGATATCCATCGGAGAGTATCCGCCGTAATTTTCATACCGGATAACCTCATCGGAACTCAATCCGAAAATGAATGCATTCTCTTCTCCGACTTCTTCAACGATCTCCACGTTTGCTCCATCCATTGTACCGATCGTAAGTGCGCCGTTTAACATGAACTTCATGTTACCCGTACCGGACGCTTCTTTACTTGCGGTAGAGATCTGTTCGGATACATCGGCCGCCGCAAAAATCATCTCTGCATTGGATACGCGGTAGTTTTCAATAAAGACTACCTTGATCTTGCCGTTGATGGCCGGATCGTTATTGACAACATCCGCCACGGCATTGATCAGCTTGATCGTCAGTTTGGCATTCCGGTAACCCGCTGCCGCTTTAGCGCCGAAAATAAAGGTTCTCGGATAGAAATCCATATCCGGATGTTCTTTCAACTCGTTATACAAGTACATTACATGCAGAATATTCATCAGCTGACGTTTGTATTCATGCAGTCTCTTTACCTGCACATCGAAGATCGAACGGGGATTGACCTCGATGCCGTTATGTTCAAGAATATATTTGGCAAGACGCACTTTATTCTGATATTTGATATTCATAAATTCCTGCTGTGCCTTTTCATCATCCGCATAGACTTTCAGCTTGCTGATCTTAGGCAGATCGGTGATCCAGTCGCTTCCGACATGTGCGCTTACCCAGTCTGCAAGAAGCGGATTGCCGTGCAGAAGGAATCTTCTCTGTGTGATGCCGTTCGTCTTATTGTTGAACTTCTCGGGCATCATTTCATAAAAGTCCTTTAATTCCTGATTCTTTAATATTTCCGTATGAAGTCTTGCAACACCATTGACAGAATAGCCTGCCGCAATAGCAAGATGCGCCATTTTCACCTGTCCGTCATAGATGATTGCCATCTTTCTGATCTTCTCCTGATTACCCGGATACATCTGCTCGATCCGCGCCACGAATCGGCGGTTGATCTCTTCAACGATCTGGTATACACGGGGCAGCAGTCTTGAGAACAGTTCTATCGGCCATTTTTCAAGCGCTTCCGCCATGATCGTATGATTGGTATAGGCGCATGTCTTCGTGGTAACTTCCCAGGCCTCATCCCATGTCAGATAATAATCATCCATAAGGATCCGCATCAGTTCCGCAATCGCTACGGTCGGGTGTGTATCGTTGAGCTGGAACGTCACTTTCTGATGGAACTTTCTGATATCGTCATGCTTACGCATAAATTTGGCCACCGCCTCCTGTACGGACGCGGAAATGAAGAAGTACTGCTGTTTTAAACGAAGTTCTTTTCCGGCATAATGATTATCGTTCGGATATAATACCTCAACGATATTTCTTGCAAGATTCTCCTGCTCTACCGCTTTCTGATAATCGCCTTTATCAAAAGAGTCCAGCTGGAAACATTCTACCGGTTCCGCATCCCAGATACGCAGCGTGTTGACGATACCGTTGCCGTAACCGACGATCGGAATATCATAAGGGATCGCGCGTACTGACTGGTAGCCTTCCTGCTTAAAATTGCTCCTGCCGTTCTCATCCACATAGACATTGACATACCCGCCGAATTTTACTTCCTTGGCATATTCCGGTCTGCGCAGCTCGAACGGATTACCGTCCTGCAGCCAGTTATCCGGTACTTCCACCTGATAACCGTCTCTGATCTCCTGTTTAAACATTCCGTAGCGGTAACGGATTCCGCAGCCGTATGCCGCATAGCCGAGCGTTGCCAGAGAATCAAGAAAACATGCCGCCAGTCTTCCCAGACCGCCGTTTCCCAAAGCAGCGTCCGGTTCCTGATCCTCCACTACATTCAGATCGATACCCAGTTCCTGCAATGCCTTTCTGAAAACATCATAAGCCTGCAGATTGATCAGGTTGTTGCCAAGTGCACGGCCCATCAGGAATTCCATGGAAAGATAATATACCATCTTGGGATCCTGCTTATCATACTCCTTCTGAGATGTCAGCCACTTGTCTACAATGGCGTCCTTTATTGCATAGGATACTGCCTGAAAAATCTGCTGGTCGGTCGCTTCCTCCAACGTCTTCCGGTAAAGTGTCTTTACATTATAAAGTACGCTTCGCTTAAACAGTTCCGTATCAAATGATGCTGTTTTCTTTTGCATTCTCTTACCTCCTTGTTTATGCCTTGCCATCAGTTTATGCTTAGCTCTCCATAACATTTATCAAAATTCTCTCTTATTATATCTCGTATTTTCTTTTTTGACTAGACTCAATGTATTCAAATTATCGTTTGATACTGTCGTTTTTTATCCTGCTCAATATTCATAAAGTACCCGGATATCTCCGCTCTTTAGATCCTTACAATAGCATGTGCTGCCGCCCCTGTCATAATACTCCCGCCATCCGATACTTTTTTCCGGATTATACTGAATTTCCGTAACCGTGAAAAAGAGTCTGTCTTCGACATACTCTATATCGCTGATCTTCTGAACCTGACTGCCTTCTATATAAGGCGCAATGGAAAGTGAACGGCTCTCTTCTATTGTCAGCAGCCCGTAGCATATACCGGACATGTCCGGATAGCATAACAGCGTATTGCTATCCGCATGATAATAAGGCTCATCGTAAGACAGATAACCGATCCACGGATTGATCTCATACGGCGCTTCCCCGCGCAAAGTGACCCGCCGTCTTTTATTTCCTATCGATTCTCCATACCGCTCGTCATCAGAATAATAATAAATTACGCGGTTTGTCCCATCGTCATACAGATAATAAAATGTTTCATAACAGACTGCCTCTATCCTGCAATCGCTCCCGTCCCGTTTCATACTGTAAATCGGTCCGCCCGAATACACGTAAGCATTTCCGTTATGAGAACCCACTGTAAAATAAAGCGTATCCTCCACGATCTTCAGATGCTGAGCGGTCAACGGATATTGATAGATCATATCATACGTTCCTATATCGATATATTCTTCCCGCGGAAACATCCGCAGTGTCGAAATACTGCCGGCATAATCTACCGCATACAGTGTCATCTCTTCGGTTCCGGTCGCATCGTTTACCTCATATCCGTAATAAAAAATCTGCTGTTCATCCGCACCAAGATAAGTTACATCTTTCTGCGTCAGTATCTGTTCCTGTCCGGTACACGCATCAATAAAAGAAAGTCCCGTTTCCTTCATCTGACAGATGACCCTGCTGCCCTGTACGGCAAGTATATTAGCCGCGCCGTAAGATTTCACGTCACTGCCGTTAAGCGCACAGGAATAAACCCGATAGCCATCCTCCTGCGTAAATATTTGGGAATAGATCCGGCCCTCCGCAATATACATGCCCTCACAGCCGTAATCCATTCCCACCTGTGTCACCACGCCAGCGGCATCCATACACATCAGTTCTTTTCCGGTGTCCGGAAGCGCGCCGAATAGTCCCCACAGCGCGCCGGTTTCCGTATCTTCATTCGAATACTGCCTGAAATAGATCTTTCCGTCCCATGCGGCATACATTTTATTATCTATCGGCGGCAGATCTGACAGATCGAGGGATACCGGCCCGAAATCCCAGCCGTATTCTCCGGCATACTTCATTACTGATGCTTCACCCTCCGGTTTCTGCGCAGACTCTGTGTCTTTGGTACTTTCTTCATCTGCCTGCGCAGACATATGTTTTAGGGTAACATTCCAGGCATACTGACTGGTCCCGGCCGCACTGCAGCCTGTAAGCAGCAGAACCGCCAGTGCCGCACATATCGTACATCCGCCTCTTCGTATATGCCGGTTCCTTCTGTTTCTTCCGACTGATCCTGTATTTTTATTTATCACACGCTGCACCTTACACCTTCTCGATGCCGATAACCACCTTTTCGCCGTTGACATTCCATTCTTTTGATACCGGCAGCGTCTCGTTCTCCACAATATGCTCCGCCAATACCTTTCCGGCGATCATTTCTTCATTTTTCCGTACGATACCCGCCACTTTCTCATTTCCGCAGATTGCCGCCCTGATATGATCCATGACTTCAAAACCGGCATCCTTACGCATTGTCTGGATCTTGCTGATCACTTCATATACGAAACCTTCTTCGATCAGTTCTTCCGACAGATTGGTATCAAGTACGACAGTCATATAATTATCCGCTTCAGATACATAGCCTTCCTTTTGTGCCATCTCGATCAGAAGATCATCTTTCTCCAGTACGATCTGCACACCATCCACTTCAAACTGCAGCATACCCTTTTCATTCAGCTCATCCATAGCCTGATTGCCGTCCACACTGCCAAGCATCTTCTGGATACCGCCGAGCTGTTTGCCGTATTTGGGACCGACGGTGCGGAGCTGAGGCTTGAAGCTGTAGCTTGTAAATGCTCTGACATCATCTGTAAAAGTGATCTCTTTCACATTCAGTTCTTCTTTCACGATATCCTGATAAAATTCACCCAGAGCATTTTCCGCTTTTACAAACATGCTGCCGATCGGCTGACGATTTTTCATATTCGCCGCGTTACGTGCCGCACGGCCCATAACGACGATTTTCAGCACCTCTTCCATATCCTCTTCCAGCTTTGTATCGATCATCTTTTCATCAGCAGCCGGGAAGTCGCACAAATGAATGCTTTCCGGCGCTTCCTGATCCACGCTTCTTACCAGATTCAGATAGATCTCTTCCGTCATAAACGGAATCATCGGCGCAGCGCATTTGCAGATTGTGACAAGCGCCGTATATAGTGTCATATACGCATTGATCTTATCCTGCTCCATGCCCTTTGCCCAGAAACGTTCACGGCTTCTTCTGACATACCAGTTGCTCATCTCATCCACAAAATTATCGAGAACACGTGCCGCTTCGGGAATCTTATATTCGTTCAGATCAGCGTCCACTTCCTTGACCGCCGTATTTAACTTTGACAGCAGCCATTTATCCATAACCGGAAGCTTATCATATTCCAACGCGTATTTCGTTGCGTCAAAATTGTCGATATTCGCATACAGGACAAAGAACGCATACGTATTCCACAATGTGCCGAGGAACTTACGCTGTCCCTCCTGTACGGCCTTGCCGTGGAATCTGTTAGGCAGCCACGGCGCCGAATTGATATAGAAATACCAGCGGATCGCATCCGCCCCGTAAGTCTCAAGCGCATCAAACGGATCGACTGCATTGCCTTTGGATTTCGACATTTTCTGACCGTTTTCGTCCTGCACATGCCCGAGTACGATTACATTTTCAAAAGGCGCCTTATTAAACAGGAGCGTTGATTCCGCCATGAGCGAATAGAACCACCCTCGTGTCTGGTCTACCGCTTCGGAAATAAACTGCGCCGGGAACTGCTGCTCGAACAGTTCTTTATTTTCAAACGGATAGTGATGCTGCGCAAAAGGCATTGCTCCTGAATCAAACCAGCAATCAATCACTTCCGGCACACGTTTCATCGTTTTACCGCAGTCCGGACATGTGATCACGATCCCGTCGATATAAGGTCTGTGCAGTTCTACGGTTTCGGCGTCCGGATTACCGCTCATCCTGGCTAATTCTTCCCGGGAACCGATCGATTCCATATGACCGCAGCCTTCACATTCCCACACATTGAGAGGTGTACCCCAGTAACGGTTACGGGAAATCCCCCAGTCCTGAATGTTTTCAAGCCAGTTGCCGAAACGTCCTTCTCCGATCGATTCCGGTATCCAGTTGACCGTCTTATTATTGCGCACCAGATCGTCCCTGACCGCTGTCATTTTGATGAACCAGGATTCCCGCGCATAATAAATAAGCGGCGTATCGCATCTCCAGCAGAACGGATAATCATGTTCAAACTTCGGCGCGTCAAACAGTTTTCCTTCTTTATCCAGATCTTTTAAAATCTCCGGATCGGCTTTTTTCACAAACATCCCCGCGTAAGCCGTCTCCTGCGTCATTTCACCCTTGCCGTTTACAAACTGCACGAAAGGCAGGTCGTATTTTCGTCCCACCTGCGCGTCGTCCTCACCGAAAGCAGGCGCAATATGCACGATTCCGGTACCATCCGTCATCGTAACATAATTGTCACAGGTTACAAAATGCGCCTTTTTACGCTGTTTCTCCGCTGCCTCTCCGGTACAGGCAAATAGCGGCTCATATTCTTTATATTCCAGATCCGTTCCGACATAAGTCTCCAACACCTCATAAGCCGGTTTTTCTTCTTCCGCCAGCTTACCGAGTACATTGTCAAGAAGCGCCTGCGCCATATAATACACATAGCCGTCCGCCGCTTTGACTTTCACATAAGTCTCTCCCGGGTTGACGCAGAGCGCCACGTTAGACGGAAGTGTCCAGGGCGTGGTCGTCCATGCGAGGAAATACGCATCTTCCCCTTTTACTTTGAAACGTACGACTGCCGAACGCTCCTTGACCGCCTTATATCCCTGCGCCACCTCATGCGAAGAAAGCGGCGTTTCACAGCGCGGGCAATACGGTACGATCTTAAATCCTTTATATAACAGACCTTTATCCCAGATCTGTTTCAGGGCCCACCATTCGGATTCGATAAAATCGTCATGGTACGTAACATACGGATCGTCCATATCCGCCCAGAAACCTACCGTACCCGAAAAATCTTCCCACATGCCTTTATATTTCCAGACCGATTCTTTACATTTGCTGATAAAAGGATCCAGTCCGTATTCTTCGATCTGCTCTTTGCCGTCCAGGCCAAGCAGCTTCTCCACTTCCAGCTCCACCGGCAGTCCATGCGTATCCCAGCCTGCTTTACGGGGCACCATATAGCCTTTCATCGTACGGTATCTGGGAATCATATCCTTGATAACACGCGTCAGCACATGCCCGATATGCGGCTTACCGTTTGCCGTCGGCGGGCCATCATAAAATGTGTACATTTCTCCCTCTTTCCGGGAATCCATGCTTTTCTTAAAAATATCATGTTCTTTCCAGAACTGACAGACTTCTTTTTCTCTGTCTACAAAGTTCAGGCTGGCATCAACTTTCTGATACATAATGTTCTCCTTTCCTGCTCCTGCGTTTTCATGTTCCTGAAAAAAAAAATCCCCGTCCCGTAAAAGGACGAGGTTTTACATGCTCGTTTACCACCTGTTACACGTACGATACGCATTATCGTTCATACGGCTTCCGGTAACGGCGGAAACACCGTCGGTCCCTAATAATCTTATCGTGCCCGTATGCCGCAAGGCATCTTTCCTGCACGACAGCAGATGTTCAGTCCGAAACTCGGAAGGGATTTTCCCCGATCTCCTACTCATACCGGTCTTACACCCTCACCGGCTCGCTGTGATTTTGAGAAATCGGCTACTGTCTTCTTCAACGTCTTATCCTGTTTATCAGCGTATCTGTCTGTTTTCGATACTGAGCCTATTATAGTATCAAAAAAATGGTGTTGTCAAGATGATTGAGTCTTGAAAAGTTTTTTTTCATAAAGTATGATAAAAGAGGTATTTTACCAATACCGGAAAGGACAGACAATATGCTTCGTATAATTACTGATTCAGCAAGCGACCTGCCAAAAAACTATATCGAGGAACATCATCTGCACGTTATTCCGACACCTGTTGTCATTGACGATACAGACTATTTTGACGGTCAGACGATTCAGACAAAAGAGTTTTATAACATTCTTGACGATATCAAACGTGATGTGAAAACCTATCATATCAATCCGGCTATGTTTACGGATGCGTTTACACCTTATGCACAGGCGGGAGACACCATAATCTATCTTTGTTTTTCAACAGGCATTGCAGGCACCTATAACGCCGCCAACATTGCCAAAAACAATGTACTGGAAGACTACCCCGATTTTGACCTTACTATTATCGACTCCAGATCTGCATCCATCGGATTCGGACTGGTCGTTTCCAAACTTGTTGCCATGCTGGAAAAAGGCGCTTCCAAAGAAGAACTCATTGAAGCGGCGGACTATTTTATTTCCCACGTCAAACATGTTTTCACCGTACAGACACTGGCATATCTGATCAAAGGCGGGCGTCTCACCAAATTTAAAGGGACGTTGGCCGAAACGCTGGATATGAAACCGGTCCTGGTTGTCGATGAAAAGGGGGCTTTATCCGTAATCAAAACAGTCCGCGGCCGCAAGAAATCACTGCGTTATCTGATCGATTATGCCAAAGAGACCGGATATCACCTGGAAGAACAGCAGGTCGCCATCTGCCACGGAGAAGACAGCGATTCCATGAATTTTGTAAAATCCATGATCGAAGACGAATTTCATCCAAAAGATATCATGATCGCTACAGTCGGCTGTGCGATCGGCGCCCATACCGGACGCGGTATTATCGGATTCTGCTTCTTTGATGCAGACATGGGTAAATATAAGAAATATTTTGCATAAATTCAGACCCGCATGACAGAATCCGTAAAGTGCTTTCTGTCAATTGGGGGAGACAGGGGATTTACATGGAAGATATACAGGATCATATCTATTTGGAAGTAAATGATAATTTCAAGATGCGTGAGCTGGATAAAGGAGATCTGGAACAGTTTAATGCCTTACTGCAATATGCTTTTCAGGTCACTTCCTACGATCTGTTCCAGACAGGCTGGCAGCAGGATGAAATTAAATATGCCAAAAGACCGATCCTGGAAGAAGCCTATGTTCTCGGCTGGTTCTATCAGGATAAACTGGCTTCCATGATCGTCGTCTATTCCATGAAAGTCAATATTCACGACAACATTATGGATATGGGTGGCATCACCGGCGTAGCCACTTACCCGGAATATACCGGCAGAGGCCTGATCCATTCCCTTATGAAGCATGCGCTTGACTATATCCACAGGCAGGGTATGCCGATCTCCTTTCTATACCCTTATTCCATTCCCTTCTATCGCAAAATGGGCTGGGAGATCGTATCTGATAAGCTTACTTTCATTGTCAAAGATACGCAGCTTCCCAAGGCGATACCGGTAGAAGGCATGGTGGAAAGAGTCAGTCTGGACTCTGAAGACTATCACAACGTACATTCCTATTTCGCCTTGCAGCGCCACGGTTCGCTTATCCGTGACGCGCTTTCCTGGGAAGAATACTGGCGCTGGGACAATGAAGATATCATTGCGGCGGTTTATTACAGCAAAGAACATAAACCGCTTGGTTATGTTGTCTATTATATTGCCAATGAGATCTTTCACATCAAAGAAATGGTCTATTTAAATATCGAAGCCAACCACGGTCTCTGGAATTATATCAGCGCCCACTTTTCCATGATCACACAGGTACAGGGCGATAACTATTCCGGCGAACCCATGGCCTATTTATTCGAAGACAGCGAGATCACGGAAACGATCTCACCTTATATCATGGCCCGCATTATCGATGTCCGGACGTTCTTATCCGAATATCCCTATCAGGTACAGCCGGAAGACCTGAAGCTGCATTTCCTTGTCCATGATGCAATGGCTCCCTGGAATGAAGGCGACTACATGGTCTCCTGGCACGATGGCAAAACGATCTGCGAACGGGTGGAGAATAATCAGTCCATCAATGTTGTGGAATTATCGGTCAATACACTGACCACTATGCTCATGGGGTACAAAAGACCCACTTATCTGTATGAACATGAAAAGATCCAGACCGAATATTATATGTTAACATGGTTAGAGAGACTGATCCCGGTAGAGAAACCTTATTTTTCGGATTATTTTTAAAATAATAGTAAGAAGCCGTCAGGATATTGACCGTATCGGCTGCTGCTATAATGTGATCGTCCCTTCTTCGCAGATTTCTCCCGTACTCTTATTACGTACCGTTATCTTTAAGGTAGTTTGCTGACCCTGTGGGATTCGTACTGTATTTTCATCAGAAAAGTCCTGTATCAGTTCGTTTTCATTCCCCTGTTCATCAAGTGTACAGATTCTGAATGCAACATCCGCATCATAATTTGCCATGGTCTTTATAAAATACACATTTTCCTCATCTTCTGATCTCTGCAGTAAGATTCCGAAAGTCTGCGGCGATAAGGCAGCCATTTTTTCCTGTACGGAATCATAAAACAATGCCTGTCTTTCCGCTTCATCATAAGAAGTCATGATATCGGCAAATGCCGTAGAATACTTTACCGCCCCCTGCCCGGACAAATGGTGAAAGTCCAGAAAATCCGCATTCTCCATATCTAACAGCTCTGTCCTGCATAAATTAAAATCATAATATTCTATTTCGTTTATTTCGGCATACGCTTTCATATATTCATAAAAAACATCATAATTTCCTATCGCCTGCACATAGAAATCCGTAAACGGCGTGGTGACTAATACCAGCCGGATCCCCTCCTCTTTGCAAAGCTTCACTATTTTATCAAGATATTTCAGAGAATACGCCGAAATAACATCCTCTTTTATTTCTGACATTCCAGGTTCATCAGTCGTTACTATCAATTTGGGATTACCCGGCTCTCCGGGCACGATCATTGCCCCTTTATAAAAAGTTTCGGGCGCATTTTCATAATTTACATATTCTGCAGTTCTTTTACTTTTCACTACCCGTTCCAGTCTCTTCCGGTCCAGCAGATAATTCCCGTAACGGGCAGATGCCAAAAACCCTTCTATATAATGCTCACAGCCTGAAGCATTCAATAAAAACTCCGTCCGGTTCCAGTTATGCTTCATATTATCGGTTATGCAGTAAATCCATTGCATCTGTATACTGCCTCTTTCGGCAGGAATGTCCCTGTATTGATGGTAAAACATATCCAGATAAACTTTTTGAACGTCATTCTTTTTTAATACTTCCTTTAACAGATAATATGAGCCATCCACCTTCTGCACCGGCGTAGATGCAAGATAGGTATTCTCTCCCATAATTTCGTCCAAAATCCCCGGATCATACCCGCAAAACACATGCGAGGAACCCAAAAACAACGTTTCAATATCCTCCTGCTCATACAGCTCATGCATTGCATACCTGACTTCATCATTTACATCATCTATCAAGGCATAGGACAGGACTTTATTGACCGCTAACACAGCACCTATGATGATAAAGCTTCCGAATATGATCTTTATACCCTTTTTCATCTCCTACCCCCTAAAACTGAAAATAAATAAATTGTCTGGCTCCGTCCAGTCCTGCATGGATTTTCAGATAAATGCAGGCAGAAATGATGCCGATATAAAGAAGATAACGAAACCATACTTCCTGTTTTTTCACCCAATTCCTGATACTGATTCCCTTCTCATGAACAAAATCGACCAGAAACAGAATGAGCAGTCCAAGGATCAATAGATTGCGGTCTCCATCTCCTAACACTTCCAGAATATCCGTAAAATCTCCCAAATCTTTTGTCATTTGCATGAAAATTGCAAAAACTTCCTGTAAAGAGGCTGTCCTGAAAAAAAGCCATGCAAAATCAACCAGGGCAAATGTCAGGATACCGTTACGCAGCTTTGTACTAAACGATGGCGTTTTCTTTTTCTTTATATCCGAGAAAATATTGTAAACAACCTGCATCAGACCGTGGATTGCGCCCCAGATAACAAAATTCCAGCTTGCGCCATGCCACAATCCGCTTACGCAGAACACAATTAGCACATTGATCTGCTTTCTGAGAGTTCCCTTCCGGTTGCCGCCCAAAGGTATGTATAAATAATCCCTGAACCAACTGGTCAAAGAAATATGCCATCTGCTCCAAAAATCTTTGATGTTCACCGCAAAATACGGTCTTTTGAAATTCTGCATTAATGTAATGCCCATAACCTGCGCTGCGCCGCATGCAATATTCGTATATCCATCAAAGTCACAATAGATCTGAAATGCATACAAAACCATTGCGGTTGTCAGTACTAAAAGTCCGTATTCCTGATAACTGCCAAACACGGTGTCCACATATAAGGCCAGACGGTCAGCGATAACGATTTTTTGAAACAATCCCCATAGCAATAATAAAATACCGTTTTTGACCCTGTCATAATCCCACAAACTGTTAACGCACAACCTGTCTAACTGACTTAGAATATTCCTGCCGCGTTCTATCGGACCTGAGCCCAACTGCGGGAAAAAGGAAACAAACACCGCATATTTTACCAAATTATGCTCTGCCTTTTCACCTCTGTAAACATCTATCACATATCCGACTGCCTGGAAAGTATAATAAGATATTCCCACCGGAAGCAGTAAATCCAGCCGTAAACCTATCGATTTCCCGCTTCCTGCCATATGCAGCAGACTGTTGATGCTGTCTGTAAAAAAATTGAAATATTTAAATACAAAAAGAATCGAAAAACCTGCAATACAGCAGCCGGCCACAATCCACTTTTTGCTTTTTTCCTCTTTGGCCGTCTCCAGAAATCGTCCTGCAATATAGGTGCATAATGTGATAAACACTAATAATAATGCACATTTTGCATTCCAGCACATATAGAAATAATAATTACAGACAAGCAGCCATACCAGTCTTGCCTTTTTCTGCAGAAAGAAAAGGGCAAAAACCACGATCAGAAAAAATACAAAAAAATGTACAGAATCGAAACTCATATATCTTATGTCTCCTTACTACTTTCTTTTCCGATTACCTTTTCTCACTGTTCGGATCAAGCGCGTCCCGCAGCGCATCCCCGACAAAATTGATGGCAACTACAAGCAGCACGATCAACAGACCCGGCGGCAGCCACAGCCACGGCTGTCTTGTCAGTACGGTAAGCGACTGCGCGCCGTTTAACATATTGCCCAGACTCGGCATCGGCGGCTGCACACCCATTCCGAGGAAACTCAGCGCCGCCTCGTCCAACATTGACAGCGCCAGAACGGAAGTCGCGTACACAAGGATCGGCGCCACCGTATTGGGCAGTATTTCCGAAAACAGAATGTGGCGCAGCGGCATACCGGCCACGATATTGCCTTTGACGAAATTCGTTTCCCGAAGTGACAGCACATTTCCCCGTACCAGTCGGGCAACACCCGGCCAGTCCACAAAACCGAGGATCAGAATAATATTCCATAATCCGGGTTGAAAAATAGATGCTGCTACAAGCACCAGCAAAATATAGGGAAAGGACATCACCATGTCCGTGAAACGCATAATGACCATATCGATAACGCCGCCGAAATAACCGGCCAGCAGTCCCAGCACGACGCCGATGACCGTAGATATTACCGTAGCCATAATGCCGACCAGCAAAGAAATTCTCGTTGCATGAAGCAGCCTGCTTAAAACATCTCTTCCGATCTGATCCGTTCCAAGCAGAAATTCCCTGCACGGTGCACCGCCAAACGGGCCCACGATCGCCTCCGGCTCATACGGTGCAATGACCGGAGCAAGCAGCGCCGCACCGCATACAAGCGCAAGCACTACCAGGCTAAAAGCCGCCAGATGATGCCTTTTAAATCTGCGAAACACCGTCTGCAGATAGCTTTCGGTCACCATCTCCTTTTTCTTTTTCTCTTTATTTCGGTTCTTCATAAAGACAATGCCCTTTCCCATTCAGCGCTTTCGCCGCCGGATGCCGATACAGACGGCCCGCTTCTTTACTGTAACTGGATCGTCGGATCCACCAGCGCATATACAATGTCCGTTACCAGGTTCCCAAGCAGTACAACGACTGCAGAAAGCAGACATACTCCCATGATCACCGGGTAATCTCTGCTGCCTATCGCACTCATTGTCATCAGACCCAGTCCCGGCCACGAAAATACCTGTTCAATGATGATCGCGCCGCCGAATAAAAGCGGAATCTGCATACCGATAACCGTCACAATCGGTACAAGCGCATTACGCAGCGCATGTTTATAAATCACTTGAAACCTGCCGATTCCCTTTGCTCTGGCCGTCCGCAGATAATCCTGCTGTAAGATCTCAAGCATCGCGCTCCTGATGTAGCGGATGTTGCTGCCCGCCATGGAAGCCGCCAGTACCATGACCGGCATGACCATATGCCTGGCAATATCCCCTGCGCCGCCGCCCGTTCCTAACGTAACCATACCGCTGGAAGGCAGGACTTTCAGTTTCACGGTAAAAAGATAGATCAGTAACAGAGACAGAAAAAAGCCGGGAATACTGCTGCCCAGAAAAGAAACCGTGACTACGGCATAATCTCCTTTTGAATACTGATGGACCGCGCTGTAAATTCCCGCCGGTACCGCAAGCAGCAGGCTGACGAGTAATGACACGCCCATCAGAAGCAGCGTAGGTCCCAAATGGCTCCCGATCATGGCACTGACCGACTGATAGGATTTTATGGAATATCCCATATTCCCGCGCAGGAGCTGTCCCAGCCATACAAAATACTGGATATAAACGGGTTTATCCAATCCCATTGCAATCTTCTTCGCTTCCAGAGCGGCTTCCGAAACCCTCGGCCCCTGCAGCATTTCAAGCGGACTGCCCGCAAGACACATAATGGCATAATCTATTATCGTTATCCCGATCAATACAGGGATCGCGATCAGAATTCTTTTTAAGATGTATTTCCCCATAGCAGTCAACCTGCCTTTCTCTCAGCCTGCGATGTTCTTTTCTTCTACAATACTGCATGCCGCATAATGCGCAACGCCCGTATGATCCGGCACTTTCCGCATCCTGCTTTCTTCCCTGCCGCAGTCCGGTGTTGCAACCGGACATCTGCCGTGAAATCTGCATCCTTCCGGCGGCGCCATGCCGCTCCCGATCTCTCCCTGCAAAAGTCCCCGTTCTACATCGTTTTCCTCCGGATCCGGCACCGGAACCGCATCTAAAAGCGCTTTGGTATAAGGATGTACCGGATTCTTAAAAATCTCTTCCGCTCCGCCGATCTCCACGATCTTTCCAAGATACATTACGGCGATCCTGTCACTGACATAATGGACCGCTCCCAATCCGTGCCCGACAAATAAGAGCGTCAGGTTCAACTCTTTTTGCAAACTCTTTAACAGATTCAGGATCTGCGCCTGTATCGATACATCCAGAGCGCTCACCGGTTCATCACAGACAATAAATTCCGGCTGCAGGGAAAGTGCTTTGGCAATACCGATCCGCTGTCTCTGCCCGCCGGAAAACTCATGCGGATAACGGCCGAGCACATTGGAGGATAAGCCTACCATATCCAACAGTTTCAGAATTTCCTTCCCGACCGTTTCTTTATCCGCAACTTTATGATATAACATCGGCTGCGCCAGAATTTCATAAATATGCTTTCTCGGATTCAGAGAAGAATAAGAATCCTGAAAAACCATTTGAAGGTTTGTGCGGATTTTCCGCCTTTCTTCTTTTTTCATTTCGGAGAGATTCGTTCCTTTATAATAAATACTGCCGCCCGTCGGCTCTTCCAGACCGACCAGCTGTCTGCCAATCGTGGATTTTCCACAGCCGGATTCTCCGACGAGTCCGAGCGTTTCTCCCCGCATAATGGAAAAGCTGACACCGTCCACCGCTTTGATATATCCGGTTGTATGCGGAATGATTCCACCTTTAACAGGATAATATTTTTTCATATTTTCCACTTGAATCAGCGGAATCTGCTCCTTCATCGCAAAATCCTCCTCTAATATGAATACAACAACTCCGCCTCACGCTCACCCGTTTTCAGGCGATAGACGTCCGAACGCAGCCGCCGGTAACCGTCCCGCCAGCCGATAGAAGAATCTTTATCATAAACACTGTACTCTGCCGTAACATATAAGAATCCGTCCGCATAGTACAAATCCTTATATTTTACCCGATCCACTTCCCCGTCTTCGTACTCTGCAATACTTTCATCCAGATTCATGGCAACCCTGACAATCCGTCCCGAATCGTCCGGAACCGCATAAATGTCTACTTTTTTCTCACCGATTGCTTCATAAAACAAAGACGGTTCGAGCAAAACTCCTATGCTGCCGGAGGCATCTCTCCATACCCCTTCCTCCTGCTGGTCATATGCCCATATCATTTCCTGCGGAAATTCGGAAAGAAAACAGATATCCGACTCCACATCCCACACCATCGTGTCGCACTCCTGTACGTTGTCTGCCAACGGCAAAGCATAATAAGGAAAATATACGAATGCCTTTCCCTTGTCATGGCCGATATAATAAATATCTCCCGGAGTCTCCACCGCCTTATAATCCGTACCGTCAAGATTGACGCTGACCAGTTTTCCGCCCTGAAATACAGACGCGCTTCCGTCATAGCCGCCAATTATGAAATAAATTCGTTCTCCGTCCGATTTGACGTTCAATATGTGTTCGGTATAACCGTAGGAACCAAGATTAAACTCCGAAGTAAACGCAATGATTTTTCTCTGCCCGCCCTCCAGGGAAACTGCCCACAGTCCGAAAACCCCGGCATCATACATTTTAGACCTTTCATAATAAAGCCAGCCGTCCTGATACATTTCGGCATTATAAGAATAATGATCTTCTCCGTCAGTGAGTATCAGTTTCTTTTCTCCGGTTTTATAATCCAGCGCATAATAACGCTTTCCTTCCTTCTTTTCAAACATCTCCAGGATGATAATATGTCTCTCCTTATCAATCGCAAAGATTCTCCCGTTTCCATAATCAATCCGGTCTTTTCCCTGCATATCCACGGAATACAGCAGCTGTTCCGTTTTGACTTCTTCCCTCATATAAAACCGGTCGTCCAGCAGATACATATCCCCATATCCTTCATCCGTAAACAGTACGGTTTCCGTTCCGTCCATATCTATACAGACAATTTCTTTTTTCTTATCGGAAACAGGGTCATAAATTCCCCATAACGCCGTTTCCTCAAAAGAATCTTCATGATATCTGCGGTAATATAATCTGCCGTCCTGACAGGCATAGGTTCCATCCGTATATTTCATATCCGCAAGCAGCGACAAATCATCCACATACTGTACCGGAATTACCTCATCACGATATTCTATTTCTTCCGATATATATGCCGTAACGAGTTCCTCATTCTCCGTCTGATCCGCCGCCAGTCTTCCGCACATCATGAAACAAATCCCAAGCAAAACAGTAAAATAATTTCTCATCCCCATCTCTTCCTTTCCCAACTCCCGGCAAAGTCGTTTCCATGGTTCCGTCAGAAGAAAAAATACTTGCCCTGCAAATCCGCAGGGTTTCTTAGTCCGCGTTTTCCCGCAGACTTAACAATTCATTTCGCCGCACGCACTTGGCTGTATGACCCGGTCCAACCTGATGATCTTCCTGCCTCTTATCACAGGCCGCCTGATAATACCTGCAGCGTCCTGCGAAACGGCAGCCCGTAATGTCATCATAATTTTCCGGCACGATCCCCGGTATCGCCTCAAGCTGTCTGTCAGCAGCGTCCCGTATTGTAGGAACGGACGAAAGAAGAGCCTGCGTATACGGATGCCTGGGATTTTTAAAAAGTTCTTTCACCGGAGCTTCTTCGATCAGCTGCCCTGCATACATCACAAGCACCCGGTCCGCCATCCGGGCAACCAGGCCGATATCATGCGTGATCAGGATCACCGCCATACCGTTTTCTTTCTGCAGCTCTTTTAACAGCTTCATGATCTGTGCCTGTATCGTCACGTCCAGAGCCGTCGTAGGTTCGTCTGCGATCAAAAGTTCAGGATTGCAGGACAACGCCATAGCGATCATGGCTCTTTGCCGCATACCGCCGGAAAGAGTATGCGGAAATTTCCTCATTGTCCGCTTCACGTCCGGCATACCGACCTTTTCAAGAAGCATCTGTGCTCTCTCCTGCGCTTCCTTTTTGGAAAGACCCAGATGTGTTCTGATGCTTTCCATGATCTGACTCCCGACTGTAAAAACCGGATTTAACGACGTCAGCGGATCCTGAAAGATCATGGTGACCCGGTTGCCTCTGATCTGATCCAGTTCTTTTTCCGACATATCAGACAGGTTCTTCCCATCGAACCGGATTTCGCCATCCGTAACTTTACCGTTTCTTGCAAGCAGTCCCATAATAGAAAGAGAAGTGACACTCTTTCCACAGCCGGATTCTCCGACAATACAAACAGTCTCACCTTTATCTACATGAAAACAGATATGATCCACGCTGGTATTGATTCCGTAATCTCCTTTAAAAGTCGTTGTCAATCCATCGACTTCCAGTAAATGCGACATACTCTTTCTCCGTTAATTGTTTCCTGTCTGTTCCGCGATATCCCATTCGTGCACATTGGCAAAAGAACCGTAAACATTGGCGCTTACTCCTGTCAGCCGCTTGCTCACCGCACCCTGCGCACTGATAATGTATGCGGAAAACATCGGAACATCCTGCTGTACCTTCTGATCGACAATTGTATAAAAAGCTTTCATTTCTTCCACGCTTTTAGCCGTCTGTGTCGCTGCCAGCGCTTCATCGATATCCGCGTCTGCATATCCCGTCCAGCTTTCTTCTCCGCCAAGCAGCCAGGCGATATCCGGATATGGATCTACCGGCGCATAAGTATACTGCACTGCCAGAAGATCAAAATCCCCCGCCTTTGCCACATCCATTAACGCCGCCAGATCAACGGTCTGTATCTGCGCGTCAATGCCGACGGCCGCCCACTGTTCCACCATGATCTGTGCCGCATTGACGAAGGCGCCATCTCCGGAATTCACATAAAAGCGAAGCTGTTTTGCACCATCCCAGCCGGCCTCTTCCAATAATGCTTTGGCCTTCTCCGGATCATACGGCATCGGCGTTATCGTCTGATCATAAAACGGACTGGGTGAGGAAATAAAACCATCAATCACTTCCCCATGTCCTTTCATAAGCTGTTCCAATATCTGATTTCTGTCAACTGCATATACAAGCGCCTGGCGCACTCTGGCGTCCGGAATATTCGGCGTCTTAATAAAAACAGACTGATTGGTTATCGGAGAACCATAAATAACATCAATATGCTCAAGCGCTTCAATATTCTCATAGTCTTCCTGCGGGATCGCGGTCATTGTATGGTGGGTCATGTCAATTTCCCCGGACTGGAGTCCTGCATAGATCTGACTGGAATCCATGATCTTAAAATTCAGCTTTGTAATATGCGGAGCGCCCTTCCAGTAGTTTTCATTGGCTGTGTAAGAAATATAATGATCCACATCATAGTCCGTTACGATATAAGGCCCGCTTACAACGTCCGGATGATGAAACCAGTCCAGTGTCGAAAGTTCGGCTTCGCTGTATTCTCCCAGAATGTGTTTCGGCAGCGTATGAATATATAACGCATAGGTGTTTTCAAACGTCGTCAGCGCAAGCGGGTATTTGGTCGTGAACTGAATGGTCTTTTCATCGATAACTTTTACGCCTTCCACACTCCCGGCGCCTTCTTCGATAAATCCATCCTCATTTACCCCTTCAAACGCATAAAGCGTCAGCGTCGGGTTGGCGATCACAGGACTGGCCAGGCGAAGAAAGGTAAACTCTACATCTGCTGCAGTAACCGGCGTGCCATCCGACCATGTGGCATTGTCATCTATATGCACAATGAAATTTCTGTTATCCTCCGTGGTAATGGAATCCGCTAACATCGGCTGGAAATTCAGGTCTGCATCCAAATCTACAAGCGGCAGAAACTCCAGATCGATCGCATATTTGTTCACCCACGTCTGATCGACCGTCAAGGGATTAATCCCTCCTAAAGAATCTGTTATACCGATATTTACCACATCTTCCGTCGAATACGCCGTGCTGTCCGACGCACCGCATCCCGCCGTCGTCAGTATCGGAAGCATCATAAGAAACAGACTGCATACTTTACCGATAAATTTTTTCATCATACTTTTCCTCTCATCTTCATCATTGAACTATTTACAAACCTACATCATTATTTTTATTGATCATTGATTGTAATATGTAATATAAGAAGTGCGTTATATTATATTTCCGTATTTATCCATTGTCAACAATTTCTTCCAAATCCATTTGCGACAGATAAAGGTATCATACCATATCCCTGCCGGAAAAAGCAATATGCCGCGTTTTCCGAAAATGAAACCGGCATGCATTCCCCGATAAAAAATCCGGCCGTCTCTCTTTTTGTATAGTATACTCTGCCTGACAGATTCTTATCATATAAAAATCCGATGTATTTCTTTTTGAAAAACATCGGATCTTCTTTATTGCCGTTTTTATTACATTTGCTCTTGTATCAGTTTTTTGACCGCACTTTCAATATGCTTGTCACTCATGGATTCTAAATCAACATCTCCGAGAAGTTTCTTCAGGTCATTATTATTCAACATAATAACATGTTCCTGCTCATGTTCGTCTGTGGGAATGGCATAAGCGTCCATTTCCTTTTCCAGTTCGTTGAACCGGCGCATAATGTCAGTAATCTGTACTTTTCCCAGATTCACCGCTTCCAGCAATTCGCTGTAATCGGCAGTCAGCCGCTGGCAGTCCGGAATATCTGCATAAATCTTCTCCGGGTCATCCATAATACCCGACTCATTGCCGTTTCCGTATACGTATCTGTTGTCCTTGATATTTCTGTCCAAAAAGTTCAGCGTCTGCGTTACTTTTCCTCCCTCGACCGTAATGATCAATTTTGCCATAACCTTTCCTCCTTTTACTGCAATATACTCTTGTCTGCCCTGATGATGCTTTTTTCGACATAGTCATTATAGCATAATCATATGTGAAAAAAAAAGCCATTCATGAGTAGAAAAAGGTAAAATTTCAAAAAATACAAACATTTGTTCTATTTTTCAAGACTTTTGACTTTTCATATGTTATACTGAAAAGGGCAGCCGGTATAAAATGTTTTTAATGAATACTGTGCATAATATGATATGATAAATCTTCCCGTGCAAAGAAAGGTAACGTTATTTATGAAAGAGCATATCTACATCTGTATCGATCTGAAATCCTTCTATGCTTCCGTAGAATGCGCACAGCGCGGACTGGACGCTATGACTGCCAATCTCGTGGTCGCCGATATGTCACGGACGGAAAAAACGATCTGTCTGGCCGTAACCCCTGCCATGAAAGCGCTCGGTGTCCGCAACAGGTGCAGGATCTTTGAAATACCATCTCATATCAAATACATTGCCGCCGTACCGAGAATGCAGCTTTACATCGATTACGCAGCTGAAATATATTCCATATATCTAAAGTATATTTCCAAAGATGATATTCATGTTTATTCTATTGATGAAGTTTTCATGGATGTTACCGATTATCTTGATATGTATAACCTCTCCGCCAGACAGCTTGGACAGACGATCATCGGAGAAATTTACGATAAACTGAAAATCCATGCCGTCTGCGGAATCGGCAGCAATTTATATCTGGCCAAAGTTGCTCTCGATATTACCGCCAAACATGCGTCTGATTTTGTGGGAGAATTGACGGAAGAATCCTACCGTCAAAGCCTCTGGGACCACAGACCCCTGACCGATTTCTGGCGCATCGGCGCAGGAACCGCTAAGAGACTGGCTTCCTATGGCATACTCACGATGCGCGATATCGCCCAGGCTGACGAAGATTTTCTATATCATCTGTTCGGCATTGATGCCGAACTGCTTATCGACCATGCCTGGGGCCGCGAACCTGTTACAATTGCCGATATCAAGTCATATAAACCCGGATTTAATTGTCTTTCCAGCGGTCAGGTGCTGCCTTTCGATTATCCTTTCGAAGACGGCCGGCTGATCGTCAAAGAAATGATGGACTTATTATGTCTTGATCTGGTGGCAAAGCAGCTTGTTACAAAGTCCATAACGCTGTATGTCGGCTACTCCAACCGTCTGAATGTGCCTTCGGCGCATGGCAGCGTCTCTTTGGATGATGAAACAAATTCCGACCTTCTGCTGATCCCGGCAGTCGCTTCGCTGTATGAAAAGATCGTAAACCCGCATTACACGATCAAACGTGTTAATATAAGCTGTAACCATGTCGTTCCCGAGGAATATCATCAATACAGCTTTTTCACGGATGCGGAAGAACTTGCCAAGAACCGCAGAATGCAGGAGGCCGTTATCAGCATCAAAAATAAATTTGGGAAAAATGCTATTTTAAAAGGTATGAATCTTGAAGAACATGCTACCACCAGGGAACGGAACACACAGATCGGAGGACATCGCAGTGGCAAAGAGACCTGAAAACAAAATGCCGGTATCCGAAAGAGCCAAACAGTTTATGCCTTTTGCAGCGTTAAAAGGTCTGCCGGAGGCTTTACGCGCCAAAGAAAAGATCATTGTCCCCAAAATAGAGCTTTCCCCGGAAATGGCAGAAGAACTGGATCGGAAAATGCACAGATTAACGCGCGGAGAGATCATCACGGCGATTCACTTTTATCATGGAGAATATATTAAAACTTCCGGCATGATCGCACGCATCGATGAAAGCAGCCGTATATTGCAGATCGTCAATACAAAGATCGCATTTGATGATCTTTTGGATATCACTTTCTGATCCCTGCATCAACCCATAATTGATACCATAAATGATCTGTTTTCCGCTGCCGGTCAAAAAAGGCCAGGCCCTGCAGCCTGACCTATATGACTTTTTTATTTTTGTATCACCGCCTACTGTTCCATCTGCCTGCCGAGAAATCCTGCCGCAGACTGGATCAGTTTCTGTTCCACTTCACCCATTTTCGACTTATTGTCCATTTCCAGCAGAATCACCGCACCGATCACATCACCTTCACAAATGATCGGACTAATCGCCTCATGTTGATATTCGTCACTGGACTCATGGCAGACAGGGATAAAGTTTCTGTCACCCTTTGTTGCCACCACGCTCTCTCTGTTGTTGATCTTTTCTTCCAAGTCCCTGCTGATGGACTTACCCAGGACATTTTTCATCCCGCCGGAAACCGCAATAAACTGATCCCTGTCGGATATCATGGCAATATGTCCTGAAACCTGCGCCATACTTTCCGCATACTGTTTCGCAAATGTACCCATTTCTCCGATCGGTGAATATTTTTTTAAAATGATCTCGCCCTCTCTGTCCGTATAGATCTCAAGCGGATCCGCCTCTCTGATGCGCAGTGTCCGTCTGATCTCTTTCGGAATCACGATACGTCCAAGATCATCTATTCTTCTAACAATTCCTGTTGCTTTCATATGATAAAAACCTCCATTTACGCTATTAGTATTTTATATAAGTCGTGCTACTAGTATCTGTAAATGGTGGGAGTTTATACCTAAATTCTTTTAATTTCCTACAAGATTTCCCTTATCATTCTATGCCAGTTTTCATAAGAAACTTTCCTGATATCCTGCTTTGTAAAACCGATTTTTTGCATAGCCTGCAAAATATTCGGCGTTTCGGAGGCGTCTTTTAAACCATGCAGAACCTTACTCTCTTCATCTGTACAAAAAGAATACGACGCTTCGTCTTCCAAAAATTCACAGAAATCAAACCCGAATCCAACATGATCAATTCCCGCTATATCTGCAATATGCCCTATATGTCCTGCCAGCATATCGACTGTCTTTTCTTCTCTTTTGTCAGAAACGAAGTCCGGATACGCATTGACTCCGATCATGCCGCCGGTCTCCGCAACTGCTTTGATCATCTCATCTGTCAGATTTCTTGCTGCGGGACACAAACGCCGGCTGTCAGAATGTGTCGCTGCGACCTGTCCCGTGGCATGCCGCATAACGTCCCAGAACGACCTATCATTCAAATGCGATACGTCAAATATCATATGCCTATCCTGAATCTTATGCAGCGCTCTGATGCCAAGCTCCGTCAGGCCGCGGTCCGTCTCTGCGCGGGCGCCGGCCGCCAGTGCATTCCGTTCATTCCATGTAAGCGACGCATGCCTTACGCCAAATTCATAAAGCATATCGATCTTCTCTATATCTTCTCCGATGCCGGAAAGGCCTTCGCAGCCGATAAATGCATAGAATAATCCTTCTTCCCTTGCGGCTGTCATCTCCCCGTAATCATGTACGATCCTTAGAAGATCCTGACAGCATACCGTTTCCGCTTCTATTGCTTCCATGATCTGTTCAAGTCTAAGCGCAGGGGTTTTATCATAAGGCGGATCGATCCACATTGCCAGGATAGAACCTTCTATCCCGCCTTCCCGCAGTCTTTCGTAATGATATCTTCTGAAAATATCCGTTTCTCCCCGCATAAATTTCACGGTGACATCCGACCAGATATCCGAATGGGAATCAAAGACCATTTCCGCTCATCCTCTTTTCACTTTATAATTGCCGCCGTTATTACCCGTTGTGCGGTCCCTTATTTCTTTATGCCCTTTGCGCCGGATAAATTCGCATTCTGCAGTATATTACTGTCAAAAGAAGTCAGGAAGTTACCCTCTTCCCGCTCTCTTTTTAATGCCAGTTTCACCATATCGTCCAAAAGCTCCGCATACGGTTTCCCCATGATCTCCCACAGATAAAAAGAAAGGGATCCCGGGATCGAATTGATCTCATTGACATAAACTTTCCCGGTGTCTTTATCGATCATAAAATCTATCCTCGACACTCCGCTGCAGTCCAATGCCTGAAAGGTCTTAACCGCAAGCGTGCGGATCTCTTCTCTAAGCTCCGGTGTCAGATTGGCCGGCAGTTCTCTCTTGGCAGTCCGCATTCCTTCGGAGGCTCCTTTGTTACCCGCCACATATTTATCTTCATAGCTCAATATCTCATCACTGGAAATCGGTTCTTCACATTCCGAAGCCTGTGCACTTTCATAATCTCCCAGAACCGAACAGTTGATCTCCCGCAGATTCATAATCGCTTTCTCGATCAGCACTTTCTGTCCGAACTCATATGCATATTGAAGCGCTTCGCAAAGTCCCTCTCTGTCTTTTGCCACTTTAATGCCGACACTCGACCCTAAATTGACAGGCTTGACAATCACCGGATATGCTATCTTATGCTCAACTTTACGATAAGCTGCTTCTTCATCTTTCTCATATTCTCTGACATGCAGCGTTACACAGTCAAGCACCGGAATATCGTTGTCTTTTAATACGGTTTTCATAACATACTTATCCATGGAAACTGCTGCCGGCGTAACGTCACAGCCTGCCATCGGCACATTATAATGCCGTAAAAATCCCTGCAGGGAACCATCTTCCACATTGGCTCCATGAACGACCGGGAATGCCACATCAATATGATCCACAATAGAATTGCCGAATTTTTTCTCCGGGTATTGTACCATATTCAACCTGCCCTGTTCACAGATAAAAAATATCCGGATGCTCTTTTTTAATAACTCGGGAATATTCTTATAATTTCCGATATCAGCGATGGCCTCTCCGGTATACATCTCATTTTCCTTCGTAATATAAATCGGAATCGCTTCATACTTCTCCCGGTCAAAAGCATTCAATGCCTGAATACCGGAAATAACGGAAACCTCATGTTCTACACTTTTTCCTCCAAAAAATACGCCGACTTTGATTTTCATATTAATCCCCCATTCTTACTTGGCCTGCTTCTCTTATCCTATATAAAAGTGACTTTGTCACCTTATGGTCCCCCGTCCGTCCTGTGACAGACTTTCTTATAAAGTAAATGATGATAAACCGTTACTGATAATTATCGGGCAGATCATTTTCGATCAGTACCACCTTCTGCTTTTCTCCGGGTATCGCATTGACCATTTGAAACGCTTCCTGCAGTGTATCCGCAATAATGATCCTGTTTTGTGCGAATCCGGCTTCCGTTAAACCATCCTGGATCGGCTTAGTCTGTTCTCTTCCCACTAAAACCGCATAATCACATTTATCATATGCATATATGCCGATCTCTTTATTCTCATCATACTGCTTATCTCCTAATTCCACCATCCCCGGCGTCATCAAAATCCGCAGATCATCAAACATGGAAAGTGTATCAAGCGCGGCCTTAAACCCGTTTTTATTGGAATTATAGCTGTCGTCCAAAACGGTACGGTTCCCCTGCTTCAGCAGCTGCAGCCTGTGCGGAACACTCTCTAACTGCTTCACCGGAAAAATCAGTTTCTCCATGGGAATACCAAGTGTATTGGCGACCGCAACCGCTCCCGCTATGTTCTGCACATTATGGTTTCCGACCAGTCTTGTGTGAAACTGATGCTCCGCTCCGTCTTTATCCTTCATTTTAAACACGGAGCCTTCCCTGGAAACGGTTATGTCATATGCGGCATAATCTATATCTTTCCCGCAAGTACCATAGCTGACGATGGATTTGTGCGTTTTCCGGCCGCGGATATATTCGTTATCATAATTTAAGAACACTTTTCCATTTGCCGGGACGGCATCCGCCAGTTCAAACTTCGTACCGATCACGTTCTCTATACTGTGAAAGCTCTGCAAATGCTGCGGCCCGATCGATGTAATGATGCCGTACTGCGGATGTACCAAATCACATATTTCTTTAATATCCCCGACTTCTCTTGCACCCATTTCGCATAGAAAGATCTCATGAAACGGTTTCATCTGTTCTCTGATGGTCCTGACGACGCCTAACGTCGTATTATAATTACCGGGGGTATGCAGTACGCTAAACTGCGTGGAAAGCAATTTGCTCAAAAAATACTTTACACTTGTTTTCCCATAACTTCCGGTCACGCCGATTACCGTCAGGTTCGGCATTTCCTTTAAAATCCGTGCCGCATCGTTAATATAATGTCTGTCGATGGCAAGTTCGACCGGATGATTGATAAAATTAACCGCCAGAACGAGCACCGGTTCCAAGACAAACAATACAAGTAAAACCAGGGCGCAAAATTTAATCTGTCTGATCGGCAAAACCAGAGGAACCGCGGCAGCGATCACAAACAATAACGCTGTCGTCGTAAACATTCGTTTTACTCTGGCAGTATATACAAGCGGCTTCTTCGCCTGCCGCGGTTTATTGACCAATATAGTCATTATATTCATACAGACTGCAGCGATCAGAAAGCCGCGGCTGCCTGCAGCTATAAACGGTATGGAAATCAGTGCATACAGAATCTTTCCAAGCATTCTGCCGATATTTCCCGTTACCTGGAGCCATTCTCTATATTCTCTCGGCTTATAGGAATTCTGCTGAAACATATGCATTATATAAATTTCAAACAATACGGCTCCCGGAAAATAGGTGCCGAACCAGATTATCCACAACACGATATCCATATATGAGTCTTATTTCCTTTCCGTTTCATAATACGATCCCCACTATCATCAGCCAGGTGATCATAGAAAAGACAGCAGTGCACCGTGTACCTTGGCAGGCTGCTCTAAGAACGAATAATGTCCCGCGCCTTCGCACACGACAAGCCCTGCGTCTTTTATCAATTCTTCCATTCTTCTGGCGTCTGCGATCGGTGTCGCCGTGTCCGCATCTCCCCATATTAATAGAGTAGGACAGTTTATTTTGGAAATCAACGGTTCTAAATCTTCGTTGACAACTTTTACAAGTGTGGCGCGCATAAGCGGCGTGGCATTATTGTAGTCCGCAGATCCTCTCTTCCTGCGCATATCCTCTACCGCATCGGGATATAGAAAATGTAATATCTTTGTACTCATAACAGTCCTGGCCGCCTTATATATGCGAAGGCTGCACCGCTGCTTCCATGTCTTTTTGGGCAGGATCCCCGCGCTGTCAATCAGGACGGCTTTGCGGATCACATAGGGCAGTCCTTCTCTGGCATTCATTTTAAACAACACTCTTCCGCCAAAAGAATGAACGATCACACTAAACTCCGTTAATTGCAGTTCATCAAGAAATCTGATCAGAAAATCCACATAATCATCTACACACCAGGGCACAGGCGGCTCCGGCGTTTTCCCGAATCCGGGCATATCAAGCGCTATCACTCTATGACCGGAGACAAGCGTTTTCACGATGCCATCAAATAACGTAATGTTAGCTCCCCATCCATGCAGCAAAAGAACCGCATCGCCTTTCCCTTCATCAATATAATTAACCGAAATACCATCAATCTTTTTAACCACACAAAGCTCCTGTTCTCATGCTTTTTACCAGTATGTTTACTCTGTTTTGCCTATTCTAGAATATATCATATGACATGAATAGCCTTTCATGTGCCTATTACTATGCAATATGTGCTCTATTCACAATGTTCCATGAAACTTCTCAGGATTTCCGGGTAGGGAAACTGCAGGGTGCTGCGTTCAAAAAATCCAAAATTTTCCCCGCTTCCCGTAAAAGAATTATTGTCCCACACACAGCATGTTATTCCTTTTGCCCGTGCCGCTTCTACATAATATGCACAAAAGTCTGCTCTTGCCTGTGTATTCCCGCCTTTATCCCTGGCGCCGAACTCTCCGATCACAACGCCCGTACCGTTTTGGATATACGTATCGTATAAGGTATTCATCAAATAATCAATATCCGCTGTGCTCGTTATTTCCTCTATGTTGAAAGTATCTGTACTCCCACTCTCTTCCGGTGCCTGTAAAGCAAAGGCATACGGTGTATAGGCATGTACGGAAACAAGAATCTTATTTTGGTTTTCAGCGATATCTTCAGGCAGACTGAATTTCGGATGAACCGCACCGTCGAGGGACGCTGCATATCCGGGCACCATCAGATATCTTCCCGCATTATTGCCCCCGGAAGAACGCACCACATCTACAAATGCCAGGTTAAGCGCATTAATACATTCCACGGCATCTATACAGTCCTGATTGTCTGCCTCCAGCCACCATTCATGGGACGTACCGACCAGACGCGGTTCGTTCATCGCTTCCAGGATCAGATGCCCGTCATAGTCCTTAAACCGCTCAGCCACTTGTCTCCATATATCCGTAACGTACGTTTTGGACTGCTCAAGATATTCACTCGATGGGTACAGATATTCCTTGCTGTTATCATGATGAATATTCAAGATGACATACATATCATCCTCTATCGCATAATCGACTACTTCCTGCACCCTGTCCAGCCACGCCTTACTGATCGTATTATTCGTGTCGGCCACAAACACCGGGGATTCGGAGCCGGGAACCAGATGATTATGCCAGGAAACCGGAATGCGGATCGTCTGAAATCCTGCTTCCTTTAATGTATCGATCATCTCTTTGGTCGTTACCGCGCCGCTCCAGCAGGATTCATACTGCAGTTCATCGCTCAGGCCGCCGTAATCTACTGCATCAAAAGTATTCCCAAGATTCCATCCTATTTTCATATTTTCCACAAAAACAAGTGCCTCTGACTCCGGCATCGATCTGCTCCCTGTACCGGCCGTTTCAGTCTGCGGCTCCTGTAATTGCGTTTGTCCGGCGGTATCTGCACAGGGCACTGTCTCCTTTGTATCAACCGCACCTTCCGCACGGTCTCCGCCGCTTCCTGCACAGCCGAAAAGAAACATACCGGCTGCCGCAAGCAGTCCTATCCCGTAACATACTTTTTTCATTCCGATATTCCTTCCAAAACATCTCTTTTGCTTTTTATATCTTCCGGACATTTACAGCCTGTGTTCCATAACATACTCTTCATCATCTGCTTTTATCATATGTCATTTTATTTTACCATACAATACCCTGTTCAGTCCTGCGGGAACTCCATATATTCTTCGTAATCCGTTTCGCTTGCAAACAGCATGTAATTTCCGTTCACATATCCCATATATCCGCTCTCTACCGTGTATCCTTTCATAAACACTGTCTCCTTTCAGAATCAAGATTTGATTTGTTCTGAAAACAGAATAGCATTTATACAGTCCAATAAAACGGTCTTTTACAAACATTTGTTCTTTTTTGTCTGCTTTTTATACTTTTTCCTGCCGGCCATCCCGGGTCAGCAGCAGTTCCTGCATATCATACAGCAGCTGCTCTGTCAGGGAGAGCATCAGTTCTTCATTTTTCTCCACAAGGTCATATTTTTTGTAACGGTATCGAAAGGCAGGCGCCCCTTTCGGGTCAAATGTCAGACCTGTTTTATATTTTTGAAGCAGCAGAGGAATATTTTCCACGGCAATCGGCGCGTCGTTACGGAAAATAAACTGCAGCAGCTCGTTTTTGCCTTTTACTTCCGGCATAAAAAGCTGATGAGCCTTTACTCTGATCAGGGCAATCCTTAGCAGATTATCGACCGATTTCGGGATCTCTCCGAAGCGGTCTAACAGTTCTTCTTTCATATCATCGCATTCCCTGTCATTTTCAATCCCCGCGATCCGCTTATAAATATCCAGTTTCTGAATCTCATTGACGATATACGAAGGCGGTATATAGGCGTCCACATCCAGATCAATACTCGTATTAAAATCTTCTATCGTGGAAATTCCCTTCAGATTCTTAACGGCCTCATTCAGCATTTTACAGTACAGGTCATATCCTACTGCCTGCATATGTCCGTGCTGTCTGGATCCCAGAATATTTCCCGCTCCCCGGATCTCCAGATCCCGCATGGCAATCTTAAATCCGCTCCCTAAGTCCGTAAATTCCCGAATGGCTTCCAGACGCTTTTCCGCTACTTCCTTCAGCATTTTATCTCTTTTATACATTAAGAAAGCATACGCAGTCCGGTTAGAACGCCCTACCCGCCCTCGAAGCTGGTATAACTGTGAAAGTCCCATGTTATCGGAATCATGGATGATCATCGTATTGACATTGGCAATATCCAGTCCGGTCTCAATGATCGTCGTGGAAACAAGCACATCGATTTCTCCGTCTATGAAATCGTACATGATGTGTTCTAACTCTCTTTCCTTCATCTGCCCATGCGCAAACGCTACCGCCGCCTCCGGCACCAGTTTCTGGATGGAAGCCGCAATATCCGCAATATGTGCGACTCTGTTATACACATAATAGACCTGCCCTTCTCTTGACAGCTCCCGCACGATTGCTTCCCTTACCAGTTCTTCGTTGTATTCACAGACAAATGTCTGGATCGGCAGCCTGTCGTTCGGCCCTTCTTCCAAAACGCTCATATCCCGGATTCCGATAAGGCTCATATGCAGCGTCCGCGGAATCGGTGTAGCCGTCAGTGTCAGCACGTCTACATTTTCTTTCATTTTCTTGATCTTTTCTTTATGGGTCACGCCAAACCGCTGTTCTTCGTCAATGATCAGAAGTCCCAGGTCTTTGTATACGATATCGCCTGAAAGAACCCGGTGCGTCCCGATCACGATATCTACCATTCCCTTCCGCAGATCCTCTATCGTCTTTTTTTGTTCTGCGGCTGACCGGAAACGGGAAAGCAGATCGACCCGCACCGGAAAATCCTTCATTCTCTGTATAAAGGTACTATAATGCTGCTGCGCCAGAATCGTCGTCGGCACAAGATATACGACCTGTTTTCCTTCCTGTACTGCCTTAAACGCCGCACGGATCGCGATCTCGGTTTTCCCGTAACCGACATCTCCGCAGATCAGACGGTCCATGATCTTGGTACTTTCCATATCCGCTTTCGTATCGATTATGGCATTTAACTGATCTTCCGTTTCTTCAAACGGAAACATTTCCTCAAACTCTTTCTGCCAGATCGTATCGCTGCCATATTGATAGCCGTTCTTCTGCTGTCTGTGGGCATAAAGTTCTACCAGATCCTGCGCGATCTCGTTCACAGCGCTGCGTACTTTGGATTTGGTCTTATTCCATTCCTGAGTTCCGAGCTTATTCAGTTTGGGACTTCCCGCATCCGCGGAGGCGTATTTTTGGATCACATCCAGTCCGGTCGCCAGAATATAAAGGTTTCCGCCGTCCCGGTATTCGATCTTGATATAGTCCTTAATGACTTTTTCGACTTCTACTTTTTCTATGCCGCGGTAGATTCCGAGTCCGTGGCTTTCATGCACTACGTAATCGCCGACTTTCAGTTCGGAAAAATCATTGATCTTCTGGCCTTCATACTTTTTTTTCTTCTTTTTTTTCTTTCTCTGTGCGCCGAAAATATCGCTTTCCGAGATGACCACAAATTTTAAGAGCGGATACTCGAAGCCTTTCAAAACCCTGCCATAACAGGTCATGACTTCTCCAGGCTGCACTTCCCGCTCCCGGTCCTCTGTGTAGAAGGCTGTAAGTCCCTGTTCCTGCAGATCTCCCGCAAGCCTTTCCGCTCTTGTCCGTGAACCGGATAAAAGCAGAACCCTGTACCCGTTTTTCCTATACCGCATCAGATCTTTGACAAGCGCATCAAAACTGTTATTATAAGAAGGCATGCTTCTTGCCTGAATGTCAAACTTTCTGTCTGTCTTAAAAAGAGGATTTCTGCCATCCATCATGGAAATGCCGACTGCTCTCCGGTTCATCAATCTGGCGGCAATCTCCTCACTGCCAAAAAGCACATCCATTTGTCCGGGCAGAATATATCCCTTTTCCACACGGTGCATCATGCTCTCCCTGAATTCCAGTTCCACTGCCCCTGCGTGTTCGCAGACCCGTGCAGGTTCATCTATGAACATACAGCTTGCTTCTTTATCAAAAAAATCCATAAATCCGGATAATTCCGGATAAAAATACCGGATATAACTCTCTAAGTTAACGGCATTCAAAGAAAAGCCGAGTTCCAGCAGCTGCTCCTTCAGTTCCCGAATCTGACGGCTGATACGGTGAGCCTCTTCCGTCTTCATCTCCTGACGGAGTTTCTGCGCATAGGCTTCCCCCTCCTCCTCTATCCTGCGAATACCGGCATGCATCTCTTCTTTGCTTAAAATGATCTCCGTTGCCGGATAAATAGAGATAGATTCCAGGTTTTCAATAGAGCGCTGGCTTAAAATGTCAAAACTGCGGATAGATTCCACATCTTCTCCCCATAACTCGATACGATACGGGTTTTCCTCCGTCAGATCAAAAACGTCGATTATACCGCCCCGGATACTGAACTGTCCGGGAGCTTCTACCTGATAATTTTTCTCGTATCCAAGCTGTGTGAGACTCTCGGCCATACTTTTTTCGTCAATGACACTCTGCTTATTGATGCGTATGATACTGTTTTGTAATATCTCCAACGGCACCTGCGGCTCCATCAGCGCATCAAATGTCGTAACGATTGCAGCCGGCCGCCCTTCCATCAACTTCCGAAGACATTTCATCCGCTGCATGATCAGCTGATTTCCATGGATGTCCGCCTGAAAAAAAATCAGATCCTTCGCCGGGTATATCATGACATTCCTGTCATAAAATCGATAATCGTCGCAGATCTCTTTGGCTCTTAGATCACTGAAAGTAACGATGATCTTATACCGAAAACCATCGCTGAGTCCGTATATCATATGAAGCTTCTCGGAATCGACACAGCCGCTGACTGTAATGGATGCGCGTTCCTTTGCAAGCATTTTTCTGATTTCTTCGTATTCTCCCAATTCCTGCAGGGGAGCCAGTAGTGCCCTCAAATTGATTCCCTTCCCTTTTTATTAAACCGATTCATTGCCGTATCGGGGCCATCCGTGATCATGACTTCCACCGCCTCGGCAGCGCTCCTTGCGCTCTGTACCATCACTTCACGCTCTTCTTCCCCAAAATGTTCCAGAACATAATCCGCCAGATCATAACCGGCCGGCTTTTCTCCTACGCCGATCTTTATTCTCTGAAATTCATCATGTCCCAGATGCAGAATAATATTTTTTAAACCGTTATGTCCGCCTGCACTGCCCTTTTTGCGAATTCGGACAGCGCCCGGCTCCATACTGATGTCATCCGAAATAACGATCAGCTGTGTTTTTTCTTCTATTTTATAATAGTCTATGATTTCTTTTATGCTTTCACCACTGAGATTCATGAATGTCTGCGGTTTCACAAGAAGTACTTTCTCGCCGCCGATGATTCCTCTGCCGACCAGCGCTTTATGCTTCTTCTCCGACACGGCAATGTGATATCTTTGTGCGGCTTCGTCAATCGCCATAAATCCTGCGTTATGTCTTGTATTCTCATATTTTCTTCCTGGATTTCCCAGGCCCGCAATGATAAACATAGTCTGTCCATACCTTTCCTGCAAAGCTGCAATACCCATGTCCTTCCCGCGACGGACTTCTATAAGCAATCTTATATATTGTACCAATATCCCCATTTTCTCACAAGTATTTTTTCATCAAAAAAGAGATGCCTATAGCATCCCTTTTTTGTCGTCATTCAATACGCTATTCGTCATTCGGTTCTAAAAGCGCCTGTTCATAGCTATCCAAGATTATATTCTGAATGCGTTCTCTGGTGTCGGAATTGATCGGATGTGCAATATCGCGATACTCTCCGTCCGTCGCTTTCTTACTTGGCATAGCGATAAACAGTCCTTTTTCACCTTCGATCACTTTAATGTCATGCACTACGAATTCATCGTCAATAGTAATTGAGACGACTGCTTTCATCTTGCTGTCTTGAGTCATTTTGCGCACGCGGACATCAGTAATTCTCATGAAGCTCAGCCTCCTTATCATATGCTACCGAACAGGTTTCTGTCGGCTTTCACAAGCTATTCCACACAAGTCATACCTATCAAGCCACGCAGCTTGTAATCAAAATCATTTCGCTCATTTCAGTCTAATTTGTCAGACTTACTACAGATACTATACCACTAAATAACATATCTGTCATTATGTTCTACAACTATTTCGATACCATTTTCTCCCTTGTAGTAAGAATTGGCACGAATCGTTCCCCGGCTCTCGACAATACAATTCTCAATATGCGTGTTATCTCCGATATATACATCATTCAAAATAATCGAATTTTTGATGTAACAGTTATTGCCGATATAAGTCTTTTTAAATATAACCGAATCTTCTACCGTACCGTTTACGATACATCCGCTCGAGATCAGACTGTTTCTGATCTTGGCGCCCACGTTATACTTAGCCGGCGGATTATCATCTACCTTAGAATATACATCAGGATACTGTTTGAAGAAATAATTTCTGATATCCGGCTGAAGGAAATCCATATTAGTCTTAAAGTAATCGTCTACCGTTGCAATATTGCTCCAGTACTCTTTAATCTTATACCCGAAAATCCTCTTCATATCCTTATGGCGGATCAGAATATCCTTTACGAAATCATATCTGTCTTCTTCCGCACACTTTTCGATCATCTCGATAAGCTGTCTTCTTCTGACAACATAAACGCCGCAGGAAATCGTATTGGATTTGGCCACTACCGGTTTCTCTTCAAACTCTTCGATACGGCTCTCTTCATTCATTTTCACCGTACCGTAGCGCTCTACGTTCACGCCCGGCCCCATATCTTTGCACACGACCGTAATATCTGCTTTTTTATCAATATGATATTCAAGAACTTTGTTGTAATCCATCTTGTAAACACAGTCACCGGAAGAGATCACAACATACGGCTCATGGCTGTTCTTTAAGTAAGAAAGATTCTGGGCGATCGCATCTGCCGTACCGCGATACCACGCATTGCTTTCCGCCGTTACCGCAGGTGTAAAAACGAACAGGCCGCCCTGCTTACGTCCGAAATCCCACCACTTGGAAGAACTCAAATGCTCATTCAGACTTCCTGCATTATACTGGGTAAATACAGCAACTTTATTAATGTGGGAATTGGTCATATTACTGAGTGCAAAGTCGATGCCGCGATAACTTCCTGCGATCGGCATAGCACAGACAGCTCGTTTCCGGGTCAGTTCTTTCATTCTGTGGTTATTACCACCGGCTAAAATAATTCCTATTGCTCTCACTGTTCTTCACCTGCCTTAATCAATGTTCTACCGCTCGGAAGATATCCGTTTTCAAAGTCTCCGGCAGAAGTTACGCCGAATACAACGGAATTCTTTCCGATAGAGACGCCGCTTGGAATAACGCTCTTTTCACCGATCGTTACAAGACCATGATTATAGATATGCGGGTCTGTCTCATTCGGAGCCTCTTCCCCGACACCTAATTTCACGTCGTCTTTCAAAACGACATTCTCTGCTACGATTGCTTTATTCAATTCACAATTTCTGCCTATTTCGGTAGAATTCATGACAATGGAATCACGGATCACAGTACCCTCTCCGACCACTACGCCGCAGCCGATCACGGAATTGTATACCTTACCGTAAATCTCTGTGCCTTCACCCACGATGCTTCTCTCGACTACACTGTCGGGAGCCAGATATTGAGGCGGCAGAGTCTCGCACTTGGTGTAAATCTTCCAATACTCTTCATACAGATTGAATTCCGGAACAATATCAATCAGTTCCATATTCGCTTCCCAATAAGAGTTCAATGTTCCTACGTCTTTCCAGTATCCGTTGAATTCATATGCATATAAGGAACCGTTGTTTTTGTGGCAATACGGAATGATATGTTTGCCAAAATCCAGTCCTGACTGCTCCGAATTGGCTAACAGCGCCTCTTTGAGGGTCTTCCAGTTAAATATGTAAATACCCATGGATGCCAGATTGCTTCTCGGATTCTCGGGTTTTTCCTCAAAATCGATAATTTTGCGGTTCTCGTCGGTAATCATGATACCGAAGCGCTTCGCCTCTTCCATAGGCACCGGCATAACCGCGATCGTAACTTCCGATCCGTTCTGCTTATGAAAATCCAACATTACTTCGTAATCCATTTTATATATGTGATCTCCTGAAAGAATCAGTATATACTCAGGATTAAAGCTCTCCATATATGCAATATTCTGATAAATTGCATTTGCGGTACCGGTATACCATTCACTGTGTACGCTCTTTTCATAAGGAGGAAGTACCGTAACGCCGCCGATATTCCTGTCCAGATCCCACGGAATACCGATTCCGATATGGGTATTCAGACGAAGCGGCTGATATTGTGTTAAAACACCAACGGTATCTACGCCTGAATTAATGCAGTTACTTAATGGGAAGTCAATAATTCTGTACTTACTGCCGAACGATACGGCAGGTTTTGCGACTTTGGATGTCAATACCCCCAGCCTGCTTCCCTGACCGCCAGCTAAAAGCATGGCAATCATCTCTTTCTTAACCATATTCTCACCTCTTATTTCTGATAATATATTTTATATATAAATCATAAAACTTATTTTGTGCTATAAGTATACCACATGTAAATCAGAAAGTGAATATTATTTACAAAATAATTCTCTTTTTATACTCTTTGTTTCATTCATATATTACAATATTTTTTCTCTTTTTTCTATTTTTTTATTCATTTTTTATGTTTTTACCATTTCGTTTTGTAAAATCTGTAAAAAAATTTGTAATTTTAGATAAATTTCATTCGTGTCATTTCTCCCTGTCCCGTGTCATTTCCGCACTTCTGCAAATTCATGTTGGTTTTTTTGAAACAAATGCGTATAATACTTATAATAATATATGTATAAATTAAAGAAGATAGGAAGTCACGCATTATGTATCAAATTGATTTTAAAAATCCTGTTCACGTGTTCTTTATAGGCATCGGCGGCATCAGCATGAGCGGCCTCGCCGAGATCCTTCTTTCGGAAGGCTTTAAAGTATCCGGCTCCGACAGACAGCAGTCTCCTCTTACGGAAAGCCTCCAGGCTAAGGGCGCATGTGTCCACTACGGGCAGAAAAAAGAAAATCTCGCCGATAAGCCGGACTGTATCGTATACACAAGCGCAATCAAAAACGACAACCCGGAATTTATCGCCGGCAAAGAACTGGGAATTCCTTTTCTGACAAGAGCACAGCTTCTCGGACAGATGATGAAATGCTATCAGATACCGATTGCCGTAAGCGGCACCCACGGAAAAACCACGACCACATCCATGCTCTCTTTAATTCTCTTAGAAGCGGGTACTGATCCGACCTTGTCCATCGGCGGTATCTTTCACGCAATAGGGGGCAATATCCGCGTCGGCGCTTCCGACTATTTTGTGACGGAAGCCTGCGAATACACCAACAGTTTTTTAAGCTTTTTCCCAAAGATCGGCATTATTCTTAATATAGAAGAAGATCATCTGGATTTCTTTAAAGATATTGACGATATTCGTCACTCTTTCCATAAATTTGCCGGACTTCTTCCCGAAGACGGAACGCTCATTATAAACGGGAACATCCCGCAGATCGAACAGCTCACGGACGATCTGCGCTGTCGGGTCATCACATATGGTTCGTCTTCCTGCGACTACTGCCCCACGGATATCACTTATGATGAATTCGGCAATCCCTCCTTCTTTCTGACCACTGCCAATGGTGCAAAAGAAGGCCCCTATAGGCTGAGCGTCCCCGGTCTGTACAATGTCTACAATGCAGCGGCCGCCATTGCTGCCGCCAAACTGCTGGCCATCGATGAGAATGTGATCCGAAAAGCGCTGTCTGACTTTAAAGGAACCGACAGACGATTCGAATACAAGGGGCAGGTAAACGGTTTTACTATAATAGATGATTATGCACATCATCCTACAGAAATTACCGCAACTTTAAATGCAGCCAAAAATTATCCCCATAAAACGATCTGGTGCATCTTCCAGCCGCATACCTATTCCAGGACCAAAGCGTTCCTTTCCGCATTCGCCGGAGCGCTTTCTATCGCGGACCGGATCATTCTGACGGACATCTATGCCGCCAGGGAAAAAGATACGCTCGGCATCAGTTCGGAAACACTGCAGGCCGAAATCCGGAAGCTCGGACACGAATGTCTCTATTTTTCGTCCTTTGAAGAAATTGAAAATTATGTTATGGAAAATTGCACAAAGGATGATTTGTTGATAACTATGGGCGCCGGAGACGTCGTAAAAATCGGTGAAAACCTTCTTCGTAAATAATTATCCACAATATCCACGGAAAAAGTGCCTATCAATGTCTCTTTGCCTGTGGATATTTTTTACGATTTTAGCACTATATACCCCTGTTATACACATTTTCCACAAGCGGCGGAACGGACAAACTTTTTTGGTTTCTGTAAAATTTACTATATCTTTTTAAATTTGCTCATGCTATAATTCAACTTACTTTCTTAGAGACGGAGTTGAGAAAATGAGCCATATTACGATTTACCAGGATAATTATGCGGATGCTACGGTTGTTTCAAACCGTTTTATTGATGAATATATGAAATCTGCCAATGATGCGCAGCTCAAAATATATCTGTACCTGCTCCGTATGATGAGCGCCCGGCTCTCTACCAGCGTCTCTCAGATCGCAGATATATTCAATTATACGGAGAAAGACGTACTGCGCGCTCTGAAATATTGGGAAAAGAATAAACTGCTTACCCTGGACTTTGACGAGAACAAAAATCTGACAGGCATTCACCTGTCCGATCTAAGCGAGCCGGAA
>CAJTUZ010000011.1 GCA_910579735.1 uncultured Lachnospiraceae bacterium
GAAGCACAGAAAGACCAGTATGAAGAACAGATCAAACTCATTGAGAAACAGATCGAGGAAAAAGAATCCATGATCGACGGCATCAATGAAGAGATCGACGCGATCCGGGAAGCCAACGAAGAAAGACAGCGCCAGCTCACGCTCCAGGAGAAACAGATCGCCCTGGAACGGATGCTTAACCAGCGTTCCATCCTCCAGTACAGCGCCGATAAGGGCATGCATTACGTACAGGATACCGACGGCATCCGCGGCGCGAGGCAGGAACTCGACGACGCTAAGACCGAAATGGTGATCGCCGACAAAGAAAAACAGATCAGTCTTATTGAAAAGGAAATCGACCTCCTGGAAGACCGCAAAGATTCCATCAACGAGCAGATCGAACTGATAGACACCCAGATCGACCAGATCAACTCCCAGTATGACAAGATGATCTCCAACACCGAGAAGTACTGGGACGGCCTCATAAGCGGCATGGAAAGCTATAAATCCCGCTGGCAGGAACTGGCGGAGATCGAAGAACAGGCGAAGTTAGTCTCCATGTTGGAACAGCTCGGCTTAAATGCAGACGAAATCTTAAACATGTCGGAAGCATCCTTTGTCAGATTCAAAGACGAATACATGGGCATCCTCGCGGACATCTATGCCGACAACAGCTCCATGCTTGCGGGTCTCTCCGAAGCGTCGGGACGAAGCGTCGAAGAACTGGGGTCATACTTACAGGCTACGCAGGGGTATATCGATGGGTTAAGCGGTATCGGAGAATCTTTAAATCCTGCCGCAGAGGCGATCAATAACGTTGATAGCAGCATGAGCACGCTGGCGGGATCCGCATCTTCCGTGAATGAACAGACTTCCGGCATCGCTTCCGGTATGAGTGATCTTGGCGGCAGTACGGCAGCAGTAAGTGATAATCTAAACAGTATCAAAACGGCGTTGATGGAACTGCCGGAAGCCGACAAATTCCTTGCCATCGCAGAAGCATTCCGCTATCTGGCCGGAGCGCTTCAATATGTCTCTTCCGTACTCGGTGCGGCAGGTGAAGAAGGACAGGGCGGTCTCGCGGCGCAGTTTGGCAGTCTCAAAAGCGCCATCGATCAGGTCACTTCGGCAATCGGCGGAGAGATAGGTAATAATACAGATACGGAAGGCCTTCCCTCTTCTGAAATCGGAGGCAGTCAGACAAACGGCGCACAAGGCGGCGCTTCTCTTTCCAAAGCTTTCTCCGATTTGCAGAAAACCGCAGCGAAAGCAATCGGTAAAGAAGGGAATGAAGGAGATGGGACCGTTATCGGTACGTTTGGTTCCCTGAAGGGGACCATAACCGACGTCGCCAACACCATCGGATTCTCCGAATCTGAAGAAGAAGATGGGGAAAAAACCGGCGGAGACGAGGATTCTGCCAGCCTTACGACTTCCATAACCGGACTGCAGTCAACGACCGAAGAGACATTGGGCGACCCCGGCGGCAATGGCGTTATCGGCAGATTTGAGCAGTTCAAAAATGTGCTCGGTGAAGCCAGCGAGCACGTGCAGAGTATTCCAAAAGGCTTAGAAGATATCGACGGAAAAAAAGTCGAATGTACGATCAAAGTCACCATTGAAACAAACGGAAGTCTGCCCGAGGGAATCGATGGTAACATGAATCTAACAAGCGCAGAATATAATGCCGAAGTAAACGGCAGCGCAAATGCCGCAGGCACCGCTCTTGTAACCGGCAGCTGGGCCGTACAATCCGCACAGAGACACACTCTTGTCGGAGAACTCGGCCGGGAGCTGATCGTCAGAGACGGCAGATTTTTCACTGTCGGCAATTACGGCGCGGAGTTCGTGGATATTCAAAAGGGCGATATTGTCTTTAACCATAAGCAGACCGAGCATCTTCTAAAGAACGGCTATATTACCGGACGCGGTAAGGCTTACGCCGATGGTACGATCGGCGATCCGCTCGCCTGCGGCAAGTATAGTCCCATTCATCCATACGGCTATACGGCGCAGTTGCAGAAGGCATTCGATCCCCTTGTCCGGAGATTACTGGCCGGTGAAGAGAAAATAATGAACAACGCTTTTGCCGGCGAACCGGGTCAAATGGAGAAAACGATACGGGAAATGAACGCTTCGAATATCTTCGATAAAAGCACGCACCCGGATGTCCATGTAGACGGCATTCATATCAGCTGCCCCGGCGTCACCAGCACAGAAGTCGCCCGCCAGGTCGGTGCCGAATTAAACCATATGTTTAACGGTTTCCACAACTACGCCGATCAGCAAAGCCTGATCCGGTAGAAAACTTATATGATTGTGAGATCCGGATACGGCATGGCAGGAAAAAAGATTTCTGCTGCGTTTTTAACGGAGCGAAAGCGCGCCTAAAGCAGAAACTTTTTCCCCGCCATGCCGTATCCGGGTCTCACAATCATCCACAATACCCTTTTAAAGGAGCACACCCATCATGGATTTTAAAACAGAAATCCTACGTTCGATCCGTATCATGATCGAGCGGGAGATCAGAAACTACAAAGCGGATAAAACCTATGCATCCGTCATACAAAGCATCAACGCCAAAGGATATGTCATACTGGACGATACCGGACACGAACGGACGGTGCCATGCGCGATACCGGGAATTTCTTTAAGTCCCGGTCAGCGCGTTTATATCAAAGCGCCCCTCGGCGACCTGAAACAGCTGCATATCTGCGGCATAACAGCAAACGAAAGAAGGTGACAGAATGGCCAGACCCAAAATAAAACATATTGCTCCGTTTGACGCCGGAGAAGATCACGATATCATACTTGTATGGTCCGGCAACCGCGCCCATGCAAACCGGATCATCATACGTGATAACGAAACAAACACAGAAGTTTTTAATGACGTGTTTTCCTCTTTTGCCCTCACGCATACGATCCCTGCGGATACGCTGCAAAACGGCAGGAAATATATCATACAGGCCTGTGTTTATGATGAGGAAAACGTAGAATCTCCCTTATCGGATAAAGTCTTATTCTATACATTCAGTACGCCCGAGTACTATTTTGACAATCTGCCGGCAGATTCCATTTTGACAAATTCCTCTTTTACGGCCTCCATTCACTACTACTCCCCCGATTGGGAAGATGTCGGCAAATATATCTTTTATTTATACGATTCTTCCGGAAAGCAGCTGCTTACAAGCAGCGAAATGACCGACAGTGCGGATATCGAATATACCTATCGGGGACTCGATAACAATACCGCTTATTATATCAGGTGGAAAGCCGTTACCGTAAACGGCATGGAATTGGATACCGGCTGTCAGCAGGTTTTCGTGAAATTTGAAAATCCCAATACATACGCCCGCATCTATGCGACGCCTGTCCCCTCTCAGGGATGTATACAGGTTGCTACCAACCTGATCGTCATCCAGTATAACGGAACCGACAATTTTGATTATATCGACGGCATGATCGACCTGAGAGATAAAACTTTATACTACGACGAAGGTTTTCTGATCAAAGACGACTTTACCGTGATCATCCGCGGCGTCCATCTTTGGCAGAACGCGGATATCTTGAAAATGAAGAACGATGTTTCCGTCCTGACGTTAAGCTCTCATATTTATACGGACGGAAAACTTCGTTTCAGACTGCTTGTACCGAATGGCGTCGGGAACTATCTGCTTTATTCGGAACCGCTTGTTTTTGAAAACAACGACATGGTCACCATCGCGATCAGGCGAAAAGGCAGCGTATACCAGTTAAAAACGTTCCTTGAGATCGGTTATACAACGGAAGGTGATATGTGGTACGGAAGCGACCGCCCATCCAGACAGCTCATGAACGACAATGATGCCTGGATCGATACCGAAGGAGATACTTATGTCGTATCCAAAGAAAACTATACGTCCCATTTGGACGAAGAAGAACCCGCAGACGCAGTAATGGACGACTTATGGCTTGGAGGTGAATAAGACACATGTTTCTATGCGGCAGTAATTTCGTCGGCGGTGCATCGGCCTGTACGCTGACACCGACCGGCCTTACCAATATCAATTATATTGCACTGCAAAACGGCATCTATGACGATCTGTATATCACGAAGGCAGTCTCCTTTGAACCGACAGCTGCCTGTCCCGGAACGTGGGATTTCGACACGATATTATGGGCCACGTTCAATCAGACCGCCAATGCCGGAAATGTAGACTGGAATCTGGAAAGTACTTCCCATATTGTTTTAAAAAGCCGGACCGAAGGAAACTTTACCTGGAAAACGATCGTTGTAAAAGAAGTGCATTCCATAGAGGATTTTATCATAAACTACCCGGATTATTTCACGGCATCCGGCCAGCCTGTGGAATACGCCGTTGTTCCCGTACTGTACGGCGCCGAAGGTCTTTATGCGACTACAAGCGTCACATCACGCTTTGACAAAATGTTCTTAATAGAGGGCAATGTCGTATGGGGTACCGATATCACAGACGGATACTGCGATACGACCCGCAATATCCCCTCTTCCACCGTGGAACTGCTGAACAGCAGATATCCCGTTTTTATCAGGAATACGATCGCCAATTACGACACGGGAAGCTGCAAAGGCGCTTTCATCCCGTTGGATGAAGAATCCTGCGAAGTATCTTTCGAAAGTGAAGCAGACTATGCCCGCATCAAGTACCAGCGGGAATTTATGGACTATATCTGCGATGGCATACCAAAGATCCTAAAACTGCCCGATGGACGGTTATGGCTCATACAGGTAACTCCCAGTCCCGCAGATACGGCGAACCAGACCTATAACGACAGAGAAATATCATGGTCCTGGGTTGAAGTTGGAGATGTCAACTCAGAAGAAGACTTGTATTATCTCGGCTTTTCAGACGTAACAAGCGAATGGTGGAACGGATAATGGCCGACATCATCACACAGGAAGATCTGCTGACTGTTCTCCAACAATCAGCGGCTCCGACCCTGAAACTAAAAGCCGAGGTATTGGACTCTGATCAAAAAATCCTCGGCGCCCTGACATGCAGCCTGACAAGCGGCACCATGTCGATAACCGGAGACTCCGATATCCGGCGCAGCGCCAACTTTGTCATCCAGCCGACCATAAAAGAAAAGATCAAACTGACACAAAACAGCCTTTTATGGATGAACAAAGATATCAGACTATCTCTCGGCCTGTATCATACCAGATTGAAACAATACACTTATTATCCGCTCGGACTTTATGTCTATACGGATACATCCGGTATTTATGATGCGGCTGACGACAACCTGACGATCAACTGCGCCGATTTCATGAAGAAATTAGACGGCACCAAAAACGGCCAGCTAGGCGCACTGCTCATCCGCTATCCCGCCTATGAGGAAAATGAAGAAACCGGTGAAGTCATAAAACACAACACCATCCGCGACGCAGTCATAAACGTTCTCGAACAGTTAGCACACATTACCAGACACCGCATCGACGATATCGGCGAATACAAAGCGCTGCCGGACTATAACGAAAACTGGCAGCAATACAGGGAAGAAAACGAAACATGGAATGCGATCCCCTTCGACCAGGAATTCTCCGCCGGATGCAGCGTTCTGTCGATTCTTACGACCTTCCGCGACCTGTATCCCAATTATGAAATGTTTTTTGACATGGAAACAAATGCTTTCATATGCCAGCTAAAACCGTTGTGCGATGAAGATGACATCTACCTGGACAATTCATTCCTGCAAAGAGTTCTGATCTCCGAAAACACTTCCGTTGACATGACAAGCGTCAGAAATATCTGCGAAGTATGGGGAAAAGTGATCAATACCGATTTTTACGCCGAAGAATGCGCTTATACGGACAATACCTACACTGCTTCTATCGAAGGCTATGAAGAAAAATACCAAAACGGCGACGTAATCGGCTTAAAAATCCCCCTCTCCAATCAGGCGGACGCGCTGCTTAATATCAACGACTTTGGGGCAATCGGCATTTACAATGAATCGGATGATACGCCGCTCAAAGAAGATAGCCTGAAACCAGGCCAGATATACGCTTTCAAGATCAAGAAAAAACGTGTAGACGGACAGGATGAAACGAAAGCCTTTCTCCTTGGCCAGTGGCAGGTTCATGCCATAAATGTCCTGACAAACGGCCGAAAAAGCGGTCGTTTCGTAACCGACTCCGAAGGCAGGGAATACGAACTTTATTCCAAAGAATATTTTCAGAAGTTCTATAACTGTGAACGCGTCGATATGACCCTGATCGCCGACTCTCCCTTTACCGTCGAAAAACTCGGCGAAATACCGGACATCAAGACCGGCAGTGACTATGAAAACATCACATCTGACGATCTCGCCGCCGACAGAGCCAAATGGGAGAACTGGAAAAATTCCAGACTGACCGATAATATTACGATCACCACTGCCCTTTTGCCATTTCTGGATGTCAATAAAAAAGTAACCTACAGACGCAGCGATGCTGACAGCGAACAACCCTATATCATCAGTTCCATATCACATGACTTCGCCGGGTACACCTCTACGATCACGATGTACCGCTTCTACCCCTTATATGAGACTCTGCAGAAGGAAAACGCGCTCCACAGGACACTGACCGGATACAGCCACGGTGTTCTTGGCAGATACACACATGAAGAACTGGCAGGCGGTATCCAAAATGAAGCGGAATAAACTCTTTTTTTGCAATTAATCTCTACTCAGGAAAGGAAACATTTGCATGGCAACTTATACATTATATAAAAACCTTGAAAGACCAACCAGTATAGAAAAATACAATGTTGGTGTTTTCAATAGAAATAATGATGTCATCGACACCGAACTGCACAACCTGGATCTGAAAAACGAAAGCCAGGATGCTCTGCTCGCTACGAAAGAATCCTTAAACCGGCATACAGACGATCGGAAAAACCCGCACAGCGTCTCCAAGGCGCAGATCGGCTTAGGTAATGCAGACAATACTGCCGATCTGGACAAACCCGTTTCAACAGCGCAAAGGGCCGCCATTAATGACGTCTCTATCCAGGCGACCGCCTATACGGACACAAAGATCGCCAATCTGGTCGATGACGCGCCGGAAAATCATAATACGCTTAAAAAACTCTCGGATGCTCTTAATCAACAATCGGCCGGACTACCTGGTGAAATTTTAAAGACCAAGGAAGAAGTTACGGCAAACACGGACGAAAACAATCTGGTGTCTGCGGTAGTGATCGGGGAAATCATTGAAGATCTGAATTGCCAGCCGGAATTCGTCATGGATGAATCCGGTAAGATAACAGGCTATAAAACGAAAGAAGGTGCCGATACAGTTTTCCCTTTTTCTAATACCAATTGCAAATATGCTGCACTTGCATACAATCAGAGTGAAACTGTGACTTTCCAGGGTGTCCGTCATGGGTATATAGCGCTCTCACGCGGAAGTTCTATAGTGAATGGAGAACATATTTTCAGTATAAGCAATAATGTATCGCTGACCACTTTATACAGCCAGCTTGTCACAGAAGCAAATGTTCTCTCATTGCGTAATCAATACTATGAATTTAACGTTAAGGACGAAAATGACGCCATCTTTACATTAACAAGAGGCAGCCGCGATAATCCAAAAGCATTTACAAAGCTGTTGATCGTATGTGATAAATAATCTTTCTTCGATAGATAGTTTTTTGTTTTAAAAGTATTACGTACAAAAATATGTCATTTCCAATACTCTATAAAAAGAAAGGGGGATGTTTATGGCCTCATATACAGAATACAAACACCTTGAGAAACCATTAAGTACAGAAAAATACAACGTTGGTGTTTTTAATAAAAACAACGACATCATTGACACCGAACTGCACAAACTAGAACTGAAAAATGCAGACCAGGATACCCTTTTTGCTTCAAAAGAAGATCTAAACCAGCATACAGGTAATCAGGAAAACCCTCACAGCGTTTCCAAGGCGCAGATTGGCTTAGATAATGTAGACAATACTGCTGATCTGGACAAACCCGTTTCAACAGCGCAAAGGGCCGCCATCAATAATATTTACATTCAAACAAGTTCCTATGTAGATACAAAAATTGCTAATTTAATTGATGGGGCTCCTGAAACTTTAGATACTTTAAAAGAACTGGCAAATGCCTTAGAAGAAAACGCAACGATTGTAGATGCTTTAAATGAATCTATTGAGAATAAAGTTAATAAAACAGAATTAAATAAATATTTACCATTAACTGGCGGAATTATTTCTAAAGGCAGCAATTATTTGTTATCACTAAAAAACATTGCAGCTAATGGCTCTTCTGCACTTGCATTATTTCCGGGCAATGGGTTAAAAGGACATATATTGGTACAAAGTAATTTCAGGGAAAATGGAAACCAATTTATAGTTGTGCGTGTAGATGAAAACAACAAAAATATTAACTTACTTGTTATAAGTGAGAATACAAGAACAATTTATGATTATAAAACCAAATCTGTAAAGGAAATTATGGTGAGAGGTGACGAGGCAAGCTCGTGTGAAAATGATTTCATTCTAATAAATCAACAACCGCTATCATTCACAAATAATACCTGTATCATTCCAAACAATAGAATAACCGTTAACAGTCTTGCTGATGTATATTTTACTTCCGATACGATAGAAACTGCTGAAAATGCCGATATCACCGTTGAAACATTCGATGGAAGTGTAAAACTAACAGCAAAAAATTTGCCTACAGGAGAGATTAAAGCAACAATAAGAATAAGGGTGGTGTAATTATGAGAGGAAGAACAAATATAAACAGCAATATATCTAAAACTTCACCTATATCTTTGGTATTAGCAAATAAACGTTATGTAAATAGTGGAAATGTTAGTGATCATGCCATGATTCATTTTTATTGTGAACACTATAAAACAATAACAATCACTAATATTGAACATCTTTATAATGATTCTCCTTGTGATGTATATTTTAGGGGTTACACAAAAGAAGAATTTGAAGATGACAATGATATTTTCTTTGTTAGCGGCGGCTTTAGATACAACGCTTATGCCGGTTTGGAAATAGATATTTCAACGTTCTATATTGCACGACTGGAATTACGAGGAGCCTACAAATCTACAACACAAATACATTTCACTTTATCCTAAAGAAAGAAGGATTTTATCATGTCAACCTATGAAACCGAATTCAGTAATTTTCCCAACGAGAAAATTACCAGACACCATTTCAAAAACGTAGACGATAACATCGCTGACGTTATCAACCAAATCAATGAACTTCGCTCTCAGGGCCTGTATGATCAGGCCGCCCGCATCATCCAAAACAATCAGGATATCTTATCCCAATATGTCGTTGATGCATCCACTTTCCGCACATGGGAAGAAGAAATTTATAATACACAGAAATATGCAAAGCAGCAACAGCAGATCGTGTATTTTGATGAAGAAGAACCGGACTGCATTGAGGGTGATGTCTGGGTAGGAGGTGCTTAACAGATATGTTGATAAACGCCATGTCATCCTATCCTGATAAAATAGACGATATGACTTTTTTTCAGGATTGTGACCTTGAAAACATCCATATCATGAATACTTATCAGGATCTTCTTGCAAAAGGTCAATATCGTGAAGCCAATCGATATATGAGCAGGCAGGAAGGTCTATGCGGCTTTTTTGCCGATTATCTGAATGCATTAGAAAACCGCATCTATCATCTGCAGGAATATCTACTGCAAAAACCTCCCAAGCAGCAGTTTTTCTTATATTATGACGACATAAACGGAGAGGGCGAAACAGCAGAACCTTCAGGCGTTAACGAAAATACCATTTGGATTTAAATTATGGTTATTTTTCAAATACTTACTCTCTTAAAATTTCATCCAAAATCTAAACAAGAAAGGAATCTTTTACCATGGCAATTAACGAAATCACCAAAACAGGCCGCGCATTCCGCAAACTGATCGACAAGGAAAATATGCGCTGGCTGAAACTATCCTTCTGGACATCCAGCTCGGATGTAGAATGTGCCGACGGCAAAACCGTAGAGGAGAAAATCGGCGCGATCAACGGCATCACATCTGATACCGATAACGAAAGCGAAAATATCGCAGCATCGATCAAATCAGTAAATCAAATGAAAATGTCTTTCCAGGATGGTGTAAATAGTATATGTGAATTATTGAATAAGCTCGGATTTACACCGGATTCACAGAGCTTAGATGACGTTTTAAAATGTATAAGCTGCATGCATGAAGAAAGATTTACAGAAGGAAAAGCAAGCGCTGAGGGAACTTTATACTTTAATTTGGCTGCTTATATTAACGGCGGAAATCCAAATTACGGCGGCAACGGCGGTATGGATGGCAAACCGACAACACTGCCGAGACAAAATACGGTTCCTATATCCATTAAAATCAGCAACGGCTCTGCACAGGTATTATCTTCCGCCTCCAGCGTCAGCTCGCCAAGATGGGTGTCAGACAGGATTAATGATGGCTTTTCCGCAAGCGCTTCCATAAATTCTGTTCTTTTTGTACAGGATTAAATTCCGGCGCCGGAAAGAATGCCGCATTTTAAAAGGGATAGTCGAGTACATCACTCTTCTATCCCTGTTTTTTTACGCCTTTACAAGCGCATAGGTTTCTCTTGCGATCGCAAGCTCTTCATTCGTCGGAATCATCAGTACTTTTGTGAGGGAATCCGGCGTAGAAATCATCAGCTCTTCTCCGCGCTTCGCATTCTGCTCCTCGTCCATTGTAATACCGAGATATCCCAAACGGCTGCATACCAGATCTCTGATAAACGGATTGTTCTCGCCGACACCTGCCGTGAAGCAGATCGCATCCACGCCGTTCATGGCCGCCGCATACGCGCCGATATATTTGGTCACACGATAGGCAAACGCTTCTACCGTGCGGATACCCGCTTCGTCGCCCTCGTCATACGCCTTTAACAGATCTCTGAAATCTGAGGAAAGACCGCCGGACAAACCGAGCACACCGGACTTTTTATTCAAAACCGTCATCACTTCATCAACCGATTTATTCTCTTTATGTGCAATAAATTCGATGATCGCCGGATCGATGTCGCCGGAACGGGTTCCCATGATAAGACCCTCTAGAGGTGTCAGTCCCATGGACGTATCAATGCATTTTCCGTTCCTGACAGCCGAAACACTCGCGCCGTTTCCAAGATGACAGACGATCAGTTTCAGGTCTTCATATTTTCGGCCTAACATTTCGGCCGCTCTCTTTGATACATAAGCGTGGCTTGTTCCGTGAAAACCGTATCTTCTTACTTTGTATTTCTCATAATATTCGTACGGAATGCCGTACAAATAGGCCTCTTTCGGCATCGTCTGATGAAATGCCGTATCAAAAACCGCTGCCATCGGCGTATCAGGCATCAGTTCTTTACATGCCGCTATGCCGATCAGATTGGCCGGATTATGTAAAGGCGCCAGTTCATTACAATCGGTGATCGTCTTTATCACTTCATCAGTGACCAGTGTTGATGAGGCAAATTTCTCGCCGCCATGCACGATACGGTGTCCGACCGCTCCGATCTCTGACAGGCTTCCGACAACTCCTGTTTCCTTATCTGTGAGTGCGTCGATCACAAGCCGGATTGCCTGCGTATGATCCGCCATAGGCGTCACTGTCTCCTTCTTCTCTGCGCCTGTCGGCTGATATACGATCTTACTGCCGTCTATGCCGATACGCTCACAAAGTCCTTTAGCAATCAATGCTTCCGTTGCGGCATCTATCAACTGGAATTTCAAAGACGAACTGCCGCAGTTAATAACCAATATGTTCATAACGTTCCCCTGCCTCTCTTCAACCTGAATATACTTTCCTGCATGTACTTGAAAAACTTTGCAGTCTGCCTGTTCAAACTGCAAATGCCGCAGCCGGTCTTCATCTACCGGACTGACTGGCTGTATTTATGCTAACTGCGCCTGTACCGCCGTCAACGCTACGACACCGACAATATCTTCCCACGAACAGCCGCGGGAGAGATCGTTGACCGGCTTCGAGATTCCCTGCAGCATCGGTCCGTAGGCTTCCGCTTTTCCAAGCCTCTGTACCAGTTTATAGCCGATATTGCCGCAGTCCAGGTTAGGGAAGATCAAAACATTGGCTTTACCCGCAACTTCACTGCCCGGCGCTTTGGATTTGGCCACCTGCGGAACGAGCGCCGCATCGCTTTGCAGTTCCCCATCAATACACAGATGCGGATATTGTTCATGGGCAATTCTCGTGGCTTCCACCATTTTATCTACTAACGGATGCTTCGCGCTTCCTTTTGTGGAATGAGACAGCATCGCTATGATCGGTTTAGCGCCTACCAGACTCTTGAAGCTTTTGGCCGAAGTATCGGCGATCGCCGCAAGTTCCTCTGCGGTCGGATCCTGATTCAGGCCGCAGTCGGCAAAGAGAAACGTGCCGTTTTCGCCAAAGGTACAGTCCGGCACATCCAGAATAAAGAAACCGGATACCAGTTTGACACCGGGCGCCGTCTTTAGAATCTGCAGGGCAGGACGCAGCGTATCCGCCGTTGCATGGCAGGCCCCGGCTACCATACCGTCTGCATCATTGGCTTTTACCATGATAACGCCGAATGTCAGGTAATCATGCAGCAGAATATCTCTGGCCTTTTCAGGCGTCATGCCTTTATTTTTTCTCGTTTCATAAAGCAGATTCACGTAAGCATCCAATTTATCCGTTCTCTCGGGATCGATGATCGTAACGCCGTCCAGTTCTACTTCCAGCCAGCCGGCGCCATCCAGAATCTTCTCCTCATTGCCGACCATGATAATATCCGCAATTCCCTCCCGGATAATATTGGCCGCCGCGATCAGTGTTCTCTTATCGTTTGTTTCCGGCAAAACGATCGTTTTCTTATCGCTCCTTGCCTTTTCCTTCATCGTGTCAATATATGACATACCCCCGTCTCCTTTCATACCTTCTATTTTCTTATCGAAGCTGCCCCTCCAGCACCTTAGCCGCTTCTGCTATCGCCGCATCGATCCCTGCAGGATTTTTGCCGCCGGCCTGCGCCATGTTCGGACGTCCGCCGCCGCCGCCGCCGACAAGTCCCGCAATGCCTTTGATCAGATTGCCCGCATGTGCACCGTCTGTCTGGGCGCCATCCGTTGCCATGGCGATCAGATTTACTTTGCCGTCCAGATCGGATGCCAGAACGACAACGCCTTCTCCGAGTTTTGCCTTTAACTGGTCGCCCAAATCCCGCAGACCGTTCATATCCACGCCGGATACTTTTGCAGCAAGCAGTTTTACGCCTTTTATTTCCGTGACTTTATCCATAACGTCGCCCAGCGCATCCTTAGCCGCTTTGCTCTTTAAGGATTCGTTTTCACTCTGCAGCGCTTTTAATTCCGCCATCAAATGACCGCATCGGTCAAGCAGGTTGGCCGGCGTCGCCTTCAGGATTTTCGCCGCTTCGTTCAATTTATCTTCCAGTTCCGCATAATATCTGGTCACACCGCTTCCCGTCAGAGCTTCGATCCTTCTGACGCCCGCAGCGACACCGCTTTCGGATATGATCTTAAAGGATGAAATAACACCCGTATTCCCAACATGAGTACCGCCGCAGAATTCTTTGGAAAAATCTCCCATTTCCACAACGCGTACCGTCTCGCCGTATTTCTCGCCAAACAGCGCCATGGCACCTGTTTTCTTCGCTTCTTCGACTGTCAGAACTTCCGTTACGACCGGAATGTTCTCGGCAATCTTTTCATTGACGATCTGCTCTACCTTCGCCAGTTCTTCCGCCGTCATAGCCGAAAAATGGGAAAAGTCGAAACGCAGTCTCTCATCGTCATTATAAGAACCGGCCTGTTCCACATGAGTTCCGAGCACCATACGCAGCGCTTTCTGCAGTAAGTGTGTCGCGCTGTGGTTTTTACAGGTCGCATTTCTTCTTTCCGCATCGACTTCCAGCGTAACGGTATCACCGGTCTTGAACATGCCGGATACCATACGCCCGATATGGCCGACCTTACCGCCAAGCATCTTCACGGTATCCTCTACTTTGAATGCGCCGTCTGCACTGCGGATCATACCGATATCGCCGGCCTGTCCGCCCATAGTCGCATAGAAAGGCGTCTCATCCACGAAGATCGTTCCGATCTCTCCATCGGTAAGCGCTTCTACGAGTTCTGTTTCCGTCGTCAGGACCGAAATCTTAGAATCATGTATCAGATCATCATAGCCTGTAAAAACACTTGTTATGTTAGGATCAATGGATTCGTACACGGTCACGTCAGCCCCCATGTAATTCGTGACTTTTCGTGCCTTACGCGCTTTGTCTTTCTGCTGCTTCATGGCCGCCTGAAAACCGTCTTCGTCTACGCCGAAATCTTTCTCCGCCAGAATTTCCTTCGTCAGATCAATGGGAAATCCATACGTATCGTATAACTTAAAAGTATCCTCGCCGGAAAGAACCTTTCTGCCTTCTTTTGCCAGGTTCTCTTCCATTTCCATAAGAATGTTCAGTCCCTGATCTATGGTCTTATTAAATTTATTTTCTTCCTGCGTCAGTACATTGAAAATGAACTCTTTCTTCTCGTCAAGTTCCGGATATCCGTCCTTGGAGCCTTCAATAACGGTACTGCTCAGATCAGAGAGAAATGTTCCCTGTATGCCGAGTTTACGCCCCTGTCTGGCTGCCCTTCTGATAATACGCCGCAGAACATAACCGCGGCCTTCATTAGAAGGCATAATGCCATCGGAGATCATGAATGTCGCTGAACGGATATGATCCGTGATGATACGGATCGATACATCCGTCTCATAATCTTCTTTATAAGTAACACCCGCTATTTCACATACCCTCGTACGAAGCGCAAGAACCGTATCCACATCAAAAATGGAATCCACATCCTGCACGGCGGAAGCCAGTCTTTCCAGACCCATACCGGTATCAATATTTTTCTGCGCAAGTTCCGTATAATTCCCTTTTCCGTCATTGTCAAACTGGGTAAATACATTGTTCCAGATTTCCATATAGCGGTCGCAGTCACAGCCTACGGTACATCCGGGTTTCCCGCAGCCGTATTTTTCACCGCGGTCATAATATACTTCGGAACACGGTCCGCACGGGCCCGAGCCGTGCTCCCAGAAATTATCTTCTTTTCCGAAACGATAGATGCGCTCCGGCGCTATGCCGATTTCTTTCGTCCAGATCTCATAAGCTTCCTCGTCTTCCTCATAGATAGAAGGATAAAGCCTGTCCGCATCCAGACCGACTACTTCGGTCAGAAACTCCCAGCACCATGCGATCGCTTCCTGTTTAAAATAATCTCCAAATGAGAAGTTCCCCAGCATTTCAAAAAAAGTACCGTGTCTCGCCGTTTTGCCGACATTCTCCAGGTCTCCTGTCCGGATACATTTCTGGCAGGTCGTCACACGGCGTCTCGGCGGTATCTCCTGTCCCGTAAAGTACGGCTTTAGAGGCGCCATGCCGGAGTTAATAAGAAGCAGACTGTTATCGTTGTGCGGAACAAGCGAAAAACTTTTCATTTTAAGATGTTCCTTGCTCTCAAAAAACTCTAAAAACATACGTCTAAGTTCATTTACACCATATTTTTTCATTGTATCTCCCTCTTAAAACTCAAATTTATCTGCAAAATAAGCGTCCAGTTCTGCGATCGCCACACGCTCCTGCTCCATGGAATCACGGAATCTGACCGTCACGCAGGCGTCGTTTTCGGAATCGAAATCGTATGTAACGCAAAACGGCGTACCGATCTCATCCTGTCTTCTGTAACGTTTTCCGATATTTCCTCTGTCGTCAAATTCACAGTTGTATTTTTTCGACAGTCCGGCAAAGACCTTCTCCGCACCTTCGTTCAACTTCTTGGAAAGCGGAAGCACGCCGATCTTGACCGGTGCAAGCGCCGGATGGAAATGCAGTACGGTACGTACGTCGCCTTCTCCGATCTCTTCTTCGTCATAAGCCGCACAAAGGAACGCCAAAACAACACGGTCAGCCCCCAGAGACGGTTCAATAACATATGGTACGTATTTCTCGTTTTTGGAATCGTCAAAATAGGACATATCTTCGCCGGATGTATTCTGATGCTGTGTCAGGTCATAATCGGTTCTGTCCGCGATCCCCCACAGTTCACCCCAGCCAAACGGGAATAAGAATTCAATATCCGTCGTTCCCTTGGAATAGAAACAGAGTTCTTCCGGAGAATGGTCACGCAGTCTCATTTCTTCTTCTTTGATACCGAGAGAAAGCAGCCAGTCACGGCAGAAACCGCGCCAATACTGGAACCATTCCAGATCCGTTCCCGGTTCACAGAAAAATTCCAATTCCATCTGCTCGAATTCTCTTGTACGGAATGTAAAGTTACCGGGCGTGATCTCGTTACGGAACGATTTCCCGATCTGTCCGATGCCGAACGGGATCTTTTTGCGGGAAGTACGCTGTACATTCTTAAAATTCACAAAGATCCCCTGCGCCGTCTCCGGCCGCAGATAAACCGTATTTTTCGCATCCTCCGTAACGCCCTGGAAGGTTTTGAACATCAGGTTAAACTGTCTGATATCCGTAAAGTTATGCTTGCCGCATGTCGGACACGGAATGCTGTGTTCTTCCACGAAATCTTTCATCTGCTGCTGTGTCCATGCATCTATGGATTCTTTTAACGTAATATTGTTTTCCTTTGCATATTCTTCTATCAACTGGTCGGCACGAAAACGCTCATGACATTCTTTGCAGTCCATAAGCGGGTCGGAAAATCCGCCCAGATGCCCGGAAGCCACCCATGTCTGCGGGTTCATCAAAATAGCGCAGTCCACGCCGACATTGTAAGGATTCTCCATGACAAACTTCTGCCACCATGCTTTTTTCACATTATTTTTTAATTCCACACCGAGATTGCCGTAATCCCATGTGTTCGCAAGTCCGCCGTAGATCTCCGAACCGGGATATACAAATCCCCTCGCCTTTGCAAGCGCTACGATCTTCTCCATTGTTTTTTCCATAATTTTATCTCCTTCCTCACTAAAAAATATATTACTGGAATATGATATAGGATAGCGTTTCGGCGTCCGCCGCCGTGATCAGGGCATCCCTTTTGCCGGAAAAAGTCAGATTTTCACTGCCGCATAATATTTTATCATATACCCTGACATTCAGTTCCTCACCGTTCTTCGTCTGCACGATCACAATGTGGTTATCGGCAAACGTCTCCAGTCCCGCGTCATCTATCGCTTCGCCATCCACCGACACGATACCGGACAGCGTATAGCCGCTTTGCGAAGCCTGCCCGACCGTTCCGTAAAAAAGTTCTCTGTTATTAAATTTTGTATAATCCGCTTCCGACTGATAGATCATCTTCACGACAATTTTCCCGCTGCCGCTCTCCACCGATTCACATGTAATGCTGCCCGTCCCGGCATTGTAGCGGTCCACCCGCTCCTTTGCCATCTCGGAAAGCTCATCCGCATCATAATAATTTCTGTCAAACTGCTCCACGATCGTATGTTCAATTTTTCCGTCATTTTGGATGGAAACCGTATTGACGCTTTCAGACGCCGCGCCGCCGCATCCGGTTAAAATGCATAACGCCGCCGTAATGATAAGAATTTTTTTCCATTTACGCATAAATTTTCCTCCGGGTCACATACTGCAATACATTATATCCGACTTAATTGGGATTTTCAACATACATATTGCGAAATTACAGGTTATCTACAATTTCCAGACTTTTAAAAGTCTTATCCATATACCGCATTCTGTAATCATCCGCAATTTCCTTTAACTGCGCCAAAACATTATCCGTCACCGTGAAAGTATAGAGTTTTTCAACGGAAGAGGTCATAATGTAGTGCACCGCGTATCTGACTGACTCTTCATAAACGGTATCCTCCGGCATTCCCGGGAACTCACCGCTTAAGACCATAGCCTTCATCTCAAATATGTAGCGTACCAGCCTGTTTGGCAGTTTCTCGTGCATCAATGCCCGCAATGACTGATACAGGAGTTTGAGCAGTTCCTTATCATCATTATTCTCTCTCGTATAATAATCTGCGATCTCCAAAAAGTACATGCCGTAATAAGCGCCCTCGAAATCAAAACGCAGTCCTTCGAAATAGTTGCTGATTTCTGCATCAATCAGATTATAGGAAGACCTTCCCACATACAGCTTAAAACAGCCGAAAGAAAAAGGGTTGGTAGCGGCAAGGAGCCTGCTGTTTTGTTTTCTCGCCCCTTTTGCAAATGCGGAAATCTTCCCTTTTTCTTTCGTCAAAATCACTACTCTTCTGTCATATTCGCCGATCGGTTCAGCCTTTAAAATCATTCCCGTAATCTCTGTAAATTCCTGCATGAGAATGTCCACCTGACTCATCTTTGCCTGCGCCATCCAGTGTTTCACTGTCCTGCGCGTCCTGTGCTGCCTTTCTGTAGGACAGGAAATCATCCACCCTTCCCGTCGCAAGAAATCTGTCCCAGTAATTTATCTCTTTCATCTTAAGCCCCCTAATCAACTATATGCTATTAGGGTTCGCTTTTTTTATTTTTTCTATTCGGAATCCTTCGGATTATATCCGAAATTTTTCAGGAGAAAATCACTGTCACGCCAGTCCTTTTTCACCTTCACCCAGAGCTTCAGATTCACCTGTTTTCCCACCAGATCCTCGATATCATGCCTTGCCATGGAGCCTATTTTCTTAAGCATCTGCCCCTGTTTCCCGATCACGATACCTTTATGGGAATCCCGTTCGCAGCAGATCGTGGCTTCGATGTCTACAATATGTTTTTTGTATTTCATGGACTCGATCGTCACGGCTATGCCATGCGGAATCTCGTCTTCCAGGCACTTTAAGACCTTCTCCCTGATCAGTTCCGCCGTAATCTGTCTGACCGGCTGGTCCGTCACCGTATCCTCGTCATAAAAAGGTTCTCCATAAGGCAGATATTTCATGATGCAGGCGATCAGATCCTCCGTTCCGTCTCCTTTTAAAGCGGAAACCGGCACGATCTCCGCGAAATCCATCTGTTTTCTGTATGCATCGATGAAAAGAAGGATCTCTTCTTTTTTGACTGTATCGATCTTATTAATCACAAGGATAACAGGTGTTTTTGTTTTCCGCAGTTTTTCCAGAATATGCTGTTCGCCTGCCCCGATATAATCGCTCGCCTCGACGAGCCAGAGTACGACATCCACATCCGAGAGGGTACGCTCCGCTACATTTACCATATAATTCCCAAGCTTGTTTTTCGCTTTATGAATGCCGGGCGTATCTAAGAAGACAATCTGCCCTTCTCCGGACGTATAGACCGTCTGTATCCGGTTTCTGGTTGTCTGCGGTTTATTGGATGTAATGGCGATCTTTTGTCCGATCAGTGTATTCATCAATGTCGATTTGCCTACGTTCGGCCTGCCGATCAGTGCGGCAAATCCCGCTTTATACTGTTCTTTGTCCATATCAGTTTTTATCCTCTGTTTCCGTCTCTGCCTTATCCGACGTCTCTATTTCCGTCCCGGCCTCTCTCTTTGTCATATCCGATTCGGTCCGCATGTCATCCTCCGCGGATAATTCTTCTCTCCTGGCTTTTCTACGTCTGAATCTCCTGAACAGATCAAGAACGATCAGGATCACAACGACCCAGATCACAAAGTACGGAATATTGACAACGAACCAGATAAATCCACCCTCAATGCTGTCACCGATTCTGTAAAGCGTCATGACAAAACCGGTTTTCATTTTGTCAAATGCCGTCGCTTTCTCTGTTGGCGTCAGCTTCCTCACTTCTTCAATACTCAAATGAACCGTACTGTAATTGATCTGGTTTGTCAGCGTGCGAAGCTGTGATTCCATGCTTTCCAGTTCGTAGCGGACCTCGGAAAGTCTCTGCTCGATCGAAATGATATCTTCTACCGATTCCGCTTGGGTGAGCAGTTCCAAAAGTCTTTCCTGTTCTGTCAAAAGCGCTTTTTTCCGGCTCTCTAAGTCCACATACTGCAGCGTAACATCCTCGACCTGTTCCACTTTGTTCGTAATGCTGCCTTCTTCTCCGACGCTTGTAACAAATTCGTCCAGATGCCCGGCCGGAATACGGATATCGAGCTTCGCATTCCGCAGTTCCTGGTAACCGGAATATTTGCTTCCGTTATACTGGTACTGATGCTCGATATAACCGCCGAGTTCTGCGATCCGGTTCTCCAGACTGCCAAGAAGGACTTCGTAGTTTTCCGTCTCCACTTCCATACTGACGGTCTTTATCAGTTTTCTTTCAGCAGACGCCGCATTTTCGTCCATAACCTCGGAACCGCTCTCCGGCTCATATCCTTCCTCCGCTGCGGCCGCATCATCCTCTGCATACTCGTAGTTTTCCGTTACGGCAGCAGCGCTATCGGACGATGCATAATATCCGCCGCCCGTATCATATGCAGATTCGCTTTTCGATTCACTGTTGTCAAGCGTAGACCCGCATCCCGTCAAAATAACAAGTGCTATTATAAGTGCTGCCGTTATCCTCTTTTTCCCTTTTTTCATCCTCTACCTGTACCTTTCTCCCATCCTGCTTTAGTGAAACAAGTACTCGGTTTCTCCGAATACGGCTTCCTGTTTCCTGACCGCCTCTTCGTTTCCGACAACGCACAGACAATCGTCTTCCATAAAAGCTTCCACATATTCCGCCAGTTCCCTGATCGTCTCCGGTGTGGCTGCAAGCAGCTCATCCCGTTCTTTCTGCACCTGTTCAAACGTATAATGCGTCATATAACCGGCCAGAGAGTATGTTCCCCTGGCAGCAGGCGTCATCGGCATATCCAGTTCGCTGACTGCCCCGATGATATACTGCGTCATCGTTCTCTCATCGGCTTCAAAATGCCGGATATGATCGGCCGCTTTCTCATATACGTCGATCGTCTGTTCCAGATTCGGATCCCTGTAAGAAACGAAATAGCTTTCTCCGGTCTTGCCGAACGTGCAAAAGCACCCGTATGCGCCGCCTTTTACCCTTACCTGCGTCCACAGATAATCGTAACCGAGCATGATCTTTAATGCCTTTAACGCTCCGTTATAGGCCAGTCCTTTTTTACTGAAATTACCGGCCCGGCATACGTACTGTACCTGGGAAGAAGACATAAATCCTTCGTTTTTCTTCTCCGTTCCCGGCAGATACGGCTCCGACGCAACAGATTCCCGGCAGAGACTGTCGCGGAATGCCGTGATAAGCGCTTCCAGTCCTTTCAATCCTTCTTTCTGTGCCGTATAATCTATCATAAGATTCTCCGGTCTGAACACATACGTAACAAGTTCGTTCAGATTTTTGATCAACAGATCCTTTTTATTCTCAAAATCGGCATCCAGTTCCTCTAACATCCGGTAATACGGAAGGCCGCTAATCTGATCGGCAATGGCTGCCGTCTTTGAAATATACGACAAAGCCCGGACAGATGCCAGGGAATGACCGGACGACATCATATTGGCCTGACTGCGAGATTTTAATTCTGCAATCAGCTCATGCAGACGTTTGGCATCCTCAAACCGGGAATGCATCACGATCTCTTCCGCCAGCTGGAACGCTTTTTCCAGATTTTCGTACAGCACTTTTACTTTTACTTCCAGTGTTGCCGTATAGCTTTGCAGCTGCCTTGCATCCGTATAGGTATTGGCTACCGGATTGATTCCGCCCGTCTTTATATTGATCTCATTAAACAGTTCGGCATACGTATAGTGATCGGTATCCACCAGTCCCAGTATCGACTTCAAGAGTCCTACATAAGGGAACAATCGCTCCGGCACCTGACGCAGATCGAACATGAAACGCAGATAACCGATGCCGTTTGTAAAGATGTCGTGATACAGCAGCACCGTATCGCCGACTTTTTTCTCTTCGTTTACATACTTTTCGGCTTCTTTTTTGATATCGTCTCTTGTAAGGAGCGGGATCTTCTCCAGATTTTCCCTGGTATCCGCTTCTTCCTGATATCGTTTCAGCTCTTTTGTCTGCTCTATGATCCGTTCCAGTTCTTCCTTTGTGAATCCGGCCTTTTTCCCGGCCAGTTTTTCGGCAAGTTCCCTGTCTTTTCTGCCGGTCAGACCTTTCTCCGGTTCTACGACAACGATAGTTTTATGCTGATTGTGAAGCAGATATTTTTCTATCAGTTTTTCATAATAATCAGTATCCACAGCCTGCTTTAACGCTTTATATGTCTCTTCCGCCTCCACATGCACAAACGGCGCGTTATCGTCATAAAGCCAGCTGTCCAGCATCTGTAATCCATACATAAGTCCCTTCGGATAGGAGCCGAAATCGGCTTCCCTGAACCGGAATTCATAATAATTGATGCCGGCCCGCAGCGCTTTTTTGTCAATCCCCTTTTCAGCCAGTTCCTGCAGCATTTCCTCGATCGTATCAGTAAATTCCGTAAGCTGTTCTTTATTGGCATTTTTCGCAACGACTGCAAAATAAGGCTGTCTGACACCGCCTTCGTACAGACTGTAAACGTCTTTGCCGATCCCTTTATCGATCAGCGCCTGCTTTAGAGGCGCTCCGGGTGCGGAACAGAGCACATAATCAAGCACCTGATAGGCGATATACTGCTCTTTGTCCAACTGATCGCCAAGTGAAATATTATAAGATAAATAGGTGCTGTCTTTCTCCGATTCCCCCTCCGAGATCGAATATTTTTTATAAACCGTAACAGGTTTTTCAAAAGGCGGCTCCACTTTTAACTCGGAATCGACTTTCAGTTCGTCATAAGCCGACAGATAAGCCTCATCCAAAAACTGCAGCCGCTCGGCCATATCCATATCGCCGTATAAATAGATATAGCTGTTGGACGGATGATAATATTTTGCGTGAAAATCCAGAAATCCTTCGTACGTAAGCGCCGGGATCTCATCCGGGTCGCCGCCTGAATTTACGCCATAAGCCGTATGCGGATACAGAGAATTCATTGTCGTGATCTCCATCACCTCATCCGGAGAAGAAAGCGCTCCTTTCATCTCGTTGTAAACGACGCCGTTGATCGTAAGCTCATCTTCCTCACTTTCCAGTTCGTAATGCCAGCCTTCCTGCCGCATAATCTTTTCTTCCCGGTAAATATTCGGATGAAAAACCGCGTCAAGATAGACGTCCATCAGATTCCGGAAATCTTTATCATTGCAGCTTGCTACCGGATATAATGTTTTATCCGGATAAGTGATCGCATTTAAGAACGTATTCAAAGAACCTTTGGCCAGTTCGATAAAAGGATCTTTGATCGGGAACTTATCGGAACCGCACAGTACGCTGTGCTCTATGATATGCGCCACACCGGTGCTGTCTTTGGGCGGCGTCCTGAAGCCGATATAAAATACTTTATTATTATCGTCATTGGACACCAGCACAACTCTTGCGCCGGTCTTTTTATGTTTCATTAAATAACACTCGGAATTCAATTCTTTTATCTTCTTTTTTTCTATCAGTGTGTAAGCCTGTACCTGTTCGATCTGCATTTTTACCATACCTTTCCGCATTCTGCACACGCCTGGTCCTTCCTTATAACCTGGCGCGGTTTTCTTTTTAGTATATCACTTCTTTTAAAAGTTAGTAAAGTCCGTAATGAAAAAACAGCAAAATAAAAGAACAGGCAAAAACATAAGCTGTTTCTACCTGTTCAGTGTAAAAGGGGAATTTTACCAAAATTTGTTTAACAATGTCAGTTTAGCAGATACGATTGTCAAAAGCAAGTACATCATGCGGTAAATAAACTGTAACTTATCGCGCATTATCCCAAAATCATACGCTGAACGACATCATGGCCAGTTTGGAGAGAATGATCTCCTGTATTTTGACACCGTATTTTTTCTTCTGCGCCAGATTCATTCCCACGAATTCTTTTAACGGGATCACCCTGTTGCGGTATACCATTTTCTTTTTCCCGAAAAACGGCTTCGTCTCCACGAGCAGGCATATTTTGACCTTCGTCTTTAACTGCATGTACGTCTGGTAGGAAAACATATCAGGTGTCATATAATAGAACTGGCTTTCCAACGTAGTCTCTGTCTCTGTGTCTTTCATGATATAATGCTCTATGATGCTCTTTAACTTAAATGGCACCATCTCGTTCTCCAACATTTCCTCATAGCTGTAGCGGGCGCCCAGATAAAGGCTGCCGACATCCTGCATATAATACTTAAAATCGTTATTCGGCAGATCAGCCGCCTGTTTCTCCATACTTTGTTGTCCTGTACCCTGCATATTCATATCGTCTGTCCCACTTCCTGAATGAACTCGATCTTACCGCCGCTGATGTCTATGGCATCCATGACAGCTTTCCTGCCAAGGCCCGTCTCATTCATCAATTCCTCTATCGTCACCTTGCGCTGCAGCGCATCTGCAAGTTCCTTCGCTTTATCCGCTATTTTATTGACCTTATCGGCAAGTTTCTTATCTTCTTTCTCTTCTTTGACGCTGCGCGTAATAAATTCTTCCATCGCATCCATGATCATCCGGCCGAGCATCCCTTCCGCTTCCGCGGCATGTTCAAGCGCTCCCAGCATCGTAACGCCCGCTGTCAGCGCCACATTGCCCTCGCCGATCAGATCTTCCAGGAAAACGCCCTGTCCGGCGTATAATTTGGCAATCTCTGCGACCTGCGGCAAAAAGATCCTGATCAGCATATTCTGCGCATCCGTATCTCCCGCCATGGCAGAGAGCGTGACCGCCTCCTTTTCTCCCGCCGATACTTCTGAGAACTCCCGTAACTGCTGCAGATAGTCTTCCAGATAATCCGCCTCTTCTTCGCTTAAGTACTCGTCCGGATCCATCGGCTCACCGATGCCGATCCTATTCTGCTTCAGATAATCATAAACCATATCGAACTGCTCTTTATTTAACTGAAGCTCAGTAAAAAGTTCTTCTGCCTGCTCCTTTGAAACACAGTTCCCCTGCTCCTTTGCCAGATTTTTGAGCTGTTCCAGCGTCTGCGCAAATATCCGTTCCTTTTCCACACTATTCTCCCTTCCTGTCTCCGGATTTCTCCGAATTTCCTCTGCACGTCCGGCCCTGGCGTTTCACCATGATCAACTTTTACATTTTCGTTCTCTTAACATGCGTATGCGTATACAGATGTTCCTCACAATACTCATAATTCCCATCGCATTTCGAGCAGAACCGGAACTGCATTTCCGGACTGTCCACTTCCGTCCTGCCGCAGATCGCGCATTTATGTTTGGTGATGCCGCTGCTGCGCCTGATATCCCGTTTAAACTCCTGCCGCCTGTGTATCTGCTTCGGATTCAGATGCATCATGTTTCTTGAAGTCAGGAAAAATACCACAAAGTTAAACAGCGAAGCCCCGATCGCGAACTTGATAAAGATTCCGCCCTGCAGGAAAGAAAATACGAGCATAACGGCGTACAGGATCCCAAGCCATTTCACTTTGATCGGAATGATAAACATCAATAGTACCGACACGTCCGGGAAAGTTGCCGCAAATCCCAGGAAAATAGACATATTGATATAATAAGTGCTGAAAAAGAGCGATCCGTTACGGAAGCACATTTCCATGCTGCCGTAATAGGCAATGACATCCTGCCCGAACACCAGAAGATATCCCATCATCAAAAATGCACCGGCGATCGTAAAAAGAATGCCCTCGAATATATAAACGTTAAAGCGCCACGTCCCCCACGTTCTCTCCAGCGTCGTGCCGATAGAATAATAAAAATACAGCATGATCAGCATAAAAAAAATATTGGACTCACTTGGCGGGATCAAAACCCATGTTACAAGCCTCCAGATCTGCCCATGCAAAACCGCATAGGGATCCAATGACAAAAATTCTGCAATGAACGGCGTAATAAGCTGCATGACATACCCGACCGCATAACAGCCGATCATCACCGCAGGAAGATTCCTGACCGCATATTTTCCGAATTTTTTTTCAAATGAACTCATACCAATTTCCACGCCTTTCTTTTTGCCTGCGATATTTCCATCCAGACTCCTATCATTTCATACCAAAAAGTTGAATATATTTTAGCATTCCTTTTTTTAAAAGTAAACGCCGCACATGCGAAATCAGTAAAAGTCATAAAAATTTAATATTTCTTACCTAAATTCTTCATAAATTCCAGAAAAGTGCTGATTGCTTTTTCGAAATGTCTGTCGTATAATGACTTAGCATGTCAAAATGTATTGGAATACATTATATTAGGAAAAATTTAGAAAAAATTTGTCCGGTCATAACCGGCAGATTGCTTAATTTGTAAGGAGTGATTTACGAAATGAAGCAGATGCAATACACTCTTGGCATTGATATTGGGTCTACCACGGTCAAGATCGCGATCCTGGATGAAAAACATCAGATCCTGTTCTCTGACTACAAGAGACACTTTGCCAACATCAGAGAAACTTTATCCGACTTATTGCAAAGCGCTTATCAGAAACTGGGAAATATTTCCCTGCATCCGATGATCACCGGTTCAGGCGGTCTGACGCTTGCCAACCACTTACAGGTTCCGTTTGTGCAGGAAGTCATTGCAGTATCCACATCTTTAAAAGAACTGGCTCCCGTTACGGACGTTGCCATTGAACTCGGCGGTGAGGATGCAAAGATCATATATTTTGAGGGCGGTAACGTCGAACAGCGTATGAACGGTATCTGCGCCGGCGGTACAGGCTCTTTTATCGACCAGATGGCAGCTCTTTTGCAGACCGATGCGTCCGGCTTAAACGAATATGCCAAAAACTACCACTCGCTTTATACGATCGCGGCCAGATGCGGCGTATTTGCCAAATCCGACATCCAGCCGCTTATCAATGAAGGCGCGACCAAGGAAGACCTGTCCGCTTCCATTTTCCAGGCAGTGGTCAATCAGACGATCAGCGGTCTGGCCTGCGGCAAACCGATCCGCGGGCATGTCGCATTTCTCGGCGGCCCGCTGCATTTTCTCTCCGAGTTAAAACAGTCTTTCATCCGCACGCTCAAACTGGATGACGACCATATTATCGATACAGACAATTCCCACTTGTTCGCGGCGATCGGTTCAGCGCTGAACGCCAAAGAAAACGTGTGTTATTCCATGCAGGAAATGGTAGAAAAACTTTCTTCGGATATCAAAATGGAATTCGAAGTGGAACGTATGGATCCCCTGTTTTCTTCCAAAAAAGAATATGACGAATTCCTGGAAAGACATTCGTCCCACCATGTAAAAACAGCCGATCTTTCGTCTTATCACGGCAACTGCTTCCTCGGCATCGACGCAGGAAGTACGACCACCAAGACGGCTCTTGTCAGCGAGGACGGCTCTTTACTTTATTCATTCTACAGCAGCAATGATGGCAGTCCGTTAAAAACGGCTATTCGTTCCATACAGGAAATCTATGCTCTTTTGCCCGAGGATGTGAAAATCGTCCGCGCCTGTTCCACCGGTTACGGTGAAGCGCTTATGAAAGCCGCATTTTTACTGGATGATGGCGAAGTGGAAACCGTTGCTCATTACAATGCCGCAGCTTTCTTTGATCCCGATGTGGACTGCATTTTGGACATCGGCGGACAGGACATGAAGTGTATCAAGATCAAAAACCAGACCGTAGACAGCGTACAGCTTAACGAGGCCTGTTCTTCCGGCTGCGGTTCTTTTATCGAAACCTTTGCCAAATCGTTAAATTACAGCGTACAGGAATTCGCAGACGCCGCGCTTTTTGCAAAGCATCCGATCGACCTTGGCACCCGCTGTACGGTCTTTATGAATTCCAAAGTAAAACAGGCCCAGAAAGAGGGCGCGGATGTCTCCGATATTTCCGCGGGTCTTGCTTATTCCGTCATCAAAAACGCGCTGTTCAAAGTCATCAAGGTTTCAGACGCTTCAGAACTTGGACGCAATATCGTCGTACAGGGCGGCACCTTCTATAACGACGCCGTACTGCGCAGTTTCGAAAAAATTGCGGACTGTCATGCCATCCGTCCGGATATCGCAGGTATCATGGGCGCTTTCGGCGCCGCGCTGATCGCCAGAAACAACTATCATGAGGGATATCAGACGTCGATGCTCTCTATTGACAAGATCAATACCCTGCAGTTTGAAACAAGTATGGCCAAATGTAAGGGCTGCACGAACAACTGCCGTCTTACCATAAATAAATTTACGGGAGGACGTCAGTATATTTCCGGAAACCGCTGCGAACGCGGTCTTGGAAAATCCAAAAAAGAGAACCATGTTCCGAATTTATTTGACTATAAATTAAAAAGGCTCTTCTCCTATGAACCGCTTCCGGCCGACGAAGCCGCAAGGGGAACCGTAGGTATCCCGAGAGTCCTGAATATGTATGAGAATTACCCGTTCTGGTTTACCTTTTTTACAACCCTGAAATACCGTGTCATTCTCTCTCCGAGCTCGAACCGTAAAATTTACGAACTCGGTATCGAATCGATTCCGAGCGAATCGGAATGTTACCCTGCCAAACTGGCGCACGGTCATGTAACATGGCTGATCAGACAGGGCGTGGACTTTATCTTCTATCCTGCGCTCTTTTATGAGCGAAACGAATTCCCGGAAGCCAACGATCACTATAACTGTCCGATCGTCACTTCCTATTCGGAAAACATCAAAAACAATGTGGAAGAGATCGGCCGCGGCGAAGTCGATTTCCGTAATCCGTTCATGTCCTTCCGGGACCTGCACACCGTTACGGGCGCTTTGACCAAAGAATTTGATTTTCTTCCGATCGCAGAGGTCATTTATGCCTGCGAGACCGCCTGGAAAGAACAGGAACAGGTCCGAAACGACATGCGTGCCAAAGGGGAAGAAGTGATCGCCTATATGGAGCAAAACCACACACGCGGTATCGTACTCGCCGGACGTCCTTATCATATCGACCCGGAAATCAACCACGGTATCCCGGAACTGATCAATTCCTATGATATCGCAGTCCTGACAGAAGATTCCGTCTCTCACCTTGCATCCCCGGAACGGCCGCTGATTGTCTCGGACCAGTGGATGTACCACTCCAGGCTGTATGCTGCCGCAAGTTATGTGAAAACACGGGACGATCTGGACTTGATCCAGTTAAACTCTTTCGGCTGCGGCCTGGACGCCGTAACCACCGATCAGGTCAACGATATTTTATCCGGCGCAGGGAAGATCTATACCTGTTTAAAAATCGATGAAGTAAACAACTTGGGTGCTGCCAGAATCCGCATCCGTTCCCTTCTCTCGGCCATCAAGGTCAGGGAAGAACAGAACCGGCCCCGCACGGTCCGTTCCAGCGCTGTGGAGAAAAAACCATTCACAGAAGAGATGCGCCAAAACTATACGATACTCTGTCCGCAGATGTCGCCGATCCATTTTGATGTTTTACAGGCTGCTTTCTGCGCCTGCGGATACCACTTTGAAGTACTTGATAACGACAACCGGCGCGCCGTTGACGTCGGTCTCAAATATGTAAATAATGACGCGTGTTATCCTTCTCTTATGGTCGTCGGACAGATTATGGACGCACTGCTCTCCGGCAAATACGACGTCAATAAAGTAGCTATCATCATGACCCAGACAGGCGGCGGCTGCCGTGCCACCAACTATGTCGGATTTATCAGACGGGCCCTTGAAAAAGCCGGTATGCCGCAGATTCCCGTAATCTCCCTGAATCTTGCCGGCATTGAAAGCAATCCGGGATTTCATGTAAATGCAGATATGTTTATACGGGCCGCTTATGCTGCCCTGTTCGGAGATATCTTCATGCGCTGCATCTACCGAATGCGTCCTTATGAAAAAGAACCCGGTTCCGTGGAAGCCGTGCATCAGAAATGGCTGGCCAAATGCCGCCAGTTTGTATCGGAAAAGCATATGAGCTATTTTACGTTTTGCAGAATGTGCAGGGAAATGATAAAAGAATTCGATGCCGTTCCGATCACGGATGAGAAAAAACCGCGCGTCGGCATCGTAGGCGAGATCCTTGTAAAATTCGCGCCTGCAGCAAACAACTATCTGGTAAACCTTCTTGAATCGGAAGGAGCGGAAGCAGTCGTTCCCGATCTTATGGACTTCATGCTCTACTGCTTCTACAACCAGATCTATAAGGCGCAGCATCTCGGAAAAACAAAGAAGGCCGCCGCACTTTCCAGACTCGGCATCTGGGCAATCGAACGACTGCGTTCCGCCGCGGCGAAAGAATTGAAAAAGAGCGTGCACTTTGAACCGCCGACAAGCATCTATCAGCTTGTCGAATATGCGGAGCCGATCGTCAATATCGGCAATCAGACCGGTGAAGGGTGGTTTTTGACCGGTGAAATGGTGGAACTGATCAACAGCGGCGTCAACAATATCGTCTGTACCCAGCCGTTTGGCTGTCTGCCCAACCATGTCGTCGGCAAAGGCGTAATCAAGGAGCTGCGCAGAAGATATCCGCTCTCCAATATCGTCGCCATCGATTATGATCCCGGCGCCAGCGAAGTCAATCAATTAAACAGAATCAAACTGATGCTTTCCACAGCACAGAAAAATCTGAAAAAACAAAGCAGTTAAATCAAAAGCAGATGTGCCGGTACAGGTCACATCTGCTTTCTTACTATCTTGTACTCATCATCCTGTTGATAAAACGAACATTCAAAATTCCCGCCGCTCAGGAAACGGCTCATATCGTCTTCATCCAGGTCTACCATGCAGACATAGCATTCATAATCTTCATCATAGACATAATTGCTGCATGTGTCACAACTGCTGCTCATAGAATAACCATGCCTTTCTCATACGCCGACAACGGGCAGTTCCCTCTGCGCCCCGCGTTAATAAAACGTCTTGTCGAGTTTACGATTGATAAACTTCACTTTCCCCTTCTCTTCTTCTATCAGAGACTGTATGGCATCTTCTGCGGCTTCTTTCTGGAGCTGGTTCACGCAAAATACACACGTACCGAACTTGTCCCTGGAAAAAAGTCCCGGTTTCTCCCATTTTACATAATAGGAGACTCTGTTTTTCAAGAGAAGTTTCTCGATTCTTTCCTTGGTTGTCATGTCCGTGACCTGACACCATTCTAATTCATTGTGTACTTTCACTTTTTGATATGCAGTTTCCATCCTCAATACCTCATAAGTAAATATAAGTAAATTTTTATAAAATATACCTGTCTTATTATATCTCTTTTTGATCGATTGTGCAACCTTGCAGAATATCCCGATTTATGTTATCTTTATATAGTTAAGTTCTGAAAATAAAAATGCCAGGCGCCTGCTTTTCCTTGCAGAGCAGACCGGATCGGAGCGTATTATGCCAATTAAAATAAAAGATTCCCTTCCCGCAAGAGCCGTCTTGGAGGGAGAAAATATTTTCGTCATGACACAGTACCGTGCAATTCATCAGGATATTCGTCCGCTCAACGTATTGATCTTAAACCTTATGCCGACGAAGATCGTCACGGAAACGCAGCTTTTGCGTAAACTGTCCAATTCACCGCTGCAGGTAACGGTTGAATTTCTGCAGACGGCAAGTTATATACCGCAGCATACGGACACCAGCCATTTAGAATCATTCTATACGACTTTTGATCAGGTAAAAGACCGCAAGTTCGACGGTATGATCATTACCGGGGCGCCCCTCGATTATGTCAAATTTGAGGACGTCACTTACTGGAAGGAACTATGTGCGATCATGGAATGGGGCAAAACCCATGTACATTGTACGCTGCACCTATGCTGGGCCGCCTATGCCGGACTATATTACTTCTACGGACTAAACCGCTATGACCTGCCCGAAAAACTCTCCGGCGTCTATGCACACAGAGTATTAAAAAAGACTTCGCCGCTTTTCCGCGGCTTCGATGATGTTTTCTATGCGCCGCAGTCACGCGCCATGGGCATCGATGCGGATACCATCGCTTCGGTTCCCGAACTGGAGCTTATGGCCGTATCCGACGAAGCCGGCGTTGCCATTGTAAAGACAACGGACAGCCGGCACCTTTTCGTCACATGCCATCCGGAATACGATGCCGACACGCTGTCCAGGGAATATTACAGAGATCTGGAAAAAGGACTGGATCCCATGATTCCCGTCAATTACTTCCCGGATGATGATCCGTCCAGGGCACCGGTCGTCAACTGGCGTTCCACGGGGCAGTTATTATATTCCAACTGGCTTAACTACTACGTGTACCAGACGACACCGTATGATATACGAAGCATCGAGTAACATGTACTGTTTCTTCAAGACCTCTAAAGTGGCTCCAAACTGCGCAATCACTTCATAAATACACAAAAGAAAGGAAAAAAACTATGCCGGTAAATTTAACAAAAGAACTGAAATTTGATCTGACAAAAGAAAATCCCGGTCTGAACAATCTGCTTGTCGGTCTGGGCTGGAACGTAAGTTCCTATGATTCCGATACGGACTTCGATCTGGATGCGGAAGTGTTTATGTTAGGGTCCGACGGCAAATGCCCTGCGGACGACGATCTTGTATTCTACGGCAATTTAGTCCATGCAAGCAAAGCCGTAAAACATCTCGGGGATAATCTGACAGGCGAGGGTGAAGGGGATGATGAGCAGATTCAGATCGATCTGCGTAAAATACCTGAAAATATTTCCAGAATTATTTTCACTGTCACCATCTATGACGCGGAAAAGCGGCAGCAGAACTTCGGACAGGTCTCCAACGCGTTCTTACAGGTTTCAAACGCATTTATCCGGGTCGTCAATGAAGAAACAGGTAACGAACTGCTCCAATATGATCTGGGTGAATCCTTCTCTATCGACTCTGCCCTGATCGTCGGCGAGCTTTACCGAAACGGCGCGGAATGGGAGTTCAAATCTGTCGGCAAAGGATTCCAGGGCGGTCTTGCAGCGCTTTGCGATCATTATGGTGTAGCATACAAATAAGAATAAGGGAAGAACGGTACCATTTACGATACCGGCTCTTCCCTTAAATATTCTCTCATAAAATCTTCTTCCGAAAGGATCCGGATACCAAGCTCTTTCGCCTTTTTATTTTTTGAAGAATTCGAGGCCGTGTCGTTATTGATCAGACAGGCTGTTTTTGATGTGACACTTCCCGTCACTTTCCCGCCTTTGGTTTCAATGACCGCTTTTAATTCGTTCCGGTTTTCATAATGAGTAAGGCTTCCCGTGATCACAAAACTGAGACCTGCAAGCGTCTGCTCCGATTCTTCCATATTTTCAGCAGCAATCGTTATTTCCTGCAGGAGATGGTCCAATTGCACGGCATTTTTTTCTTCCCGGAAATAATCGTGGAAAGCTTTCGCCAGCACTTCTCCGATACCTTCTATCTCGCTCAGTTCTTCTGCCTGCGCGCTTCTCATGGCGTCCAGATCGTTCCGGTAATACCGGCAGATCACCCTGGCATTGGCAAGGCCGATACCGGTAATGCCAAGCGCATAGATTACCCGCGCCAGCGGCGCCTCTCTTGCCCTTTCAATACTGCTTATCAGATTCTGATAAGACTTTTCCCCGAAGCCTTCCATCTGTGTGATCTCATCCTCATATCGCTGTAACCGGAACAGATCGGCAAACTCATGGATGAAACCTTTTCCGATAAATTTTTCAAGCGTAGCTTCCGATAAGCCATCGATGTTCATAGCGTCCCTGCTGACAAAAAGCGTAAAAGATTTCAGTTTCTTCGCTTCACAGGCCGGATTGGTACAATACAGCGACTGCACATCGCCTACCTGTTTTATTTCCGTCGGTGCGCTGCAGACCGGACAGGCATCGGGAATCCGCACGGAGTCGCTTTTGGTCAGATTCTCGGCGATCTGGGGAATGATCATATTCGCTTTATAAACGGTAATACGGTCTCCGATTCCCAGCTGCAGCCCTCTCATGATGCTGATATTATGCAGAGAAGCCCGGCTGACCGTGGTTCCTTCCAGCTCTACCGGTTCAAATACCGCAATCGGATTGATCAGTCCGGTACGGCTTGGACTCCATTCAATTTCCTGCAGAACAGTCTCCCGCAGTTCATCCGCCCACTTAAAAGCAATGGAATCTCTCGGAAATTTCGCTGTCATGCCAAGCGAATGACCGTACGCGATATCATCATAGACGAGCACAAGGCCATCGGATGGAATATCATAATGTTCGATCTTCTTTTCAAAATAATCAATAGCACCCAATATCGTATCAGGCGTTACTTTTTGATATTCCACAATATCAAATCCCTGCTCTTTCAGGAAAACAAACTGGTTTTCCCTGGAATTATGAAAATCGATACCGTCCGCTTTTACGAGGCTGAATGCAAAAAAGCTGACATTTCTGCCCGCGGTCACCTCATTATTTAGCTGACGCACGGAACCGCTGCATAAATTTCTCGGGTTTTTGTATTTATTCTCGATTCCTTCGATCTGCCCGTTAATTTTCTCAAAATCAGAATAAGAAATGACGGCTTCTCCACGCAGGACAAGCTCCCCCTGGAACGGAATTGAAAGCGGAATGTTCTGAAATACCTTCGCATTATTGGTAATAACCTCTCCGACTTCTCCGTTTCCACGTGTAACAGCCTTTGCAAGTTTTCCTGCAAAAAATGTCAAAACAATGGTAAGACCATCTAATTTCCACGAAAGAAGCGCTTCTTTACCATTCATCCAATCGCGCAGTTCTTCTCTGTTTTTCGTCTTTCCAAGAGAGAGCATCGGCCTTTCATGACGTTCTTTGGGCAGTTCGTCAACCGCTTCATACCCCACTTGAACAGTCGGACTGTTTGTCAAAATAACGCCCGTCTCCTTTTCTAACGCCGACAGCTCATCATAGAGGCGGTCGTATTCATAATTCGACATGATTTCCATATCTTGTGCATAATACGCTTTGGAAGCGCTATTTAAAGTAGAAACCAGTTCCTTCATCCGATTCATTTTGTCGCTTTGCATCATTCACCTCATATTTTTTTACATTGATCTGTGCTCTGTAAACAGTCTTTCCCCAATCCCGGCAGCATTGCCGCATCATTTCTGTGCCGGCGCGCACGCAGAATAAAGAGCTTCTCTCTCCTGTACGGATAATTCCCGGTATTCGCCCGGTTTTAATTTTGCAAGATCAACAGTCATAACGCGTGTTCTTAGTAATTTCTTCACTTCATACCCCACCGCAGCGCACATTCTTCGTATCTGTCTGTTGACCCCCTGGGTCAGGATCATCCGCATCGTGTTGGGCCCTATCTGTGTAATCTGACACGGCCTTGTCGTCAGTTCCAGTTCTTTCAGATAAATCCCCGCTCTCATCTTCTCAAGAGCCTCGTTTGTCAAGGCTTTATTGACCTTTACGACATACTCCTTTTCATGTCTGTTAGCGCCCCGCATCATCGCATCGATCAGGCCGCCATCATTTGTCATGATCAAAAGGCCCTCTGAATCTTTATCCAAACGGCCTGCATAAGTAAGTCTGACAGGATATTTTAACTCGTCCCGTATTTTTATCCTGGCATGTTTATCACGTTCCGTACAAGTGACCCCAACCGGCTTATAGTAAGCAAGAACAACCTTCTGCTCCCGTCCCTGCAGCAGTTTCCCCCGTACTCTGATCTCGTCTTCCTGCGATACCTGCATGCCGGGTACGGCGTCTTTGCCGTTCACCGTCACGACCTTCTCTTCGATCAGCTTATCGGCGTCTCTTCTGGAACAGATGCCGCATTCGGCAAGATATTTATTTAATCTGGTTGATTTCGGCCTGATACTCTGCCGGTCGGTGGGTTTCGACATTTTCGTCACTCCTGTTATTTTTTCTGACAACACCGTGTTCCATCAGGAAGTCCCTCCACTGTGCATAATTATTGGCATAGAGATGCACGCCATCGAAAGTCAAATCGTCCTTTAACAATCCTTCCTCATCGGTAAACAGCGGGTTGCTGTCCAGATAAAACGTATCGGTTCCGTTTGCGAGCGTTGCTATCGCCGCATTCTTGGCATTGATATTAATATTATTAAACTCCGTATTTAAATTATTCTTCTCTCTGTTGACATGCAGATTGGCCATGAGGAAAATGATCGCCTGCGGCTGCCACTGCCTGATCTGCTCCAATACGGCCTGATAATGTTCCAGAAAATATTCGGTATTCCCATAACCGAGTTCGTTCATGCCAAGCATCAGATAGATCTTGCCGTAGTGCTTCTGCTGCATCACCTGATTCAGATCCGCTTTCTCGCCCGTCTTCTGATATGTAACGCCCTTTTCATCCAGAAGCTTATAGACCGTCATACCGTTCTCACAATAGAAATCAGCGTCCAGTCCGGCGTAATCCGCAATCCCCATCGTCCGCGAATCCCCTAAGAACACAGCGTCCGTAAAGTACTCTTCCTTCACTTTGGTATAGGCATAGTCTGTCGTAAGTGCAAGTTTTCCTGCATCTTCATAATAGATAGAATCCGTCTCCACCGGGTCATAGTCCACAAAGACCGTCTGTCCGACAGGCTCTTCCGCCTCTTCTTCAACGATCTTCGCCATCTCTTTCTCTTCCTGCTCCTTTTGTGCAAGAAAGCTTCTCATTTGCTCTGCATGTTCACTGTCTTTCTCCAAAGTTTCCATAACGGCAGGTATTTTATTTTCTTCCTGCACGCCGTTATCCCTGTCTGTATCCGGTATCTTCACCATAGCAGGCTCTGTCGGCGGAAGTCCTGTTACGCTGCCGTGCATCTCCTTTTCCATGATCACGGCGAAAACCGGACTGCTCCATAAGGAACGCCACTCCAGTCCTCCATAGTCCCGATACCATAGTAATATGACACCGCCGATTGTCAGAAACAGCCAGATGATAGAAATGGCTGTCAGATACGGACAATTCTGCAAGTTTTTTTTCAAACGTTTCTTATCTATCGACAAAGCTTTCACTCCCAAACAGTTATGTAAACTTCTTCAAATTTCCCCTGCGCCTAAAATCTGAAGTACAGAAACGGATTATTGCTTCCTGACATGATCTCATAAACGGAAAACCAGAAAATAGCAACAATTATCACTACCGTATACCACTTATATTTATATTTTTGATACTGCTTCATCGGATACGGTGTGGCAAACAGAACACACAAAATAAATAACACCCCGTATTGTTTTATGTAACGAAATACCTGCTCACTGCCTGCCAGCGCATTTGATGCATGGATCCCTATCATATTCTGCAGATACATTCCAAGCTGGTGCATATCGCTTATCGCAAAGATGACCCACGTTACCGGGATCAATACGATCACATAAATATGTCCGATCACTTTCTTTTGTTCCAGCCACTTCCCGAATCCCTTCTTCTCTATGGAAAGCAGAACAAAGAACAGCAGTCCCCACAATGCGAAATTAAAATCCGCCCCGTGCCATAATCCCGTAAGCGTCCATACGACCAATAAATTGAAGGCAGTCCTGACATATCCTTTTCTGTTGCCGCCAAGCGGAATATATAAATATTCTTTAAACCATCTTCCCAGCGTGATATGCCATCTTCTCCAGAATTCCGAAACCGATCTGGACATATACGGATCGTCGAAATTCTTCGGAATCCGGAAACCGAGCATTCTTCCCAGACCTTTTGCCATAAGCGAGTATCCCCAGAAATCAAAATAGATCTGAAAAGAATAGGCAAATGCCCCAAGCCACGCCACGGCTACAGACAGATTCCCTGCGCCTGCCGTCATGATGCTGTTCCAGAGCGTACCGATCTGGTTAGCCAAAAGCACTTTATATCCCAAACCGATACTGAACAGTTTTAAACCGCTCTCAACCGCCTTCGGATGGATCTTCCGCTCCTTCATCCGCTCGGCAACTTCCTCATACTTGACAATCGGTCCCGCGATCAACTGCGGAAACATTGTCACATAAGATGCAAAAGCCGTAAAGGAAACTTTCTCTCCTATCCTGCCGTTATAACAGTCGATCAGATACGATACGATCTGAAACGTATAGAAACTGATCCCGAGCGGCAGAGCCAGTGACAGAAACGGTATCATCTCCCCCGACGAAATACCGCCCAAAAGACGGTTCAGATTCTGTGCCGCAAAATCCCAATATTTAAAGACAAAAAGAACACCGAAATTGTAGCATATCGACAAGATCAATGTAATTTTTCCATATGTTTCTTTTTTATCTATAATCAGTCTTCCTGCACCATAATTTACAAGAATGGACAAAACAAGCAGCAGAACATAATAAGGTTCCCCTGCTCCATAGAACAAAAGGCTCCCCGAAAGCAATACAAGGTTACGGTATTTTCCGGGAACAGCCAGATATAGCAACATAAATACCGGTAAGAACCGGAACAAAAACTCTACACTGGAAAATAGCATATCTATGGCTCCCCTAAAAAATGACTCTAGATATAGTATATTCCAGGCAGAGTTAATTTACAAGCATTACTGCCTATATTTTTTACACTTGCCAGATCACAAAAGACTGTGCCCCAAGTACATAGCTTTCACCGTTTCTGTCTGCCGTGCCGATCTCATAAATCTTTTTACTTCCGGCAGGGAACTGACCGGCCGTTATCTCTATACTGCATGCTTCTTTTGCCGGATTGCAGCACATAAGCAGGTTTCCTCTGCGGTAAGCGAACGCCCTTTCTTCCTTTTTCGCATAAAGAAGTTCCAGATTAGCGTTTTCTTTCAGATCTTCTTCCCTGTTCCTGATCGCCAGAACATCTTTTACGACATGCCATAAAGAGTCTTTATCCGCTTTCTGTGCGGCCGCCGTCGGCGCATCTTCGGCGCTGTCCACGGGCAGGTACAGGTTTTCGGGCGCTGCGTCGGAAAAGCCGTGATTATCCGTATCATCCCACTGCATCGGCGTACGGGAACCGGTTCTCGTATATCCGCCCTCTTTCGTCGGAAGAGACAGATAACGCATGCCGATCTCATCCCCATAATATAAGAACGGATTACCCGGCATCGTAAAGAGAAACGCATACGCAAGTTTCAGTTCCGTAACATCCAGGAAATGCGCGGCACGGATCGTATCATGATTGCCCGTGATCAGGCAGTAACGTCCCTTATGTTTAATCTTCTCATAGCTTTCCAGATATTCGTCAAAGAAATCCAGAACGCTCCTGCTGCTCTCTTTATGGAAAAAGCTGTTGTTTCTCCCATCTTTTGCATCCCGCAGAAGCAGATTATAGCAGTTGCCCGGCCAGTCCAGGCAAAAATCCATATGAAATCCCGCAGGAATCGACAGCCACGGTCTGTTCCATTCGGATACGAGCGCCGCTTCCGGATAAGACTCGTCCAACATCTGTCTGATGTCCTGCCAGATCATGCTCGTTCCGCTCTTATTTTCGTCGTCCTTTTTTACGAGAGAATCCGCCATATCCACCCGGAAACCGTCGCATCCGGCATCCAGCCAGAAACGCATGATATCCTTCAAAGCTTCTTTCGTTGCGGTACAGGCAGGATCCGTGATCTCTTTCTGCCACGGCTTATCCGGATGTAAAAATCCGTAATTGAGCGCCGGCTGGCATTTAAAGAAATTCAGCACGTAGACGCCGTTTCTGTCGCTTTCTCCCGCCACATAATTCATTCCTTCCGGAGAATTGAACCAGTCGTCCGTCCAGATATAACGGTCGGAATACTCGTTGTGCGTCCTTTCGGCGCTCTTGCGAAACCACTCATGCTCCTCGGAAGTGTGTCCCGGCACGAGATCCAGTAAAATATGCATATTCCTTTTATGCACCTCGTCAAACAAGCGGATCAGATCCTCATTGCTGCCGTACCGCTGCGCCGTCTTTTTATAATCCCGCACATCATAACCGGCATCATGAAAAGGCGAATCAAAACAGGGATTCATCCAGATAGCGTTGCAGCCTAAGTCCTGAATGTAGTCCAGTTTCTCAATAATTCCATCAAAATCACCGATTCCATCCCCGTTGGAATCTTTAAAAGACTGGGGATAGATTTCATAAAATACTGCATCCTGTAACCATTTTGGCATCGTAAATACCCTCTCTTTCCATTATATTTATGCTCCTATAGAAAAGCACGAAAGGCCGGAGCGGGCGGGCAGCAAAAAAAGTTTCTGCTTCAGGCACGCTTCCGCTCCGTTAAAAACGCAGCGGTACTAGGTTCGAGCGCCGCAAAGCGCCCCTCTTACCAAGGACCGGCGTTTTTAGAGGGCCTTTCATCAGAAATCTTTTTTCCCTGCCCGCCCGCTCCGGCCTTTCGTGCTTTTTCTTCTTTATCGTAATCCTTTCGGATAGTGATTCTTCATCACACCGCCTGCCGCCTTGCCAAACCCGATCGAATAACCTCCTGTCGTAAGCAGCGTCCAGCCTTTTTGCGCTTCGCCGCACATAAAGGTTTCTCCCCGCAGATAACGTCTTGCTTCCTCTTTTGACATCTCATACTGTGCATCCGCATCCTCCGGCGCAAGATACAGGGCCAGGGCGTGGGCCGGCTCAAAACGGTTCTTTTTATTGGTCCCTGCGTGCAGACCCGGTCTGATCACTTTCATACCGTCAAGCGGGATCATCTGTGCAGGCAGCAGATATACATGCTCCCCAAACGGTATCGGGATCTTATCTTCTAAAAGCCGTCTTAACGCCTCGTCATGCAGTCCTATTTCTTCCTGCAGGAAATGCATACAGGGCCCGAAAAATGTTTCGGGCACGTTCCTGTCTTCTTTTTTCTTTTTACGTCCTCTGTCTCTTTCCTGCATCCGCTCATCAGCGTAAGTATATGGCGCGGTATATAATCCCTCTTCCTTTCTTAATCTGGCGATAAAATGTCCCTCTCCTTTTAGAAGATGCGGCCATAAGCGCATTGTATGCTCTATCCCGGCTGCCGGATGCCCGGTCCATTCACCTCTTCCCGCAGCAAAAAAATCCGCACATGCCGCTCTTTCTATGGAAAATTCCGTATGATCCCGCAGAAAGGCGCTGATCACACCCTCGTTTTCCTCCGCCGAAAAGGTACAGGTGGAATATACAAGTACACCGCCCGGTCTGACCATACGCGCCGCCTGCTCCAATATCGCCATCTGCCTGTCCGCACACATTTTTACATGCGGGAGGCTCCATTCTTTCACCGCCGTCTCATCCTTACGGAACATTCCTTCTCCGGAACAGGGCGCATCCACAAGAATCCTGTCAAAAAAGTCAGGGAACAGCTCTGCCAGCCTCTCTGGCGTCTCGCTGCATACTACCGCATTGGGAATTCCCATCCGCTCCACATTCTGGGACAGGATCTTTGCCCGGTTCGGTATGATCTCATTCGATACAAGGAGTCCTCTGCCCGCCATTTTGCCTGCTATATGAGTGGTTTTACCTCCCGGCGCGGCACATAAGTCAAGTATCCGCTCGCCCGGCGCGGGCGCTAATACTTCCGCTGCCGCCATAGCGCTCGGCTCCTGTATATAATAGGCGCCGGCCTCATGATAAATATGTTTCCCCGGCTGGTCCTCCGGTCTATAATAAAATCCTTCTTCCGCCCATGCGATCTGTTCGAGCATAAACGGCATCCGCTTTAAAAAGGTCTCCCGGTCCGACTTTAAACTGTTAAAACGCAGTCCATATGAGCGTTCCTTTTCATAGGATGCCAGAAAAACCGGGTATTCCTCTTTTAAGAGAGACGCCATCCGGTCTGTAAAATCCTTTGGCAGCATTGTTTTCTCGTCCGTCATTTTCATCCGTCGTCTTTATCCGTCTTTTCTTTCTATCCCGGCCTTTGGCAGGATTTGTCAAATACCAATCTCTCATTGACAGTGTATCAGCATTTCCGTTTTTTTTCCATATACTTTTGATATAACTTGCACAATTTCTCCGCGCTATGTATAATAAACCAAAACCAAACGAAAGAAATGGGGAGAGATGATGATTTCACAAATTTGTATTATTACTGCCATTATTGCCTACTTATCCATTATGATCTACGTAGGTATTTCCTATTCCAAAAACAACACGAGCATCGACGCTTTTTATCTGGGCGGCCGTAAACTCGGTCCGGTCGTTACGGCCATGAGCGCCGAGGCCTCCGATATGAGCAGCTGGCTTCTTATGGGCCTGCCCGGTGTCGCCTACCTGTCGGGTATCGCAGAAGCCGGCTGGACCGCTATCGGTCTTGCAGTTGGGACTTATGTAAACTGGTTGATCGTTTCCAAAAAGATCCGCCGTTATACAAGTCAACTGCACGCGCTGACATTACCGGATTTCTTTTCCAAACGATACGGAGATGACCAAAATATCCTGACCTGCGTATCGGCGGTTATCATCATTATCTTTTTCATTCCCTATACGGCTTCCGGATTTGCGGCCTGTGCCAAACTGTTCAATACACTGTTTGGGGTAAATTATATGGCCGCCTTATTCATCAGTGCCGCGATCATCGTTCTTTACTGCACGCTGGGCGGTTTTCTGGCGGTCAGCACGACCGATCTGATCCAGGGTATCACGATGTCCATAGCGCTCATTATCGTCATCTGCTTCGGTATCTTTACAGCAGGCGGCTTTGAGCATGTAATCGCCAATGCACAGGCTCTTCCCGGCTATTTGAGCATGATGCGCTCCTATGTTCCGGGTACGGATTACGATACGCCCTACAGTGCACTGACAATCGCTTCCACGCTTGCCTGGGGACTCGGTTATTTCGGTATGCCCCATATCCTGCTTCGCTTTATGGCAATCGAAGACGAGAAAAAGCTGTCACTCTCCAGAAGAATTGCAACCGTCTGGGTCGTTATTTCCATGGCTGTCGCCGTATTCATCGGTATCGTCGGCTACAGCATGTCCAAAGCGTCCGTTATTCCCGTTCTGGAAGGCAGCAGTTCCGAGACCATTATCGTGCAGATCGCTTCGGTGCTCAGTAAGTATAACATCCTGACGGCTCTGCTTGCCGGCATCATTCTGGCGGGCATTCTGGCCGCAACCATGTCAACCGCAGATTCTCAGCTGCTGGCCGCCGCGTCCAGTATTTCCCAGAACCTGCTGCAGGATTTCGGTAAAAAGAAGATCGACACGAAAACTTCCGTGAAAATAGCAAGAATTACCGTTATGATCATTTCCCTGATCTCCGTCCTGCTGGCGTCGAATCCCGACAGTTCCGTATTTGAGATCGTATCATTTGCCTGGGCGGGCTTCGGTGCGGCATTCGGCCCGATCGTATTATGTGCCTTGTTCTGGAAGCGTTCGAATAAATGGGGCGCACTCTGCGGCATGATCACCGGCGGCGCTATGATCTTCATCTGGAAGTACGGCATTGCCGGACTGGGCGGCGTTTTTGCAATCTATGAACTGCTGCCGGCTTTCCTTCTGGCGACACTGGTAAACATTATCGTTTCCCTTATGACAGCAGAGCCGTCTCAGGAAATTCTCGCCGTATATGATAAAGTAAACCGGAAATAAAACCGCCTCCGGCGCGGTATCATAATTGTATTCATGACAGAAAAAGGACATTGGAACTATAAATTTTTACTTCCAATGTCCTTTTTATTTTCCAAGAGTGCTTCTTTCTCCGTATTTATTATAAGAATCCAGCAGATAGGCCGTATTGATCTGCACCTCGTAAACATCTTCTTTCGTGACGTGTCTTGTTGCGCTGTTTTGCTTCTTTTTGGGCTGCTCCCGCCGTTCTTTCCCTGCTTTTGACCGCATCCCCTGCAAAAAGGCCTGCACGCCGTTTTGCATTTTGTGCATATATTTCCTGTAGTCAATACTTCTTTTTGATTTTTTCTGCTCCGATTCTATAACATCCGAAATTTTATTTTCCCCGTCAGCTTCCGCGGCAAATAATGTTCCGGCTGCCGCAGTCATGCCGGCCTCGTGTGCCGGAATCTGCGCTCCCTGCACTCTGCCGAGGCTGACGGTATCTTTCCCGGATCCTGCTGCCTCCTGCAGACCGCCGCCTGACTTCCCGTTTCCCAATATGTTTCCTGCCATTCCCGCTTCTGCTGTGCCGCCAAGTTCCAGACCATTTATATGAGAATAAGACGGCTGTAAGTTCTGCACACCCGTCGTATTTCCCGTTTCGTTTCCGCCTGCGCCGCCTCCTCCAAAAGACACGCCGCCGAGCAGTTTTCTCTGATCCGTTTTATCATGGTTGTGGAAGGCACTGTTATTCCATCTGACAACATGATATTCTATCGGCCGTTCATTTTGTATCCAATGCATCAGCACATCCTTTTATGAAAAGAAGTTAAAATAATTTCCTCTCGAACCATAACCGCGAAGCAGATTACTATATACATTGCCGACAAGCGAATTCAAGCCGTTCACGGCATTTGCCTGTACATTCTCCGCTGCGGAAGATGTTCTGGCTGCAAAAGATGTATCGGTACCCCATGCTTTCTTCAACTGATCCAGGCTGGCTCCTGCAAGCGCCTTATCGCTTACGGAAAGCGTTCCGTCCGCATTTTTCGTCACACCGGTCGTCTGCAGAGCTGAACGATACATCGTCGCATAAGAGCTTAACTGGTTCAAATAACTGTTATCAACCCGGCCGCCGCTGTTCCGCAGACTCTGTACCATACCGTTATACTTCTCTACAAACTCTTTCACCTGCTTGGTAATAGGTGTCGTATCACCCGTTTCCTGCGCCTTGGCAAACAGAGAATCTTCTCCTGTTCCTGTCAGTTTGGAAGCAATGCTCTGCAGTTCACCCGCATTATTTTTCATATTCTGATAATTGGTATGCGCACTGTTTGTCTTATTCGTCGTCTGCCCGCCCAAAAAACGATCGGTTGTTTTCAAACGGTCCATCATGTGCTTACCGCTTGTTTTATTATTGCCAACACCGATACCGAGCATCGCGCTCATAAAATTACGTGTCACTCTCATTTCCGTATTCTCCCTTCCTACGCAAGTTGTTCCCGTTCTATACTTATCATAACACATGAAGAACGTTCCTGTAACATATATCGATAGTTTTCACGGAAAATAAAGAGGATTGTCATCAAGTGAACCGTTTCTGTCATGAATTTCCTATGTTTTCCCCTGTAACATGATCGTCAGGCAGAAAACATCGTCCTTAACTTCATAGGACATCGTTCCGAAATACCGGCCGGCCACACTGTCCATATTCTTTAAACCGATTCCGTGCATGGAATCGTCCTCTTTGGTCGTTCGTAATGTCCTGTCCGCTGTATACAGGATTTCATTCCCGTCGCAGTCATTTTCAATCCGCACCAAAAACATCCTGCCCTTCAAATAGCTGTGCACCCGGATGAGCGGATGCTTTTTCTTTCTGCATTTTTTACAGGCTTCCATAGCGTTATCCAACGCATTATTTAATAAAATCCCAAGATCGAAAGCTTCGATGCCAAGCTGTATCGGATATAGGAAGTCACTTTCCAGCGTAATGCCTTCCTTTTCACATTCCTGCCGTTTTCTGCTCATGATCACATCCGTAACCGGATTTCCTGTATTATCACGAATCGTCAGTGCATCCAGTGTTTCCTTCATGCGGTATAAATACTGCCGGCCTTCCGTCTGCACGCTTTCCTTCCCATCCGGATCGTCCCATTCGGCGCCCCCTGCCTTATTATCACTGATACCGGATAGAAAAAGCTGTTCCATGTCCGCAATATAATTGTTCATATCATGACGCATCCCGCGTATCCCATCGTAAAGCCGCTCCATATCCTGTACATGCTTCGTCATATCAGACAGCTGCTGTTCATAAAATAACAGGCGGTTTTTCTCTTCCTGCGCGTTCATCAGCTCTTTGAAAATTTTGCAGCTGTACACAATAGAAAGCAGGCATAAAAATGTCATAGCCGGTATGAAGGCATACATACCTTTATATTTGTCGAATAAAAATTCTATTTCCGCCGTCTCTGTCTGTGTAAAAACAAGACAGCGCAGGATCAGGTCAAAAGCCATGCCGACAGCAGGCGAAAGCATGAGAAACAAAATACCCTGTTTATCAGTATTTTGCATATCCTGCCGGTATTTTAAAACTGCCCGGACCGCAATATAGGCTATGCAAAGCTGGATCAGCACCAGCACCAGATTCCAAACATTTCCCAAAGACTTCATATGCGCCATATAATCCTCTAACGCCATATCATTGTCTATTACCCTGTTGATCTGCCAGTCACTGTATGCCTGCAGGCAAAATGTCCAAAAGCCGTATAAACTAAACACCGCCATTTCCATAATAACCCTGTATAACAGAACCAGATATGTTTTTAAGAGCTTTCTGCCCTCATAAAAAAAATCGAGCAGGATAAAATTAAAAAACATCCTGATAAGCAATTTGATAATGGTCATGCTGCTTCTTTGCAGGATCATATTGTCTTTGTAAAGAAACTCTTCAAACCACGCGGAATTACTAAACCAGAAGCCGCAGACGACAAAAAGCAGGAAAAACAGATATTTTCCCTGCCGTGCATATTTTTCTTTCCATGTAAGCGCCCCTTTACACAAATAGATCAAAAGAGCTGCGCTTACGCTGTATTTCATCAGATCAATCAACTGCAGCATAAAACAGTTCTCCCCTTATGCTTTCAGACTTTTTGCGAAAACTGCTTATATAACCGGACATGATCCTCCGTGCATTTCCATTTATTATAGGCATTGACTGTCACACAAATGTATTCTCTGCCCTTTTTATCCATGCCAAAACTCACCGCACAATTCCCTGACTGCAGTACATAGCCTGTCTTGGCGCAGATCACTTCTCCGCCGGTATCTTTATCCTCGATGCGGCGCAGAAACCAGTTGGATATCGTAATGCCTTCCGGATGCTGTGCCGTTACGGCAGTCGTATAGGTATGTGCCGACAGCACTTCCCTGCACGTCTTGTTCTTAACGGCCGCCGCCATGATCACTGCCATATCATATGCCGAACAATAATGCCCTTCTTCATAGATCCCCGTGCAATTCGTAAAATGTGCACTGTCCGATAAGCCAAGCTCCTCCAGTTTCGCGTTCATCAGCTTCATAAATTCTTCCTGCGAACCCGCTATGAATTCGGCCAGACCGATCGCCGCATCCGCACCGGAATGAAGTACCATCCCGTAAAGCATATCCTTTACCGTTACGCTTTCTTCTTCCTCAAATCCGACGACGACACAGTCATTGATATAACAATAATCGAGAATTTCCCTGGTCATCACAAAAGTATCATCCAGATCGTCGATATGTTCCACTGCGACAAGCAGTGTCAAAACCTTCGTCATGGAAGCAGGCACGATCCGGCTTGTCTCATCTTTGCGGGCAAGAACCGTCTGTGATGCAAGATCCACGAAAATGGCATTGCTGCTGACAACATTCTCACCAAGTGATATCGTATCCTCTGTCGTGTTGAAATGATAAACTGCCGTGCCGTCTGCGGCGGTGTCTTCAGCTTCTTTTTCAAGCATCTCATTTGCCTGCTCTAACGCCGCGATCTGGTCCAGATAAGCCCCTGTCTGTTTTAATGCGGCGAATTCTTCCGGCTCATTCCCGGATGAATCCGCTTCAGCCTCTGCAGCGGTTTTGACGTCATTGATGTCAGTCTTCTGCGCGCTGCCGTCTTCTACGGAGCCGTCACCGATTACCGTTTCCTGTGTCTTTACAGTATCGGCCTCTTTATTTGATACAGTCTCTTTTTGTCCGCTTTTTACAGCAATAACAATTGCTATGATAAGCACGGCGGAAACGGCAAGTCCCGGTACTGCCAGTTTACGAAACAGTTCCTGTCTGCGCTTCCTTTGCCGCATCTCTATTTTTCTCTGCGCCCAGCGTTTCCTGCGCGCAGCATCTTCATCGAAATTCGTTTCCATTTTCAACCATACCTTTCACCCGTCTCATGCTTTAATACAGTCACAAGCCGCGGTTTCATTATATGGTGAACGGTGTTTATTTGTCAATGGATTTTCTCTGCCCTACTCCTGCAAAAATCTGCAGTATATCTGTACAAATTCCCCGTATTTACGCTTTGCAAGATATATTTTTTCACCGTTGCTGATACTGATGCTCGTACTGTCATATCCTCTGATCTCCGCAAGAGACACAAGATAACTTCTATGACAGCGGTAAAAGTCTTCCCCGAGGCGCTTTTCAAGCTCATCCATTTTTTCGTAAAATTCCAGCTTTTCATTCCTCATGTGCAGAATGACTTTCCGTCCATCGCTTTCCGCATAGAGGATATCCACAACATTCAATCTGCGGTAGCCATCCTGTACCTTGACTAACATGATCTTCGGTCTGGCTTTGGCTTTCTCCACTTCCGCAATGGCCCTTGTCATCACCGAAATCAGTTTCTCTTTTTCCACCGGTTTAAGCAGATAATGGAATGCGCCTACATCAAATGCCTGAAATACCTGTTCCTTCACTCCCGTCACAAAAATCAACAGCGTATCCGAAAGATCCCGCAGTTTTCTTGCGGTTTCCATGCCGTTCATACCCTCCATTGCAATATCAAGCAGTACGATATCCGGCGCGTACGATCCTCCTGCCGCCAAAAGCAGTTCCCCTCCCGTGGAAAACTCCCGTACTTCCGCTTCCGGAAATGTCTCTTTCAGCAGCTGTCGTATGCCTTCCCTGATTCTGCTCTCATCATCACAGATCGCAATATTCATATGTGCTTCGATAACTTTCCTTCCTGCCCCTCCATGGCTGATTACTTTCAAAATCCATTTTCCGGTATCCTCTATTGTTATCGGGTGTTTTGCAGGAATTTCTAACGGTAATGTCACGAAACGTATGCTTTTTGTCATAAACGTTGCCGGACTGATTCACGACCGTCAAAAAACAATTGCTCATCAGAGAATTTATTCAACCTTAATACCTCATTCTTTCTGTGCTGTGTTGGTGGTTTCTATAAATAAAAAGGCAGCTGATGGTCTGTTAAGATAATCACTGCCTAAAGGTAAACAATATTTAATTTTCATATCATTTTTGTTCTGATTTTCCCCGACAAATTGAAATTTATCGTCTTATTGAATAAGAGTTTTGACCCATTCCACCAATGGGCTGTCCTTATTAATATCTATGTATCTCTTGAATAACGATTGGCTTTCAGCTCTTAAAATTCCCGATGTAATTTCCGGCAGACAAAAAGATGATGCAGAGTGGAAATCATTCCATGATTTCACAGCCCATTGAGCCGCACCATCGGAAGGTGCGTCAAGTGAATAGTATACCTTGCCAACAAATGATGATATTGAAGCACCCAAACACATCATACAAGGTTCCAAATTAGTGAACAATTCCATTTGCCTCTTTTCTTTTGCTTTCATTTTTTTCTGATCCAGCTCCATCAGAGCTTTTAACTCTGCGTGAACCAATAATCTATTATCTTCGTTTTCAGATGTATGACTTTGAGCTACTATTGTATCATTGTGGAATATAATACAGGCTATCGGTAATTCATTTTTCTCTAATGCCCGCTCTGCCAGATCAATTACAAGTTTCATTTTCTCATTTACAGTCATAGTTTATAATCCTCTCTTACGCTATTTGAAAAATTCCGATTGTGATTTGATGATTTTTAAGGGAAATATAAGCTGTTATATCTTTCCACAGGGCATTACAAACCCTGATAAGGGAAAAAATGAATGTGATTTACACAACATACAATATACACCATAACAGCATTGACGTATACACCTATGCAAGTTTTTTCTTGCGGATAGACTGCAGCAAAGCAGAAGAAGGATTGAAAACTACTCCCTGCTCTGAATGTGCCTTAAATACTCTGGCAATAGACGAACCCCTTGAGTATGCAAGATTTATCTTGATGGAAATATACAGATGTTGGTGGAGGCGGAAGATTCTTTAGAACTGTTGTAAACAATTGTAAGGGCCGGAAAACCAGTCCTTACTCTGTTCATAACTGTATTTTCAATCCATCATACGCAAAATGTATTGAGTTCAATTCCCGCTCCAATTCTCTATAATCATCATATGACTTTCCCCAGTCTTCCTCTAAATGTGTAATAATAACGCTTCTGATTCCATACTGTTTTCGTATTGTATCAATTTCATCTAAAGTAAACAGTTCTTTTCGCAGTGGGTTATTTTCATTTAATACAAAGCCATCTTTTAATATATCCCCGACAATTGTATTACCGATGATTAAAACATCTGCACCTTGAAATTTCTCTGACTGTGGAAATGGCTTTACATCACATGGAGCATAGATTATCTTTCTGCTGTTAGAAGAAATAATAAATATTGCCACATGCTCCTGTACATCTACCGGAACTAACTCAATCACAATATCACCTTTTTTGAAAGCACGAATCTCTTTTGTATATATAAGACCGCTTGCCTCATAGTATTCAATGGCTGAACCGTACTTTGTACCTTGCTTTTTAATATCTGCGAGAATGGCGGGCAAAGAAGCAACTTCTATCGGATTATCGGGTTTCTTTCCCAGTGAACTGGCAAGCCAGTCCATTTTCAATTGCTCGACTACACGCATTCCCATTGTGTGATCGGGATCGCAATGGCTGTATAAAATATGTTCGACTTTTTGTATGCCGGAATTGTTCAAAGAAGCATTGATATCTTCCGGCGTATCAATCAGTAGATTCACATCTTCAACAAACAGACTGCACCCCGTTCTTGCATAAGGAAATCCTTTCTGCCGCGCTTGTATACATACACGACAGTTACAGCATGCTCTTGGCGTGCTGACACAGCCCCCGGAACCAAGTATGATTACATTCATGCTATGTCTGTCTCCTTCTTTTCATAAAATACTAATGTAAGTCTTTCATTAATGACTTCTGTTCTGCCAGTCTGACGATACCCCATTTTCTCATACAGATGACAGTTTTTAGGCTCCTGCAAAATTGTGTCCAGCTCCCAATTATCGTCTCCATGCATTTCTTCACACAGCCGGATTGCTTTCTGTGCAATCCCTTTCCCTTGAAATTCCGGCAATATAAATATTGGGGAAATTCTTTTGTTTTTTCCGTTTTGCTTTCTGTCAACAATACGGACCGCTCCTACTTTCTTCTGTCCGATACAGATAAAATAGTAAAATGTAAAGTCCTGTTTCAAGCGTGCTTCTACTTTTTCCATGTTTTCATTTGCAGGACTGGTGTCAAAATCCTGATATTTTTCCAATAATTCTTTAAAAGCTTCAACCTGCATAGCATGTAGTTCTTTTGCGTTGTCAATATTTGCCCTTAATAATGTTATTTCCATATACAGCCTCCGTATTAAATGAAAAAAGCACCGAACATACAATATGTCCAGTGCACTTCCAAAACGATCGGCTATTACAAGCATTCTATCATAATTACAACTTACACCTGCCGATTTATGTGCACAGACATATCAGACCTACCTGCGTAACTGTGCATCAAATCGAAACACAATTACTTTTAAGTACGTCTGTAATACATGTACATATAATTCATTGTAAAATGTAAGTTCTGCATTTCCATGTTCTCCTAAACTTTTTTAATAACCTACCATAATTCTATTTATATGTCAAGAAATAATTTTTTTGAAGACTGCTTCGTTCGCCTGTTCCCTCTGTCCGTTACTGACGGCTCCCGGCTTGCGGCAGCTGACGTATGATTTCGGCAGAAAATAGGTTTTAGATATTTCATTTGATTAAAATCCCCAACCAAAAAGACAGATGATTTCTCCTCCATCTGTCTTTGTACTGCCATTTTCTCCGGCTCCTGTTATTCTGTTTGTATCGGACTTTCCCTTTTAGACAGGCATCCCGCTTTACTATTGAGGTACGCTTTTATCTATGTATCATATCCCGTGAGATCTCATGCAGGCTTCCCGCTCCGCACATCGACATGGTGTCGGTAAGCTCTCCCGCCAGCTTCTCAATATAGACCGACACCCCTTCTGCACCGCCGCCGTAAAGCGCTGTAACAAACGGTCTGCAGATCAGGACGCCGTCTGCACCTAAAGCCAGCGCTTTGAAAATATCCGTTCCGCTTCTGATTCCGCCGTCAACCAGAATCTTCATGCCGCTGCCATGCAGCGCATCCGCGATTTGAGCAAGTACCTCCGCGCTTGCCGGACACTGATCGAGTACCCGGCCTCCATGGTTGCTCACAACAATGGCTGCAGCCCCGGCTTCCTTTGCTTTGAGCGCACCTTTTACTGTCATGATCCCCTTTACAATAAAGGGGACTTCGGCCAGTTTTACGATTTGGGCCAGCTGCTCCACGCTCTTGCTGCCCGCAGGGGGCGTCATATTTTTCAGAAACGGCAGTCCTGCCGCATCAACATCCATTGCCATCGCAAAGCAGCCTGATTTCCGGCACAATTCCATTTTTTCCCGGATTGTCTCAAGATTCCACGGTTTGATCGTCGGAATCCCCTGTCCCTTAACCTGCGCAATCCCTTCGGCTGCCAGTCTGACCACATCCGGATTCGTGCCGTCTCCCGTAAAAGCGGCAATTCCGTTTTCCACGCATGCCTTCAACATGATATCGTTATAAGTCAGATCATTATATTTTTCTCCGTAATGAAGATTCACCGCACCTACCGGCCCCGCAAAAAACGGATAGCGGAATGTCTGTCCAAATATGGAAAGTGTCGTATCCGGCACTCTGTTTTCACATAAAGTATCCATGTTGATACGAATTTCCTGCCATTTGTCATAATTTCTGACAGCAGTGTCACCCACTCCCTTTGCCCCCGGCCCCGGTATCTGATTTTTGCACGCTCTGCCGTTGCAGACCGGACAAGCCTTACAATACGGTCCGATGCAGTCTCTGGCATGTTCCAGTATTTCCTGATAATTCATTTCATTTCTTCCTTTCTGACCGCAATATTCACCGGCCATTGACCAAACCGGCTTTTCCGCTCATGCAGCCGCCTGTTAAATCACGGCAAAACATATTTTCCCTGGAAGGTACGGTACAGCGCCTGAAACTGTTCCGTCTCATTTTTCTGAAACGCATCCCGGTATTCATGAATTCCAAGGGAATCTTCCTGTAATTCCATGACACTGGCCGCAATATGCGAACAATGCACAGCCACTCTCTCAGCGCCCGTCACAATATCGGAAAGCATAAACCCAAGTTCGATCGTACACTTTCCTTTCCGCAGACGCTTGATATGCCGTCTTTTCACTTCCGCCCCCAGCTCCGTAATAACCTGCAGCAGCGATTCCACTTCCATACAGAGTCCGGCATCCTCTTTATCGAACACTTCCAACGTAGTCTCCAGGATATTGGCGACCGCCCTTGTGTAGATATCCAACTCCACCTGGGCTTTATTGGAGAATTCTTTCTTTTTCTCCTGCATCTGTTTCAGCGCTTCCTTGATGCCCACGGCATGATCCGATATCCGCTCAAAATCGCCGATGCATTCTAAAAACAGCATCAGCGTCCTGCTGTCTCTTTCCGCCAGCTGTCTGCCGCTCAGCTTTAAAAGATAGGTTCCGATCATATCCTCATAGCGGTCAATATCATTCTCCATAAGAGAGACCTCGTCAGCCTTCTCACTGTCATAATGATGCAGCAGATCAACGGCATTCATATAACATTCCTTAGCCGAAACTGCCATATGCAGGCTCACTCTCCTGCACTGCTCCATGGCAAAAGCCGGGTTGTTTAAAAACCTCTCGTCCAATATTTTGGCATCTTCATCCACATGCCTTGTCCGTACATTTTCCGTCTGCACATCCTTGATGGTAAGGCAGGCCAGTTTCTCCAGCCACTCCGTAAACGGCAGCAGCAGACACGTGGAGAAAAGATTAAATACCGTATGCACTATGGCGATTCCAAACGCCTGTGCAGGATAATCCATGAAACGAAAATCTATGGCGCTGTGCAGGCCGTAGAAAACAAGCATAAACACCGCCGTTCCCACCAGATTGAAATATAAGTGCACAGCCGCCGCCCTTTTGGCATTCTTCGTAGTTCCTATTGCAGAAAGCAGCGCCGTAATACAGGTACCGATATTCTGTCCCATAATGATCGGCATAGCCGTTCCGTAAGAGACTGCCCCCGTGGCACAAAGCGCCTGCAGAATACCGACGGATGCCGAAGAACTTTGAATGACCGCCGTCAGTATAAGGCCTGCCAGCAGTCCCAGCAGCGGATTGGAGAAAACCAGCAAAAGATTGGTAAATTCCGGCACATCCGCAAGCGGAGCCACGGCACCTGACATCGTATCCATTCCCTGCATCAGGATCGCAAATCCCACTAAGATTAACGCTGCGTTCTTTCTTTTCTCCTTCTTCGAAAAAAGAAGCATGGATACGCCGATCACCGCCAAAACCGGTGCAAAAGAAGATGGTTTTAAGAGCCTGACAAAAAAGTTGCCGCTCTCAATACCCGATAAACTTAAGACCCATGAGGTAATCGTCGTGCCGACATTGGCCCCCATAATGACCCCGATTGCCTGTGACAGCTTCATAATCCCGGAATTTACAAAACCGACTACCATAACTGTCGTCGCGGAAGAAGATTGAATAACAGCTGTTACAATTGCTCCGAGCGCAACGGCTCTGAATCTTCCCGCAGTCATCTTCCCCAAAATCTGTTCCATACGCCCGCCGGATGCTTTGGAAAGGCCATCTCCCAACACCTGCATGCCGTATAGAAACAAAGCCAGTCCGCCAATCATCGTCAGTATACCGAAAAAGTCCATAACACCCTCCTGTTATTATTGTTTTATCCCCATCACATAGATCTGACACGGATTTGCCTCATCCCATAGTGTCGGAAAAACTTCAAATTCTTTAAATCCCAGACTTTTGTAAAACAGGTTTGTTCTGTCATACTCATCATAACAGCCCATTTGTACGGTTTTTACCTGTATAAAAGAATACCCGTTCAGGGACGCCCGTTTTTTGGCTTCTGCAAAAAGCGCACGACCCACTCCCTGTCTGTGATACGGCTTTAAAACCCCCATAACGGCCAGTTCAACCGTATGTATACCGGTTTCCTTTAAAGCAAGGAAACCGATCGGATTTTCTTTATCAAATGCCGCAAAAAACAGTAAAGAGGCGCTTTTCTCTATGTATTCTTCCCTCGCCTGCACAATTCCAAACCATTCCGGCAGCGCCTCCAGTATTTCTCTTGCGGTTCTTTTCTTCACATCAGAATCATCTAACTGCTTCACGCCGATTCTTTCATTCATTATTCTGTTTTCTCCGTTTCATTTCTTTGTCTGTCACCCTTTCATCCCTGCCGCAAAATTTGCCATGGCCCCGGATATTTTGATCTGCTGCGGACAGACTTTCTCACAGCTTTGGCAGCCGATACAGGCGGAAGGATGTTTCTCCTCCGGTACGGCCTTAAGCGCCATCGGAACGGTAAAACTGCCTCCCGTAAAGCAGTTATCGTTATATAGTTTGAGCAGCATCGGAATATCCAGTCCTTTCGGACAATGGCTGACGCAGTAACGACACGCCGTACAGGGCAGAATGCGGTTCAGCATGCCGTCCGCAACGGAAAGGAGCGTATCCATCTCTTCTCCGGTCAGCGGTCTGTCTGTCTCATATGTTTCTATATTGGCTTTTAACTGCTCTAAATCAGACATACCTGACAGTACGACACCCACATCCGGAATCGACTGTAAGAAGCGGAATGCCCATGCAGGCACTTCCTCATCAGGACGAAGCGTCTTCAATGTTTTCTCATCTTCTTCGGATAATCCGGCGAGCCTGCCTCCGCGGAGCGGTTCCATGACCCATATCGGTATATGATAGGAACGGATCAGATCCACTTTCGCTTTGGCATCCTGGAACGTCCAGTCGAGATAATTCAGCTGGATCTGGCAAAATTCCAAGTCGCTGCCGTATGCATCCAAAAAGCGTTTCATCACTTCATAACTTCCGTGCGCGGAAAAACCAAGATGCCTGATCCTGCCGTTTTGCTTCTCTTCCATCAGATATTCATATATACCGTATTTTTCGTCCAAATAAGCGTCAATATTCATCTCGCAGACATTATGGAACAAATAGAAATCAAAATAATCCACCTGACACTTTTCAAGCTGTTTTGCAAATATCTCTTTTACCTTCGGCATATTGGCAAGATCATAGCCGGGAAACTTGCTCGCAAGATAAAAATTCTCCCGAGGATATGACGAAAGCAGCTTTCCCATAACAATCTCTGAATGACCGCCGTGGTATCCCCATGCGGTATCATAATAATTAATGCCGTGCTCCATCGCATACGCGACCATTTCTCCCGCTGCCGCCTCATCGATATGCGAATCGTTTCCGTCCGCTAACGGCAGACGCATAGCGCCAAGCCCGAGAGCCGACAATTGCAGATCCTGAAAGTTCCGATAAACCATCCTGATATCCTCCTTTTGTTTTTTAATCATCGGAAAACGCCGAGGTGAGCGGGCAGGACAAAAAAGTTCTGCTTCGAGGCGCGCTTTCGCTCCGTTAAAAACGCAGCGGTACTAAGTTCGAACTGTATAAAACACAGTTCTCACTAAGTGCCGGCGTTTTTAAAGGGCCCTTCAGCAGAAACTTTTTGTCCTGCCCGCTCACCTCGGCGTTTTCCGATGATCTGTCTATTTTTATGCGCAGTGACATTCTTTCTGCACAATCACTTCTCCTGCCGCTTTTTCATCATCCCTGATGATCTGTCCTACCGCGGGCAGATAAATATGTCCGGAAAGCGGATTTTTAATACTGATCACAGGCGTCGTAACGGTTGCCTCCACTTCCGACTTCTCAAAACACAGATCGGTGTCTGTCATCTCGCAATTTATCAGTTTCAGCGCTTTACAATAACATAACGGCTGTGTCCCGATAATCTTACAGTTTTCAAAGGTTACGTTTTCGCAGTACCATGCCAGATATTCTCCTTTTACAACACTGTTTCTCACAGTAACATTTTTGGCATGCCAGAATGCGTCTTTCGTATCGAAAACGCAATTGTCAAATACAGCGTTGCATATATACTGAAAAGAATATTTGCCGTTTAAATGTACGCCCTCAAAGGAAAGATGATCGGAACGCATCATAAAGTATTCACCCGCTGCGTTAGAATCTTTCATCTCTATCTCGTGCACGGACCAGCCAAACTCCGGCGAAATAATATCACAGCCGCGTATACTGACATGGCTGCATTCCCGCAGAGCTTTGATTCCATGCAGTTTCGTTCCGGTGATCTCAATATGGTCAGAATACCATAACGCCGCCCTGCAAAGCTCAGTCATTTCCGAATCCTCAATTTTTAATCTCTCGTCATGCCAGAACGGATATCTGAGGTTGCAAAAACAGTCCGCTGCCTGTATGTCTTTACATTCTTTCAACGCGCTCTCGCCATCGGCCGGCCCATCAAAGGCACAGTGAAGCAGTCTGATGCCGTGACTTCCGTACAGCGCCCGCTCCATATCAAATGTCTCGTTTTCAATCGTTCTCATATAGACAGCACCTCGCTCTTCTTACTAATACTTACTATATCTGAATCTGAGTCTGCGTCTATTATATCATATGGCAAAGAGTACCTCAAATACTCATATTCAATAAGAAATTATTCCTTTTACGAATTTGATTTTGCATTGCAACTCTTTGTGTTAGATATATATCTAATATAATTGCCATTTAGCATTGACATATATCAAAATATATATTATATATTAGATATACATTTAACATTGTCTATAGATATATGTATTACACTCTACGATTACTGCAGATGATCGGTGCTTTACAGCAGTCCATATGCTCCGGACATCAGGCGCTCACGAAAGGAGATTCTCAGATTATGAAAAAACAGAAAAAAGAACCGCAGACAGATGTAAAAAGAAATACACAAACGCAGCGTCCCGGCTATCGGGATATCTTGCGGCAGAAGGAGTTTTTAAAGATCATACTGGCCGGACTGGTAAACCGGTTCGGAGATTCCATCGACGCGATCGCGTTTACATGGCTCGTCTATGCGATCACAGGAAACGCCGGCTGGTCGGCTCTTGTCTTTGCCGTAAACCAGCTCCCTTCCGTTCTTGTCCAACCGTTTGCCGGCGCGCTTGTAGAAGGAATGGATAAGAAGAAACTGATGGTGTATACGGATATCGTCCGCGGTTTTACGACACTGGGACTTGCTTTTCTTTACATAACCGGCACGCTGAATCCATGGATCATACTTCTTTTTACCCTGATCAATTCTTCCGTAGAAGCATTCCGTCTGCCGGCCTCGCTTGCCGCCGTCCCCAAAGTGCTGGATGAAAAATATTATACTTACGGATCATCTTTAAACAACACGTTGTGTACCGTCATACAGCTCGTCGGTCTGGGCTGCGCCGGATTTATCATAGCGTCCTTCGGTATCGGCTGCGCAATTGCCATAGACGGCTTGTCATTCTTCGGGTCCGCTCTGATCCTCGCTTTTTTAAAAATACAGGAAACGAATCTCAGAAAGGAAAAATTACAGGTAAAAGAATATTTTGCCACCTTAAAAGAAGGACTCGTCTATTTGAAGGAAGTCCCCGTGCTCCGTAATTTATGCCTGCTTGCCGTTGTGATCAACGTTGCCGTAACACCGCTTAATTCTCTGCAAAGTCCTCTGATACAGGAGGTTCTCGGGCAGGGAAGTAATCTGCTCAGCACTTTTTCACTTACTTTCACGGCCGGCATGGGCATCGGTTCTTTTCTGTACCCCTTTTTATCCGATAAGTTCACTGTACGCGCACAGTTTACGGGCACGGGTATTCTCATGGGGACCGGCCTGTACTGTTATACGTTTGGGGAACATTTGAAGTCCAATGTTCCTGCCGTTTACCTTCTGACGATCACGCTTTCCTTTCTGCTTGGAATGTCCCTCAGCATCATGACTTCGGCACTGGGCGTCCAATTCATAAAAAATGTCAAAAAAGACTATCTGGCACGTGCAGGCTCCATTTTCAATGCGGGCGCCAGCGCCGCTATGCCGGCCGCCTCGCTTGCTGTCAGCGCGCTTACGGCCCTGTGTCCGGTTTCGCAGATTTTTAAGTTAAGCGCTTTATTTTGTGTTATAATATTCGTAAGTCTGGCCATCATGCGCGTCAGACTGGAATAAGCACAGGCAGTACATTACTGTCAAAAGGAGCCGCCCATGTTAAAAGATATCAGTCCGAAAATAAACGAGATCGCCGAGAGTATCGCCTTATTAAAGCATCTGGCAGCAGGTGAAAAATATGCCGACTTAAAAGAATCCCTAAACAGGAAATACACCCTCTCCCTTCAGGGCGGACTGCGAAAATTTGCGCTGCTTGAACGCATCGAACAAAACGCCGAAAATGTGCTGCAAAACCAAATGGATGAGATCCGTTATTATTTTTCGGTCAATACGGCGGACAGCACAAACGATGCCGACATAAGCTGTGCCGCCATACCTGCGCTTTTATGGGAACCCGACATGGAACTGGAGATCGAAAATACAAGACAGCTTCGCGACTATCTGAGTAAAGTCTCCGAAGAAACATATTGTGAGAAATTCGGACTGTTACTGCATAATTATACGGAGATCATCTATTTTGAGGATGAAAAGCAGACAATCACCGCCAAAGAACCATACGCCGTCATTCAATACCTGATGAAAATGGATATTACAGACGAAGAGAAATGGAAACTACAGAGAATTTTCTGCGACAGAAATATCCACCAGACGAAGATCCTTGCCCTGTTGGAGAGGGCGGGCGCAGTCCTGAAAACTTTTTTTCCGCAGATTGAAGAGCTGACCGCCCTTTTTTTGACCTATTGGACAGATACTTTAAAGGGCAGCGACATTGCCGCCTTTTTGCAGAAAAACAAAGCTATCGATATACCCGAAAACCCTCTTGGATTTCATATGCGTCCTTCTGTGATCAACCCCAATGTGATCTCCATGCAGCTTAATATGGACTCCAAAAAGCCTTGCGGCAAACCGGATTATTTCAAATTGGGGATTCTATTTGGAGAAGATTTACATGTCAGTACAGATTACGGAGAAAAAGACGACGCCTATGAAATCTATGTCATGCAGGCGCTCAAGCTTTTATCCGATAAGAGCAAATTTGAAATCCTTTCCTACATCCGGGACAAGGCCGCCTATGGAAGTGAACTTGCAAGGCATCTGCATCTGACTACGGCGACAGTATCCCACCATATGAATTCCCTGCTCTCTTCGGGACTTGTCCGTCTCAAACGCGTCGATAACCGCGTCTATTATATGAGCAACAAAGATGCATTGGAGGAACTTCTGCAATACTGTGCACGGATTTTAACAGGAAAAGACTGAGCGTAACGGCTGTTACCGTTTCCGCTCAGTCTGTTATGCCGATTTATGCCAATAATGACAGAATATAATTCTGCTGCTGATTGGCCTGTGACAGTATCGACTGTCCTGCCTGAAGGAGTATTCTGTTATTTGAAAATGCAACCATTTCTTTGGCAATATCCGTATCTCTGATCAAGGATTCCGCCGCCGTCGTATTTTCGATGATATTATTCAGATTGGAGATCGTATGTTCCAGTCTGTTCTGTACCGCGCCGTAATCGCTTCTGACCTGGCTGACCGCGTTGATCGCTTTCTTAATACTGCCGATAGCCTCTTGTGCCGCCTCGACCGTCTCCACATTCACCGCATCGATTCCAAGCGCCCATGCATCCATTCTGTATAAATCAATTGTAATATGCTGTCCGGCTTCTGCACCGACCTGCAGTGCAGTGCTTCTTTCTCCCGAACCGAAACCGGGAGGCACGATCGGATTACCCGGCTGACCCGGATTGGGATTCCACACGCCGTTACCGATGATGCTCGCACCGCCGACACTTAAAGATGGGGTAATCACAGATCCGGCGCCGCCTTTGGAAGCAAAGGACAGTTCTCTGACAAAATTTACCAGATCGGCGCTGGGATTACTGAATAAACCGGTCAGCTGAGCCGATGTCAGCCCGGTATTATCTTTTATTGCAGCATTGAAAGTCTTGCCGTTTATCAGATCGGCAAAGATCTTATCCATACCGGCAGCAATGCCCGGTCCGGTAACCGCACCGCCGCCATTGGCAAGATACCCCGCATAAGCGGCAGCCAGATAACCGTGTCCGTACGGCCTGCCGGCCGGTGTATATCTTTTCAGATAATTGCGGATCGCACCATCCTGTGAGGTATCGTCCTTATCCTTCAAATTATTGGCGATTGAAATCAGCGTATTGTTCCATTGTGTCGGGAAACCGCCGCCTGCAAGCTGTGCCGTTCCTTCCGAAAACCACTGCGGGAATTTGTAGGCGCTTCCTTTTCTGCCGCTCATGCCATCTGTCATCGTATACTGCATCAGGGAATGCATAAATTCATGCGCGATCGTAGACTGCAGAGCCTCTACCCTGCTGCCGGTTCCGTCGGCATCGGCCACCTTAAAATCGGCGGAGTCGACACGTATATAAAGATTATATGGCTTGCCGGTAGGACGATAGGTAAAACCGGCACGCGCCAGTTCCTTGTTCAGACCATCAATTTTCTGTACCTGGATCGCAATATCAACCGTTACATTTCCGATATCATTTTTGATAGATGGAAACGCATTGAAAATCTGCTCCGCAGCTTTGGGAATAAGATCCGTAGCGATCATCGTCGCCAGCGCATTGCTTGTAGGCACCGGATTGACCGCTGCGCGGCCGGCGGCCGGCGCTTGTGCGGTATTGTTGACATATCCGCCTGTATTGCCCGCATTCTGTGCAGTTCCACTGACATTTCCATCCGTACCGCCTGACCCGGCATCGCTGACTGTATAGGTCCCGTCGGCTAAATTATAGTGCAGTGTAAACTCATAGGTTTCCATTGCAAACGCCGCTCCCGGCATCAGGCCGTCATCGGGAAACAGTCTGATTTCATTAAATACCGTATGCCCGGCCATCGTATCGATCTCTTTTTTTAACTGCTGCACTTCCACGTCTATCAGGGCACGGTCTTCGTCCGTCCATGTGCCGTTTGAAGCTTTCACAGCCAGTTCATTGGCACGATGCAGTATGGCGTGCATTTCATTCAAAGCGCCCTCTGCGGACTGCACCATTGAAATACCGTCCTGCGCATTGGCAGATGCCTGTGTCAGTCCGCGGATCTGTCTTCGCATTTTCTCGGAAATAGCAAGTCCTGCCGCATCATCTGCCGAACGATTGATCTTATATCCGGAAGATAATTTTTCTGTCTGCCTTGCGCCTATTTTATTATTATTCTTAAACTGCCTGCACGCGTTCATAGCGAGCATATTATGCCGAACAGAAAGCATTTTCATCCTCCTCCGATAAGATTTGGTATTGATCTGTCAGATTCCGTGATGTCTGTCTCAAAATAGTATATTTTAGATTATATCGGCATAAAAAGCATATTCCATTAGCGCATTTTATGAAAAATATAATGACGAAGCGCCATTCCCCCAAACAATACCGACTCTAAAGCGGCAAACCCAAGCAGGGCATACGGCGTCCATACCGTCAGGCCGCCTGCCTGCAGGAATTCATAATCGTTTGCCGCATAGAAATAGCCCGTAGGCAGACCGACACCGCTTGATGGCAGCAGGCACCGCAGCCACAAATTCATTTTTGAAGCAGGCGGAAGCGTCATATAAATAAATGTCGGTGCAATACAACACAGCAGTCCTATGGATAACGATACCATCACACTCTTACAGTTTGCAGACAGCAGCAAGACAAAAGCGATCGTTGCCATCGCACTCACAAGTCCTCCGACTGCGATAACAAGTTCTAAATCTCCCAGATTCCAATCTGCCAAAGACGTGACGGAAAACTCTATCTGCATGGATGTCCTGACCGATTCCCAACCGAAAAGGGAATTGGAGACGAGCAGATAAATCGTCATGCAAACAGTAAACAAAACTGCCGTAACGCCTGCCGTTGTAACAATCTTGGCTATACCTAAACGGCTTTTTCCGTGTTTCGTACAGCGCAGGATATCATCTGCCCCTGTCTGGTAATCCGAAGAAAAAACCGGCGCCGCAATGATAACGCCAAGCAGAACAAGAAAAAATGCCAGAAACCCTCCATATTCTATCGGATTGCTGCCAAGTCCCGGATAATGCTGATACGGCTTTGCCACCTCCGCATACATATCCGCCGCCTGCTTTTGTATCTCCGGATCATCTTTATACTTCATTTTCATCAGAGCATTTAACCGTTCCGTGCACATTTCATAATACGCATCGACCTGTGCCGGATCAATCGCCGTCAGGGAAGGGGCCATTCCCGTATCCCGATCCGCAAAGGCTTCTTTCACCCCGTGGACAAGCGGCGAATACGGAGCAAGCCGCCTGCTGTAAACGCCTTCGGGAAGTTCATAGCTTTCCATCACGCCGTATTCCCGCAGACAATCCTGATAAGCCTCCACTGCCTGACGCACCATCTGCGGCGTTACGACACCCGTAATATCCTGCCAGAGTATTTTTTTATAGCGAATGGCTTCTATTCCCTGCAGCTGCACTTCACTTCCCGCTTCATCATAATATACGACTGTCTCATATAAAACCGGCAGATACGCTAACAGACAGGTCATAAATAAAGCTGCTGCCGTTACAACCCATGTCCGGCGCGATTTTATCACTTTTTTCAGTTCCACTTTTAACACGTTCATTTTATACCGATACCTCCTTTTTTACCCGGGAATCTGTATACTTTGCCGACAAAGCTTCTGGAAACAGCCACAGGTAAAGATCTTCCAGACGAGCCGTTTCCGGCGCTGAATGAGCGGCTACCGCTTCTTTCGCCAGATACCGGATACAGACCGTTCCTGCATCCTCATTTTTCAGATTCACAATACGGCATTTTTGCTCGTAATCTGCAAGCCGTTCTATTGGAATAACACTCTTCCAGACTTTTCCTTCCACCAGTTTCACAAGTTCTTCCGTCGTTCCCCCGGCCACAATTTTACCTTCCTTCATGACCGCGTTCTGCATGGCAATATATTCGATGTCGGAAACAATATGGGTAGAGATCAATACGATACGGTCATGTGCAAACTCCGATAAAAGATTCCGAAACCGCACACGTTCTCCGGGATCAAGGCCGCTCGTAGGTTCATCCAGAATCAGAACTTCCGGATCGTTTAAAAGCGCCTGTGCGATCCCCACCCGCCTTTTCATGCCGCCGGAAAGTTTCACGATCTTCTTATTTCTCACATCATACAATGTCATCCCCTCAAGAAGTTCTTCTACCTTACGCTTTGTGTCCTTTACGGTCAGTCCTTTGAGCGCCGCAACATATTCCAGATAATCTACTACCGTAAATTCAGGATAAAACCCAAACTCCTGCGGCAGATAACCGAATACATCCCTATATGCTTCTTTTAAGACCGTTATCGGTATGCCGTTATAGCTGACGTTCCCGGCATCCGGCTTCATGATGCCTGCCACGATCCGCATTAACGTCGTTTTACCCGCGCCGTTTGCGCCAAGAAGTCCCCATACGCCCGGCGTAATACGTAAAGATACGTCGTCCACCGCTCTTTTATCTTTATAGATTTTTGTTATATTTTCTATTGAAAGTTCCATCACTTTTTCCTTTCTTTTCAACTCATCTGTGTATATACGGAATCATAGATCAGATTACGAAACTGTCCGATACAAAAAAGAAGCAGCGCCAGGCATACCACTGCCCACCCGGGAGAAAAAGTCTGCCTGAAAAAAAACGGACAAAAACGTTTCAGCAGTGTAAAAAGGCATACGAGCAGACACCCCCAGCAAACACTGCATATCTGTGATCTCTCTGCCGGAATGCGTCTTAGCAGATATAGAAAACCGCCGCTTGCCGCCAGATAAGGCAGCAGCAGATATAAAACGGCCTGGGACGCCGGTATGGATACCTGAGACGCCGCCAAAAGCAATATCACACCCAGTATAACGAAATTACCGAGCGCAATTGCCAGTAGTCTGGCCGCCAGAAGGCGTACTGCACTAAAGCGTGTCGCAAGTTCCGTTTCATACATTGCATAACGGAACGATCGATAAACAAGCGGCACAGTCGAAAAAAGCACCAGAATAGAGATAAAGCATAGGAAATAAGGTATATTGTGAATATAGCTCGCCAACAGTTCCCGGAACATGACATTCCCCATGCCGCACAGCAAAATCATACCGATTCCCTGCATAAGCCAGATCCTCCAGCCGATAAAGCGTACCTGCCGTCCTAAGAAAGACATAAATCCTATCCGTCTGCGTTTTCGTTTTTCATCAATCACAGAAACGGCTTGTGTTCCTATCCGGCAGATACATGCTTCCCGAATTGCCTCTTTGTCCATCCGTTCCTTCATCTGCAGCGCATTTTTCAGCTGCCCTGATGATATTCCACACGCCTTTTGCTCTCTCATCATGTTCTCCTTTCCTGATCTTTCCATGACCGGTCTCTATCGGTCACAGACTGTTCCCGTCATGATTCTCCATTAGCAGATGCATCTTTCATTTCTTTTCTCAGTTTCTTTAACGCCAGACGCAGTCTGGACTGTACGGTGCGAAGCGGCAGACGGACGATCTGCGCGATCTCCCGCATAGACAGCTCCTGCCCGTACCGCAAAATGACAATATCCTGCCACTCCGCCGGCAGGGCCGCTACCATCTGGCGCAGCTGCAGACTGCCATCGACTGTTTGAAATCCTCGTTCTTCGTATTCCGGTTCCTGCGTCAGCTGCTCATACCCTACATCCGTAAGATACCGTTTTCTTTTCATGTCAATACAGGTATTGGCCGCTACCTGATAAAGAAAAGCTCTGAATCGCCCTTTATGGACATAACGGTCGAAATAGCGGATCGCTTTCAAAAATGTTTCCTGCGCCGCGTCTTCCGCCATATGCCTGTCCGGGGCATTCCACATACAGTAACGGAGTATTTCGGGATAGTACATAGCGATCAGCTCCTGCAGCGCATCGTTATCCCCGCTTTCCATTCTCTTAAATAGTGCTTCTTCGCCCGTCAAGATACTCCCCTCCTGTCAGGAACTGTTTACTATTCCATCTGTTTTCCCGATACACCGTCTGCAATGTACAAGGACGTCCTTCTAATAGTATATAACGAACCGGCATACTCTAAATGATTACATCCACAAAAAAAAGCGTCAATGACGCTTTTTCAGGCCCCGCCTGCTCCAAGGCTTATCATGAGTGCCTTTTCGATCTGCTTCATAGCTTTCGCTCCGACATTTCCTTTATAGTCTTCCAGACGGCTCTTGTCGATTGTCTTGATCTGCTCCAGACAGACGACGCTTTCCCTGCTTAGTCCGGCAAAATCATGAAGCGGTACATGTGTCGGCAGATATCGTTTCCGTTTGGATGTCAGGATTGCCACAATCGTTGTCGGCGCACATCTGTTGGCAATATCGTTTTGAATGATTAAGACCGGCCGCCGGCCGGTCTGTTCGCTTCCTCTCGCGTGTTCCAATCCGTTAAGATCGGCATAATAAATATCTCCGCGTTTCAAATCCGTGTTTGGCTGCTTTGTCTGTAATGATTCGGGTAAAGATGTCTGTAACGGTGTTTTTCGTGTTTTCATGGAATGCCTCTCTTTCTTCTTCAGGCATCCCGGACTCTCATGTTCTTTCCGCTACTATATCATACAGACAGTCCGATAAAACGGACAATATATGGGATCAGATCGTTTACAGCCGCAGACCGTTTCCCCTCCTTACCTGATCTAACCATTAAAAGACTGAAATCTCTCGCTGATCAGAGCATACTGTTCCTTTATCTTTAAATACAGGCCAATGGTATTTTCCTTTTCTTTCTCAAATTCCTCAATGACCTTATCATAGTTTCGCATCAAAGCGTCTACCGCCGATTTATTGATCTTGTTGTTTTCGGCATCTTCAGTCATGATCTTCTTGATCAGATCGCTGCTGAAGGAGTCCTTGTAACTGCGTTTGCCATATAGGGCGCTCAGAATATCGGCCACCGCTACAATCTGCTGGGGCAGCGTAAGCTGATCTCCCGTCAGTCCCTTATGATATCCGCCTCCATCCAATTTCTCATGATGTCTGACCGCAATCTGCAGCACATCATCATCCACAACGCCTTCCAGAATCATTTCCGTGATCCGGACATGCGCTTTCATCACTTTCATCTCTTCATCGGAAAGTCTTCCCGTAGATTCCAGTATATTGAGCGGAATCGCAATCTTTCCCAGATCATGCAGAAGCGCGCCGTAATACAGATCGCGTAAATCTTTTCCGCCAAGACGCATCAGTCTTCCGATCTGCTGTCCGAAATTGACCGTCGCAAGCGTATGTACCACCGTATGTTCGCTTCTAAAATCAATGGTATAAACAAGCATCTCCAGAAATCCTTTCTTATACTGCTCGGAGAACGCTCTTTTGGCAAGAAGCTCTGCCAGTTCTTCTTTGTATGTACCGTTTACCAGATTAGCGGTTATTCCAAATCTTGCCTCCGCACGGTGAAAAAGATCGAGAGCTGCGCCGGAGAATTTAACATCTCTGTATCTGTTGAAAAAATCTTTATCCAGTTTTTCCTCTTTCAGATGCAGAAAGGTATCCATTTTATCAGCCAGATTCAGGCATTCGATAATATGTTTATATCTGCTCTGCAACACCCCATAACGGCAGTAATCCAAATGATGGTATAAAACAATCTCCGCTTTATCATCCATCGGAGAAAGATATTTCAGAAAAAGAAAACCGTATATCGAGTGAGGCCAAAGATTCTGTGTCTCAAAATCAGAAACATTTTTTACATTGTCTTCTTTATATAACCCAATATCATGCAAAATACCAAGCATCGTATAATCTACAAGTTCCTGCTCCGTATACTGCTGTTCACATTCTAACATCTTATACAAAATATACCCTGTGATTTCTCCGTGATTCATGATTTTGGAGTTGATGATACTCAATGTCTTTCTGATGATCTCATAAACGTCTTTACTGCTGATAACGCTCATTTTTCGTTTCTTCCCTTTCTGTATTATGCTGCATGTATTCCCTTCTGATGTCCCTTTACACAGATATATTTTCTTACATTTACCCCTTGTCCCTTATTATAATCTATAACCGGAATTTTTGCATCACAATTTTATCTTTTACCGTAAAAATACAACAAAAATCCCGCAGACAGCCTTCACTGTCCGCAGGATCTCATCTCTTTATCCTTTCTGAATTCCCGCTATTTTTTCTCTTTCTGGGCGGAAACCTCTGCCTGCATGCCTTTCTCTGCCCCCTGCTCTGCCGTCTCCTGCATGCCCTGTCCGTTCTCTCCAAAAAGCACGTCTCCCAGACTTTCTACTGCTGCCTCTCCTTCCGCGCTGTTCTCCTGTGTACTGTCAACCAGATCAATACCTGACGTTTCATCGTCGATCTGCTGTTTCATCTGCTGTATTTTCGCATCTTCCGCGATCGCGCGCAGGATCAGATTCACGTCTTCAGGAGAAAACATGCCGATTGCCGCGGCCAGATCACCCAGATTGGCTCTGTTTACAATCAGACAGCCGCCGCCTGAGAGACCAATGCGGATACAATTATTCATATTGCTCGTATCACCGAGACATATCGCTCTGCGTTCTTCATCACATACGAAGATCACACCCTTATAATCAATAATGCCGTCCTTGGCCAGATAAGAATAAGGTACGCCGCCCTGCGCTTTCTCCCGTTCCTCAGCCAGCGCCTGCGCCGCCGAAGAGCCGAAATCCGTCATGCTGAGCGTCATACTGCGCCAGTCTTTACGCTGGAATATGAAATCCTGCGCGCTATGTGCGCTCGCATCTCCGTACTGACTGTTTTTCGCACGATACATCAGATCCTGATAGCTGCCCATAAACTTGTCATTTCCCGATGTCCCCTGTTCGTCCAAGTGTGTCAGAAATGCAAGCATCTCAAGCTCGGTAGCATTCTCCGGGTCGATCTCATTTACCTTCACATTTACAACGATCTCTGTTCCCGACTCATTTACAACCTTTACCTCTACGATCGGATCTTCCTCTGTGGAATGATCGGCATACCGTGCACTGAACTTCGTTCCGTCCTCAAAACTGCCAAAGCCGATCAGACCGGACGTCAGGGACGCCTCTTCTATGCGAAAATCCGAATCCTTCATTGTTCTTTTAAAATCCTGTTCGGTATTTCCGCCCGCTTCCGCCTGTTTCCCGACATTTTCGGATTTTGGATTTCCTCTTTCCACAAGATACGCATTATATGCCTGAACGTTTTCACCGGAACTTTTACCGGGGTCTGCTTTTATATAATCCAAAGGCTGTTCCGTAAAAGCAGGCGCGACCCCCTGCATCGCCATCTCTTCCCCGTATGTAAATTCTTCATTCATTCCCTGTGTCTTCCCGCCGCTTCCTAAAACACTCTGCTGCGGGTAAGAAACTGTCCGGTTTTTGTACCCGATTTCTGCTACTGACATTGTCTGATCCCCCTTATATTGTACTCATATCCTTAAAAAGTGAACTGAGCAGTTCTTCTTCGATCTTCTCATTTTCCGCATCGCGCAGATCAGTCTGCGCTGCCAGCGTCTCCTGTGAAAATTCCTCTTTTGCCTGCTGCTCTTTTAACTTTTCAATGCGTTCTCTTAACTCCTCTTTGACGGTATCGATTTCGTTGTCGATGCCTTCGAGCAGTTTATCCCATTCCGCTACGGAAAACTCCGTATTACCGATCATATATTTGGGCGGGCCGTTTTTGATGCGGTCTTCGATAAACTCGTAAAAGGAAAGCAGCGCTTCCGCCATAGTCGTTATCTGTTCCCCGTCCGCATCCTGCGTATCGGAAATCTTTTTCTCCCATGCCTCCATGGCCGCACGGCCGACCGGATCGACCGTTTCTTTATTCAGCTTATCAATATCCACCTCATAACCGGTCAGTGTTCCGTCTTCCTGCCTGCGCTCAATATAGACTTTCCGGTTTTCCAGATCGACCTGTGCCATCAGCGTATATCCCTGAACGGCATAAGCCTTCACGTAATCGCTTTCCTGATAGGAAATACGACGCACATCGTCTGTTTTTACTATGGCGTCCGATCCTGCTTTTTCGCTCTTTCTGACGCCTGACGCCCCGTTTCCCGCCGACACGCCGCAGTAGGAATAAGCCGCCGTTACCGTCACGCCTTTTGCCTTAACGGAATTGTCTTTTTTCTGCTGTGCTTCTGCCTTTTCATTTATGTTTTCGGACAGACTCTCATAAAAACCGCCGCCGTTTTTGGGATTTGCCTTGTTTGTGCCTGCCGTTTCATAATAATTCTGTTTGCCGATTCCGTTAACGTTCATATTAATCCTCCATCCATGTTCCGTTAATCAATTTCCAAGCGCTTTTTTAAGGCTTCCCTGCCGCGCTTTAAATTCGTTTTCACCGTATTCTCCGGTATGTTCAAAAGCTGTGCAAGCTCTTTTATGGAATATCCTTCGTAATAAAAGAAGTAAAGGCAGTCCCGGTATTTCTCCGGCAGTTCCATAACCGCCCACAGCGTGTCGTCTTCTTTCATATAAGAGAGACGAAAATGGTCTTTCTCCGCTTCCGGTATCTTCTCGATACTGACTGTTGTACTATGCCATTTGCTTTTCAGGATATCCTTACAAAGATTGACCGTTGTTCGGATAAACCATGCCTTCTCATGCTCCGCATCTTCAAACTGCGGTTCGTATCTGAGAAGTCTTACAAACACTTCCTGCGCCGCATCTTCCGCATCCGCATGACTTTTCATCTGCATGAAGGCCACCCGGTACACAAGAGAATACTGATCTTTAAAATATGTCTCAAATACTTGTTTTGTCATATTCTTCTTCGCGTGCCGTCTGAAAAAATCTCCGTACGGCGTTCCCGTCTGTCCCCCTCATCAATAATACGAATCAAACCGGCAAAAAGTTTCAGGCAGAAAAAATTTTTATTCCTCCGTATCCGCAATGATCTTCATAAAAGCATATTCCCCGGCAATCTCCTGATAGGTTTTCTGATTCTGCGGATTCTCATATTCTATCCGGCTTTCCTCGACTTTTTCAAACTCACAGATATAGAAAGTAATCGTCGAAACATCATGTCCTGCAACGGCAAAAACATTCCCGCTATCCGTCCCCCTGATCTCTTCTCCATCCGCATCAAAAGCCAGGATCCAGGTAACGATCCCCTGATCATCTGCAGGCAGGATATCCTTTACCGTCATCTCCACCGGAGAAAGCTCGATGCTTTCGATGCCGAACCCCTCTTCGTTTACCTGATTCAGTGAGATCAAACGACCGGCATCTGCAGACTGCGTAACGGGTATCTCAAACAGCCAGTTTCCCTCGCAGTACCAGTGTTTGTACGGATTCGGATATACCCTTTTTTCTTCCGGCGTCATGTCATCCGGATACACAGGATTCTCCAATGTGCCTATGATCTGTTTCACCTCTAATGTCATATCGAATGAAGCGGGCATATCATAATAATCAGCCCACTCTTCCAGCGTAAATTCAGGATATTCTTCTCCTTTTTCATCCGCCTCGGCCACTGCTGCATCATATCTTCCGTAATCTATGATAAGTTCTGAATAATCGATCCGCAGTACACCGATAAACGTATGCGCATCTTCAAATTTTCCTTCAATTCTTCTTCTTGTGACGATCGGTTCCGGACGGAACGAATATGTTTCCTGCGTTCTTACCTCCAGAAATTGTGCGCCGGATTCTATCATTGTCACAAGCTCGGGAAATTCTTCGGCATTTTCGATCCGAATACCGATATAAACAGCCTGATTGGATGCATACTCTTCCGTTAAAGTAACTTTGATACCGCTATCCGCCTTCTGATACTGCGGCGCCGTGTCCGTTTCATATAAATGTTCCGTATTTTCGACAGGAATATCACCATACGTAAATACGTCGGCCACTTTTTGAAAAAGCTCTCCCAGTATCGGTATTTCTTTGGCGAGAACCGGATTCATGACACATATAACACATGTCAGAAATAACACGGCTGCCGCAGAAACGATCCCGGTAAAAATCCTCTTTCTTTTTCTTTTCTTTTTATATTTTATCACACCGGCTTTTTTCCTGCCAGCCTGTCTGATCATCGCATATGCTTCCTTTGTTTTGGCATCGATGACAGCACTTTTCGATAATGTTGTTCCCAAAATATTCTGTAATGTCTCGTCTGAAATATTCTGCATCATATCCGCTTCCTCCTATCCCTGCTGCATCTGAGCACGAAGATATTCTTTCCCTCTGTGCAGTCTGCTCTTTACGGTGTTTTCCTTCATATGCAGGACATCCGCTATCTCTTTTGTCGTAAACTGCTCACCGTAATACAATTGGAAAATGACTCTGTTATCTTCCGGCAGACCAAGCAGTAACTCCTTAAACTCGATATCCGCATCAGCAGGCACGGCAAGACAGCTTTCTTCCAGCGCTGCCTTTTTCTTATTTACCCGCCAGATTTTGGTGCAGTTATTGATCAGGATCCTGACTAACCACGTCTTAAAATACTCCTCCTTTTTTAAACTGCCGATATGTTCGTAAGCTGCCAGGATCGTATCCTGTATTGCGTCGGCAACATCCTCGTCATTGCCAAGATACCCGAAGGCGACCCTTCTAAGCGTCATTTTCATCTCTTCCATCAAAGAAATGAATGCTTCGGCATCTCCGCGCTTTGCCTTTCGTATTAACGTATCCATCCCTGTCCTCCAAAAATATTTGTTTATACAGCTGCATTTGTATGGAAGCGCTTCCATTTACGAACATTAGATAAGGTTTTCGGGGTTTTGGTTGCATGAATATTTCAAAATATAGGAATGCCGCGCCAAACGGGACATTCTTATGTTAAGCCAAAAATGCCGGCTCAAGTCAACCCGCGGCTTGTCCGGCATTTTCTGTTTCTCACAAAATTATATGCAGTTTCATAACTTAAACGATACCCTGCGCTTTCATCGCCTCCGCTACTTTCAGGAAACCTGCGATATTGGCGCCGGCAACATAGTTGCCTTCCATGCCGTATTTCTTAGAGGCCTCATCCAGACTGTGGAAAATATTCACCATAATACCCTGCAGTTTGGAGTCCACCTCTTCGAATGTCCAGGAAAGTCTTTCGGAATTCTGGCTCATCTCAAGAGCGGATGTTGCAACGCCGCCCGCATTGGAAGCCTTTCCGGGGCAGAACAGTACGCCGTTTTTCTGTAAGTATTCCGTAGCGTCTAATGTAGTAGGCATGTTAGCGCCCTCTGCTACTGCGAAACATCCGTTCGCAACAAGTGCTTTTGCATCTTCAAGATCCAGTTCGTTCTGTGTCGCACAAGGAAGCGCAACGTCACATTTCACGGTCCATACGCCATGCTCTCCGGCTTTCTTCTCATGATATTCTGCGTTCGGTCTTGCCGCAGCGTACTCGGTCAGACGGGCACGTTTTACCTCTTTTACTTCTTTTAATAATGCAACATCGATTCCGTCCGGATCATATACCCAGCCTGTAGAATCAGAGCAGGTAACCGGTTTCGCGCCAAGCTGCTGCGCTTTCTGGATTGCATAGATGGCAACGTTGCCTGCACCGGATACGGCAATCGTCTTGCCTGCGATATCTTTTCCGTTGCATTTTAACATTTCCGCCGTCAGATATAACAGACCGTATCCTGTCGCTTCCGTTCTTGCAAGGGAACCGCCGTATGTCAGTCCTTTTCCCGTCAGAACGCCTTCGTAAAGGTTGCGGATCTTCTTATACTGTCCGAACATAAAACCGATCTCACGTCCGCCTACGCCGATATCGCCCGCCGGTACATCGGTGTCCGCACCGATATGTCTGCAAAGTTCCGTCATAAAGCTCTGGCAGAATGCCATAACTTCTCTGTCTGATTTCCCCTTCGGATCAAAATCGGAACCGCCTTTGCCGCCGCCGATCGGCAGTCCTGTCAGGGAATTTTTAAATATCTGCTCAAATCCCAGGAATTTAATGATACCAAGATTTACGGAAGGATGGAATCTTAAACCTCCCTTGTAGGGTCCGATCGCACTGTTAAACTGCACGCGGAAACCGTTGTTTACCTGAACCTGTCCTTTATCGTCTACCCACGGAACGCGGAACTGAATGATTCTTTCGGGAACCGTTAATCTTTCCAGTAAAGCATCTTTTCTGTATGCTTCCTCATCAGCTTCAATAACTACCCGCAGAGACTCCAATACTTCTTTTACTGCCTGATGGAATTCCGGCTGTGCGGGATTTTTGGATACCACCAGTTCATATACCTCATCAACGTATGACATTTTCTTATCCTCCTTTGGTTAATATATGCCAGATATTAACAATACATCCTGTTACATTATAGTATGTGATGGAAAAATTCACAAGACTGTTTTTCATAAATATTCTTTCATTTGTTCGATGCTCTTTGTTTCAAAATCCATAAATTCCTGTGCCAGTTCCACGGCGCGGTCCTGCGCTAACGTATTATGTTTAACGGTTTTATAAACATTTGTGAAACCTCTGTTACTTCCCTGTATCATCATTTCCGCCATGTGGCTCGTACTGATATCGAGCAGCGTATTCATATGGATACTGCCCTTTAACATCATATCCGTGATCTGATTTCCTCTGTAAGTCCCGCTTTGCTGTTCTATGAGCTGTTCTACCGCATCATTGTGGATTCTGGCATATCCGATCGATTGTCTGGAAAGCTTCATGGTAAATTCATCGTCCGTTGTTTTATCCAGAAGCGTATCGATAGCCGTCATCGCCATCTGCGTATTTTTCTGGATCTCCTTTAAAATCATAATATCATCCTGTCTCATATCTGCCTCCAATGCCTGTAATTTTAAAGCTGAAAATGCAGCCTGCGCACTTTTAATACCATACAAAAAGAGTATAGAGATTGACCCTATACTCTTTACTATTACCATATTTTATCTTACTTAATCTATATGATGCTCATAAGTCCTTTGCAGAGATTTTATTCCACGTAATCGGACTTCACATACGCAATCTGACCGTTGTATTTGATCTTCGTCCAGCCGTCCGCCTGTTTCATGACAAGCTCCAGTTTATCACCGGCATAAACGGTACCCAGCTTATCACTGGTCTCACTGGCGCCTTTTCTGACTCTGACGGTTTCAAGCACCGTTACGGTTCCGCTGCTTGCCGTTTCAGCTGCATCCGCGGCAGGCTCTTCTGTTTCCTGTTCTTCCTCATCCTCCGCCGATGCTTCCATCGTTTCGATATCCTCAAGGAACTCGCTCTTGATATAAGCTTCGCCGCCCTCGTATTCGATCTTGCTCCAGCCGTTACCGATCTTCTCGATCAGCTTAAATTCATCACCGATCGCCGCCTTGCCAAGTTTATCGGCTGTTTCGCTGTCTGACGACCTGATATTGACTACATCGGTCGCTCTTACTTTCGTAACGACGCTATATACCGGTTCCTGTGTTTCGCCGGATTCGGCAGAATCCGCTTCCGTTCCTTCTCCGCTCTGTTCAGGCTGCGCTTCCGCATCCGCCTCCACGAGGATCGCACCGACATTTTTCTCGATCTCGGCGTTCAGATCCACAATAAACTCCGCCAGCTCTACATTCGTCTTCACCATATCATTATAGGCTACGGTGACTTTGTTGTTCAGATCAACAACATCATCCTGCAGACTGACTGTTCTCATATAATTTTCTTCATAGTCGTCACACTTTGTATCTTCAATGATATGATACTGTCCGTTTTCATCGGCACGGGCGTAAAATACTCTCATGCCGGGAACCGGTTCTTCATAATCCGTAAATTTTACAGTGGAAGCCACATACACAAGATAGGAATTCTCCACCGGTCCTGTTTTCGTATAAATATCAATTGTCGGATAAGAATCAATATATTTTCCTGTCTCTTCGATCCTGATCGCTTCCGCATCCTCAATGCCGTTTTTGATCTGTCTGATCGTTTCCGCGTCGCCGGCTACCATTGCATCATAATAAGAATTGATCAGCTCTGTAATCTCCGGCACCGTGTTTTCCTGCAGCGGAACGAGCGGAACATCATATTCGGTATCAGCCGTTTCCTCCAATGTCGTATTTGCTTCTACATCTTCTTTTTCTTCCGCATCTTTCCTGTTGGCATTGATAGAAATAAAAACCGTGACTGCCACACAGAGTAAAAGAACGACCGGCATCACGATCTTGGCATGCCTTACGAACCAGCTTCCTATTGCACTACATTTCGCCAAAAGAATATCCCCTATATTATGATTTGACGTTTTCATAAGCTACAACCTTTCTTTCTCAAAACGATGAGCAGAATGCACCCGACAGGAATCGAACCTGCATCAAAGGCGTCGGAGGCCTACGTTTTATCCGTTAGACTACGGGTGCATATGTTACAAATTTATTACATCATCCTGCTTATCATACCACATTAAAATCATATTGTCCAGTAATCAATAAAAAATGAAGAAATTACCTGAAAAACTGCATAATTTGGCAGCTGCAGGATGATGCAGACTACATGAAAAAAGTTTCATGCGTTAAATACTGGTTATAAAATGGAGATCTCTTCCGAAAATCTGTCATAATAATAGACATTATAAGAAAGTCTTTCTTCCGGATCTACCTGCGAATCGTTGACTTCTTTGACCATATTTTTGAAAAAATCTTTTTTTGTCACGCCATCATCCGGCACCAAAAGCACTTCATGAACAGAACTCGGCAGAATGATCAGATTCTTGTTCAGCCGCTTTGTCAGCTTTTTTAACGCCCCGGCATAAAGGAGCGCCGCTGCCCCAAACACCCTGTCACGGTTGCTTAATACATAGATCATGGAATCCGCTTCGATCGCCGCATCGCAGTCCTCCGGCAGATTCATCTCCTGCCTGGATATCCCGCGTTTTTCATTCCGGTCCAAAAACTCGCAGATCAACTGTTTGATCGGCAGAATTTCTTCCGGTTTTAAACGAAGCATATTGGATTTGGCATTTTCATATAAAATTTCCTTATCGATTCCCCACATCGCAAGGTGTGAGTTCCGTATCGTAATGGAAGCCTGTCCAAACCGCTCGTCTTCCAGCGCGTAATAGAAAACGACAGCCAGATCGTTCCATTTGATAAAAGGAATATCCTTTAACAGATCTGCGTTGCTTTCCCGATGGATAAACTTATACAATATCCTGCTTTTGGCCCGCTCAAACCGTGTGAAAAATTCCATATCCATATCGATCTCTCTGGCATGGCGCTTATAAACACGCAGAATATCATAAACGATATCTCCAAACGCCCTGCCATCTTCATACTCCTCATAAAGTTCATCGATATAGACAGCCGGAGACACGTTGCTCCCTTTTCCGGTAATCATGACCCCATGCAGCAGCACGCCGTTATTTTTCGTCACTTCGCGCAGTTCGATGTCATAATCCGCTCCCATGATCTCCCGCAGCGCACTGCATATTTTGTATCCGAATTGCTCTAATACCATATTGTCCTCTCTTTCCATTCTCTCCGGACAATTTTCCTGTTACTGCCTGCGCAGCATCTTATTGCAATCATACATACAAGGAAAAAGACAATGGAAAAACGTTCCATTGTCTTATAGGCTTTCGATATTCGTGATATACGGCAGGATTATACTCTGGAAAGATATTCACCGGTTCTGGTATCAATCTTGATCACTTCACCCTGGCTGACAAACAAAGGCACCATAACCTTCGCTCCGGTCTCCACGATCGCCGGTTTGGTAGCGCCGGTAGCGGTATCTCCCTTAAATCCCGGCTCGGTATCCGTAATTTCCAGTTCTACAAACAACGGCGGTTCAATCGTAAACACATTACCGTTATAAGAACAAACTTTGACCATTTCATTTTCTTTCACGAACTTCAGGGCATCCCCTACTGTATCACTGTTGAGTGCAACCTGATCATAGGTCTCTGTATCCATGAAATTATATAAATCGCCGTCCGCGTATAAATACTGCATATCTTTTCTATCAATACGTGCCTGTGGGCATTTTTCAGTCGGTCTGAAGGTTTTCTCAACAACACCGCCGTTAATGATATTTTTCAGTTTCGTTCTGACAAAAGCAGCTCCCTTACCGGGTTTTACATGCTGAAACTCCATGATCTGATAAACATTTCCTTCATATTCAATGGTAATACCATTTCTGAAATCGCCTGCCGATATCATAAAATAATCCTCCTAAGTCTTCACAATTTTCACATTATAATTCTTATATAGTTTATACTATAACATTTTATTTTTCAACCTCTTTCCCAAAAAAAGGAGAAAAAGTTGTCCATCTCTTTTTCTTTTTCCTCACTTACCAAGCACATAATCGATCGCTGACAGATACCCTTCCAGTCCTTTGCCGTATATCTGTTTATCACAGGCCGGTGCGGTCACAGATACTTTCCGGAAGTCTTCGCGCTCCATAATATTCGAAATATGAATCTCAACTTTGGGCACCGTAATGCTTGCGAGCGCATCATGAATGGCATAACTGTAATGGGTATATGCCCCGGGATTGATGACAATGCCCTGTGTGCCGTCAAAATAGGCATCCTGGATCCTGTCGATGATCGCTCCCTCATGATTGCTCTGGAAGACTTCTATCGTACAGCCTTCTTTCTCCCCTTTATCGGCTATCATCTGTAAAAGATAGTCATAATCCTGCGTCCCGTATATATTTTTTTCCCGGATTCCCAGAAAATTCAGATTCGGTCCGTTGATTACCAGTATTTTCATTTATTATCCATGCTCCTTTCTTCGCTTCTCCCAATTTGCAGGCAGTTGAAAACTTCGTTTTCACAGCCGGTTTTACAGCCGTCTGTTTTCTTCCTATTCAGACACTGCCTTCTCGATCTCGTCCAGAATAGTATCAAAATCTTTATGGTCTACATCGATGACGATATCGGCAGCCATTTCATATACGCTCACCCGTTCCTTCAATAACTTTCGTATCTTTTCTTTCGGGTTTTCTCCCTGTAAAAGCGGCCTTGACGTATCATGTTTTACCCGTTCATAAATCGTTTCCGCTTCGGCACGCAGATAGACGACCGTACCCAGTTTTTTAAGAAGCGCGTGATTTTCTTCCCGTATCGGCAGACCGCCGCCTGTGGAAATGATCTTATGTTTCATCGTCCGCAGCAGTTTCTTTAAACACGCCGTTTCCAGCTCCCTGAAATAATTTTCACCATCCGCGGCAAAAATCTCGGAAATAGTTCTGCCCTCTTCTTTTTCTATCAGTTTATCCGTATCTTCCATAGCCCGGCGCAGACGGTAAGAAAGCCTGATGCCTACCGTAGACTTGCCGCTTCCCATGAAACCGATCAGAATAATATTGTCCATCATGGTATCCTCTTTATGTTTTCTCTTTGTACTTTTCCTATTCAGTCCGCCGTTTCCAGGCTGTCCTCCGTTACAGACCCATGGCGCGGCGCAGTTTATCATAAACAAGCGCGGCTCTCTCTTCGGTGATCTTAACCTGATTCCAGAGTTCATAGGCATCGATTCCCTGATAAAGCAGCATCTTCAGTCCATTATAAGCCTTTCCGCCCGCCTCTGCCACCAACTTCATAAATCTGGTCGTAAACGGTTTGTAGATCAGATCGAATCCGGTATGTATCTTCTTGTAAAATGCCGCATCTTCTATGACTGCATCCTCATCATGCGGCGAGAGACCGACCGAAGTGCCCTGAATGGCCAGAAATTTTTGGTCCGGCAGTTTCGGATGGTCGGAAAGCAGCATCGGATGCACCAGTTTCCTTCCGAATGCGCCGTTTACCTCATCTGCAACCTGTACGGCCTTGTCCATCGAGCGATTCAGCAAATACACTCCCGACGCATTTTTCGCACCGCATAGAAAAGCTGCCGACCTTGCCGCACCGCCCGCTCCAAGAAGAATGATCTCTTCTCCCTCTAAACGGATCCCTTCGCTTAACATGGCACGGTAAAGACCGTTCACATCCGTATTATATCCTTTATAGCCGCCCTGCGTGCGGACCAATGTATTGACCGCCCCTATCCGGGCCGCCAGTTCGTCTGTTTCCACAAGTGCGTCCATCACTTCACTTTTATAGGGGACCGTTACGTTCAGTCCGAGTATGTCCAGGGCATAGGCTCCCCGCACTGCCTCCGCCACCCTGCCCGCTTCTACGGGAAACGGAACATAGACCAGATTGTGTCCGCATTCCTCCGCCAATGTGTTATGAATGACCGGCGATAATGTATGTTCTACCGGATTGCCGATCAGTCCGCATGTTCTTGTTTTCCCATTAATCATATCGTTCCTCCAAACTGTGCCAGTCGATATTGTTGTCCGGTATCTCGATCATACGATCCGCGATATCATAATATTCTCCGGCACTGATCTCTTTTTTGACGAAACGGCTGCTATCTGCCATATTGTATGATCTGCCGTATTCTCCGTTGTCCGGATCGATCTGATAATCCCCCAGAAGGACAGTCTCTGTCCCCTTTCCATCCGGGAAATAGTACTCCACCCCATTGCCCCATACATGGCCGCCGAAATCACAGCAGATTCCTGTCTTTTTTCCGTATTTTACGAGATACGCACCGCCGTTACCGCCGACGGCTTCACAGATTATTTTTAAAATGCCATGGTCGTACTGAATCACGTACAGCTTGTCCGGATTGCATCTGATGAGGAGTTCTTCGCAGCCATCGCCCGTAACATCCAAAAAAGCATAGAGCGGAAACTTTTTACCATATATATCGCTGGAAAAATTGACCAGATCCGTGATCGTCTCTTCCACGATCCTGCATCCCTGGTTTTCCTCACCGCTAATCATGTCAGCATAACAGCGAACCACCTCTTTTCCTTCCAGAAAACTGCCTAACATTTCTCTCTGCCGGTTCCGGTATTCCTCCGATACGGCATCCGCATGTAAAAGATCCGCTGCTTCCGGTTCTATATCGCCTATATAGCGATATTCATATGCAATCTGTTTTTCGGCTCTTACGATGCCGTTTTCATACAGGTACTGCGTCGTCACATTGCCAAACTCATCATACACATTCTCATAATACCGGAATAATACGCCATCGGCATCATAATCATTCTCTCTTGTCACCTTTCCGGCCGCATCATATTCCGTTTCTTTACAGACAATCATATTGTCATCGGCATCATATCCTTTATAGCCCGCCGGCAGTCCGTTTTCGTGATATTCCGTCCCGCTCCGGTAGAAAACGGCCCCCGTTTCATCATACAGACAAAATGCCGTTTCATTACCGTTGTCGTCATATTCTCTTTCCCAGATGTAACCGTTTCTTTCTCTGTCTTCACCAGTATTGACATAACGATACGCTGTCTGATTTCCGCTGTCATCATATGCCCATTCCGTGACACTATGATAGCTGAGATTGCCTTGTCCATCATGTACAGTCGTTTCATATAATGTTACTCTTCCCTCTTCGTCATACGTACGATCATATTCGAAAACTATGGTTTTATTTGCTTCGTCGACTTCATCTTTGATGTATGTCGTTATTATCCTTTTTACCTCTAATCCGTTCTCATCATATGTATATTCATGTATGGAAATGAGATCATCTTCTCTGTCATAAGCCGCAAATCTGACCTCATTTCCATTCTCGTCATATTCCCGCTCATATCGGTAATCCACTTGCATGCCATCATAATGGACATAACTGACAGGCTCCGGATGTCCATCATATTCGCTCTCCCATTTCAAAGCAATTTTTCCTGTCTCATCCCATCTTACCAGTCCGGTCCAGTTTCCATCCTTGTCATATTCTTCTTCTATCTTACCGGTTATTTCTCCGGAAGCATCGTAATATGTAATTTTAATCTCATTTCCCTGCCCGTCATACTCGATTACATCGCTGCTTTTGCCCATACTGTTACTCCGGTATACCGTAGAACATATCTTATTTCCCTGCGCATCGTATTCCGTTTCCGTTTCTGTTTTCTCCGTCACTTTTCCGTTTTTGTCAAACACGATAACCTGTGCCTGCTCTCCGTAAACATCATACGCATATGCCGTCCGCTTCCTGATGCTCCCTTCCTCGTCGTAACTTATTTCTTCCGTTTTATTGCCGTTCTCATCATAGGCACATTTCCAATGGTAAATACATTCGCCGTTTCCATCTTCATCATAGCTTATACTCTGGCATTCGCTTTGCCGGCCGTCTTCATCATACTGACTTTCTACAGTCCTGCATAAATTTCCGCCGGCGCCGTATTCTGCCGTCCTGATCTCGTTTCCGTTCCTGTCCCGCTCTATTTCGCGCCCGTGCAGAATGTTTCCATCTTCATCATACTCGTTTTGTACGATTTTGGTCCTGACCGCCGCCACCCCTGCCCAGACATACTCTTTCCGCCAAAGAAGCGCATCCGTACCACACTCTGCGATTCCTTCATCGAGTATGGCAAGTGCGCCGGATACATCATCCATCTGCAGATAAGCATCCGCCGCCCCCTGATACGCCTCTTCCCGGTCCCTTTCCAATTCTATGGCCCTTTCATAGCAGGCAAGCGCCGTTTCCGGGTTCTGCTTTACAAGATAGCCTGCTGCAAGCGCAATGTGATCTTCATATGTTTCCGGGACAAAGACCTTCTCATTTTCCTGCCGCAGCGCCTGTTCGTCCGCAAGATCTGACACACTTGTCATACACTGCGGCGGTTCTGCCCCATATCCGCCGCATCCGCTGAAAAATATTGCGGAAGCGGAAAACATTGTGCATAATACCGCTGTTTTCTTTACCAGTCTGCTTCTATGGATGAATCCCGGCATGTTTTCCCCTTTTGTTTTATCTTTACATGATCCTCATTTTACCATTCACTTTTATTTTCCGCTGCCTGTTTTTTCTGATAAAAAAATAAAACGATCTTCTCCAGAAACCTTTTCAATACAATCTGGATCTCTTCTTTGGGATGGATCGGTTTCACGAGGTACGTTCTGATCCCTGCCTTTTTCGCTCCCCAGACATCCGTAAAAAGCTGGTCTCCGACAAACAGCGTATTCTCCGGCGTCGTCTTCATCTCCTGCATTGCTCTTTGATAACTTTCCGGAAACGGCTTATTGGCTTTAAAAATATAGCCGGTCTTTACTTTGTCGTTAAAGGTCTTTACCCGCGGCTCTTTATTATTCGATAAAAGCATGCTCCGAAAACCGATGCGCCGCAGTCTTTCAAACAGCGCAATGCTTCTTTCATCCGCCGGCGCGCCATGCGGCACTAACGTATTATCAATATCAAAAATAATTCCCCGGTATCCCTGCTCATACAGTTTTTCATAATCGATTCCGTATGCCGAGTCCAGATACACATCCGGATAAAAACGTTCCAACATCAATCTCTCTCCTATCCAAAAACACCCTGCGTCTGCGCAAGGTGTAAAATGTTTTCCGATATTTTATAAGTTTTTTACAATATGATTATATCTTGCCGTAAAGATCATTTTAACAATCGTACTGCAAAGCATGAGCAGAATATCCCAGAACAAAAACATATACGCATTCTGTGTAAATGCCTCATACCACGTCACACCGCTCCATATCTTGCCGCCGAAAAAAATAAACAGCAGCAGCAATAATGCAATTATCATAAAAAACCAACGAAAACCATTGGCTATTGTCATCGGCACACTGGCCTTTGCAACAATTTCTTTTTGCTCATTCGTCATAGTTTACACTAATTCCTGCGCCTTTCTCTCAATCTGCGGTATTGGCTGCCAAAACACATCTCTTATCCGATACTGACATCGGATGTGTCAAGCACCTTCTTAAGCTCATCCATAAACGTATTGATATCCTTAAATTCGCGGTAAACCGACGCGAATCTGACATAAGCAACCGCTTCCAAATCCTTTAACTTGTTCATGACAAGCTCTCCGATCACCTGGCTCGGAATCTCTTTTTCTTCTCTGTTGAAAATTTCTGTCTCCACCTCGTCGATCAGCTGATTGATCCGGTTGGCGCTGATGGGTCTTTTGTGACATGCACGCAGTACGCCGGCTTCTATCTTACTCCTGTCATATGTCTCTCTGTTATTGTCCTTTTTAATAATGATAAGCGGAATCGTCTCCACTTTCTCATATGTCGTAAAACGCTTTTCACACTCGTCGCAGACGCGTCTTCTTCTGATCGAATTATTTTCCTCTGCCGGCCTGCTGTCGATCACTCTCGTATTCTCATGACCACAAAATGGACATTTCATCCCGTATCCCCCTGCTCATAAATTCTTCTATCCCTTCCAATATTATCACATAATAAAATTATTATGTCAACCCGAAAGTTTGCTCCCTGCTCATACCATCATCCCTTCCTGCAGATATCCACGATAATGATATCCGGCCCGATCTGCTTAATGTCTTTATAGCAGATCACATAATCCGGCTCATTACAGAAAAGGCTGTACAATTTATTATTCCCGGACACGATCAGCTTAAAAATCTGTCCCGTGCACTCATCAAATTCAAAATCCGTTACCCTGCCAAGTTTCTGGCAGTTTTTCAGATTAATGACCTCTTTTTTCTTAAAATCCGAAAACAGCATACGATTTCAGCTACTTTCCCCTTTTTATTATTAAATGCAATAAGGGCAAAACCGTTCCTAATCAACGGAAACATACTTCTTGAAAATATAGCCTGTACTGCCGTCTTCCAGCCTGATGATATACCAGTTGTCGTCTTCCGCCGTGCCGGTATATTCATAAGTTTCCCCTTCTTTGGCAACCTTTATGACGTTGCTGCCCTGCGTAGTCGGGTTATCCCGCACATTCACATTGGAAACGATCGTCAGTGTGCCGGCCGTCGAAGGTTCGCTCCCGTCTCCCTGTATTTCCGTATCCGGCGTACCCTCTGCAGAAACATCATTCTCCTGCTGCGCTTCCCCATCGGCTGTCTCGTTGCCGGCTTCTTCGTCACCCGTCTGTTTCGTATTTTCTCCATAATCAGTTGTCGGCTGTTTTCTGACAAGTGTAAAGATCAAAAAAGCGGCGACTGCAATGATCAAAAAGGCCGCACAAACCGACACGATTGTCATAATATTGCTCTCATCATCCTCTTCGTCGTCTTCATCCCAATCTTCTTCCCACTCCTCATAGGCCCTTTTCCTTACAGGCGCAGAACGCTCTGCTCTCCTGAGTTCGGGCGCGGGTACTGCTTTTCCGGGCCGGCGCTCTTCATATTCGGAATCCCTGAAATCTCCGGCCCTTCTGCGCTCATCCGTCCCGGCGGGCCGCACAGGCTTCGGCGGTCTCCGCATGCCGTCATCGGATTTTGACGCCGCTTTTTCCTTTCTTTGCGCTTTCCCGGCAGAACCTGCCTCCTGTCTGTCCTTATCGGATATACGCATTTCCCGTTCCGTTACGGACAAAATATTCTGTTCTATATCTGCGATCGGTATTTCCTCTGTTTCCGATTCTTTTACAAATACTTTGGCTTCGTCAAAATCTTCTCCATCCGCGATCATTCTGCCGCATTTAGGACAAAATTTTGTGCCCTCCCGCAAAGCCGCGCCACATTCGGGACAGCTTTTTTTCATTTCCACTTTAGAACCGCACTGTACGCAGAATTTATCTGTCTCAAGCAGACTGGCCCCGCATTTTTTACACTTCATGGTCTGTCACCTCATTTGTTTTCATTATGAATAATATATCAAATATATGTCTTTTTGTAAAATATTTCCCATTGCTCCATGAATAATTCCCGCGCATTCGCACATCCTTTTTAGAAAGAGAAAACAGGAAAAAGGAGCACGTAAATTATGGTTCAGGGAAAAGTTGAAATCTGCGGTGTCAATACGGCCAAACTGCCGTTATTAAAAAATGCGGAAAAAGAAGAACTTTTTAAGAAGATCGGAGATGGAGACGATGCCGCCAGAAAAGAATATATCAAAGGAAATCTGCGCCTTGTCTTAAGCGTAATCAAACGCTTTCACTCCAGCAATGAAAACGTGGACGACCTTTTTCAGATCGGCTGTATCGGTCTGATCAAAGCAATCGATAATTTTGACGCCAGCCTGAATGTAAAGTTTTCTACCTACGCCGTACCGATGATCATCGGTGAGATCCGCCGCTATCTGCGGGATATGGGGAGTATCAGAGTCTCCCGTTCTTTAAAAGATACCGCCTATAAAGCCATATATGCCAAAGAAAATCTGACAAGAAAAAATGCACAGGAACCTACCATGAACGAAATCGCCGCAGAGATCGGCATTCCGCAGGAAGATATCGTCTACGCCTTAGATGCGATCCAAAGTCCGATGAGTCTGTACGAACCAATCTATACCGACGGCGGCGATACGCTCTATGTCATGGATCAGATCAGCGATAAGAAAAATAAAGAAGAGATATGGGTTGAACATATCTCTTTGAGCGAAGCGATGAAAAAACTTTCCAAACGGGAATACGAGATCATCTCTCTGCGTTTCTTCGAAGGAAAAACCCAGATGGAAGTTGCGGAAAAGATCGGCATCTCACAGGCCCAGGTCTCCCGCCTGGAAAAAAATGCCCTGAAAACCATGCGCAATTATCTGACGGCCTAAAATATATCCGGCCGTCATATGGTTTTTCCATCCTTTTTAATCCTTTACGGATTGCATCTTTTGCAGGGCACATATCCTTTAGCCATAACACTGTCCCTGCTCTCCGACGTATCCTGTCTGTTGGCCGTCGGCAGAGAACCGCAGGAAGGTTTATGGAACTTCTTCGTCTTCGTATTAAGGACATAGGTGATTTCCGTATTAACCGCCTGATCTGTCTCCGGCGCAGCTTCCGTTACCGCTGAAGAAGTTTCCTTATTCTGGTCTTTCTGATCGTTCGTATTTTCCTTTGCCTGTGTAACGGCCGGGCTTCCCGTCGGTTCTCCCGGCTTCCATGTCTCCGAGGCAGGAACGTTGAAGGTGATGTTTTTGCCATCCGATGAAGCGATGATCGTACCATCTTCATCCGTCCGATATACTTTGACGCCGTTTGTCCGGAAAGTATTCAGTGTCTCGGCATGCGGATGTCCGTATGAATTGCCTTCTGCACAGCTTATCACCGCATAAGCGGGATCGACCGCCTCAAAGAAATCCCGGGAAGTCGAATATTTGCTCCCGTGATGCCCTGCCTTATAAACATCTGCGGAAATATCAATTCCGCTGTTCAAAATATCATTCTCCGCATCTTCTCCCGCATCCCCGGTAAAAAGAAACGTAGTGTTTCCGTTTTTTACAAGCAGTGCGATAGAAGCGTCATTCGGATTATCATAGGTATCGTTTGGCGCCAAAACGGTTATTTCAGCCGTTCCAAGAGTATACTGTTCTCCTGTTTCCGGCGTAGAATACGAAAGTTCTTTGTCGTCTAAGGCCTGTATCAGCTTTTGATATGTTTTGTTGTCTTTTTCATAATTGGATAGGAATACTTTATCGATGGCAAATTTCGTAATAACGACCGGCGCACCGCCGATATGGTCGGCATCGGGATGCGTCAGCACAAGATAATCCAGTTTCTTAATATTCTGCTTTTGCAGATAATTCTGAATCGCTGTTCCCCTGGAATCGTCTCCTGCATCGATCAGCATCGCATGTCCGCCGCATGTGATCAGAGCGGCATCGCCCTGTCCCACGTCGATAAAATGGACTTCCATTTTATTCGGACCGGCTGCAGAAGAAGTGGTCTGCGTATAAGAAAAACCGCTTATCAGAACAGTGAAAAGAAAAACAATAGGCAAGATGCGTCTATATAGTTTCTTCATAGGAATCCCCCCTGTCATGCATTCTTCTTTTATTTCAAAGGACCTTATTTGATCCCGCTCAGATTCGCAATATCATAAGATAACGTAATATCTCTTTTTCCATACAGCTTGAAGTAATTCTGTACGATCCTGTCGGTCACGGTCCGGATATCCTCTCTTTCGGCTCCGAGCAGTATAACCAGAAACTGCGAACTGCTGTACCTTGTTCCTACATCCACACCGCGTAAAGATTTGACGATCGCCTGTTCCATGCACTGCATCGCCTGCTCCATCTGGTCCAAACGGATATCGCTGCCATCCGCCGAATACAATGTAAAAAGGATCAGCTGTACCGCCTGCTTATTCCGCTGCGAGAAATGCAGCACAAAATCATAGACACGTCCGAATTCCTCATAATCGATCCGGAATGCACCCTCATAGGACTGTCTGTTTTCTACCATATCAACTAATCTATGCAGATCCGCCCTGGACTGTTCGAGCGTCTTAGCCATGCTCGCACTCTGATAAAACAGATATCTCTCATCTCCCTCACTCAGTTTCGTATGGTATAACGCCTTGTCCGCTTTCCGCAAAAGCTCCGAAAAATTCCCGCCGTCGAATCCGAAAAGACTGATGCCTATGGAAAGGGAGATGCTCTGCATAATATGATTTTCCTTCTTTTTTTCCTCAAAAAACGCAAGGATCTGTTCGGCCTTTACGGCCGCCTCTTTCTGCCCGGTAATCCCCTCCACATAATAAAGGAATTCGTCCCCGCCCATTCGGCAGACAATGTCTTTCTCGGAGACATCCTTTAACATATCGGCAACCAGTTTCAGCACGTAATCGCCCGCCAGATGTCCATACTCTTCGTTCACCTGTTTAAAATTATTCAGATCGATCATCATAAAGCAGCCGCTTCCGTTACGCAGACTTTCCGTAATCTCTTTTTCTCCCTGCTGCCTGCCGAGCAGTCCTGTCAGATAGTCTAACTTGGAATCCAACCCTGTCTCTTCTCTGGTGACGCCGCCGTATATTTTGTCGCTGTTAAAGATCGGCATGACCATATCCTCTTCCGGGATATTCTGCTGCATACTGCCTTCTTCCAGCAGTTCCATAAACTGATCGACCAGATAGGGATCAAACTGCGTCCCCCTTCCTCTGATCAGTTCCTGCCTGACCATGGCATCCTGCAGTCTTTTGCGGTATACGCGGTTGCTTGTCATTGCATCATAGGAATCCACGATCCCGATCAGTCTCGCAACAAGCGGAATATCTTCCCCTTTCAGTCCATCCGGATACCCTTTGCCATCATAGCGTTCATGATGGTATTTCGCACCGATATTGACATTCGGAAACATTTTGATGTCTTTTAAGATTTCCGCTCCCATAATCGTATGGTTCTTGATCAGATCAAACTCCACGTTCGTCAGTTTAAACGGTTTATTCAAAACGGAATCGGGCACTCCGATCTTCCCGATATCATGTAAAAGCGCCACGTAATGTATGTTCTGGATATCCTCCTCCGACCAGCCGATTTTTCTGGCCAGTGTCTCCGAATAGTACGCCACCCTGAGAGAATGTCCTTTCGTATAATCGTCTTTTGCATCGATCGTATTGGCCACCGTCGTTATGGCCTGTATTGTAATAAGCTCTACTTCTCTGGTTTTCTCTTCCAGGCGCTTTTGCAGATCCCGCCTGTAGCCATCGAGCTCTATCGTACGCTGGATACGGTTTAACATGATTCTGGGGTCAAACGGTTTGGTAATAAAATCATGTGCGCCTACACGGAAACATTCCGCTTCCGTCTCGGTCTTTCTGTCCGCTGTCAGGAATATGACCGGTATCTTACGCCACTCCGTATCTTCCTGCAGCATCTGCATCACTTCAAAGCCGCCGATTTCCGGCATAAAAATATCAAGCAGTATCAGATCCGGCGTATACTGCCTCAAATATTTGAAAGCCTGTTTTCCGGAATTGACGCCCACCACTTTATATTCTTCCTTCAAAAGCTGCTGCGCCGTCACCAGATTCATCCTGTCGTCGTCTACCATTAGGATCGTCTTCTTTATTTCCATACCCCGTTCCCCGCTATCATAGGTTCTTTGTTACATATCCCATAAGATTATTATACTTTTTTCTGATATAAAAAGCAATCGAATATCTGATAATATCCGATTGCCTCTTTTCCTGATATTAGAATGAATTACGAAGCGTGTCATTCGCTGTTTATGTTTCCCGCAGGATTTCTTTTTTGAGTCTGCGCATGATCTTTTTCTCCAGTCTGGAAATATAGGACTGGGAAATACCGAGCAGCTCCGCTACTTCTTTCTGGGTCAGTTCTTTCCCATCCGCATTGCCGAGTCCGAACCGCAGGCGTATGATCGTCTGTTCCCGCTCGGAAAGTTTGGAAATTGCCTTGATCAAAAGCGTCCTTTCCACTTCATTCTCAATATCCTGATAGATGACGTCTTCATCCGTTCCCAGAATATCGGAAAGCAGCAGTTCGTTTCCATCCCAGTCCACATTGAGCGGCTCGTCGATGGACACTTCCATCTTATGTTTGCTGTTCCTCCTCAAATACATTAAAATCTCATTTTCAATGCAACGGGAAGCATAGGTCGCCAGTTTGATGTTTTTCTCCGGATTAAAGGTATTGATGGACTTTATCAGTCCGATCGTTCCGATAGAGATCAGGTCTTCTACGCCGACTCCCGTATTGTCAAATTTTTTGGCTATGTATACGACCAGACGCAGGTTGTGCTCGATCAAAAGCGCTTTGGCCTCGTCTTCAAATTCTGTTCCCAAATCCCCGATGATCTCGTTTTCCTTCTCAAGTTCCAACGGGGGCGGCAGTACCTCCGCACCGCCGATATAATGTATGTCTCCCTGCTTATGAATAAGGAATCTGGTATCCTTACGCATCATTTTAAACTGTACCTTGCCGGGAATTGCCACTTTAAAAACCATTTCTTTTCCTCCTAGTTCTCTATTAACCCAGGATGCAGTATCATCTGATAGATACTGTCTTGTGATATTCCCGTATTACAAATTGCAACAATGACCCGCCTGCAGCATATTTCATGATATGTATCTTCAATCACAAGTTCCGGCAACTCATAGGCATCCAGTATCCCTCTTTCTTTTCCCACGCTCCGGTAAGGAATCGCATGATAACGCTGCGGCAGGAAAAAGGGCGCCATTTCTCCGGCTGCTTTCTCACTGATGATACAGACCGGCGCTCCGTTTACGGGTTCGGATAAATGATTGCCCGTATCAAGCAGCGCTTTCATATGAATCATTTTCTCCCCGACGGGAATCCTGACTTCCCGTATATCGCTTTCTTTCTCTTTTTGCATTTTCTGCAGTAAAAACCGTAAAAAACGATATGCCAGAAAACCAAAAAAAGCAACGGTCCAAATACCGTAACGCCATTTCTCCGGCCATGTAAAACGTCTCTCCAGCCATAATACGACGCTTCCCATGAAAAAACCGCAGGCGGCCATAACGATACTGCTTTTTACAAGGAGCTTTAGAGGCCGGATCGCAAAGACAACACGGATCATGCCTATACTGACAGGTATCACACCACATAAAAGCCTTACCTTTAAACTCCCCGCCGGTATTGCTATGACCAGACATATCAAACCGGCTCCCGATAAAGCGCCGAGCAAAATCCTTCTATGCGTGGCAGTACATCTCAGGATTTTCCCCGTTATGGACAACAGATACAGATTCATCACAAACTGGATGAAAAAAACACTGTCAATATATAATTTGTAATACACTATCCACCTCCTGTTTTCTGATTCATTATATGAAAAAAGGGGTGATAATTTTGTCAAATTGATGGAGCATTTCCGAAATTTTTTCTGACTGAAAATGACAAAAATGTCAGCGGCTTCTAAAGAAAACGCTGACATTTGACTCTTTCTTCGATATGCTTACTTTTTCTGTAAAAATTCAGGAATCTTTAATGACTTCTCTTCCACGGAACTCCTGATATCCGTTGCGCGGTTGATTCCGTTAATGGTCTTTACGGTATCAGCCTGTCCACCGCCCTGCTGCACAGCCGGCTGTCCTCCCGGTAAAGAAGAAGGCCTGATACCAAGATTGGCCGTACCAAAGCCGACATGTCCCGCTCCGGTGCCTGTCCCTGCTGTTTTCCCCTGTAAGGAAGTCGGCGTGATATATGTAGATTTGAAGCTCAGTCCGCCTACCCCTTTCATCTGTTTCGCTTTTTCTTCAATGCCTGTGGCAATGATCGTAACATGACAGGTATCCGTCATATTGGCATCATACATAGCGCCGAAGATAATATTGACATCGTCTCCTGTCAGATCTCTGACGTAATCCGCCGCATCGGAAGCGTCTGCAAGGGAAATATCTCCGGACACGTTGATGATCACGTGTGTCGCTCCGGAAATGGTCGTCTCAAGCAGAGGACTCTCAACCGCCATTTTCACGGCTTCGCTGGCCTTGTCCTCTCCTTTGCCCGCACCAATACCGATATGGGCGATTCCTTTATCCTTCATGACAGTCTGTACATCCGCGAAGTCAAGGTTGATGACCGCAGGTACATTGATCAGGTCCGTAATGCCCTGTACCGCCTGCTGCAGTACTTCATCCGCTTTTTTCAAAGCATCCGGCATGGTCGTTCTTCTGTCCACGATCTCTAACAGCTTATCATTGGGAATAACGATCAGCGTGTCCACATTATCCTTGATCTTGTCGATCCCGCCGAGCGCATTTACCATACGCGCCTTCGCCTCAAAGCGAAACGGTTTGGTAACGACTCCGACCGTCAAAATCCCCATGTCCTTGGCAAGTTTGGCTACGACCGGCGCTGCTCCCGTACCGGTTCCGCCGCCCATACCGCATGTAACAAAAACCATATCCGCGCCTTTTAAAGCCGCCTCGATCTCTTCTTCACTCTCTTCCGCCGCTTTCTCGCCGATCTCCGGTTTGGCGCCTGCTCCAAGACCTTTGGTCAGTTTCTCACCGATCTGTAAAAGCTTCGGCGCTTTGCAAAGCTGTAAGGCCTGTTTATCGGTATTGATCCCGATAAAATCCACTCCGTCAATACTTTCATCAATCATTCTATTAACAGCATTATTACCCGCACCGCCAACACCAACGACTATGATCTTTGCTGCGGATTCAGCATCGTTTGTCTTAATCTCAAGCAAGGTAGTACCTCCTTTTATTACAAAATAAACTCATATAGATTATCATATAATTATTTTTTTGATTTAGCAACCCTATTTTTTCGTTTTTTGCACTTTGATGGCAAATTGGCACGAATTTCCAGCTATTCCTGTTCAAAACTCGTCAGTCTGGTATCTTCCGTATACTCCCGCATATCCAATGTCCCTTTTTTGCCTTCCAGCTTCGGCAGCATGTACTGCAGCTGCATGATCTTTTCATCGATATCATCACACGTACCAAGCGCCGCCTTTACTTCATCGAAAACGAGCGTTACCTCGTAATCCGGAGAAAAATAGATCTTGTCCACCGGCAGCGAATACTTGTCCAATAACTGCGTAATATTCAGAATGTCCTGAAAAACCGCATTGTTTTCCACCGGCAGGGGTTTATGCAGAATGACATGATCAAACACAAGCCCCGTCACCTGCGGTATTCCCGGGGTTTTCTCCTCGGAAGACTCCACGATGATACCATCTTTGTCAAAATACATATAGCGTCCAAGATATGCCACATAACCGGCCACCGCCTTCTCATATACGGTGATCCTGATCGTGTCTTTTGCCTCAATATCCACATCCATCGTCTGGATAAAAGGAATGCCCTCGACACCTTTATCCCGATATTTTAAAGACAGGAGAAGGGAATTGTTCCCATATCTTCCATCCATGACGATGTCCATGATCTCTTCATTGGTATAATGAATGTTGCCATCCACATATACCGTGGTGATCGTATAATTCTCTATGATATAAATATAAGTAAAAGCAGCAGTTCCAAGAAGAAAGCAGCAGACCGCGGAAAGAACAGCGATCCTTTTCGTCTTGCTGAAACGGAGCTTCTGTTCTTTCTGCTTCTCTTTTGCCGCATTATTTTTGACAAGCCGCAGATTAGAGGGCTTCTTATTCACTTTTTTTACGACATTTTTGCTGCTCATACTGCTTTTTCCCTTAACCGTTGTATTCACGATAGTCGATCTTCTTACATCTGATACCGATTTCGCCAAGATCTTTGCAGATATCTTCGTATCCTCTTTCGATAAAATGCCTGTTGCACACGACAGTTGTTCCTTCGGCCGCGCTGCCGGCCAGTACCAGCGCTGCGCCGCCCCGCAGTTCCTGTGCCTGCAAAACTGCGCCATGCAGCTTCCTCCGCCCTTTTACATAGACCGTGTTGTCACGGCAGACAATATCGGCTCCCATTTTCTGAAGCTGCGGCACGATACGGAATCTGTTCTCGAAAATCGTTTCCTGTAAGGCCCCTTCTCCGTCGGCAAGCGTCATAGCCGCCAAGAAAGCCGACTGCAGATCCGTAGGAAATCCGGGATAGCTGTCCGTCTGCAATAGGGGGATCATCTTTCTTCTTTCCCGGCAGGCAACCTGTATACCGTCCTCACTTTCATAAATGCGCGCGCCCATAGCGGCTGCCGCTTTAATAACAGACACGATTTGTCTGCCGGGCGCATCTTTTAAGAAAACTTCTCCGCCGCAGCATAAACATGCTGCAAGATAAGTGCCTGCCACTACTCTGTCGGATGGAATCCGATAGGAGATCGCATGCAGCTTCTTCACTCCGTGAATCAAAATTCTGTTCGTCCCTGCGCCTTCGATATCCGCGCCCGCCGTGTTCAAAAAATCACACAAAGCGGTAATCTCCGGCTCCCTTGCCGCGTTTTCAATGACCGTATCACCTTGTGCGAGCACTGCGGCCAGAAGCAGATTTTCCGTCGCTCCCACGCTGACAAACGGCAGCCTATGCACCGCTCCTGTCAGCCTTACAGCCTCCGCACTGAAACCATCTTCTTTTTCCTCGATGATAACGCCCATCTTCCGAAGTCCCTGTAAATGCAGATCGATCGGTCTTTGTCCAATGACGCATCCGCCCGGGTACTGCATGCTGACGCTGCCCGTCCGCGCAAGCAGGGCGCCAAGCAGCATAATGGAGGAACGCATCACGCTGACGGAATCCGATGGCATATCGCATCTTGACAGACACGCCGCATCGATTGTCAAAGTATGCCCTTTTCTGTTTATGGTACAGCACAAACTCTCCATCAGCCGCAGCATATGATGCACATCGCTGATGATCGGACAATTCTTAATCTCACAAGTACCGTCTATTAAAAGAGTTGCTGCCAGAATCGGCAGCACTGCATTTTTGGAACCCTGTATTTTAATCTGGCCCTCCGGACAGTTTCCACCATATATCTGAATCGCATCCATAGCAAAACCTCAAAGCAGATAATATATGACCTACTTTATCTATATGGGAGAAATCCAAAAAAGTTCTGCCGGTATGAGCTGTGTTTATAAATCTTTCAAATGAATGCCTCTGGCTACGCTTAAAACTAAGCCTACCTCTATTAAAAGAAACATCACGGATGTACCTCCGTAGCTGATAAACGGCAGGGAGATTCCCGTATTGGGGATTGTGTTGGTTACAACGGCTATGTTCAAAATTACCTGGATTGCTATATGTCCGAGTACGCCGACGACCAAAAGAGCTCCGAACAGATCCGGCGCGTTGTTGGCAATGATCATAAACCGCCAGATCAGCATGATGAACATCAAAATAACGGCGATGGCCCCAAAAAGCCCCAGTTCTTCACAAATAATGGAAAAGATCATATCATTCTGCGCTTCCGGGATAAATCCGAGTTTCTGTTTGCTGGCTCCCAGTCCTTTCCCGAGGATACCGCCGGAACCGATCGCATATAATCCCTGCAGCGTCTGGAATCCCTTTCCGCTGGCAAACGCTTCCGGATCGAGCCAGGCAAGAATACGTGCCCCCCGGAACTCGAGTTCATCCGCACCGGATTCCGCCATTTTCACAATGATAAATACGATGAGCGCCGCGCCGGCCAGTGTTAAGAGCGCCAGGAAAATAAACCTTTTATAATCCGGACAGGATACGAACAGCATCAATACTGCGATTCCCATAACGATGATCGCGGAACTCATATTATTGGTGATCTTCCATAACATCAATGCGATCGGCACCGGTATGGCAAGCACCGTATAGAAACCTTTCCTGTCTCTGATCTTTTTCCCCATACGGCATATCATACTCGCCAGAAACAGGATCATGCAGAGCTTGGCGGCTTCTGCAGGCTGGAAAGAAACACCAGCGATATAGATCCATCTTCTCGCACCATGCGACGTACGGCCAAACGGAATGACCAGAACAATCAGCACGGCCGAAACAATATAGCCAAGTACCGCGAAACGCTCCCAGAAATGATACGGGATATTCGCCACTACCAGCATGGCTGCCAGACCCACGATCGTCGCCCAGAGCTGTTTGCGCAGATACCATGCGGAATCCCCGTCAAACTGCAGATTCGACTCATAGGAACTTGTGGAATATACCATGATCAGTCCAAATCCCAGCAGGAAAATAACAATGAATAACAGGCTGTAATCCATATAGTTAGCAGCACTATTTGATTTTCTACGTGATAAAGCTCTTTCCGCCACGCCTACGACTCCTTCAGTTGATTCACAAACTCCTTAAACGCTCTGCCTCTTACTTCATAATTCGGAAACATGCCCCAGCTCGCACAAGCCGGAGACAGCAACACGGCATCTCCTGCTGCAGCGTTTTGTACACAGATCTTAAATGCTTCCTCAAAAGTTTCGGCAAAGACGATATTCTCCACGCCGTGCTCCCGCGCACAGGATGCGATCTTATCCCGTGTCTGCCCGATCAGGACCAGGCACTTCACTTTATCCCCAAACGCCTCTATCCATTCGTCATACTCGCTCTGTTTATCATAACCGCCGCCGATCAGTACGGTAGGCTTCGACATAGCCTTTATCCCCTGGATCGCCGCATCGGGATTCGTCGCCTTAGAATCGTTATAATAATCCACACCGCGCTTTGTCGCTACAAATTCTATTCTATGCTCAACCGCCTTAAAAGATTTCACGGTCTTTATGATCACATCCATGGGTACGCCCATAGCATCGGACATGGCAATTGCCGCCATAACGTTTTCCGCATTACACAGGCCGACCAGATTCATTTCATGAATGTTCATCAGTCTTTCCGCCTTACCGTCACGCGCGCGGCAGATTTCTTCGCCCTCAAGATAATAGCCATTCTTTAATCTGCGGCCGGATGAAAAATACAGGACCGAGGCCGGACACCTTTCACCGAATGCCCTCGTATATTCATCTTCATAATTTAATACGCAGATATCGTCTTTTGTCTGGTTCAGGGCAATCTTTTCTTTGACTGCAACATAATTCTCCATCGTATGATGCCTGTTTAAATGATCCGGCGTTATATTCAAAACTGCCGAAACATGCGGATGAAAAGACTCTATCGTTTCTAACTGAAAACTGCTGATCTCCGCTACGGTAACGGTTTCGCCGCCGGATAACAGCGCAGTCTCTGTATAGGGATTCCCGATATTTCCCACGATAAAGACGCTCTCGTAATACGCCTTCATGATCTCACCGACCAGAGAAGTCGTCGTCGTCTTCCCGTTCGTCCCGGTGATCGCGATAACTTGCCCCTTTCCGAGTACGTACGCCAGTTCTATCTCTCCCCATATTCTGATCTGCCGTTTCCGCAAACCGTCCGCAAGCTGCGTATCTACCGGTACACCGGGACTGAATACAGCCAGTTCCACCGATTCCAGCACCGTTTCCGGCAAAACGCCTGTTATGATATCGGCTTTGCAGTCCGGAGAAAGTCTGCTCTGAACCTCTTCCTTAATAAGCTTCTCATTTTCATCATACAGGACCGGACAGGCTCCGACTCTGCATAAGACTTCCGCCGCTCCAATCCCGCTGATGCCGGTACCTACGATCAATACCTTTTTACCCCGCAGATCTGTCTTCATAAAATGTATCCCTCTGTTTCTATCGTTCTATATCTTATTGTCTGCCGCGCTATATCCTGCCGCCCGATCATGCCGCATTCCGGTCAGCCGGCCGGCTCCTGCTGTATCCGCCCGCATGACGGCTACATCGCCATAAGTCCCAACAGACAAAGAAGCGCCGTCAATATGGAAAAAACAGCCACAATGCGCGTCTCCGGCCATCCGCATAACTCAAAATGATGATGGATCGGCGCCATTTTGAAAATACGCCTGCCGCCCGATAATTTAAAATAAGATACCTGTATCACTACGGACATGACTTCTATCACATAGATAAACGCTACGACTGCCAGGAAAATGGGCATCTGCATCATATACGCCGTAGCCGCTACGAAACCGCCGAGAGCAAGCGAACCGGTATCTCCCATGAAAACGCTTGCCGGATATACGTTAAACAGCAAAAATCCAAGCAGCGCGCCGACTACTGCACAAGTGACGGGTTCTATCCCGCTCTGTAAACCGATCGCAACGACCGTAAAAAACGTAGCGATCAGAACCGTGACCGAACTTGCCAGTCCATCCAGTCCATCCGTAAAATTTGCTCCGTTTACCGTACCGATCACGATAAAGAATAAGATCGGTATGTTCCAAACGCCAAAGTCCAAAAAGGTCTCCGGCAGAAACGGTACCTTCATTGCCAGGGAAACATCCGTATAATGTGTGATATAATAAGCAAATACGCCTGTTACCAGAAGCTGCAGAGCCATTTTCTGCCACGCGCGCAGTCCCATGGACCGTTTCAGAACCACTTTGATATAATCGTCCAGAAAACCGATCAGTCCGAACCCCATAGTCACAAAAAGAATCGGAATGATCTTCGGATAATCCTTTACATAAAGAATCGATGTCACTACAACGCTCATTACGATCAAAATACCGCCCATAGTCGGCGTACCGTTCTTCTTCAAATGCTCTTTCGGCCCCTCGTCTCTGACGGTCTGGCCGACTTTCAGCCGCTTTAAAAACGGAATTACGACCGGTCCCAAAACAACGCTGATCGCAAACGATATTAATACCGACATCAAAATTGTAGTATCCATCCTAATAAATATGCCCCTCTCTCAATCTGCGGCATCTGCCGCCAAAACACTGTCGGCGCCGGCACAATATCCGCAAAGTGAACTTATTCAGCCTATACACCGCAATTAACTGCCGCTCCCATCGGAGCCGCTTCTGTTATTATAATCCATCTTTTCCAAATAAGGAAGAATATTTTCAAAAAGCTGTTTTACAACCGGCGCCGCAATCTGCCCTCCGTAATAGGTCCCCTGTGGATGGGTGATGATGCAGACAGCCAGTACGGAAGGTTCATCCGCCGGGGAAAATCCGATAAAAGAAGCGATATATTTCCCGCTCCCCCTCGGCAGCGTCTGGCTTGTCGCTGTTTTGCCGCCGATCCGGTATCCCTCGATATAGGCGTTTTTACCGCCGCCGTTTTCAACTACCTGCTCTAACATGTAACGCATGGTTGCAGATGTTTCTTCCGATACAATATTTTCTTCTACCTGCCATGTAAACGATTGGATATCCGTTCCATCCGCACTCACGGCCCGCAGTCCGAAATGAGGCGTTACGCGTCTGCCGCCGTTGACAAGGGAAGCCACAGTCACCGCAAGCTGGATCGGCGTAATCTGAAATGACTGTCCAAAAGAGATCGTCGCAAGCTCCACCTGTCCGATATTTTCTTTCTGATGCATGATCGTTTTCGCTTCTCCGGGCAGATCGATCCCGGTCTTATCCAACAGACCGAATCTTTGAAAGTATTTATAAAAACTATCCACGCCGAGACGCAGTCCGACCGTCACAAAAACCGGATTGCAGGAATTCATCGTCGCCTGTACAAAATTCTCGGCTCCGTGCCCCGCTATTTTGTGGCATCTGATACGCCTGTCTCCCACCATAACATAACCGGGACAGCTAAACGTATCATCTACCGTAACAACGCCCTCTTCCAGCGCTGCGGCGGCCGTTACGGTCTTAAAGGTGGAACCCGGCTCATAGGTGTCGTTAATGCAGCCGTTGCGCCACATGGCGTTTAAAAGCTCCTGACGCTTCTCTTGGCTGAGTCCTGCCTCTTCCGCCTCATCAGGCAGCGTATAGGGATTATTCAAGTCAAATTCCGGCACATTGACCATCGCCATAAGTTCCCCGTTCTGCGGATTCATAACAATGATCGAAACACTCTTTGCCTGCTTGGTCTCCATCGTCTGAACAGCAAGCTGTGTGGCATAGCTCTGGATATTCATATCCAGACTGATATACAGATCCCTGCCGCTTATAGGTTCTATACGCTCTTCGCCGTCTTCCGAAACTTCCACCCCTTTGGCATCGGTCACTGTTAGGATCCTTCCCGCTTCCCCCTGAAGATATTCGTCATAAATGACTTCCAGACCGATAATTCCCTGATTGTCTCCTCCTGTAAAGCCAAGTACCTTGGATGCAAGGGAGTCATACGGATAATATCTCTTATAGTCTTCGTCCACTTTGACGCCGGGCAGCTCATAACTGCGGATCGCATCACCGACGGACTTATCCACATTGCTCTTTATTTTCTCGATGGAAGAATATTTTTCTACGCGCCCGCGCACATATTCTTCCGAAAGCCCCAATTCTTCCGAAAGTACTTTAATGACCGTTTCCGGATCCTCTATCTGGTTATGAATGACCGATATGGTACATACGGTCTTATTATCGGCAAGGATCTCTCCGTTTGCATCAATAATCCTTCCTCTTGCCGCCTTGATCGTGCGCTCCCTCTCGTGCAGCTCTTTCGCCTTTTCTATGTAATATTCCGACTGAAAGACCATAAGGTATACCAGTCTTCCGATAAGTACCATAAAAGCTGCCACACAGATAAACATTACCGTTACCGTTTTGTTCCGGTGGTAAGTTTTATGGATATTGTCTGATCCTCTCATCTGCAAGAAAACCCCATAAAAAGGTATTAATATAATTTATTACCGTTTTTATGAGGTTATTCGTGAAAACTTCATCTTATGGTCCGATGTTATCATCTTCCTGACCGGTCTCTTTCGGTGGTTCTCCAACGCCGCCCGCAACAGGATCGCCCTCTTCATTAGATACCAGGCCGTCGTCGTTTACTACGCCTCCTGTCTCCGGATCGATCAGATATCCCGTATCAGGATCTTTCAGATAACCGGTTTCGGGATCGAGCGGGAATGTCTTCCATACCTGCCTGTCGACATCTCCTTCGGAACCTTCGCTTCCTTCCCCGCCATCAATGGCGCCTCCTTCTTCGCTGCCTTCTTCCCCTTCAGCGCCTTCGGGGTCTTCCTCTTGCGTTTCTATCTGCTGCATACCGGACTGTATCTTAAATTCTTCCAGCTCTTCCATTTCTTTCTCGGTCAGTTCTTCGGTCATGAAAATATTCAGATAAGGCAGCACTTCCGTCAATATATTACGTACAATTCCGGTGGCATATTTCGCATCATCCTGCGGGGATGCATTCGGCCTGTCCACAACGACATAGATAGCGATCTGCGGATCATCCGCCGGTGCATATCCCAAAAATGACACGACATATTCCTTGTTTCCGCGGGGAAGGGTCTCCGCCGTTCCCGTCTTGCCGCCGATCATATAACCGGCCGGTCTTGCCGTATGTCCGGTTCCCTTCTCTCCACTCACGACCAGATTACAATATTCCAGTATCTTTTCGCTTGTAGACTGTGAGATCGTCTGTTTTAACAGACGCGGCGTTATATTCTCAACCACCGCTCCATCCGCTGTCATGATCCTGCTGACCACATGCGGTTCATAATAGTAACCGCCGTTGATCAGGGAACAAAATCCCGTAATCATCTGGATCATGGAGGCATTAAACCCCTGTCCGAAAGAACAGGTCGCAAGCTCCGTCTGACGGATATTGTCTTTATTGTATACGAGCGCGGCCGTTCTCGATTCTCCAGCCAGATCGATATTCGTCTTTAACCCGAAACCGAACAGGTGCTGATAATCCACAAACCGGTCTTTTCCCATTTTAAACGCCACGTTCATCAGCACAACATTGCAGGAACGCTCAATTCCTTCCGCCACGGAAAGATTCCCGTCGCCATAGATCTGGTGGCATTTGATCTTATAATCCCCTACTTCCAGCCGTCCCTCGCAGTTATACTTTTCATCACCGGTAATGGCTCCGCATTCAAGCGCCCCGGCCACGGTAAAGGGTTTTGCTACAGATCCCGGTTCATAGGTATCCACGATGCAGAAGTTCTTCCACAGAGCATCCAGATGCCTGTACATCTCTTCGTCATTCATGGCCTTGATCTTCTCCGCCGTCAGATATTCGCCTGTTTTCTGGCTCTTATCGTCAAGTTCCGGCATACCGATCAGATTACTGATATTTCTCGTATCATTCAGATCATAAACCGGATAGCTTGCCATGGCAATGATGTTGCCGGTATTTACCTCCATCATGATGCAGCCGATATTATTGGCGCCGTTGCCTTCCCTGACATTGTCTTTGAACTTTTCATTGAATTCTTTCAGATATTTTTCCACAATGCTCTGAATATTGGCATCGATCGTTGTCTGGATATTATAGCCGTCTTTGGCCGGAATGGTCGTTCTCTGCAAATTCGAGTCGTCATTCAGATAACCGTACTGGCGGCCGTTCGTACCGCTCAGGATATCGTTATAATATTCCTCAAGGCCGTACTGTCCTTCGTTGTCGCTTCTTGTGAAACCGATGACGTCACAGGCCAGAGAACCGTTCGGATACTCTCTTTTATATTCATCTTCAAACCAGATGCCTTTGATCTTGGAGCCGTTTTCTTCATCCTTCTGCAGTTCTTTAAATTTTTCGACCTTTTCGTAATCAAGGCGCTTGGCCAGAACGCAATAGGATGATTTCGGATGCGACGCTATGTACTCTCTGACTTCGGTAATATCGATACCGAATGCGCTGTGCAGCGCGTTCAGCGTAGGTTCCAGATTACTCTCATCATCCATAAGCACTTTCGTATCCAGAATAACGTTGTAAACCTTATTGCTGATCGCCAGTATCGTACCGTTCGCATCCAGAATTTCTCCACGCTTAAAAGGTATTGTCACAGAGTCGTATTCCTGTTGTGACAATACCTGCTTTTTGTAGTCATTTCCCTTATCTCGATTGATCAGGATCAGTCTGATGCTCAAGCCGACAAAAGCCGTCAGTACGCACCCAAAAAGTACCAAAAGCTTTTTCTGCATTTTAACCGTAAATCTGTTTCCCTGGTTTCTTCTCATGTTCCACTCTCCACCCGGTGGCCGCGGACTTATTCCGGAATCGGAGCAAGCTGTTTCACATAATCGCTGCTCTCACTCTCATAAGTCACGATCTGTCCCTCTTCGGCATACTTCATGCCAAGCTCCTGAATCGCAATTCTTCTGACCTCTTCCAAGTCTATACTACTTGTTATTCTATTATATTCTTCGTCATTTGCAATCCTTAAATCATTCAAATTATTTTCCAATTTGGAAATATTTTCAATGCTGTGTGTAATGTCCGACTGTAATCTGATATAACCGATCAGGATCCAGGCAGTTGTCATGAGTGCAACACTTAAGAACAAAACATATCCGGCACTCATATGCTCTGCTTTTTCTCTGTTTTTTCTTGCCGTATTGCTTAATTTTTTCTTCGGCTGTCTTTCTATCTCTCTTGCAATATCCAGTTTTCTGACCGTACTGCCCTGCACATAATAACCGTTTCCAGCCTGTCTGCCGGGTTGTACGCTGCGTCCGGATACTCTTCTTTGCACTGAAGCCATACAATAACCATGCCTTTCTCTCAGCCTGCCATCTTTCATGCGGACAAAATCCGCTGTGCGCAGGCACAATTATCAGTTACTGCTCCGCTCAAATACTCTGAGCTTTGCACTTTTCGCCCTTTTGTTCTTTTCGATTTCTTCTTCGGATGGCAGAATCGGTTTCCTGGAGATTACTTTTCCTTTCGATACTCTGCCGCATGTACATACCGGAAATTCCGGCGGGCAGATACATGGATTTTCATTTGTTTTAAAAGCCGATTTTACGATCCTGTCTTCCAGAGAATGAAAGGTAATAATACAGATCCTGCCGCCCGGAAGCAGCATATCGATAAAATCATCAAGCGAGTCCTTCAACACTTCCAATTCTCTGTTGCAGGCGATCCGCAGCGCCTGAAAAGTCCGTTTGGAGGGATGTCCCCCTCCCTGTCTCATCTTCGCCGGAATTGCCGCTTTTATGATATCGTTTAATTCTCCCGTCGTCTCTATAGGCTTGTCCGTTCTGGCCTTCACGATATGTTTGGCAATGTTTTTGGAAAACTGCTCTTCACCGTAATCTCTGATGATTCTGTAAAGCTCCATCTCCGGATATGCATTTACGATATCTCTGGCCGTCAGGGCCTGTCTTGTATCCATGCGCATGTCAAGCGCCGCATCATTTTGATAGGAAAATCCTCTTTCGGCATTATCAAGCTGGTAAGAGGAAACTCCCAGATCCAATACAATGCCGTCTACCTTTTCGATACCGATGTTTCTTAGTACATTCCGGGCATTGCAGTAATTGTCTCTGATGATCGTTACCCTGTCGCCAAATACTTCCAGACGCTTTCCCGCTGCCGCAACAGCTTCTTCGTCCTGATCAATGCCTATCAGTCTGCCTTTTTCCGACAATTTGGAGGCGGTAGCGTAAGAATGTCCACCGCCTCCAAGTGTGCCGTCTATGTAGATTCCGTCGGGTTTCACCCGCAGATTCTCTATTGTCTCTTCTAAAAGAACCGATGTATGTTTAAATTCCATCCTGTTTCCTATGTCTTTCTAAATGCCGAGTCCGAGCTCAGCCATATGTTCCGCTATCTCATCCATATCTTCATAAGAAGCCATTCCCTCAAAGCGTTCTCTGCTCCATATCTCTATTCTGCTCGCCACGCCGATCAAAACGACATCCTTATTTAACTGTGCAAATTCTCTCAGTACATTAGGCACCAGGATTCTTCCCTGTTTATCTACCTCTACTTCTGCTGCTCCCGCCAGAAAAAAACGTACGAATTTTCTGGCATCTTTATTGGTAAGCGGCAAGGATCTCAGTTTTTCTTCGAATACAGTCCACTCTGTGTTGTCATACACAAACAGACAGCCATCCAACCCTTTTGTCACCACGAAGACGTCTCCCAACGCTTCCCGGAACTTAGATGGAACGATCAGCCTGCCTTTTGCATCAATTGTGTGATTGTATTCTCCCATAAACATCTATCAATCACCTGCCATCAAGCGTCTGCCACGGTCCATGTTCAAAGAAGTCGTGCGGAATAAATTCTACCACTTTAAACCACTTTGTTCCACTTTCCACCACTCTGGTTAATATTTTATAATAAAATATGGGATTTGGCAAGGGAAAATGAAGGGGTTCTTCAAAAAGTTTGTATGAGGCGCCTCTTATCTGCTTCTCCTTCGAACATTCCTCTCAACGAAAGGTGTCCTTTGACATATTGAAAGCAGTCCTCTTTTATGATATTCTGTTCTGGAGAAAACAAAGAAAAGCTTTAGACACTCAAATCCTGAAAACTTCATATTGAACATTACTTAAAGGGGGAACATTTATGACAGATTTTTTTACAAAAATGAATGAGGAATATGCGCAGAAACATTTTCCGGGTGGTTCCGTATTTGAAAGCGCAATGAAAACTGTCAAGCGCAGGAGCATCGGCGCCATCTTTTTCTTCGGCCTGTTTTTTGCCGCTGCGCTGTATGGATTGATATGGGGGATCGGCAGGACGCTTGAATTCACGTCCGACGGAAGAGATGATATGCTGAGCGTCGGCATTGTGATCTGCGGATTCTTCGGTGTGGTCATGCTGGTCTGTCTGCTCATACTGCTTTTCCTGATCAAGGGAAGCCGGAAGAAACGGAGTGATTATATTGCAGACTCCGCAAAACACAGCAAACTGCCGGTCAGTGAAATTGAAGCATTTGAACGGCAGGCAACAGCTTCTGACTGTTACATTCTGAAACTGACGGCCGGACTTGACCGGGTGCTTTCCAATGCTACGAACAAAGACGGACTGCTCACAAGAGACTATATTTATCTGGCTGACCCCGCTCAGACCGTCATGCGCGTGGATAGTCTGAAAGCTTGCTGTTTCAGTGACTATACCTACTACATTGACACCGGAAAACACCACAAGAAAATCCACTGTCTGGCAATCTGCCTTATCGCACCCGGCGGCGTAAGCGTCCTTTCGGACACCACCGAAGAAGCGGGGCGTGCCCTTATGGATCTTCTCAAACAACGAAACAATGCCATTGACACCAATGAGGGAAGAGTTCTTCCGGAAAATGAATTGGACAGTTACAAAAAAAGGATGTTGTAAAACTGAGGGATCAGGACAAAAAAGTAAGGATGTTACGACATCCTTACTTTTCCTCTGAAACGGCTTCTGTTTTCCGTATACGGCAGCGGATAATTATATCGGCGGCAGCGGATACAAGAACAAACAAAGCTGCCAGAATCTGCGATACGGGAATCGTGGTGCCGGGCATGTAAAGCTGGTCGGTTCGGATGGCTTCAATCCAGAATCTGCCAAGACCGTAACCCCCCATATAAAAAAGCCACATTTCACCGTTAAATTTTTTATATTTCCGATAGAAAAGCATCAGGAAAAGAATCAACAAGTTCCAGAGGCTTTCATACAGGAACGTGGGATGCACCTGGATATAATTCGTACCGTCCGCAATGTGCGCGGCTACGTTCGCGGTAATGTCCCTGACGCGGACGGAATCAATCGGAAGGCACATGGCAAACAGATTGTCTGTGTATTCCCCGAATACTTCACGGTTAAAGAAATTCCCCCATCTGCCTATAGCCTGCCCCAGTATGAGACCGGGCACACAAATATCCACGATCTGCAAGAAACTCTGTTTCCTGATACGGCAGTATATATACAAAGTGATAAACGCCGCTATGACGGCGCCGTAGATTGCCAGTCCGCCGTGTCGTAAATTAAAGATCTCCAGCAGATTGTCTTTATACATATCCCATTCAAAGATCACATAATAGATTCTCGCGCCGATAATGGAAAAGATCAGTTCATAGAGAATAACGTCCCATATAATATCGGGATCGACGTCTTCCTTTTTCGCTATATGCGCGGCCATGAAAACGCCGCTTAGCACGCCGAGACCGATCAATACGCCGTACAGTGCGATCTGAAACCCGAAAACAGGAAATGTTTTCGGCACATTTTCCAGATACACGCCGATATGCGGGAACGCAATGTCCGATACGTCCATAATATTATTCATATTGACACTCATGCCTTCCTTTCATTCTGTCATTTAACATAACCGCCCACGGCCTCCTTTATCTTAAACGTAGAAAGCCGACAATGCCTGTGCCCGTATTTTATACATTGAACCGGAACAGGATCACATCGCCGTCCTGCACCACATATTCTTTTCCTTCCATACCGACAAGGCCCTTTTCTCTGGCTGCTGCCAAAGATCCCTGCTCCAGCAGATCTTTATAGTTTACGACTTCTGCCTTAATAAAGCCTCTTTCAAAATCGGTATGTATCTTACCGGCTGCCTGCGGCGCTTTCGTACCAATCCTGATCGTCCATGCCCTTGTCTCGTCTTCTCCGGCTGTCAGGAAACTCATCAGTCCCAGAATGTGATAGCTTGCTTTGATCAGTTTCTGCAGTCCCGACTCTTTTAATCCAAGATCCTCCAAAAACATCGCCGTCTCTTCTTCGTCAAGTTCCGCGATCTCCTGTTCAATCTGCGCACAGATCACAAACACCTCACTGCCGTTTTCCTGCGCAAATTTCCGTACGTCTGCCACCCCTGCATTGCCCGCGCCATCATCTGCCAGATCGTCTTCTGCAACATTCGCCGCAAAAATAACGGGTTTGTACGTTAAAAGGTTATAGGAAACAAGAAGCGCCAACTCGTCTTCATCTTCCGTTTCAAAAGATTTCGCCAGCTTTCCGTCTTCCAGATGTACCTTTACCTTTTCCAGAAGCGAAAGCTCCTTGGCTAATGCCTTGTCCATTCTGGCGCCTTTGGACGTTTTGGCAATCCTGCGCTCCAAAATCTCCAGATCGGAAAAAATAAGCTCTAAATTAATCGTTTCAATATCGCGGAGCGGATCAACGGCGCCGTCCACATGCACGATATTGTCATCTTCAAAGCAGCGGACAACATGCACGATCGCATCCACTTCCCGGATATTGCTAAGGAACTGATTCCCAAGTCCCTCTCCTTTGGAGGCGCCTTTAACGAGTCCGGCAATATCGACAAACTCTATTGTTGCAGGCGTTACCTTTTTGGAACTGTACATGTCGCCCAACAGTTTCAGTCTTTCGTCAGGAACGGCCACGATACCGATATTGGGATCGATCGTACAGAACGGATAATTGGCCGATTCTGCTCCCGCCTTTGTCAATGAATTGAATAATGTGCTTTTTCCGACATTGGGTAGTCCTACGATGCCTAGTTTCATTTTATCTTAATCTCCTTTGGTTTTTCTTATATTCTATAGGGTTTTTGTCTCTTATGGCTTTGGTTACGTACCAATCTACGTACCAATTTTTCTAAACTACCTTAAGAGACGCCGCAATTTTTTCGATTTCTTTGTGTTTTTCATCTTCTGTCGTGTGGACATATAGATTCATTGTGATACCGATGTTGGAATGTCCAAGTATCGTCTGCAGTAAAAATCTGTATTAGCACTCGTATGTATTTCCTGCGATTCCCCTTACAAACCTTTTCTGCTGCTCTAATGTCAGTGCTTCCTTCTTCTGTGTAGGCTTCCCAATATCAGATTTTACCATACCATTACAGGTATTTTTCATAATCACATCATTCTGATATGCGTAATCAAGCATATTAAACAATGCTATCCTTGTCTGATAAATAGCAGATGTTCGATACCCTTCGCCAACATAGAACCCGTCAGACCTTTGGCTTATTCCAACGCCAAGCTCCTTTCCTTTTAACTCTTTTCCCATAGTCAAAGCTCCTTTCAAAAAAGAGCCTTAATACCAAATGCTCGGCAAGCCGAGCAGTGATAGTATAGCATAGTAAGGCTCAAAAGTAAATTGCATGATTTTATATTTCCACGGTATCGCTAAGAAATCTATCATTTCCTGACCTCAGCAAAATCGTCAAACAAGAATAGTCGCTAATAATTACCAAAAATCTCTGCTTAATTTCTCTAACATTTCAAAATCATTTGTTCTTTTTGCCAATGGTGTTAAATTTCCATTACGCTTCTATTGTCTTTCATAAAACTCCTTTGTGTACAAACAACCGCATACCTTAGCTGCCGTATTATCTGACAGAAAAGGCAGAGACTCAAATAGTCCCTGCCTATAGAAATCAAATCACCCTCAACCCCAGTATTTATCAACCTTTAAACCATTTTATGGAGATACACGGATTTACATGAAGCAGCCCCGCAAATAGCAATGCCTAGTTTCATTTTATCTTAATCTCCTTTGGGTTTTCTTATATTTCTTTTTGAAACCATCTGCTATATCGTTTTTTGCACCGCTATAGTCATGAAAGCCTGCATTTTAACAATACCATATTCTCTGAAAAACCTCTGGTAAACTGTTCTTCTTCGTTTGTGCAGATAAGTTTTACAAGAATTAACAAGTCCAGCAATATAATCCAGGTTTCCGGCTCTTTCGGTATCGTCGCATATTGTTATCTGCATAATATTCCCGGCTGTTTCCGTACAATATCTTTAAATTCTTCCGTTCGGTACAGCATCCGCTTGTTCTCGTACATCCTGTCGTCGGCAATCGTTAAAAGCTTATTCATACTCTCACTGTCGTCGACGCGCCACACACTGCCAATCGCCATCGGTGCGTTTTTGTCCCGCATCTCCCATTTCAACAGCTCAATTCTTTTCTCCAGCTCCTGCTCCGTCATGCCGCTGCACAGGGCAAGGAACTCATCGCCGCCCACCCGGAAGAGCATATAATCCCCGAAGACCTTTTTCATGCACTCACTGGCACGGATCAGAAGCTTATCACCTTCCAGATGTCCCAGCGTATCATTTGCCTTCTTAAGCCCCATCACATCACAGTACACAATGGCAATGCTTTCCTGCCGGTTTATCCTTTTCATATAATCCTGCACCGCATGACGGTTGCCAATCCCCGTAAGCTGATCTTCGAAACACAGTTCTTCCAGCCGTCGCACATGATTCCTTCTGTGAAGCAGCGCCACAATAAAGTGTCCCAGAATATGAAACAGCGTCGTGATATTCCCCAAAAAACGCTCCGGCGGATTGTCCACCCCGTAAAAACCTATAATTTTCCCCTCATTGATAAGAGGACTCACTGCAAGCGACCTGATATCCTGCGGTTTCAAATATTCATACATCTGTACGTCGCTGTCTTTCAAATGTTCCACATTACTGATCAGGACATTCTCTCCCCTGTGAAACCGTTCATACCACATGTTCACCACTTCAACGGGAATCCCCTGCAGGTTTTCCTTCTGGGGTTCTACTCCGCTGGCACACCATTCGTATGTATTATCACAGGTATGGTTGCCTGCTTCCTCAAAAATATAGACCCTCTCGCTGCCCAGGGACTGCCCCAGATACTCTAACAATGCAGCAATGCACTGATCCGGCGTATGCGCCGCCAGTGATATGCGCAGTCCCTCGTTGACCATAGCCTCATTGGCTTCATAATCTCTGTCCTGCTGTTCCCATGCACCCAGATCTATCGCTATCTCAAAAAAATATCGTCTGCCATTTTCCTCCAGAATCGTGTCTTTTATGGACATTCTTTTCTTAAGAATCGGTACATACCTGATCTCCTCCACAAAAAATCCCTTCTGCAGCCTGCTGCGGCTGCACGCCGCACAGGGAAAGGAACTTCCCGCCAGTATTTCATAACACTTCTTTCCTCTTATTTCTTCCGGATTCTCTATTCCGTACAATTCCCGCGCCCGACGGTTCATATACACAAGTTCCATACTGTCGGCATCGGCAGCATAGACAAGCTCTTTCATTTCTTCATAAAATTCCCATAATGCCGCTACTCCCTGAACTGCTGTTTTCGTTTGTTCCATAAGTCCTCCCTGTCGAAAGTATCTATTTGTCATTCTGTAATATTGAAAAATACAATTCATCCTCATGAAGAACAGAACACACTCCATGAGATAACAATATCAGATCGCCATAAAGCAGCTGCATGGTATCATCACATCCAGCACAAAATATCCGTTATCCGTATAACACGCCATGTTCCCCGAAAGCCGCTCCACATCCTCCTGCATGGAACGCAGCCCGTATCCGTGTCCCTGTCCCTCCTTGTCCGTTTCCGGCAGTTTTCCCTGCTCTACATACCGCCCTTTCTGGCAGCGGTTCCTGATGCGGATCAACAGGTGTTCCCTGTTGTACTGCATATGCACCGACATTTCCCTGTCCTCCTGTGCAAGCGCACCAAGCTCATCACAGGCGTTCTCCATCCCGTTTGCCAGTATCCGGCATATCTCCATATGGGGCAGGGCTTCCTCCCCTATTCTGATGTCAATCCGGCGTTTTGCATGGAGTTCCTCCAGTTTCCTGTCATAGTAAGCAGCCGTGGCATTGATGTAAGGGTTCCGGCTAAACTGTCCCCATCCGGAATCCGTCTCCTGCTCCATACCCCGCAGATAGTCTTCTGCCTTTTTTGTCTCTCCCGCCGCCAGAAGTCCTGATAAGGTTGCCGTATAACTTTTCATGTCATGCTTCATCTTCCGGATGCACTGCTGGTTTTCCAGCCGCATCTCAAGTACATTCTTCTGCTCCCGCAGCATCCGCTCGCTCTGCTGACGCCGAAAGAGCAGGATCTGGCGGTACATGGCTGTAAGAATTGTGGCATAGGTCATGGGCATCAGCGCCATGATGAGCAGGAACGCCGGAAGCTCCTGCGGTCTTTTCGTGACAACCACAGGAAAATTCGCCGTTACCGCAAGCAGGAGATAATAAAGCGCCGTCATTCCGGCGAACAGTCCCCACCCTTTCGCCACGGACTCCTGTAATTCCCTGTAAGGTTTGCGCAGATAACGGTACGCCACCCATTCCACAAGCGGGAACAGCACGAGCCGCCCGACAAACATCAGGATATAACTCTGCCCGCCTAAGTAGAAATCCAGAATGTTCGTCAGTACGATGATCCAGTAGGATACTGTGTCCGCAAGGCAGAACGTAAAGAAGAACTGCCCCTTTTTATCCTTCGACATGAACCAGAAGAAAAGCAGGCTTGGCAGGGTACAGGTCAGAAGAAATATCTGTCCCATGAACTCCGTCCCGTACCTTACAAGCCCTGCTACATTGAACAGGGCAAGCGATCCCATAAAAACTACCGTCAGGATAACAGTGCTCCTTTTCGGGTAGCGGGAGCGGTACAGCAGCATGAACAGAACCAGAATGTGGAACAACGACCACAGTATGGATAAATCCCTTAATATTGTCATTCCCATCCCACCTCCTCGAACAGAAGCTTCCGGTAGCGTTCCTGCACCGCAGCGTAATAGCGCCTTGATATCGGCACCTTCTCTCCTTTCTCCGCAAGCACAAGATCCATTCCGGCAATTTCCCTGATATGATACACATTTACGATAAAACTCTGGTGGCACCGCAGAAACGTATCCCCGCAGATCTTCTGCTCCAGATCACTTAACTTCCCCGTGCTCTCCTGCACCCTCCCGTCCGTGCAGTGAATAGAAAGAACATGCTCCCTGCTGCTTATATAAAGAATTTTACCGTAAGGAATGACGCCCGATGCCCTCCGCCATGAATAACCGAGTGTTTCCTCTTTATTCTTTATGAATATTTTCTCCACCTTGTCGAGCAGCTTCTCCAGTTCCTCCCTGCCAATGGGTTTTATCAGATACTGGACGGCATACAGGTCATACGCCTCCCTGTAAAAATCATTACTTGCGGAGACAAAACAGATGACCGCCGCCTCATCCCATGCACGGAGCTTTCCTGCCAATTCAATTCCGCTCATGGAATTTTCCATGAATATATCTAACAGGTACAGGTCAAAGTGTTTCCCGCCCTGCTCCACATCCGAAAGCAGACTTTCAGTGCTGCCATAGAGCGTTACCTCCTGTCCGGGCAGCAGTTCCCGGACGGCACAGGCATCCTGCCGACAGTCGTCACAAACTGCAATTCTCATAAATATTCTTCCCTTCTAAAGCGTAATCGTATAACCCAAAATGATAGGAAACGTCTGTCTCCTTCCATGGATTCTTTTCTTCGCTTTTTCTATAGTTTCATTTCGGGTATGCCAAATGCAGAATATAATGAATATATTCTACCATACATTGTTCGATCTCCATGTGTCAATTCTGCATCCTAAGTTATTAATTTTGTATCGAAACAAGTTTTTATGGAAATTTGTAGAATTCCTCCTGTTCTGTCAACTGGATATTTTACAATAAACTGGACAGATTTTTTAAGGTCATATAATATAAAACCAATAAGCAAAAAACCGGGAAACGCAGTCCGCAGACTGCCATTTCCCGGCGTTTCATTACTCCATATCTTCAGCAGGCAAAAACACAAGCCCGACAAATCTTTTTTCCTGCCTGTACTTCGGACAGTAGAATAGAAAATTTTTTTACTCTGTATCCGTCTGCAATTCTTTCTCTAAAAACTGCTTTATGTACGGATTGTTTTCCTCACTCAATGTAGGCTGAAACGCCATGTAACGGCATTTCTGATACAGTTCGCCATCCAGTGCAAAGGTATAACCCATGATACATTTCGGATTACAGTCACCGGGATTGACAAGCCGTTTGCAGACGGACGCTTTCTTGATTTCCTTTTTTACCTTTTCGGGCAGTGTGTCAAGAAAACTCTGGTATTCTTGTACATGTTCGGGATAAATGCGGAGTTTCATCCCCGTTTTTCGGGATACGAATGTTGCCAAAGTCCTTTTGCTGCTGTTTAGCACATATGACACAACATAGCCGCTTTTTTGCGATTTTATGTCACATTTACAGCCGTTCCCCGTCAGATATTCGTTGATCTGGCTTACAAAGCTGCGGAAACGTTCGTCAACCGTTTCCATAAAGATACTAAATTTATCGTCCATAAGTCCCTCCGTTATGCCTTCTTCTTTGCTACGGGTATCCATACCTCATATTGTGCGTTCTGCGGATCTGGATTTAAGTAAACCTCAATATCAGGAGCGTTGGCATATTCATATCCGGAGGTCGGAAGCCACTCCTTTATGATCCGCTGCTCCAATTCCTGTATTGACTGGTTTGTACCCGTTCCGGAAAAGATTGCCCAGGTGGACGCAGGAACGGTATATTCTTCAAACTCATTGCTTGTTTTTGTGCTGGAAACGGCAATAAAATATTTCCATTGTTCTTCGTCATTGCAGGCACTCACGCCCAAAAGTCCCATCAGCGGCGTATCCATCATTCCTGCCAATTTCTGTATCGTTCCATTTACAGATGCCTCCTGCCACATCTTGGGCACCACCATAAAGTTACTTTCGATTTCTTTATCAAGCGGTGCAGATACGCCAATAATTCGGAAGGCTTCTTTTGTTTCAATTCTATAATTCATTTCTGTCGCTCCTTTCACAGCAATTT
>CAJTUZ010000012.1 GCA_910579735.1 uncultured Lachnospiraceae bacterium
ATAAACTGTGTCTGTGCCTCATGATTTTCTTTTAGCGGCTTGATCAGCCGTCCCGTGAAAAACCATGAAAAGGCAAAAAGAAGCATGACTGCGGCACAGTCGATCAGCAGAAAATGGATACGCTGTCTAAGAATCTGCGTGTGCAGCGCCTTCAGAGGACAAAGGATAACGATCTGCGAGGGGATGCCATCCCGTTCTATCTCAATAAGAGAACTGTAATAAGTTTCCTTTGTAGCAGGAGAAAAAAAACGAAATTCCGCATGCCAAATGCCGGAATAGGTACTGCCGTTTATTTTGAGAATGTCGGAGCCGGAAGGAGACATTTCATGTATGTCGTGAAAAGCCGCCAGATTTTCGTTCAGCAAGTCCCGGTTGAATGGGTTGACTTGATCGCGCAGCGTATTATAGAGAAAAGGAATGCCGTTGTCCGTTACATAGATCATATAGTCATTCTGCGCTTCGATCCGTTCCAGCCATTGCAGTGATATCGAAGCGGAATCTTCCAGACTTGCGGTGATCGTATTGATGTCATTTTGAAAAGAGCGAAAATGATTTTCGTAGAGATTGTTTTCCGATACCCGCAGATAGAGCAGGGACATCAGAATGGTGATGGCGGTCGTACTGCCGCCGCATAACAGGGTAAAAAGCAGGTGTGCTTTCCGAAACATGACAGGTTCCTTTCCGAATTTTACTGCAAAGGCAATTGCAATACCGGCTGTGAAGGCAAAGGTTTGCAATCACCTGTTATTTTATCAATGAGAGGCGGAAGCCTCAAGGAACGGGAGCAGAAGCGAAAGGAAAAAGATTTCTGCTGAGGGGCCCTCTAACAACGCCGGCACTTAGTAAGAGCTGTGCTTTATACAGCTCGAACTTAGTACCGCTGCGTTGTTAACGGAGCGAGAGCGCGCCTCGAAGCAGAAACTTTTTCCTTTCGCTTCTGCTCCCGTTCCTTGAGGCTCCATATCCGTTTTCTATCATGAGACCAGACCGTATCCGACGCCCCAGACGGTTTTGATCTGCAGGGAGGATCCGATGGCTTTGAGGCGTCTGCGCAGGAAATGGACGTAATTGTCCAGATTGCCGGCTTCCACTTCGCTGTCGGGGCCCCAGACTTTTAAGAGCAGGGTTTCGCGGGCAAGTGTCTGTTCCGGGGTGCGTAAGAAACTTTCCAGGAGATCGCCTTCGCGTCTTGACAGCATACAGTCTCCCTGCGGACCGGTCAGGCACATTTCCCGCGGAGACCAGGTAATATCACGATAGGAGATCCTGTCGTCGTTTTGTATGTTCAGCATGGGAGAACGTCTCGTAACGCAGCGGATTCTGGCAAGCAGCTCTTCAAAGTCAAACGGTTTTACGAGATAGTCGTCCGCACCCAGGTCAAGTCCCGTGATCTTGTCTTTTACCATGCCAAGCGCCGTGATCAGGATGACAGGCGTACTCACGGACGCTTTTCGCAGCGTTGAAAGCACATCCGTTCCCTCGCGGTCAGGCAGCATGCGGTCGAGCAGGATCACATCATATATATTCTGTTTACCGTAATAGAGGGCTTCTTCGCCGTTCGTGCAGGAATCCACGCTGTAACCGCGGCTGTTTAGCTGCCATGTAAGCGCTTTATTCAAGCCTTCGTCATCTTCGGCCAGTAAAATACGCATAGAGAGTTTTCCTCCTGATCTGTTTTGATCCGACATGGCCCCTTACGGGGAATCCGTTCTGCGGCCGGGATAATTGACTTTCCCGCCGCTATATAGTATCGTATCACAAGAATCTGTAAAAATCCTCAAAGAAATCTTAAAAACCAATAATTTCCGAAATTTTACCGGAAATTCTTAAAAAATATTAGAGAAAGTTTAGAGAAACTTCTGTTATTTTCGTTATAGCATGAAAGAACGGACTGCGGCAGTGTGCCGAAACGCTCTGGCATGAAGAAACGGGAAAGGAAGATTTATATGAAGAAAAAAGATGGGATGCGCGGATTTGTCGGGAAGAAAGTATTGTGTTTCCTGTTAGCAGTGTCTATGACAATCGCTTTGAGCGGCTGCAACAGCGGCGTGGAAACGGGCGGCAATAGCGGGAATCAGACAGACATCGGCGGAAACGAAGGAATAAGCGGGGGGACCGGAGATGAGAATGCTGCGGAAGTATCCGGGAATGTTGCTATGGGAAGGTACGTGGAGGAAGAGATCGATCTTTCAGAGATGATCACATCCCCTGCGGAAATATGCAAACGGGAGGATGGCAGCCTTGTCATTCTGGATAGAATATACGGTCCTCTGGTATCCGGGGATCAGGGCAGCACATGGAGCATGGAGACGCCTGACTGGTTTAAGGAGATGCAGGAAGTGAATGCTTATGTTGCGGAGATCGTTATGACGCCTGATGGTACGTATGGGGTTCTTTATGATTCGTATGATCATGATGATTATACGCCCAGCATGAAACTGGTATTGTCCGATGGTACGCAGGTGCCGGTAGAGATACCGCTTGAAGATGAAGAAGATTATATTAACCGGCTCTGTGCAAGTGAAGAGGGACGTATCATCGTCCTCACCAGGCGCGGCAATGTATTTGAAATACAAAAGGATGGCAGCGGAGAACTGCTTTTTTCGACGCAGAGTTATGGGAATGCGTTGTACTGTAAGGGAAATCTGATCTATGTTGACATCAGCAGTTTAAGCGGGATGCCGCTCATATATGATATGGATGCGGGAAAATATGTGGAGGATGATGTGCTGACGGATTTTGTCAGTGATCATTATGAAGACAGGGAATATAATGGTTCTATGGACTGCCCGATGTATCTGCTTCCGGCCGAGGAACAGGTGGTATATGTGATCGGCGCTAAGGGGGTGCATCGTCACGTGGTAGGCGGCAATATGATGGAACAGCTTGTCGATGGGGGACTTTCCATGCTGAGCAATCCATCGTATCGGATCTGTTCTGCGGTCATGCTGGAGGCGGATACATTTCTGGTTCTCTTTGCAGGCAATAAGCTGATCCGTTATACCTATGATCCGAATATTCCGGCCGTACCCGAGAAAATGCTGACGATCTATTCTCTTTATGAAGACGAGACAATACGGCAGGCCGTTTCATACTATCAGGCACAAAACACGGATGTCTTCGTTTCCTATGAAGTCGGTGTGGCTGAGGGAAGTGCAGTTACGAGAGAGGACGCCATCAAGAAACTGAATACCGAGATTATGTCCGGCACAGGGCCCGATCTGCTGGTCATGGATGATATGCCGCTTTCGTCCTATATTGATAAGGGGATGTTATTGGATATTACGGATTATCTGGCGCAGTGCAGCGATGCCGATCCTCTGTTTGACAATATCATCGAGGCTATGAAAGTAAAGGATAGAGCGTATGTCGTACCGGCTACCGTGACGATTCCTATGTTGATCGGTGCAAAAGAATATGTAGAAAATATGACAGATTTGTCTGGCATTGCCGATGCGGTAGAAGATCTGCGGGATATGCATCCGGGAGAGGACATTATCGGAATCTGTGATGAGATGAGCCTGTTAAACCGATTTGCCGCCGTGAGTGCGCCGATGTGGCTTGCGGAAGATGGCAGTCTGAACCGTGAGGTCATCGGAGAATATTTAGAACAGTGCGGACGGATCTATCATGCACAGATAGAAAATATCGACAGCGGCATTGTAGAGGAATATACACAAAAGGAAGCATATTACAGCACTTACGGAGAAAACAGAGCAAACGGGTTAAATCACAGGCTTGCAACCGATATGTTTGAATATATCCAAGGGGGAACTTACCTGCTCAGCGGTTTTCTGGATGAAGCCCATAATTATGAAGTATGCCTTTCCATAGAACGGGTAGAAGGGTTTGAGGAGACTGCGATGAAGGCCATGGAAGGACATTGCAGCCAGGTGTTCATGCCGCAGACACTGCTTGGTATCAGTGCGGCTTCTAAGCAGCCGGATGAAGCAAAGGAATTTATGAAGTTCTTCCTTTCGGCTGAGGTGGCGGCAGGCTACTATGACTTTCCGATCAATCAGGCGGCTTTTGATGAACAGTTTATACCAAATAGGGATTATCTGAGCGAAGATGGTGTTTATGGTTCGCTGGCATTGGTCACGGAGGATGGTAGTTTTACAACATTTGAAGTTTATTGGCCGGCGGACGAGCAGATCGCGGCGCTGAAGGAGGAATTGGCTTCGGTAAATACCGCATATATTCCGGATCCTGTTTTGGAGGATGCCGTGTTCAAAGAGGGCGGCATGTACCTCAGAGGCAGGCAGACTTTAGAAGAGACATTGGAGGAAATAGAAAAACAGGTGGCGATCTATATGGCGGAGTAAGCGCAGTCCTTATGCCGTGTGCCGGTAGAAAGCCGTATACCGGGCCGGCCGGGAGAGTATATAGATATTGTTGTCGGAAAGAACCGTTCCATTTTGGAACGGTTCTTTTATATATAAGGCTTAGGGTGTCAAAAGGCGCCTTTTTGAGGACTTTGTGTGCATCTTACCGTGGAAAAAAAGAAGCTTATAGAAAAACACTTGTTTTTTTATTGAAAAAGGATTATAAAGAGTGTAACACGGATGCCGGGGAGGTCATAATGAAGCTTACTTTACAGCAGATACAGGAAGGCAGTGAAGAGATCATCATCAGATACAGGCAGATGACGGAACACGTAGAAAGTATCGTCAGGTATCTGGAAGGACAAAGCGAAAAACTGCTTGTGATAAAAGAGGATCAGCGGGTCATGCTCCCGCTTCCCGAAATTATCTACGCGGAAAGTGTGGATGGCGTAACATTTTTGTATACAGAAAGCAATGTATATCGTACGACGCTTACGCTTACATTGTTTGAAACGCTTTATGTACAGAGTGGTTTCTTCAGGTGCAGTAAGTCTATGGTCCTGAACATTTACCGCATCAGAAAACTGAAAAGCATAGCAGACAGCCGGATCGATGCGACATTGGATAACGATGAACATATCGTGATCTCCAGGCGTTATGCGAAGCAGCTCAGAAGCATTTTGAAGGGGGAAGCATGATGGAGAAATGGAAAAAGTTCCTGTCATTGGAGATCGGCATAGAGATCAAGGCCTGTTTGTATTTCGCGCTCATTTTGTTTTATTATTTCCTGTACTGTGTATTGAAAGGAAACCTGTACGCAAGTATCCTGCTGATGGCAGAGATTGTCCTGACGGCGTATGCCATGAGTTATCTGCAGGTTTATGCGCTGCATAATTTCGACGAATCGGAGCGGTTTAACGCCAAAGTTGCCGTTTTATCACTGCTATGCTCGGCGCTCTATACGGCCGTCAGCTATGCGCTGCGCTGGTACGACAGGAATCTGACTGCTACGATATGCTTTTTTGGGTATATGCTCTTATGCTATGCCTGCACATATTTGATCTTTAAAATAAAACGCGACATCGACACTGCGCATTTAAACAGGGAGCTTGAGAATTTTAAGAAACAAAGGGAGAAGTGACGGCATTGCATGGATGATTACGATTTAATAACGGAGCGAAAGCGCGCCTCGAAGCAGAAACTTTTTTCACTGCCGATCTGCCTCAGAGTTTCGCATGCGCCTAATTACAATTTAAATAAGAAAGGAACCGGCACATGAAAAAAACGGAATATGCGATATCGATTGAGAACATGACCAAGAGCTACGGAAAACACAGAGGCGTCAAAGATTTGTCACTGCAGGTAATAACGGGTGATATTTTTGGATTCCTCGGTCCGAATGGCGCGGGTAAATCGACGACGATACGCTCTCTTTTGGGCTTGCTGAAATTTCAGGAAGGGAGCGCCAGCGTGTTCGGACTGGATGTACGAAGCCGCAGTGAGGATATTTTACGGAGAGTAGGCTATATGCCTGCGGAGGCGATGTTTTATGACGCCATGAAGGTGAAGGACGTGATCCGTTTTGCTGCGGATATGCGGGGGATGGACTGCCGCAGGGAAGCGGACATGTTATGCGGACGTCTCTCGTTAGACAGGGAGAAAAGGATAGAAGAGCTTTCGCTGGGAAACCGGAAAAAGGTCAGCATTGTCTGCGCCATGCAGCATAAACCGGATCTTTTTATTTTCGACGAACCGACGAGCGGCCTCGACCCGCTCATGCAGGCGGAGTTTTTTCAGTTGATCCTGGAATACAACAAACAGGGGACGACGTGTTTTCTTTCTTCGCATGTACTGTCGGAGATCAAAAAATACTGCAGGCACGCCGCCATTATTAAAGAGGGAGAGATCGTCTGCTGTGATACGGTGCAGAACCTCACAAAGACCAATGCGAAGCGCGTTCACTTTGTAGAGAACGGTACGGAAGAGCGTTTTGTCTGGCGGGGCGGGATCGACGAGCTGCTTGCAGGGTTTGCCGGACGGCATATTGAGGACATTACGATAGAAGAGCCATCGCTTGATGAAATTTTTATGCATTATTACGGAGAAGGGGAGGAATGTGAAGATGGTATTGTTCAGGCATGAATTGAAAATGAATTTTAAAAATTTTCTGATATGGACATTATGTGTGGGGTTAGGCTGTTTAGGCTGTATTTTATTATATGGCAGTCTGGAGGAGCAGATTCAGGGAATTGCTGATTCTTTCTCCGATATGGGTTCCATGTCTGCAGCGCTTGGCATGGACAAAATGAATCTTGCGACAATGAGGGGGTATTTTGCAACGGAGGTCGCCATGATGCACGGACTCGGAGGCGCTATGTATGCGGCGATACTGGGAATTGGTCTGGTATCCAAGGAACAGAGCGCACATACGGTCGATTTTTTGAATGTTTTGCCGGTCAAAAGAGAAAAACTGCTGTTCTCCAAATACATAACACTTGTTACCAACATACTGCTCTTTCAGATGATCTGTGCCGCTTTGTATCTTCTCGGTTTTGGTTTGATGGGCGAAAATGCGGACGGCAGAGAGTTTTTCCTGTATTTTCTTGCGGCAGCGCTGATGCAGGTTGAGATCGGAACGGTATGTTTTGGCATTTCCGCCATGTCCGGGAAAAACAGGACGGGCGCGGGACTGGGGATCGCAGTTTTGGCCTTTGCTATGGATATGATGTGCCGTATCGTGCCTGCGATCGAAAATCTGAAATACATCACGCCGTTTTATTATGCCAATGCGGCTGATATCTATACAAACGGGGAAATTTCTGTTACAATGGCTGCGACAGCCGGAGGCGTTATCTTTTTCTCGCTTGCCGCGGCATGGACAATATATTGTAGAAAGGATCTGTAAATATGATTTATTATCAGGACGGGAATATTCTGATCCGGGATCTGCAGGAGACGGATATTGAACCTATCGTACGAGGGGAAAGAGAGCAGGGCTGGGATGCCACGGCGGATAAATACGAGATGCGCATAAAGGATCGTGACGCGGGGAGGGCAATCGCGTTTGTAGCGGAATATAACGGTCATATTGCGGGATATATTCATGTTTACCCGGATTCCGGTTCCGGTGCGTTTGCGCAGCAGGGGTATCCGGAGATCGTGGATTTCGGCGTTTTGGAGAAATACCGTAGAAACGGGATCGGAAGCAGGATGATGGAAATTGCGGAGAAGACGGCTGCAAAATATGCAGATGCCGTGTATCTCGGCGTCGGTCTGCATAACGGTTACGGGAGCGCACAGCGTATGTATATAAAACGCGGGTATATCCCTGATGGCAGCGGTGTCTGGTACCAGGATGAGATATGCCCGCCATATAAAGACTGTTGTAATGACGATGATCTGGTACTATATTTATGGAAGAAACTATAGGACTGCTGAGTGCTCATGCTGCGTCTGCAGCCATGAGAGACAGATCAAAGTCAGGCTGTGCATGGCAGTGTTTTTATACTGCATTGCCGGGCATGCCGCTTTCCGAAGCTGCTCCGGTCTCCAACGGATATTCCACGACATAGAAGTCATAGGCGTTTACGATGGTCGTTTTGCCGAACGTGTCGGTTCTTTTGAAGTTTCTGCCGTAGTTGGCATGTACATGTCCGTGGAAAAAGAATTTCGGTTCATATTTTTCCATCAGTGTCCGGAAGATGGCAAACCCCCGATGGGGCAGATCTTCCATATCGTTGATCTGATAGGCGGGCGCATGGGAAACGAGAATATCAAATCCTTTATGTTTCCATAATTTGAATCTCAGTTTCCGCACCCGCTGTTTCATTTTGTGTTCCGTATACTGGTCTTTGGAGCGCGGAATATATTCCATGGAACCGCCGAGACCGAGAATGCGGATCCCTTCATGCACATAAATATCATCTTCAATGCAGATACAGCCTTCCGGCGGTTTCTCATCATAACGCTTGTCATGGTTTCCTCTGACATAAAGCAGAGGGACATTACAGAGCGTGACAAAGAAACTCAGGTATTCGGGCGGCAGGTCTCCGCAGGAAATGATGAGATCGATGTCTTTTACCTTTTCCGGCTCATAATAGTCGTATAGGAACTTTGATTTGTGATCGGCAAGCAGCAGTATATTCAGGGGTTTATTTGTCGGCGTTGTTTTCATCGATTTTAATGCCCTGAAGCTGCACAAGCTCCTGAGCGTCCTCCGTAAATTCTTCTAATTCGGGAATGCGTCCCTTTACGTTCTCCGCAAGCCAGTCCATGGTAACGATTTCTTCCGCATCCAGACTTTTGCCTTTTTCACAGCGGACGATTCCGTCCTGACAGTAGATCGGGCCGTCAAAAGGATGAAAAACACCGGCGCGGATGGAGCTTTTCAGAAATTCGATCAGTCTGTGCGTTCCGTGCGGCATATCCTCGGAACAGATCACATCGATAACATCCGCAGACATTCCCCACCAGTAGTTCACGGCCTTCTTACCTTTTTGGGCATTGGCTTCCGCGTTGCCGCTGCAGATATTTTTGATGATGCGTTCGTAGAGTTTGCCCCAGTGCCAGATCGGCGTTGCAAGGTTTTCCAAGGAACCATCGTCTCTTTTTTCATAAAGTCCGTATTCCCGCGAAGCATGTTCCGGGGTGATCATATCACTGTCGGAAACAAAGACGATACCCTCCTGCTTTAAGCGCTCTCTGGCGTCTACTCCCTTGAGCTTTGACCATTCCAGATAGATCTCTACGTAAGGCTTGATCATTTTGGCGCCGAGTGCAAAGGCATTGATATTGGCGATCGTTCCGTATATCGGATAGTCCGCTACATATCCGAGTCTGTCGGTTCTTGACAGCGCCGCGGCGATTGCCCCCATCAGGAATTTGGATTCGTACATGCGCGCATAATAGGTACAGATAGAAGAGTAGGACATTTTGATGGAGCAGTTATAAATTTTTACTTTCGGGTGCAGGATCGCGGAGCGGACGCTCTGGTTCACCATCTGCGTGGCTGTCGTAAAGATCAGGTTGCAGCCGGCATCGATCGCCTGGTTGATTGCAGATTCCACTTCGGCGTCCGAATCGGCTCTGTCAAAAGCAAGTGTTTTTATTTTGCCCTCATAGACCTGTTCTATGTACATTCTTCCCAATTCATGCGCATAAGCCCAGCTGGAAGTATCTGTAGTTTTCGTATAGATAAAAGCGATCTTTAATGATTCCGGGGAAACGGCCCCCGGAGAGATCAGCCGGTTGAGCAGCGTGGATTTGGTTTCTTCCGGGTTCTGCACAAGTTCTACCTGACTGCCTTTATCGGCCAGCGTGATTTCCGTCCACATTTTCTGAAGCGCCTGGTACATTTCGTGCTCTGTCTGTCCTTTGACTTTGTCATAGCCGTATATTTCCACGTAAACCAAAAAGGCGTCGGAAACGGTCAGTTCCAGTTTGGCGCCGTGTGCTTTTTTGTAAACTTCCGCAAAATTATAACAGGCGGTATGGAAATTCAGTTTGTCTTCGTCGTCCCAGGGTTCATCTTCCTTTTTCCCCATGAGTTTGAGCATTTTTTTGTAGCTTCCCTCTTTGGTGAACCATACATCATAACTTTGTGAAACTTCATAAAACTCCAGGAACTCGTAGTAAAGACGGCTTTCCTTATCATCCGACTTTCTGGGAACCAGACGGGTGACCGTTCCGGGAATGCTGTAAGTTTCCAGATATTTCATAACGCTGACACGTTTGTTGCCTTCCTGGACGTAGAACTGGTTCATAAATTCATAAGCCACGATCGGATCCCGGATGCCGTCACTGACCTGATGGTCATACAGGGATGCCCATTTCATGCCGAATTCCGATTCTTCCGGAAGCAGAGGCATAAAATTATTGGCGAAAGCGTTGGTACGTCCGGCCGTTTTCGTTCCGATGATCTTCGATAAGGGAATGTCGATCAGGCCGAGGTTTTCGATCGACGCTACCTCCGTATAAGATAAAATATCATCCAGTGCAGGAAGATAAGGATATTCGCCTTTGGTAAGGGCGGACTGGTAACCTTTTCTGCCTTGCTTCAGTGCTGCAATATAATCGTTTGTTGCCACGATATCGACCTCCTCTGACTGATTAAATTTTTTCATATATATTTTAAGTGCACAATACACTTCTATCTTATCATTTCAGCCAAAGGATGGAAACCCAAATTCAATAAATTTTTGTTGCACTTTCTTCTTATTTGGACTATCATCAATCGTAGAAAAGGGAATTATCATAAGTTTAGAGAAAGGTATGGTCATTTATCATATGAATCATCAGGCAGAGGGAACGCCTGCAGGACTGACAAGAGAAGAGCAGATGGCATCATCATCGATCGGAAGCCTTGTGGTCAGTATGGCGTTCCCTGCAATTTTGGCGCAGTTGATCAATATTCTGTACAGTATTATCGACCGTATATATATCGGACATATGAAAGGAGTAGGGGCTGCCGCACTGACGGGTGTGGGGGTTACTTTCTGTATTACCGTATTTATTTCCGCTTTTTCCGGTTTTATCAACAGCGGCGCGGCGCCGCTTGCAGCCATCTGGCTTGGAAAAAAGAACAGGGAGCATGCAGAAAAGATCCTGGGAAACAGCGTTACTTTTCTGGTCATCTGCACGATCATCCTGATGGCCTTTTTTTACATATTCCAAAGACCGTTATTATATCTGTTCGGCGCCAGTGATGCAACGATCGGTTATGCAGTATCTTATATTTCCATTTATCTGATCGGCACGATATTTGTGGAACTGTCTTTGGGACTGAATGCCTTTATCATCTGTCAGGGGCAGTCAAAAACAGCCATGTATTCAGTGCTGATCGGAGCCATTGCCAATATTATCCTGGATCCGGTCTTCATTTTTGCGTTTGGCCTCGGCGTGAAGGGCGCGGCCATTGCAACGGTGATCTCACAGGCGCTCAGCGCATTCTGGGTCATCGCGTTTCTTATGGGGAAAAAGACCTCGTTAAAGATCCGGCGCGACTGCCTGAAACTGGAGAAAGGTATCGTCTTCAGCATCTTTTCTCTGGGAATTTCCCCGTTTATCATGCGGGCGACCGAGAGCTTTATCAGCATTGTGTTAAATCACGGTTTACAGGTATATGGCGGCGATCTGTATGTAGGATCCATGACGGTGATGCAGAGCGTTATGCAGATATTTTCTGCGCCGATCGGCGGGTTCACACAAGGAATATCACCTGTTATTAGTTATAATTACGGGGCAGGCAATTTTGCAAGGGTGAAAGAAGTGTATCGCTGGATGATCGGGGCCTGTTTCCTGTTTATGTTTCTGGCCACTGTTACTACGATCCTGTTCCCCGAATGGTATGCATCGTTTTTTACGGATGATGCGGCGTTGATCGCATTGGTCGGAGAGATGATGCCGGTATTTATGTTCGGCATGCTGATCTTTGGTCTGCAGAATGGTATCCAGCCTACTTTTCTGGCATTGGGACAGGCGAAAATCTCGCTTTTCATCGCGGTCTTCCGGAAGGTCATTCTTTTAATACCACTTGCTATTATATTACCGCGCTTTTTCGGCGTAATGGGCGTATATTATTCCGAACCGCTTTCGGATATTTTGTCTGCAGTCACGGCAACCGTACTGTTTCTGTGCAATATCAGAAAGATGCTTTCGAAAGAGGCATTAGCGAAGATACAGTAGGGATACGGTGTTAAATCTGGATTTAATTTGATGTATTTTTAATCTGCGCAACGACACCTTCCAGGAGTGGTATGTTGCAATTGTCTGAAACAACATAGTATATAAATAGTATATAAGGAGAAAATGATGAAAAATAACAGAACAAAGAAACCGCTGAAACGATTGTTATGTACCGCAGTCATTACCGAAGTGATGCTGCTTATGGGCGGATGCGGCGAGGGAGCGGAAGGCTTGGGAGACGCTGCATCGTATGAGACGAAAAAAGACGATTTAAAGCAGGCCGGACTCGGTGCCATGGCATTATTGTATGATGAAACTGTCTGGACTTATGATGAGGAACAGGCCTCGGATGCAAGCATTGTATTCCGTGACAGGAAAGAATCCGTGCTCGGCATATCCTGTTCAAAGGAATCCTATTATCAACATCCGCTGGATATGGCAAATACCGCGAAACAGATCTATTCCACTTTTGCAGGATATGAGGAAACACAGGCGCCTGTGCAGGTGGAAGTGCAGGGGGATAACTGGTATGAATGGATCTGCAGTTATGAAGAGGACGGCGATAAAATGATTTCCCTGCAGCGTTTCTATGCCGAGAACTATTATGCCTATACGATGTCTTATATAGCCAAAGAAAAGGATTTTGAAGCCGGGAAAAACGAAGCGCTGAAAGTTATGAATTCTGCGGTTATGAGCGTTCCGGGCAATGAGGAGGCGGAAGCGAAAGCCAGGGAATTCTTGGCCGGTGAATGGGATCTGGCGGATGCCGGGTATCTTGTCATGAACGAAGACGGCACATATGCGTGGTATATGGACAGCAGCAAAGACGAAAGCAATATGCATAAAGGCACTTACCGCGGAGATGTGGAGAATTCTGCCGTCGGTTTTGCGGAGGGAGACGGTATTTATTTTGTCCTTTTCCCGGAGGTATTGTATACGGAAGGCAGGGAAGGACAGACAGCCGCTGCCAAGTATGATTATCTTGTCAATCTGAACGAGCAGCTTCCCGACGGTGCATACCAGATGATAAACGGCAGCACGTTTGTTCTGTATTATATGACGAGACAGTGATCCGCACACACGAAAACAGGGAATGTTAAAAGGCTGTTAAAGAAATTATGTTTTTGAAGATAGCATATTGACACGCATTTGCGGATATGATAACGTATGGATAAGTTAAGAGGGAGTAGTTGTCATGCGTAAGCAACATACCCTGGCATCAGCCATGTTTGCGCATCTTTCAAGGAACTGCCGAAGCTGCAGAAACAGCGGAGGGAAAGTTTGAGAGTACGAGACTTTTAGCACGAAAGTGCCGAAAGTCTCTTTTTTTGGCACGCAGGGGAGTCCGCAGAGCGTACTGCCCATGAAAAACAAGGAGGAAAAAAGAAATGGATGTGTTGATTCAATCAGTATTTCTGGTAGTGGGATTTGTGATGCTTGTAAAAGGAGCGGACTGGTTCGTGGAAGGAGCCGGTAAGACAGCGGAACGGTTCGGCATTCCGCAGCTTGTGATCGGTCTGACGATCGTAGCGATGGGGACGTCGCTGCCGGAGGCCGCGGTATCTACGTCGGCAGCATTAAAAGGGAGCGCCGAGATCACGATCGGAAACGTAGTAGGCAGCAATATCATGAACATTCTGCTGATCCTTGGAATAACGTCTGTTATATCCCCGCTTGCAGTGCAGGTTTCCACAGTCAGATATGAAATACCGATGGTCATTGCCGCTACGGCGCTGTTAGGAGGTCTGGGACTGACCGACGGCAATGTCGGCAGGATCGATGGCATCATTCTTCTGGCCGGTATGACGCTGTATCTTCTTTATCTTCTGCGGATGGCCAGAAAAGGACAGGCGGTCATCGAAGGCGTGGAGCAGACGGATAAGAAAGAAAGTATGTTGAAATTATTGCTGCTTATTTTGATCGGCGGCGTGCTGATCGTATGGGGCAGTGACGTTACGGTCAATGCGGCAACGGAGCTTGCAAGGATCTTCGGCATGAGCGAGCGGCTGATCGGTCTGACGATCGTGGCATTCGGCACTTCCCTGCCGGAACTGGTCACGTCGGTTACGGCAGCGCTCAAAGGCAAGGCGGATATTGCGGTAGGAAATATTGTCGGCAGCAATATTTTCAATATCCTGTTCGTAGTCGGCATAGCCAGCGTGATCACACCTGTTATTTATGTGCCGGGCTTTTTGATTGACACCATTGTCTGTCTGGCGACGGCGCTCCTGCTGTGGCTGTGCGTGTTAAGAAAGCACAAACTGATGCGGCATGGCGGTGTGCTCCTGCTTATCGCCTATGCAGGGTATTTTGTATATTTACTGCGGTGACAGGACGGCATGTACGCTTTTTGGCAGCTGTTGTTTTCCGCCGTGCATTTTCCCGGCGGAAACGTTTTCTTGCGCTTGCCACGAATGGATTAATTTGGTATAATCTTATTAAGTTTGGCCGGACAGGCAGATCTGTCCGGCGAATGCAGAAAACAAAGAGTATAAAGGAGATGTGACAATGAAAGGAAATATTGTTGTTGGTCAGTCCGGCGGCCCTACAGCCGTTATTAATTCTTCCGTAGCAGGCGTTTATGCCGCTGCCAAGAAACTGGGCGTAAAGAAGATTTATGGTATGGTTCATGGTATTGAAGGATTTTTACAGGATAAAATGATCGATCTTGCAGAGTATCTGGACGACGAGACCGGTATTGAATTATTGAAGAGAACGCCTTCCGCATTTTTGGGTTCATGCCGTTTTAAAATGCCCAAGATCGAAGGACATGAAGATGTATATGAGAAAATTTTTGAGATCATGGAGAAACATGATATCGAATGCCTGTTCTATGCAGGCGGAAACGATTCTATGGATACCGTAAAGATGCTTTCCGACTATGCGGCTGCTCATAACAAACCGCAGAGATTCATGGGTGTTCCGAAGACGATCGACAACGATCTTCCGATTACAGACCATTGTCCGGGATACGGCTCCGCAGCCAAATATATTGCAACGAGCATGAAAGAGATCATCCGTGATAACGAATCTTTCGGCGCACAGAAGCCTACGATCTGTATCGTGGAGATTATGGGACGTAACGCAGGCTGGCTGACAGCAGCGGCAGCATTATCCAAAGGAGACGACTGCAGCGGACCGGATGCGATCTATCTGCCGGAGAAAGTATTTGACATGGACAAGTTCGTGGAAGACGTTAAGAAACTTGCAGCAGAGAAATCTTCTGTCGTGATCGCCGTATCCGAAGGCGTAAAGATTGCCGATGGACGCTATGTATGCGAGCTTGGCAAAGAAGTGGCGGTAGACGCTTTCGGCCATAAGCAGATGTCCGGAACAGCCGTTATGTTAGCGAATAAAATAGCGGAAGAAACAGGTCTTAAGACACGTGCCATCGAATTCTCCACCTTACAGCGTGCGGCAACGCATCTGGCATCCTTAACGGATATCAACGAAGCGTTCCAGGTTGGTTTCGATGCGGTAAATGCTGCAGAAGAAGGCAAGACCGGTATGATGATCACACTGGACAGAAACGGTGACGATCCTTATCAGTGCGGTACGAGCGCATATGATATTCATGCGATCGCCAATGTAGAGAGAAAAGTACCCGATGAGTGGATCACAGCAGACAACAAGGGATTAAATGAAGGGTATGAAAAATATGCAAGACCGCTTATTATGGGTGAATTACAGCCGTTATATGTAAATGGTCTGCCGCGTCATCTTGTTCGCAAGACAAAATAGTGTTAAAACAGGATTTAACATGGATCATATTAATAAAAGGCTGAATCAATTACGGGTTCAGCCTTTTGCCTTATATGCAGCGAATGCTCCGCAGGGCGCGGCATTCGTTGTATATCATAGAAAATGGGGGTATCAATGAAACAATATCAATTTATCGATCATAGAGGGACTTTTACAGTAAACGATCCGGAACTTACGAGCTATCTGTATTTTCCGATTGCAAATGAAGCGGGAATGATGAGCAGCGTTACGCCTTCTTTCGGGGGCGATGCCAAGACCGGACAGAATACGTATATCTTGGAACCGGTCAGCAGCGAAAATCTGCATAATAATAAATCGACCAGAAACTTCTGGTTCCGTCTGGAAGGAAAAGAAACAGGCGAAAACAGCTGGTCGGCTGCCGGTGTGTCCGCATGGCAGCAGGCGGAGAAATTTGGCAAAGAGAAAGAAGAAACAAAGCTGGAAGCAGGCCTTTTGTACCAGAAAATGGAGCGGACATGTAAAAAACTCGGCCTGTACGCGGAAATGACGATCTTTGCGCCGATTACAGGCGATCAGATAGAATTAATGAAAATAACGGTTAAAAATGTGGGAAAGGAAATGGTTACGCTCACACCTGTCGCGGCAATTCCGCTTTATGCAAGAAGCGCCGATAATATCAGGGATCACCGGAACGTAACGAGTATGCTGCACCGCATCAGGCTGACGGACAACGGAGTCTGCGTTGTGCCGACGCTGACTTTCGACGAGCGGGGACACCGGGAGAACCATGTGTCATATGGTGTGTTCGGGAGCGGAAACGGTAAAGATCCGGTCGGTTTTTACCCTGTCGCGGAAGAATTTATCGGTGAAGGCGGTTCTTTTGAGAATCCTTATGCGGTGGTATCCCATGACGTGCCGATGTACGGTGCGGGAGAGAGTATCGACGGCTTCGAGGCGATGGGCGGACTTGTTTTTGAACAGATCGGTTTACAGCCGGGAGAGAGCGCGTCCTATATTGTAGCACTTGGCTGTATGGAACATGAGAACGGACAGAAGAACGCAGAACAGATGGCGCTTCTTTTAGCGCAAAAGGCTGCGCCATATCTGAAAGAAGAATATTTTGACAAGTTACTGGCTGAGAGCAGGGATTATTGGAATGAGAAAAACAATATTGCCTATCAGTCCGGAGACAAGCGGTTTGACGAGTGGATGTACTGGGTGAATTTTCAGCCGATGTTACGCAGGATCTATGGCTGTTCTTTCCTGCCGCACCATGATTATGGGAAAGGCGGAAGAGGCTGGCGGGATCTGTGGCAGGACTGTCTGGCGCTTCTTTTAATGAATCCGGAAGGCGTCAGGAGCATGCTTCTTTCAAACTTCGGCGGCGTGAGGATGGACGGGACGAATGCGACGATCATCGGCAGCAGGCAGGGAGAATTCGTTGCCGACAGGAACGGGATCGCCAGAGTCTGGATGGATCATGGTATGTGGCCGTATCTGACCGTGGAGCTGTATTTGAAACAGAGCGGGGATCTGCACTTTTTACTGGAGAAAAATCATTATTTTAAGGACAATCTCGTATGCCGCGGAGACAAAAGAGATGCTGCGTGGGAAGAGACGCAGGGCAGTATGCAGATGACGGCGGATGGACAGATCTATGAGGGCACCGTTTTGGAACATATTTTGCTGCAGCATCTGTCGGCATTTTATGACGTAGGTGAGCACAATCATATCAGACTGCGCGGCGCCGACTGGAATGATGCGATCGACATGGCCAAAGACAGGGGAGAGAGCGTTGCATTTACCACGATTTATGGCGGCAGCCTCTCCCGGATAGCCGCGGCAGTCCGGCAGATGCAAAAAATAACAGGCGTAACGGAAGTAGAGCTTGCAGAAGAAATGTTTCTGTTATTGCAGGCGGAAACGTCCCTTTATGATGATGTGGAAGCCAAGCAGCGCATATTACGGGAATACTGCCATCTGTGCGAACACTTTTTATCCGGGAAAAAGAAGCCGGTGTCGGTAGAAGCGATTGCACAGAACCTCGAGGGAAAAGCCGAATGGATCAGGGAGCACGTACGCCGGACGGAGTGGATCGGCGACGGAAACGGAAACCACTGGTTCAACGGATACTATGACAACAGCGGAAAGAGAGTGGAAGGAAATGAAAATGGTGTCAGAATGATGCTGACAGGTCAGGTCTTTTCCCTGATGTCCGGTACGGCGACCGACAGCCAGGCCGAAGAGATCATAAAGGCTGCGGATAAATACCTGTATGATGCGGCGGTCGGCGGCTACAGACTGAATACGGATTTTCACGAGATCAAGACGGACATGGGCAGAATGTTCGGTTTTGCGTACGGACATAAAGAAAACGGAGCAGTATTCTGCCATATGGCGGTCATGTATGCCAATGCGCTTTACGGACGGGGATTTGCCAGAGAAGGTTATAAAGTCATCCACAGTCTTTACAGCCATATCTGCGATGTGGCCAAATCCAGAATCTATCCGGGCGTGCCGGAGTATATCGATCCGAAAGGCAGAGGGGTATACCATTATCTGACCGGTGCGGCGAGCTGGCTTTTGCTGACCGTATTACAGGAAATGTTCGGCGTGAGAGGAAAATGGGGAGATCTGGAGTTTGCGCCGAAATTGTTGAAAGAGCAGTTTGACGCGCAGGGCAGGGCCTCTGTGGATCATGTTTTTGGCGGGAAAAAGCTGCATATTATTTATGAGAATCCGGCCGGCAAAGAATACGGCGCGTACCGGGTCGGTGAAATAACGTTGGATGGCAAAACAGTGTCCGGCACGGAACCGGTATTAACGAAAGAAACGATCGATGCCTGCGGAGCGGATACGCTGCATCAGATCGTTGTGAAACTGATATAACAGCAAACAAAGCGGGGGAAGAAAGCATGACACAGGAAAACATAACAAAGGAAATTGTAAAAATTCTTGTAGTGGATGACGTAGACGCCAACCGGTTCGTGCTCCGGGATATCATTCAGGAAATGGGACATCAGCCGGTTCTGGCAGAGAACGGAATGCAGGCTTTGAAGATTATGGAAAGGATACGGCCGCAGCTGATGATTCTGGATATCGCGATGCCGGGAATGGACGGATATGAGTTCTGCAAGTTGATGAAGGACGATCCGGTTACCAGAAATATACCGATCATTTTCATTTCGGCCTTTGACGATCCGGCGGATGTTGTCAGGGGATTCGACTGCGGCGGAGAGGATTATATCACCAAGCCGTTTATTCCCAAGGTCGTTCAGGCAAGACTGCGTCTCCATTTAAAACTCTACGATACCACGAACGAGATGATGGAAATGAACAGAAGACTGCAGACTTCTGTGAACGAACAGCTTCATCAATTGGAGATGGAGAAGAAAAACGTGCTCTATGCGCTGCTTCGCGTAGCAAGAGAAAACGCCTGTTATGATAAGAATCATATGGAAAGGCTGTGCTATAACTGCCGGATTCTGGCGGAAGCCATGCAGTTATCGGCACAGTACAGTCATTTGATTTCGGATACCTATGTCGATACGATCGAACTGGCATCGCCCCTCTGCGATCTGGGAAACGTGGCGATCCCAACGGAGCTGTTACAGAAAAGAGAGTCCCTTTCGGCGGAAGAACTGGAAGTGATCAGGAAACATGCGGCTGTCGGCGCAAGGATCCTGCAGGATATCAAAGATACGGGAGATTATAATGATTTCCTGCAGATGTCTATCGATATTGCGCATTATCATCATGAGAACTGGGACGGAAGCGGTTATCCCTGCGGGAAAGCGGGCGACGAGATACCCTTATCGGCGCAGATTGTATCGATAGTGGGTGCATATTGTGCCATGACCGAAAACCGTGCGTACAGAGATTCTTATCATATAGAAAAAACACTTTCCATGCTGGAAGAGGATGCCGGAACCAAATTTAACCCGGATATTTTTCAGATTTTACGTAAGATACACAGGCAGCTGCATTAAAAGGCAGCTGCCGTAAGGTTTGGAGGGGATATTTTGGAATACTTCAATCAGAGTAAAAGGAATCAGCGGGCGAAGGAACGCTTTGTCATTATCGTATTCAGTTTCTATACATGCAGTCTGTGTGTCAGCACCGTAAAGCGGAATCTGGAGGCATGGATCCCCATCGTCATGCTGCTTCTTTTAGCGTTTGGCTGGGCCATGTTCCTTGGTAAATACAGAAACTACAAAGTAAGGACTTTTCTTACCGGGATCATTATCCAACTGACTGTTATTTTATATGCGGCGCATACGGATGATCTTATGAGCGTCGTTCCGACATTTATGGCTTTTGCCGTCCTGACAGCATTTTACGGGCAGACCGAAATGCTGTGGAGTACGGCTGTCTCACTGCTTTTCATTATTTTCTATCATGCCGTGATAACGGACAACTTATGGCTTCTGCCTGCGGAAACCCGTATGGATCTTTTCTATCAGTCCGGCAATATACTCTTCGTGGAATTTATACTTTACATATGGGTGAAAAACCGTAATGAAAGAAACGAACAGGTGGATCAGATCATCGAGGCGCTCGTGGAGGCGGAACAAAGCAAGGACGATTTTCTTTCCAATGTCAGTCATGAGATCCGTACGCCGGTCAATACGATCTGCGGGATGAGCGAAATGGCGCTGCGGGAGCATGATCTGGAGAAGATGCGGGAAGAGGTGTTCGATATCCGGGACGCCGGGAATAATCTAATGGCGCTTGTTACCGACATCCTGGATTTCTCGCAGTTACAGCAGGGGAAAATGAACCTGGAAGAAGAGGCTTATAATATTACCTCAACGATCAATGACATCATCAATATGGCGATGGCGAAGAAAGGGGATAAGCAGATCGAACTGATCGTAGACTGTGACGCCTCGATTCCGTGCGGTCTCATGGGAGACGAGAAAAAGATACGGCGGGTCATTATGAATCTGGTGGACAATGCCATCAAGTTTACCAATGAGGGCGGCGTTATTATCAATGTGCATGCCAGAAAAGAGAATTACGGCATCAATCTCTGCGTTTCGGTTCGGGATACGGGAATCGGCATGGAGGATGTGAGTCTGGAGAAACTCTTTACCAGTTTCAGTCAGGTAGATACCAGAAGAAACAGACAGGAAGGCGGCGTCGGCCTCGGACTTGCCATTTCCAAAGAGCTTGTCCAGAAGATGGGGGGAACAATCACGGTACGGAGCTATCCGGGCAAGGGAAGCATCTTCCGTTTCGTAGTGCCGCAGAAAGTCCTGGATGAGAAGCCGATCGGACAGGTGGAAAACAGAGAACGCATCAATATTGCCGCTTATTTCGACATGGAGCAGTTTGATATGCTGACCATCCGGGATGAGTATACCGGCATTATCGCAGGCATGATAAAGCAGCTTCGTGTAAAATGCCATATCTGCCGTAATCTGGCGGAATTGAAACGAAGAGAGGATCATACCGTTTTTTCGCATATTTTTATCAGTCTGGAAGAGTATCAGGAAGACGAGGCTTATTTTGACAGACTGGCAAAGACGGCCAAAGTGATCATTGCGATCGATCGTCCGAGGGAAAAATATCTTTCCAATCCGGATCTGATCAGACTTTATAAGCCGTTTTACATTCTGCCTGTCGTTTCTATTCTCAACGGCAGCAGAGGATCGGAAGGCGGCAGACAGATCACCCGTCCGGGGAAATTTACCGCACCATCGGCCCATGTCCTGATTGTTGATGACAACCGGATGAATATACGGGTGGTCGAAGGACTGTTAAAGGAATACCAGATCCGCGTGACTTATGCCGTCAACGGGAATGAAGCGTTGGAACTGATCGAAAATATGTCCTATGATTTCGTTTTCATGGATCATATGATGCCGGAGATGGATGGGGTCGAGACGATGCACCGCATCCGGGATAAAGTGGGTCATTATTATCAGAAAGTGCCGATTATCGCGCTGACTGCCAATGCGGCGCCGGGCAACAGAGAGATGTTCCTGGAAGAGGGCTTCAATGATTTTATCTCCAAGCCGATAGAGCTGTCGGTATTAGAGCGCGTGCTGCGCCGCAACCTGCCGGAAGAGAAGCTGATCTTCCAGACAAAACAGACAGAGGCAGTCCGGGAAAAGAAAGAACCGGAGGAACAGCTTTCGATCGGCAGTCTGGATGTGGAAAAAGGGATGCTTTACTGCGGCGGAAAAGAGGCGTATCTGTCCATTCTGGAGGCATATTATGAGGAACGGGAAGAAAACCGTGCAGTCCTGGACAACTTATTTGCGAAACATGACTGGAAGGATTATACCATCAAAGTACATGCGTTTAAGAGCATGATGCAGAATATCGGCGCGCTGCCGCTTGCCGCAAAGGCCAAAGCCTTGGAGCTTGCCGGCAAAAGAGGCGATATCGGCTATATTATGGACCATCACGAAGAGCTGATCGGGGAATATCTGCATGTTATCAAAGAACTGGAAAACTCTCCTTTCGTTCCGACGCAGACGGCGGATGAGAAAAAAGAGATGGAGAACGGCGGAATACGGGACGCGGCGGAAGAAAGAAAAGATTGTGAGAAAATAGATAACACACGTAATGAAATGCCGGAGCTGGATGAGGAGACTTTTGATGAAATGGCGGCGCAGCTGGAAGAAGCGATGTATGCTTTCGACGGTGATAAGATGCTGACGGTTTTATCAAAGATGCAGGAATACCAATATCAAGGTAAACGGTTAAATAAGGAACTGGAGCCTGTTAAGAAAAAGATCGTGATGTCCGATTATATGTCGGCAATAGAGACATTGTCGGGAATCCGTAACCGTATCCAAAATGATAAAGAAGGAGGCGCCGCAGAATCATGAAAAAACAATGGAAAAAAATCTGTGAAATGATCTATGGACGGGAATATGAGCTGCGGGAACGTATCTTTCGTATGATTATCCTGATAGGCTGTACGCTGCTTATTCTCGGTATTATAGAATGTATCGGGCTTATGGATGTGAAACTCATCGTGATTCCGTTAGTGGTGCTGCTGATCGTGCTGGGAGTGGAGCTGCTTGTTACGTTCAAGTACCGTAAGATCGATGTCGGAGCCGTGATCGTGGGATTTTTAATCATTCTTTTTGTCTTTCCCACCATGTTTTTCTTAAGCGGCGCATTGGAAGGCGGCGCCGTCGTCTGGTTTGCGCTCGGTCTTTTTTATGTTTTTTTGATGTTTTCCGGCAAAAGGCTTGCTTTTTTCCTCACCTTATCGCTTGTCGTGGATGTTTTTACCTATGTATACGGCTATTATTATCCGCAGAGTATAACGCCTATGGACTCCAGAGCGGCGGCTTATATGGATTCGATCTTCGCCGTTCTTGCGGTAGGACTTGCCGGCGGCGCTATTTTGAAAGTACAGATGAAGATGTTTGAAACGGAGCGTGCGATCGCCCGCAAACAGCAGGAAGAACTGGAACAGATCAGCGAGTCCAAGAACAGTTTCTTCGCCAGTATGAGCCATGAGATCCGTACGCCGATCAATACGATCATCGGACTCAACGAAATGATCCTGCGGGAAAGCAGGGAGGAAATGACGAAAGATTACGCGGAAAATATTCAGAGCGCAAGTAAGATGCTTTTGAATCTGGTAAACGATATTCTGGATCTGTCGCAGATGGAAATGAAAAAAATGGAGATCATTCCGTTGGAATATAAGACGGTCGATCTGTTCGGCGATCTGATCGATATGATCCAGGTACGCCTGAAAGAGAAAAAACTGGATTTTCTGGTAGACATTGACGAAAATCTCCCAACGGTGCTGTTCGGCGATATGAAAAGGGTCAATCAGGTTGTTTTGAATATTCTGACCAATGCCGCCAAATATACGCGGGAGGGTTCCGTTACGTTGTCAGCGCATATGGAGCCGCTTACGGAGGATGAAATATCGCTTAAAATTTCCGTATCGGATACGGGGATCGGCATCCGGAAAGAAGACTTGCAGCATATATACGATTCTTTTAAAAGAGCGGATGCGAGAACGAATCTGAGAGTGGAAGGAAGCGGACTGGGACTTTCCATTACGAAGCAGCTTGTCGATCTTATGGACGGTGAGATCACGGTAGACAGTATCTATACGAGAGGGTCTGATTTCACGGTCACACTGCCGCAGAAGGTAGTGGATAAGACACCGATCGGTTATGTAAGGTTCCTGTCAAGAAGCAGAGGAAAGACCGAACAGTACAGGCAGAGTTTTGAGGCGCCGGAGGCCCGTATCCTCATTGTGGACGACAATCCTATGAACTCCATGGTGGAAAGTAAGCTGTTAAAGGAGACCAAGATCAATGTCGATATTGCCGAAAGCGGTACACAGTGCCTGGAGATGACCAGAAGAAAATATTATCATGTGATTTTAATGGATTATATGATGCCGGAGATGGACGGCATGCAGACGCTGAAAGAGGTGCGCAGACAGAAGAACGGTCTGTGCCGGGACTCTGCTGTCATCGTATTGTCCGCCAATTCTGCGGCGGAAGCGGGCAGACAGTATCTGGAAGAAGGTTTTGACGGCTATCTGGAGAAACCGATCCAGGGAACCGCGCTGGAAACGGAGATCTTAAAATTCCTTCCGGAGGATATCGTTGAATACCGGCTGTTGAAATCGGCGGCGGAAGAGGAAGAAGAGATCCGCAGGATATCCCGGCATAAAAAGAGGAAAGTTTATATTACGACGGACTGCGTCAGCGATCTGCCGGACAGTATCATAGATAAGTATGATATCGGTGTGATCTATCTGTATATCAAGACCGAAAGCGGCCGCTTTGCCGATACGCTGGAAATCTCTTCGGATAATCTGATCCAGTATATGACGGATACGACAAGCAGCGCGGTGTCGGATGGCGTTTCCGTCGATGAGTATGAAGACTTCTATGCCGAGTCACTGACGCAGGCGGAACGGATTATTCATATTTCCATGGCCAGAAATGTGGGAAGAAGTTATGAGGTTGCGGTAGCGGCGGCACAGGGATTCGATCACGTGCATGTGATCGATTCATCCCAGATATCCTGCGGGCAGGCATTGATTGTCATGTATGCTGCCAAACTGGCAGCGGAAGGCAGCAATGCAGGAACGATATGCGAAAAAATAGAAAAGATGAAGAAACGTATAGAATCCTGCTATATGCTGCCGTCGGCAGAGCTTTTCTATCAAAGGGGATATACCAATATCGCAGTGAAAAAGTTATGTAAACTTTTCAACATGCATCCTGTCATAAAAATGAATCAAAGCAGAATGTGCATGATCGGTGTAAGATGCGGCAGACTGGAGGGGGCATGGAAACGGTTCATCCATCTTCATCTGCTGCGCAAAAGCAGGATCAGTACGGATATCGTGTTCATTACGCATGCCGGGTGCAGTGTGGAACAGCAGGAGCTGATCCGCCGGGAGATATTGCGGTGCATACCGTTTAAAAAGGTGATCATGCAGAGAACGTCCGTATCCATTGCCTGCAACGCCGGTATCGGTACGTTCGGAATAGCATATTATTTGAATCAGAAGGACTGATCCTGACGCATCGGCTGGAAAAGCAATGGATCATAAAAGTACGTTCATAATCTCGTAAAGTATATTTTTTTATAAAAATTATTTACAAACCCGCATTTTTGGTATATTATGGTTGTGGAAAACGATTTCCGGAAAACCTTTTCCGAGCTCTTCCGCAGAGAGGAAAGACAATGGTATCGATCAAAGATGTGGCAAAGCGGGCAGGCGTAGCGATTTCAACAGTTTCCAAAGTCTTGAATAACTATCCGAATGTCAGCGAGGAAACGAAGAAAAAAGTAAATCAGGCAGTAGAAGAATTAAATTTTGTGCCCAATTCCGTAGCGGCGGCGCTTTCTTCCAAACAGTCCGGCAGGGTGGCGATCCTTTTAAATCTGGATAATACCGCCCAGACCGTGGATGAGATCAACATGCAGTATCTTGCGGGAGCGATCAATCAGGCAGTGGAAATGGACCTGGATGTGATCACGGTTTTTTATTCCATGATCAAAAGCATGACATTGGATGAGATTGTCCGGTACTTAAAGGCGCAGAGCATTACCGGCCTCATTATCTTCAATATGTCAAAAGACGATAAAGTGCTGCACCGGTTAATTGCAGCTGAAATTTTTAAAATAGTTGCCGTGGACGCGCCTCTGATAAACGAGAGTACTTCGTGTGTCTGGATCGACCAGCAAAAAGCGCAGTATGAGGTGGCCAAAAAGACCGTGACAGAGAACGGGAGTAAGAGCATCCTCTATTTCGCAGGAAAAAAGAACGGCTATGTGAGTGAAGAGCGTCTAAAGGGTGTCCGGATGCTGGCGGAGGAAATGGGACTGCCGCTGTTTGTAAGAAACGGTAATTTTTCCGAACTGGAAGCAAGGAAGCATACGTTCCGGTATGCCAGAAAAAAAGATGTGGTAGTCTGCGCATCCGATCTGATGGCCATCGGTGCGATGAAAGCGCTGATTGAAATGGACATTTTTCGTCCGGTCTGCGGTTTTGACGGCATTACTTTAATGGGATATGCCGGAAAGCAGATGAACACGGTCCGTCAGAACTTTGCAGGGATCGCGGCAAGAGCCGTCAGGGAATTGAAAAGGCTCTTAGAAGGCGGAACGGGCGAAGAAGTTGTTTTGGACTATGAACTGATCCGGATGCAGTATTTGGATATTATCTGCTAAGATCAGCCAAAATAAAAAGCAAAAGAAAAATCTATGAAAAGCAAAAAGGAAATGAAATAACAGGAGGTATTTTATTATGGCACAGGCGAGCAACCTGAAAAGAGATGTGTTGGTGATGAATCTGGAAAAAGAACTGGAAGATCAGGCAATGAGCACATACGGCAAAAATATTGCAGCATGCAGCAATGAAGAGCTGTACTACAGTCTCCTTCTTTTATCCAAGAAGCTTATGACGGTTTCCGAGCCGATCGAGGGCGAGAAGAAGATCTATTATATTTCTGCAGAATTCCTGATCGGTAAACTCTTATCCAATAACCTGATCAATCTGGGGATCTATGACAAATTAAAGGATATTCTGGAAAAGAACGGAAAAAGTTTAAGCGCGATCGAAGAAGCGGAGCCGGAGCCGTCATTGGGAAACGGCGGTCTGGGACGTCTGGCGGCATGTTTCCTGGATTCTATCGCTACATTGGATCTGCCGGGCGAAGGAATCGGATTGAACTATCATTTCGGTCTTTTCAAACAGGTATTTAAGGATAAACTGCAAAATGCCGAGAAAAACGACTGGATTGAAGACAAATCCTGGCTTACCAAAACAGATGTTACGTTTGACGTACATTTTGGAGACAGGAAAGTAACATCCAGATTATATGATATCGACGTGATCGGATATGACAGCGGCGTAAATAAGCTCAGACTGTTCGACATCGAGACGGTAGACGAGAGCCTTGTGACAAAGGGAATCGATTTTGATAAAGAGGCTATTGAGAAGAACCTGACCTTGTTCCTGTATCCGGATGATTCCGATGAAGCAGGCAATCTGCTGCGTATTTATCAGCAGTATTTTATGGTAAGCAATGCGGCACAGCTCATTTTAAGAGAGATGAAGGAGAAAAAATACGACCTTCGCAGAATGTATGACCATGCCGTGATCCAGATCAACGACACGCATCCGACGATGGTTATTCCGGAACTGATCAGGATTCTGGTAGACGACAAAGCCTTTACGATGGATGAAGCGATCGACGTTGTCAGCAGGACCTGTGCGTATACAAACCATACCATCCTGGCCGAAGCGCTGGAAAAATGGCCTTTGAAATATTTAGAGAAGGTTGTTCCCCAGCTTGTGCCGATCATTAAGGAACTGGATAAGAGGGTTGCGGCCAAATATAAAGACCCTAAAGTACAGATTATCGATAAAGACGACAGAGTGCATATGGCGCACATCGATATCCACTACGGTTTCTCTGTAAACGGTGTGGCGGCGATTCATACGGAGATTTTGAAAAATACCGAATTAAATGCTTTCTATAAGCTTTATCCGGAGAAATTCAATAATAAGACAAACGGCATCACATTCAGAAGATGGCTCTTATCCTGCAATCATGAACTGGCATCCTTCCTTTCCGAAACGATCGGGGACGGCTATAAAAAGGATGCGGATAAGCTTGAGAAATTACTGGAATTTAAAGACGACGAAAAAGTATTGGCAAGGATTGCAGAAATTAAGATGAACCGTAAGAAAGACCTGGCCGCATATGTAAAAGAAGCAGAAGGCGTTACGTTAAATCCTGATTCAATTTTTGACATCCAGTCCAAGAGACTGCATGAATACAAGCGTCAGCAGATGAATGCGCTCTATATCATCCATAAGTATCTGGAAATCAAAGCCGGTAAGAAACCCGCAAGGCCGATGACTTTCATATTCGGTGCAAAGGCAGCGCCTGCTTATGTGATCGCCCAGGATATCATTCATCTTCTGCTCGTACTGCAGGAGATCGTCAACAATGATCCTGAAGTAAGTCCGTATATGACGGTTCTTATGGTAGAAAACTACAACGTATCCTATGCGGAGAAAATGATTCCGGCCTGCGATATTTCCGAGCAGATTTCTCTGGCTTCCAAAGAGGCTTCCGGAACCGGTAATATGAAATTCATGTTAAACGGCGCCGTAACGCTCGGTACATCCGACGGTGCAAACGTGGAAATCCATGAGCTTGTCGGAGACGAGAACATCTATATCTTCGGCGAGAAGTCCGAACAGGTCATCAGGCATTATGAGAAGGCAGACTACGTTTCCAGGGACTATTACAAAAAGAGTCCGGTCATCAAAGCGGCGGTTGATTTTATTGTCGGCAAGGAAGCATTGAAAGCCGGCCATAAGAAAAATCTGGAGAGACTGCATAAAGAACTGTTAAACAAAGACTGGTTCATGACGCTGCTCGACTTAGAAGACTATATTGCCGCCAAAGATAAGATGATGGCGGATTATGAAGATCAGGATAAGTGGAGAAAGATGATGCTTGTCAATATTGCCAAGGCAGGTTTCTTCTCATCCGACAGAACGATCGCAGAATATAACAGAGATATCTGGAAACTGAAATAAGAGTTGATAACGCAGGCGGGCGCTTGGCTTCGCCTGCGCTTTTTGAAGGAAGGAATGGTGATGGGAATGGCGAATATCAAAAAAAGCGCGATAGAACTGATCGGGCATACGCCGTTATTGGAAGTGACAAATTATGAAAAGGCAAACGGCATTGAGGATGCGGCGATCCTGGTAAAACTGGAATACTTGAATCCGGCGGGTTCGGTAAAAGACCGTACGGCGCTTAATATGATCGAAGACGCCGAGCAAAAGGGAATCTTAAAGCCGGGTGCAACGATCATCGAGCCGACTTCCGGGAATACGGGCATCGGTCTTGCGGCAGTGGCATCGGTCAAAGGATATCGGACGGTATTGACGCTTCCCGAGACAATGAGCGTGGAGAGAAGGAAACTTTTACAGGCATATGGGGCGGAACTTGTCTTGACGGATGGAGCAGAGGGGATGCAGGGTGCGATCGATAAAGCGCAGGAACTGCAGGCGTCCACACCGGATTCCGTTATTTTGGGACAGTTTGTGAATCCGGCCAATCCCGAGGTCCACAGACGGACGACCGGCCCCGAGATCTGGGAAGATACGGACGGGAAAGTGGATATTTTCGTGGCCGGAGTCGGTACGGGCGGCACGATCACCGGAACCGGCAGTTATCTGAAAGAAAAAAACCCCCATATAAGAGTCGTTGCAGTAGAGCCAAAGAGCAGTCCCGTGCTCTCCGGCGGGGCGCCCGGGCCGCATATGCTGCAGGGGATCGGCGCCGGATTTGTGCCGGAGGTGCTGGATGCGGATATCTATGACGAGATCATACAGGTTGCCAATGAGGATGCTTTTGAGGCAGGGCGGGCGATCGCCGCGAAAGAAGGCGTGTTAGTCGGCATTTCCTCCGGTGCGGCGCTTCATGCGGCGGCTGAGCTTGCGAAAAGGCCGGAAAACAAGGGAAAAGTGATCGTGGCTTTATTACCGGATTCCGGGGACAGATATTTGTCAACACCGTTATTTTCCACAAAGGATTGACGGCTTATTGCACAGAATTAAGGACTTGACATTTTCGGGAATTTGTAATATAGTGGGACACAATAAAGAAACAGACGATTACGAAACTTACGAAACGCCGCGGCAGAGGAAACAGACTTCTGCTTCGAGGCACGCTTTCGCTCCATTAAAAACGCAACGGTGCTAAGTTCGAGAGGCATTTCATGCCCCTCTCACCAAGAACCGGCGTTTTTAGAGGGCCCTTCAGCAGAAGTATTTTTCCTCTGCCGCGGCGTTTCGTAATCGTCTAAAGAAAAGCGGAAGGGAGATAACACCATGAGAACACGCTTCATGCAGGCTATGGATATGATGATGTGCTGTAACGGAATGCAGATGTGCGGCGTTATGGATGTTTTTCGTGTGTGTTATATAGCCTGAAGCGAAAGTATTATTGTGATGAAAGTCCACAGGTGCATGACACTCATGCACCTGTTTTTTTGTCGAATAAAGCGCCCTGCAGACCATGCCGGCGTCTGAGTGAAACAGGCGGCTGCGCAATTTTGATTTCACAGCCGGATGCTTGGCAAAACGAATAAAATAAGGGGTGACTTGCCACTGCATCGGAACCCCGTTTTTATTCATTTTGACAAGTTCGTGGCATGAAAATCCAGCTGCGCAATCGCCTGTAAATGAAAAAGTGAAAGGATGAACCATATGTCGGGAATTATTGAAGTGCGGGATCTTACGAAAGTCTTTACGACCGAAGAATCCGAAGTGGAAGCCTTACATGATATTAATCTGTCCATACAGGCCGGAGATATTTACGGGATCATCGGCATGTCCGGTGCGGGGAAAAGTACATTGGTCCGGTGCCTGAATTTCCTGGAACGTCCGACGAAAGGAACCGTGGAAATCGGCGGCAGAGATTTAAGCGCTATGTCCGAGAGGGAACTCCGGGGACTGAGAAGCGAGATTGCCATGATCTTCCAGCATTTTAATCTGCTGATGCAGAAGAATGTGACAGACAATATCTGCTTTCCCCTGATAATCGCGGGAATGAAGAAGAAAGACGCGAGGGAAAGAGCGGCGCAGCTTCTTGAGATCGTCGGTATGACGGAAAAAGCCAAAGCCTATCCGGCGCAGTTATCCGGCGGACAGAAACAGCGTGTGGCGATCGCAAGAGCGCTTGCCGGGAATCCCAAGATCCTGCTGTGCGATGAAGCAACGAGCGCCCTGGATCCGCAGACGACCCGTTCGATCCTGACCTTGTTAAAAGAGATTAACAGACAATATGGAATAACAATTGTTATCATAACGCATGAGATGGCGGTGGTCAGAGAAATCTGTTCTCATGTCGCGATCATAAGCGGCGGCTGTCTGGCAGAACAGGGCAGGGTCTTCGATATTTTCTCCCATCCGAAGACGGATGCTGCCAAAGAGCTGATTGTAAAGAGGGGCAAAGAATCCGAGCTGAATCTGGAAAGCCGCCAGAGGAGCCTGATGGACGGAAAATGCTGTATCCGTATTGTCTTTTCCGTGAATTCGTCCTTTGAACCGGTCATTGCCAATATGGTACTGAAATTCGGGCAGCCGGTCAACATCCTGAAAGCGGATACGATGAATGTGGAGGGCATTGCAAGAGGCGAAATGATCCTTCAGCTGCCGGATGAAAAGGAGATGCAGGAAAATATGAAAGATTATCTGATAGAAAGAGGTCTTGCGGTAGAGGAGGTGAACGGTTATGTGGACTAAGGAGATCACTCTTATGATCGCGGCGGGCATCAGGGATACGCTGTATATGACGCTTGTTTCGACGCTGTGCGGATACATATTGGGGCTGCCGATGGGGATCACTCTTGCGGTAACGGATAAAGGCGGTATCAAACCCAATCCGGTCGTCTATAAGATACTGGACGTGACTGCCAATATCATCAGGAGCATACCGTTTCTGATTCTGCTGATCCTGTTGATTCCTTTCACCATATTTCTGGTAGGGAAAAGTTACGGCGCTACGGGAACGATCGTTCCGCTTACGGTTGCGGCGGCTCCTTTTATCGCCCGTATGATAGAATCTTCTTTGAACGAGGTGGATAAGGGCGTGATCGAAGCGGCGCAGAGTATGGGTGCGGATATATTTACGATCATTTGGAAAGTCATGTTGGTGGAGGCGCGGACTTCGATCCTCGCCGGCGCTACGATAGCGGTCGGAACCGTACTCGGTTATTCCGCTATGGCGGGTATCGTCGGCGGAGGCGGCCTTGGCGATATTGCGATCCGTTACGGATATTACAGGTACCGGACCGATATTATGTTTGCTACCGTCATTCTGCTCGTCGTACTCGTGCAGATATTCCAGACCATCGGCATGCGGGTGAGCAATAAACTGGATAAGCGGAAACGATAAAACGAGTAAGAAGCTAAGGGATCAATTGAATATATAATATCGCATGTTATCTATAGGTAAAGCGCTATGAAAAAGAGCAGGACTCTTTTGAAATAGAAAATTCTGTATAGATTACAGGAGACAGGAGGAGAAAGTTATGAAGAAAAAATGGATTGCAGGTTTACTTGGCACGGTATTGGCGCTTGGCGTCCTGACAGGCTGCGGCAGCGATACGGCGGCCGGCGCAGGGGCGGATACGGCAGGTGAAAACGGGGCACAGACAAAAGGCACGATCACGATAGCGGCTTCTTCAACGCCGCATGCGGAAATTCTGGAAGAAGCGAAGAAAATTTTGAGTGAGCAGGGTTTTGAACTGAGCATCACGGTTTTTGACGATTATGTGCAGCCGAATCTGGTAGTGGACAGCGGGGATTTTGATGCCAATTATTTCCAGCATATTCCGTATCTGGATTCCTTTAATGCGGAGCATGGGACGCATCTTGTCAATGCGGGCGGCATTCATTACGAACCTTTTGGAATCTATCCCGGTACAAAGACGGATCTGTCTGCGCTGGAAGCCGGGGATGTGATCGCGGTTCCGAACGATACGACCAACGAGGCGAGGGCGCTCTTATTATTACAGGATAACGGGATTATCACCTTGAAAGATGGCGTCGGATTGGAAGCTACCGTGAATGATATTACGGACAATCCGAAGGATATTACCATTCAGGAGCTGGAGGCGGCACAGGTATCCAGAGTAAAGAATGAAATGGCATTTGTTGTTTTAAACGGGAACTATGCATTAGAAGCAGGATTCTCCGTAGGAAATGATGCAGTCGCTTATGAGAAATCCGATTCGGAAGCCGCGAAGACTTATGTGAACGTGATCGCCGTAAAAGAAGGGAACGAAGGAAACGAGGGTATTCAAGCGCTGGTAGATGTTTTAAAATCCGACGAGATCAGGCAGTTTATCAACGATACCTATGACGGGGCAGTTATTCCCTTTGAATAATCGGTTTCATATGATAAAATGAATCTATGAAAATGGCGCTGGATCACTGATCAAATGCCGGCCGGAGCAGACAGCGTTTCGGTCGGCTTTTTTTAACATTTTGAAGCGGGCGCGGGAGGGACAGGCATGGAAAATACACAATATGATTTCCTAAGAAGCTATGATTTCATGAAACTTGGACAGGCGCTTAATCACAGGAACTGGCAGATTGCGATGTTAACACTGCAGCGGATGCAGAGAGAGGCGAAAGAGGCAGGACTGGAGATCTTTGAGAGACAGTTTGGAAATCTCAGGCAGTGTATCATAAGCAGACAGGATAAGCAGGCCAAGGATATTCTGGCGCTTGTAACAGCCAAGCGCGCACAGCTTCTGCGGCAGGGTGCGCCGAATGCAGGCGAAGGAAAAGAGGAGTAGACTAATATGGCGCTTCAATTCTATTTCGGCGGTTCGGGAGCCGGAAAAAGCAAGAAACTTCATCAGGATATGATAGATGCCGCCCTGCATGCGCCGGAGCGGAATTTTCTGCTGATCGTGCCGGATCAGTTTACGATGCAGACGCAGATGGATCTGGTTTTGGAACATCCCAACAGAGGGATCATGAACATCGACGTTTTGAGCTTCGGCAGACTGACACACAGGATTTTGGAAGAAGTGGGGTATGAGGAGACGCCTGTTTTGGACGATACGGGCAAAAGCCTGATCTTGCGCAAGATTGCGGAGAAAGAGCAGGGAAATCTCTCTGTGATCGGGAAACATCTGCATAAGACCGGCTATATCCATGAGGTGAAATCGGCCGTTTCGGAATTCATGCAGTACGGTATCGGAACGAAGGAGCTTTCGGAGATTGCGGTATGTACGAAGGGCCGGGGAGCGCTTTATTATAAACTGAAGGATCTGGAAGTCTTATATGCTTCCTTTCTGGAATATATCAGGGAAAAATTCATTACGACAGAAGAAACGCTTGACAGACTGCGGACCGCCCTGCCGAAATCGGAGATCGTTAAAGACTGTGTGATCGCGTTTGACGGATTTACCGGCTTTACACCGATACAGTACCGCGTCATACAGGAACTGATGCGGCTTGCCGGACAGGTTATCATTACAATAACAATTGATATTAAAGAAAATCCCTATATATTGGACGGAGAACAGAAACTTTTTCATTTGAGTAAGAAGACGGTTGCGGATCTGAGAAGGCTTGCGAAAGAAGCCGGGACGGAAATGCTTGAGGATGTTGTCTGCGGACAGATTAAGAAGGAAGGACCGGCCGGAGCGGGGGAGACGGTTAAGCCGCAGCGCCGGGAAATGCCGGCGGAAGCCTCCGGTGTTCTTCCGCGGTTTACCGGAAATCCGGAACTTGCGCATTTGGAACAACACCTGTTTCGTTATCCGGTCGTACCGTATGAAAAAGAACCGGAGCGGATCCGGCTGACGGAATGTTCCACGCCGAAAGAAGAAGTCAGACAGACTTGTATCGAGATACAGCGGCTGCTGGAGCAAGGTTTCCACTTCCGGGATATTGCAGTCGTTACCGGCAGTATGGAAACATACGGGAACACGATAGAAGAGGAATTTGCCAAATTTGCGGTACCTGTTTACATGGACCGCACGAGAGGCATTTTGTTCAATCCGTTTACGGAGTATATCCGCAGTGCGCTGCAGATTATTCTGCAGGATTTTGGAAGGGAGGCGGTCTTTCATTATCTGCGTACGGGACTGTGCGGGTTTGAAAGAGACGATATTGACAGGCTGGAGAATTATATCCGCCGGTTTCATATAGGCGGCCGGAAAAGATGGAGCGAGGCTTTTGTCTATAAGGAAGAAGACGGCGAGGAAGGCATTGCGGCGCTTGCCAGATACAATGTCATGCGGGAGGCTCTTATGGAGCAGCTTGCACCGTTAGCTGCGCCTATGGAGACGGCCGGGGAGCTTGTCCATGCGCTCTATGATTTTCTTGTATCCAATCAGCTGCAGCAGAAGCTTGTCCGTTATGAGCAGAAGTTTAAGCGGGAAGGAGATCTGGCCAAGGCCAAAGAATACGGACAGATTTACGGACTCGTTATCGATCTTCTCGATCAGATAGAAGCGCTTCTTGCCGCAGAGGCGATGAGTTTCCGGGAATTTGCGGAAATTCTGGATGCGGGATTTTCCGAGATCTCTGTCGGCACGATTCCGCAGAATGTGGACCGGGTAGTTGTCGGCGATATCGAAAGAACCCGTTTAAAACAGGTGCGCGCGCTTTTTTTCCTGGGGATCAATGATGGCAATATTCCGAAAGGATGCGGCGGAGGCGGTATTATTTCGGATATTGACAGGGAATTTTTGCAGGAATCCGGCTTCGAGCTGGCGCCGACGCCGCGTCAGCAGATGTATATCCAAAGGCTGTATCTGTATCTGAACATGACGAAACCTTCGGCATATTTGTATCTGTCTTATGCCAGGGTCGGGATCGACGGCAAAAGCATACGGCCCGCTTATTTAACGGATACCGTACGGAAACTTTTCCCCGCGCTTGTGACCGGGCAGCCGGAATACCAGCCGGTTGAGAAACAGCTTGCAAACGCCGGAGACGGGATCACATTCTTCACTGATCTGCTGCGGGAATATGCAGCCGGCAGATTAAAAAATGAAGATGAGCGAAAACTGTTTACCTTTTATCATACTTACCATAGAAATCCCCTCTGGAAGGATCAGGTGGATGCGCTGATCGATACGGCCTTTTACGGTTATCTGGAGTCGCCTCTTTCCAAAGAGGTGACAGCTGCGCTGTACGGCAGTATTCTGCAAAACAGCGTCAGCCGTCTGGAGAAATATGCGGCCTGCGCATATGCGCATTTCCTGCAATACGGCCTGTCTCTGAAAGAGAGGAAAGAATACGGCTTCGAAAATGTGGATATGGGCAATGTTTTTCATGGTGTGCTGGAACTGTTTGCGGATAAACTGAAGGAACATCGGTACACATGGTTTGATTTTCCGGCGGAGGAAGGGGAGCGTCTTCTGGAGGAAGCGATCGAGGCATATGCCGTCAATTATGAGGAAACGATATTGTACAGCAGCGCCAGAAATCAGTATCTGCTGCGGCGCATGAAGCGGATTCTTGGCCGTACGGTGCGCACTTTGCAGACGCAGCTTCAGAAAGGTTCTTTTTTACCGGAACATTTTGAGATGTCTTTCTCGATGCTGGAGGATCTGGATGCGGTCAATATAGCGCTGACCGGACAGGAAAAGATGAAGCTGCGCGGCAGGATCGACAGGATCGATACCTGTGAGGAGGCGGATACGGTCTATGTAAAGGTGATCGACTATAAGTCGGGCAGCCGGAAATTCGATCTGGCGGCGCTTTATTACGGCCTTCAGCTGCAGCTTGTCGTTTATATGAATGCGGCCGTGGAAATGGAGCAGAAGAAGCATCCCCACAAACAGATCATTCCGGCGGCCATGCTGTATTACCACATTGCGGATCCGGTCATAGAAAACGGACAGGCCCTGACACCGGAAGAACTGAACCGGAAGTTATTGCAGGAACTTAAAATGACCGGAATGGTCAATGAGAATGACAGGGCAATTTCCTTATTAGATGGAGAATTTACTGACAAGTCTGATATTCTCCCGATAGAACGGAAAAAAGATGGCAGTTTTTCCGCATATTCCAGTGTCATAAAAGAAGAGCAGATGACCTTGATATCAGATTATGTAAACCATAAGATCAAAGAATTGGGGAGCGGCATCCTGCAGGGAAACATTGGGATCAATCCGTGTGCGTTAAACGGGGACAGCGCCTGTACGTACTGCACATACCAAAGTGTCTGCGGATATGATACGGAGACGCCGGGATATGAAAAGCGGGAATTGGAGAAACTGTCACGGGATGAGGCGCTGATGCGTATGGAAGAGGAAATGACGAAAGGATAAGGTTATCGGAAATGGGCGTTTCATATACGAAAGAGCAGCAGATGGTGATCGATACGCACGGCTGTAATCTGCTGGTGTCTGCGGCGGCCGGATCGGGCAAGACGGCGGTGTTGGTAGAACGTATCGTGAAGATGGTAAGTGATGCCGGACATCCCGTAGACATTGACAGACTTTTGGTCGTGACGTTTACGAATGCGGCGGCGGCAGAGATGCGTGAGCGGATCGGCGCTGCGATAGGGGAGCGTCTGGTCAGAGAGCCGGAGAATGAGCATCTGCAGCGGCAGATGACGCTGCTGCACAATGCACAGATCACGACGATAGACAGTTTCTGTCTCTTTGTGATCAGAAATCATTTTCATACGATAGGATTAGACCCTGCTTTTCGGATCGCAGACGAGGGCGAACTGAAACTTTTGAAAAACGATGTGCTGGGAGAGGTGCTGGAGTCCTGTTATCAGGAAGGAGAGGGCGCTTTTTTAAACTGTATGGAATATTTCAGCACAGACAGCAGGGACAGTGTGGTAGAAGAGGCGGTCTTGAAGCTGTATGAGTTTGCCATGAGTCATCCTTTTCCGGAAAAGTGGCTGTCTGACCGGAAAGAAGACTACGACGTGCCGGAAGCGGCCAAGGACCTTACGGCGTTAAGCTGGATGCAGGGACTCCTGAAAGAAACCGGACTTTTGCTGCAGGGGGCGGCCTGCCGTATGACCCGGTGCATAGCGCTTTGTGAAGAAGCCGATGGGCCGTATATGTACGGCGAACTGCTTGAAAAAGAAAAAGAGCAGATAGAGAGACTGACGGCGGCACAGACATACGAAGCGCGCTATACGGCCTTTACGGCGTTGTCTTTTGGCAGACTGCCGTCTAAGAAGGACGAAACGGTTTCACCCATCAAAAGAGAACTGGTCAAAAATACCCGTGCGGGAATCAAAGAACAGCTGCAGGAGATGCAGAAAGACTATTTTGCGCAGTCCGCAGAAGAAATCATGGAGCAGATGCATTCGTGCCGGGAAGCCGTATGTGCGCTGATAGATGTGACACTGCGGTTTAAGAAGGCATTTGAGCAGGTAAAAAGAGAGAAGAACATACTGGATTTTGACGATATCGAACATCTGGCGCTGTCAATTCTGCTGCGGGAAACACAAGACGGCGGGACACAGCCTACGGAGACGGCGCAGGAATACAGAAGTCATTTTGCGCAGATCCTGATAGATGAGTATCAGGACAGCAATCTTGTACAGGAATATCTGCTGTCTGCGATCTCGGGAGAAGAGCAGGGGAACGATAACCGATTTATGGTGGGGGACGTCAAGCAGAGTATTTATAAGTTCCGTCTTGCGAGGCCGGAGCTTTTCATGGAAAAATATCATACTTATCCGGAAGAGGCAGGCGGCAGGACAATGCGGATCGATCTGCATAAGAATTTCAGGAGCAGAGAGCAGGTGTTAACCGCCGCAAACGCGGTTTTTTCCCAGATCATGAGAAAGGAACTCGGCGGTATCGAATATGATGAAAAGGCGGCGCTCTATCCCGGCGCGGCTTATCCGGATACGGAGGATTCCTGCGAAACGGAGCTGCTGCTATTTGAAGGCGGAGAAAAAGAGGCAGAAGCGCTGGGGATTGCCGGGAGAATTAAAAAACTGCTGTTATCATATAAGGTGACGGATAAAGAGAGCGGGATGCTCAGGCCGGTTTCCTATAAAGATATTGTGATCCTGCTGCGTACGACGACAGGATGGGACGAGGCGTTTAAGAAGGTATTGGAGGAAGAAGGCATTCCGGTGCATGTGACGTCCAAGACCGGTTACTTTGCGGCGGCGGAAGTGCAGGAGCTGCTTCATTTCCTGCGGATACTGGATAACCCGCTGCAGGATATCCCTTTTTACGGCGTGGCGCATGCGTATCTGGGCGGATTCTCCGAAGAGGAGATCGCAGCCGTGAAAGCGGCCTGCCCGTTGGCAAAGTATCTATATGACGCCTTCCGGGAATATGCGGGCAGGGAGACAGAGCAGCAGATGGATTCGGACAGCGTGGCTGAGGGACAGTCCGGCCCGGACGATGCACGGGAAGAGAGGGAAACGGGGAAACTGCGGCGGGACCCGGTGTTACAGGAACGCCTGCGGACATTCCTTGTCAGAATAGAGACGTATCGTGAGATGGCCGTTTATATGGCCGTACATGAACTGCTGCAGACGATCATCAGAGAATCGGCTTATCTTTCTTATGTTTCGGCTAAACCGGGAGGCAGCAGAAGATGCGCCAATGTGGAGATGCTGCTCGTGAAGGCGTCCGATTATGAGAAGACGAGTTATTACGGCCTGTACCATTTCCTGCGTTATATCGAACAGCTGGAAAAATATGACGTAGACTACGGGGAAGCCAATCTGCAGGACGAAAATGCGGATGTGGTGCGGATCATGAGCATCCATAAAAGCAAGGGACTGGAATTTCCGGTCTGCTTTGTCGCCGGACTGGCCAAAAGTTTTAATATGCGTGACATAAACGCACATCTGGTCATGGATGTGGAACAGGGGATCGGTGTGGACTATGTGGATCCCGTAAAAAGGATCAGGAGCAGGAATCTGCGCCGCAACTTTATTGCGGCAGGTTTGAAGCGGGATAATATCGCAGAGGAACTTCGTATTCTTTATGTCGCGATGACAAGAGCCAAAGAAAAACTGATCCTGACGGCGGCTTTAAAAGAGCCGGCCAAAAAGATCCTGCCGCTTATGCTGCTGCAGGGCGTGGAGGAGAGGACTTTCTCTTATGATATCCTTCTGGGAATAAAAAGTTTTCTGGATGTTCTGCTTTATGCCTCATTACGTAACAAGTGTTTTGATACGATATGGCAGATGTGCGAAGCGGAACCCAACCGTCAGAATCCGCTGTATCAGGAAGATATGTGCCTGGACGTGCAGATCGCGGCATGGGAAGAAACTGTGCGCGGAAAGCTGACGGAGTCGGTCGTGCGGGAAGCAAACCGCCGGAGACTTGTCCTTTTTAATATGCTGCCGGATCCCGGAAAAAAAGACGGTAAAGCGGACGGAGAGGAAAACGGGGAAGAACAGGGGCGGTTGGACGAAGGACTTCTGGAGATTATGGAGAAGAAGTTTGCCTGGCAGTATCCGTATGAGAATTTGAAAGATCTGTATACCAAAACGACCGTATCGGAGTTAAAGAAAGCGGGCATGGTACAGGAAACGGAATTTGCCTTTCCATTGTATGAAGAAGAGCCGGTCGTGCCGTATCTGCCCAGATTTATCAGACAGGAGGAAACCGTCAGCGGAACCGACAGGGGAAGCGCTTTTCATAAAGTGATGGAATTATTTGATTTTACAAGGCTCGCCGCAGCAAAGGAAGAGAAACAGGAACTGGTGCGCTCCGAGATGGACAGAATGCTTGCGGAAGGGAAATTGTCGAAGGAATATTACGATGCCGTTTCCGTATCTAAGATCACGGCTTTTTTGGAAAGCGGCATTGCCGGGCGTATGGCGCAGGCTGCCGTTTTGGGAAAACTGTATAAAGAACAGCCTTTCGTGCTCGGACTTCCCGCCAGCCGTCTGAACGAGAATTTCCCGGCCGGCGAGACTGTGCTGATCCAGGGAATCATCGACGCTTTCTTCGAAGAAAACGGCGCTTATATCGTCGTGGATTATAAAACAGACGCCGTACGGACGCCGCAGGAGCTTGTCAAAAGATATCAGACCCAGCTCGATTATTATGCCGAAGCCCTGGAACAGCTTTCAGGATACACCTTCACAGGAAACGGAAAACGTACGGCGGAAAAGATCATTTATTCTTTTAAACTGAACCGGGAGATCAGGCTGTAATGCAGCGGAGGAAAAACCCCGAACAAAAGCGCCGGAACGAAACCGGCAGGGTGAAAAAAAGTTTCTGTTGTCAGGCGCGCTTTCGCTCCGTTAAAAACGTAGCGGATGCTAAGCTCGAAAAAACCTCGCTAACCACCGACGTTTTTATAGGGCCTTGCAACAGAAATCTTTTTTCACCCTGCCGGTTTCGTTCCGGCGCTTTGGCCGTCTTCCGAACAGGTTCAGTCTGCTTTATAATTTACGATTTCATCGAGCAGTTTCGGCAGTTTCTCATCCATTTCCTCATCGGAGAACTGACAGGTTCCGACTGCCTTATGGCCGCCGCCGCCGTATTTTAACATCAGGCTGCCGACATTGACATCGGAAGTTCTGTTGAGGACACTGTAGCCGACCGCTGCCGAACAGCCGAGTCCGCCTTTACCGTTTACGATCCATACGGAAATGTTCTGGTCAGGATACATACTGTAGATCAGAAAACGGTTTCCCGAATAAATAGGATCGACACCGCGCAGATCGGAAATGATAACGTCTTTTTCCACTCGGGTATGCGCTTTCACCATTTCCTTAAACTTGGCATCCTGCTCATGATAGACTGCGATACGTTCCTGCACATCCGGCAGAGCGAGGATCTCTTCCGTATTCATTGTCCTGCAGCATTCCATTAATTTCTCCATTAACTGATAGTTGGAGATCGTGAAGTTTCTCCATCTGCCCAGACCTGTTCTGGGATCCATGAGAAAACCTACCAGGATCCATCCGGTCGGATTCTGGATCTCGTCGATGGTCAGATTGCCGGAATCTACTTTATCAACGGCGATCATCATATCGTCAAAATGAGAGAATCGTTCTTCTCCGCCGTAATATTCGTATATAATACGCGCGCAGGAAGGGGTGATCCGGCTCTCTCCTTTATATTTGCCTGCTAACTGATTGCGTTCGTGCTCGCTGGAGTGATGGTCAAACCAAAGTCCGCAGCCTTCTACGAAGGGCACATTGGCAAGGACATCATTTTCCGTAATTTCTACAAGGCCATCCTGCAGATCCTTCGGATGTGCGAATTTCCAACTGTCGATCAGGCCGATTTCTTTTAATAAGGCGCCGCATGCTAAACCGTCAAAATCAGAACGGGTAACTAATCTCATAATGAACTCTCCTTTTCTACGATAATCTCTTCGGTGTGGAAAACCGGTCACATAAAATTATAAAGGAAAGCGGAACGTTTTTCAAGTCCTGCCGCTGTGAAAAACGGCTCGTGCCGCAAGCCTGCCGCATACGCCATCAGGCAGGAGAAAATGGCGGGGAAAATACGCAAGATTTGACAAATAATCGCATAGATAGCAATACCGCAGAAAAATCCGGAATGGGTATAATGAGAGCAGAAGGTATCACAGGGGGGAAGGCGTGGGATATTATGAAGAGTTCCGGAACGGTAAAAAAGCAAAAAACAACATTATACAGTATCAGAGGAAAGCTGTTAATCAGTTATCTGATCCCGATCGTTTTAATCGTGGTTCTGGGTATTATTTCTTACCGGAAGGCGGCCGGGATCATTGTCGAAAGCTATGAGACATCCATGGAAAACACCATTGAAAAGACGGCGCAGTATTATGAGATCATGATGAATACCGTGGCCGGAAGCTGCAGCCAGATTGCAATTGAAGACACGCTCCGTACGTATTACAGAGGCGGATATGAAGACGATCCGCTGCAGGAGAAGAAAGTTTTTCGTGAAATGAGCAAGAGTATGCTGCGAAATGCCTTTTCCGGAGACTTCGTAAGCGGCGTTTATGCGTTTGGAGCACATGGGGACGCCTGCACATCCTATCTGGACGTCAAAAAGCTTTCCTATGGCGAATACGGTGAAACGGGCGAAGGAAAAGCGATGGCACAGATGAAGGAGAATGTCGTTTTTTCCGGTTATCATGACGATCTGGACGCTATGACGGGACATCATTCGGACGAATATGCTTTTACGGTAAAAAGAAACATCACGAATCAGGCATCCGCGCCGGTGGGCGTCATTATTATGGATGTATCCATGGAATCGGTAAGGGATCCGCTTTTGCAGATGGATCTGGGAGAAGGCGGTATCTGTGCACTGTTATCTGCCGATGGCAGGCTGATTTCCAATCTGGAGGGAGAGGAACACGATGCGTTTACGTCCATGGGACTGGATCTTCAACTGCCGGAAGGGGAAGAAGCATGCAGCTCCGGTTATATTGAACTGGAAGGGAAGCGTTATCTTCTGCTGCTTTCTAAAGTGGGCAGTACGGGTTTTAACGTCTGTATTATGATCCCGCAGGCGCTGATCACGGCAAGGCTGCAGGATATCGGGACAGCGACGGTCATTATTGTGATTCTGGCATTGATCATATCGATCTGTACCGGAGCGGTTATTTCGACGGGAATCGATACGTCCATAAAACGGATCAGTAAAGTAATGAAGTCTGTGGCGGAAGGGGATTTGACCGTAACAGTCAATATGAAGGGCAGGGACGAATTCAAGAAACTGGGAGATCATGCAGGGGATATGCTTGCCAATACCAAAGAACTGATCCGGAAAAGCAATCTGCTCTCGGGGCAGGTGCTGACATCGATAACGCATGTGGCGGATACGTCGGGGCGTATGTCGGTAACTACAGACAATATCAAGGATGCGATCTTTAAAGTAAACGAGGGGATTTGCAGGCAGAATGAAGAAGCCGCGCATTGTCTTGCCAAAATGGACGAACTGGCGGTACAGATCGAACAGGTCGATAAAGAGACGGAAGGCGCGATGAAACGTGCCGATAAGAGTAAAGCGGTAATGGAAAAAGGAATGTCGGCCATACATTTATTAGAGAGTAAGGCAAATGAGACGGCTAAAGTGACCGGACAGGTGATTGAAAAAATAGAGACCTTAGCCGAGGAAACAAAGGCGATCACGGATATCATAGTGTCAATCAAGGGGATTGCGGCCAAGACGCAGCTTCTGTCTCTCAACGCGAGAATAGAAGCGGCCCGGCTGGGGAGTATCGGCGATGGGTTTGCAGTCGTGGCGGAAGAGGTGAGGAAGCTCTCCGAGGAGTCCGTAAGATCGGTGGAACGGATCGGAAGTATCGTCGAACGGATCGAGAGCGGCACGCAGGATACCGTTACGGTGGCAAGAAAATCAGAGAAAATCGTGGAAGAGCAGGAAGAAGCCGTCGGCGATACGGTAGAGGCTTTTCATGAAATGAGCGGCAGTGTGGAAGGCTTAGCCGGGAAAATAGAAAAAATCGCAGGCAATATGCGCAATATGGAGAAAAGCAAAGATATGACTATGGCAGCGGTAGACAATATTTCCGAGGTATCCGGTCATACATTGGAATCCATGAATCATATGACCGAAGCTGCGCAGAGCCAGACAGAGGCCGTGCAGGAGCTGAACGAGGCTACGGGACGGCTGGATGAGGAGGCACAGAAGCTAATAGGAGCGATCGGACGGTTTAAGGTACAATAGAAATACAACAAATGGGCAGACAGTCAGTCTGCCTATTTGACTTCTGCCGGAAAAAAAGGTACAGTATTTACATGGTCCGGTGAGCCGGAAAATGAGTGCCCGCAGAAGCGGGCAAATTGACGAGCAGAAGGTGGCAGGAGAGCATTATGGCGCATATACGGGAAAATATACATAAGAAAAATGTATCTACGGTAAAGGATATGACTGTCGGCAATCCCTATGCTTTGATGCTGGGATTTGCAATGCCGACGTTTTTAAGTCAGGTCTTTCAGCAGTTATACAATACGGCGGACGCTTTTATCGTCGGCAGATATCTGGGGACGAATGCGCTTGCGGCGGTTACTTCGTCGGGAACACTGATCTTTCTTCTGACCAGTTTTTTCATCGGGACGGCTATGGGCGGCGGTGTTGCGATCTCCCGCTATTTTGGAAGCGGAAACGATGAAAAAGTATCCCGCGCCATACATACGATCATGGCATTCGGTATAGCCAGCGGGGCAATTCTGACTTTGATCGGCGTGGCCTTTACGCCTACGTTTCTTGCCTGGATGCAGACTGATCCGGAAGTAATGCCCGAGGCGGTGGAATACTTCCGTTATTATTTTCTGGGATCACTTGCTATGGTTTTATATAATATCTGCCGCAGCATCATGAATGCGCTGGGAGACAGCAAACGTCCGCTTTATTATCTGATTTTTTCCTCTATTTTAAATATCGTGCTGGACTTGCTGTTTATTGCCGGGTTTCACTGGGGCGTATGGTCGGCGGCTGTGGCGACGGTAATATCGCAGGCGGCGAGCGTGGCCCTGTGTATGATCTATCTGCTTCGGAAGGGAAATGTCTATACCGTAGATCTTCGGAAGATCCGTTTTCATAAAGATATGCTGATGGAGATCATGCGGTACGGCTTTCCATCAGGGGTGCAGAATTCGGTAATCGGCTTTGCCAACGTCATCGTACAGTCCCAGATCAATTCTTTCGGGCGGCTTGCGATGGCGGCGTATGGGACACATTCCAAGATTGACGGTTTTGCGTTTCTGCCGATCACAAGTTTCAATATGGCGAGTACAACTTTTATCAGCCAGAATCTGGGGGCCAAACAATATGACCGTGCCAGAAAGGGCGCGCGGTTCTGCATTTTGGCGGCGGTTCTTATGGCGGAGGCGATCGGTGTCTTTTATTATCTGTTTGCACCGCAGCTCATTGGGCTGTTTGATAAAACACCGGGTGTTATTGAACTTGGCGTGCAGCAGGCGCGTACCGTGGCGCTGTTCTATTTCCTGCTGTCCTTTTCCCATTCGGTGGCGGCTGTCTGCCGCGGTGCGGGAAAGGCTTTCGTGCCGATGGTTGTCATGCTTTCCATATGGTGCGTGCTGCGAATCACCTATATTATCACGGTTATGCATTTTATAGGAGATATCCGGTATATTTACTGGGCATATCCGCTTACATGGAGTATCAGTTCCGTGATCTATCTGATCTATTATCTGCGTTCCGACTGGGTACACGGGTTTGAGAAAGCGGCATAGAAACAGCGGAAGAACAATGCATAATAGGAACTGGAGGCGCTTATGAGCAGAATAATAGGAATCGATTTGGGAACAACGAACAGTCTGGCGGCGGTCTGGCAGGATGGCGGGAGCAGATTGATCCCGAATGCATTCGGAGAATATCTGACGCCGAGCGTTGTCAGTATAGGAGAGGATGGTACGGTTTACGTCGGGAAAACGGCGAAAGAGAGGCTGGCCTCCCATCCGGATGCAACTGCCGGCGCTTTTAAACGTTTTATGGGAACATCCCGGAAATATATGCTGGCAGGGAAATCTTACTCTCCGGAAGAACTGTCCGCTTTTGTCCTGAAAAAACTCAGGGAGGATGCCGAAAGGTATCTGGGAGAGCCGGTAGAAGAGGCTGTTATCAGCGTCCCGGCCTATTTTAACGATATGGCGCGTAATGCGACGAAACGGGCGGGGATCATTGCAGGTCTGAGAGTGGAGCGGATCATCAACGAGCCTTCCGCGGCGGCGCTGGCCTGCCAGAATCGAAACGAAGAAGAGGACGCGGTGCTGCTCGTATTTGACTTCGGCGGCGGAACGCTGGATGTTTCTTTGGTGGAGTGTTTTGATAATGTCATTGAGATACAGGCGGTCAGCGGAGACAATCAGCTCGGCGGACAGGATTTTGACGAAATGATAGAAAAGCATTTCATCCGCTCTATGGAAATCTCTGCAGAAGGTCTTTCACCCGAGACGAAGGCGATCATCCGTAAGAGCGCGGAAAAGTGCAAAAAGGATCTGACACGGGAAAAGACTGCGGAAATGGTGGTCAATTGTAAAGACATTCAAAAAAAGATGGAAATTTCCAGAAAAGATGTCGTCAATATCTGTGCTCCGTTATTTGAACGCATGGGGAAACCAATCAGCAGGGTGCTTATGGACGCCGGCGTGAGCGCCGATCAGATCAGCCATATCGTACTGGTGGGCGGTTCCTGTAAGATGCCGGTTGTCCGGCAGTATATCGGGCATCTGCTTGGAAGAAACGATATGGAGACATTGGAGCCTGATCATATGATTGCACTCGGCTGCGGCGTCTGTGCCGGGATCAAAGAGCGGGATGAAGAGGTAAAAGATATGCTGCTTACCGATATCTGTCCGTTTTCGCTCGGCGTTGATATCATGAATATTCAGAATCCGGCCAAACCGTTTATGTCCTTTATCATTGAACGCAATACGGCATTACCGGTAAGCCGGGAATCTATGTATGCAAATGCGCTTGATAACCAGCCGGAAGTGAGAGTCAGGATTTACCAGGGAGAGGCAATGTATGCTGAGGATAACATGCGGCTGGGAGAACTTGTGTTTAAGATTCCTCGGATGCCGAAAGGAAAAGTGCAGTGTTTTGTCCGGTTTACCTATGATATTAACGGCGTTTTGGAGGTAGAAGTGCGCATTCCCGTAACCGGTGAACAGAAACGTCTTGTGATTGTCAATAAAGAACTGGGTATGTCGGAAGAAGAGGTCGCAAAAAAGCTGAAGGAATTCGAAAAAATCAAGGTAAATCCGGCCGACGAGGAAGAAAACCGTTATATCCTGGAATGGGGACAGCGGCTTTTTATGCAGACAAACAGTGAAAAGATCAGGGAAGAGCTGGTTAAAAAACTGCAATATTTTGAATATGTCATGAAGAATGATCCCTATCATCTGTCGAAAGTAAGAAAATATACGACCGTATTTTTTGCATCAATAGAGGGGATCCTGAACCAGTATGTCAGTTTTACGGATGATGTTCTTTCGGATGGAAGCTGGTACCGGGAAGAAGATGAGGAGGAAAGGGAGATCGACGATCTTTTTAAAGCGTGGGATAATAAGGATCAGGAGGATCAGGAGAGGGAAGACTGAACCGGTTATTTATGCATATAAATAACGAATGTTATGTAAAGAGCAGAAAATGCCGTGTGCATAAGCGGCGGAATTACTGTTTCTGCCGGATGCTGTATAGAGGAACAAGATCGGAGCATAAGAGAAAGGCGGTATCATACGGATGAATGGCAGAGACATTTTTGCAATACTGGAAACAGAGCCGACAGAAGATAAAAAAGAGATTAAAAAAGCGTACGCAAAACTGGTAAAAAAATATCATCCGGAAGAGTATCCCGAAAAGTGGAAAGAGATTCATGATGCCTATGAAGCGGCGCTCGCGCGGGCGGAGAGAGGCAGGGGGAACTATGACAACGTAATCCCTTCTGTGCAGGAAGAGAAAATAACAGCTTTTACGGTGCAGAAGACAGAAGCGGGGAAGGCAGGAGTGCTTTTTGAACTGCCGGAAGAAAAAGCGCCCGAGCCGGTCATAAGATTCGGGAAGCCGGAAACGCCGACGATTCTGCCGGAACAGAAGAAAAAACCGGGCGAGTTTGATGATCTGTTTGATAATATAGGAGCATTATCACGGGAACGGAAGCAGCAGGACCGGGAAATGTTCAAGCAGGAACTGCAGGAAGTGATAGCTGATTTCCGGAAAATATCCGCTCAGAAAGAATTAGATTTAAAAGAGTGGGAAACATTCTTCTCGCAGGAGACGAAGCTGCCGTATTTTAGCACAAGAGAATTTCTGGAGATACTGGGGAATTATTTTGAAAACAGAACGATAGAGAAGGAAGCGTACCGGTTTTTGAAAGAACAGCTGGCGGTCATTGCAGGATACATCCGGGAAAACGGTATTGTGCTGCAAAATATCGGTCTGTTTACTCCGGTGGATTACGCGGAAAAGAAGATCTATGACGCTTATGTCAATGAAAAACCGGGAGGGGGCGGGAAAAGACCTGACAAGTCAGGCAAAACAGCCAGGAAAACGGTGTGGATCATACTGATTATCGTCGGTATTATAATACGTTCTTACAGCAGGCATATGCGGCAGTCGCCAAAGACACCTGAAATCCCGGAATTACCGAAAGAGGTAATGGAAGATATGATGGCGGACAATACCGTTGAAGAGAATGAGGATGTTGTACGCACCCATATACCGATGATTCCCGATAAGATACAGATCGGAGATGCAAGAGAGATAATGATCGAGACTATGGGGGAACCTGACCAAATGCGTGAATCACAGGAGAATGGCGGTTATGAAGAGGCAGTCTACCTGTTGTCGGACTTAGGAGACAGAGTGGTCGTTGTCCTGGAGAATGAGGTCATAACAGATATCTATGTGGAGTATGAGCTGGAATAGGACGTAATTTTATCCTTCTAATAACAAAATAGCACAGAAAAGCAGGAAAATAAGAAGCACAGGCAAAAGACGCGCTATGCCGTAAAGTCTGGAACTTGTGCTTCTGCGTTTTTTCAGAAAAGACTTCAGATCCCTGAGATTTCCTTTGCGGAATCCGGCTTTGTCTAAGATCAGGATCCGGCGGTCCGTGAAATACAGCAGATACAGTCGTCTGGTTTCTCCGGTACGTTTTAATTCGCGGTAAGGCAGTTCTTTGCGGAATTTCCCTGCAACGACTACGTGGTCTTCATAGAAATCGATCTTCCGGTTCGTGCCGGGCACCAGTTTCATATGTTCTTTGAACTGCTTTTCACCGACGAGTTTCGGGAATACTTTCAGGAAAGCGATGACCACTACGACAGGAGAGACAAAAGTAATGCCGGCAGCGCCGGAAAGCTGCAGGATTGTTGAGGCAGATGGCGCCGCAAAATAGTTCTCTACTGCGTTTTGCAGGGAAAAGGCGGTTTCCGAAGCGGATTGGAGCAGGACAAGGAAGACAAACAGAAACGTTATGCATATATAAGCGATGCCGATGTCGATGCGGGATAATTCCGCTTCCGCGCACATTTCTTTGGTAAGGACATATTGGTTTGTAAAAGAGGAATAGACAGCATTTATGGGAAGTTCATTTTGTTCTTTTGGGGTATTTGCAGACATTGTCCGATTTCCTTTCGTATATTAAAAACACATATTATTGAATGTTTTTCTTTGGTGTTTACTATATTCATATTACCTTAAAACAGAATGCAGTGCAAGAAAGAAGAGACATTATTTGACTTTATCTTACTTTATTTGTACAATAAAAAGCAGATTCCGGCTCTTATTACATGTTAAGAGAAGAAAGGCGGTGCTCAAAGTATGAATGAAGACATAAAAGATGAAGCATATGATGAAAAAAAGAGGGAACTGATATGGAATCAATATTTCCCAAGAGTCAGACTGGCAGTATGGATTAATTGTATAGCGGCCGTTGTATCGTATGTGATTCTTGTTATTTTGACACCTGCTTTTACTACCTGGCTTAAGCCGGATCACGGGCATTATATCGGAATCATATTTCCTTTTGCAATCATTTTGACACTGACCAATGTAATAGCAGTCTGCCGAGGAAAAGAACACACACGTATGGATATTGTTTTCAAATTGTCATTGCTTGAAACTTTGTTCACTGTGATCACTTTTCTGATATTTTGGAGCCGGTCGGGCGGCCATTTGTCTCTTTATGAAATAACGGGTATCAGGATAATGGTGATGAAATCAATTATCAGCATTGTCTGCTGTTTAGGTATTTATTCAGGCTATAGAAATCTGGGAGCAAATGATACTGAAGCATAACGTATGTTATATATGCTGGCATCATTGCCTTCAAATCGCTTTCAAATTTCATTTTTTACTTTCTATTTTGCAGAGCCTGTGGTAATATAGTGATAGTGGGTCAAAAGGAGGTAATATAAGCTGCTGCGATGCCGCGCTGCGGACTGTGGCAGAAATGAAGATTATGGACGAGAAAACAATGACATCAGGGGAAGAAAAAGAAGTTGTTTCCAAAAATTTCATTGAACAGATTATAGAGAAAGATTTGGCAGAAGGCGTTTGTAATGCGGTATGTACGAGATTTCCGCCGGAACCGAACGGTTATCTTCATATCGGACATGCGAAGAGCATACTTTTAAATTACGGACTTGCAAAAAAATACGGCGGCCGTTTCAATATGCGTTTTGACGATACGAACCCGACAAAGGAAAAATACGAGTTCGTGGAGTCGATCAAAGCGGATGTGGCATGGCTTGGAGCCGATTACGAAGACAGACTCTTTTTTGCATCCGATTATTTTCAGGAAATGTATGAGGATGCCGTGAAGCTGATTCAAAAGGGTAAGGCGTATGTTTCGGAACTGACTGCGGAGGAAATGCGGGAATACAGAGGCACTCTGACGGAGCCGGGGAAAGACGATCCGAACAGAAACAGGAGCATAGAAGAGAATCTGCAGCTTTTTGAAGAAATGAAGAACGGAAAATACGCGGATGGTGAGAAAACGCTTCGTGCCAAAATTGATATGGCGTCTCCGAATATGAATATGAGGGATCCGGTTCTTTATCGTGTAGCGCATTTATCTCATCATAATACAGGCGATGCGTGGTGCATCTATCCGATGTATGACTTTGCACATCCGATCGAGGATGCGATCGAAGGTGTTACCCATTCGATCTGTACGCTTGAGTTTGAGGATCACAGGCCTTTGTATAACTGGGTAGTGGAAGAACTGGAATATCAGCAGCCGCCCAAACAGATCGAATTTGCCAAGATGTATTTGACCAATGTAGTCACTGGGAAGCGTTATATTAAGAAACTGGTGGAAGACGGTATCGTGGATGGCTGGGATGATCCGAGGCTTGTATCGATCGCAGCGCTTCGAAGAAGAGGATTTACACCGGAATCCATTCAGCTTTTCGTTGATCTGTGCGGCGTTTCCAAAGCGAACTCTTCGGTAGACTATTCTATGCTGGAATACTGCATCAGAGAGGATCTGAAGCTTAAAAGACCGCGTATCATGGCGGCTCTGGATCCGATCAAACTTGTGATAGACAATTATCCCGAAGGGCAGACGGAGATGCTCAGCGTAGCCAATAATCTGGAAAACGAGTCGCTTGGGACAAGAGAAATTCCTTTTGAACGAGAGCTTTATATCGACAGAGAAGATTTTATGGAAGAGCCGCCGAAGAAATATTTCAGGCTTTTCCCGGGCAATGAAGTCAGACTGATGCATGCTTATTTCGTAACCTGTACGGGATTTGAAAAGGATGCGGAGGGGAATGTTACAGTCGTTCACTGCACCTATGATCCGGCGTCTAAAGGCGGCAACAGTCCGGATGGACGGAAAGTGAAAGGAACGATTCACTGGGTACCGGCATCTTCGTCCGTAAAAGCGGAGGTCCGCCTTTACGAGAACATTATTGATGAAGAAAAAGGCGTTTATAATGAAGACGGCAGTCTGAACCTGAATCCGAACTCCCTGACCGTGCTGCGCGATTGCCGTATGGAGCCTTCCGTAGCAGATGCGCAGGCATTCGAGAGTTTTCAGTTTGTAAGACAGGGATTTTTCTGCGTAGACTGCAAAGATTCCAAACCGGGCGCCCTTGTGTTCAACAGGATCGTTTCGTTAAAGAGTTCTTTTGTTTTGCCGAAAAAATAAAAAGTAAGAAATAAGAATAAAAGTATAAGGATTGGGAGGAAGATACGAATGGCAGATTTATTGTCGGGATTGGATCAGTTTGGACTGGGCAATCTGAAGAATATGAATTTATATGATGAACCGAAGAAGGCGGAAGAAGGCGATGGCAAAGGAGCGGCGCCTGCGCCCGTTATGCAGGAGCAGGATTATTTGTTTGATAAAGCATTTAAATGCCCGATCTGTGATAAAGATTTTAAAGCCAAAACCGTAAAGGTCGGTAAAGTGAAACTGGCGGGAACGGATCTTGACCTTCGTCCCAAATATGATCAGGTGGATCTGATAAAATATGACGTGATCATGTGTCCGCACTGTGGTTATGCGACACTGAGCAGATTCTTCAAATTTGTAACGACCCCGCAGGCCAAACATATCAGAGAGTCGATTTCCGCATCCTTTAAACCGCAGGAGGAGACAAAGGAAATCTATAGTTATGACGATGCACTGGAACGTTACCAGCTTACGCTTGTAAATGCGATCGTAAAACAGGCTAAACCGAGCGAAAAGGCATATATCTGTCTGAAGACGGCCTGGCTGCTGCGTGGTAAAGCAGAGCATATGGATACTGCGGCGCCTGATTATGAAGCACAGAAGAAGAAAATGGAAGAGGAAGAAAATGAATATCTTCACAATGCGCTGGAAGGCTTTTTGACAGCAAGACAGACAGAAAGTTTCCCGATGTGCGGTATGGATGAGCCGACGGTCGATTATTTGATTGCCGTGTTGTCTATGCGCTTTGAACAGTATGACGTATCTTCCAGACTTGTAGCGGGTATCCTGGTCAATCCGTCAGCCAATCCACGTATGAAAGATAAGGCAAGGATGATCAAGGAAATGTTGGTAAAGAAGATCAAAGAAAAGAACGCAGCCAAGAAATAACGGCCGGGCGGAAGAAAATCATATAACGGAACATAAGAAAAGGAGCAGTCATCTTGGTGATCTGCTCCTTGCTTTTTGGTTCGACAGGACTGGTCCGCAGAGCGGACTGCCCGTTGTCTGATCGGGTCATATATGTAGGAATCCTATTTTTTACGATAGGCAATCTGTTTCATCATCATAAGATAGCTGACAGTCTCCTCATAGAGCATTTCCGGATGGAACGACGAATCCTGAAAGCGTTCGGTCATAAGACCTTTGATCGTATATTCTAACATGGTGTCCAATTTGGCCACATCGAGATTGTCTGCAAAAAGCGTTTTATCCGCCTGCGCCAGAATGTCTGTATAGACTTCGGCCAGAACGTTCCGCTGCTCTTCGATGGCAAGCAGCGCTTCTTTGACATTTTCAAACTTGGAACGGTCCAGAAACTGCTGCATATAAGGGTAATTTTTCAAAACCTGCATCTTGGCGAATTCTATCTGCTTACGAAGTTCAAAATAGTCTTTGGATGCTGCGGCATCCAGGACTCCGCGGGTCAATTCCAGTTTCATGAATCTGACACTATAGTCATATAAGAACGAATACAATCCGAGTTTGCTTCCGAAATAGTGGAACAGCAAGCCTTTACTGATGCCGGCTTCTGTGACGATATCGTCGGTGCTGGCATGTTTATAGCCGTTTAAGGCAAAAACTTTTAGTGCGGCATTGATCATCCGATCTTGTTTTTCTTTTTTCAGATCAAAAAATTTTTCGTTCATTTAAATATCCTTCCGAAATAAACTGCTGCATGAAACGCAGGCCGGTAAGGGACAGTCGTCCATGAAAAAAACAGTGCAAATTGACCTTATGAGTCGAATCTTAATATAGCACAAAAACGGCTCAGATTCAATGATTTCCAGAAATTAGTACCAGGTTTTTTTTCATCTACAAGATGTTGTAGCGCAAATTTGGGCAGATGGAAAATTAATTCTTTTTTTATACATATTCCCTTTTCATTTTCGCAAAATAGTATTAATATTAATATATTGGTATCAGTAACGATAAAAAGAAACGGTGAAGGGAGACTTCCACATGGCAAAAAAGTTTGGTAAATTTTTATTGACTACGGCAACTCTGGGAGCATTGGCTGCAGGCGCATATTATTTCTTCTCTAAAAAAGAGGCCGGAATGGACGACGAGTTTGATGATGAGGATGATTTTGACGAGTTCGATGAAGATCTGGACGATGATGAAACTTCCGGAAAATCCGAAGCAGATCGTAAATATGTTGATTTAGACCTGGGCAAAGCAGCGGATGCTGCGGCGGAAAAAGTCGAAGAAAAAGCGGAAAGTTTTAAAGAAGGTCTGGAAGCGGCGAAAGCTGAAGCAACCGATAAGATCGTCGGCGCGGCAAACGAAGCAGCCAAAGCGGCAGAGGGTGCAGCGACGAAGGTAGAAGAATTTTTTGATGACGATGATAATTCGCTGGATGCAATGTAGAATACGAAAAGAAGATTTAAGGCGCTAAAGCACAGCGCCTAAGATCTTCTACCGGTTCCGCCCATAACGGGCGGAACCTTTTTTCATATGGAAGGACGGCGTTTGTGGAGCAGGTGTTTGGCTGACAGAGCGCGGAAGCGCGTTATATGATAAGCAGCCGGAAGGAAGCGCAGCGTCTGTGATCGGAGACCCTGCGAGGATGCCGGTCCTTGGGCTGTGTTTTTTACAGCCTTAGTACCGCTGCATCCGAATATGGAGCGAAAGCGTGTCTCCGATCACAGACGCTGCGCTTCCGTTGTACGATTTCTTTTCCGCATCGCCGCCCTTCCGGGCTATTTATTCATTTTATAGGGGGCGTCTGCAGGGTAGCCGCCTTTTAGTTTCTGCATGCCTCTTTGGATGGCATCTTTTGAATTTTTCCAGTCGGCGTCTTTGTTGCGGTAATCGAACTTTTCTACAAGCCAGGCGACGTCGCCGGCCAGTCTTTCCATGTTGCTTTCCATGAGGGTGAAGCACATTGCAAAGAATTCGGCTTTTTCCTTATCATTTAAGCGGCTTTCGGCGGCTTCGCACAGATCGCCGAAGTGATGCAGGCAGAATCCCTTGCTGTTTTTAATTTTGCCGCGAAATTCCGCGTCTTTTTTATACATGACGAAAAAGGTATCCATGTAACGTTCATAAGTGTCTTCAAAACGATTGCATATATAACAGGAGCGTTCTTTGTCTGCGATCCACATTCCGACCGGGTTGGTCCGTTCGGTCTGTTTTCTGAACTTGTCCTTCAAAGATGTTTTACCGGGTTTATAGTTTTTGAACTGTTCTTTCATTTCACGGTTCATCTGTATGTAGTGCGTTTTTAAGATCCAGGCATTGCCCAGGGTGTTGCCGTAATCGAACATCTTTTTAAAATGCGCTCTGCAAAAACCCGCGTGATCCGTTGCTTCCCTGATGTCGCTTTCCATATAGGAGGAACCCGAACCCAGTACAAAATCCAGCAGATCCTGTTCGACATTGCGTTCAATGAAGCAGAACGGGCACTCGTCTTCGGCATTGATGGCATCGTTAAGCGGTATTGTATATAATTTTTCTTTCATTGGCGTCTTCTCTCCCTTGTTTTGTGCTGCAGACTGTTTTTAAAATTCTAGCACATATTTCTATGCAGAACCAGCCTTTTATGATAAAATAAAAGAACTGAATTTCTATATTTTTCGGCCGGGAGGACTTCTAAAATGTCAGACATCATTCCCATAGTGAACCAGGATAAAGAACATATTATAAATAACATACGTTGTTTTGCACTGGACATGGACGGAACGATCTATTTGGGAGAAAAGTGGATCGCAGGCGCTGTGGATTTTTTGAAAAAGATAGAGGAATCGGGGCGGCAGTATGTGTTTTTAACGAATAATTCGTCCAAAAATGCCGCGGTGTATGTGGAGAAGCTGCATCGGATGGGACTGGATGTGGGAGAAGAGAAGATCATTACTTCCGGACAGGCCGCGATCGATTATCTGCAAAAGCATTTTTCCGGGAAAAAGGTATTTTTACTGGGCAATCCGCTTCTGCAGAAAGAATTTGAGCAGGCCGGCATCTGTTTGAGCGATACGGCGCCGGATGTGGTCGTAACGGCGTTTGATACGTCTCTTACTTATGAGAAGATGTGCAGAGTGTGTGATTTTGTCAGAGCGGGACTGCCCTATCTGGCAACGCACCCGGATTATAACTGCCCGACAGAAACGGGATTTATTCCGGATGCGGGCGCAATCCATGCATTTATTCATGCTTCGGCGTTTCGCTATCCGGACCGTGTGATCGGCAAACCAAACGGTGATATCATCGATTATCTGGTAAGCCGGTGCGGCGTGGAAAGGGAACGGACCGCCATGGTCGGAGACAGGCTCTATACCGATATCGCGGCAGGCAAAAATAACGGATTGAAAAGTATCCTTGTTTTGAGCGGTGAAGCGGCGCTTGCGGATGTCGCATTATCCGACGTGAAACCGCATCTGATCTTTGAATCGGTATGCGATATGATACCGCTGTTATAAACAGGCATTTCCAAACCCCCGGGGCAGGCAGGCGGACAGCGGAAAAGATTTCTGCCTCAGGGCACGCTCTCGCTCCGTTAATAACGCAGCGGTGCTAAGTTCGAACTGCATAGAATGCAGCTCTCACTAAGAACCGGCGTTATTAGAGGGCCCTTCAGCAGAAACTTTTTCCGCTGTCCGCCTGCCTGCCCCGGGGGTTGCAATTGTCCGAACGATAATAAGAAAAGGAGAAAACTATGAGCAGTCAAAACGAAGCATTTGTGATCGAGAATTACGGGAAGAAATCAACGTTTGCCAGCTTTCTGCCGGGAATCGCCGGCGTGCATGGGATTCCCAGCTGGTGCTATTATGTAAACCGAGGGCAGTGCGTTTCCTGCTTCGGCGTGGAGAATAAAGATCATGCCATTATGGAATTTTATCCCGCGCATCAGGCTTATCAGAATGTGAAGCGTACCGGTTTCCGTACGTTTCTGCGGATAAACGGAGTCTGTTTCGAAGCGTTTGCGGATGAAAATGAGAAGCAGAAGATGATGATTTTCCAGAATGGCCTGGAGATAGAAGAGATCAACGAAACACACGGTCTGCGTACGCACGTGACGTATTTTACGCTGCCGGAGGAAAAGGCGGGGGCTCTTGTTCGGAAGGTCACGTTTGAAAATCTTTCGGATGCACCGGCAGAACTGGAAGTACTAGATGGGATGCCTGCCTGCATTCCTTACGGTGTCAGCAATGAAGACCTGAAAACAATGGGTTCGCTCGTGAAGGCATGGATGCAGGTGGAACATGTAGAGACAAGGGTGCCGTTTTATCGTGTAAGAGCGAGTATTGTCGATACGGCTTCGGTGACGGAAGTAGTGGGCGGTAACTTTTCGTTCGGCGTTCTCGAGGATGGCAGCAGACTGCCGGCAATCGTGGATCCGGATGTGGTGTTTGCGTATGATACGACACTGACTAATGCAGTCAATTTTGAAAAGTATGGAATAGACGGCATACAAAATATGGAGCAGGTGACACAGAACCAGTTCCCGTGCAGTTTCTACGGGACAAAGAAGAAACTGGCGCCCGGAGAACAGCTAAGCATCTATGAGATGATCGGACAGGCAGAAAGCTATGAGGTATTGAAAAAGTTCAGTGCCGGGAAAATGGATGGCGCTTATTTCGAGGCCAAACTGACGCGTACAAGGCAGATTGTCGACGACTTGTGCGGCCGTATCGATACGCACACGGCTTCGAAGGCTTTTGACGCCTACTGCCGCTATACTTATATGGATAACGTACTGCGCGGCGGTTATCCGATTGTGCTCGGACAGGATAAGATCTTTTACATCTATTCCAGAAAACACGGCGATCTGGAACGGGAATATAATTACTTCAGCATGCTGCCGGAGTTTTATTCGCAGGGAAACGGCAGTTACAGGGATGTTAACCAGAACCGGAGATGCGATACTTTCTTCTCGCCTTATGTGGGAACCGAGAATATCAGGACTTTTTATAATCTGATCCAGTTAGACGGCTATAATCCGCTTTCTATCGAGAAGGTGACTTATGTACTGGATAAAGAAGCGGGAGAGCGTATTTTTGCATCCGCTGCGGAACCGGAGAGGGAGCGTATGGTATCGGCTTTGCAAAAACCCTTCACGCCGGGCGCTTTTTTCCGGATCGCGGGTGATATGGATGCCGAGAAGGCACAGGAATTGTTTGAAGAGGTAATGACGCAGGCGCACAGTATGATGAACGGCAGTTTCGGAGAAGGCTACTGGTCGGACCACTGGACCTATAACCTGGATCTGATCGAAAGCTATCTGCATATTTATCCCGAAAAGGAAAAAGAGCTTTTGTTTGACAATAGCTATACCTGGTTTTTGTCCCAGGTGGCGGTCAATAAACGGAAAAAACGATATACGAAGACGCCAAATGGCATCAGACAGTATCATTCCCTAAAGGAAGACAGCAAAAGAAATACGCCCGAAAAACTGGTGCGCGGCGCTTACGGCAAAGGAGACATCGTATATTCTACACTGCTTGAAAAAATACTGCTTCTTTGTACGACGAAATTCATGGCGCTGGACGCATACGGTATGGGCGTGGAAATGGAAGGCGGAAAACCGGGCTGGTATGATGCACTGAACGGTCTGCCCGGATTGTTCGGCTCTTCTATGGCAGAGACGTATGAGCTTGGCAGAACGTTGGAATATGCGATAAGCGTTTTAAAAAAATATTCAGGAACACTTGTTATGTTAAAGGAGACGGCGGCGCTAATGGAACAGGCAGCGGCGCTTGCGGCGGACAACAGGGCGCTTTTGCAGCAGGAGCAGGAAGTCGTATCGTATTGGAATCAGATTGGCGACGTAAAAGAAGCCTATTGGGAGAATGTCTATGATGGCGTTTCCGGAGATACGGTAGAGATGGATACAAAGAAGCTGTCGGACATGCTGGAGCTTTTTCATGAGATCGTCCGTATCGGTATCACGAAAGCCTGTGCAGTGGAGAACGGTATCTGCCCGACTTATTTCAGCTACGAAGTGACGGACTATGTGGAAGATGAAGAAGGCATTCTGCCGGTGCATTTTGCACTGCGTCCCATTCCGCTGTTTCTGGAAGGTCCTGTCCGCTTCTTCAAACTGGAGAATGCGCCGGAAGAGAAAAAGAAGCTGTATGAGAGCGTGAAAAACAGCGATCTGTATGATGAGAAACTGTCCATGTATAAAGTGAACGCTTCGTTAAAGGATGCGTCGTTTGAGATCGGGCGTGCCAAAGCTTTTACGCCGGGCTGGCTTGAGAACGAATCAATCTGGCTGCATATGGAATATAAGTATCTGCTGGAGATTTTAAAATGCGGCATGTATGACGAATTTATAGAAGATTTCCATAAGGCGGCGGTTCCCTTCTTAGATCCGGAAGTATATGGCAGAAGCATTTACGAGAACTCGTCCTTTATCGCGAGCAGTAAGAATCCGAATACCCGTTTTCATGGAAAGGGATTTGTGGCAAGGCTGAGCGGTTCTACGGTGGAATTTATCCATATGTGGTCGCTTATGATGTTCGGCCTGCATCCGTTTAGCGTAAAAGAGGGAGAACTGCAGCTGACGTTCGCACCGGTGATCCCTGATTATCTGATCGGAGACGATCTGAGCGTATCGGCGGTATTTTTAGGAAGTACGCAGGTCATATACCATCTGGCAAAGCAGAAAGACCATATTCCGGGTGCATATGAGATCCGGGAGAGCGTATTATATGAAAAGGATGGAGGATGCCGTAAAATAACAGGTGCAACTATTACGGGAGCCGATGCGGCGGCAGTCAGAGACGGTAAGGTGGAGAGAATTGAAGTGATGATCGGGTAATCTGTTTCCGTAAGCGGCGGGCGATAACCCAAAAAAGGTCAGGCTGTTTAGCCTGGCCTTTTGTGTATTTTTCACAATTATAATACACTACATTTTATCATTATCACGAAAAATGAATTCGCATGAAATTGTTATTGTCAAGGCAGAAGTTTAATGCTATGCTAAGGGCAATTGATTGGTAACGTTACCGGAAACAATTCCGACGTCGTTACGGATGCATTGCGGAAATAGAGAGATATCCGCTGTTTACGATTATATTTTATTGCAGGGGGGACACAAAAAATGAGAAAAAGCGGTGTATTATTACCTGTTTCCAGTATTCCATCGAAATATGGAATCGGGACTTTTTCGAAACAGGCATATGAATTTATTGACTTATTAGCGAAGGCCGGACAGTCATACTGGCAGATTCTTCCGCTCGGGCCGACAGGATACGGCGATTCGCCCTATCAGTCTTTTTCCACCTTCGCGGGGAATCCTTATTATATCGACCTGGAGATGCTGATAGAGGATGGATATCTGACGGCGCAGGACTGTGATCAATATGATTTCGGCGATAATGAGGAATATGTTGATTATGAGAAGATCTATTTATCCAGATTCAAGGTGCTGCGTACGGCATTTGAGAACAGTCATATAGAAGAAGACGAAGCCTTTCAGGAGTTTGTCCGCAAGAACAGCTATTGGCTTGATGATTATGCGCTTTATATGGCAGTGAAGAATTCTTTTGACGGCGTAAGCTGGATCGAGTGGGATGATGATATCAAACTGCGTAAAGAGGATGCGCTTGCCGCATATCGGGAAAAATATCAGACAGAGATTGCATTTTACCGTTTTCAGCAGTTCCTTTTTACGAAGCAGTGGTCTGCCCTGAAAGCTTATGCGAACAAAAAGAAGGTAAAGATCATAGGGGATATCCCGATCTATGTGGCATTTGACAGTGCCGATACGTGGGCAAATCCCGAACTGTTCCAGCTCGACGAGAACTCCGAACCGGTTGCCGTTGCAGGCTGCCCGCCGGATTCTTTCTCGGCGACGGGACAATTGTGGGGCAATCCGCTCTATAAGTGGGATTACCATAAAAACACGGACTATGCGTGGTGGATGAGACGGATCGCCTACTGCTATGAATTATACGATGTGGTCAGGATTGATCATTTCAGAGGATTTGATGAGTATTATTCGATTCCTTACGGCGATGAAACGGCGGAATTCGGACATTGGGAGAAGGGGCCGGGATATGATATTTTCAGAACGATGAAGGAGAAACTCGGAAAAAAAGCCGTTATCGCGGAAGATCTGGGCTTTTTAACCGATTCCGTATTAAAACTTGTGAAAAAGACCGGATATCCCGGTATGAAGATCTTGCAGTTTGCTTTTGACTCCAGGGAAGAGAGCGATTATCTGCCGCATAACTACCAGGCCAACAGCATCGTCTATACGGGAACGCACGATAACGACACCGTGCTCGGCTGGCTGGATTCTTTGAATAAACATGACAGGACATTTGCCAGGAAATATCTGAATATCCGTTCGAATAAAGAGGTGCAGTGGGAATTTATCAGAGCGGCTATGGCGAGCGTATCCGATACCTGTATCATTCCGATGCAGGATTATCTCGGACTTGGGGCCGAAGCGCGCATCAATATCCCTTCCACGCTCGGAACGAACTGGAAGTGGAGAATGCTGTCCGGAGCGTTTGATGAAGAACTTGCTCTGCGCATGAGAAAGATGACCAAACTATACGGAAGATTATCATAAGTTGACCGAGGTAGACAATGGCTGAAATTACCATAAAAGATATTGCCAGAAAGTGCGGCGTAGGCGTCAGCACGGTTTCCCGTGCGATCAATGACCATCCCGATATCAATCCGGCGACCAGGCAGATGATCATGGAGATGATCGAGCAGACCGGATTTATTCCGAACAACAGCGCCAGAAACCTGAAAAGAACGGATGCCAAATGTATCGCATTGCTTGTGAAAGGAATCAACAACCCGTTTTTCGGCAGTATGATCCGAATTATCGAAGAAGAGGCGCAGAAGAAAAAATACGCGCTGGTGCTGCGCCACGTAGAGGCTTATGAAGATGAAGTGGATGTGGCGTTGGAACTGGTGAAGGAAAAAAGGCTGCGCGGCATTATTTTCCTGGGAGGCGCTTTTTATCATGCACAGGAAAAGCTGGAAAAACTGACGGTACCCTTTATCTTCAGCACGATCGGCGTAGAAAAGGCGGAAGGAACCAATACAGCAAACTATTCTAATATTGCGGTGGACGACCGGGTGGAAAGTAAGAAAATGACGGACTATCTTCTGGATTTGGGGCACCGCCGCATTGCTATCATTACGGAAGGATCGGAAGAACCGAGCGTAGGACAGCTTCGCCTGGCAGGATATGAAGATGCGTTTGTGCAGCGGGGACTTGACGTCAATCCGGATCTGATCTATTATGTGAAAGAAGAAATAGAGCATTACTCCATGGAAAACGGATATCTGACGACCAAAAGGATACTGGCGGAAAACGAAAACGTAACGGCTGTCTATGCAACGGCGGATCTGCTTGCCGTGGGCGCCTGCAGGGCCATTTTGGAGGCCGGCAGAAGAATCCCGCAGGACATTTCCGTGGCGGGGTACGACGGCATTTCACTCGGGGAATACTATAATCCGAAACTTACGACGATCAGACAGCCGGCAAAAGAGATGGCCGGAGAAACGATCCGTTTGATGTTTGATGTGATTGCCGGCAAAGAGAGACATAGACAGATCGTTTTCGAAGCCGAGCTTGTGGAAAGAGAGTCTGCAGGCCCGGTTTCCTGAGCAGCCATAGCTGCATGGCGGCGTCTGTTGACTGCGTGGAGAGCAGGGAGGTCAGTCGAAATGAAAAATAACATGATCGATCATGGGCGTGCGTTCGACTGGGGATGTACATCCTCAGACTATGCCAGATACAGGGATATTTATCCGGAGGCATTTTATCAGAAGCTGCTTACGAAAAATATCGGGACAAAAGGACAGAAAATACTGGATATCGGAACCGGTACGGGGGTAATTCCACGGAATATGTACCGATACGGCGCTGCGTTTACCGGTGTCGATATAGCAGAGAACCAGATAGAGCAGGCTCGGAATCTGGCGGCCGCGCAGAATATGGAAATAACGTTTCTATGTGCTCCCGCAGAAAATGCGCAGTTTCCCGGGCAGACGTTCGATGTGGTGACTGCATGCCAGTGTTTTCCCTATTTTCGGCATGAAGAACTGGCAAAGCATCTGCATACAATACTGAAATCCGATGGACGTTTTGCCATCATGTATATGGCGTGGCTGCCTTTGGAAGACAGGATTGCCGCTAAAAGCGAAGAATTAATACTACAGTATAACCCTGACTGGACGGGATGCAATGAAGTAAGGCGCCGCATCGGGATACCGGACGCTTATGACGCCTATTTTACATTGGAAGAGGAAGAACTATTCGATATTGCCGTGCCGTTTACCAGGGACAGCTGGAACGGCAGGATCAAGGCCTGCCGCGGGATCGGCGCATCGTTGTCCGAGGCGGAAATTGAGGCGTTTGAGAAGGAACACAGAAGCCTTCTGCAGGAGATTGCACCGGAAGAATTTGAAATTCTGCACTATGCTGCGATCATCGTTATGAGAAAGAAACCCGGCTTAGATTAGAATTATGATAGGCCGGATCATTCGTAACGTCGTCCGAGAACCAGTCCACGGGGAGAAAGGCATTAGCGGTTTCTTCGTCCGGGAATTCCACTTCCGCAATGACAAGATCCGAGAACGGAGCATCAAAAATATCCAGTTCTATTGTTAGACTGACAGAGTCAACCATAGACTGATTATTTGACAGAAACGTCGGATTTTCGATCGGAATGAGATACCGTTTTTTAGAGATTACATTTCCGTCCGCTTTTTCCCGCAGATGAAGATAGGATTCTTCATTTAGCGGGAGATTGTACTCTTCTCGGGCCAACAGTCCTTTCCCTTTATACGTAAGATAATACCGTTCGTCCTCTTTGCGGATCCTGACAACAGGGTCAGTGTTCAAATAGGCCTGTTCGATAAGATGAAAGGGATACTGTTCCAAATTGACCGGCAGAGTCTTTACTTTAAATTTTCTTTCTATTTCCATAACAGGTGTCTCCTTATTTATAAATTCGTCTGTGAACGCAAGCCATCAGGCTTGCGTTTATTATAGCATGTTTTTGGAAAAGCAGAAATATGCATAGATCATACTTGCCAGAAAAAAGATTGTAGTATCAGAACGGTATGTTCCGATGTTTACGGAAGAAAGATATGCAGATACGGTAAAACGTGTAAAAATATCAGAAAATAATACATTATTTTTTATTTCTCTTATTGAACATAAGACAAAAGTAGATTACAATGTAAGTATGCAGCTGCTTCGATATATGGTCTACATATGGGAAGATTATGAAAAGGAGATGGAGAGGGCGCATAAAGGGATCACGAAGACGAGAGACTTTAAATATCCGCCGATTCTACCCATCGTATATTATGAAGGAAGCGGAGAATGGACGGCTGTCCGTAATTTTCAGGACAGAGTATTTCTGCCAGAAGTATTCGGTGCTTTCACACCCCGGTTTTTGTACAAATTGATTCAACTGCATAAGTACAGTATGGAAGACCTTGTTGATAAAAATGACGAACTTTCTTTTGTCATGTTAATCAACAGGCTGCAGGGAACGGAGGAGTTCAGAGAGATGAATTTACCGGACAGGTAAAGGAGTGGAAAATGGGAGAATTGTTTGAACATTTCAGAGATTATGATCTGCCTGCTGCCAGAAAAAAGGCACAGGAGGAGGGAAGAAATGAAGGGAGAGCAGAAGGAATAGCAGAAGGTCGAAGCGAGGGAGAAGAGCGTATGGCATGTTTGGTCCGTATACTAATGGAAAATGACAGACTGGATGATCTGCGAAAGATTACGTTGGACAAAGCATATCGGGAGACATTATATCTGGAGCATGGATTAACTTAGTACAGTTGCCTTTATATTAAAATAAAGAAAGAAGAGGGAAAAAATGAGCAAGGTATGTGTTTTTTTTGCAACGGGATTTGAAGAAATTGAAGCGCTTACGGTCGTGGATATTCTGCGCCGGGCCAAAATTGATGTGGACATGGTCTCCATAACGGAGGAAAAAAGAGTGACCGGCTCGCATGGGATTACGGTGGAAATGGATACAGTGTTTGCGGAAGTGGATTTCGAAGGAACCGATATGATCGTTCTGCCGGGCGGTATGCCGGGAACTGTCAATCTGGAGGCTTTTTCGCCGCTTATGGAACAGGTGGAAAAATTTCATGCAAATAAAAAATGGATTGCGGCAATCTGTGCGGCTCCGAGTATTTTCGGACACAGAGGGATGTTAAACGGAAAGCCGGCCTGCGCCAATCCGGGATTCGAGAGCCATTTAGAAGGCGCGGATGTGAAAAGTGATCCGGCTGTTGTGGCAGGACATATTATTACAAGCCGCGGCATGGGAACGGCGATTCCGTTTGCACTTGCCATTCTGGAACAGTTAGAAGGCACGGACGCGGTTGTGCAGATGAAGAAAGGAATCGTTTTTTAAAACTGATTAGAAAAACTTACCAAAATATTTTTCCGGAATCCGTTTATACTAACATCAAGATAAGTGATAAAAACACGCTTAAACAGATGACACGATCCTTTTTGGACTGCCATGAAAACTGAGATAAGCGGTGTTGCAATCGCTTATCTCAAATATAGATAAAAGATGAAATGTATTTTCGGAGGTGAAAGAAAATGGCAAGTAACAAAACTAATAGAGTTGAAGTTCCGGAAGCGAAAGCAGCAATGGATCGTTTCAAGACAGAGGTTGCTTCTGAATTAGGTGTTAACTTAAAAGAAGGTTACAACGGTGACCTGACATCTAAAGAAGCAGGTTCCATCGGTGGTGAGATGGTTCGTAGAATGATCAAGAAACAGGAAGAGCAGATGAAATAACAGCCGCTTCTAAATAGAAATGATCTTTTGCGGTCATTTCTGAAAAAGTGAGAACGACCCGCTTGGTAACAGGCGGGTTGTTTTTTGCGGGTAAATATAGTAAAATATGTTATACATGCAGATTACCTGAAGGGTTCGTCCCGACGGGGCATCGCAGTTTTGATTCTGACGCTCGAAGATTCGTTCTGAGAGGAAAGGCCGCCAATAGGACATATTTGATACAGTATGTGTGCGTCTCCTGTCAGGAGGCGCTTTTTATATGCTGGGAAATTATGCAGGCAGCAGCGGAAAACCGGGAAAGCTGACGGAAACCGTTGGATGTATTTGATGCCTGTGCGCCTTTGCCAAAGAAGATAAGAAGCGGCTGCAGATCGTATGCATGGCTATTAGGATGAAAAGGGAAAGGAGCATGGTTACGGGAATGAAGAAGAAAGTATTAGCGGTAATGATGAGCATTGTGTTTGGACTGTTCTGTTTAACGGGCTGCGTCAGCGGCGTTCAAAAAGAGGCGGCGGGTGAAACCGCGGCACAGACGGAGGAAAAAACGCATATCAATGTCGCATCGTTAAAAGGCCCGACTTCGATGGGGCTGGTGTATTTGATGAACAGGTCGGACAAAGGGGAAACCGAAGAAAACTATCATTTCAGCATGGCAGCGGCTGCAGATGAATTGCTGCCCAAGGTTGTTTCCGGGGAGCTGGATCTTGCGCTCGTACCGGCCAATGTGGCAAGCATTCTATATCATAAGACGCAGGGCGGTATCGCGGTCATTGATATTAATACGTTAGGCGTTCTTTATATGGTATCAGGAGATGATACAAAAGGATCCTTTGAGTCGCTTAAAGGCTCAACGATCTATCTGACAGGAAAAGGCACGACGCCCGACTATGTGCTGCAGTATCTTTTAGCGGAAAACGGACTGTCTTTAGAGGATGTAACATTGGAATACAAATCGGAAGCGACGGAAGTTGCGGCGGTTCTGACCGAAAATCCGGAAGCCATCGGTGTGCTTCCGCAGCCTTTTGCAACGGCGGCCTGTATGCAGAATGAGGCGCTTGCAGTTGTTATGGACTTTAATGAGGAGTGGGCAGCGCTGCAGGGAGAAGGCGGCAGTAGTTTCGTAACAGGTGTTACGATTGCCAGGAAAGATTTTCTGGAAGAAGAGCCGGAGGCAGCTGCCGCTTTTATGAACGAACATCGGCAAAGTGCGGCTTACGCCAATGAAAATACGAAAGAGGCGGCAGAACTCGTGGTTTCTTACGGAATTATCGAAAAAGAGCCGGTAGCGGTAAAGGCGCTGCCGTACTGTAATATTACCTATATGGATGGGGAAGCTATGAAAACGGCGCTTTCCGGCTATCTGGAAGTATTATATGAGCAGGATGCATCCTCTGTGGGAGGTTCCCTTCCGGCGGATGATTTCTATTATATTCCGTAAAAATATTATTTGGAGAGGTGTCTGGTGGATCATAGACGGAATGACAGGAGAAAAAATATATTCCGGAAAGGAATCGTTATTTTATTTTGGCTGTGCGTCTGGCAGTCTGCGGCTGCCATGACGCACAACCGGATTCTTTTAGTCGGCCCTGTACAGGCGGGGGCGGCTTTTTTGGAAAACCTTGTCAGACCGGATTTTTATAAGATTGTGCTCTTTTCTTTTGCCCGGATCGGAGCAGGTTTTTTGCTGGCTCTTTTCGCGGGTGTGCTTTTGGGGGCGCTCAGTTACCGCTGCCGGGTATCGGAGATGTTTCTCTCTCCGCTTATCACGACGTTAAAGGCCATTCCGGTAGCATCTTTTGTCGTTTTGCTGCTCATATGGTTCGGGTCCGGCAGGCTTTCTTTTTTCATCAGTTTCCTGATCGTGTTTCCCAATATTTATGTCAGTACGATGGCAGGACTGAAAAATACGGACAGGAAGCTTTTGGAAATGGCACAGGTATTTGGCATGACGGGAAGGAATCGTCTTTTCTATCTTTACAGGCCGGCTCTGATGCCGTATCTGGTTAGCAGTCTGGAAGTATCGCTCGGGATGAGCTGGAAGTCGGGCGTGGCGGCGGAGGTGATCGGTATACCGGCCTTTTCGCTTGGAGAGCGGCTGTATATGTCCAAAATATATTTGGATACCGCGGGCCTGTTTGCCTGGACTTTTTTGATTATTGTGCTGAGTTTCTTATTTGAAAAGGCAGTATTGTATATCGTAGAAAAATTTGCGGACTGGAAACCATATCCCAGGGTTGAAAGCAGGCAAAAAGGATGGATTGGCCGGGCAGAATGGAAGAAGGACAGGGCACGGAGACCGGAAAGGATACGGGAGCAGGCAGCGCAGGACAATCGGATCCGTCTCCGGGATGTAGGTAAGACCTATGGAGAACAGACGGTTCTTAAGGGGATCTCATTCGTGATCGAACCCGGCGGACATTATTGTCTTATGTCGCCCTCCGGCGGCGGTAAAACGACGCTGCTGAATCTGATGAACCGGATCGTCCGCGCGGACGAGGGGACGATAGAGGGGATTCCTCCGCGCATCGGCATGGTTTTTCAAGACGACAGACTGTGTGATGCCTATGATACAATAACAAATGTTATGATGACAATGTACGGAACAGGTAAGGGAAATGAAACAGATTCGTGCGGGTCTCAAGGAGAAAGGCGGAAGGAAACAGCGGCATGGATCAAAGAAGAGGCGCTTAACATCCTGCCCGCGGACTGCCTGAACAGGCCTGTCAGTGAATTGAGCGGCGGGATGAAGAGACGGTGCGCCATCCTGCGGGCAATGCTTTCCGGTGCAGATATCATCATTATGGATGAGCCGTTCACCGGGTTGGATGAAGAGAACCGCAGGAAGACGGCGGCATATATTTTAGAGAGACTGCATGGCAGGACGCTGTTTGTGACGACGCACAGAGAAGAGGATACGGCGCTGCTTGAGGCGGTAAAGATAGAATTATAGCAGGCAGATGACCGCGAAACGCCTAAACGAAAGATCATGAAAGGAATAACGCATATGGAAACAAGAGTGGCTCTGGTCGGGATTATAGTGGAGAATACGGAGGAAGTCGAGAGGCTGAACCGGATATTGCATGATTATGCTGCATATATTATCGGAAGAATGGGGATTCCTTATAGTAAAAAGAATATGAATATCATCAGTATCGTGCTGGACGCTCCCGAAGAACAGATCAGCGCATTGTCGGGAAAGATAGGGATGCTGCGCGGGATCAGCTCAAAAGTGATCTATGGACGCAGCAGCCGCAGGGAAGCCAAATAGGAGGCGGATACATGGCAGAGGCCGGGGCAGTACGTATTTGTCTGCGGGGGTGTAACGGAAAACGGTGATATTTTCTTATCGGGTGAAATAACAACCCAGGGAAAATCGCACAGGATGTGCGATTTAGGCATTATGGTACACGGATGTACCTGAATGCCGGCCCGGACGCAGAAAAAACTTTTCACGCCCGATTAGAAAATTCCCGTTTGCAGGTCCACCTCCGCAGACAAATACGTACTGCCCCGGCCTCTGCCATGTATCCTTTGTCTATTTTGTTCCCAAAGAAGGCATTCGGAAGGTCCGCCATGGATTTATGGAAAGAAATGCTAGTATTTTCGCATGGGTTGTGCTATAATTTCTAAATGACTGTGACCGGGAATGTTATATGGGTTCCTGATAAGATACATGTTGCAGAGGTAATTGAAGGAGGAAACCAATCTATGAGTTTACAGGTGGAGAAATTAGAAAAGAACATGGCAAAAATGACGATTGAAGCGAGTGCGGAGGAACTGGACAAGGCAATCGAGTCAGCGTATCAGAAACAAAAAGGTAAAATCAGCATCCCGGGCTTTAGAAAAGGGAAGGTACCCCGCCAGGTCGTTGAGAAAATGTACGGCAAAGAGGTGTTTTATGAGGATGCGGCAAATGAGCTGATCCCGAATGCTTATGAGAAAGCACTGGAGGAGTGTGAAGAAGATATCGTATCTTCTCCGAAGATCGAAGTGACGCAGATCGAAGCCGGCAAGCCTTTTATCTTTACGGCAACAGTTGCTTTGAAGCCGGAAGTAAAATTAGGAAAATATAAAGGTGTTAAAGTAGAGAAAGCCGATACGAACGTAACGGACGAAGAAGTAAACGAAGTGATCGAAAGAGAAAGAGAGAATAATGCAAGAAGCATTTCCGTAGAAGACAGACCTGTAAAAGACGGAGATATGACTGTGATCGACTTTGAAGGATTTGTTGACGGCGTGGCTTTTGAAGGCGGAAAGGGAGAAAATTATCCGCTGACAATCGGTTCAGGCGCATTTATTCCCGGTTTCGAGGAGCAGCTTGTCGGTGCACAGATCGGCAATGAGGTAGAAGTGAACGTGACGTTCCCTGAGGATTATCAGGCGGAAGAATTAAAAGGGAAAGCTGCGGTCTTTAAATGTACGGTAAAAGAGATCAAAGAGAAAGAACTTCCGGAACTTGACGACGAATTTGCAAGCGAGGTTTCCGAATTTGATACGCTTGACGCATATAAGGAAGACGTAAAGAAAAATCTGGAAGAGAAAAAAGCAAAAGAAGCAAAAGATGCCAAAGAAGAAGCCGTGATCGAAGCAATTGTGGAAGATGCCGAGATGGATATTCCGGAAGCAATGATCGAGACGCAGCAGAAACAGATGGTAGATGAATTTGCCCAGAGAATGACCATGCAGGGTCTTTCCATGGAGCAGTATTTCCAGTTTACCGGAGCCAGCTATCCGCAGCTGATCGAGCAGGTAAAACCGCAGGCGGAGAAACGCATTAAGGCCAGACTTGTGCTGGAAGCTGTCGCTGCGGCTGAAAAGATCGAGGTAAGCGACGAAGAATACGACAAAGAGATGGAATCCATGGCGGAAGTTTATCAGATGGAAGTTTCAAAAGTAAAAGAGATACTTGGCGAAAAAGAGGCCAAGAATATCAGACAGGATCTTGCCGTAAGAAAAGCAGCCGAATTTGTCGTAGAGAATGCAAAAGAAAAATAAAAACAAGCTGGTAGAAGGCAAGGAGGGATTGTTATGGCACTGGTACCTTACGTCATCGAGCAGACTTCCAAGGGAGAACGCTCATATGATATTTATTCCAGACTTTTAAAAGAAAGGATCATCTTTCTCGGAGAAGAGGTAAATGAGACAACGGCAAGCCTTGTTGTAGCACAGATGCTGTTTCTGGAGTCCGAGGATCCTGAAAAAGATATAAATTTGTATATTAACAGTCCGGGCGGTTCCGTAACGGCAGGAATGGCGATCTACGATACAATGCGTTTTATCAAATGCGACGTTTCTACCGTCTGCATCGGCATGGCGGCAAGCATGGGCGCGTTTTTGCTCGCAGGCGGAACGAAAGGGAAAAGAATGGCGCTTCCGAACGCGGAAATTATGATCCATCAGCCTCTTGGCGGAGCGCAGGGACAGGCAACCGAGATTGAGATCGCTGCGAAGCATATTTTGCAGACCAAAGAGAAGTTGAACAAGATTTTAGCGGAAAATACCGGGCAGGATTATGAAGTGATCGCAGCGGATACGGAACGTGATAACTGGAAATCCGCTGAAGAAGCGCTTGCATACGGCTTAATTGACCGTGTGATCACCAATCATGTCGAGGCTGCCAAAAAGTAGAGGTCCTGCAGTTACGGTTTTCTGTTGTTATTATGAAGAAGAAAGGCATGGCTATTGAAAATGACAGGAAGGAATTCTGACGACAAGGTAAGATGTTCTTTTTGCAATAAAACACAGGATCAGGTCCGGAAAATGATTGCCGGACCCGGTAATGTATATATTTGCGACGAATGTGTCGATATTTGTGCGGATATCATCGAGGAGGAATATGAGGAAGAAACGGAAGCTGGAGAGATGGAGATCAATCTCTTAAAGCCGGTTCAGATCAAACAGTTCCTGGATGATTACGTGATCGGACAGGAAGAGGCCAAAAAGGTACTGGCCGTGTCCGTATATAATCATTATAAAAGGGTTATGGCGCCGCCGGATAACGATGGTGTGGAATTGCAGAAAAGCAATATTATCATGATCGGCCCAACCGGTTCCGGCAAGACCTATCTGGCACAGACGCTTGCCAAGATCATCAATGTGCCGTTTGCGATCGCGGACGCAACAACGCTCACCGAGGCAGGATATGTCGGTGAGGATGTAGAAAACATTTTGCTCAAACTGATCCAGGCTGCAGATTATGATGTTGACCGGGCGCAGTTCGGCATTATTTATATTGATGAGATTGATAAGATTACGAAGAAAAGTGAGAATGTGTCCATTACGAGAGACGTTTCCGGAGAGGGCGTGCAGCAGGCGCTCTTAAAGATCATTGAGGGAACGGTTGCCAGTGTTCCGCCGCAGGGTGGAAGAAAGCATCCGCACCAGGAGCTGATCCAGATTGATACTTCCAATATTCTGTTTCTTTGCGGCGGCGCTTTTGATGGTCTGGAGAAAATCGTGGAAGAGAGACTGGATAGAAACTCGATCGGTTTTAATGCGCAGATCACCGAGAAAAGCAGCAAGGAGATCGGCGCTGTTTTGAAAGAAGTGGCGTCTCAGGATCTGATGAAATTCGGTTTGATCCCGGAGTTTATAGGGCGTGTGCCGATTACGGTCACATTGGAAGGTCTTGATAAGGAAGCGCTTATCAGAATCCTGAAAGAACCCAAGAACGCTCTGATCAAACAGTATCGGAAGCTGTTCGAGTTTGATGAAGTGAAATTAGAGGTAGAAGAGGATGCGGTAGAGGCAATCGCCGAACTGGCATACGAGAAGAAGACCGGTGCAAGAGGACTTCGTTCGATCATGGAAAGTGTTATGATGGATGTTATGTATGAAATACCGTCAGATGATAACATTGCAGAATGTATTATTACGAAGGATGCGGTAGAAGGAAAAGAGCAGCCGCTTGTGCATTACCGGAACAGATTATTACAGGCAGAATAGTTTGGGATGCCTGACCTGCTATGAGCAGGGAAGGTTAATTTTAGGTAACGTCGTCGGGTTTTTGGGCGGCGTTTCATGCAATTATGGGGAAAAATCGGTATGAGCAGAGAAAATGAAGCAGAATTGAAAACCGAGTCGATAATAGAATCGGAAATGCCTGCAGTGACGCTGCGGGGACTTACGATCCTGCCGGATATGATCATCCATTTTGATCTGAGCCGGTCTAAGTCCATTCTGGCAATCGAAGAGGCCATGCTGGGAAACCAGAGGCTTTTTGTCGTGACGCAGAAAGATCCGAATGAAAAGGAACCGGACCTTTCCGGACTTTATTCGGTGGGGACAATCGTCATGGTGAAACAGGTGACGAAGCTGCCCAATCAGATGATCCGGATCCTGGTAGAAGGAATATCCAGAGCAAAACTGCAGTCCATACAGGATGAAGAAGGTTTTATGACCGCTGTGGTCACACTGATAGAAGACGACTGCGGGAGTTTCGATGCAGCACAGACAGAGGCAATGCTTCGTACGGTAAAAGAGACATTTACAAAGTACACAATGTGTTTTCCAAAAATCGGCGGGACGATCAGCAGTCAGGTGGAAGAGTGCATAAGTCTGAGAAGGCTGATCGATCTGATCGCGATCAATATTCCGTTATCGTTTCAGAAGAAACAGGAGATTCTGGGAGCAGTTTCGCTGGAGGAGCGCTTTCTGGTCTTAACGGGGATCCTGACGAATGAGATTGAAATTGCGCAGATAAAGACCGATTTGACTACTCAAGTCAAAAAGCGTCTTGATCAAAATCAAAAAGAATATGTTCTGCGGGAGCAGCTTCGTTATATCCGTAAAGAAATCGGGGAAGACGATGTTTTTTCGGAGACGGCGCAGTTTGAGGAGGCTCTGGAGAAATTAAAGGCGGGGAAGGAAGTCAAAGAAAAGATCCGTAAGGAGATCGCCCGCTTTAAGAGTGTTGCGGGAAGCAGTTCGGAGAGTGCGGTAGAGCGCGCCTATATTGAAACGTTATTGGAGCTTCCCTGGGATAAAATGTCCCGGGATGGCGTGGATCTGGATAGAGCACAGGAGATTCTGGAGCGGGAACATTACGGCCTGGACAAGGTCAAAGAACGCATACTGGAATTCCTTGCCGTGCGGATTATGACCAAAAAGGGCGAAAGTCCGATCATCTGTCTGGTCGGACCGCCGGGAACCGGTAAAACATCCATTGCCAAGAGCATTGCGGAGGCGCTGCATAAGAAATACATACGAATCTGTCTGGGCGGCGTGCGGGATGAAGCAGAAATCAGAGGACACCGTAAAACATATGTCGGCGCTATGCCGGGAAGGATCGTAAGCGGTCTGCGGCAGGCAGGAGTGAAGAATCCGCTAATGCTGCTTGACGAGATCGATAAAGTGAGCAGTGATTATAAGGGAGACACTTCATCGGCTCTTTTGGAGGTTCTGGACAGCGAGCAGAACAGTCATTTCCGGGATCATTATGTAGAAATACCAATGGATCTGTCGGAAGTGCTGTTTATTGCAACAGCCAATTCGACCGAGAAGATTCCCAAGCCGCTGTTGGACAGAATGGAAATCATTGAAGTTAACAGTTATACGGCAAATGAGAAATTTCATATTGCCAGAGAACATCTGGTGGAAAAACAGCTTGACCGAAATGGTCTGTCTGCTGATGTTCTGCAGTTTACGGACGGCGCGCTGAAAGATATGATCCTTCACTATACGAAGGAGGCAGGCGTCCGCGGCTTAGAGCGTAAGATTGCACAGATCTGCAGAAAGTCCGCAAGAGAGATCGTACAGAAGCAAAAGAAAAAGATCAGGGTGACATCCGCCAATCTGAGTGCTTATCTGGGAAAGCCGAAATATGATAGCATCAGGGCGAACGAAAAAGACGAAGTCGGCATCGTCCGCGGACTGGCCTGGACGAGTGTGGGCGGCGACACATTGCAGATAGAAGTCAATATGATGCCGGGGAAAGGTGAACTTGACTTAACTGGTCAAATGGGAGATGTGATGCAGGAATCTGCTTTGATTGCCATGAGTTATGTGCGCTCTGTCAGCCGCACCTATAAAGTGGCGGATAAGGTCTTTAAAGAGAACGATTTTCACCTTCATATTCCCGAGGGAGCCGTACCCAAAGATGGCCCCTCAGCGGGCATTACAATGGCGACGGCGATACTTTCTCTCGTAACGGAACGCCCGGTGCGTGCGAAAGTGGCCATGACGGGAGAGATCACACTGCGGGGCAGAGTGCTGCCCGTCGGCGGTCTGAAAGAAAAAATCCTTGCAGCCAGGACAGCGGGAATAGAGACTGTGCTTGTGCCGAAGAAAAACGAGAAAGATATTGATGAAATTCCCGGAGAAATAAAGAAGGGACTGTGTATTCATCCGGTCGAAACAATGGAAGACGTCGTCAGATATGCTATGGCGGAATGACAGGAAAGTAATGAAGAAGCGGGAAGATGCAAAAGGAGGTGTATGTTATGGTCATTAAGAGTGTGGAACTGGAGAGAGTTTGCGGAATTACAAGTAAATTACCGGACAACGAACTGCCGGAGTTTGCTTTTGCGGGAAAGAGCAACGTCGGGAAATCATCGTTGATCAACGGTCTGATGAACCGGAAGTCTTTGGCAAGAACAAGCGCCAAACCGGGGAAAACGCAGACGATCAATTATTATAATATTAACGGACAGATGTATTTTGTGGATCTGCCGGGATACGGTTATGCGACCGCCAATGAACAGGTAAAGGCGCAGTGGGGAAAACTCATTGAAGATTATCTGCACCGGTCAAAAAAAATAAACGCGGTTTTTCTTCTGGTGGATATCAGGCATGCTCCTTCCGAAAATGACCGTATCATGTACGACTGGATCGTAGAAAGAGGTTATAGACCGGTCATTATTGCAACAAAGCTTGATAAGATCAAACGCAGTCAGGTAGAAAAACAGAAAAAACTGATATGCGATGCGCTGCAGGTAGAAAACGGCACGATCGTCATACCCTATTCCGCCCTGTCAAAGCAGGGAAGAGACGAAATATATGAACTGCTTGATGGAATGCTGCCGGAAGAATCGTTTCAATGATGTCTATGAAAACGGACAGGGGGTATCGTTATGAAAAAAGAAGCTGTCACATATATAAAAGTAATCCTTAATTTGTTGACTGCATTGGTTATTCTTCTGCTGTCCATCTTTTTACTGCCAAGAGCCATCTTTTTCTTCATGCCGTTTATCATAGGGTGGATGATCTCACTGATCGCATCGCCGCTTGTCAGATTTCTGGAAGAGAAGCTGAGGATCCGGAGAAAAGCCGTTTCGGCGTTCGTGATCATTGCGGTTTTGGCGGTCGTAATCCTGCTTGTATACAGCCTTGTCGTCAAACTGGCCAGAGAGACGGCGGCTTTTGTGAATGAACTGCCCATTATGTGGAAGGGGATAGAGGCTGAATTTGCACAGATCGGAGCCAACCTGGAAGGGGTATATAAGCGCCTGCCGGTTGATGTACAGGAGAAACTTGCTGCTTTCGGCAGCAATCTGGGAGACTATTTTTCCGATTTTGTCAGCGGCATCGGAACGCCTACTTTTACGGCTGTAGGCAATTTTGCCAAACAGCTTCCCGATATTTTTATGGCAGTCATTATGACACTGCTTTCTTCGTATTTCTTTGTGGCGGATAAAAATTATCTCGCGGAGTTTACGAAAAAATATATGCCGGGAGCAGTTTACTACCGGCTGGGTCTGATCCGGCGGAGTTTTACGAATGCTATCGGCGGTTATTTTAAAGCACAGTTCAAGATAGAAGTCTGGATCTATATATTGCTTTTGATCGGCCTTTTGATCCTGAAAGTCGACTATGCATTTCTGATCGCATTCGGAATTGCATTTATAGACCTTCTGCCGGTGTTCGGCGCAGGGACGATCATGGTTCCCTGGGCGGTTGTCGAAATTCTGAGCGGTGAATATAAGATGGCGGTCGGTCTTGTGATCATCTGGCTGATCAGTCAGCTGATCAGACAGGTCATTCAGCCAAAGATCATGGGAGATTCGATCGGTTTCGAACCTATTCCGACCATATTTCTGCTTTATATCGGATATCGCCTGGGCGGCGTTCTCGGAATGATCATGGCGCTTCCGATCGGCATCATCATGGTCAACCTGAATGAAGAGGGGGCCTTTGATACAACGAAAGAGAGTTTCAGGATTTTGGTGGCCGGATTTAATAAGTTCAGGCGGCTGCATTCGGAAGATACGAAAATTGTAAACGAATATGAGGAAGAACTGAAAGATTCTTACCAAAAGGAGGAAATTGACCATGAAAGTCACCGTTTATAATTGCAGAGAATTTGATGAAAAAGAATTGTTTTTACAATATGAGAAGGAACTCGGCATGGAGCTGATACTCTGCAAAGATGCGCCCACACTGGAGAATGTGCATCTGACAAAAGGCAGCGAATGCGTTAATATTATTACATCCAAGATCACAAGGGAGCTTATGGCAGCCTTTCATGCAAACGGCGTGAAATATCTGACGACCAGAACGATCGGATACGATCATATCGATATGGATGCGGCCAAAGAGTTCGGTATTAAAGTTGGAAATGCGCCATATGGGCCAAACGGTGTGGCGGATTATACGGTCATGCTGATCCTGATGTCCATTCGGAAGATGAAACGGATCATAGAGCGCACCAATATACAGGATTATACACTGCCAGGCATTCAGGGCAGGGAATTACAGGATTTGACTGTTGGAGTCATTGGAACGGGAAGAATCGGCAGGACAGTGATCCATGATTTGTCCGGTTTCGGCTGTAAGATGATCGCTTATGATCTGCATGTGCAGGAGGAAGTGAAACAGTATGCGCAGTATGTGCCGCTTGAACAGCTCTTTGCAGAGGCGGATGTAATCACGCTGCATACGCCGCTTACAGGGGCGAGCCACCATTTGATCAATACGCAAAGCATTGCCAAAATGAAAGATGGCGTCGTGATCATCAATACGGCCAGAGGCGCCCTGATCGATACGGAGGCGCTGATCAGTGCTCTCGAATCCGGTAAGATCGGAGCGGCAGGTCTGGATGTTGTAGAAAATGAGTTCGGACTATACTATTATGACCACAAATCGGATATATTAAATAATAGGGAGCTATCTATTTTAAGAGGATTTCCGAATGTGACCGTATCGCATCATATGGCTTTTTATACGGACAACTGCGTGGAAACCGTAGTACGTGACTCCCTGCTTGGCTGTAAATTTTTTGTTGAAGGAATGGAAAATCCGTGGGAGGTCAACTAATTGCGAAAGTGGATCAAACTTTTGTTCGTCGTCTACATTTTACTGGTCATTAAGGTGATCATTTTCAAATATCCGTTTGAACAGCTCTATGCCATTGCGCAGACATGGCAGAAGGATGTTATTCTCGAAGGACTCGGCAGCGCAAATTTTATACCATTTAAAACCATTAAAATGTATATAGAATATGCCGATAAATTAAATAGTGTAGAGAATCTGGCGGGGAATATCCTGGTCTTTGTACCGTTTGGCATCCTCTTCCCGCTCACCCGTTCGGATAAGAGCGGTTTTCCGGATGTGTTTGCCAATGCGCTGTTTTTCGTGCTTGGCATCGAAGTGTTCCAGCTTTTCAGCGCATTTGGAGCTTTTGACGTAGACGATATTATTCTGAACTGTTTCGGTGCGCTCTTAGGTTATATCGCATATCGAAAGAGCAGGGATCTGTTCCCGGGTTTTGATAAAATAATCAGGATGGAGGAAGAGGAATATGGAGCATATCTTGAAAAAAATTAAAACGAATGTCATGGCATCCGCCCTGCTTTGCATCGCTCTTGGCGCCGTACTCGTCATATGGCCCGATATGTCCGTACAGATTACCTGTATGGCGATTGGTGTGGTGCTGATCATAAACGGTATCAGCAGACTGGCCAATTTCATTTTCCGAAGAGACGGCAGCCTTTTTTCACAGATGAATCTTGTTATGGGGATCATCATTGCCGTGATCGGCGTATGGATCCTGCTGCAGCCGGATAAGGTCATTGCCATGATACCGATTCTGGTGGGAATCATTATTATCATTCACGGCATCAACAACTTACAGCAGGCTTTCCACCTTTTCCAGAACCGATATGACAAGTGGTGGGTGGCGCTCTTATTAGGTCTTGTGACGGTGGCATTCGGCATATTGCTGATCCGTAATCCGTTTAAGGCAATCGATACACTTGTTATGTTTATCGGATTGTTTTTAATTTATGATGGCATTTCGGATATTTGGATCATTTCAAGGGTATTCCGAATGGCAAAGCAGATGAAGCAGGAAGTGGAAGCGATAGAGACCGAAGGCAGAGAGGTAGATTGAGAAGTCAAAGAAAGGAAGGGCAGTCAAAGTGAAGATCGGCGGAATTTTTAACATTTACCCTACATATGTTTATAATCCGAATGCAGTCAGTTCCAAAAGTCTGAACAGATTATCCAGAATATCGGATGATGTGCTTGACAAGAAAGTAGATTATTCGGAGACTTACTCGGAAATGCGTAATGAGAATCCGTTGAAAAAGGGCCAGACGAGAGATTTTGAGGGAATACTGGCAAAACAGATGCAGCAGGGACGAAACCGCGCTGCTCTGATTATGAAAGGATAATGAATAGCATATGTTATTTGCTTTGAAAGTCTGATATCCGCGGTTTTATGCGTATATCAGACTTTTCGCGTAATTCGATAACAATTGATCTTGGGCGCTTCGAAATCCAAAAGAGGGATTTTCCTGAGATCTTTTCGCTCCACATAGGGAGCGGCGATATTTTCCGGCACGAAGCTGATACCGTTTGACGTAAGCAGGTAGGGGATCAGTTTCGTGCTGTTGTCAATTTCAAAACCGAACTGATAATGCGGCGGAAACAATTCTTTTATAAAAAGACCGACATCCTGCAGTGCGAAGTTGCAATATAAATAATCGGCATGGATAAGGTTTTCCTTGGTGATGCCTTCGCGGTAGGAGGCATTGTCAAAGCGCGTGACCAGCACAAGGTCATCGGTAGCAAATACTTCGCAGTGATAGGCGCTGTGATAAAACGGCAGATAGGAGTAGGCGGCGTCCAAAAGATTGTCCTGTATTTGCTGCAGCAGATCATTGGAATGTCCAAGCGTGATCTTGACGGCATGCGTCGGATGGGATGCCATATATTCCTGTATGACAGGGAACAGATGGCATTCATAGATCGTATTGGTCGAGCCAATCCGGTAAGAAGCTTCATATTTTTTCATGGAATTGACATCCTGTATGCCGTTATCGGCAAGCTCCAGGATGCGCCTTGCATAGGACAGGAAAAGCTCGCCCTCCATGGATAAAGTCACTTTCCTTTTATTTCTTTCAAAGAGTTGTTTGCCGATCTCCTTTTCCAGTTCGGATATGCGGTTCGTAACGGTGGACTGCGCGATAAAAAGCGCGTCCGCCGTTCTGGTAAAGTTTCGATATTCCGCTAAAGTTACAAAAGTCAACAGTGACTGTGTGTCCATAGATTTCCTCCATCTTCCGGTATGGTATCCGGTACCGGCGCCGCCGCGGTCATTCTGCGGCCATGTTTCTGATCCTGGCCATAGCATGTTTTACCGGCGGCAGTATTAAAATAACAATTGTTACAATTCCTTCGGCAAGAATATAAGCATAATTATACGCAATTGGATAGAGCGGCGCAAGCGATGTCGGAAAATTTTCCGGCATATATTCCATCCAGTACAGATAACCGCCGATACTGTGGAAAAGTCCTCTTGCCAATATGGCGGCAAGATATCCTTTTAACAGTCCGTTCTTTTTCTGATTAAAAAAGCCGGAGAGGCCGAGTGCGGCAAAGGCGAAAATATAGTCCATGCAGGCCTGTGCGGGAGAGAGGATATAACCGGCGCCGTCCTGTACAAACTGCAGGATGGCATAGGCAAATCCTGCGGTCAGACCGATCTTGGGACCATACCAGTAACCGACCAGGGTGACAAAAAGCATGGAACAGAGCGTTGCAGAGCCGCCCCAGGGCATGTCGATGACCTTGATATAGGAAGTAATGAAACCGAGAGCAAGCGCCATAGCGGAAAAAACAAGCTGCCTGGTGGAAAATGTTTTGCGCTCTGCCGCTTCATTTTCAGCTTTATTCCTGTTTATCGCAGTCAATATGACCAATGCAATGATGATAACGATCAGCGTGATCGTTCCGGTCTTTGTCAGGGAATAATATCCCTCTTCCTGTTGAAAAAATAATGACATAAAAAATCCTCCTTCGTATGCGCGAGGAGGGACAACATCTTGCATGCCGAAAATAACAAATAACGCAAGTTATTATCGGCAGAATATGCTTCCCTACGCCGGTATTATCCGGGTCAGGTAATGAGGGTTAGGAATTCGCGAAAATAACTTATGAAAGTTGTCCTGCGAAGCATTCCAGTCTCAGCGATGTGCTCCCCTAGCGAGTTATTTGGTTGTTCCGCACGGATAAGTGCGGATTTAGATTACGATATAACTATAGAAGGTCTTTCTATGATTGTCAAGTAAAAACATTTTGAGGGGTGCGGAGGCGGTACAAGTTTTTCTTGCAAAGCCCTGTATGATTCTCTATAATAATTGCATATGATTTGAGCGATAAGAAAGGATACCACAATACATATGAAAAAACAGACAGATTCATTTCAGTACTTGTTGTTTGACTTGGACGGAACGCTCACAGATCCGAAACCTGGTATTACAAGATGTGTGCAGTATGCGCTGCGTAAGTTCGGGATCGACGAGCCGGATCTGGATAAACTGGAGCCGTTTATCGGGCCGCCTCTTTCGGACAGTTTTCGGGAGTTTTACGGTTTCGACGAACAAATGGCGGCAGAAGGGGTCGCGGCTTATCGGGAGCGGTTTGCCGATACCGGTATCTTTGAGAATGAGATTTATCCCGGTATGAAAGAGATGCTTGCCGGTCTGCATGATGCAGGCAGAATACTGGCGGTGGCGTCCAGTAAGCCGACAGTATATGTCAAACAGATCCTGACGCATTTTGGGATAGATCAATATTTTACTGTGATTGTGGGAAGTGAATTAGATAACACTCGTTCTAAGAAAGAAGAGGTCATAGAAGAAGTATTACAACAATTACATCAGGGTAAAAATGGGCACAACGACAGAACTGTCATGATAGGTGACAGGAAGTTTGATATTTTGGGAGCAAAATTGTCCGGTTTGGTCAGTGTGGGAGTTACCTTTGGATACGCGCTTCCCGGTGAGTTGGAGGAGGCGGGAGCCGACTATATTGTGGATACTGTTGCACAATTGGAAAAATTGCTGCTGACAGGATCGTCAACGGAGTAGAAGCGTGAGAAAATAGAATAGCAATTGTTTCTGTTGTGATCTGACAAAAGGAGTAAAAAATAAATAACATCAGAAATACTTGAAAATATGACCAGGGGAAAAAGAAATTGTGGATGAAAAAAATAACTATAGAAATTATATTTGGATTGCAAAAGATATTTTAATACCTGCTGTTATCTATATTTTGCTGTATGCAGCGGCTAATTCAATCATAACATCCATTTTTTTTGGTGCAGTCAGGGAAATGACGACACAGGGGAAATGGAATAACATATGCAGTGTTATTGTATCGTATGAAATGACTGTCAAGGGAATCATCAGCGGAATTTCCATGCTGATCGGAATCCTGCCGCTTTTACCGGTATTTGTCAAAGAGAGAAAAAAAGAACAGGAAAGCGGACGCTGTCATGCACGAGAGGCATCTGTAAGCATACCGCTTACCGTGCTTCTGGCGGCAGCCAGTTCCATAACGATCAATATTTTATTTATTAAACTGCAAGTTCTCGAGCAATCAGAAACATACGCAGATGTTGCACAGAAACAGTACGGCGTAGTGTTTTTTTTAGGGATCATTCTATACGGCATTGTTTCTCCGCTTGCGGAAGAAATCGTCTTTCGGGGTATCGTATACAATCGGATAAAACGGTATTTCGCCGTTCCTTTGGCGGTTCTGCTGTCGGCGCTTATGTTCGGTATGTATCACGGGAATCTTGTACAGGGCGTTTATGGACTGCTGATGGGTATATTGATCGCTTATATTTATGAAAAGTCCGGCGATTTTTTCCATGCCTTTCTGTTTCATGCGGCGGCCAATGCAGTTGTCTATACCGTTACAAGTTATGAAAGTATATATCGGCTTGTTATGACACCGTACTGCGGTGCAGTCTGTGCTTTGTTCTCAATTGCCGTGACAGGCATCATTGTCAGACTATATTGCACAAAAGTCTGAAAATTCAGATTATCTGACAATTTATTAAAAATTCTTTATTTACAACATTGAAAAACAGGTGTATAGTAGTTATAGTTTTGAAGCCGCAAAGGTGCGCTCTGAAAAGAGGATATCTTTGCGGCTTTTTTGTATACAATCGGGAATCTCCCGGAGCGAAAGCGTGCCTTGAAGCAAAACCTTTTTCTCTGCCCGGCCGCCCCGGGAGATTCCCGACCACCGGATTTTCTTTAAACGGAAGGAGATAGAATCATGTTTGATGCAAAACTGACAGTTCCAAAGGCGCCTCTTCACAGAGCGGAGTTTGAGCATGACAACTGTGGTATCGGGGCATGTGTGAATATTAACGGACAAAGGAGCCGGGCGACGGTAGAGAATGCTTTAAAGATTGTGGAAAATCTGGAGCACAGGGCCGGTAAAGACGCCGAGGGCAAGACAGGGGACGGCGTCGGTATCCTGACACAGATCCCGCATAAATTTATGATAAAAGTGACGAAAGAACTCGGTATACAGATAGGCGGGGAAAGAGAGTACGGCGTAGGCAGCTTTTTCTTTCCGCAGGATGAACTGCAGCGGAATCAGGCCAAAAAGATGTTTGAGATCATTGCGCAGAAAGAAGGTCTGGAATTTCTGGGATGGAGAGCCGTACCAACGAATCCTTCGGTGCTTGGACATAAGGCGGTGGAGTGTATGCCCTGTATCATGCAGGCTTTTGTGAAAAAACCCGTTGGGGTTGCGGCCGGACTTGATTTTGACAGAAAACTGTATATTCTAAGACGGACATTTGAACAATCTACAGACATGACCTATGTCGTTTCCTTATCGAGCAGGACGATCGTTTATAAAGGCATGTTTTTAGTCGGACAGCTGCGGACTTTTTTCCGGGACTTACAGGATAGGGATTATGAGTCGGCGATCGCCATCGTCCATTCCCGCTTTTCGACGAACACGAATCCGAGCTGGGAGAGAGCGCATCCAAATCGGTTTATCGTACATAACGGGGAGATCAATACGATCCGCGGGAATGCGGATAAAATGCTGGCACGTGAGGAAACTATGGAGTCGGAACATTTAGCGGGGCATCTGCATAAGGTTCTGCCTGCAATCAGCGCTTCCGGTTCCGATTCGGCGATGCTTGACAATACGCTGGAATTCCTTGTGATGAGCGGAATGCCGCTGCCTTTGGCGGTGATGATCACGATTCCGGAACCGTGGGAGAACAATAAGACCATGTCGCAGAAGAAAAAGGATTTTTACCAGTATTATGCGACGATGATGGAACCGTGGGACGGCCCGGCATCCATTCTCTTCTCTGATGGGGATATTATGGGGGCGGTGCTTGACAGAAACGGCCTGCGTCCGTCCCGTTATATGATCACGAGCGACAACATGCTGATCCTGTCTTCCGAGGTCGGTGTTTTGGATATCGACCCGACGAAGATTGTGATCAAAGAGAGGCTGCATCCGGGAAAAATGCTTTTAGTCGATACGGTGGAAGGACGGGTCATCGATGACGATGAGTTAAAGGAAAAATATGCGTCGGCACAGCCTTACGGGGAGTGGCTGGATAATAATATGGTCGCACTGCAGGAATTAAGGATTCCGAATCAGCGTGTGGAGGAATTTACCTGTGAAGAAAGACAGCGTATGCAGAAGGCTTTCGGCTATACCTATGAAGAACTCAAATCCGGCATTCTGCCAATGGCAAGGGACGGTTCGGAGGCGATCGCGGCGATGGGCGTAGACACGCCGCTGCCGGTGCTTTCCAAAGCACATCATCCGCTGTTCCATTATTTTAAGCAGCTTTTTGCCCAGGTGACGAATCCGCCGATCGACGCAATCCGTGAGGAAGTCGTGACTTCCACAACCGTATATCTCGGCACGGATGGCAACTTGCTGGAGGAAAAACCGGAAAACTGCAATATGCTCAAGGTGCACAATCCGATCCTGACCAATACGGATCTGTTAAAGATCAAACATATGAAAACGGACGGTTTTAAAGTGGACGTCGTTCCGATCACTTATTATAAGAACACGAGCCTGGAAAAAGCGATCGAGAGACTGTTCGTGGAAGTGGACAGGGCATTTCGCGGCGGTGTGAATATCCTGATTCTTTCCGACAGAGGGGTGGATGAAAACCGTGTGGCGATTCCCTCATTGCTTGCGGTGTCTGCTTTACAGCAGCATCTTGTCAATACCAAGAAAAGAACGAGCGTGGCGATCGTCCTGGAATCTGCGGAACCGAGAGAAGTCCACCATTTTGCAACGCTGCTTGGCTACGGTGCATCCGCAATCAATCCTTATCTGGCACAGGAGAGCATTAAGGAGCTGATCGATAACCATATGCTGAATAAGGATTACTATGCGGCAGTGAACGACTATAACGACGCGATCTTACACGGTATTATCAAGATTGCCTCCAAAATGGGAATTTCCACCATACAGTCCTATCAGGGGTCCAAAATATTCGAAGCGATCGGTATCGATAAAGATGTGATCAATCAATACTTTACCAATACGGTATGCCGTGTCGGAGGCATTACCTTAAAGGATATTGAAAAAGAAGTGGATATGCTGCATTCGATGGCGTTTGACCCACTTGGTCTATCTACGGATCTGACATTGGATAACCCCGGACATCACCAAATGAGGAGCGGTGCGGACGAACATCTGTATAATCCTGAGACGATTCATTTACTTCAGGAGTCAACCAGGCGGGGTGATTATGAAATATTTAAACAATATACTAAAGCGGTCAATAACGAATCAAGTATTAAGACCCTGCGGGGACTTTTAGACTTCAATTTTGCAAAGAAACCCGTATCAATAGAGGAAGTGGAGGGAGTTGACAGTATTGTCACAAGATTTAAGACCGGTGCGATGTCCTATGGTTCGATTTCCAAAGAAGCACACGAGACAATGGCCATTGCAATGAACAGACTGCACGGGAAATCCAATTCCGGAGAAGGCGGGGAAGATGTTGAGCGGCTGACACCCGGCGCGGACGGACTTAACAGGTGTTCTGCAATCAAGCAGGTGGCGAGCGGACGATTCGGCGTTACAAGCGAATATTTAAACAGCGCACAGGAAATCCAGATCAAAATGGCACAGGGAGCAAAACCGGGAGAAGGCGGACATCTGCCGGGCGGTAAAGTCTATCCGTGGATCGCAAAGACGAGACATTCCACGGCAGGCGTCAGTCTGATCTCACCGCCGCCGCATCATGATATTTATTCGATCGAAGATCTGGCACAGCTTATTTATGATCTGAAAAATGCCAATAAGAGAGCAAGGATTTCCGTGAAACTTGTTTCGGAAGCCGGTGTCGGTACGGTAGCGGCCGGTGTGGCCAAAGCCGGCGCGCAGGTGGTTCTCGTATCCGGTTATGATGGCGGCACGGGCGCGGCGCCGAAAAGTTCCATTCACAATGCCGGACTGCCCTGGGAACTGGGGCTTGCCGAAACACACCAGACATTGATCCAGAACGGACTCAGGAACAAAGTACGGATCGAGACGGACGGTAAGTTAATGAGCGGCAGGGACGTGGCCATTGCGGCGATCCTCGGTGCGGAAGAATTCGGTTTTGCCACGGCGCCGCTTGTTACCATGGGATGCGTGATGATGCGGGTCTGCAGCCTGGATACCTGCCCGGTCGGCGTGGCGACGCAGAATCCGGAACTGCGGAAACGTTTCAGGGGAAAACCCGAGTATGTGGAGAATTTCATGCGCTTTATCGCGCAGGAACTGCGGGAGTATATGGCGGCGCTTGGCGTGCGCAGCGTGGATGAACTGGTCGGCAGGACCGATCTGTTAAAAATGAAGAGCGGACTGCCGGAGAAACTGCAGAAGGTCGATTTAAGCCTGATCCTGGCCAATCCCTATGAGAAAAGCAAAGAAAAAGTGACCTTTGATCCCAAGCAGGTATATGATTTCGGACTGGAGAAAACATTGGATGAAAAGGTCCTGTTAAAACAGCTTGCCGGGGCGCTGGACAAAGGGAATAAAAGAAGTCTGGAAGTTGACGTTACCAATACCGACCGTGCATTCGGGACGATCCTGGGATCGGAGATCACCAGACGTTTCGGCGATGCCCTGCAGGAAGATACGTACCGGATCCTCTGCAGCGGTTCCGGCGGGCAGAGCTTCGGCGCCTTTATCCCGAAAGGACTGACTTTGGAGCTGGTGGGTGATTCCAATGATTATTTCGGCAAAGGACTTTCCGGCGGGAAACTGATCGTATATCCGCCGAAGGGTTCCACGTTTAAGCAGGATGAGAACATCATTATCGGCAACGTGGCCCTTTACGGCGCTACATCCGGAAAGGCTTTCATTAACGGCGTGGCGGGAGAACGCTTCTGCGTCCGCAATTCAGGCGCGCTTGCCGTTGTGGAAGGCGTGGGAGATCATGGCTGCGAATATATGACGGGCGGCCGCGTAGCAGTGCTCGGAGTGACCGGCAAAAACTTTGCGGCCGGTATGAGCGGCGGAATCGCCTATGTGCTGGACGAAAACAATGATCTGTATACAAAAGTCAATAAAGAAATGGTTTCGTCCTATGAGATCACATCCAAGTATGATGTTTCGGAACTGAAACAGATGATCAAGGAACATGTCGCTTATACCAACTCTCTTAAGGGCAAGGAGATCCTCGATCATTTCGGAGAATATCTGCCGAAGTTTAAAAAGATCATTCCGCATGACTATGAAAGGATGCTCAAACTGATCGTGCAAATGGAAGAAAAAGGTCTCAGTGCAGAACAGGCTCAGATCGAGGCCTTTTACGCGGATAAAAACTGAGATAAGAGGATAGACGATTGCGAAACGCCGTGGCGGGCAGAGAAAAAAGATTTCTGCTGAAGGGCCCTCTAAAAACGCCGGCACTTAGTGAAAGTGGCATTTTATGCCGCTTGAACTTAGTACCGCAGCGTTTTTAATGGAGCGGGAGCGCGCCTCGAAGCAGAAACTTTTTTCTCTGCCCGCCACGGCGTTTCGCAATCGTCAGGAGATAAGAGAAGATGGAAAGGAGCATGGTTTACAATGGGAAAACCTACTGGATTTTTGGATTATGAGCGTAAAGTTTCGGCGGATGTGGATCCGAAACAGCGTATTAAAAATTTTAATGAGTTTCACGGGCATCTTTCCCTGGAAGAGCAGCAGCTTCAGGGAGCGCGCTGTATGGACTGCGGCGTTCCCTTCTGTCAGTCCGGCATGACATTATGCGGTATGACTTCGGGATGTCCTCTGCACAATCTTGTGCCGGAGTGGAACGACCTGGTCTATACGGGAAACTGGGAGCAGGCTTATAACCGCCTGCATAAGACCAATAATTTCCCGGAGTTTACGGCGAGGGTCTGTCCGGCGCTGTGCGAGGCGGCCTGCACCTGTAATCTGACGGGGGACCCGGTAGCGACGAGGGAAAACGAATATGCGATCATTGAGAACGCATATGAGAAGGGCTATGCGGCAGCCAGACCGCCCAAAACAAGGACGGGGAAAACGGTGGCGGTCGTAGGAAGCGGCCCGGCCGGCCTTACCGTGGCGGATCAGCTGAATAAAAGAGGACACCTTGTAACGGTTTTTGAACGTTCCGACAGGATAGGCGGACTTCTGATGTATGGCATCCCGAACATGAAACTGGACAAAAAGGTGGTGGAGCGGAAGATCAAAGTGATGGAAGAAGAAGGGATCAGGTTCGTACCCAATGCCGATATCGGAAAGAATGTAAAAGCGGATATGCTGTTAAAGGAGTTTGACCGCGTCGTACTCGCCTGCGGCAGCGCCGATCCAAGAGATATAAACGTACCGGGACGGGATGCGGATGGTATCTATTTTGCGGTGGATTTCCTTGGCAGGAATACGAAAAGCCTTCTGGATTCCGGCTTTAAGGACAAAAAGTATGTGGATACGAAAGACAGGCATGTTATCATCATCGGCGGCGGAGATACCGGAAACGACTGTGTGGCGACGGCCATCCGCCACGGCGCCGGATCCGTGACACAGATCGAGATGATGCCGAAAGCGCCCGATGAGCGTGCACAGAACAATCCCTGGCCGGAGTGGCCGAAAATCTGTAAGACGGATTACGGACAGGAGGAAGCGGCCGCCGTATACGGACATGATCCCCGTATTTATGAATCCACGGTGAAGGAATTTATCAAAGATAAAAGCGGTAAGTTAAAAGGAGTCAAAACAGTACGGTTAGTCTGGGAAAAAGACGCCTCCGGACGGATGATCAACAAAGAAGCGGCCGGCTCGGAAAAGGTTCTGGATGCCGATATCGTACTGATCGCCGCCGGTTTTCTGGGAGCGCAGAAGTATGTAACGGATGCTTTTCAAGTAGAGGTCGATCAAAGGGCGAATGTAAAGACTGCGTCCGGTTCGTTTCAGACGAGCGTGGAAAATGTTTTTACCGCAGGCGATATGCATACGGGCCAGTCTCTGGTCGTAAAAGCGATCCGACAGGGCAGAGAGTGCGCAAGAGAAGTAGACGGGAGCCTGATGGGGTATACGAATCTGTATATCCAATGAATAACGTGTGTAATGTTTTGAACTTTTTGCCGTCAATAAAAACCCTGTAACTGTTATGTGACAGCTACAGGGTTTGAAGACGACAAGACGTCTGTTTTATGAAGTGGCGAGCGTGAACTGATTCACCAGCTGTTTAAGGCCTGCCGCTTCGGCGGAAAGCTGTTCGCTGGCTGCCGCACCTTCTTCGGCTGTTGCACTGTTGTTCTGTACGACAAGCGATATCTGATTGATTCCTTCGGATACCTGCCAGACGGCATCTGACTGTTCATTGGATACGGAGGCAATGCCGTCGATAGAATCGACTACGGTCTGGATGCTGTTAACAACATTTAACAGGATATCCGCCGTATTCCTTGCAATTTCTGTACCGGTATGTACTGCGTTTGTGGAATGTTCGATCAGTTCCGATGTATTTTGTGCGGCCTGTGCGGATTTACCTGCCAGACTGCGGACTTCTTCCGCGACAACGGCAAATCCTTTGCCGGCGCTGCCGGCCCGGGCAGCTTCTACTGCGGCATTCAGAGCCAGAATATTTGTCTGGAATGCAATATCGTCTATCGTTTTCAGTATTTTTTCAATTTCATTGGAGCTGGTCTGGATTTCATGCATAGCCTCCACAAGATGCTGCATTTTCTGATTACATAGTGATACTTCCTGACCTGTCTGGTGGGTCTGGCTGCGGACGTTTAATGCGCCGGCAGCCGTGTCTTTCGCCTGTTCGGAGATCTCCGTGATCCGTTCCGCGAGTTCCTGCACGGAACTTGCCTGTTCTGAAGTTCCCTGACTGAGCGTCTGGGCGCTTGCGGATAACTGGTCGCTGGCGGCGGATACTTGTTCTGCGGAATGATTGACCTGCCGCATGGCGTCGCTTAACGATACTTTCATATGCCGCATGGAAAGCAGGATCTCACGGAAACTGCCGACATAGACATCTTCATGCTGTGTATGTACATCCAGATTCTGATTGGCCAGTTCGGTCAACAGATGTTGGATATCTTTGATAACGGTACTCAGACCCTCGACAAGAGATGCCGTGGAATTTGCGAGCATACCGGTTTCGTCTTTGCTTTTTATCTTCGGCATCGGGGTTTCCAGATCGCCTTCCACAAGCAGTTTCATCCGTTTGGCACAGGCTTTCATCGGTTTACTGATACTGCCGGCCAGAATCAGGGCTACTATAATGGAAATAATTATGGAGATGATGATTACCGCGATATTAATGACCATAGCGTCGCGCGTAGCGGTCAGATAATTCAGCTGCGGTGCGGTAACGGCAAGGCTCCATCCGTCCGTATCATTGACGGGAGCATAAGCGGCGAACATTTTGTCTTCTCCGTTTTCATAGCTGCCGAATCCGACTGCGCCCTGGCGCATGTTGGCATGAATGGCGGCCAGTTCGCCCAGCGACGGATCGCTTTGCGCTTCAGCCTCAATATTTTGAACGGTAATCGTATCGAGGGTAATATCGGCAATCGTATCGCCGGATTTATTGATCATATAGGCCCTGCTGTTTTCGCCAATCTGGATAGCGGATACGATATCGTTTAGAAAGGTTTCGTGCGGTACAAAATAGACAACGCCTGCAATGGAAGATCCGTAAATACCATCAGTATAAAGAGGCGCTGCAACCATAATGGACAGTTCTCCGGTGATCTTACTGATCAACGGCTCCGACACATAAATATTGCCCTGCATGGCCTGCATGACGTATTCGCGGTCGGAATAATCTTTGCCGTCAAAGATACTGATGCCGTCCAGGCCGATGATATTGCCGCGCTGGAAATTGTGCATGTTGGCACGTTCATTGATAATGGCCTGTTTTTCTTCGGTTGATACAATGGGATCCGTTAGCTGCGGAATGCAGCCTGCGTCCATGACGGCGTTTTTGTAGGCCATTAATTCCTGCTCTACGCGTCCTGCCGCTAAAACGGCGGTTTGGCTCATCATATGTTCTACCGTAGTCATAGTGCTGTTGTAATTGGGTATGATGCTGGAGATTCCAGAAGACACCAGTCCTATCAGAACGGTTAGAATGAGACATAAAGTGATTTTGGTTCTAATGCTTTTCATTTTATCGTTCCCCCTGTTTTGCTCAGATATTTTCGTGATAATATCCGGCCCTTTTTTATCATTATGGCCGGCTGTAAGCCTGCAGCCGCATAATGATTCCCTAATAATTATAGTAGGCAGGGTTTATCCTTGTCAACCATATCACACGCTTTGAACAGACATGAGGGCAAAGAAATCTGATCGGATTTCTTTGCCCTGTTTGTTCTATAATAATTCGATTCCGTTTTCTGCGGCCGCCTGCATAACTTCTGCGGGCCATAATGAAGACTGCACTTCTCCGATGTGCGCTTTTCGCAGGAAAAACATACAGATACGTGACTGTCCGATGCCGCCGCCGACCGTGAGCGGTACTTTATCTTCCAGGATCGCTTTCTGGAACGGCAGATCGGCTCTTTCGGGGCAGCCGGCCTTGTCAAGCTGGCTGAGTAAAGAGTCCTTATCGACGCGGATGCCCATTGAGGAAAGCTCCAGGGCGATGTCAAGTACCGGGTAATAAACGACAATATCCGCATTTAACGTCCAGTCGTCGTAATCCGGGGCTCTTCCGTCGTGCTTTTCTCCGGATCTTAGAAGGTCACCGATCTGCATGATGCAGACAGCGCCTTTTTCTTTTGAAATCCTGTATTCCCGTTCTTTCGGGGAAATATCAGGAAACATGTCTTCCAGTTCCTGTGTGGTGATAAAGAAAATATCATGCGGCAGGATCTCTTCTATGTAATCGTAGCGGATTGCCATATATTTTTCCGTTTTGCGCAGGACTTTATAGACTGTGCGCACCGTTTCTTTCAGGAAATCGATGGTACGTTCTTCTTTCGAGATGATCTTTTCCCAGTCCCATTGATCGACATAAATGGAATGAATGTTATCGGTCTGTTCGTCGCGGCGGATGGCGCTCATATCCGTATAGAGCCCCTCACCATAGGAAAAACCGTATTTATGCAGGGCAAAACGTTTCCATTTCGCAAGCGAATGAACGATCTCGGCCTGTGCGTCATTCTGCTCTTTGATGCCGAAAACGACCGGACGTTCCACACCGTTTAAGTTGTCATTTAAACCCGAAGACGGTTCTACGAACAAAGGCGCCGAGACGCGAAGCAGATGCAGACGCTCCGCAAGCAGATTCTGAAAGAAATCCTTGACTGTCTTGATACCGATCTGCGTATCGTGCAGATTCAGGGCAGAACGGTAATTTGGGGGGATAAGTAAGTGATCCATGTTAAACCTCTTTTCTTCTTTATAATAACGGGATGACTGCGAAACTCTGAGGCAGGCCGGCAAGTGAAAAAGTTTCGCAATCGCCTGCTTTTCATAAACAGAGTATACCAAATTTTTTCATGAATTACTACACTCTATTTAGTTGACAAACGGAAGAATCGGGTGTATAGTATATTATATAAATGCAAACGTTTGCATTTATATTTTTCAAAGATCGTGCAAACGTTTGCACATAAGGGGGGGGACAGCATGGCAGCTACAATTAAGGATATTGCCAAAAAGGTGGGAGTCAATCCTTCTACCGTGTCGAGAGTGATCAACGGTACTGCCGCCATATCGGAAGAAACAAAGAAAAAAATTACGGAGGCTATGAAGGAGCTGGATTATCATCCGAACATTCAGGCAAGGAGTCTGGTAAACGGAAATACCTTTACAATAGGACTTGTCATGGATGCAGGCAATAGCGACGCTTATGCCAATACGTTCTTTATTCAGTCCGTTACCGCGATCGAAGAGGTGTCACAGCGTCTGGGATACAATCTGCTGATCGCCAACCATACGGAGGCCGAAACGGGGAATGCCGTTAAAAATCTGGTCCTGGAGCATAAAATAGATGGCATCATTTTGCCGGTATCCGGGATTACGCAGGATTTGGTCGGCCTTTTAAGAGCAAATCATTTTCCGTTTGTCGTTATGGGGGAACCGGATGAGTCCTATACCGGACACAACTGGGTAGATATGGACAACGAAGAGGGGGGATGTCTGGCCGTAAGGCATCTGCTGCAGAATGGTTACCGGCATCCGGTCCTGTTTGTGGAAAACAAAGGGACTCTCTTTGAGCAGAAAAGGACGTTCGGATTCAAAAGGGAACTGCGTGAAAACGGAATAACGCCCATGAAAGACGACCTGATAGAATGCGGCGCCGGACAAACGCAGATTGCGGATAAAACAAAAGAACTGTTAAAAAAATGTCCGCAGGCTGACAGTATCATCTGCCCCAATAATATCGTAGCATATCATGTGCTGCAGGAACTGAAACGGAATCAGATCAGGGTGCCGGAACAAATGGGTATCATTACGTTTGATAATTATCCATTGGCAGAATACCTTGATCCGCCGCTTTCCGTTGTAGATATTGACACGTATCTGCTGGGAGAGCGTGCCGCAAGCACATTATTCGATATGATAAAACAACCGGAAGGAAAGGAGGAAGCCGCTTTAATCAAAACGAGCATCATAGCAAGAAAATCTACGAAGAAGAGGTGATAACATGTGAAAAAAGAGGCAGTTTACCATAACGGCACGGAGGAATTTGTCTATCCGATATCCAGAAACCAGTTAATTTTTCGGATCAGAACTGCCAGAAAAGAAATTGCAAAATGTCAGATAATTTATTGGAACAGAGATGATAATAAGATAAAAAAGCAGGACATGGAATGTTTTGCAAGAGATGAATTATTTGATCATTTTCAGTGCAGGATCGATTTTACGAGAGTGGCCAGGTATCAGAGGTATTATTTTATTCTGGAAGAGACGAACGGAGAGGAATGGTACTTTTCCGCTTACGGAGTTTCCCAAACCCCGCCTGATTCCGGTTTCTTTGAATATCTGTATGCAAATGGGAACGACGTCGTGACAGCGCCGGACTGGGCAAAAGGGGTCGTCTATTATCAGATATTCCCGGAGCGTTTTTGCGACGGAGGACGTAAAGAAAAGACAGTGGATTTTGAAAGCTGGGGAAGCCGGCCGACCAGAGAAAATTATATGGGAGGCAATCTTGAGGGAATCCGCACAAAGATTCCTTACTTAAAGGAATTAGGCGTGGAATGTCTTTATCTGAATCCTGTTTTTGCAGGAGACTTCAACCACAAATATGCCACAACGGATTATTTCAGGATCGATCCTCTTTTCGGCACGAACGAAGAATTCAGGGAATTTGTCAGACAATGCCACGAGCAGAATATCCGTGTTGTACTGGATGGCGTTTTTAACCATACCGGCGTGCATTTCCCCTATTTTCAGGATATCCTTGAAAAGCAGGAAGAATCGGCATACAAAAACTGGTTTCTGATCGAAAAGTATCCGGCTGCCGTTACCGATGCGGATGCTGCATATGAATGTGTAGGCGCTTATCCGTATATGCCGAAATTGAATACCGCAGATGTAGAAGTGAGAGAGTATATCATAAAGATCATGGATCACTGGCTGGGAGAATATCAGATAGACGGCTGGCGGCTTGATGTAGCAGACGAGGTGGATTCCACTGTCTGGGAGATGGCAAGACTTGTTCTGAAGGAAAAATATCCGGCGTGCATTTTGATCGGGGAGACGTGGGGATACGGCGGCAGAATGCTCCGTGGAGATCAGCTTGACAGCGTGATGAACTATCTGTTCCGCGATGCGGTCTGGGATTATTTCGGGAAAAAGAGTATTTCGGCCGAAACTTTTGACAGCCGCATCAATAAGATCGTTGCAGGGTATAAGAGTGAAACCTGTCATCTGCTCTACAATCTGATAGACAGCCATGATACGGAGCGGTTTCTGTACATCTGCGGAGGCAGTCTGGAAATACTGAAACTGGCCGCAGCATTCCAGATGTTCTTTATCGGATCTCCCGCGGTCTATTATGGAGACGAGGTTGGCATAACGGGTCAGAATGATCCGGACTGCAGAAAATGTATGATCTGGGATGAGCAGGCTGACCAGGAACTGTTACAATGGTATAAAAAACTGATTTTTTTAAGGAAAACGCATGTCTGCATTCGAAAGGGCAGATACAGGACGATCCTGGCGGACGATCAGAACGATACGTTTGCTTTTTGCAGAATCTATGAAGAAAAAGGAAGCGCAAAGGTCATTTATATGATCTTCAATAACAATTCCGAACATAATAAGGTGCTGTGCCCTGTGTTGGATCAGGGGGAATACATCGACCTTTTGTCGGATACCGGTGCGGTATATACGGCGGGGTCCTTGGAGGGAAGGTTTTATAATCAGGACATAACGGCATACCAGGCGGCAGTGACCGTGGAAATGCAGCCCTATGCTGTTAAGGCAATCATGAAAAAGGAGGAAACTTAAATGAAGAAAAGTAAAAAAGTACTGGCGCTCATACTCACAGCTGCGACTTGCTTGGCGGCGTTGGCAGGATGTGGTAGTTCTGCGCCAGTACAGACAAAAAACGACTATGAAAGTCAGGAAACAACCAATGGTACAGAAACTGCAGCAAAGGAAGAAACAACTGCAGACAATGATCCGGTGACGATCAACTTCTGGCATCATTACAGTGCGCAGTCTGCCGAGAATGACACGCTTATGAATGTACTGATTCCCAAATTTGAAGAAGAAAATCCCGGTATTAAAGTAAATGCAGTCTCCCATGAATGGGCCGATCTGCATGAAAAACTGCTGATCAGTGCACAGTCAGGTACGCTTCCCGATGTGGCACGTCTGGACAGTGCATGGATACCCGAATTTGAAAAAATGGGTATTTTAACGGCGCTCGACGAAGAGATGTCCGATTATGCCGATATCGCGTCAGGACTGCTTGACAGTGCAATGAGTACGGCGCAGGTAGGCGGACACTCCTACGGTCTGGCGCTCAATACAAACTCTAAAATACTATTCTATAATGTGCAGGCATTTTCCGATGCCGGAATCGATGTACCGCAAACCATGGACGAGTTTGTCGAAGCTGTCCGTAAACTGGCCGGAACCAACGAAAACGGGCAGCAGGTATGGGGGTACAACGAGCCTGCGCTGGCAGGATGGAACCTGTGTCCTTTTATATGGAGCATGGGCGGAGCCATTACCAATGAAGAAGGAACGGCGGCGTCCGGTTACATCAACAGCACGGAGACGATAGAAGCCATTCAAATGATGGCGGACCTCTATGCCGAAGGCGCTATTACCGGCTGGAACAGCGGCGATATCCCCATGACGGACGGTTTTGGCACCGGCCGGTACATGATGCTGCTGGAAGGCCCATGGAAAATAGCCGAAATGGAAGGCGCATATCCTGATTTCGAATATGCAACGACCGGGATTCCGGCAGGCAAAGGCGGTTCCGTATCCGTTCTTGGCGGTGAAGACATCTCTATGTTCAACAGTGCAAATAAAGAAGCTGCCTGGAAGTTCATGAAATTCATGACAGATTCCTTTGCACAGGAAGAAATGGCTAAATGCGGGCAGATCCCGGTAAATAAAGCCGCTCTGGAAAGCGATACAGTCAGGAATGCCGATTTTGCTCCGTTCATCGATGCCATTACAACGGCTAAATCCCGCCCGACAACCGCATGCTGGTCGGAAATGGACAATGAACTTTCCGTTGCCGTAACCGCAGTCATGAATGGTGAAAAAACGGCTAAAGAAGCAATGGATGAACTGGCGGTTACATTCGATGAGATGTTAGCCGGGCAGTAATAGAGACGGCCTGACATCTAAAAGGATACATTCTGACATTGTTAATATGAAACTATTATAGTAAACACTTGTATAAAAGTCAAATGAAGACTGCCGCATGATGATCTGTACTGCGGCAGTCCTCTAAAGAAAGGATATTTATGAAAACATCCAAAACAGGGAAATTTCAGATCGTACTTCTGCTTTTGCCGGGATTGCTGCTGTTTAGCGTTTTTACGATATATCCTATCATCAAACTTTTCCTGATGAGTTTTTTCGAATGGGATTTCGGCAGCATATTCGGACAGCATTTTATCGGGCTTAAAAATTATCGGGATGTTTTAAGCGATGGCTATTTTCGTATTTCTTTTACGAATACGCTTGTTTATACGATCGTGACCGTGCCGGGACAGATGATCCTGGGTTTTTTGACGGCGTATCTGATCAATCAGGTCACCCGCTTTAAGGTGGGATACAGAGTACTGTATTATCTCCCCGTTATTACATCCTGGGTCATTGCATCATTGGTATTTAAGTATGTTTTTAATACGGAAGGCCTGTTAAATTATTTTCTGGTGAAGGTCATCCATCTCATTCCGCAGAATATCCGCTGGCTGGACACCAGGTGGAGCGGTCTGCTGATCGCCATGTTTCTTGGTATCTGGAAAGGGATCGGCTGGAATATGGTGGTATTTTTGGCGGCGCTGCAAATGGTTCCGGCTGATCTTTATGAAGCGGCTTCCATCGACGGAGCAGGCGCCGTTAAAAAACTTTTTCATATCACGCTCCCCAGTATGAAGGGGACGATTCTTTTTGCTTTGGTCATGCTGACGATCGGCGGTTTTAACGTATTTACTTCCGTGAAAATGATAACCGGCGGAGAACCCGGGCATCAAACGGATGTAGTTTTAACATGGATGTATTATAAAGCGTTCAGCACGGGATCATTCGGCTATTCCGCAGCGCTGTCGTTTATTATCACAGTCGTATTGGCAATGCTGGCGCTCGTTCAGTTCAAAATGATGCAGCAAAAAGAGTAAGAAAAGGAGGCCGGTTTGAAAAAAAATTATCCAATATTGATCGGCATGCGTGTTAGAGCGTGCTTGGGGGTGTAAAAATGAAAAAGACAAATTTAGTGCAGGCGCTGCTGCATCTTTTTCTGGCAGGAGCATTGATTATCGTCGTACTTCCCATGATCTATATGATCAGTACATCATTAAAGCCCAACGGGGCATTATATCAATATCCGCCCAGGTTTTTTCCGGCCCTTGAAGAGATTACGTTGGAAAATTACGCGTATATACTCGGTCAGGGGAAATTTTATATGAACTTTCTCAACAGTATTTTCGTCGCAGCCTGTTCCGTTCTGGCAGCGGCGTTTATCGCAGCGGCATTGGGATATGTGATCGCCCGCTTTACATTTCCCGGACGGAACTTTCTGTTTTCTTTTATTGTATTAACAATGATCATTCCGGGACTCACTTTGATCATTCCGCAATACCAGCTGGCAGTCAGGCTCGGCGCCATCAATTCTCTGCTTGGCCTGATCCCGTTTTATACGGCTTGGACGATACCGTATTCCACTTTTATGATCAAAGGATTTGTGGAAAATATTCCGAAAGAACTCGATGAAGCCACTTATATGGACGGCGGAAGCGTATTGACCGTATTTGTGAAGATCATCATTCCGTTAGCCAAACCCGGTATTGCATCTGTGTCAATTTTTAATTTTCTTACAGCATGGGAAGAATTTCCGTGGGCCAATACGGTTATCAACGATAATCTGAAAAGAACCATTCCGATTGCCATATCCGGCTTTTTCGGGCAGCACCAGTTTACACAGTGGGGATATGTATTTGCCTTATCCGTTTTCAGTTTGCTGCCGATCCTGTTCGTTTTTATTTTCTGCCAGAAGTTTTTTGTAGCGGGACTGACGACCGGAAGTGTCAAGGGATAGAATGCACGTTGTCTGCACGGGCAGACGGCGTTATTTGAAAAAAAGAACAAATGTTCTAATAAAACTTGCATTCCTGCTCCGACTATGATATCATGTAAAAGAACATACGTTCTAAAACGGATGAAGTCGGAGGGGAATATGGAGTTCAGGATTCAGACAGAAATGTCTATTATGGACAAATTGAATATTCTGGCGGATGCGGCGAAATACGATGTTTCCTGCAGTTCCAGCGGCTCGGCGAGACGAGGGGACGGCAAGGGGATCGGGAATACGGTCAAGGCAGGACTCTGTCATAGTTTTGCGGCGGATGGACGCTGCATCTCGCTGTTGAAGATTTTATTTACGAATGAGTGTATTTTTGACTGTAAATATTGTATGAACAGACGATCCAATGATGTGCCGAGAGCTTCTTTTACACCGGATGAAGTCTGTGAACTGACGATGGAATTTTACCGCCGCAATTATATAGAAGGTTTATTTTTAAGTTCCGGTATTTTATACAGTCCCGATTATACGATGGAGCTGATCTGTCAGACGGTCTATAAACTGCGGACGGTCTATCGTTTTCAGGGATATGTGCATGTGAAGGCGATTCCGGGAGCCGATCCGGCGCTGGTAAGGAAGGCGGGCTTTTTAGCCGACAGGATCAGTGTGAATCTGGAACTGGCAACGGCGGAAAGCCTTAAGAAACTGGCGCCGAACAAGCACCGGAAGAATATTCTGGGGCCGATGAAGCAGATTCAGAACGGCATTATACAAAGCCGCAACGAAGTTGTTTTATACGACCATGCCCCGCGTTTCTGTGAAGCCGGGCAGTCTACCCAGATGATCGTCGGAGCGACGCCGGAAAGTGATTATCAGATCATGGCAGTAGCGGAAAGCCTGTATCAGAAGTTTTCGTTAAAGAGGGTGTATTATTCGGCGTTTGTGAATGTGAATCAGGATAAGGACTTACCGGCGCTGCCCGGAGGACCGCCGCTGCTTAGAGAACACAGGCTGTATCAGGCGGACTGGCTTCTGCGCTTCTATGATTTTACGGTGGATGAGCTGCTGACGCAGGACCGGCCGAATTTTAATATGATGATCGATCCGAAGGCCGATTGGGCTGTCAGGCATCTGGAACTGTTTCCGGTGGAGATCAACCGGGCAGACTACCATTTGCTGCTCCGGATACCGGGCATCGGTGTAAAGAGCGCCAAACGGATCGTGAGCGCCAGACGTTTCGGCGCTCTGACCTTTGAGGATCTGAAGAAAATAGGCGTTGTATTAAAGCGGGCGCTGTATTTTATTACATGCGGCGGCAGAATGATGTATCCGACTAAGATAGAGGAAAACTATATTGTGCGGAATCTGACGTATCAGGGTCCTGACGGCAGAAAAGAAAAGCGGCTTTTTGCTGCGGACGGCATGCGGTATGAGCAGATGAGCCTGTTTTCGTAAGTCGCGGCGGCGCTGCCGGAGCCACGGCGGATATAGAGGAGACGTTTATCATGCAGGAAGAAAAGTATTTGATCTGTGAAGATTCTATCGAAGGCGTTTTTTCGGGCATTTATGATGCTTATGCCTTGCGGGAGGGGCATGAACATCTGCATTTGCAGATCGGAGAAGAAGAAAATCTCAGACTATTTGCTTATTATCTGAATATTCAGCCGGATTCGGTCAAAACTAGGAAGGTAGCGGAAACGATACAGAGACGGTTGGGAACGGAAACCTATATGAGTATCTGCAGGGCGCTGGCAACAGAGGATGCGGGGAAAGGCGAGGCCGTTTATAAGGTCGTTGTCGATGGCATTACCGGAGGAAGCGGCAGACGGGTGATGGAGAACGCGGCCAATCCGCATGTTGACCTGGTATTCCGTCTGGCAAGAAAGGCATCCAATGAGATTACGCATCTTTTGGAATTTATCAGATTTCAGGAGTTGAGACAGGGTATTCTGTATGCCAGAACAGGACCGAAATGCAATATTGTTTCTTTTCTGATGCCTCATTTTGCGGACAGGCTGCCGCTTGAGAATTTCATTATCCATGATGAGAAAAGGCAGTTATATGGTGTCCATCCGAAAGGAAAGGAGTGGTATCTGGTCTCCGGCCCGGAAGAAGTAACGAAAGACGTTATGCAGATGTCGGAGAAAGAGGAAGAATATCAGGAGCTGTTTACCATGTTTTGCCATACAATTGCGATAAAAGAGCGCATAAATCTGAAGCTGCAGCAGCAGATGCTGCCATTGCGATTCCAAGAATATATGATAGAATTTGCCAAATCATGATGAAAACGCGCTTTTTTAAATTAAAGCAACAGTGTAATAATGAGCATAATTACCAAATTAAGGTTTTTGAAATAGGGAATATTATGTAAAAATGTTTAATATAAGGAAATTTTATATGTTTTGCTACAATAATTCGTTCTTTACAAATGAATGGAAAAGGGTATAATAACAGAAAATGACTCAAAGGAGCCATAGTAACTGGAAACCAAAAAGGGAAAACGATTTCCGTAAGGGCATTATCCAAGTAAAAATGACAAGGAGGGTGTTTATGATGATGCAGCACAGAATTAAATTAAGACCGGATGAAGTAAAAGAATTTGTAGCAGCTGCTACGAGATGTTTGTTTGATGTAGATATTTCCTATAACAGTTTCATAGTAGATGCCAAGTCTATCCTTGGTGTATTGGGACTGAACTTTGATCAGATCCTCACTGTGACCTGTAACGGTTATGATAATGATTTTGAAAAATATCTGCAGAAATTTGCAGTAGCATGCTAAAACAAAGAACAAGGAATGTATACTTCATTGACTCCCTATGCAGGATATCGTAATATCTTGGTAGGGAGTCTTTTTTTACCTGGCAAAGAAGCCTGCCGCAGGCCTGGCTTGGAAGCATGGAAAAAAGGTTTTCAGAAGAGAAAGGACAGGCGGTATATGGAGATTCGGATTTCAGTCAGGAACCTTGTGGAATTCATTCTGCGTGCGGGAGACATCGACAACCGGCATGCTTCATCGGCAGACGCCATGCAGGAGGGCGGACGCATCCACAGGATGATCCAGCGGCGAATGGGGGCGGGATACCATGCAGAGGTCGGACTTCGTTATGTGTATCCGACGCAGAGCTATGAGATCATGATCGAAGGCCGTGCGGATGGCATTATCATAGAAGCGGCGGGAGATAGGAGCACCATACCGGAACTTACGGATACGAAGCTGCCCGTGGATGCAGCGGCGTATGTTACGGTGACGATTGATGAAATTAAAGGGACCTATCATGACCTTGCCAAAATGCAGAAGGCCGTACCGGTGCATCTGGCGCAGGCAAAGTGCTATGCCTATATCTATGCCGCTCAGAATGGGCTGAGATCGATCCGGGTCAGAATGACGTATTGTCACATGGAAACGGAGGAGATCCGTTATTTTTATCATGAATATACCTTTCCGGAACTTCAGGAATGGTTCGAGGACGTGATGGCGCAGTATAGAAAGTGGGCGGATTACAGCTTTGCATGGCAGAAAACAAGGCAGGAATCGATCAAAGCGCTTTCTTTTCCCTTTGCCTACCGGGAAGGACAGAAGGAATTGGCTTCTTATGTGTATCAGACGATCTATCACAAAAGAAAACTGTTCATTGAGGCGCCGACCGGCGTCGGGAAAACGATCTCTACGATCTTTCCGGCGATCAAAGCAGTCGGAGAGGGACTTGGCGAGAAAATCTTTTATCTGACGGCGAAGACGATCACCAGGACCGTGGCGGAAGACGCGTTTGCCCTTTTACGGCAAAAAGGATTGCAGTTTAAGACGGTCATTTTGACGGCGAAAGAGAAGATCTGCTTTTTGGAGGAAACGGAATGCAACCCGGAAGTCTGTCCCTATGCGAAAGGGCATTATGACAGGATCAATGATGCCATGTATGCGCTTTTAACGGCGCAGGACAGTTTTCACAGAGAGAAGATAGAAGAATATGCCAGGGCGTATCAGGTTTGTCCTTTTGAGATGTGCCTGGATATGAGCCTTTTTTCCGATGCCGTTATCTGCGACTATAATTATGTGTTTGATCCGCATGTTTATCTGCGGCGTTTTTTTGCCGATGGGAACAAAAGCGGGCATCTGTTTCTGATCGACGAGGCACATAATCTGGTGGAGCGCGGCAGAGAGATGTACAGCGCCGTTTTATGCAAGGAAGATTTCCTGAAGCTGAAAAAAGAAGTAAAAAATTATGCGCCGAAGATGGAGAAGCAGTTGGATAAGTGTAATAAGGAACTGCTTGCTTTTAAAAGAGAATGTGAAAACTATAAAATACAGGAATCGATCGCTTCTTTTGCAATGGCGCTCGGCCGTTTGAACAGCGGAATGGAGGATTATCTGGAAGAGCATGAGGAGAGTCCCGTGCGGCAGGCAATCCTGGAATTCTATTTTGAAGTTTCGCATTTCTTAAGCATTTATGAGATCATCGATGAAAATTATGTGACGTATTCCGAGACGAAACCGGATGGCAGTTTCATTCTCAAACTTTTCTGTGTCAATCCGGCGAAAAATTTAGGGGAATGTATGATGCGGGGCCGCAGTACGATCCTGTTTTCGGCGACTCTTTTACCGATCCAATATTATAAGACGCTGCTTGGCGCGCAGGAGGGAGACTACGAAGTCTATGCGAAGTCCGTTTTCTGCCCGGAAAAGAGAGGGCTTTTTATCGGGTGCGATGTAACGAGCAAGTATACAAGACGCAGCGAGATGGAATATTACAATATTGCGGCCTATATTTATGAAATAGTCAGAAACCGGCATGGTAATTATATGATATTTTTTCCATCGCATGCCTTTTTAAGACAGGTGTATGATATTTTTATGGATCATTTCGCCACGAAACAGTTCGAGTGCATCGTGCAGGAAGATCATATGAACGAGCGGTCCAGGGAAGAGTTTCTCGGCCGTTTTACCGGAAATGAGGCATTTGATCTAAAGGATGTGATCCATATGGATATCGAAGTGGAAGAAGAGAAGATCCTGTTAGGATTCTGCGTTATGGGCGGGATTTTCAGTGAGGGCATTGACTTAAAAAACGATGGACTGATCGGAGCGGTCATTGTCGGCACCGGTCTGCCGCAAGTGTGCAACGAAAGGGAGATTCTCAAGAATTATTTCGACAGTTGGGGGGAAAACGGATTTGACTATGCCTATCGGTATCCGGGCATGAACAAAGTATTGCAGGCGGCGGGACGTGTGATCAGAACCGTCGAAGATGTCGGAATCGTCGCGCTGCTTGATGAGCGATTCCTAAGTCCGGCCTACCAGAGGCTGTTTCCGCGGGAATGGAATAATTATGAAGTGGTCACGACCAGACAGATTGCCGGGAGGGTGGAACGGTTCTGGAATGAGTGGCTGTGAAAGCGCCTTTTGACGCCCGGCGGCTGCTGCAGGTGCAATCCGATTCGTGAGAGCACATGCAGGGCGGCCATATGGGAAAGAAACCGAGGGGGGACAGAAGTTTGGCGGTTACCCGAATTATTCATGCATGCTTCTATTCTTCGTCAACAAAAATCTCCAGATAGGACTGGATTCTTGCTTTATGATACAATTCCTCCATGAGTCCGAATTCCGGGTCATAATATTTTCCATCGTAGTATAAGATCCAATGACCGTATTTGGGCAGGAGAACTTTCAGAATACATACATTTGGCAAAACAGAAGTGTTATCGGCTTTTGTCATCGTTTTTGCCTGCCTTATTCCATAATGGTTCAGAGCCTTCTCGATATCTTTTTTCCCCGTACCTTTATCATTTCTCATAACAGAAACTACTTCTTCCACCGTTACACCTGCAAGCATGGCAACACAGGACTGCCCGCATAAGTACTCTGTAGGCTGCTTAATATAATTAATCTTCTTCATTGCATTATCATCCTCCTGTTTCGTGTCCCTTATTTGTTACATAAAGAAAAAGCATCCGATTTTGTCACACTGTCCACATGGACAAACACATCCATATAGGTAATATCATTTTTCCGATACTCATGTTCAAAGCAGCTGAGGATATTCTCCTGATTCTTTTCTTTGAAATGGTTGGCCTGAAGGTATTCCATGATCAGCTTATAGGCATTTGGAATTCTTTCAAACGGCTGAATGAATGGCTCCCTGATCGTTATTACGGCATAATCGGCTTCTTTATTCTCTAAAAACATTACGTCGGAACAATCTGCTTTGAAATCATCCGGGATCACACACGCCGCAACATATCCGTGAAGTCCGAATCTGTTCTGCAGTTCCTGTGATACATAAGGGAAATCCCATCCAATAAGCTTAACCTCAGGAGATATTTTTTTAAGGCCGCAGCTTTCCGCCCACTTGTCCATATGCTCCAGAGCATCGCTTTCCGGAGCCGGAGAAATCATCACATAGCAGGCCATCTTAAACGGTGCTGTTCTTTGAATCCTTATTTCCGAATAAATGGCGCTTTGGTCAGATAAGTCTTCTCTCACCAGGGAATCAAGCTTACACATAAAAATTTCACACATCGATACAAGTCTGTCCAGTTCGGGAACTACTTCGTCGGATTCCCATCTTGACACGGTCTGTCTGGTTACATTCATCTGATCAGCCAGTTGTTCCTGTGTCAGTTTTTTCTGTTTGCGTAAATAATTGATATTATTTCCTAAACTCATTTTTTTCATCTCCGTTCAAATTATTGTCCGCCGGTCAATGCCAGTGGCTATCCATTATTATGTCATAATGGGGAATATGAATCTACCAATCGCGGTATGCTTTTTTGGACATCGATGTAACACGTCATGTTACTTTTATTAAAAAATGAATTTACCATTCCGCAGGCTTTAAGTAATCCATGATCAGGCTTAAAGAGAAAGATCATAACAGCATCCGGATTTCTTCCTTATAGGGAGCGGTTTTCTTCTCCGGATTTTCCAAAGAAGGAATATAGGGCGTTTCCAGGATCTTTGGAAGCTCCATGAAGTCCGGATGATGCACGACGTAGCGGATGGCCTCTAAGCCAATGGTGCCCTGCCCGATATTGGCATGGCGGTCCTTGCCTGCACCTGGCGGATTTTTGCTGTCGTTAATATGAATGACTGCAGCGTTTTGCTTTCCAATCAATTTATCAAACCGGTCAATCACACCGTCAAAGTCGTTTTTTACATCGTATCCGGCATCATTTAAGTGGCACAGATCCAGACAGACTCGAAGTTTATCGTTATGAACTACGCCATCATAGATGCGGGCGAGTTCTTCAAAGCTTCGCCCGATCTCCGAACCTTTCCCGGCCATTGTCTCTAATGCAATACAGCAGGAATCGGCATCCAGGACTTCATTTAATCCTTGAGTGATTTGGTCAATACCGGCTTGTACGCCGGCGCCTACATGGGAACCGGGATGCAGGATCAGGATGTTGCTGCCCATGGCAAGGGTGCGTTCTATTTCCAGTGCCAGAAATTCTACGGCAAGCTGATAAGTTTCGGGATTGACCGTGTTGGCTAAATTGATAATATACGGTGCATGTACGACAAATTCTTCTATCTGATGCGCTCTCATATATTCCCATGCGGGTGCGATCTGTAATGCGCAAATTTCCTTCCGTCTGGTATTTTGCGGCGCGCCGGTATAGAGCATAAAGGTATTGGCGCCGTAAGAAACCGCTTCTTTGGCGGATGCGAGCATCATTTCCTTGCCGCTCATGCTGACATGAGAACCGATTTTGATCATGGGGGTACGTTCCTTTCTATGGAAATTATGGCAAAGAGAGCCAAGCGTCCGGAACAGAGGGCAGAGGCGGGAACAGACCGCGAAAA
>CAJTUZ010000013.1:0-4782 GCA_910579735.1 uncultured Lachnospiraceae bacterium
AAATTTCTTGAGCATTTTTCATTTTACCTATTGACATTTCTTAGCTGGACTTATCTTCAAAGAATTTATCTCCGACCTGCTGCGGCTCGAATTTATTGCTCTTAGCCATGAATATCTCATTATCTTTGATATACACGATAAAATCCCTGTCTTTATCGTTCCCCCCGCTTTTTACAAAACGAGGCACGATGAACAGAAACGCAGCAAACAGCGCAACAAGAACGGCGGAAATTGCTATCTTTATCACTTTAGCGTTTTTTTGCGGTTTCCGGGTCATTTCTTTTCCCATCTTTTCCTCCGCATTGCCAAAAAACATACCGCATTCCTGACAGAAGAGATCGTTTATATGATTGGCTGTCCCGCAATTCGGACAGAATTTCTTTTGTACATCATTCGGCACCGCTATGGCGGCATTTGTCTCTACCACACCGGTCGGCGAGATCTCTACCGCCTCGATGGTTTCTTCTTGTTTCTGTGCAGACTGTTCCTGTGAGGACTGCCCCTGCACAGACGCCTGCTCTTTCTCCTGTTCATTCTGCGCATCCTGAGCCGGTTCATCATTCGCGTTTTCTATCGGATTTTCAACCGCTTCTTCACGCAGGATAACGGTCCTGTCGTCTTCCGTTTCCATCTGCGCCGCACTATCCGCCCTGCTGCCGCAGTTCGGGCAAAAAAGAGCGTCCTCCTCCAATTTGGTGCCACAATTATTACAAAACATATTATGCCTCCTTCAGTATCTTTTTCTTTCATTTTTATGGTATCTGTTTACTGTCATCAAAATAACATTTCACATAACATTGCCCATGACTCTCTATGCCGGAACCAGATTGCATCAAATTCCGAAATTGCAAGCGGGCACGGATGCTTTCCGCTCTCTATCGTCACACTGGGTTTATGCAGACCCAATTGTACCCAATCGCTGAATCCCCCCAGATTCACGTTATAACCTCTTTGCGTATTGACCGGTTCATATTTTAACAGTTTCTCCAACGTTGAAGCCAGACCATAGGAACGCTCCGAAGTCTGCTCGTCATTCCCGTTCACATCATAGTAAATCAACTGTCCTTTGGAATGATAGCTGATAAAACAATCGTATTCTCTTCGGGTCGCCAGTTCCACCAATGCCTGCGTCTCGGGTTCGGATACCGCATATCCGCCTTTATAGTTTCCATAAGAAGGAGCCTGTTTTAAATCAATCTCCGCCCAGCCCGCATCAAAATTATTGTTCAGATCCACGCCGCTTGCATTGCTTTTCCATATTCTCTGATATTCTTCAAAAGTGATGATCTGCGTCTTTCCTTCCGCCACCCGGTCATAATCAGGCTGCTTATAATAATCCGCCCAGTTCATATCGCCGTTTAAATCCTCTTCCAGAACAAGATTCCCGCAATCTCTCATGTAACAGTCATATACGAGCTGTCCGATTTCCATATGATTCATTGCATCAACGCCTAACTGGCTGATCGTCACCCCATCCGGATTGGCCATCGGAACGACATGGATCGCCGTATTTTGAAACAGATCCCGGTACAGATCTCCCTGATAACTGCCGCATTCGTAATTCGCCGCATAGTATTCCAGCATCCGCATTACTAACTGCGCCGTCATATACTCCCGTCCATGGATCGCCGCCTGTACAAAAATATGATGCGGTGCATCCGGCGCTCCCAACGTCACTTCATACAGTTCTCTTCCATCTACGCTCAGCCCTATCGTCTCATAGGAGAGACATTCCGTATAATCGCTGCATAAGCGCTCTATATCTTCCACCATTTCGTCATAAGTATATAAAGCGTCTGATACATCCACGATCGACAACAGCGCCTCATCATATCGATAATCCACGGGAATACAATAATCTGCGGCAGCATATCCGGTCTCTCCGTTATCCTCTACCCTGACTTTATAAAAATCATGCCCGTCTTTCGTGACCATTTCGCCATCCCAGAGCAGATAATGTCCCGCATACAGCTCTGTGATCACGTCATCCCCGTATCCCGGCGATATTCTAAGCGGGAGATAGTCCGTCGGCGCCGCTACCAGAAGCTCTGGCAGTTCTGCCTCTTCTGTCTGCGTATCTTCCGCCTGCTCGGTGCTTTCCGCCGTATCTACGCCTTCCGTCCCATTCGCATTCTCAACGTCACTATTTGCTCCGTTGTTCTTTTCACTTTCTGCCTCCGACGTTTCACCCTGCACATTTTCACTCGCTGCCTCCTGTAACGCTGCATCCGGTTTACGGATCATGATCAGTACAAAAAGAATCACGATTGCAGTCAAAACCGCCCCCACGGCCGTTATCATCAGATAAATACCTTTGCCCAAACCTTCTTTCGTATGAACACGTCCGCCGCAGCGGGGACAGAATCTGCTGTCATCAACTATCTCTTCTGCGCATGAAGGACACTTCATTTCCTTACCTCCTACTATCACAATCCCAGAGCAGTTAAAATACTCTGGAAAAAGTCCGCATATCTTTCCACCACCATGTCGTCCTGCATAGCGCCTGTCAGTTTAAAAGTATCATTTGTAAATACTTCAAATTCAAACAAAAATGAACTGCCGTTTTTTGAACCTTCATAATATACATACTTCTGCTGCGTATTTTCATCCGTATAGGCATACCACACCCCTTCGGTCTCAGAATAGGCATCCAATATTTCACCCACCGTATACCCTGCAGCAACATTGTTCAGTTTGCCGTTTCTTACCTTAATAATGGCATCATCGCTTTCCGAACCCGATTCTAAATCCGAACGCATCGTCTGGTAACTCTGTGTGCCCGCATCGGTCTGCGCCGAAGCCGGCTGCTCCGGAGGCGCCTCCCTGTCAGACTCCGTTCCGTCTGTCATCGCAGCCGCCGTATCTGCAGGCTCTGTTGCCGGTTCCCGGTCCTGTATCGTATCTTCTGTATCTTCTTTCTCTGTATCTACTTTCTCCGTATCTTCTTCCTCTGCGGCCTTCGTATCATCGTCTTTTTGGGGAACGTCCTGTTCTCCTGCCGCATGGTTCTCCGCCCCGGAATTGCCGTCTTCACCATCTATTTCATCCGCAAAAAAAGCAGTCGCTATCCGATGCCTGAATTCCCGGAGTGTATCCCGCTTTATAAAGGCTGCCGCTACCACTGCAATCAATAAAATAATAAGAGCGATCAGCCTGAATAAAATTTTGTTGATATTCTGATATATCCTGGCACGTTTTTCCAAACGCAGATCACGTCTGCTGATAAAGAGTTCATGATAGAGCTCCTCCACGCTTTGCTGCCTGTTTTCCGGCATGACCGACAATCCTTTATCGATCGCCGCTCCGATATGCTTCGGTATCTTCTTTGAGACAGCACGGACAGAAACAAGCGTGTCGTTTCCGAGCCTGTTGATCGACTCATCCGGAACTCTTCCCGTGATCATCCGATACATTGCGGCACACAGACTGTAAACATCCGTCCAGGCCCCCTGATTTCCGCTTGAAGAATACTGCTCGATCGGTGCATATCCATGCTTTAACACAACCGTCATGCTCTTGTCGGACTGTGTATCATAGTAGCGCGCCGAACCGAAATCGATCAGCTTGACCTGAAAGTCCGTGGATACCATTAAATTATCCGGACTGATATCCCGGTGCAGTAATTTCTGTTTATGCACGACGTCCAGTGATTCCATGACGGGTTTCATGAGTCCCAGAGTCTCTTCTACAGGCAGACTGCCTCCCCGTTTCTTCAGATACTCTTTTAAGGTGATCCCTTCTATATACTCCATCACGATATAGGCCGTTCCGTTTTCATAAAAAAAATCTTTTACGGAAACGATTCCCTGCAGCTTAAAAAATTTTGACAAAATAGAGGCTTCTTTTACAAAACGCTCCAATCCCGCATGAAATTCATTACTATAAGCCTTCGTTATCGTATAGATCTGCGTACTGCTTTCATTTGCAGCATCACGCGTGACCAGACTGGCCGGATAAAACTCCTTAATGGCGATCTTGGTCTGCATATTGTTGTCCCATGCCAGATAGGTAATGCCAAACCCGCCTTCGCCTAATGTTTTTCCGACTGTATATTTCTGATTTAATACGGTGCCCGGCCTTAAAATATGCGGCGAGTCCGTATTTTCGTGCAAATGATATCCACACTGCGGACAGATACTCTCATTGCCGTATAACGTCCCAAAACACCCGTAACATAAGCGTTCCATCTTTTTCCCTCAAGTATATCTATTCATCTATTCTTGTACCGCATTGTACGCAGAAGCGGCTGCCGAACGTCAGTTCTGCTCCGCATTTTCTGCATTTAATGACACTCGGCTGTCTGACCTGCGCTCCGCAGGAAGAACAGAAAACGCTTCCTTTCGGAACTTCCGTACCGCATTGTTCACATATTACGATTCCCTTCAACTGACATAAACTCTCCGTCAGCTTTTCAAGAATACCATCTACTAAATCTATCTCGTTGACCAGTTCTTCGAGATTTTCGTCATCGCCGCCTTTTTGTACGTTGTAATACGCTTCCCCCAGCTTTTGGATATACGCTTCTCTTCTGCTTTTATTCTTTGAGATCTCATTGGATATCTTTGATTGTTCAGAAATGTCTTTTGCCTTCTGGGTAATTGTATTGCCGGCTTCCGTCATCCCACTGCTCAGTTTATCAATAATTGACATTCTCCAGTTTCCTCCTCATACCGCTTTATTAGACAACAAAAGGACAGTATTTTTATCTGTAGCATACTCTACAGATAAAAATACTGTCCTTTATTCATTCTATTAATAATGGATAAAAAAATTTTAGTTAGT
>CAJTUZ010000013.1:4882-104475 GCA_910579735.1 uncultured Lachnospiraceae bacterium
GCTGTGCTGTGCTGTGCTGTGCTGTGCTGTGCTGTGCTGTGCTGTGCTGTGCTGTGCTGTCAAAATTTTATCCTTTGCGCGCATTTCATGTCAACCCTTTTTCATAAATTCTAAAATTTTTCTAAAATCATCTATATTATACAATACCATGATTTTTTTACGTTCGCAAGAGATAAATTATTGTAAACTATGGGCAGCCTGTCATAGCCGCAGCAAACCTTATGATCATCCTTTCCTTTCCCCAAACTGCACCGGTTCCACGCCTTCATCTAACGGCTGCATTTCATATTCCGGGAAACTGTCAATCAGATCATTTAAACAGATTCCCGTATCATATACGACGTCATGCGCTAACAGGATTACTTTTTTCCTGCCAAGTGTGGACCCTACACCATTTGCAATCAGTTCTTCCGGCGTTGTTTCGTTCACCGCATCTTCAAGACTGGCATTCCAATCATAGAAAACATATCCTTTTTCCTCCATTTTTTCAATGATCTCATCCCGTACCGCGCTGTTATACGCATTGATGCTGCCGCCGGGAAAGCGGAAAAGCTTTGCATCCACCCCTGTTACTTCATAAACGGTCTGATGTGCCGTTTCAAAATCCTGAATAAAGCTGTCGGCGCTCGCATAGATTGTTTCATAATCGTGGGAATCACAGTGAATGCCGATCGTGTGACCTTCCGCAACGATTTTCTGTGCGATTTCCGGGTATTTCCTCACATTTTCCCCGATCAGGAAAAAAGTCGCCTTAATATCTCTTTCCTTTAAAATCTCCAGAACTCTAAGTGTGTTTTCCTCGGAAGGGCCATCGTCAAATGTCAAATACATGGTCTTCGGATGAAAATAATATTCGATCCCCTGTACGATTCCTTTTGCAATTTCTTCCTGATATTCCGCGGTAGCAAGCTTGTTTCTTTCGTCCGCATTGGATAAGAATCCTGTTTCAATCAGACAGGAGGGCATTGCCGTATTCCCTGTCACATGAAAATCCGCGTCGTCGCGCAGTTCACGTTCCACGACTTCCGCTGCGGCCGCTGTCTGCTGCCTGATCAGCTGTGCCAGTCTCTTATTGTCACAGTCTCCATCTGATCCGTCATACCATACCTCCATACCGCTTATGGAGATATCGTCAGCGGCATTTTGATGAATGCTCACATAAATATCCGCCCGCGCGTCATTGGCGGCCTGCACGCGGTCTTCTTTAGCGATATACGTATCGTCGGTCCGCGCCATGATCACTTTATAGCCAAGCGCTTCTAACTGTGTCTGTACGAGTCCGGCAATTTTCAGATTGATCGTTTTCTCCTGTATTCCGGCTCTTGCACAGCCCTCATCTTCCCCGCCGTGTCCGGCATCTATGAAAATTACGGGTATCGCGTTTTCTTCTATCAGGGCTTCTACGATCGCCGCTTTATCGGATACGGCACTGCCGGATACTACGTCGGAAAGCATTGTCGTATCCGATATCTGATCCGTACCATCGGACAGCCCATTCCCTGATACGGTATGGCCGGATAACACGTTGCCGGATACCGTCACCTTGCCGGCAGCCTCGCTATGCTGCGCCCCATCTGTCTTTGCCGCCGCAAATACCTCTCCTAACGGTATTTGCGGAAGCGCAAAAGCGGCCGACACAATCACACACAATGACATTGCTGTCATAAATATGCGTTTCCAAAATCTGATCTTCTTTTCCCTTCTTCGATACTTCCGGCAATATATTGTTAAGTAACTTCCTCTTCCGTACATTTTCATCCCTGTGCCTCTCCCGTTTCGCAGCGCTCCTATGCCGCAGCGCCTTCGCCGTCAGACAAACACACAAAAAGCTCTTGTGTTTTCCTGTTAATACAAGAATACACAAGAGCTGCATCATAATTTCATCATTTTTGCATCATAATGGCATAAAATTTGCATCATTTTTGCATACTTTTCAGTCCGCAGCCATAAAGAAGGTAACCGCGTTGATCGAATGACGTAAAAACACCGCCGTATAGGAATTATTCTCGCAGCACTCCTCTTTCACTGCCGTTTTCACTTCATCCGGATTGTCCGTATTGCATGCATCAAGCCGTTCATGCCAAAGTGTTGAAACGACCACTTTTCTGTAAAGTTTGTCACACTCCGCCAAAACAAGTGTTGTTTCGATGTCCTGATCAAGACTTCTGTTTGTCACAAAAACGGTGATCTTATCTTGTCCTGCCGTAGCGGCAATATCCAAAAGCGAAACCTCTCTGGTTTTCCGGCACGCTCTTCCATATTTAGGCCACCGCCTGTCCACAGGCATGTCTATGCACACTTTTTCGGCATCATCCCTTGTTTCTAAAAGGAATTGCCCCATATGATCCGCATACAGTTTCATCAGATAAAATTCCGGCTGCACGGTCAATCCTTTCTCCGTTACCTGTATAGGACCGTTTCCGCCGACAAAAAAAGTATAATTGGCCATCTCCACATATTTGGAATCCCGGATAAACGAATTCATGATCGTGGAAGACCAAAGCGCCATCTCCAAAGTAAACTCGCTCCCATCCCGTTCTCCCATGGGGTTCCATTCGTCCCATACAATTTTGATGCCGCTCTCGGAATCATCCGTGGCATTTTCAATCGCATTCCGCATTAACATCGTACGCTCATGGAAAAACTCTCCCAATGTCATGCGGGTACGGTAATCCGCATCGGCGTAGGCAGATTCGTTACCGATCGGATAATAATGAGCCGACAGATAATCAATATAGTTTCCGGCCAGTTTTGCATAAGGAACCGGCAGCACGCTCAATTTCTCCACGACTTCATAATTCCATGCCGGATCTGTTTCCAGGCCTACCGCCGTCAGCTTGATCGTCGGATCAGCCCGCCGCATGGCATAAGCGAAGTGAATCGCCTTTTTGGCATACTCCTGTGCATTCAGGGCGCCAAACTGCCACTGTGCATACATTTCATTCCCAAGGCACCAGTATTTCACGTTAAACGGATCGGCATACCCATGACTCCGGCGCAGATTTGCATAATAGGTATCCTCCGTTCCGTTGCAGTACTCCACCCAGTTCATCGCCTCTTCCGGCGTACCGCTGCCCATATTGACACCGATCACCGGCTCTGCTCCCACCTTTTTACAAAGCCGGATGAACTCTGCCGTTCCATGCCCGTTATCTTCCACATCTTCCCAGGCAAAACTGATTTTTTTTGGCCGTCCTGCCCTTTCACCGACGCCATCTTCCCAGTGGTAGGCGGAGCTGAAATTACCGGCCCATCTGATCTGGGTAACGCCGGCTTCCCGCATTTTTTCCAGCACATCCGTCCGCATGCCGTCTTCATCCGAAAGCGCATTGTCCGGCATATAAATACCATCCGGTATGTTCCCTCTGAATTGTTCTACGAAATGCCCCAGCAAAAAGGGACTGATTTCATTTTGTATATGATTTGCATAAATTGTAATCCTTGCCATTGTTCCTCTCATTCTGCCGTAATAACCGGCCTGATCCCTGAAATTTTTAATTGCCGATCCCTACGGACTTAAGAGCTTCTTTAATTTCGGTTTCCATATTCTCAAGCGCCTCTTCTGCGGAAATGCTTCCTTTATACATGGCCTGGGTATAAGTATCAACTATGGAACTTCCCTGAGAGCCAAGATAGGGAAGACAAATATCGCCCCAGCAGTTCTTTTCGCAGGCAAAGCTGTCTGTGATCGCCGTATAATATCCTGCGTCTTCTCCGGCATCCACAAGCCGCTTAATATTCTCGTCTCTGGCAGGCGCAACACCGTTATCTACCCGCGTCATTTCTCCATCCTTAGAAGTACAGAATTCTATAAATTTCCATGCCAGTTCCTGTTTTTCGGAAAGGGAATTGATCCCAAGGCTCCAGCCTGAGATGACAGGACTGTTCCCGGGCGTTACACAGCATCCGATCTTACCGGCCATCTCGCCGGAATTGATAGAGGGATAAGCGCTGCTCCATGTTTCACAAAAGAACGCTTCTCCGGATGCCATCAGCGCATTGACTTCATCAAAACCGTATTCGTTCCAGTTAGCGGGACTATAAGACATCAGTTTTTTATTATAATTCATGGCATCCACACCGGCCTGGCTGTTAAATGCGACTTCCCACCCATCGTGAAACATCGAACCGCCGAAACTGCCCAGCCTTGACATCCATGACCACATGGATGCATTGGTAATGCCCTGTGTAAGATATCCGTAAGTAGTGGGTGAATCCGGGTTTTCACTCTTTGTAAAGAACTGTGCGATCTGTTCGAGTTCCTCTGTCGTCGCAGGCACCGTCAGATCTTTTCCCGTCTTCTCCTTATATGCCGCCTGTATATCCGGATCTTCCAAAAGATCTTTTCTGTAAAATCCCATCATTTCACATACCTGATAAGGAACTGCAAATACGCCGCTTTCATCACTGGTCCGCCCGATCAAAGCATTGGAAAATCCATTCCAGTCATAATCTGCGGCTCCGTATTGTCCGGAAAGCTCCGTCAGGTCAGCCAGCTGTCCCACACTGTTAAACGTATCCATATAAGCGCTTACAAAACACGTAACATCCATTTCTTCATCCCCGGCAAGCGCAAGGGAAATTTTGGAATTTAACTCGTCAAAACTGTAAATATACAAGTTAACCGCAGCGCCGCTCAGCTTCTGAAAAAGATCGATCGATTCCTGAAGCGGTTCTGAAAACTCTCCTGTACAGCAAAACACGGTAAGCGTCTGTCCTTCATATTGCCCATTCAGCGTATTGGACGGATCCAGATTCAGCTGATAGCCAAAAGCCTCCGCTTCCCTGGCGCTGCTGTTCCCGCCTCCCTGATCTGCGCTTACCGCTTCTGTTTCAGCATTTCCTGCATCCTGCGGCACATCGGCCTGTTCCTGTGCGTTCTGCTGTTCTTTGTCCGCCGTCTGTCCGCCTGATCCGCCGCATCCTGTCAATAGACCCGCTGTCATAACAGCCGCCATAAATGTTGCACACAATTGTTTCTTTCTCATTTTGTACCCCTTTCTGCGCAATGCGCATTGTTTTTGTTTTTATCCTTTGACCGCACCGCTCACAAACCCTTTCACCAGATAATTCTGGGCAAAAATCGTTATGATAACAGTTGGGACAATGCATATCATGCCTGCGGCAGCCATCCTGGCATAGGGCGTCTCCAAAGTATTTGCCGCCCAGTATTTAATACCGACTGCCATGGTACGATTCTCATCTTTATTAATCAGCACCATTGCCAGCGTCAGCTCATTCCATGCAAAAAAGAATGTCTGAAGAACGATGACGACAATGCTGTTGGCAATCAGCGGGAGACCGACTTTCCAGAAAAGCTGAAATTCACCGGCCCCATCCACCACGGCCGCCTCATAAATGCTGTCGGGAATATTGCCGTAAAATCCCATGCATAACCAAATCGCAAGCGGCAGCGAGATTGCCGTATAGCACAGCGTCAAAGCAGGCAGCGAATTGATCCATCCCAGTTTCTTAAAAAGAAGATAAAACGGAATGGTCATCACCATAACCGGTATCATTCGCAGCATCAAGATCATTCCGGAAAGACGTTCACTGCTTCTGCCGGAAAGCCTCTGTAATCCATAAGCACAGGTTGTAGAAAATATAATGACTAAAACCGTTGTACAGACGGAAACAAAAAAGCTGTTTTTAAAAAACGTAAATGCTCCGCTGGTTCCGAAAACCTCCTGGAAATTCTTCAGGGTCCACGTGCTTGGGAACAAGGGCGGGGTTGATGTAAAAATATCCGTCCGCTCCTTAAACGACATCGTCAGAGTCCAGAAAATCGGAAAAACAAACATGACTGCCAATACCAACAGCAATAATCTGAAAATCACATTGTGTATTTTTTCTTTCATAGTCCACCTCCTCTCTTCTCATTCTGTGGGTGCAATCTTTTTCGTAATCTTCATAAATAAAAAGGTTAACACGATGATCAGCGCAAACAACAGGAACGAAGCCGCTGATGCCTCTCCTACTTTCAGATATTTAAATCCGGTTTCATAAATAAAGTAGGCGACTGTCTGTGTACTCTTGGAGGGTCCTCCTTCCGTCAGTGCATAAGATATATCAAACATCCGCAGGGCGTCCATGAGTCGTATGGAGACTACAAGAATGACAAAGCCGGAGATACAGGGCAGCGTCACCAGGAAAAATGTCTTTACTTTGCCCGCCCCTTCCAGACATGCCGATTCCAGAAGCTCCGGCGGAACCGTCGTAAGCGCCGCCAGCAGAATAATCATCACATAGGGCGTTCCCCACCAGAACTCCACCACCATGATCGCCAGTCTGGCAAAAAAAGTATCTCCGAAAAAGCTGATCGTGGGAGCGCCGATTCTGGCAAACGTAGAATTGATCAGGCCATAATTAGGCGCAAAAATGATATACCAGATATTTGACACAATAAGCGGACACAGCATCATGGGCAGGATAAAAATCGTTTTGGTCATCCTGCCGATAAATCCCCTGATTCTGCGGGAATTCAGCGCAAGCGCCAAGAGCATGGCAAGCAGAACCGTACCGCATACGGCAACCAGAACAAATTCCAATGTCCAGAAAAAGGAATTTCTAAAATCCGAATGGTTCAAAACACTCTTATAGTTATCAAGACCGCAGAATGTTCTGGCCGAAGCCGGCATCGCAATATTGTAATTCATAAAACTGATCCGGAGGCCGTACAGGATCGGCACGACGATAAACATCAGAAGAAGGAATGCTGAGGGCAGTATAAAAAGAAACGCCGCCAACTTCCTTTTTCTTTGAAAACTTTTTTTCCGTACTTCTTTTTTTCTCATGGAAAACCCTCCCTTTGTGGTAAATTCTGGATGCGTTCACGTGTACGCATATAAAGAAAAACATTTTTCCTATAATGTTTTTCCGTCGATTATCTGATAAGGTACATAAACAGTCCGTTTCCGGCCGCCATGATCTATCATGTTCAGCAACTGATTGATCGCTTCCTGCCCGATCTGCTCCACATTATTTTCAACAGACGCTAACGACACCGGCAGCATCTGCATTAATTCCAGTCTGTCAAATCCCATGATCCCAAAATCAACACCGGGGAAAAATCCTTTTTTCTGTAAATTGAGGATAATATACCCGGCATATATATCGCCGGAACATAAAAAAGCCGGTTTTATCTTTTCTTCTTTTGCCTTTTCAACTACTTTGGCTGCCTGCTCGATGTAATCCGTATCGCCGATGACTAAAAACTCTACCCCACAGGACTCGCATACGGATTGGGCCCCTCGCATGCGTGCCCAGTGTCCGCCGAAGGAGTCTGTCTCTTCTCCTTCGAATCCCGGAAAAACAAAGTATAAAGACTGATAACCCTTGCTTAAAATGAACTTTGCCGCGCCTGCCGCCGCTTCGGCCTCATTATTTCCCACGAAAGACCAGTCCTTCAATCTGTTGCCGCCGATAATGACTGTCGGAAACAGCATCTTTTTCAGATAATCATAATTCGCCTCGTCACGGCTGGCCGGATGCAGAATAAGTCCATCAATCCGATGTCCGGCAAGCTGTGTAATAATATTTTCCTCAATGATCTTACGATTATCATGCAGCGTAATGTTCAGTAAATAACCATTCTCTCTGGCAATACGCTCCATTGCGTCTATAATGCTTGGAAAGAACATGCTTTTTAAGTCACATAAAACAACTCCGATAGTCATTGACCGTCCTTTCACAAGGCTGCGTGCCAAAAGATCCGGCTTATAATCCAATTCTTTCGCAACGCTCAAAATTCTGTTTTTGGTCTCCTCGCTGATCCTTCCGGTTCCGGACAGCGCTCTGGTTACAGTCGTCCTCGACACACCGCAAATGCGGGCAAGATCTTTGGTAGTTACGGTCATTGTTCTATTCCTGCTTTCTATCTCTGCAGAAAAAACGCCTGTGTATGTCTGATCTCCACTTTCTCTACTTGTTTCTCTGCAGATTCCTATACACTGATGACGCATCATTTTTATGTTGCGTACACGTGTACATTGATATTGTATATTATTACGTACAATCTGTCAAGCCATAAATTTTTGCACCTTTTATCTGGAGATCTTCAAAAACAGCTCGTTAATCCCTTCATAGAAGCCGACGGTCACGATCGTCCTTTCTTCTCCCATTCCCGGAAAAACATATTTCTTAAAATACGGCGTCGTTTCCAGCAGCGGATTATCCGATTCATAAGGCTGCGGACTTCCAAGTCCCATATATTTGCTCCATGCTTCTATGATCGCATCCGTATCGATCTCTTCCCACAAAAGAGAGGTTCTGACATAAAATTCATACATCTTGCCATCGTCGGCACCGATATAGGCATCGATCAGACGATTTTCCTTATTGGCATTGGTCTGGCTGTTAGACAGACTCAGCTTCCAGACTGCAATGTTATTCCTCGGCTCCAATACATCAATTGCCGAATACAGGATCGCATCATAAGAAGGCTGCATGATCTTTCTGACCGCCTCCGGCATAACGCCCGCTTCTTTTAAAGTCTCCATGGCCTCATTGCATGTTTCATATATTTTTTCGTCTGTGATCTCCATATCGGAAGGATTTTTATAATTGGCAATAAATGCATAAGAACCTTCTATATCCTGGTAAATATCCGTACCATCAGCATGCATCATGGCATTTTGCTCGCTCTCCTGAACGCTCTGACTGTTCAGACAGCGGGATAGAATGTAGATTTTCTCATTGCTGTTCAATTTGTAGCTGTATCCGGCGCCTGCCGATTCTACGGCCTGCGCATGGATCTCGTTCAACATTCCCCTATCCTGATATCTTGCAAGTGTTTCCGGTCCCCAGATAGAAATCGTCACTGCCAGTACCGCAAACAGGATAAAAACCGTAATTTTTACTTTATACATTGTCAGCCTCCATCTGCTGTGATTCCTGCGCTATCTGCGGCAGTACGAAACTGAAACAGGAACCCTTTCCCGCTTCGCTTTCAATCTCCAGTTCGCTGTGGTGAATCTTCAGAATCTCCACACACAGCGCCAGTCCCAGTCCTGCTCCGTTTTTGCTCCTTGCCCGGGATTTATCCACCATATAAAAAGCTTTCGTGATCTTATGCAGCTCCGCTTCCGGGATACCGATCCCGTAATCCCTAACGGCAAACCGATACCCTTTATCCACAGCCTGCCCGCTCACTTCGATTTGCCCCCCGTTTTCCGAAGCTTTGCAGGCATTGTCGATCAGATTCACAAGCACGGTTTTGATCAGATTGATCTCCGCAAATACTTCCCCCTGCTCATAGGTGAAATGAAACGTCATATCCCTGCCGCCGGCAAACATACCTTTCAGATATCCGAAAACAGACTCCGCCGATACTTTCTGCAGCTGCGCTTCTTCCTTACCGGCCACGATAATATCGAGCAGCCGCAGCGACATAGCCTCAAGCCGTTTTCCTTCCGTATAAATGTAATTGGCGGACATAATGCTCTTTTCCTCATCCATCTTATGCGAACGCAGCATATCGGCATAGCCGATGATCGCCGTCAACGGCGTTTTCAATTCATGGGCAAAAGCACCCATAAACTCTTCTTTTGCCTCTATCTCTTCTTCCAGTTTTTCAATATTCTGCTCAAGCGCCCCTGCCATACTGTTAAAATCCTGTGTCAGAGCGCCCAGTTCATCCTGACTTACTTTTTTGGCACGATAAGCATAATCACCGGATGCCATCCGCTTCGTCGCTTCCGTCAGGATGCGGACAGGTTTCGTAAGCAGAGATGAAATGAAATGCATGATGATGATACCGGCAAGCAGCATAATAAGCGTCACTTTCCGGTACAGGGAAAAGCCCATAGCCCGTTCCGTAAATACTTCGGAGACATCCCTCATATTTTCCAGATAAAGGATCCTGTTCATCGCATTGACCGTCGTTCCGGTATGCACGTAATATTTGTCCCCCGCTGTAATGATCCGGTACGTTTTATTATTTTCGTCGGTCTGCTGTAAAAGCGCATCGTCCATTTCAAATCCGTCACTTGCATAAAGCACGGTTTTTCCTTCATCCGAAATACGAAGCAGTCTGCCGGAACTCTGTCCTCCCCGCTCCAGATTCGCAGCAATTTCTTCCACGGTATTATCCGGCAGAACACTGTATTTCGCAGGCACGCTGAGCGCCGCTGTCTCAAAGGCGAATCCCAGAATGCTGCTCTCGTCCATGGCCTGTCCCACTTCTCTCTCCAAGGATGTCTCAAATACATAATTAACAAAATAGAATCCGCTGAATCCCAGAGCAAGCGCCATAACAATGATCGTCCACAGCAAAATTTTTAAAGAAAATTTCATTCCGATACCTCTAACCGGTAACCCACTTTATATACCGCTACCAGATTATGTTCCCAGCACAGTTTCTTTCTAAGCCGCTGTACATGCAGGTCCAGCGTACGGCTGTCGCCGTAATATTCTTCTTCCCATACTTTTTCATACAGCGTTTCCCGAAACAATGCCACGTTTTTATTTTTCATAAACAGAACCAAAAGACCGAATTCTTTATTGGTCAGCTCCACCGGCATTCCTGCTTTCGTTACCCTGCGCGCCTCAACATCCACAATAACGTCATCAACGGTCAGTCTCTGCTCAGCCTTACTGTAACGCCGCAGCACCGCTTCCACCCTGGCCACCAGTTCCACTACGTCAAAAGGCTTTACCAGATAATCGTCGGCGCCGAGTTTCAGTCCCTTTACCCTGTCCTTTACTTCGTGTTTGGCTGTAATGAAAATAACCGGAACCCCTAATGGCCGGATATATTCCATAACATCATAACCATCTGCCCCCGGCAGCATGATATCCAGTAAGATCAGATCATAATCCTCTTTCTCAATCCTGTTAATCGCCTCCATGCCATCCTGCACCGAAGTACAATGATATCCTGCGGAAGTCAGGTTTAAATCGATCAAATCACATATTGCCTTTTCATCATCTACGATCAGTATCTTAATCATCCTTCTGATTTCCACCCCCAGTAAGCGCGCGCCTTTTCCACAAGCAGCTCCATCGTATCCTCGTCACTGCACCGGTACCGGTCCTTGATATCCGTATCCACGGAAAATCCTCCGGTCCTCTGGTAATAAATAGAATAGTCGCTCTCTATGATCAGTTCCCCGTTTTCGCCTTCATAACTATATCTTGCCAATATCACGATGTCCTTTAAACCATCTCCGTCGATATCACGGCAGTTGATCCCTTTTAACGCATACAGGTTATCATAATCCCCCATAGGCTGCAGGCTGGATATGATGTCGCCCTGCTCATTGACAAGATAGATCATGAAGATATCACAATTTGAAATGCGGAAAGTACCGGGTACGACCTGCAGCCGCCCCAATTTCTCAAATGTCCGGAAATAGCACTGCTCCGTAGTGATATGAAATCCTTTCGAAAGCAGCTCGCTTAATGTCGTCGCCGTATACAGGAATTCCGTGGACCTGCCATCCCGTACAAAGGCTGTTATCACTTCCGCGCTCCTGTTCATACCGAACCGGTTGATCTTCTCGGAGATCCGGTAATCCCTGTAAAATCCATCTGCCTTCTTGTTCTGGAACAACACGTCTCCGACTTTATAAGTTTTGCCGGCATAAGCGCCATCCGTGCCTGCACAGGATGTGATCAGTATGATATCCATACGCCCATCCTTATCCAGATCCCGAAAAGATACGGCTGCGATATCACAGTCGGGCTGCTTCATCGTTCCGACCACCCGGTTATTCGTCTCCAGCTGGTCCGTTCCGTAAATGATCCTGCCGTTTTCATCCGCAAAAAACAACGCCAGCCGGTGATAAGCGCTATCAAACGCTGGTATCATGGATACTTCTTCATATCCGGCAATTTCTATCGGGAAGATCTGACTTTCCACGATCTCAAATCCGTTTACCGCAATGTCCGACTTATATTCTATCGACGCAAAGCGCTCCTGATACTCCTGATACTGCGCCAGAACATTCTCTTCCTCGTTTTCCGCCTTTTCCTCAGCCCGCACCGTCAAACGGATATTCATACATAACGGAAGCAGAAACAGACATATGCAGACTTTTATGTAGTTTTTTGTATAGTTCCCTATCCCCTTGTAGATCAATCCTCCGCCTCCGATCATGCGGTCCTTTATCTGTTTTTTGTAAATTGGTTTTGCTTTCCATTCAATTATACACTATGAAAAAAAGAATTGTGAACCTTTTTTGAATTGTAAAGAGCAGATACCAGACAGGTACACACTTCCTTCTTCGTTTTCAAAACAGGCTCATCTGCTCATATCCTTTATTCTCCGGAAATTCATGAAAATACGCAAACAAGGCTTCCACATCGCATACAATGTGATGCTTCTTACATTCTGCCCGGAAATACTCCATAAGCTCTCTGCCCCGTTCACTGACAATTTCGTATTGATATCCGTATTTTTTATGATATTTTTCATGCAGTCCCGGAAAATGTCGATCAAGCGCAGCATAAAAATATTCCCGGTTCCCCTCCCGCAGCGTCATGCCGATACCGAAACACAGAATTCCATATAGCTTTGCCCGGATACAATAATCCAAAATCCCCGTAATATTTTCTCTCGTATCATTGATAAAAGGCAATATCGGGGACAGCCAGACGACCGTCGGAATATTATTTTCCGCCATGATCTGCAAGACTTCAAAACGCCTTTTCGTCGTGCAGACATGCGGTTCTATCATACGGCATAATTCATCGTCATAAGTGGTAAGCGTCATCTCTACCACACATTTGCTTTTGCAGTGAATACTCCGTAACAGATCCAGATCCCGCAGGATCAGATCGGATTTTGTCTGTATGGCAAGTCCGTACCCGTATTCGTCTATTAATTCCAGACACCGTCTGGTCAACTGCAATTCCTCTTCGCACGGCATATATGGATCGCACATGGCGCCGGTTCCGATCATACATTTTTTTCGTTTGGAACGCAGCGCTTTTTCCAATAACTGCGGCGCATTCTGTTTGACTTCTATATCCTCGAAATCATGCGTAAACTGATAACACCTGCTCCTGCTGTCACAATAAATACAGCCATGCGTACAGCCGCGGTAAAGATTCATGCCGTTTCCTGCAGACAGGATGCCTTTTGCATCTACAAAGTGCATTTTCTCCGTGTCCTTTTCTTATTGTCATAAACAGGACGGCTTTTGGGCCGTCAGTAATTGATAAATTTTCTTACAGTCATACTCGGGGGCGCACTCCCCGGCAATCTCACAAATATTTTCTACTACTGACAATTGTTCTTCCAGTTCGTCCGCTATCTGTCCGGGTGCTTTTCCCTTTTTCAATTTCAGGCATATCTGTGTTATCAGTTTGATATGACTGCCCTGCTCTATTCCTTTCTCTATTCCTTTCTCTATTCCTTTTCGTTCTCCGTCATTCCATATTAATTCACCCAGCACTGTCATGCCAAACACCTCCTTTATTTCATCCAGCTCTGTCTTTTTCAGAAATTTACATGCAAAAGCATATAGTACGGCTTCCATATGCTGCTTATCCAGTTTGGTCAAAAAGACATTCTCTGTGCACAGCAATTCCCTTGCAGTAAGAAGTCTTTCCTTCACGCTGCTTTTTCCTGCCATGAGCGGTGTCAGTAAAAGCGGCGCCAGATCTTCTTTTGTCAGAATCTTTTCCCTTGTTTTTCTTTTCAGCTTTGCAATCAGCGCATCGGCATTCTTTTGTTTCATTTGCAGCGGAATGATCCGGTAAGAATTGATTCCGTCCTTGAGTTCACTATGTATTTTTTCTGTTTTCCCGGAACATAACACATACGTTATCACCGTTTTTTTATATACCATCGCCGTATATGCATCATATGTCCTAAAACGCCGCAAATCATCCTCACTGACTTCTACACTTTCAAATTCAAAATGTGCAAGCGTCCCATCTGTCATTTCAAACAGAATATCTTCAAGCTGTCTTATCGCTTCCAACCGGATCTGCTCTGTTGGAAGCATCCTGAGAATCCTTTTCTTAATTTTGAAATATGGCAGAAGCTCCTGCCCGAAATACATACCGGCACTTTTTAGTGCCTTATCTTCTAACTGTGATCTGGCATATTCATTTGCCATACGGCTCCTTTCCGATCGCATGGAGCCTGTCTATATTATATTCCACAAGCATACTTTAGGCAATGTTGTGTTTATAACGTTACTGCTTTTGAAATATCATTTTTTACTATACGAAGAAAATGTAAACTTTATTGAAAACGGAATTCTTGTCAGAAACAGACATTTTTTATGAAAACTGCTGATTTCATAGAATTGTTGTATTATTATAATGAATAAAGGAAAATTTTTTCGTTTGACGCACGATTTACGAAAATCCGTAATTTTATGGAAATATACAGACAGGCCGCTGCGATCCACTGCCTAAAGTATCCTCATTGTAACAGACGTATTGGAAAAGCTCAAGAAAAAACTCCCCTTTTTTGAAAATACCTTTTTAATCAAAAAACTAAAAATATTTTGTAACGAATCCCGCACTGCTTCGTCTAACTGATGAAAGCGAAAGGAGGTGCACATGTCCATGGACTTCGACAAGCTCTACAATACTTACTACATGGAAGTATATTCCTATCTGATGACACTTGCCAGGAATGCGCATATGGCGGAAGAAATCACACAGGAAGTATTTTTTAAGGCTTTGAAAACCAAAAATCCATATAGAGGTGCATCCGGGGAACTGACATGGCTGTGTGCTATTGCCAAAAACACATTTATGGATGAATGCAGAAAGCGGTCACGGTTTCAGAACGTTGACGAAGAACTGCAGGATGAAACCAACATGGAAAAGCTGTTGGAGGACGAAAGCGCCACACTGCAGATCCACCAGATCCTGCACCAAATGGAAGAACCATATAAGGAAGTTTTTCAGCTGCGCATATTCGGAGAGCTTTCTTTTCAGAAAATAGGACAGATATTTGAAAAAACCGACGTTTGGGCACGGGTGACTTATCATCGTGCCAGACTGAAGATTCAGGAAAGGATGGAGGAACATGGAAACAAAATATAATTGCGAACTGATACAGGATCTGCTGCCTTTATACCAGGACAATATCTGCAACGATTTCAGCCGTACAGTCGTTGAAGCACATGTGCAGGAATGCCCGGACTGCAGACAGATCATGGAAAAACTGAACAACGATCAATTGGAAACGAAACTGTCCCGGGAAAAAAACAGTGTCCTGCTGGCACATTCCAAAAAAGAACGGAAAATAACTTTCCTCATCGGTGTCGTCACCGCGGGAATATTGATGATTCCCGTTATCGTCTGCCTCATCTGCAATCTGGCTGTCGGACACGGACTCGACTGGTTCTTTATTGTACTTGCGGCGCTGCTTGTAACCGCTTCGATCAGTGTTGTTCCTCTTACCGTACCGGACCATACGGCGCTATGGACGTTAGGTTGTTTTACCGCATCCTTACTGTTACTGCTGTTTACGATCTGTCTTTATACAGGCGGAAACTGGTTCTTTTTAGCATCCGTTCCCACACTGTTTGGACTCTCGGTTTTCTTTATGCCGTATATCATACGAAAGCTCCCGCTTCCCGGACCGTTTGCCGCAAACAAGGCACTCCTCGTTATGATATGGGATACGCTCTGGCTTTACGGCGTCATCGAAGTTTGCGGTTTTCACACTGCCTTCTCCGATTACAGACGGATTGCCCTGCAGATCACTTCCTTCTGCTTATTGCTGCCCTGGACATTCTTTTTCATTATTCGCTACACAAAACTGCATGTCCGGGTCAAGGCAGGCCTTTGTACCTTAATAGGCGGGGTGTTCGGTGTCTGCGCCAATCCTGTCATTATGCTTATTTTACAGGATACGGAACGATTCTTTTCCTATATCAGCTTTGATCTGATGCTTCGAAACGGCACCGTCGTTAATGCCATCACCGCGCTCTTCATTGCCATCGTTACAATACCGACAGGCATTTACCTCATCATAAGCGGCTGCATCAGAAAGCATACCGAAAAAAAAATAAAATAAAAATAATATCGTTTCGTTCCGACATAATTTCCGGAAAAGCGGGTATATTAAGAGCGTATAAACAAATTTCAGATTCCCGGAAAAGATTGCGGGCAGTCCCGCTTGGAAACGGAGGGTGCAATGGAAAATAAAGATACTGTCTCATTATTAAAAGAATGCGACTCAGGCACGAAAATGGCTGTTACTTCAATTGACGAGGTACTTGGCAAAGTGCAGGATGCCGATATGAAAAATCTGCTGACAGAGAGTAAAGTGCATCACGAGAAATTGGGCAATGAAATCCACTCTCTTCTTTTAGAGCATAACAGTGAAGAAAAAGAACCCAGTCCAATGGCCAAAAGCATGTCCTGGTTGAAAACGACTATGAAAACAGGCTTAAACGAAAGCGACGCCGCCGTTGCCGATGTGATCACGGACGGCTGCAACATGGGTGTAAAATCCCTGCACAAATATCTGAATCAGTATCAGGCAGCCGATAAAGCATCCAAAGACATCTGCAAACGCCTGGTTTCTATTGAAGAAGAGCTTTGTAAAGATCTAAAAGATTACTTGTAAATTGATTCATGCAGTAAGTGCCTGAGAAACTTTTGTTTTCTCAGGCACCTTTTTGTTTCCCGTCAGTTGATTTTGTATCGCAAAGTATCGGGAGAATCCATTGTTTTCTTTTTCCTGTCAGGATACAATAACAATAACAAAACGTACGGATCTGCCGTACAGAAACGAGGAACTCCGAAACCTGTATGAATATGTTAAATTTATCCTCCAATCTAGTCCGTTTCAGACGGGAACGGAAAATAACCCAGGAACAGCTCGCCGAATTTATCGGTGTCACCAAAGCATCCGTTTCCAAATGGGAAACGGGGCAAAGTACACCTGACATCATGATTTTACCGCAGCTTGCGGCTTACTTTGACGTCACGATCGACGAGCTGATCGGCTATGCCCCGCAGCTCTCCAAAGAACAGATCCAGAAGCTTTATCAGGATTTTGCCAAAGATTTCTCGTGCAGGCCGTTTGCAGAAGTCCTGGCCAAAACGCAGACTTATGTCAAACAATATTATTCCTGTTATCCGTTTCTCAGCCAGATCTGTGCATTGTGGCTTAACCATTTTACACTGGCAGAAGATCCGGAAAAGCGTCGGGAAGTTTTATCAGACATCTGCGATCTATGCGAACACATTAAAAAGCATTGTAAAAATATCAGCATATACAATGACATGACGCCGATACAATCCGTCGCTTTTTTACAACTCGGACGCACGCAGGATGTAATCGACCTGTTAGAAGACTCCTGTAATCCGGTCAAATTAAGTGCAGACAGTCACAAGAGCCTTCTGCTCAGTCAGGCCTATCTTTTAAGCGGCAACATTGAAAAAGCCGACAGTATCCTGCAGATCAGTATGTATGACAATATTCTTTCACTACTTGGCAACGCTGCCAATTACCTCGCCATACATGTAAATGACCTCAATGTCTGCGAACAGACGATAGCGCGTATCGGCAAGCTCATTGAGGCCTATCATCTGCCCGGACTGCATCCGAACAACACGGCTTCCTTTGAATATCAGGCTGCCATCTGTTATCTGGCACATAATAAAAAGGAAGAAGCGCTTACACATGCGGCCAATTTTGTCACCTGTCTGAGTACGCTTTTTGCCGACTGGCAGGTTCCCCTGCATGGAGACGACTATTTTACAAAGATCGAGCCGTGGTTTGCCATGTTGGACAACGGAGCCGCCGCTCCGCGCAGCAAAAGCCTTGTTCTGCAGGACATTGCAAAATCCTTTGACCATCCCGCATTTACGGTTCTTCAAGGCGACCCTGCATTTGAAAAATTAAAAAGAAAATTAAAGGAGCTCACACAATGAACATTTCCGAAATATTACCGTTTCTCATTCCACTTGCTGTTGCACAGTTTGCATTGTTAGGCTATGCCCTGTGGCACATCCTTACGCATGAACAGTATAAACGCGGCAGCCGTGCCTTATGGCTGGTCGTTGTCATTGCCGGCATGCAGTTTATCGGACCGGTTTTATATTTTATTCTGGGAAAAGAGGACAGACAATGAGTATTTTAGAACTTTCCCATGTCAACAAATCATTCGGCACAAATAAAGTTATCGACGACCTCAGTTTTTCCGTACCCGAACATTCTATTTTCGGCTTTATCGGACAAAACGGCGCCGGTAAGACCACAACCATGAAAATGATCCTCGGTCTTCTAAAACCCGACAGCGGACAGATCACCGTTCATAAACAGCTCGTATCTTTCGGGCAGAACAGCACCAATCAATATATCGGTTATCTGCCGGACGTTCCGTCGTTTTATGATTTTATGACGTCTGCTGAATATTTGACAATGTGCGGACAAATTACGGGAATGACAAATGCACAGATCAAAAAACGCAGCGCAGAACTGCTCAGATTAGTAGGCCTTGAACAAAGCAGACAATATATACGCGGATTTTCACGCGGCATGAAGCAGCGGCTCGGCATTGCGCAGGCGCTTTTAAACAGCCCGAAACTTCTTATATGCGACGAACCGACTTCTGCTCTTGATCCGGCCGGCCGAAAAGAAATTCTGGATATTCTGTGCTCTGTAAAAGAGCATACGACCGTGCTGTTTTCCACGCACATCCTCTCCGATGTGGAACGGATCTGTGACCGGATCGCTCTTTTGCACAACGGGCGGCTTTCCTTAAACGGCACCTTGGAAGAAATAAAAAGCATGAAAAAAGGCGGGCGGATAGAGGTGGAATTCTGCAATGCCAAAGATGCCGAAGCATTTATGCTTCTTTATCCGGACAGCATTCATACAAACGAAACGACATTACAGCTTTTAAGCAAAGGGGAACACAGTATGGCAGAAATTATGACACAATTGTCACACAACAGCCTTTCTCTGCGAAGACTGGAAAAACTCGAACCCCATTTGGAAGATTTGTTTTTGGAGGTAACGGCAAAATGAAACAGTTTCTTACATTCACCAAAAAAGAGCTTCTCGAACAGCTCCGCACAGGAAAACTGCTGATCCTGACGATTCTGTTTATCCTGTTCGGCATCATGAATCCTGCCATGGCAAAGCTCACGCCATGGATCATGGAAATCAGTGCGGACCGGCTTGCAGAAAGCGGCATGATCCTGCAGAAAACAGAAGTAAATGCACTGACTTCCTGGGCACAGTTTTTTAAGAACATGCCGATCGCGCTGATTATTTTTATCGTGATGTCAGGTAATATTTTCACGACAGAATACCAGACCGGTACGCTGATCAATGTAGTCACGAAGGGGATAAAACGGTATAAGATCCTGGCTGCCAAAACGATCGTTATGGCGCTTTTATGGACCCTCGAATATCTTCTTGCTTTCGGGATCACCTATGTTTATACCGCATACTTCTGGGATGAAAGCATCGTCCGCAATGTGGCCTTTGCCTCCTTTTCCCTTTTCTTGGCCGGCTTGTGGCTGATCAGTATCATCCCGCTTGCTTCGGGCCTCACTTCTCAGTCCTTTGCCGTTTTGCTCACGACCGGGGCCGCTTTTCTCGCTGCATATTTGTTTGGTATGCTGCCTGACTGCGCTGATTTTTCACCGAGCCGTCTTTTTTCGTCGCCCGCCCTTTTGACGGGAGAGGGCCGCTTAACGGATTATACGCCTGCCCTGGTCACGACATCACTGCTCCTTGTACTAAACACTGCCGCGGCTGTCATCTTTTTTAATAAAAAAAGTCTCTGACCGCAGGGAGAACCGTCTGCATTTGATTTTATTCCAATGTGATCTGTTCTCCTTCCACATATTTTCTTTCCATTTGGTGGCGCAGCTTACGGTTTTCTACGGTATCGAAAAGTATGGAGAAATCATAATCTTCGGGGTATAACTCTCCCGCCGCGACATGCAGCTTCACCCGTTTATGATTGATCCATATCTTTTTGCCCGGCATCTGGACCCGCAGAACGCCTTTTTCATTTGCCGGCACACATACGATACCGATCTTCTTCTCAGGATATACCATGACGCTGTCTCCGAGGTGAAACTGCGGGATTTCTTCTCCCCGGTGTACAATCTTTTTCTTACGGATCTTCGGCGCATATTCTTTCCGAAGCGACACGTTGTCCTGTGCGGCTTCCTCCTTCCGCATATTTCCTTCCGCCAAACCGTACGGACTTTCTGTGCCATACGCCGCGGCCGCAGCCGTCCGCAGCATCCCATCCGGCATACCAAGCCGTCTGGCAATATAAAATGCACAGCTCTCTCCGGCCTCTCCGATGATCATCCGATAGAGCGGGCGCAGACTTTCCCTGTCAAAGGTCATTCTCGCATTGATGATACCCTGTTCCTTCTCCGCATACTGTTTTACTTCCGGATAATGCGTCGTCACAAGAAACAGCGCGCCGCTTTTTTTCAATTCTTCGAGAATGGCGATCGCTATTCCCATCCCTTCCGTCGGGTCCGTTCCCGAGCCGAGTTCATCCATTATGACAAGACTGTCACGATTTACCTTATGCAGGATATCAAGTACATTGGTGATATGCGCGGAAAACGTGGAAAGATTCTCCGACAAATTCTGTCCATCGCCGATATCGCACAGAAAATTACTGTTCATGCAGATTTGCGCTTCCATACAGGATACATGCAGACCGCACTGTGCCATCAAGGCGTTTAAGGCGACCGTTTTGATCGCTACTGTTTTTCCTCCTGTATTGGGTCCGGTGATCACGACGCCGTTTATCTTTTCTCCCTCTCTCTCCTTCCCGATCTCAAACTGCAGCGGAACGCAGACTTCTTTGTCCATCAGGGGATGTCTTGCTTCTTTTAACAAAATAAACCGCTCCGTATTGATCTGCGGTTCCGTCCCGTCATATTGCAGGCTCAGTTTCCCTTTGGAAAAAATATAATCGAGCTTTTCCATAACGCGCATATCCTCTTCAATGATTTCACTGTTGTCCGCAACCATTACCGTCAGCTCATACAGGATCCTGCGTTCTTCATTTTCCTCATCGATCATAAGCGACTGCAGCTCCTCATGATACTTCGTGACGGCAGACGGCTCCATAAACAGCGTATTGCCTGTAGAAGATTTATCGATCACCGTACCGCTTATTTTAAACTTATACTCTTTTTTCACCGGGATGCAGAGGTGTCCGTTACGTACGGTGCTGAAGCTGTCCGACATACATTCCTTATTCGCCCGCATGACCGCTTCCGCCTTCTCTTTCATCCGTTCCTTCGTTCTTTCCATATCTCTTCGAAGCGTCTCCAACAGCTTAGACGCCATATCGTCCACTCTGCCGTTTCGAATCTGCATCTGGATGATATCTTTTACCTCTTCGAGATCATTCAGATTCTCTTCGTAATAGGCAAGAGGAATATCGTACTGTTTCCCTCTGCTCAGATAATTTTTCAGCCGCATCACGGCAACAAGCGCCTGCCCTGTTTCTTCAAGCTGCGTACAGCTTAAACAGTCCCCTTTTTGCGCTATGCCCAGATATTCTCCTATCCCCGCCAGCGAAACAAGCGGAGGATTACCGCCTTTCTCAATCAGAAGTCTCGCCTGGGTCGTCTCTCTTAGTTTCGTAAGCAGACGGCTTTCCGAAAGTTCCGGGACTTCTTCCTTGATCTTCTTTTTAGCGCTTTCCGTCAGCGCAAAGTCCGACCATATTTCTTTTATCTTATCAAATTCCAATATAAATTCTGCATTCATGATTTTCCTCCAAATCAATCTATAAACGATAATCGACGAACCGTACGGTCTGCTCTGCGCATCCGGCGACGTCCTTTCCAGTAAAATAAGAAGACCATGCACATCTGCCCAAAGCTATGGCGTGCATGGTCTGTCGGTTCCTATCGCATGAAAAACAGTTTCGGTGATTTCTCCCGTTAAAAACAGCATGACCAAACAGCCATGCTTTCTATTTCCATTGTTTCATAGGAAAACACAAAAATATAAAAATATGCTAAGCTCTTTGTAAGGCAGATATCCGGCGGCACCGCCGGCACGAAGGCAGACTCCTATCCTGTACTTGGAAAAATACCCGAATATTTTCGTCCTTCGCAGCTATTTAATTTGCAATATTCTCCATCCCAACAATGCTTAACATAAAATCCTCCTTATTTTTTGATAGTATCATCATATAGGGGTACAAAGGATTTGTCAACCGGAAAATGATTCACTGATCCTTTTTCTTTTTTCTGACCTTTTTCTCGGGCAGTTCCGGGTACATGGCCCGCACCATTTCCTGCAGCAGCTCTCTATTCTCCAGGATCGTAACAGGCAGCATCGGCTTAGCGCCTGCATACGGCGGTTCCGCCTCGCTCTCCGGCATATACTCTTTACCGGCCTGCGTTACTTTTACCATAAACCCGGGTTCATAGATGCCGCCGAATATTTTCTCTTTATAGTAAAATACATAGCCGCCCATCATCGGAATATTCCGGACCTCTTCAAGTCCTTCCAACTGTTCCATAATATACGCGGCAAGTTCTTTATTGTCTGCCATAAGACCGGCTCCTTTCTTTTCTGCCCTTAACGCCTGCAGGACTGCAGGCATCTTTCTATCCACGGTATGACAGTGCATACCGCCTCGCCTGCGCGGCTCCCATTGCATGAAATTTCTTAAAATCCCGCAGCAGATGCGGCTGGTCCGTATAACCATACTGACAGACCGCATCCAGTATTCGAAACTGCGGCAGAAACAACATGTCATGCCACAGATTCTGATAACGGATCAACATAGCGATCTGTTTGGGCGGCATTCCGATATTTTCTGCAAAAATACGCTCCAACTGTCTGACGCCGACCGGAAGTGTTTTGGAAAGACCGCCGATTTCTATATTCCCCTTTTTCTGTACAATTTCTGACATGGCCGTCATAAATATTTCCTGCTGATTTCCGCTGCGGATATGTTTTAGAAGATACCGCTCGGCCAGCCGGATCCTTTCTTCCATTCGGACGACTTCAAATAACTGCGGTTCTATTTCTTTTTGTAATCTTTCAAAAAACGCCCGCAGAAAGAAATGTCCGATCGTCGATCCCGCAGAATGTTCCCACAATCCGGTTGTCTGCAGAATAAACCCTGAAAATAATATCCACGCAGGTATCCGGTATAATGATCTGCGAACGCAGAAAATCCTGCGCGTCTGTCCGATACGGCATCCTGCTGCCCCAGAAGCATCGGATGTAAGGTTTCAGCGCCTCACAGGGTTCATATTCCGCATAAACTTCGTTATGCATAAACGGAGCCGCCGTAATAGGATGATATAGCCGGTGTAGATTCATCAACTGTTCCTTCCTGGAAATGCGATCACATCAGTTTTTTGCTATTTTCATTTTATCAGAATGACAATTGCTTTTCCATAAGAAAATATCTTCCTTTTTCCGGCTCCCGCAGCCGCCTCCGTACGCTCTAACAGATATTCTGCAGCCACACTCCTTTTTTCACCAGAACAAATCCGATTCCGCACTTGATCCAGTCCGCAATCTGCACCATGGCAAAAATGGCAATGACGGGAATCGGTGTAAAACGGCTTAACACGTAAGCCACCGGAACGCTGACGCACCAGACAAATACGCTGTCAAACAAAAACGTGACTATCGTTTTCCCGCCGGAGCGCAGTGTGAAATAGGCCGCGTGCATAAATGCCGCCTGGGGCATAAAGATCGCCTGTGCGATAATAAACTGTACCGCCAGAGCCCTGACTTCATCCGTCGTATTATAGATGCGCGGGAACAGAGGCGCTATCAGAACCATCAAAGCCGCTATACACACGCAGCTGCCAACGGAAAAAGCGATGATCTTATTGTCGGTGTCTCTGGCTTCTTCCATCTTACCGGCTCCCAGAAGCTGTCCAATGATGATAGCAACCGCATCACCCATGGCGATAAATACGACATTGAACACGCCGTTGATGGTATTGGCAATATTCAGTCCCGCTATGACTTCCAGTCCTCTTATGGAATAGCACTGTGTGAGCATTGCCATTCCCGCAGACCACATGGTTTCGTTGATCAGAAGCGGCGCGCCCTTGATAAAATATTTTCCCGCAAGATGTCCGGGAACTTTTAAGGTTCTATAGATTCCAACGATATAGGGATTCTTTTCTTTGTGCCGATGTGTCCAGACAATAACGATCCCGGCCTCGACATAACGGGAGATCACCGTAGCAACACCGGCGCCTACAACGCCAAGTTCCGGCAGTCCGAACTTTCCGTATATCAACAGATAATTCAGGCATAAATTCACGAAAACGGCGGCGATGCCCGCTTTCATCGGCACCACCGTCTCGCCGCATTCACGCAGTGTACTGACATAAGCCTGCACGGCCATAAAAGCCGGCAGTCCAAACAGCATGACATACAGATAATTCTTCCCATAGTGCAGCGCCGCCTGCAGATCCCCGCCATCGCTGCTGCCGTTTAAGTACATCCGGATCAGACCATCGCCGGCCAGAAGAAGAAACAGTACCGCACCGGTAGTCAAAATCAGGGCCATCCAGAATTTATAGCGGAATGTCTGCCTGATGCCTTCGTCGTCCTTCTGCCCGAAATACTGCGCGGTAAAAATACCCGCTCCGGCAAGTCCCCCGAATATGCATAAATAATATACCATCAGAAGCTGGTTGACGATCGCTACGCCGGACATCTGCTCCGTGCCGATCTGTCCCACCATAATATTATCCAACATACCTACGAAATTCGTAATGCCGTTTTGCAGCATGATGGGCACGGCTACTGCCAGGACCATCTTATAAAAAGCCTTATCCCCTATGAATTTTCTTCTTATTTTACCTGATCCGTTCATCGTCTTTTCTCCTGCCTGTCTTTATAGCAGACGCACCTGTGAATCATTTTCCATGCCCGGGCGCTATCCGTATATTATGACATCTTTCTTTCGCGTAGTCCTATCATTATATCGCAACCACGGACAAATGCAAGCATTTTTTTTACGGTTGGCAGAAGTCGGAAATCTGTCAGAATATTTTATAAAACAAACATCAGAAACAGGAAGAAATAAGCTTTTTTAAAGTCCCTGTTAACCAGAAGATAAACGCTTCCCATAGCAAATCCAAGAACGATTCCCACAATCCCCGTAAGCAGATTCTTCGTAAAAATATGCGCAAGTCCCCATGTCAGTCCGCAGATCACACCGCCATACGGAATCTGTTCGTTATGGAACCAGACTTCACATGCTTTCTGCCCAAATACGATAATGAGCAAAAACAGCATCGTTTCAAACAGATAATACAGATATTGAAAGGAAAACAGGACCGGTCCTTTCCCGGCATACTCCAGATATATCTTAAATCCTCCCCATGAAATGGTGTCTTCGGCAAATGCCAGCGCTACAAACAGGATACAGACGCCCCACTGCCAGGCTTTCATCCGCGCCCCCTTTTTTAACAGCAAAAAGTTATATTTCGTTTCGGATTTCCTGATCAGTACACCGGCAAATACACCCCAGGTAACACATGTGACAATCCAGTGCAGGATCATCTGTATCCCCGAAAACTCCTGCATCGGTACGCCATACAGAAAAGGTTCCAGCCAAAAAGCATAAATGACTTCCATGCCAAGTCCCATAAAAGCATATAATCCTAAATTAAGATAATCGCCGCCCCTGACTCCGTTCTGTGCGCTTTTCCTGTCTGTTTTATTCCTACCTGTTCTTATCGTTCCGTTCCCGGTTACAGCCTCACTTTTCATCATGACCGTTATTCTCCTTTATCTTTTTTAAATCCTGATTCGCCCGTTTGATCTCATAAAACACGGACACATAATATACGACCACCCCGATCGCATATGGTATCGTAAAAGACAGAAACATATCCCGATAGGCATCTTCATGCAGCGGCTCAAATCTCCCGGAGATCCATGTGATCAGCATGACACACGCAATCAGAAGCATATACTGCACCGCAATACAGAGCAGCAGCGGATATTGCTGAAACCGGTAGTACTGTGATAGTACAAAGGCTGCCGCAAGTGATAAAAAAAACATGGTCAGCAGATTTTTCTGATCATTTCCGAAAACATTCTGAAAGACTGCCTCCAGTAGAATTTTTCCGAGTGAGAGCATCGCATAGATCGTACATACAACGCCCCAAAAATTATGCTTATTAATGATCTTCATAGCAAACACCGTTCCTTTCCCGTTATATTTTCCGTATGCGCGCCAGTGCATCCAGAAAAGATTTCTTGTACGTCCTGTTGAGGATCAGAATCTCTCCATTATCCATATGCAGTCTAAGCCGCATATTCAGATCCGCTTTTACCCGGGAAACCTTATACAGGTTCACGACCATGGATTTTCCAATCTGTACGAATCCGTTTTTCTCATAGCTTTCTAAAAACCCCCGCATACTGTATTCCAGTTGATATACTTCTTTTTCCTGGTATGCAAAAAGCTTTCTGTCCACCACTTCCAGATAATAGATACTGTCAGGGTGCAGCCTGTGCAGAACATCATCCTTTTTCCCCATAAGTCCCTCAAAGGAGGAAAAGAAATTACGGATAATGCCGATCTTCTCCGTTTCTTCCCGAAAATGTATATCGACATGGTCTTCCTGCAGTTTCGGTTCCCTATGATATCGTACTTTCATATCCAACCCCCATCTTCTTTCTATCTTTTCAAATACAATTGCAGCTGCTGTATTTTTTTCATTATAGCAGACCGTCTCCCACGCGCAAGAAGCGCATGCGCACGTTGCAAATGGAAACACGCATGCTGCGTTTTGCACCGCAGTCCTGCACGTCCGTTGACAAAAAAACACCCTTAAGTGTACGCGCAATGCGTATCCATAAGGGTGTATGTTACATGGTTCTATTCTGTTCCCACATTAGATTCCAACAGCTCCTGTTGTTTACAGTCCTGCTGTCTTCTCTTTAATGGAACATTCGGAGTACCATACCTTCCTGATCCATCTGTCTTCTTAACATCAGGTTCTGATACTGGTGTAAAAGATCGTTCTTCTTTTTCTCGGAAACAGCTTTCGGGACATCCAGATCCTCCAAACGGCTTCTTGCACTTAACTGTTCCAATGATGCGGACATATTATAGCTGTATGTGTGCTCCAAACGGTTGGTTGCCGCACCGAGACTGCTTCTCTGCGAAGAAACCATCTTCAATGCATTATCGATCGTTTTTATATCAAAATCTTTGGAAGTCACATCCAGATCCGCTATACCGAGCGCTTCCAGCGTAGCGTTTTCCATTTGGATCTTCATACCGCCGCCGTTCGGATTAGTAGCCAGATTCATATCCGCCATGCTGCCATCCAGCAGTTTCTGCTCATTGAGAGACGTATCTTTTGCCAGTGACTGGATTCCCTGTTTTAACTGATCGATCTCATTCTGGTATATCTGCTTATCCGAATCTGAATTTAATCCGTTCATGGACTTTAATGCAAGTTCACGGATTCTCTGTAAATAGTCCGTAACGCCATCTAACGCGCCATCTGCTACATTCAGGACGCCAATGCCTGCCTGTGCGTTCTCGGCTCCGACACGCAGACCGGTTTCTTCTCTCTGCATCTTCTTTCCAATGGCAAGTCCTGACGCATCATCCGCAGCCGTATTAATCCTTTTTCCACTGGATAAATGAGAATAGGAACGATAAATTCCACTTTGAACTGACATCGTGCTCAACATTCGCACCCCCTTCCCTGATCAATCACTATACTTCTGCTTACATTATATATCCTTTTTATAAAAATCTCAAATAGAAAATGAAAAATATTCCAGGTTTCGGTTATTCGTTCAATTCATTGATCGTCACCGTAAGGTGCTCCAGTCTTTCGTTGATCTCTTTGCTCGTTTCCGCCATACCGCCCGCGAGCTTCTGTACTTCCGCCGCAACGACTGCAAACCCTTTGCCGGTCTCTCCGGCACGCGCCGCTTCAATGGAGGCGTTCAGCGCCAGCATGTTCTGCCGCTTACTAAAGGCCGCTATCTGAGATGTGCTTGCGTTGGCCGCTTCGATCTCCTGCGCCGCTTTGGCAATGCCTGTACGGAGCTTCTCAAGCAAACGTACACTGTGTTTCTCCTGATAACTGGAACGGACAAACATGTTGATCACATCTCCTAACAGGCTGGCCGATGCCTCGATCTGCTCTCTGGTCTTCACATTGACTTTCTGCAATGCCGCAATATAAGTATCTTCATCGATTCCGAGATCCCTTGCGACGGCTCTGAATTTGCCTTCGTCCGGATTTTCCGGCAGAACCTGGCCGCCGATCACACTGCCGAGAACCGTGCCATCGCTTAAAGTAATCGGAATGCTGAAATCCACAAGTCCCGCATGGCAGGAATATACGCCCTGTCCTTCCCTGTCGCATTTTTCGCAGCGCCTGCTGCCTTCTTTATTCCCCCGCGTCAGTTTGATACAAAAATCGGTAAAGTTATAACACTCGCTGATATATTTTCCGTCAGCCCCCACTGCAACCGTTGCCAATCCTGTACTTTTTGCCCAATTATCCATGATATTTTCAAATTTATTCATATCACAGAAATCTTCTATCCTCATAGCCCCGTCCCCTTCTCCATTATAGATTTTGCACAAGATTTATAAGATTTTCATAAATTTTATGTGTATTTTATTGTATCATTTATCCTTTATGATGTAAAGTATTTGTCAGCCGGGCGGTCACTTCTCCGGTAAAATCCGGATATGAACGTCCTTAAGCTGCTTTTCCGTAACCTCTGCAGGCGCCCCCATCATCACGTCCTGCGCAGTCTTGTTCATCGGGAACGGAATGATCTCGCGGATGCTCTCTTCTCCGGCGATCAGCATGACCATACGATCCACGCCGGGCGCAATTCCGGCATGCGGCGGCGCACCATAACAGAACGCATGATACATTGCAGGGAATTTCGCTTTCACATCCTCTTCTCCAAGTCCTGCAATTTCAAAGGCTTTCACCATAATTTCCGGATCGTGGTTACGGACCGCTCCCGAAGACAGTTCCACACCGTTGCATACCAGATCGTACTGATACGCCGTAATCGTAAGCGGATCCATTGTTTCCAGCGCTTCCATCCCGCCCTGCGGCATGGAAAAGGGATTGTGGCAAAACTCCAGCTCACCGGATTCCTCCCCGATCTCATACATCGGGAAATCAACGATCCAGCAGAACGAATAACAGTCTTTTTGCATATATTGTTCGAATTTCTGTCCTATCGCTTTCCTGATAACTCCTGCTGTTTTCTGCGCCGTCCGCAGACTGCCCGCAGAAAGCGCAACAAAGTCTCCGCTTCGCAGGCCGAGCGCTTCGATCACCTTTTCTTTCCTGTCCTGTATGAATTTGGCAATACCGCCGACAATCTCTCCGTTTTCGTCAACACGGAACCAGTACATTTTCTGCCCGCTCACGACTTCTACGTCTGTGCCCATCTGGTCTATCTGCTTTCTCGTTCCCGCAAACGCCGAAGCAGCCACAGCCTTCACGACATTTCCTGCAAACGGTTCAAAACCGCAGTCCTGCAATACATCGGTAGCATCCTGTACCAAAAGCGCAATCCGCAGATCCGGTTTGTCCGAACCGTATTTCTCCATGGACTCCTGATAGGAGATCCTCTGAAAAGGCGCTTTTGACGCCTCTTTATAGATTCCATACTTTTCAAAAACAGGCGGCAGCACATCTTCGATCACGGCAAACACATCTTCCTGATCCGCAAAAGCCATTTCCATATCCAGCTGATAGAATTCTCCCGGAGAACGATCAGCCCTCGCATCTTCGTCCCGGAAACAGGGCGCGATCTGGAAATAGCGGTCGAATCCGGATGCCATCAAAAGCTGTTTAAACTGCTGAGGAGCCTGCGGCAGCGCATAAAACTTACCCGGATGATTTCTCGCCGGAACAAGATAGTCTCTTGCCCCTTCCGGTGAAGAACAGGTTAAGATCGGCGTCGTAATCTCCATGAAATCATGCGCATTCATAGCCGCACGGAGATCCGCCACGATCCTGCTCCGCAAAATGATCCTGTCTTTTACAGCCGGATTCCGAAGATCCAGATACCTGTATTTTAGTCTCGTATTTTCATCGGCTTCTTTTGAATGCGCGATCTGAAACGGCAGTTCATTGAATCTGCATTTCCCCAAAACCGTTATCTTTGTCGGTACGACTTCAATTTCCCCGGTAGGAATCTTCGGATTCTTGGAACTCCTTTCCCTTACGGTCCCCACGACCCTGATCGTCGATTCCACATTGATATCTGACATCTGTGTCATTATTTCTTCCGTTTCCACGACAATCTGCGTCGTTCCATAGAAATCCCGTAATATCAGAAATCCCAGATTTTTACTCACTTTCCGGAGATTTTCAAACCACCCTGTGAGCGTCACCTCTTCCCCGATATTTTCTTTTCTTAACTGATTGCAATTGTGTGTTCTTCCCTGCATTTTCCTGTCCTTTCTGTATTATGCTGCCTTAGGATGCGCGCAGCAGAAACATTGTCTTTCGTCCGCCGCTTCAGCGTTTCCAGCCTGCCTGTTATATTTTTACAATTCCTCTTCCTCACCGAAAAAGAACTTTTCCCGCACGCCTCCGGTATATTCTCCGATCGCGTCCAGAAATCGCTCTCCGTAGCGGTCAAATTTACTTTCTCCGACTCCCACGACCTTCAACATTTCCTTTTTACTCATCGGCACCTTAATGCACATATCGATCAGCGTCTTATCCGCGAAAATAATATACGGCGGCATATTCTGCTCTTTGGCGATGGTCGTACGCAGATCGCGGAGCTGCTCGAACAGTTCCAGACCTCTGGAATTGAGAATATCGGAACGGCGCCTGTTCGCCGAACTTCCTTTCCCGGCAGATGTCCGCTTTTCTTTCTCCGGTTCTTCTTTCGTTTTTTTCATGATGAAACGTGTATCGTCTTCCATTATTTTTCCCGCCTCTTCTCCGATTTTTAAAAGAGCATATTTATCATTTGTCTGAAAAAGCAGATTTTCAATGACCATCTGCTGAATGATCTCCTTGATCTCGGTTTCCTTCAAAGGCTTTAAGATGCCGTATGTCCGATAGGCAAAAAGCCCGTATTCCCGCAGCTTCGCACGGTCGTCTCCCGCAAGCATCCCCGCAATGACATTGACGCCGTAACGTTCTCTCACTTCCGCTACGCAGGAGAGGATATGCTTAGCCGTCTCCGTAAGGTCCGTTTCTTCATACTCTCTGATGCAGTTCAGACAATTCCCGCAGGGCAGACTGCCCTTTTCACCGAAATAATGCAGGATATAGGTCCGGAGGCACCCCGTCGTCATACAATAGTATGTCATCTTCCGCAGACGTTCTTCGTCCCGTCCTCTGACGGCCTCGTTTTCTTCGGCGGTATATTCCGTATTCTGTTCTTTGCTGTCAAGTAAAAAACGGTTCACAACGACATCCTGCGGCGAATACAGCAGGATACATTCGGCCCTGCCGCCGTCTCTCCCCGCACGTCCGGCTTCCTGATAATAGTTCTCCAGACTCTGCGGCATATTGTAATGCAGGACATAACGGACATTGGATTTGTCGATCCCCATTCCGAATGCATTCGTCGCCACCATTACCGGACATGTATCGTAAATGAAATCCTCCTGATTCTGTCTGCGCTCCCCGCCGGACAATCCTGCATGATATCTGGCGGCGGATATTCCCTCCTGACACAGCTTTTCATAAACCTTATCAACATTTTTGCGCGTTGCACAATATATAATACCGCTTTCTGATACATGTTCCTTTACGTATTTTATGACATATGTATCTTTTCTCTTCGGCTTCTCTACTGCAAAATACAGATTCTTACGGTCAAAACCGGTCACTAAAATTTCCGGTTCCGTAAGTCCCAGCACACAGAGAATATCCTCTTTTACATTTTCCGTGGCCGTAGCGGTAAATGCGCTGATGACCGGACGTTTTTCAAGTTGTCTGATAAACTGTACGATCTTTAAATAACTCGGCCTGAAATCCTGTCCCCACTGCGAAATACAATGTGCTTCATCCACAGTGAGCATGGAGATCTCCGCCTGCTTTGCAAAAGACAGAAATTCATATGTCTCCAGCCGCTCCGGCGCGGCATAAATGATCTTATACTGCCCAGCGGCCGCTAAACGCAGCGCCTTGGAAATCTGTGATTCGCTTAGAGAACTGTTAATATAAGCGGCATGAATGCCTGCCTGGTTAAGTGTCTGCACCTGATCTTTCATCAAGGAGATGAGGGGGGATATCACAATGGTAATGCCGGACAGCAGAAGCGCCGGCACCTGATAACAGATTGATTTCCCGGCCCCGGTCGGCATAATGCCGAGTACGTCCCGACCCTTTATAATACTGTCAATCAGAATTTCCTGACCTTCCCGGAATGCGGCATAACCGAAATATTTCTTCAGTACATCAAATTTATCCATGGGTTTCCTTCTCTCTTTGTAGTCTGCCCCCGCTTCCCACGCTGTACCTGTGCGTTTCCCTCTTCCTTAGGCGAACTTTCTTCTATGGGAAACTACACTTTTTATCATACTATAGATTACCGCATATGTCATTAATAACAGGAAAATTTAACTCCTTTGCCCTGTTTCTCTATGGATTTTTAGCGCTTATCGCACTGATTACCATATTTAATATCATAAACTGCGCAGCTATGAGCGTATCGGCACGCATGAAACAGTACGGCGCTTTACGCGCAAATTCTGGGATTGTTTCTTAACCGACTGGAACGAGCAGACCAAAGCCGAGGAGTGGCGGGCGGCATAGGCGGAACTCTGCAATCAGGCATTGGAGCAGAACGGACACGCGGAGCGTATCGACCACCGTAGTTATGAACGGCAAGACCACAATCCCGACAAGGACATGGAAAGAAGAATACACCAAGCTAACCGCCGAGAGGAAAACGCTTAATCAGCGGTATCTTGCATTGAAAGAGGAAGTGAAAGAAGCGGAGAAAATCAGAAAGAGCGTTTACAGTATCTTGCTGCAGGAACAGAGGGAACAGCTACCCCACAGAAAGCAGGATATGGAACGGTAACAGACAGGGCGGCGGGATAGTCAACACCTGCCCCGCCACACTGTTTTGGATTTTTTTAGACCGATAAACCGGAATATCATTTATGTATCATCATCTTGCAAATTTATAATTTCATTTTCATATTTTCTGATGCGTTTTATTTCTTCACGTACTTCGGTCAAAGCAAAGCCCAAAAGATTTGAACCATTCCATTTTTCGGGATGATACGCATTTTCGTTGTTAGCATCTATACCTATTCCCCATATCATATCAAGGGGGCTTGCCTCGACAAGGATACTCTCACCTGTTGACAAGAGAACTTGCCTGAGTTGTTTATTTTGTGAGAATTTATAATAATTCCCTGTAAGAACAATGTGATATTTTACTTCATTCCATATATTCTCATCAAAGTTTTTTACTTTCCGTCCAAGCCCCTTTATCTTATCCTGCATCGTTTCGTCCATGATTTGCTTCGCAATTTCTTCATCTCCAAAAATACGTGCTTTTTCCGCCATCATATACTGTTCCATACAACAATATCGAAGATGATTTACCCGAAAATCAGCCTTATACCATTGACTGAAACATTCTTTTCCAACGCTTCTGCCTCTATTTCGATGTCCCCAAAAACAGATGATAGGTCTTTCTAATCCTGCTTTCCTTTCTTCGATAAGCGTATCAACACTGTAACCCCTTATTTTCTTCCACTTTCTTATGTGATAATTGTTATAGGTACAAATTTCATACATCATTATATTCCACAAAAGCGGCTTAGGAAACTTTTCTTCAAATTCTTTCTTTTCTTCTTTTGAAAGCGCATAAAACCAGTCATAAAATTCTTCCGCATATACCTCACCATACCCCATACGCCAGCCTATGCTGGATTCAGATATTTCGGGATACTTAATCCATAAAGGCGCCATATATTTTTTATCTATCATTAAAATCCCCCGTCAAATCCCAATTTTTCGGTTTGTTCTGGGAAAAATTATACCATACCCAATTACGAAAAACAATCCGCTTTCGTCCGCTCCATTCTAACGGCAAAACCGTCTGCACTACTTCGGCGGCTGTCGGTAGGTTTTGCGGTGGCTCTGCCCCCCGCGCCCCCGACCTCTCCCAAAGAACAGAATGGAATGTTACGCAATAGGGTTTGAAAAGGCTTGATTTTTAAGGCGTTACAGACGCGAAAATCCACAGGGTAAGGCTTTATACTACCTACCCACGAAAACGGCTTCTAACCGTCCACAGGCGCATTTTACGTCTTTTCTTCCTGCCCCGTTTCCTACCGCACTAACAAGGGCTTGCGTCAATAACTCAAAAAAGCATTTGACAAAACGTCTCATGCCAGGACTTCCGGTGCACGTAAGCCTTTCCGCGGATTTCTTCGTCTGATTGCATTTTTTTGATGGTGATGTGCGAATGGGATATGATTTTATCCTTTCTGTCATTCCTTATTCCCAAACAGCTCATAATAGAAAATATACTGCTGCAGCACTCCCTGGTATCCTGCATACAGACTATCGGGAAATCCCGTGGGATAATGTTTGTCGCAAACCTGTTTTATATGCGTATCTACCGGAAAGGCTTCCAAATGATGCAGGGCGAAAAGGCAGATACAGTCAGCCACTTTTACACCTATACCGTACAGTTTCAGCAATTCTTCTTTCGCCTGCGGATACGGCATGACACGGAGCGCTTCTAAATCCACTTCTCCCGACAGGATACGCCGGGCGCTTCTTACCACATATTTACTGCGGTATCCGAGTTTACATTCCATTAGAGCGTCCTCCGAAAGATGTGCCAGCGCTTCCGGCGTCGGAAAGGCATCATAGAGCACACCCGAACCGCTTTCTTTTTTCTCCCCGTACTTTTCGCAGATATTTCCGATACATCTGCGGATATTGCCAATATTATTCTGCTGTGAAATCAGAAAAGTAACGATCATCTCCCACAGATCCTGCCGCAGTATCCGTATACCCGATCCGAAAGCTGCCGCACGCTTCAAATATTCGTCCCCGGCATCAATCTGTCCGGTATAGGTACCGTAGTCGGCATCCAGATCAAAATAATTTTTCCAGAATCCCTCATATACCTCTTCCCGGCAGTGGAAAAAACACTCCTTTCCGTCCTGTTCTATTGTAAGATACTTATCGCCCGCAATGATACGATACACATTATCATGTTCTCTCGTCATCCGAAAACACTGTCCGGACTGACAGATCTGCAGCAGATCAAAATTGACAAACTCTCTTTTCACACGCAGCATATCCATAAGATCAGCTCTCATTCTCCTGCAAATTCCGCTTCATGTTTCTTAAAAAAATCATAGTATTTCCGTACATTCTCAAGCTGTGTCCATTTCTTGACATCCACCGGCTCCTCATCCAAATCATATATTTTGGCTCCCCGTATGGAAAGCAGAAACGGAGAATGCGTTGCTATAATAAACTGACATCCGAAAAAACGAGCCGAATTTCCCAAAAATTCCAGAAGTTCCTGCTGCTTATCCGGTGAAAGGCTGTTCTCCGGTTCGTCTAACAGATACAATCCGTTTTCCCTGATCTTATCGGTAAAATAAAGAAAAGCGCTTTCTCCGTTGGAATGTTCACGCGTATTATCCACAAGATTTTTCCGTATAAATTTCGACTGCGTATTCCTTTTGGCCATGTGGGATTTCTTTAACTGTTCATAATCATCTAAGGACTGCATCTGAAATCTGGAATACTTAAGCTCCATATAATCTTCAAATAATTCTTCCCGCCTGGTGTCAACGCCGTCATTGATACTCCGCAGATTCAACATAAAATCAAACACATCATCACTTGTAATGATCCTGCTGCCATGCGGCATTTTCCCCTTTGAATTTCCTCTGCTATCCTGATAACTGCATAGTTTTGTATAATTTTCAAAAAAATTGGAACGGTTATACAGCGTATCCCGCGTCAATCCGAGTTTCTCCGCTATGACATTCAGCGCCGTCGTTTTCCCGGAACCGTTGCCGCCATACAATATGGTGACCGGTTCAAAATCCAGCACCCGCAGAGAATGCGCGGACAAAATCAGAAACGGATAAAATGTATCATAGCAGGTCCTTTTCTGATTCATTGTGAAATTATACTCTTCTTCCCTGTCAGGGAATTCAAAATGAGACAGATAAATCATGACAATAGAATATCCTTTCCCCGCGGCAGATTAAGCTTTCCGACAGTCTCACACTATATGAGCTAAGTCTACCACATGCAATATAACGTTGTCATTATCATTTTGATGTGTTTTACATTCAAACAAAATACCTTTTTAAACAGCTGCCAGACTAGTGCAGAAACTTAGGGCTGATGTCCCCATCACCCCTTTTTCTTTTTTTCCTCCACTAATTTCTCATGATAAAAATAATTGATAAACTTTACTCCTGATCCCGCCGCATAATCAGCCAGAGACTCTTCCAGCCCCTTCCAGTAAACGCCGTTTTTTTCCACATAGATTTCTCTGTATTTTTCGTATAATGCAGGATAATTCGTATTAATATACTCTAAAATCGTCTTTTTGTAACCGCCTCTGAGATTCAGATTTTCAAACCAATATTCACATGTGAATTCTTTTGTCATGTCTATGATCTCAGCATACTGCGTAAGATAGGGAAAGATCGGCGACATAAATAACACCGTATAGATACCCGCCGCATGCAGCGCCTTCAGCGCCTCTATTCTTTCTGCGATTGTACTGCCATTGTCCATATCCGCCCGGAATTTTTCATGCAAGGTATTTATGGACAAAGCTGCTTTTACATGCGGCATTTTCTGAAGCAGATCAATGTCCCGCGTGATCAGTTTCGATTTGGTAGAGATGATCACATTGCAGTCTGCATAAACAAGCTGTTCCAGTATTTTTCTTGTGACTGCGTATTTTTCTTCAAAGGGATTATAGCAGTCTGTCACGGAAGAGAGCATAACGGTTTTTCCCTGCAGTTTCTTTAAACTGACAGGATTGTCACATTCCTTGACATCAATAAACGTTCCCCACTTTTCCTGATGTCCCGTAAATCTTTTCATAAATCTGGCATAACAATATTGACAGCCGTGCGGACACCCAATGTAGGGATTGATCACATAGTCGCTGGCCGGCAGACTGGATTTTGTCAGATAGTCCCTGACTGTAACTTTATTGATGGTAATCTCAGCATTCATTGGTAAATCACTCCTCCATGAAAAATGTTGCGTAACCTTGTTTATCAACTCGTCAATTCTATTTTCCAGTAATGGGACACTTGAAAAACAGCCTCTAGATTCCATCCAGTCCCAATGCATCAAACGAGGCCTCCAGGCAATTATAATATCTGGCGGAAAAAGTGATCAGCCCGATCCCCTCCTCTGTCAGATAAAAATAGGAATCAAACGTACTAAGCGGTTCTTCCTCATCCAGATCCAGTCTGTCAATCCAGTCCTGCGCCGACTCTCCTTCCCATGCAATCAGGCTTTCAAAACTGCCGCTCTCCAAAAGGGATTTTACACTGTTGTCTCTCCCGATCACATCCTCTAAACGAAGTGCCTTACCTGTCTGCAAGTCAATGGTAATACCTGTCTCCCACTGGTTGGGATGATTCACACCACGGGTATCATTATACTCATAGATACGCATGGACAGATACCGCTCATCTTCTCTGGTGATCAAATAGGTTCTGCCGATTGAAGTATATTCTTTTTGAGCGGGGAGCAGCGTCTCCTCTCCATCCGTATAATATCCGTAAAAAAATGCTTTTTTCAACACTTCATTAATCCGCTTCTCCACTGCCTCATCCGATAACCAAATCTGCGGATATTCGATCACAATATCAATATCCATCCTTTCATCCTGATAAGTATAAAGATAAGGCTGCACATAATAATCATAATCTGTTTCGGTATCCGCAAAAGGAACGAATTTCCAATCATCACGCTCTACCGGTCCGCCTTCCCCATAATAATGAACGGCCCCCGAAAGGTCTTCTTTCTGTGCGATCTGAACTTTATATTCATAATTCTTCTGCAGATTGATCACATATTCCGAATCTTCATCCAGTTCCCAAAAATAAACTCCGGAAAAAACCGGTTCATACCGTCCCTCAAAAGTATACCAGCCGGAATCTTCTTCTACCGTATAAGCAATATACTCGCTCCAGAACACATCTGTTCCTTCCAACAATATATCACAGAAAAATGTTCCATCCAGTTCTTCTATCGGCCCGAAATACGCCTGATAGCTTTCTTCGATCCCGTAAGTGCGAAACCCTTCCTGTATATACAGCGCCATCTGTTCATAGACGTCCGTCTGTTCCGCGGAAAGTTTGGAAGCATTATGTATTTGCTCCTCTTCTGCTCCGCCTATTTCTTCTTCCGCCTGCTCCCGACCTGCCAAGCGGTCTGCCTCCATTTCATCCGGCCTGTTTGCTCTACGGCCGCAGCCCGACAGCATCAAACAAAAAAGGAAACCGAATATAAACCGCCTGAAACTTTTCTTTTCCCTAACGCGCCTCATCCCTTTCCCTCCCCCTGCAGATCTTTCAACTCTTTCACCGCTTCCTGACACCATTCCAGATAGGCCTGATACGTTTTGATACCGAAATCTGCCGTCAGAAGATAATACCGGTGTGCCGGGTCTTCCAGTTTTACTTTTTGCAGAGTTTCCGCGGCCGCCAGAAGATTCTGCAATTCCTCCTGCGTCTTTTGCCGGAATGCTTCAATATGCTGCAGAGCCTCTGATACGCCCGCCTCCGCCCCGAAAAACAGTTTTAAAAGCGTCTCATAACGCAGTTCGTCTTTTTCTACCGGAAGAGTCAGCCAGTTTCGCAGATATTCCCGTCCGCTCTCCGTGATCGTATAGATGATCTTATTTTGGTTATTCTGTGTTTCGTCCCTTTTTTGGGCAAATCCCCTATTGACCAATTCGGTTAATGTCGGATAAATACTGCCGTAACTTGCTCCCCAGAAATAACGCAGCGCCGTATCCATCCGTTTTTTGATCTCATACCCAGTCAGTTCCTCGTGATTTAACAGACCCAAGATGACACAGTCAAGTTTTTTCTCCGTCGCCATGGTTTTGACTCCTCATTCCATAACCTAATATATGATGCGGACAGCCGTCGATACAGCTCCCGCACTGAATACATTCCGCGTTTCCAATGTGACCCGCCTGCACCATTTCCTGCACCGGCAGGCTCATGGGACATTCTTTACTGCATTTCCCACATGAAACGCACTGCGCCTTATCCCGGACCTGTATATGCAGTCCCGGCAGATGCAGGATACCGCGCAGTTTCATGCCAAGTGCCATGAAAGGCGCCATCCAGCAAAAATAATGGCAAAACGCCCGTTTCCCAAATAGAAGAGCCGGAATCAGAATGAGGCACAGGATACCGTAATAGATCACGTAACTTTGAATGGACGAGACTGATATCCCGTGTTCCGTTTCAAAGAAAAAGTCTGCTTCCAGCGTTTCTTTACCATGAAAATAGCAGTAAATGACTCCCGCAAGCCAGATGACCCAGATCACATATTTTATCACATTGCCAAATCGATGTCCCGGTCTCCCATCATTTACTGAAAACGCACATTCCTGCAGGGCGCCTGCCGGACAAAACCAGGCGCAGAACACTCTGCCAAACGGAATTGATAAAACAAATTGTACCATAAAAACAAAAAAGCTGCCATTGATAATTCCCTGTAATCCCGCACTTATGATCAAAGCAGGACTAAAATAATACAGTGTTACGGGAAAAAATAGTAACGACATGATCAAAATACCTTTTCTTATCTTCTGTCTTTTCATTGTTTTCCTCCATATATTAGTGTGGTATATGTATTATATATCATACTGATATATTGTGCAAGTAAAAAAGCGGTTCAGCCTGCTTTGGCTGAACCGGCGTCTCTTTATCTTCGGATCGGATGCCGCTTTCACGGCCCGGGCAAATTCTTCTTCTGTCACAAATTCCGGCAGACGGATGAGCGATATCCAGTGAAACGCGGACTTATCTATAGCGTGTCCCTCATGATCATTCTTATCTGCGGGCCGTCCTTTTTTCTCCTGCCACCAGAAACCCTCTAACGGCGGAACCACATACTCATAAAATCCGGGGATCTTATGCGTCCCCTTATAGCTCATTTTGATCGTATAGGATACTGCATATAATACGGCGATCGCTTTTTGATACGCGCCGTCTTCTTCATTGGGATCTCCCTGTCCCCGCACGGCTGCATAAGATATCTTCGGCACTTTTACGATAACAGGCTCTTTTCCCGTTCCGTAAAGATCTTTATATTCTTTTTTAAAATCAAAAGGCATCCTCTTCTCCTTTCTTACTGTCCGGCATTTTTCAGACGCCTCGTTTTCCGGTTTCAATAAACTCCATCAATTCTTCCACATTGTCGAACGTATCATAATCCCCGCTGATTCCTTCTCTGTGATAAACCACGCCGTTTTGTTCATTCCGCTCCAGACAGTCCAACAGATGCTCCACACCGTATTGTCGGGCGAAGAGCGTAAACACATACGGCTTTATCTTTTGCAGTAATCCCTTCCTGCAAACCTCCTTACATGCAAAACAATGCGCTATCTCCTTTTCCATGGAGCATTTGCGGTTTTCACACCACTCCTTGTCATGACAGTTATCCGCACCACAGCCGCCACAGTTTTCATTTTCCGCACACAGACAGCACGCCAGTCCGCATCTGGCAATTCCCAGTTCTCTTTTCATCCGTATCGTTCCTTCCTTTCTGCGTTCTTCCTTCATTGTAGCGCACCATATACGACATCTATATGTCATATATCATGATATAAATTTAGAATCTTTTCAGCCTGTGCGGCAATCCTCTCTCTGACAGACAACGGTGATAATACTTCCACCGTGTCTCCTAAGGATAACAGAATCCCGATCCACCACTGTTCATCCTCTACGATGGACAGACGCATGATAACGCTCCTATCAGCCATCTGCTCCTCTACCTGTCCGTGCAGATATTCTTTCAGGCGGTATACCGCTTCCGGTCTGCACTTTATTTTCAGTTCCGTCTTCACACGCTTATAATATATTTCACTGCGCAGCTGATGTTCCTGTAAAACCGCGTCAGCCGCAGGATGTTCCTTTGAAAAGGCCCTGTCCGACAGTTCCAGATTCTCCATCCGGACCAGTTTATACATTCTGTAATCCTGTTTTTCCACACAATAAGCCAGAAGATACCAGGCATACCACTGATACATCACCGCAATCGGCTCCGTCGTATGCCGCCCCGCCTGGCCGTTATGATTGGTATAACCAAAACAGACGGTTATTCTTTCCCGAACTGCTCTTTGCAGATCTGCGAGCAGTTTTTCATCACCCTCTCTCAAAACGGAAAAGTCCAGTATCAATCCTGTCTGCGCACCATTTGATAAAGCGGAGAACTTCTCGTACGTATCCGCTAATCCTGCATTTCCCGAAACGGATGTCAGACCTTTTAACGCCGTCAGAATATAAGCTGATTCATCCTGTGAGATCAATTGATGATTCAGTGTAAAGCGTTCCTCTATTTTGTATCCGCCGTTTGTACCGTTTAATGCAATAACCGGAATACCCGCCACACATAGGGAATCGATATCTCTTTGTATCGTGCGGACGGATACTTCGAAATGCCTCGCCAGTTCCGAGGCGGACGCTTTCCCGTGATTCATCAGATAAATGGTAAGAGCATACAGTCTGTCTGTGCGCATAAGGTTTTCTCCTTTTTATCAGATCCGCTACTTATTTAAAATTGACATAACGCTTCCGACCTTGTTCTGCACAAATCCCAGTTTCTCATAATAAGAAATAAGCGGCTCATTTTCCGCGACCAGAAACAAATACAGATAATCTTTATATTTTTCTTTGACCATATTAGTCAACTCTTTGCCGATACCGCATTTCTGATAAGCCGGATTGATCAGCAGATAATGCACATATGCCGTCAACTCGCCGTCGTCGAGCGCATTGATAAGTCCTGCCAGTTTCTCTCCGTCCCATGCGGTAATCAGCGTTTCGCAGTTATGCAATGCCTTCCATAAGCGCTCCGGATAGTTACCCGAAAGCCAGCCTACCGATAGAAACAGTTCTTCTAACTGCGCCTGCGTGAAATTTCTGTCGTTTGTGTAAGTAATGTTTGGTGTCCGGTTGTTCATTGCTTTTATACCATACCTTTCTCTTCTTTAAATGTCCGTATCCGTTCATGGCCTGTTCCTTACAGCCTTACAGATATCCTCTTCTTCGCGCCTCCTCCAGCAACTTCGGCTGGATTTGCGGATATGTCCAGTTATCTGCCAAATGATCCGTAATCAAAATACTTTCTATCTCACTGTGCAACGGTTCAAAAGAAAATATCTCGGCGATAAAGAGCATACCGAAACTTTCATCATCCTCATTTTCATTGATCCTTGTTTTTCCTTTAACGGAATATACACAGACCGGTTTTATCGTAAAATCTACCGCGCCTGTTTCCTCCTGCAGCTCCCGCCTGGCCGTGGCAGTGATGTCCTCACCGCTTTCCCTGTGCCCGCCGGGTATTTCATAGGTATTTCTTTCCCTGTGTCTGCAAAATACCCATTTGCCGTCCGTTTTGGAAATAATGACCGCAAATTGCAGGAATGCATCATCCACCTCGTCATAAAACTTCACTTCTATCATTTTATACCGGCCTCCTTCTGAGGATGACATTCCGTTTCTCTCCGTATCATGTCTATGTAATAATCGAGCAGACTGTAAATCCATTCGTTTAACTCGGAAAAATGGTATCCTAACTGTCTCGCCCGCTCCGTATGGATGCTGTAGGCCGGCGTCCCGTTATACGGCGCCTCTTCTCCCTCACTATCGATCACTGCCGCATAGCCCGTTTTCTTTTCCACATATTCCAGAATCTGCCGTATGGAAATGGTACCGCCGTTACTGCCGTTTAACGCTCCCCGATAATCCTTGTCCGCTAAAAAGGCCAGAAATTTACCGGCCTCATCCGAACGGATAAATCCCATTGGCGCATCCGCATTATCAATATTCATTGGCACGTTTTTCATTGCATGCTCGATATAAAATTTTAATCTTTTGGTGTAATCATCCTCTCCAATCACAAACGGATAGCGGACGGCAATCCAGTTCTTATCCGCGTACTTCTGCCACAGGGCGCATTCCGCCTGTCTTTTTACCACATCATAGGGATGATCGGCCCTGCCGCACCACTCCAGAGTTTTATGGACCGCGTCAAAATCTTCTTCCTTCGTATCCATATGCTTCGGATCATATACAGCCGTCGTGGACATATAGATATATTTGTTAAAATCAAGCGTTTCCATGGCGCTCTTTATGTCATTGGAAGCATAGGCAATATTATCAAATACCACATCAAAATGCAGTCCGGCAAATGCCCTTTTCATACTTTCGATATCTGTCCGTTCTACGCGTATCCGTTTCACGCGCTCTCCAAACGGATACGCGGCATTGCCCCTTGTAGCGATCGTCACATCATGCCCAAGTGCGAGCAGCTCCTTTACCATATGGATACCGAAAAAACGCGTACCTCCTATCACTAAAATATTCATATATAACGTTCCTCCCTTTTCTCATTTATCCGGCCTGCATCTTTTTTTATCAGGCTTGGCGCTATGAAAATTCCTGACTTTTATTATAAGTACAGTTACTTCTAAAAGTCAACAACCCCCGCAGCAAACCGCGGGGGCAGATTAATCAGGACAGATATTTTTCCACCGTTCCCTGCTCCCACACCTGTTTTCCAAGCAGTGTGACAGCCCGGGCCGGACAGGTGTTGATACAGCGGTAGCACATCGTGCACCGGCCGGATGCTTTGGCAGTCTTTCCTTCCATATATAGATTTTTCATCGGACATATTTTGGTACAGGCGCTGCATCCGATACACTTCTTCGGATCAATTTTCAGCTTATCCGTATAATGCCTTGTTTTACCATAAAAATACAGACGCTGTCCAAACAGTCCCGCCATACGGCTCCAAAAGCCGAGTCCCTCCTTGGGAGGATTTCCGTTTCTCATGCGCTTTGCGGCGTCCTGCGCTTTCTTTGCCGCACTTTCGACGAGTTCTTTATTTTTCTCAGACGAACGTTTCAATACCTTCTCATCTGCAATGCTGTCAGGCATTCTGACATGCAGGCCGCCGGTGATAAATGCGCCGTACTTTCGAAGCAAACGTGCCGGGACGCCTGCACCATCGCCGCTGAACATCCCCATTGTCGCAATGACGAAAATTTTCTTTCCCTGCCATACAGTCCGGTTTTCGTCGATAAAATCCCGGAGCATCTTCGGAAGATTACTGTACTGCACCGGATAACTGATCAGAAGTTCTTCGCTTTGTCTTATTTTCTCTACAGCACAGGGATCTTCGATGGCAAAAGTTTCATACGCATCCCCGTATTCTTTCAAAAAAGTCTCCAATATATATCTGGAATTCCCCGTACCGCTAAAATAAATACCAAGCATATGTAATGTCCTCTTTCTGTTTTATTCTATCAACCCGCGAAGCGCCGGGAAAAGAGCGTTTTCTACTGCTTTTTTGATGACATTGCTGGAGTTTGTCGCTCCGCTCACCGCATCTACGCCAATCTCCTGCCGTTCCAGCATGTCGTCCGTAATGCGCTCCGCGTCCTCTCCCCGTTCGTTTCTATGCTCCAAAAGCGTTATGGAGACCAGTTTACCGCCCCGGACCTCTACTTCCGCCCTCACATAGATATAGCCTGCATCGTATTCGCCTTCATAGATGCCATCCGCTATCGTTTCGACACGAATATCCGTAAAGACCATATCTTCGATCTTCTGCTTATAAGCACGAAAGTCCGCATAGTAAAACAAGATGTGCAAAAGCAGGCATAAAAGCATAACCATATCCAGTATCCTGTGCCACTGCATCTTTCTGGGGGCGTCCTTTATCATATGACATAGTGCCGTCAGCAGAAACATCGAAAGGACTGCCGCCAGTCCGGAAACCATTACCGAAACATTTCTGTTTTTCAATACCGGAAAAACAAACAGGATGTGCATAAAACAACTTAAAAACAAAAGACCGCTGAATGCTTTGTGCGCCCTCATCAGCATATTGTCCGCCTTATGAAAATGCAGCCTCTTCGTAAGCGCCTTTGCAGATAAAAGCAGAAAGAAAAACAGACTGACAAAACCGAGTATAATGCCCATAACGTATCTCCTTTTTAAATGGCATGCAGTAAGCATGAAAGGCCAGGGGGGCAGCAGCGGAAAAAGTTTCTGCTTCGAGGCACGCTCCCGCTCCATTAACAACGCAGCGGTACTAAGAATTTTTCCCCGCAGGCGGCTCAAAATTCAAGTGCCGGCGTTGTTAGAGGGCCTTTCAGCAGAAATCTTTTTCCGCTGCTGCCCGCCTGGCCTTTCATGCTCACATCTAAACTACAATAGAACGGTACAGCAAATCGAATCCATAGAAAAGAAAATCCTGCCTGGACTTTTTCATAGACTGCGCAATATATTCCTGTTTTGTGTCCGCAAGCCGGATCAGACCCGCCAACATCCCCCAGAGGGAAAAGATCGTTGGCATAACCTCGATGTCCGGACGGATATCACCGCGGGCAATGCCGCTCTCTAAAAAATCCGCCAGCAGACCATTGATCTTTTCCCCGACCAGAAAGGTTTCTTTTTCTTCCGGCAGAAAATGGCCGGCGGTAAAATCCACATTGATCTTTTCCAAAACCATATGAAAATAAAACGGATATTCTTCCTGATATCTTACCAAAGACAGACATATTTCCCTGTAACATTCTGCGGTGTCTCTTTGTTTCTGCAATGCCGCCTGCATATAGTCATACAGTCTGCGCATACTCTCCAGAACAAGGAAACCGACCAGTTCCTCCTTATTCTGAAAATACACATACAAAGTCGCCTTGCTGTAGCCTGCCGCCTCCGCAATATCGCTCATGGAAGTATTCTCGATCCCTTTTTTAAGAAATAACTGCTCGGCGGCAGTAGAGATCGTTTTCCTATGTACGCTGCGCGCTTCTTTCTTCCTTCTTGCCATTTACCGTTCTCCATGTAAAAATAGAAAATTAATTGAACCAGTGGTTTAATTATAGGCGAAAAAATTTTTCCTGTCAATCACAAAATCACCGTTTCTTGGTAAAACAATTCTTTGGCATTTCCTTTGCGCATAATCTCTGCAAACCGGATCATGCATTTTCTCTCCCACGGAACCGGTTATTATGATATTCATATCCCGTCCGCCTCCATGTTAAATACAAACTTCATACGCCGTGTACGCATGACTATCATGATACCCGAGTTTTTTTGCCAATGCCGCAGACCATTTATTCTGTGCATCCCAGCTCGGATACAGGCCCCTCTTCAGACATTCCAGAATAAGCCCTGCCCCGGCCGCAAAAGCAAGTCCCTTTCTGCGGTAATCTTCCCTTGTATCGATCTCAATCTCTATGCCGCCGATATATCCCGAATAAGAGGACGCGCCTGAAACAATCTCGCCGTCTTTTAGAATTACTACGCCCAAACCGTATTTCTGATACTGCTCATACTCATCCCATAAAGCAGCCAGGTCTTTGCACCATGGCAATGCTCTGCACCGGTCAAACAGCGTTTCATCTATCATTTTCATCTGATATTCGTCGGAAAGTCCCTCTGCAGCGGACTTTAAGAAATCTCTGTCAAAAATATCCCCTTCTTTCCGGAAGGCATACCTCGTTACTTTCTTTGCACGTTCCTTTTGGCATTCCTCTATGATTTCCGCCCATGCATCGTTTTGCGGCACCATAATGATAAAATCTTTCTGACAATATGCCGGCATACACGCCGCCAGTTCCTTATCGGGTTCACCTGCCAGAAAACAGAAATCGCCGAGAACGGCCATAGCCGCCGTCGGGTGTTCGCTATCATTTGCCAAAATGCGGCCCATGACATTCTGCAGACAGGACCAGATCATCGTCTCCGGCCAGCCGGCAAAAAGCGGTGATATATTGTCATACTTTTCTATTACATGGATCATATTTATTTCCCTCCGTATGATATGTTCGTTCTCAAGCTTCTGTCGATTATGAAACCGGATCTTAGAGTCATGACGTACCCGATATACACCGGTCTGACGTCTAAAGGGAACTTTCTAAAACCCCGTATCAACCATAAGCGTACTGCCCCCTTTTGTCTTTTTCACCCGAATCTGCTGCGGAATGTTCTCCACAAGCTCCTCGCGGTGACTGATGATCCCCACCAGTTTACTGGTCTCCGAAAGATCCAGCAAAATATCCATAGCGCTTTCTATCGACTTTCTGTCCAATGTGCCGAACCCTTCATCGACAAAAAGCGCGTCCATCTGCACACCGCCGAAATGCGAAGAAACCGTGTCCGAAAGGCCGAGCGCCAGGCTTAACGACGCCTTAAAACTTTCGCCGCCCGACAGGCTTCCCACGGGTCTTCTGCGTCCCGTAAAATTATCCTGTACTTCCAGATTTAGAATCGTCTTACTTTTCTTGTCATTGGAATCTTCTTTTCTAAACAGTTCATACTGACCATCGCTCATAGGCAGGAGGCGTCTGTTGGCTGCGGCGATGATCTGATCAAATCCCGCCGCCTGGATATACTGTTCGAAAGTGATCTTGGCCTTATTATTGATATCCCCCATGACCAGATTGTAAAGACGGTTACAAAGTTCGTTCTCTTTTCGGTATTTTTCTAAAGCGCTCTTTTGCCCGGCTATTTTTTTCTTTACCTCTTCGTTTATTTGTATCCGGTATGCAGTATGCGTATTCTGGTTTCTGCATTCTTCCGCCTGCACAGCCTGCGCTCTTACCTCTTCCCGGAGCGCTTCTTCATCGATTTCCTGTTTTCCTTTCGCATCCTGTTTCGCCTGCTTCAACTGTTCCGCATTCATTTTGACCGCCTGTTTATATTCGCTGACAGCCGCCTCATTTGCCGTGATCTCCTTTTCATCCGTCAAAAATGTCTGAAATGCTTCTTGGGAGTCAAATTTTTTGGTTTTCAGAATCCGTGCAAAATTTTTTCTGCTCTCTTCCGCTTTTTTGTGCCGTGTCCCCAAAGTTTCCTCTAAGGTAGCAAGCGCAGAGGAAACTGCCGTCTTTTGATTTTCCGCCTTTTGTCTGGTATTTTGTGCGGCTTCTATCGCAGTCAGTATCCTTCCTGCCTCGCGCTGCGCTTTTTTCTGCTCTTTTTGTGCGGTTTCCAAATCTGCATATTCGAGTTTTTCATACGCCTTCAATGCGGTTTTCTTTTCTGTCAAAGCCGTACGGTTCTTTTCCTTTTGGGCACGGTATTTCTCTTTCCTGTCCGTTAATTCGTCCGTTTCGTTTCCTCTGGCAGTTTCCAGATCTTTTACCGCTTTATCATGGATCTCGCATTCTTTCTTTAACTGTTCTTCGGCCTGCTCTTTTTCTAAAATCTGTCTCTGCACTTTATCCCGTTTCGCATAAATTGCCTGAAACAGTTCCGACATTTCCCTCTCTATTCCAGATTCCGTATCTTCTAAAGATTTCCGTCCCGCCGATGACGAAGCATTCTCATCCTGATTCTGCATACATTCCAGGATCCGTGCACGCAGCTGCCTTTGGGCTGATTCTACGGTCGTCCTGGCTTTCTCGGCTTCTATCAGTGCATCGTCCTTCGCCATTTTCGCCGTTTTTTCGTCGGACTGCAGTTTCTTAAACTCTTCTTCGGACGCCGCCTGCGCGGATAATACGGCCGGCTTCGGATGATGCGTCGAACCGCAGACCGGACAGGCGCAGCCTTCCTGTAATCCCTGCGCCAGCATCCCTGCACGGCAGTTATCCAGAACCGTCTCGCAGCGGATCCGTTTCTCTTCCGCGTCGTTATATTCCTTTTGTGCTTTCAAAAAAATTTCCTGTTTCCGTACGAAATCCTCCCGTGTCTTTTCGTATGCGGGAATAAGCTGTCCGGTAATATCCTCCAGCGCACGTTTTAAGACCGACAATTCCTTTCTCCCGCTCTGCACTCCGATCAGCCTCGCCGCACAGTCTTTATGTTCTTTGATCGTCCTTTCCAGATCTTTGATTTTTTCTTTCAGCGCTTCTTCTTCCTGCTGCAGCGCATTGCCTTCTGTCTGCAGCGTTTTTTCCACTTCCGCCAATCGTACGGTCTGTGCCAAAAGCGCATCCCGCTTCTCATACTGTGCAATGTCTTCCTGCAGTTTTTCCGCTCTTTTAGCCATCTGCTCCGCCTGTGTTTTCCAGGAAAGCGCTTCCGCCAGTTTTTCTTCTGCTGCCGCAATCATCCCTCCGGCCGCTTCCGCTTCTTCTTTTTTGGCAAGAATCTGCTCCATGACCGCCTGCAGTTCCGTTTCTTCTTTGTGCAGCGCATCGAAAACAGGTTTTACGTCTCTGGCCGCCGTCTTTTGACGTTCCAGCAGAAGTTCTCTTTCTTTTATCTGTGTTTTCCCATCCTCCAGTTCTTCTTTCTCTTTCTGAAATTTCTCCAGACGGCGCAGGAAATCGTTGTTGATATGCGCATTGGCAAGCGCTCTTTTTTTCTCTTCCAGAATCTTATCCGCCTCGGCAAACTCCTTTTTCCCGGCTTTTAACGCAGCCTTGTCCGCTGTGATAACAGCTGTGAGGACATCCAGCATTTCCTCCAGATTCCAGGCGCTGCCGCTCCTTTCCGCCTTCTCCTGCAAAGACGACAGCCTCTGCTTCAGCGCATCATCCTGTGGTGCAGCTGCATCATTAAAATACTGCACAATGCTGTCTTCCGTCGCCTTTCGTCCGGCGTAACTCGCATTCTTCCGCTCACGCAGTTTATATCCCATACTTTGGTAAGCAGATGTCATAAAAATGGTTCTGAGTATTTTCGTCCGATCGTCCGTCGAAGCATTTAAGAGTTCCCAAAACTCTCCCTGCGCGATCATCGCAATCTGCTTGAACTGTTTAAAATCTATCAAAAGAAGCTCTTTTACCGCATTGTTCACTGCTGTCGTTCCTTCGATGGGCACACCCCCGTCCGGATAAAAGCAGGCCTTTTCCTTTTCGGTGATTATCCCTTCCCCGCGCTGTTTGCGTCTGTCATACGAAGGCTGTCTGTATACACGATACTTCCTCCCCTGATGGGAAAAAGAAAAATCCACATAACTCTCCGTCGATGGGTCGGCATATTCACTGCGCAGATTCCGTGCATCCCGGTATGTGCCGCTTGTCTCTCCGTATAGAGCAAAACAGATCGCATCAAAGATCGTCGTTTTACCGGCCCCGGTATCACCGGAGATCAGGAAAAGTCCTTTGCTCTCAAACTGTTCAAAATCAATCTCCGGCATCCGGTCCGCATACGGTCCGATCGCACTCATGATCAATTTCATCGGTTTCATTGATAACCCCCGCCTCCTTTGCGACTTCCTTCATGATCCGCATCTCTTCGTCATTCATTTCACATCCGTACATCATCCTGTAAAAATCTGCGATCAGTTCAGGATATGTTTTTTCCTGTGTGATACCGGTGATGTCCAAATGCTCCGATTCTCTCGTATGCGCGTTGTCGTAGACAATCTTCATCGTATTCGGATAATACTGGCGGAAAATCGCCATAACATCGCTTACCGGCTCTTCGTCGGTCAGCGTTGCAAAAATGTAATCATCCGGCGACGTTATATTTTTCCGGTCCAAAAGCTGCTCCAGTTTCCCTTTCAGATGCCGCATATCCCGAAGCGGCCGCAGGGTAATGAGTTCGACGCTCACTTCCCCTTTTGGTCCAAATGTTACAAACGGCGCCGTTTTATGCCTGCCTGCTTCACTGAGAGAATATTTAAGCGGCGAACCCGCATACCTGACCGTTTCCCGGCCGACTTGCTGCGGTGCATGAATATGGCCGAGTGCAGCATAATCAAAATCGTCGAAACAGTCGACGCCTACTTTTTCCACCGTTCCGACATGCAGCACCGCCGCACTCTCCGAGCCGCCAGGCGCCGGATCGCCGCTTTTTCCGGCAACAAACTGATGCGCGGCCAGGATGTTGCGCTCCTTCGTATTCAAATCCGCATGTGACAGCGCCTCTCTGACAGCATCATCATACGACTCTATTTTGGCATCGGGATAAAAGTGTTTGACCTGAGACGCTTTTATGAACGGAAGCAGAAAGATATTGACGGGACCGTACTCGTCCTGACATGTTTTTTTATAGATATGGCCGTCGTATCTGGCTGCGATATGGATCTTATTTTTTGCAAACAGACTGCTGCCGAAATGCAGCCGTTCATCCGAATCGTGATTCCCGCTGATGATAAAAGTCTCGACATCCATGCCGGAAAGACGGCTTAGAAAGCCATCCAACAGTCTGACGGCTTCTTCACTCGGAACCGGCTTATCATAAATATCCCCGGCAAGCAGAATAGCGTCCGGGGCTTTGCTCTCAATCAGTTCAATGATCTGCTCAAGCATGTAAGCCTGATCTTCGATCATATTAAAATCGTTTACGGTCTTGCCGATGTGGAGATCGGACAGGTGGAGTATTTTCATGGTGATGGGTTGTCCTTTTTACATTCATATTGAAAATTGAATATATCGGGATTATAGGAAACGCAAATCTTATTTTTCATTTCCTCTATGCCGGTAAATCCGAGATTCAATTTTTTCATATTGTCTGCCAGTTTATTTTTCACTTCGCTTTTGGCACGAATCATTCTCTGCGAAGAACTTCTAATGCATCCATCTTTATAATAAACGATGAGTTTATGGTTTATTGCTGCATGCAGCCAGTCCATAATTTTTTCCCACCACATTCTGTCGGTACAGCCGATCGACATTCCGAAAATACAGATAATATCGCTTTCATCAATCAGTTTCTTTGCATTTTCCGTTCTTCTTTGTCCGAGATTCCTGTTCAGTCTTTCTTTGATAAAAATATCCAGGAATTCTTTATTGCCCGACAAAAAGGTATTATTTACCTGTGAAGGGTCATTTACGCCCAGGATCATTTCTCTCTCCAACGTCCCGTGAACATGTAGAACATGATTCGTCAGATGATGTTTTCTGCCGTCCTTTTCTTCAAACAACATTTCTGATCTATGTTGGCAGACCATACTGATAAACCGATCCAATAAATCTGTATAATTAAAGGAAATAAACTGATATGCATAATCCTCTCCGATATGCCCGCGGCAAGTCTCCTCAATAAGTTCGTCGTCTATCTCCGACAGACCGCATTTAAAATGAATTATACTTCTGGAGAATTCTTCAACTATTGCTTTTCCATTTATATACTGTGCAAACTGTGCTTCTTCCTTCTCCAGATATTCCAACAACAGTTCGTCCAATTCCTCTTTGTCTTTATATAACTTCTCTATATCATTTACATTTAATTTTGTCAGACTTTCTCCTAACTTTGTCTCCAGATCCGCCCATAACAGGTTATCACCGCCCAGCCAGTTTCTGATCATATTATCATCCTGCGCGTTTGCCATAAAATACGGATAAAAATCCACATACCTCGTACGCAGTCCCAGATTCAGATCAAATCCGTTTCCTACTAAAAACGTGATATTCATTTCTCTTTTGTCCTTTCATACTTTGCTATCAGTGTATCACATCCTGTCTCATTCAGCTACTATGAATCAGCATTTTAAAACGGCGTCAAAACTGAAATTTAAAATTGGTAAAGTATCGTTATTGTATCGAGCATACGGAATGTGATAAAATATAAAAATACCTGCGCAAGGAGGTATCAACATGCGCTTTCAGATCCCTATGATAAAAAATAAAAAAGGAGCATATACCATGAAAACAAATTCCAAAATCCTACAATTAGGCGGACTTCTTCTCGGCGCCGCGATACTTTTATCCGGCTGCGGTAAAACGACTGCCGATACCAAAACACCTGCCGCTGCAGATTCCTCTTCTGCATCGGACATCTCTGCTGCAGACACCTCATCATCCGCAGACAGCGCTTCAACTTACGGGTTTCCCGCACAGATGCCTGCTTTTACTGCGAAAGATCTGGACGGCAGCACCGTCACGGAAAGTATTTTTGCCGACAAAGACCTGACTGTCGTAAATATCTGGGGCACCTTCTGCCCGCCCTGTATCGGGGAAATGCCGGAGCTCGGGGAATGGGCGAAAGAGATGCCGGATAACGTGCAGCTGATCGGCCTTATTTCGGATATTGCCGGTGATGAAGATATCGAGCATCACGACCTGGCCGTTGAAATTATGGATAAGGCCGACGCGGATTTTCTGCAGATCATTGCCAATCAGGATTTTATTCCGATTCTGCAATGGGTGGTCGGTGTCCCGACAACACTGTTCGTAGATAAAGAGGGGAATCTTGTGGGTGATCCGATCGTCGGCGCAGACGTTGATGGTTATAAGAAATTTGTGGAGGACTATCTGAATGACCTTTCATCATAATAAAAAAAGGATATTGCAGGTCATAACGGCAATTATCTCCTGCATTTTCATCCTGTACGGCACCGCCAGAAATGAGATCGTGATCGTACTGGACAAGGCAGTTCATATCTGTTTGGAGTGTATCGGACTCGGATAATGTAATACCATTTAAATTTTGCAATAAGTAGAGGCCTCTCATGAAAATAACCCATGCAATAAAAAGAAAAATATTCCAATTCATTGCTTTTGGATACTCGAACGTACACCTGATGAATTTTAAAGACGGCAAAATATATGAAGGAAAGTGGAAACAGTTCTGCAATCCGGGCCTGAACTGCTATTCCTGTCCGGCCGCCAGCTTTGCCTGCCCGATCGGCGCTCTGCAGGCGGTAAGCGGCTCCATGAACTTCCGTTTCAGTTTCTATGTGACCGGTCTGTTACTTGCTTTCGGCGTCCTGCTCGGAAGAGCCATCTGCGGCTGGCTGTGTCCTTTTGGTCTGATACAGGAACTGATCCACAAAATTCCTTCTCCCAAGCTCAAATTGAAACGAGGCTTTGTATATATCAAATATTTCGTGCTCATCGTCTTCGTCATCATCCTGCCGGTCACAGCCACCAACTATATGGGCATGGGCAAACCGGCCTTCTGTCAGTTTATCTGCCCGGCAGGCACATTGGAAGGCGGCATTCCGCTTCTTGGCACACATGCGGAACTGCTGCAGACGATAGGCGGCCTTTTTTTCCTGAAAATGGCAATACTTCTCATAACGATAGCCGGCTGCATTTTCATCTATCGTTTTTTCTGCCGCATACTTTGTCCGCTCGGCGCTATTTACGGCCTGCTGAATAAAATCAGTATTTACCATCTGAAAGTGGATCCGCATAAATGCATCAACTGCGGAAAATGCAGACAGGTATGCAGGATGGAAGTAGATCCTGTAAAATCTCCGGACGATGCAGAATGCATCCGCTGCGGTGAATGCCAAAGCGCATGCCCGAAGGGCGCGATCTGTCTGGGATTTAAGAAGTTTTGAGAAAAATGAGCATATTTTATGGATGTTTATATTGCGGTGGAATAGTCCGGATTTTCTCTTCTTGTCAAGTGCATCCCTCCTTTGTTAAAATGGTAATATATTCATTTAACGGAGGTTACGCCATACCATGAACAAACGTAGGAAACAGATTATCAAAGAAAACGAAATCTCCATGATGTATACCTTTTCTTTGGGAAAAATACCGCAGAAAGTATTAATAGAAGGAAAAAGAAAAGATCTTCCCGTCGTTATCAGTCTCCACGGCGGCCCCGGAACTCCGGTCCCTTTTTCTGCCGGATGCAGAGGGTTGTTCCCGATGTTTACGGATCATTTCATTATGGTATACTGGGATCAATTGGGCTGCGGCATCAATAACCGTGAACTGAAGCCGCAGTTTTGCGTGGAGGCTTTCACGGAAATGACCATTGATTTGATCGCTGAGATCAGGAAACTTTTCCCCGACAACAAACTAATCCTGTTCGGCATGTCATGGGGCAGCGTCCTTGCCCTAAAGGCCCTGCAAAAAGCCTGGAAAGACGTTGACGCCACTGTCATCTGGGGACAGGTTCTGCGAAAGCTGCTGTTAAATGACGAAGTATATAAAACTTTAGAGATAAACGGACTGTCTCACAAAAAAATGCAAAAAATCCGCGCCATTACACCGGAACATTTCCGCGAAAGCGATATGCGGCTTTTGACCGGAAGCATCCGCAGATATACGGATGGTTACAGCAATAAAAAGGGACTGCGCGCGCCCATCGGCAGCATAATATGCGGATTACTGACAAGTCCGGACTATCAATTGAAAGACTTTAAAGCAATTATGATAAACGCAGCGGCTGCAGACGCACATCTTTGGACAGAACTGTTACAGATGGATCTGACAAACGAGCTGTCTGCTGTAAAGGTTCCTTATTATATTCTACAGGGCGATACCGATATTGTCACATCGACCTCCGACATCGTTAAAGCCGTCGCGTCCTCCGGCAATTCTTTTCTAAGCTGCCGCATTGTCAAAGACTCAGGACATATACCGGGCAAAGAAGGTATGGATGCCGTATATGAGACTTTAGTAACTGCCGCGAAAGCATAAAAACACCACATGCCAAAAGCAGCTGCAGAAATATATTACCAATGAAAAACGGGAAGCCGCATCGTACAGGCTTCCCGTAAATATTTTCATTTCCCGGAAAAAATTCTACTTTCAGGGTTATTCCAGTTTAAATTTCGCCGTAACAGCTCCGAGCGCTTTTACCGATTCTTTGCTCTCATTCAGCCTCTCGTATCCTTCTATTGTACTCTCCACGACTTTAGAAGATTTATCCGCAATGATATTGATTCCTTCGGCCGACTGGCTCATTGTCGTATTGATATCCTCCACGGACACTACAATATCGGCAATATAATTATCCAGTTCTTCAATAGCGCTCTTGATCTGATTCATCAGCTCCATATACGATGTTGCGTCTTCATGATACTGTTCCCCCGAATTTTTGAATGCATCATAATCGGCAATAACTCTTGTCTCCAGGAATCGGATCATCGTATCCATGCAGTCTGTCATATTTTTGACTGCCTCATTCACTGCTCCGACAATCTCATTAATATCGTCTACGGCCTTGAATGTCTGTGTTGCAAGCGATCCGATCTCCGTTGCCACAACCGCGAAACCTCTCCCTGCCTCACCGGCCCTTGCAGCTTCAATATTTGCATTGAGCGCCAGCAGATTGGTCTGATTGGAAATGCTCTTAATGGAATCTGTCAGCTCGTTGATCTTTCCGACTGCCTTAGAGTCTTCGATCGCCTTGTCGGATTTTGCCTTAATTTCCTCAAATACCTTAATCGCCTGACTGCTGGAATTCTCCGATGTCTTTTTGATCTCCTCCGCTCTTGTGAGAATCAGATTGGATTTTGCTTTGCCATCCTCTGTCAGGGCATTGATGCTTTCCGCGTTGTGTTTTACATTTTCTACATTATCCGCAATATGCATCGTATTCTTTGCCGCCATTTCAATGCCTGCTGCCATTTCCTGCGTTGCCGCTGAATTATCCTCGGAACGTGCATTGTTATCCGACATGATATGATCCAGATTGTCAATATTTGACTGTATCGTTTCCTCTGCCTGATTGATCTCGCCGACCATATCACGCAGCGACTGTCTCATCTCCCGCACTTTTCCTGCCATCTGCCCGATCTCATCCTTGTACCGCAGCAGTAACTGGCTGTCTTTGGTCGGTGTAAAATCAAATTTCGCCGTTTTGCCGATCACCTCCGTAAGCGCTGTAATCGGTTTCGCAATCAATAAGCTGATAAACAGACCCACGATCACCGCAAAGATGATCGCAGCCAGGCCGCCTGTGCTGGTCTTGACAACGAGTGTGTTCGTTGTGGCATGAATTTCCTTATCAGGAGCTGTCAGCACAAACTTCATCTGATTATTCAATGATGCATAAATAAGCTGGTTATTTGAATTGTTATATCGATAGCCGAGAAGCTCACCTTCTCCTTCTCCGGCAGAAATTTTGGCCGCAATATCGCCAAGCTCACCGCTCAGATCACTGAGATTTTGTCCTATTTCCAGATCTTTGTGATGCATGATCACACCGTTTGCATCCGTCAGGAATGCATAGCCGCTGTCATAAATATTGACCGCATCCACCGTATTTGTGACCTGATCAAAATTAATATCCATACCAACGATTCCTATTGATGTGCCGTCCTCGGCATAAATCGGCACTACATATGAAATCATATAAACATTTACATTCTCATTTAAATACGGAGCCATCCAAAGAGGCTGCTTATTTTCAACCGGAAGATAATACCAGCCCACGTGCGCATAATCTGTCGGCTCATACATAGAGAAGTCCGTCGGCTCCACCGTATAGAAATCCTCCTGCAGTGACTCACGCATGAAAAAGCAGCCGGAAGTAGGATTGGAATATTCGGGGTTGTATCGTATATAAACCGAAATCGCACCATCCGTATGTACCGCAAAATCATTCACAATAGATTGTATCTGTTCCGTAAATCCGTCTGCATATGCCTTATCCGCAAAAAAGGCGTCCGCATCCAATTCCCCCACGACATAATCACTCAAAGTATTCACTGACTGCTCTATACATGCAATCCAACCGTTTAACTCTGTCGTCCTGTTCTGTGCTTCCATCTTCATGCTCTGTTCGGCATACTCTGCGGTTGCCTGTTTGGTAACTCCGATAGATACCAGTTCCGTAATGGCTGACGCCAGGAAAGTACACAACAGAATACATAAAGTAAGCTTTGTCTTGATTGATTTCATATTTTCCTCCTGTCTTATCGCTTTTCTGCTGTATTTGATCTATATGAAACTAATTATAGTATACTTAGACTGTCCCATTCAAGCCTCAATCTCTGAAAATACAGAAACCTGGGATGGCAAAATCAACTGCCGGTCCATATCGGAACCGTATATTTGCAAATATCCCCTCGACGAAAAAATAAAACGATGTTATAATTAGAATAATTCTAAAGCAAGGAGGGTGGAAAGGTGAGCCGGTACGCAGAACTGATCCTGGAACTGATCAATCAGACGACGAAACATATGACTGCAGAGCAGATCTTTCTTGAACTGAAAAAAACAGAGCCTAAAGTCGTTCAGGCAACGGTATACAATAACCTGAATACTTTGTGCCAGCAAGGTCTTATACGGAAACTGTCTATAGAAAACTCCCCTGACCGCTATGATAAAATCCGTAAGCATGACCACCTTGTGTGCAAAAAATGCGGTGTTTTATCCGATATCAGCTTTGAAGATCTGACGAAACAGCTGGAGAAACAGCTTGGAGAAGAAATTCTGTCCTATGATCTGAAAGTATTGTATCTTTGTTCAAAATGCAGAAAAAAATAAAAAGGAGGGATTTACCATGATTTACAAATGCAGTATCTGCGGATATGAATATGATGAGGAAAAAGAGGGAAAACCGTTTTCCGAATTGACGGCATGTCCTGTCTGCAAACAGCCGCCGGAGAAATTTGAAGCGCAGGGAACCCCGAAGAATACAGCCGCTCCGGCTAAATCCGAAGACAGACCCGCTTCTGTTAACAGCGAAGGGCTGAAATTGGACTATCCGCCGGAAACCCGAAAGACAGACAGCAATTACCGTTACATGAAAGAAATACATGAAATGGCTGTTACCGGGAAATCGGCGATCGAATCAATGGGTACACAGATGAAGATGCCAGACTGGGACGATGTTCTTGTACTCGGCGCGCAGTTAAATCCGATGCCATTGGATGAACATGCAGACGTATCTTTGAAAACGGTCATCGGAAAACACGCCAAAAAGCCAATGATCCTTGACATGCCGGTCTACATTTCACATATGTCCTTCGGCGCGCTCTCCAAAGAGACGAAGATCTCCCTGGCGAAAGGAAGCGCCGCGGCCGGTACGGCAATGTGCAGCGGCGAGGGCGGTATTTTGCCGGAAGAAAAAGAAGCGTCTTATCGATATATTTTTGAATACGTGCCCAATCTGTATAGTGTTACGGATGAGAACCTGAAAACTTCCGATGCCATTGAGATCAAGATCGGACAGGGAACCAAACCGGGCATGGGCGGCCATTTACCCGGCAGCAAAGTAACGCCTGAAATTGCAGAGATCCGGAATAAACCGCTTGGAGAAGATGTCATCAGTCCTTCGAAGTTCCCCGGAATCAACAATGCCGACGACTTAAAAAATCTGGTAAGCGAGCTGCGTATGCGAAGCGAAGGACGGCCGATCGGTATTAAGATTGCCGCAGGACGGATTGAAAAAGATCTGGAATTCTGCGTTCATGCCGAACCGGATTTCATTACCATTGACGGACGGGGCGGCGCAACAGGTGCATCCCCCGCCATTATAAGGGATTCCACCAGCGTTCCCACAATCTATGCGCTCTATCGTGCAAGGAAATATCTTGACGCCATTCACTCGGACATTGATCTGGTCATTACCGGCGGCCTCAGAGTATCTTCCGATTTTGCCAAGGCAATCGCTATGGGCGCAGATGCCGTAGCAATCGCTTCCGCCGCTATGGTAGCAGCTGCCTGCCAGCAGTATCGTATCTGCGGTACGGGCATGTGTCCGGTAGGGATCGCTACACAGGACGAAAAACTGCGTGAACGATTACATATTGACGCTGCTGCCAAACGGGTAGAGAACTATCTGAAATGTTCCGCAGAAGAGTTAAAAACATTTGCAAGGATTACAGGCAACGCCGATATTCATGGCCTATCGGTTGATGATCTTTGTACAATCAGCGACGAAATAGCAAACCACACCAATATTGCACACGCATAAGGCACAGATGTACCGACAGCGTATGTATTATTTTATATCATCAAGGAGGAAAAAAATGGAAAAAACAAAGTATGCAGGAACACAGACAGAAAAAAACTTAGAGGCGGCATTTGCCGGGGAATCACAGGCAAGAAATAAGTACACTTATTTTGCTTCCGCAGCGAAAAAAGAAGGTTATGAGCAAATTGCAGCGCTGTTCTTGAAAACGGCAGACAATGAAAAAGAACATGCCAAAATGTGGTTAAAAGAATTAAAAGGAATCGGCAATACAAAGGAAAATCTTGCAGCAGCCGCAGATGGGGAAAACTTTGAATGGACAGATATGTATGAAGATTTTGCCAAAACGGCAGAGGCAGAAGGCTTCCCCGAACTTGCCGCAAAATTCAGGCTGGTAGGTGCAATCGAGAAACACCACGAAGAAAGATACCGCGCTTTGCTTAAGAATATCGAGACAGCCTCCGTATTTGAAAAGAGCGAAGTAAAGGTATGGGAATGCCGTAACTGCGGCCACATCATCGTCGGAACCAAGGCACCCGAAGTCTGCCCGACCTGCAATCATCCGCAGAGTTATTTCGAGGTACATGAAGAAAATTACTGATCCGCTCAGTCAGGCGCAAAAGAAAAAAAGACAGCGGGGCGTTTTCGTCCCTCTGTCTCTTAACAGTGCAATTCTTTATTCACCAGCTCCCCAATCTCCACAATTTCCTGAATCTTTTCCGTAAACCCGTCGATCGTGTAAGTAACGATGTCCAGATTATCTTTATGCTTATACCACTCCGCCATCTCCTTCGCGTCCTCATGCACCACCGGCGCAATAAATACGGAAAACGTCTTTTCAAAGTTTTGTTTCTCATCCCGCAAGTGTCTGCGGATCGGTACGATCTCATTATTGACCTGATCCTGCCGTCCCCGCATGAGCGTCACTTCCAAAAGTCCCTGATATTCTCCATCCCGGCAGACAATATCCGCCATCCCGCCGGATGCCGTATTCGTCGGCAGACCTTCGTCATCAATCGTATAATTCGGTGTCACGTCCAGATTTTCAAAATGCTGCACCATGGCAATGCTTGTCAGAAATTCCAGCCGCACCGGTCCCGGCAGGAGTTTTAACATATCGTCCGTACTTGCCTGTTTATTGCCCACCTTGTGCAGTTCCCTGCGTACCGACTCTTTGGAATACATGTCCGCAAACTTCCGCAGGACTGCCTTTCTTAACTCTGTCGTATCCGCAGGCGCCGTGCCTGTCATATGAATGACAGTCGTGTCAACTTTTCCCATATAGGCGAAATATTCATCCTGAGAGGCAAACGTTTTGCATTCGGCATACTGCTGCAGGATATAATCGATCTTTTCGATCTCCCACATATTATAGTCGATAAACCTTCCGTTTCCCCTTAACGAAATGACCCCTGTCGTACGCATCTTACGGATGTATTCGTCTATCGCTTCCCCGCATATCTGTGAAAGTTTAAAGCGGTTTCTCTGCTCATCCGTTGCTCCAAGCAGTTCCAGGCAGATCTCATACATATATTCGTCGCTGTAGGAAAAACCCTTCTCTTTTCTGATCTCTTTGATTTTTCGATATAATGCTGCTGCGTCATGATCCCGCCAGCAGATAAAAAGACTTAACTCCTGTCTGAATACGCCCGCCCCGTTTTCTTCTGCATCTTCTTTTAGCAGCTTCAATACCTGCAGCAGCAGAATAAAGGGAATATTGACATTGGCATTTTTCCGGTAAGGATTGTTACTCTGGTATTTCATCATGGAATTGAGAAAGACCATTTGGATCATTTCTTCATCCGTTTCCTCTTTTTGCAGCGCGTCGATCAGCATATGTCCCGTCACGGATATCCTGATCGGTTCTTTCATAGCATACCTGACAAACCCGAATTCCATCGGCAGCTTGAAAATCGTGTCAAATCTGGAATCCCAGCCATAGTCGAATCCTGCCTCTTTGTGATTCTGCGGACTGTTGGCAATGATTCCGTCTATCTGTTCTTCGGAATAAGTCTCTTCTTCACTCTTATAAATGCGGACAAGTTCCGGCACTCTTTTCACATAATTCGGTGTATACAGCTTAGTCCTGATCGCGTTTCGTATGATCTGCATAATGACATCATGCGTAAGCATCTTCCCCTCATAAGGCAGAAGACAGTTTAAGAAACTGACAATTCTGTTAGGATTACGCATCGTTGTTGAAAACGACAGCGGTTTTCTCTCCGGCTTACGCCCCGTCTTTTGGCTATGCATAATTTGTTACGAATACCTCCTGTGAATCCGCTTTTATCGTATTGTCGTTAAAACTGATATAATTACTTTTCACATCATAGGCCCGGTACTTTTTAGACCAGTCCAGAAACCGCCCGTTTACTTTGCCTTTGTGTGTGATCAGATTCGTGATGCCGAACATAATGCCTCTTTCCTGTAAGGAATCCAGATACATACACAGTTCATCTTCTTTTTTATCATTCCAGAGCTTGTTATATTCGCTCATGGAAATCAGATACGGCGGATCCAGGAATACATAAGTGTCTTTCTCATAAGATATGCTTTCCAGAAAAGCTATATAATCCCTGTTAAAGAAAGTCAGTTCATGCTGCCCTGCAAACTCCAGATAATGGCAGAGCGCCTGGTATACATTGCCGTTAAAGTCCACGTTACCGACCGGCAGATTAAAATCTCCTCTGTCGTTAAACCGGATCATATGGTTAAATCCATATATTAACAGTAAGTACAGCCGCAGGAAATCTCCTTTATCGTCATTAAAATCCTGACGCATTTTCACATAAGCTTCTTTGTTATATTTGGAATAATATGTCTTCACATACTTTTTCTTCAACTCATCCGGCACACAAATGCCCCTGTAGGAACAGGAGAGTCCGTAAAAGTCGATCAGCTCAAATAACTGTCCAAACAACTGCTCCGCCCGGCCGGCATAGCTTCCGATCTGTCTGTGCAGTTCCACCACATAGAAATCGATATCATTTAGCAGATAAGAAGTCCCCTGTGAATTCAGAAAGGAGCTGCCGCCGCCTACGAACGGTTCGATATACTGCCCGATATGCTTCGGCATTAACTGCTTTAGCTGGGGCATCAGCTTATACTTATCGCCCACATAGAAAAAAGGAGATCTGATCGTCCGCTTTTTCTCCGTATTCATGGTATTTCTCCTTTTCTCATAAACCTGCATAACCTGCAGAATTTCCTGACCGGTACATTCGGCCGATATACGCCATACGCCCGTCATTACCGGCCTACGTTCCGGTTTCTGTTATAAAGACAAATTCCTTATGATCGTCAAATTCCGTCTTTCCGGCGTTAAAGCAGGGATGCTTTTTCTCAAAAATTTCCGTACTGCCTTTTGCTTCCAGAATTTCCCGGATCTCTTCCAGCGTAATCTTATTCCTGGACGAGCTGCTCTTGGAATGATAAGTATTATTATAAGTTACCACAATATAGCGCACATCCAGATTTTTAATAAGATCCGCAAATACTTTCGGCGCACTGTTCCGGCAATAGTCGCTCATATTTTCGACCGGCGGCTTCAGCGCCGTCCCCTCTAAGATCGGTTTCTTCCACTGGACTATGTTTTCCAAAACATGATAAAACCGGCTGTACTGTCTGCTGTTATAAGGCGGATCAATAAACGCGATATCCGCTTTTACTTTTTTCACAAGCTCATTGGCATCTTCCCTGTAGATCGTAAACCCGGCATCCGTCTGCTCCGGCTCGATCAGTTCGAAAACAAACCTGTCCGCGATCGTTCCGATCTTGCGGTAAGCATCATAATGGCCCACCGTATTGGCCACCTTATCCATAGAATATATAAGTGATGACAACAGGATAGCATATTCCCTGTCCGATAAAACTCCCTTGGAAGACGCAAGCGTTTCCCTGATCTCTCCGATCAGCTGCGCATCCTTCGGCGAAAAATATTTCCCGCCGAAATTTTCGGAAACATAATTCTCCGGCAGATCTTTTTCTGCAAACTGCCTGAACTTTTCCTTATAATCCGCCAGAACCGCTTCCCGGTACTCTCCGTCTCCGAAAAATCCGTTATAAATAATCTCGTTGGAAAACAGAAAATCATTGACGATCATCCGGCGGTAATGCTTTTTCATGCGGTCGCTTACCACACCGGTACCCGCAAACACATCAAAAAAAACATCCCCTTCACAATGAGTCAGTATCAATTCCTCTATCCAATCGAGCAGCTTATACTTACTGCCGGTATACCTTCTGTTACTGATATGATACATATAAATAACCGTGCCTTTCTATCAATCTGCCATAGCTGCTGCCTGAGGCCGCTTCTTTTTCCGGCCCGGATAGCCGTTCACTTCCAGACAGTATATTTCACACTGTTCCCTTATCAGTCATTTTATTCTGTTGTCTCATCTTTCCGCAGCCATAACAGCATACAGCCCGCAAATAATAAAGAGAACACTCCTGCCAGCGCATATTTCAGGATATGGTTCATCCACGGGAACAATTTAAAAATGAAATCCGGCAGATTCGCGGCAAGATGTGCTGCAAAGGCTGCATAAAGCGATCCTGTCCGTACATACACGGTACCCAGGATGATGCCAATGACCGCTGCCGCAGCAGCCAGCGAAAACCCGCCTGCCGGTATATGAATCAGGCCGAAGATAACGGAGCTGATCACAACTGCCGCCGTAAGAGAAAATCCCTTCCTAAGCTGCGTTACCATAATCCCCCGGCATAATACTTCTTCTGCAGCCGGCGCCATGACAAGCAGATTAATAATCATCAGAAACAATCCCAAGAAAGGAATCTTTTCGTTATAATATTCCGCGCTCGTCTGAATGGGCAGCGCATTTTCCATAGATGTCTGAAAGGTAAAAAAAGAAAAAGCCATGGAAAATAAAAATGCAGCCGCACAAGGCAGAACATAGCTTTTTACGGGAATTTTTTTCATTTTCCATTCTTCGAAAACATTGACTTTCCTGATCTTATGAAACAAAACAGCGGCCGCAATAAACAATATATTGGAAATAAGCGTCATAAGCAGCATATTGTTCATAATCCACTGCATCACAATAAAATCTTCATCCATTCCCTGATGCACGGCAAAAACCGACATGCCAAGCTGAATGGCCAATTGGATGATCAGATTAAAAAGCACCCATCCGGCACATATTATGATACTTTTCACTTTTGTTTTCCCCCGTTTCCACACTGTGCCGGTTCCTTTCACTGCGGCGGCACACCAACAGACAAATTATAACATATTACTGACTTTTTTCCAATGCAAAACTCCTTTTACATTCCGCTGCCACATGATATAAAATACCATTTTACCCCGCAATTTATAAAAAGCGCCTATTGACACCCTGACCTTCACAGACTTAAAAATTCCCGAAAACCTTTTTGGCCCAGACTGCAATGCCGATAGAAACAACGGCGGCAAATAAGATCACGGCAAATTCAAAGCCTTTACAAAGTGCAAACAAAACACCATATAACGCATTTCCGACAGGCTGCGCGCACATGGATATGGTAAAAATGACGGCAATCACTTTGCCGATCAGATGCGCGGGCGTTTCGGCCTGTACAAAAGACATCATTTGTACGGTAAAAATCGTGGAACATACCATACAGCCGAAACAGCATACGATGATCACCATATAATTAACCATACCCGATGAGGAAAATACCGGTACGATTCCCATTGGCAGGACACAGCATCCTGCCGCTATGATCAGATATCCCGCTTTCCGTATCGTCAGTTTCCCGGCAAAAATACCCGCGCTGATGCCGCCCGCCAATCCGCCGGCAGCCAGCGCGCCTTCTGCATAGCCGCATAACCGGTTTGCAAGGGCGCTGTCAAAAGGCAGCACTTCCGTTATCATATAAGGCAGGCCTACAATGATCATAGATGCCAAAAACAGATTGATACTGCAGATAACAAGCATTCCTTTTCCGATTGCAGGCTTTTCTTTCCGTATAAAAGCAATGCTTTCCGCAAAATCGCTTTTGATCATCGTCCGGATGTTCGTATTTGATTCCTCTCCGTTTTCTTTTTTTACAAACGGTATTTTAATAAAAATTTCCATTACGGCAGATACCAGAAAACAGACGCTGCAGATCCATAATACGGGTTTTAGTCCATACGCGCTGTATAATATCCCGCCAAGAACAGGTCCGAGTAAAGAAGCCAGCGAACTGATCGTATTGATCACGGAATTGGCCGCCATAAAATGTTCTTTTTCTACAAGCGCCGGCACACTCGCCTGCACGGAAGGCTGATATGCTCCTGCGATACCATATAAAATCATCAGCGTGACCGTCATCAAAACAAGCAGATTGACACTGCCCATAAGGAAAGAAAAACCAAGGATAACGCCGGCGGTAAAAAAGTCCAGTACCACCATGATGTTTCTCTTATTCACTCTGTCGGCAACGATACCTCCTATGGGCGACATAAGGATCGTCGGGATAAAAGCACAGGCCGTAACAAGCCCGTATAATACCGAAGATCCGGTCTGGTTTAACAGATACAGCGGCAGTACGAACCGCACACCGGCGTTCCCGAATAAGGAAATGATCTGCCCGATCACTACCAGCGTAAAATCCTTTGAAAATAATTTAGATTGTGTTTGATTCATTTAAATACTCTTCCTTTCTCCTGTTTATTTAACTATCATACCGCATGACGGTATGTATACTGTTTTAAAAATATCTGCTCGTTTTATGGAGCAGATTATTTTTACATAATTTGTGAAAAGATTCTTCAAAATCGTCCTGTCCGGACTGACTTTGTTACTTATTACGTTGATAAATAGACGCCAGTTCCTGCAGTCTGGCTAACAGTTCATCATCCACGATATCCAGCCCGAATCCCTGCATCATCTGCCGGAATACCATGAATTTCCGATAAGCCTCATCTGCCGAATTATCAAATATCATCGGATTCATCCAGACATTGGCCGCCAAAATGATCAACTCCGCAAGCTCCGCCGGATAATCCGTCTGGATCGAACCATCCGCAATCCCCTGCTCAACAATCGGCAGAATATAATCCGGCGCGGCTACATCTACCGTTTCCCGCAAAATACTGAAGATCAGTTTCGGATTCCCGCTTAAATCGGGCGCCACCGTAAAAATATCATCCTGAACCGGTCTGAAAATAGATTCCTTGAAGATCATTTTCAATTTTTCTTTCCCGGTAAGGCCTGCACGATCGCGAATCTCACTTAATATCCTGTTGGATTCTTCCGTCATCCTGTCCGTTACGGCCACCAGAATCTCTTCTTTGGACTTAAAGTGATGATAAATAGCGCCCTTGCTGAGTCCTCCCAAATGATCGATAATATCCTGAATGGACGTATGCTCATATCCTTTTTCCATAAAAAGGCGGAACGCAACATCCAATATTAAATTAAACGTTTCTTCCGGGTGTTTGTTTCTGGCCATTTTGTATACCGAGCTCCCTTTTTGTCTGCATTTTTCGGTGTTATGCCGTTTCCAGCAAATAGTTTATATACATACCAGCAGTATGTATATGTTATCATACTGCTGGTATGTTTGTCAAGATTCTCTGTACCTGATATGCTCTTGGTATTTAGTCTGTCGCCTCTTAATCGCTTATCTGCAAAGCCGAATTAGTCTGTTGCTCTTAATCGTTCCACGATACTTTGCTTCTCCAAATTCTTGAAACAAATATATGGAATCAGAATTGCAAAGATAATCAAAATCGGTGTGCAGATCACAAGCGGCATAAGGGTAAAGTGGAAAGTTGCTGTCCAGTCGCCGGACACCATTGCGCGGATGCCGATTGCTACGCCCAATGTTCCCAAAACATAGGAGGCAGCTAGGGTACTCACCGCATAGGAAAGACCCTCGTCAATCAACATACGGCGAAGCTGCCGCTTTGTCATGCCGATACTCTGTATCATGGCAAATTCTTTCTGCCGGGAAACAATCGATGTCAGCATGGAATTGATAAAGTTCAAAATGCCGACAAAGGCAATAATCAAGCTGATGGCAAAGCCCATAACCGTATTAGCACGTGTCTGTTCCTGATAATGTTCCATCAGAGTGGATTTTGCAGTATAGTTCAGGGATTTATCCGCGTTGTTGCGGTAGTCAATCAGCATTTCTTCCGCCTGCGGCTGATATTCTTCGGCTACATCAAAGAACAGCTTTCGCAGAGTGTTGTCCGGGTACATCCCCCGGAATGTATCTGCCGGAAGATAAAAGGAAAGGAAATCCTGCGTACTGCTATTGACGCCCTCGGTGATCGTGGGTATATCTGCCACAATCGCCATCACTTCATACTGTTGTCCGTTCAGTTCTACGATATCCCCAACGGAATAAGTCGGCTGTGTTTCTTTCCCGCTCTCCTCCGCACCGGCGGCTGCCTCCATCACGACATAGCCCCCGGACAGGAATTTGTCCTTATCAAAGGTGCCATCCAATATCCGGCCATCCTGTGCAAAGGTGTCCAGTATCAGGCCGTCAACGCCGTACAGAATGGAAACACACTCGCCGCTCAGGATCATATCATGGTAGGCTTCGGCCAGCCCTGCGTCCGTTGCTTCCATGTATGCCAACCGGTCGTCAGCATGATAATAGGTCTGGATATTTTCAAGGGCAGAGGTCCCGATCTGGTGGGTAAATACCTGCGAATACAAGCGTCCTGCGGCCTCTAACCCGGAAAGTCCCTCAATGTTCTGTACCAGCTCCGGGGAAATGGTTGTGCCGTAGGGGTTATAGGTTCCAAAGGTAGAAGAAATCGAGCTGTCCTCCACCTCAAAATCACTGATAACCATCTGACTCATGTATTTATCAATATCAAAGCTGGCATTTTTCGCATAGACGCAGGAAAGCAGCACAAACCCCAGCGTCAGGGAGCAGATTACCGTAATGGTGCGTTTCTTGTTCCGGCCTAAGTTTGCCAGCGCCATTTTCGGGATGCTTGCGCCGCCGGTGCTTTTCTTGATTTTCCGTTTGCTGACGGCTCCTGTATCGGTGTAGCGCAGGGCTTCCATCGGAGAAACCTTGCCAGCGATTTTAGCGGGCTTCATGCAGGAGATCAGGACGGTCAGCCAGGCAAACATCGCAGAGCCAATGAAGGTATAAGGATTGACCGCTGCCTTTGCTTCTCCCGTTGTCCCGGTTATCATTACCGGCACCAACACAGCTCCCAGCAGATACCCGGTCACAAGCCCGATAGGAATACCGATAGACGACAGACGGTTGGCCTGCCCGTAAATCATCTTCTTTAACTGCTTTTTGGTAGTTCCCAAAGTTTTCAGCCTGCCATAAAAGCGAATGTCGCCGGCAACGGAAATCTGGAAAATGTTATAAATAATCAGATACCCGCTGGCAAATACCAGTATCATGCAAATTGCCATCGGCAGCACTTCATGGATAATATTCCGGTTCATGGCGGCATCATAGGCCGCATTGGAAGGAAGGGACACGTCCGACAGACCGGTATCGGTTAAAATCTGCTCCGCCGCTCCTTCCAGATTGCTGTCACTGTAAAGATCAAGGTGGAGCATCACGGTTCCTAAAACCTGCCCGCATGCAAGCTGCGCTTCTTGGTCGATACCTGCACACCGGCTTTGAACAAAGGCTTCGGAAACCCATGCCATACTCGCCATAGCAGCGGAATTACCGTCCCAATAGCCGGAGAGGACAAAGGTGCTGGCGGTGTATTCATCAGAAGTTAAGTCCTTGCGCCATTCAAAGGTGATTTCCTGTCCCAATTCATAGGGCAGCCCCAGCTTATCAAGGGTGATGGTGTCCAAAGCGATCTCCCGCACCTGTACCGGCATGGTTCCTGTTGTGGGATAGGAAAAGCTGGAACGGGCATAGTTTTCATCGGCATAGCGGATTTCCACCTGCCGCCCGGTCAATTCCTTATTTTCGGCCACACCGATGATCGTGCTTTCCCCGTAGTCCCGGACAGCTTCATGGGCAATGATTTTCTCCATATCGGCGTCCGTCATGGTGCCGGAACTCAAATGGCTGTTATATCCGGCCTGCCGGAAATTCATGTTCCGCATATTTTCAACCATGCTCTGCGACAGGACAAACAGGGATGTAAACATGAGCGTTGTTAAGACGATGGCAAAAACGGCAATCAAATTACGCGTTTTATTCGCCTTGAAACTGCGGTTTGTCAATGTGCGTATGATTGATTTCTGTCCTTTCATGGTATCACCGCCTTACTCCCGGATCCGGCCATCCTCAATGTGGATGGTGCGGTCTGCCTGTGCTGCAATTTCCGGGTTGTGGGTAATCATTACAATGGTCTGATGGAATTTCCGGCTGGTGACTTTCAGCAGTTCAATCACTTCATCACTGGTCTTGCTGTCCAGATTGCCGGTCGGTTCGTCGGCAAGGATAATGGCCGGTTTACCGGCTAACGCCCTCGCAATGGCTGCCCGCTGCTGCTGGCCGCCGGAAAGGGTGTTTGGCATATGCAAAAGCTTCTTTTCCAAACCCAGCAGTACGGCTACCTCTTGAATAAACTTCTGATCGGGCTTCTTTCCGTCAAGCTGAATGGGCATGACGATGTTTTCATACACGTTCAGGATGGGAACAAGATTATAGTTCTGGAAAATGAAACCGATCCGCTGGCGGCGGAACACGGTCAAGTCCTCGTCTTTCAGCTTGCCCAGCTCATAGTTATCTACCTTGACCGTCCCGGAAGTGGGGCGGTCTAAGCCGCCCAGCATATTCAGCAGGGTGGATTTACCGCTGCCGGATGTGCCGATGATGGCAACAAATTCGCCCGGCTCAATGGAAATGCTTACGCCGTCCAGTGCCTTGACAATGTTCGGCTCGTCGCCGTATTGTTTCGTCAGTTGTTTCGTGCTTAAAATACTCATATACCATGACCTCACTTTGTTTTTCTGGATTTGTTTTCATTATATTCGGGCAAAAGAAAGGCACAATGGAAAATGCGTAATCTAATATCTACGATGAAAAAACTAAAGATCCCACGAAAATAAGGACAGAAAAAAGCGCCGCTTCACGAAGAAACGGCGTCGTTTAATTAAGGGCATGGGATCAGGATGTTCAACCGATAGGTTCTTTCTTCCTGTTGGAAACTGCACTGGCCTCCGTATTTCTCTACGGCTTTTTTGATGTTGGGAATACCAAAGCCATGCACAAAGCGGTCTTTCTTTGTGGTTTCCTCTGTGAGATGGTTGCCCGGCGACATATTGTTTTCTATGGTGATAAGCAGCATATCCCGGACACGCTCGGCCTTAACAGTAATCAGACGCTTGTACTCCGGCAGATTTTCGCTGGCCTCTATCGCGTTGTCAATGGCGTTGCCGAAAATGGTGCTGATGTCCAGCGGCTCCATGAAGCCGATTCCGTGAAAGTCAACCATAGCGGAAAAATCAATCTGTTTTTCATGAGCCTTTACCGCCTTATCTTTCAGAATGATGTCCAGGAATTCATTTCCCGTATGCACATAGTCCTCGTAGTCCGCAATTTGGGATCGTAATGTTTCCGCCATCTGGCGTGTTTCTTTTGTGTTCTGACTGCTTTCCATTACAAGCAAGTGGTTTTTCAGGTCATGGTAGATGGAGCGAACCCGTTCTTCATCTTTCATTTTCTCTTGATAGTAAGCAAACTGCTGCTGCAGCTGGGCAATCTGCATTTTGTCCCGCTGCCCCTGCTCCCGGAGATAGGACACATTTCTGGAATACAAAAACTGTACAATAAAAACTACACCGAGTACAGATGTACTTAAATCCAATAATGATGTATCGGACGTTCTCAGATTCAAATACCCATAAGTGCTTGCAAATGATACACCGAAAACCAAAAGAAAACTGATAGATACAATCGCTGCATCTTTTGCCAGAATATCATATTTGAAATTCTTTAATAAGCGGTAGGTAACCATCAAAAACAATAACCTTAGCAGCATGATAAAGACATATATCTGCCATTTAATAATAGCTGTTCCATCCACTTGTGTCATTATATTGCCGTGATAAACAAAATCCATAATGGAAAGCCCGGCTGACTCTGTAAATGGTATGATCAATAAGTAGGATAGCTCCATGACAATCAGCGCCCGGTGGAATGACACTTCATAACACAGAAGTGTTAATCCTATAAGCAAAGCCAGCAGCACAAAAAGACGATATGCTCCCATATCCGCCAAAAAGGTCATAACAATAACCGCCATTGCATAAACAACCGGCGGGATAATTCTGCTGATTACTTTTTGAAATCGGCAAGTCTTACAGAAACACAAAGTCATTACATAAAAAATAGCCGCTTCTGTTATTGTTGCCACGATGTCTAACAAGTTATAAAGCCACATTACAGCATATCCCCCCAATAATCAGCCAAACGTTCCATAAACTCTTTGCGCTTCGGCTGGCTGATGGGGATAATCTCACCGGTAATCAATTCAAGTTCCAGCTTATTCACACCCTTTACATAAAACAAATTTACAATGTAGCTGGTGTGGCAGCGAATAAAACCTTTGCCTTGCAGCGCTTGTTCCATCTCTTTCATGCTCTTGTAACAGATAATATTTTCCTGCTCTGTATGCAGGAGCAAATTGCGGTTAAAGGTTTCTACATAGCGGAGAGATTTCAGAAACACCTTATATCTCCCTGTATCGTTAGTAATCACCATAGCGGGGCTATCGTCTTTCCGATGCTTTTTCAACCACTGATCCATTTCCGCTTTTAGCCGGACATACTTCATCGGCTTAATGATGTAATTGGCGGCCTGATATTTATATCCCTCTAAACCGTATTGTGTGAGAGTAGTCAAAAAGATAATACCGACCTTTTCATCCATCTGGCGGATGCGCTCGGCGGCCCGCAGGCCGTTCACCAGCCGCATTTGAATGTCAAGGAAAATCAGATCAATGGTGGTATCGTACTTTTCAATTAACTCCATGCCGTCGTAATAAACAGTTACCTTTATTTCCACGCCGGTTTCGGCGGCGTATTGATTTAATAGACTTGTCAAGTGTGCGACGAAATTTTTCTCATCATCGCAGATTGCTATGTGTATCATTTCGTTCCTCTCCATGTCCAGTATTCCACGAAATATTATACTGTACTTTGAGTCTGTTCTCAATGGCAATCGTAAAAGAAGCCTGCTTTGCTTCCGGAGATTTGGGCCCGCAAAGAATCTTTGACAGTATGTTAAGTGATAGGCGCTGCGGCACTTCCTTTTCATATGCGTTTTCGCATGACACAAATGTCAGTTTGATATTATCCTACGGAATCTCACAGACCACTTCCCAATTCCCGTCTACATTCCCGGCCGTAACATAGAAAATACCATAAACCCGCACCTTTTCCAATTCGCTTTCTTCCAGCAGAAACCAGTGTTCGTCAAAACATATCGTTTCTCCGTTCACTTCTTCATGCCACATCAGAGAGTAATCTTCATGCCGCTCCTCTCCGCTTTCATCCACCAGATACGGCCGTATGTGCCTGTCTGCATCTCTGAAGGTTCCGCGGCAGGACTGTATGCGCAAAAGACCATCGGAATAGCCTACCCCGGTGACCGTAAGCGTCTCGAGCATACTCTCATCCGGTTTGACAATATCCATGACCAGACCGTCAGGAAGAGGTGAATCCTCATCAAACGACCCGATATATTGCGCAACAGCTTCCCGATCTTCCCTGCCGCCAAAACCGTTTAGCGATACCGGTTTTGTACGGGGATCTTCCAGGATATCATCAAGCGGAATATCCTGCTGCTCTTTTCTGACATCCGTAAGCAGACTGCTCACGCAAAGTTTTATCCTGCCGTTTTCATACCTTCCATCGGTCGTCAGATCAATTTTAAAAAATGCTTTATCTTCCATTTCATCATACGCCAAAAAACGGCATCCTCCGACACTATAAGAGGCGCCGTAACTTTCTAGATGATAACTTTCATACAGATCCGCTTTTCCTTTGATCCTGTCCGTATCGCTTCCTTCCGCATCGGAAAAAGAAACGATCAGCTCTGCACTTAGTTCCGTCGTCTTATCTTCCACATTAACTGCCTCTACCTGCATGGTAATACCCCGGGAAGTATCGCTGACGGAAACAGGCAGCACAAAGTCCGCCAAAGCCGGTGCATAACGGGCAACAATATCATAAACCGCCGGAACGGACTTCGCCGCAACTGACAAAAGTGTCATAAGCAATACCGGAATACAAACACAGACTGCTGCTGCCGGACGCATGATCTTCCAAAACATTTCCCTTCTGTTTCGCTGTCCTTTTTCATATCCGGCATATAGTTTTTCCAAATAATCGGCACGCGGCCTGATCTGTTCGTATGCGTTTTGGTATTTTATTTTAAATTCTTCCATTTTCCGCCCTCCTCTGCTCTTTCTTTCATAGACCACTTAAAACTATCCTTTTTCATACTTCATCTCTTCCCAATAAAATTTTCAACCAGGCTCTTGCCCTTGTCAACTGCGTCCGCACGGTCGATGGTTTCATCCGTAATACTTTGGCAATTTCATCGATTGACAATTCCTCATAATAGAACAAATGAATGACAATACGATATTTCTGCGGAAGTTTTTTGACTATGGCAATTATCTGATCAGACTCTGACTCCGGTTCCTCCGGGAGGCCGACGTTTTCCGCGGCGTAGTCTGTCAGACCGATCGTTTTCTGTCTCCATGCCGCTTTCCACAGGTTCTTACAAAGATTGACCGTCACCCGCAGAAACCATGCTTTTTCGTGTGCCGGATTCTCAAATTCGGGCCGTTTACGAAGATACCTGATAAAGACTTCCTGATGGATGTCGTCTGCATCATACCGGTTTTTGACCAGAGAATAGGCCATACGGTATACCAGGTCGGAATATTTTCCGATCATTTCCAAATCATCTGCGCATAATGATTTTCTGCTCATTTTTATCCTCCTGTCCGCTTTGGCGGACATTCACCAAGTAATTTGAAATGCATTTTCATTACCCTTTATTGACATTACAATTGACGCTGGGAAAAAGCTACAATTTTTTCAAAAAAATACCCTGATAATATTCCAATAAAGAAATATTATCAGGGGGTTTTCTACATGTCTAATGCTGCACGGTTTTCTTCTATGAGAGTATCTAACAAAAGTTGTGATGGTTCCTCTATTATCTTTCCCTTTTCATTAATATGTATTGCACCTAATCTTTTGTAATAGGCAGCCTGAGATTCTTCGTCTTCCGCATACATACAGAAATTTTTGAATTTAAAAAATCCCCAAAACTGCTCTGACCAAAGCTTACTAAAATTGTACTCCATAGGTATCTCTCCAAATATGATATCTTTTTGTCTTTCATTTTCTTTCAATTAGAATACCCGTTTCCCATATTTTGTCCGGCATAGTATACCATTCTAAAGGCAATTCCTGATTTTATTGATCAAACTGATATCTGCCGGAAGCCATTCCACAGAATCCAGTTCCTCTTTGGTCAGCCACCTGGCCGCCTCATGCTCTTTTAATACCAGATCTCCCGAAACCACTTCACACCAGAAACAGTCCATGGAAAGATGGAAGGCCGGGTAGTCGTATTCTACCGTATCAATCAATTCTCCTATGGAGATTTCTGTGTCGAGTTCTTCCATGATCTCGCGCTTTAAGGCTTGTTCCGGCGTCTCATCCTGTTCTATTTTTCCTCCCGGAAATTCCCAACCGTCTTTAAATTCACCGTATCCCCGCTGGGTGGCAAAGATGATCGGTTTGCCGTCTTTATTGACTGCTTTTATGATGGCGGCTACTACTTTGATTGTTTTCATGATTTTCTCTCTTCCTCGTTTTCTATACCGCTTTGCAGATAACGTAACAAATCGTCTCTGACTGCGTTGCGCATTTTTATTCGAAATTTGGCAATATCGCGTTCCTTACCGTTTTGATCTATCTTTTTGGCAGGTTCCATGTGAAGGATATCAAACTGTCCCATGTAATAGAAGCTTATCTCCGCATCTCTTTTTTTTACAAGCAGATGCTTGCGCTGCGCAGTAACTACCTCTTTCACATAAGAACTATGAATACCCCTTCCCATCTGTGAATCCCAACGAAAAGTCATATTGTCCTCAAATACATCTTCATAATCAGGCTTTCCATCTACATAGTTCTTACTACTATCCAAATTTTTCTCTTTATGATAGATAACAAATATGAAAACATCCTCACCGATTCTTTTCATTCCATACATTGTTGAAGACATATCTTTTCTACAATTCATCAAAAAACAGATATCACGTCTCGAATATTTTTCATGTAAAATGAATAAATCATCCCTGGTTTTACCTGTAGAGTATTTGTCTCTATACCGTCTTAAACCAACCTCAATGATATCATTTACCTGTCTGCGGAATTCACTGTGCTTTAATCGTTCCGTAAATCCATTCATTCTGCGTAAGGTTCTTTCCTGGTTATATTCTACAATATCAATATGACTGTATTTTTGTCCCTCTTTATCGTTACTGACAAATTGTCCCTGCAAAACATGCATCGCATCTTCAATCGCCGGAAGCTTCATTTCATATCCATATTTTTCCAGGATTTCCTGCTCTATCTGCTCTGTATAAAGAATATCATGATCTAAAAATTGTTTCAATATTTCCAATTCATACGGCCTAACTCCGGTAAGGATTGTCTTTGACAAATATTCTAATGTCAACAATTCTTGTTCCGATATTATTCCTGTATAGAGCTCTTTTTCTATTGACTCCAAAAACTTTTGATAAGTCTTGTATTCCCGTATAATGACAAGCGGATCTATTTGACCGTTTTCATAAAAATCCAAAAGATAGGGAATACGTCCAAGTCGATTTTTTAAAGAAATATAACTTTCTTTGATATAAGATCTCATACTCTTAATATCATCAATCGACTTAAATATCTTCTCTCTTGCGATCTCATCAAAATGAACCGAAGATGCTCCAGGAATCGTGCTGTTTCCACTAATAACATATTTTCTGATAGTATCTGGATTGTAAGAACGATCACCGGATAACGCGATGGGAATCATAAAATTATTTTTATAATTTCCTATAAAATCAAGAATTACAACATACTCTTTCCCCTCTGCCTTACGTAATCCACGGCCTAACTGCTGTATAAATACAATTGGAGACTGCGTTGGCCGAAGCATAATAACCTGATTAACCTCAACAATGTCTACCCCTTCATTTAATATTTCTACAGAAAAAATATAATCTAACGGTTTCATATCATCTGATGCATCTGATTCATTCATTGCAAGCCGCTCAAAAGCGCTCGCCCTTTCTTCCTCCGATGCATCACCATTTAATGCAATTGTTCTAAATTTTAATGCGTTAAATTTTGCAGAAAGCTCTATCGATTCGTCTATTCTACTGCAGAAAATAAGACCTTTTACACGTTCACCGCTATATCCATAGTATGTTGCCTGCTCTATAATGTGTTTTACCCGCTCGTCACTTGTTAATTGGTTGAAATCTTTTTCTGTAATTTTTTTAGACTTTATTTGCTTATCATCTATCATGGAAATATCACTAATTCCAAAATAATGAAAAGGACACAGCATTTTCTCTTCCATCGCCTGCTGTAATCTAATCTCATAGGCAATTTGATGATGAAAAATTTCGTAGATATTTCTTCCTTCTACATCATCATCACGTTTATCTGGTGTTGCAGTCATTCCAAGCCATAATTTTGGTTTGAAATATTCCATAACCTTTTGATATGTATCAGCCGCACTATGATGCGCTTCATCTAAAATAATACAGTCAAATTCATCCGGTTTATATTTTAACAGATGTTCTTGTCTGTTCAATGTTTGAACCGTTGCAAAAATATAGTCTTTATCGTATTCTTGATAACCTGCTCCAACCAAGCCCATAGATATTGACTTATCAAAGACTTTTTCATATGATTTTTTAGTCTGTTTCGCCAACTGCCCTCTATGCACAAGGAAAAGTACCTTTTTAAATCCTAATTCTCGCATAGCAAATGCCGAAGCATATGTCTTTCCTGTACCGGTTGCGGAAATCAGTAAAGCTCTTTCTTCTCCCGCCGCCAGAATCTTTTTCAAGTTTGTAATAAAACCAGTCTGCATGTTATTTGGACGTAAACAGTATTTCTCAATTGATGAAAGTTCTTCCTTACGGGCAATCTCTCTTTGGTGTTTGATAATTCGATATCTTTCCTGATAATTTTCATAGAAATCATCAAACGACAGTGCAAATGGTGAATTCCAGAGTTCCTGGAACTCTGCAACAATTTCCAATGCCACTTCACCCTGCTCCGTTGAAATCACTTTCGTATTCCATTCACGATTGCTTGTAAGCGCAGTGTTTGTCATATTGGAACTACCTATAATAATCCGATAAATTTCATCCCGTTTAAAAATATAACCCTTTGTATGAAATCCTTCGTCCGCTGCTTCTACGTCATACATTTTTATCGTAATATTGGAAAGGTTATTTAATTGCTCTAACGCCTTTGGTTCGCTGAAATTCAAATAGTTTGTTGTAAGAATCTCTCCTGGAATATTCTTTTGCTCCAACTCTTTTAAAGTCTGAAGCAATGGTTCGATTCCGCTCATTGTAATAAAGGCAACACTGATTTGAAAACGTTCGCATACCAAAAGTTCATCTTCAATAGATGATAAGACTTTCCTCCCTAATTTATAATTATTTGATATAAATTGCGGCTTATATGCTAAATTAGAAGTATGCGATGCGTCAATATATGCCGTCTCAAATCCGCCCTGCAATTCATTCCATTTATCCTGTGTCATTTCCCTGGCCTTTCCTCTCATCCCCAAACCTGATAACCCTGCCGTCTTGCCGAGTCATACACCGGCCGCATATTCTTTTCCAGAATGCCGTAAAACACTTCCTCCGAGTTCCCGCTCCTGTAAAGTTCCCGGCTTGCCCAGATAGAATGCAGATTGTCCCGGTAACAGGCCTCATATCGCTTTCTTAACTGCGGTTTTTCCATGTTATAGATTGCCTTGTACATAATAAACTGATTTCTTGCAAAGCGCAGGAAAAAAGGATTCCACTTTGGCAGTTTATTACTTTTCGCTGAATTCAGCGAAGAGTCCATAGGCATCAGATTCCACAATTCATCGTTCATGACAAAAGACCACGGAATAAAATGATCCACGGCATAGGCGCCTTTGGCGATCGGTTCTTCTTTAAAGACATCGATTATCTCCTCTATCTCCAGAATGCCTTCCCAGAGTTTACGAACATGCTCCAGTTTCCGCACCTTTTCTTCATTCGGGGAAATCTTATAAACAAGTCCGGGAATCTCCGGATTGTTATTTTGCAGCCACTTTACTTTCTCATACTGGATCCACCCCATAATGACTACCGCATTGTCCTGAATCATCTGTATCCATGCTTTTGTAAAAGTCAGTTTTCTCTGTAAACCGCTCTCCGGACCATATGTATAAGGAAGCGGCGTAGACGTTGCACTTAACATATTATAATAGGCCATGATTCTTCCGGCACTGCTGTCTAAGCTGATTTTCTCATTCCCTTTATTGGCAAAGCCGGACAATGCCTTATAAGGAACGTTTTTGGTCAACTCCATTTTCTCGGCGTGCAGTTTTTCATCATACAGCGCTATCTGGTTTTTGATCTCTATTTTAGAGGCGTTATTGGGTATTTCACACAGCTCATGCAGTTTTTTCACGGCTTTTTCCAGGTTATCCTTGATCATCCCGTCCCCGAACAGACCGCTCAAATGAATATGATATTCCAAAACGGGATACCACGCATTCGCTATCATCTCATTAATGATCTCATCATAGGAAGCCTCTGTTTTATTCTCCGTAATCAACTGTACGATCGCTTCCAGCCAGTAAAATTTGTAGCAATACGACGGGTCTTTCATCATCAGGGAAAACCCCTCTATATCCAGCTGGTTATAATATTTTTCATCAATCGCCAGACGGCGTCCTATTTTTTCAGAATCAGATTCAGCCACTTTTCCTCACTCCTGCCGGGTCTTGCATCATTTGTTATCCATTGTTTTTCTATCGTCAATTCCGGCACCTCCGCTATCACTTCGGCGAAAGACTCTTCCGTAAAATCGGTAAAATACCTGTCCTTTCGCTCGCCCTCGAAACTGCCGTATTTAAATGACACATAAAGAATTCCGGTCTTTTTAAGCGCCCTGCACATTTTATGCAGTACTGTGATCAGCTCATTTCGGGCCAAATGCAGAATGGAGGCACAGGCCCAGATGCCGTCGTATATATCAACCGCATCCAGTTCCTCAAACCGCATACACTTTACAGGAATCCCGGTCTGCAAAGACGCCAGTCTGCACATTGTCTCCGATCCGTCCACGGCTTCGACATGGTATCCCTGCTCCAGAAAATATTTGGCATCCCGCCCGGAACCACAGCCAAAGTCAAGAACCGTTCCGTTATCCGGAATATATTTCAGGAATTCTTTCTGATTCTTTGAAATATCCACATTTGCCGTTTCCTGTACGAATCGCTCCGCATTATCGTTATAGTAGTTTAATGTTTTTGACATGATCTTTTCCCCGGCCTTTCTATTTTACCAGTTCCTGCCACCTTTTGTCATTTATAAGAAAACCGTAAGTCTCCTCATCCCGAAAACTGCGCAGCAGATTATTCTTCATTTCCGCCTGAAAAACTTCTCTCGGTTTCCGAAAAGTCATATGCTCATATAAAAAAGATCTGGAAAAATCATCTATCCTTTCTATGCCGGAAATCATTTTTTCCATGATCTCCAACGCGGCATCCGCATCTTTTTCCATAACCGCGATCTCCAACTGTCCTGAAATCTCATAGTATTCTCCCATCTCAAATGTACGGGCCAGTTCGCTCTGCTTCTCTGCCAGTGCATGAACTTTCTTCTTATCGTTATCCTGCATGGCCAACATCATAATATGATGAAAAAGTATATTCGTCATTTGGTACTGTGAAAACAGCAGTTCTTCATATGTCCTGTATGCTTCCGCTTTGCGGTTTGTCGCATTATAAAGATTGGCCTGCCGCATTTTTCTTTCGGGATTCTGTTCTGAAAAGTACGCCAGATATTCTTCCGCTTTCGTATACTGTTCTTTTCTGAAATAGAATCCATACAGAGCCTCTGCCGCCCTGGTGCGGATTTCCTCCCGATCACTCGCCAGCGCCCGCATATACCATCCGTTAAAAACAGAATCATATTCTTCAACTGCCGCCTCGTCGATCATTTTCATGATACGCCAGCCTTCAAGCGTTAAGGCTATGCCAAGAATCAGTTCTTCACAGTTTGGATACTGTGCGATCTGTTCTTTCGCATAAGTTACCGCCGCTTCAAAATCAAAGCCGTGTTCTGTCAATACGGCCTCTGTCTTACATATAATCGCTGTAATCTCCTCTTTGGTAAGTTCCTCTTGAAACGACAACAAGGTATCTAGCGAAATCCCGAGCAGTCTGGCAATCGGCGCTAACAGTGTAATGTCCGGCATGGAATTGCCGTTCTCCCATTTATTCACTGCCGGGGCCGTTACACCAAGGCGGTTTGCCATCTCTTCCTGCGTTAATTCATTCTTTTTCCTGTATTCCCGTATAATCTGTCCGATCTGCATATAAAATCCTCCGTTTTTGTTTTCAGCTTATCATCCGGAAAACGGCTTCACAACTGAACATATGTTAATTGTTAATGCAGGAAAATTAACTGTCATTCATATTTTGCTGCAGATTGAAGCAGCCGGGATCACAGACAACGCAGATTTACGGTTATGTCCTCCCTATACGCTTTCTTTTTTCTTTATCCAGTAATCATAATAGGCGATATTGCTCTGCGCATTGACAAGCGGTTCCCCGGATCTGGAAAATCCCGCTTTCCGCAGTGCTTCGATTCGCTCTATCGCATAGAGCGGCGCTTTGGTTGCAATCATGGAACACCCGAACCAGTCGTAAAACGGTTCTGTGATCAGTGATAAAATTTCATATAGCATCTCTGCTTTTTCATAACCGCTGCCCACATCCACCCGCAAAAGGCCGCAGTCGTTATAATAGTCTTCCGATTCCCTGCGGAACATTTCTATTGTACCGATCGCTTTTTCTTCTTTTCTGTCCATGATAGTGAAACGTACAAACCCCTGATTCTCATGGTATTCCAGCAACCAGAACCTGATCGTATTCGCCATATCCTCTTTCACGGCACAGTAAAAATTGCTGCCGTTGCAATTATCGCTGTTAAAAAAGGGCAGTGCGAATTTATCATGATAAACCGCCATGAGGTCGTCGGTGTCATTTTGTTCGATCAGTCTAATGATAAGGCGGTCATTTTGTAAGATGGGGCAGTTTTCATAGATGTTCATGCAATTTCTCCTTTATTTGTGTTTTATATCATTTCATCCAGCTTATAATCCTTCGCCTTCACAACAATCGTATTCTCTTTAAAAATCCTGTCTATAATCCGTCGTTCCAGGTTTCTTCTTTTCTCCAGATGACGAAGCAGCCCAGCCATTCCCGACAGCGCATGTTCTTTTCCATAAGGAGACTCCGCCAGATATTTTAGCATGAGCGGGAACCACAACTCGTTTCCGTTATCGTCAGAGCGTTCTTTTTTGATCACGCCTATTGCCGCCTCAATATCTTCCACATCCAGATAAAGAATCCTGTACGGCTTGCCGCTCAGTATGCCGTGCAGTCTTTCGTAAAAAGCCAGAATCTCATCATCGGACATCATAAAATACAGCATCTGATTATCAATGATATTCTGAAAAACAGAGCATTCAAAAATCTGCCCCTCTCCGTTCCATTTCCTGAAACGTGAGAAGATCACTTGTTCAAAAGACTCTCTGTCCAGATTGCCGTTATATATTTCATATTTTTCCAGATCTTTGTGAAAACCCGGTACGTCCGTCAATATCTGCGTATAGCGGATGATTCTGTATTCCTCTTCCGTAACGGTTTTATCCTGAATCTCTTTTTGGAGCGTCGGGTATCTTGCCAATATGTCTTTATATTGCGCTTCCGTTACATAAGCGCACCAGGCCAGTTCAACGGGCGAATAGTCCCCTTCATGGAAAACCGTATAGTCAGGTAATCGGTCGGAAAGCCGTTTAACAAGAGTGGATTTGCCGGCGCCTTGCAGTCCTTCTATGAAAAAGTTTAGTTTGGGCATTGTGTGTGTTTCTCCTTTTACGCTATAATTCTTTATCTTTTTAAGCAAATCGTAAATTCCAAAATACTCATATACCAACTTTATCAGTTCATTTCTGTCTCTAATTGATTCTATTGTTAATAAATCTTCAATTTCCACATTATGCTCATTTCGGAATTCTGTTTGCTGTAAAATATTATAAATGTTTTTTCCTATTTTTTATAGTAACATAGAAGCACTCATTTATCTATAAGGTCTATAAGGCTCTTTTAAATTTTGACCCCTTGGAGCAATTGTTGACACCAAATACGATGTCACATATAATATAGACAGGAGGTATCAAAATGTCAAAGTGGGATAAACTATTAGCGCGTATTTGTTCATTATCAAAAGCCTCCGGTTCAGTGAATTACGCAAGGTTTTAGAAGGTTATGGATATGAGATGAATTTACCCAGAAGCGGGAGCAGTCATTATATATTTAGAAAGCAGGGATGTCAGCCGATTACAATCCCAAAGCATGAACCAATTAAAAAAGTATATGTAGAAATAGTCAAGCAAATTGTAGAAAGCGAGGCCACTAACAATGAAGACACTGAATGATTACATGACAATGTCATATCGAATGGAAGTCATAGAAGATAAGGATGAAGGCGGATTTGTGGTTTCTTATCCAGACCTTCCGGGTTGCATCACCTGTGGCGCAACAGTAGAAATTGCAGTAGCAAATGCATTGGATGCTAAAAAAGCCTGGCTTGAAGCTGCCCTTGAAGATGGCATTGAGATTCATGAGCCTGATAATTTAGAAGATTATTCGGGACAGTTCAAACTGAGAATTCCCCGCAGTCTGCACAGATCGTTAGCTGAACATTCAAAACGAGAAGGAATCAGCATGAATCAATACTGTGTATACCTTCTCTCTCGAAATGACGTTTCTTACAATAAATAATCGTATTATTTGTTTTAACGTAAAAAAGTATTTTAAGTATCTTCTATTTTCACGTCCGCCCTATGGCGGACTTTTCCTTCATCGTGATTTCATATCCGGCAGTCGGGAATCCAAAGCCTTCCTGATTTCTGTTTCCATACTCTGAATATAGCTTATTCTCCTAATCGTGTTTCTCACCTCGGAAATCCCCAGACTTTGTTCCGCTTCATCGATGCATGTTCCAAGCGATCTCTGAATACTATATTCCAGCCATTCTACCCAGGTATATGCCACTCCGAATACACTGCTGTACGCCCGAAAACCATTATCATATGCAGCCAGATAACCATCAAAAAATGCAGTCATTTTCTCAATATCCATATTACATGTGGTAATCCCCGACCATTGCAGCGCAAGCTGAAGTGCATGAGATATCGGATTTCCATAGTCAAGGCATTCCAGATCTATTACCCATGGGTTTCCTTTATCCCACATGACGTTTTTCGGATCCATATCCCCGTTAGAAATACAAAGGATATCCGGCAAAGAGGCTCTCGCTGTATTCAATTCTTTCTCTGCATTAATCAGTAACTGTAAATTGTCAGACAAGACAGAGGCAATTTCGTTTTTCTCATCTTCTGCCCTCTGTACATACTTCTGCCAGGGAATATTACTGAGTTCCGGCTCTTCGTGAGGAATATTCCGGGGAGCGATTGCATGTATTCTTCCCAGAATATTACCGACAGTCGTACTCTTTTCCTTTGAAATATGATTCCAACCGGTGATGTGTCCATCCTGCCAGCGAAAAATATAAAAATAGCTTTCGTCTATATTTTGCATCTTTTTACCATGAACTGCCAGCGCCGGTACAATCGGAATATCTTGTTTTTCCAAAAGAGATTCTATTTTTTCCGCCCGCTCGTAATTGTCATGCACGCCTTCTCTTCTCATGACTTCCGGGTTAAGATGCTTAACCGCATATATTCCGGAATCTGTTTTTACTTTGTACATTCTATGCATAAATCCGCCGGATACCGGCTCAATTGGACAAATAAGAGTTCCAAACCCGCATTTTATCATCAAATCCGCTATCCGTTTATCGATCACATTATCCTTCATAATCATCTTTCCTCTCTGTCTTTGCCGCCCGTGAAAACCACATAAATATTCTATATAGTATCAGAAACTACCAAAAACGGTTTGCATACCTCTATCTTGTGATATTTATTCCTAAAACAATTGCAATTACTGGGCAAACGTAGTATCCTATATATCAGTCAGAACATCTAAAAACATTTGCCGAATGCCTGCAGGCGGCCGTCCGGCCCGCTGCCCGCGGAAATAATTATACAAAGAAGGTTGATCAATATGAACGAAGCATTCCATATAATCAGTGATGGTTCCTGCGACTTATCTCCGGAACTGGCACAGGAAAAGAATATTACGGTAGTTCCCTTTTACGTATCCTTTGATGACGAGCACTACTTCAAAGAAAATGTAGAGATCGGTATCCGCAGCTTCTATCAGCAAATGGTGGAAAAAAAGGGCGTTTACCCCAAGTCTTCCATGCCTTCCATTCAGGATTATGAAGAAGCGTTTCTTCCTTTTGCGAAGACCGGCATGCCCGTAATCTGCATCTGCATTACTACGAAATTCAGCGGTTCCATGCAGTCTGCGCTAAATGCCCGTACGCTTGTATTGGAAAAATACCCGCAGGCAGAAATTACGGTCATTGACGCAACTATCAATACGGTTTTGCAGGGACTATATGTGTTGGAAGCTGTCAGTCTGCGTGATCAGGGCGTCAGTTATCAGGATACCGTTGCACGTCTGGAAGAGATCAAAAGTACCGGCAGGATTTTCTTTACGGTCGGAAATATGGAATATTTAAAACACGGCGGCCGCATCGGTAAAGTCTCCGCTCTGGCCGGAAGCGTTCTGGACATCCGTCCCGTAATCACGTTAAAACAGGGTGAAATCTTCCCTTCCGGCATTGACAGGGGCCGAAAACGCACCCTGAAAAAAGTCATGGATCTGCTTTTGGAATATTTACGGGAAAGTCCTCTTGGCATCGAGTGCTACAGCATCACCGTGGGATATGGCTATGATATCGAAGAAGGCATCGAATTTCGTGATCAGGCTCTGTCCACTTTACAGGAAAGCGGATACGATATCAAAGAGATCCCCGTCTATCAGATCGGCGCTACCATCGGCGTACACACAGGGCCCTATCCGTTGGGATTCGGGATCATTGAGCGGGGGATCCATCCGCGTTTGAAATAATTCATAGACATATCAACATGAGCCGCAATCATACGATTACGGCTCCGATTTATAATCTCGTATCATGGCAAAGGCTATGCAGTTCTTTCTCTAATGCTGTTTTTAACTTTTCTACATGCATTGTCTTAAATGTGTGTTGTCTCATCTTTTTATTATTTTCAGACATCAATTTTTCTTTTGCACCCGGTATTTTATCACACCAGCAGTACTTTAATTTAGGAATAGGAATATCTTTATAAAGCGCAATCTGTTCTATTGGATTTATTTGCAGGACTTCTTTTAAACCATTATCAAACGTAAGAAGAACATGTATTGCATATCTCACCTGTTCTGTAGGTCTGACTGCAAATTCCTGTTCAATTATCCGAACATGTATTAAATCCCATGACATTCCATTTATTGTGCCAAACAGATCATTACTATTTTTCTGAACTTTTTTAAAAAATTTTTTGGTCTTCTCATCATGCCTAAAATAATAATAGCATATCTGTAATTCTCGATCGGCAAAATATCCTAATTCTGTATTTACGAAATCAAATAACTCCATTATTTTATTTTGCGGTGACTTTTTAGGATTAGCAAATTCGATGCAAATTGTTTTCAGCAAAAGAACGTATAGTGATTCCTGCATTCTATAAAATTTTTCACAGCTTAATGCGTATTTTTCGGAGAACATAATGTGAAAAAGGGCATCGGCATCCAATTGAATTTCTTCTTCCAGTCTGTCATACTCACATATCCCGTTTTGCATGAATTTGGAATAATGAAAAGCCTTAAAGAGCATAAAACTTTTAATATTTTTATAACACTCAATTCTGTTGATGGAATCTTTCTTTGCCGCGTTTTCTACCATATATGGCGCACAACTATAATTTATTTCCGGTAACTGCAAATATTGCAGCACCTCATTCATTTTTTGACTATGTGAAACTTCATTAAATTCCACAAAAATATTTTTTAAATAACTGACTGCCTGCGTATCAAGGTCCACACATATATCAATAAAATAATCTGACCTCTTTTTTTCGATCATTTCTTTATAAATCTGTTGGTTCATTGCATAATATCGATTCGCAAATCCTAAATTTATGATTGCAAAATCATGGTCATAATCAGTACATAATGACTCAGGCAGCTTGCTTCCCTCATTTTCAGAAAATACAATAAAAGTACATTCTTTTAAATCCTCATAAAAAGAATGATAACATGTCAGATGATCCTCTAAATTGTCGCACATAAACATACGGCAGATTGCTTCATAAACATTTTCAGGCAAGCTCACTTATCCACCTTCTTTTCCCGACACCGCTGTCATTTCCACATCTATCTTTATTCCCGGTAAACAAAATCACGAAACGCCGCCATACCGCCGGGTTCTTTTGTAGAATAAACAGCCAGGCCAAACCGGCAGCCTACGAAATGGTCCATCTTAAAATACAGTTTATGCGGTGCGCCGATTTGTGTCCAAGGTGTTTGTGCATCTGCATCCGCCCTTCGATAATAAAAAACCGCCGTATCCTTCATTCCGGCAAAATCCACTTCCAGCTTCATCTGCACGGCACTTTCGCTTTCTTCCAGCATGAGCGCCGCCTGCTCCCTTTCGGTCCGTTCATCGGCTTTTAACGGCTCTAAAGAGTCATCCGCAGCGGTTACCGTACGCAGCGTCAGATACAGCCGTCCCTCTCTTCTTGTGATGCCGAGAAATCCGTAGCATCCCTGCAGTGCGCAGATTCCGGCAAAGTCTCCCTCCTTCAGCCGGCTTCCGTCCACCGTGACTTCTCCCGTACATCCGGGGTACAGCATTCTCTGTGTAAGGATATTCCGGGCCTCGGGCAGATATCTGCAGACTTTATCCGTCCGCACCTTCCAGACGCCATTCTCTCTGTCATGCATGATCAGCTCAGGGGCCGGTTCATGACTAAACTGCCAGCAAGGTTTCAATTCTCCCTTAAAATCATCGCTTTCCACAAGCGGCCGGTAGTTATATCCCGGGCGCAGACTCTTGATCTCAAACTCCTCAGGTACCTTTCCCGCGTTTCCAAACACCGGATATTCATTCTCCCAGTAAACCGGCATCAGTACGGGAATGCGCCCCACTGCTCCGCTGTCCTGAAAAAGCATGGCGTACCATTTTCCGTCGGGAGTATCCACGATTCCTCCCTGGGCCACCCCCTGACCGCAATAATCTCTGTCATCATTCAGCACATCACCGCCGGTAAACTCTCCTGTCAGGGAATCCGCCGTAAAACAGGCTTCGACTCTTCTCCAACGGTCTTTTAACGAATGGATGAAAAACAGATAATATTTCCCATGAATCTTATAAAAATGCGTACCTTCATACCCCAGGACAGAATTCCCTTCATCGCTGACAACCAGACGGTGCAGTCCTCCTTCTGCCGGTCCGCTCAAATCGCTTTTCAGCTCCGTGATATAAATATCCTTATTGCCATATGCAATATACACCCTGTCGTCATCGTCAAACAACAGAGAACAGTCATGATAAAAACCTTCCACATAGCGCTTTTTCCAGGGACCTTCTATGCAGTCTGCCGTGTACAGGTATGTTCTGTGGGTGTCATTGGCAACAAAACAGATATAGTAAGTGCCTTTGTGACAGCGCAGAGAAGCCGCCCACATACCCTTTCCGTAGATATTTTCCTCCCCCTCAAGCCTCTGTCCGGGAGTACTATCCAGCCTGTCATAAACATATGTCACATGCTCCCAGTTACGCAGATCATAAGAGCGCAGAATCTCACACCCCGGCATAAAATGCATGGTAGTGCTCACCATATAATAAGTATCGTCTACACGGATCACATCCGGATCCGGATAATCCAGCCTGGTGACCGGATTAATATGATTTTTTTCCATGTTCCCGTATGATCCGACCATTTTATATATCGATCGGATTTTCCTTTCCCCGAACCTTCCGGGCACTTCCTTCCAATAGCACTATTATATTGAAAAAAATCAGATATATCAAGCTTGTAAATATGACTCAATTTTTGTATCGCAGAAACAGGCTGTCAAAAAAAGATAGTATTTACCCCCTCAATATGATAAAATGAATATATTCGGCATGAAATAATGTAAAGATTTTCATGAGCAAACCAATTCGCTTTGCAAATATTGCAGGCTGAGAGAAAGGCATGGTTATTGATATGGCAAATAATCTGAAAGCTGATTGGAATCAGCTCAAAAAAGCTACGACACAGTTAATGAATGAGAAACGTTACAGCGCATCCTGTCAGATCTGGAACAATGATATGACCAAATTAGTCAATGATTACAAGCAGGAAGAAGCAGCCTGGTATAACAGTCCGCAGATTACAGAAAATGGTTTTATGACAACGACACAGAATCTGTGGTATACACACTACCTGAATAAAAAACGTCTTAAAACACTCGGATTGACAGCGCATTATGATTACATAAAACCTACAGAATATAACAGGGGTGAGTATCAGCGTTATCCCTATTGGGATTATAGTCACGACGGAAAAAATCTAATCTGCAAAATCAGCGACGAGATGAATTACAGAAAATCTTTTTATCACGGGAATCGCTGCGTATGGTCAGATACGCGGAAAAAATCGGCGGGAGAATACTATATGATCCAGTCCAGAAGCACGAACGGAAACTATATCTGTCCGAGCTGCGGCTGGGAAGGCACATTGGAATGTTTCGTAGACGGCTGCGATTATTGTCAGACCAAATTCCATATCGAGGATTTGAAGCAGAAGGTTTCTTCCGTTTATAATCCGGGAGATTGGACGCAGCACAGAGACGGTTTTACGATTCATAAGAATTTTGTGCCCATGTATATCATCCTTGTTATTATTGTACTTGCACTTTTTGCGGTCGGAAGCAATTTGGGCGGCGCTTTGATGACGCTTACTCCCCTGCTTGGCATCGGTGTGATGGTAGTATTTCTTTCAATTTTTGTAGGTAAGAAATCCAGGGAAAGCATGGCCGGCGGCCCCGCCAGGACGAATCAGACGCTTGAAAAGATACGAAATGTAGACAAATATTTCTCAACAGAGACTTTGATCGGAAACCTATCCAACAAGCTGCTCAGTATCTGCTATGCAGATTCGGCCAAAGAGATCGGACCGTTTGCGGTCTGCGATATGACGGCGCTGCTTGCAAGATATCGCGGAGTGATCGATTGTAAACTGCTGGAATGCGTTCTGATGGATTATCGAACGGACGGTAATTTCCAGCATTTACAAGTAAAAGCAGGAATGATGCTGACCAGATATGAAAACGGGGGAGTGCGTCAGGAAAAGGCCTTCTTGAATCTCAGTCTTGTCAAAAGCATCCGCGCGCTGACACAGAGTATCAACGACGTAAATGTGTATCGCTGCGATTCCTGCGGCGCGAGTCTGTCACTGTTAAACGGAGGCAGATGTGAATATTGCGGACAGGGCCTGGACTTAAAAGAATACGACTGGGTGATTGAAGGATATCAATACTAAGCTGCCGCTCTGGTTGATAAAGGGGAAATTCCGGATATATCCTGAATGCATTTGACGGAATTAAGAATATTTATTTTCTTTTTCATATGTATTTTATTTCCGGATTTCTATCCTTTTTTCATTCCATTCGTATCTCAGCAAATCCCGCCCCGATCCGTCACCTTATAAAATCTTCGGCCTGTAAAATATTTTCAACAGGTCTAAGCATTACTGTTTACTCGCTACAATAGTAAACTCTCCCGGTATCTTTTCATTTGTCCACGCAGGATGTTCATCAAACTTTCTTAACGTAAAACCACTGTCTATGACTGAATTGATAATCTCACTGATTGTATACTTTCTGTAACTGCACTTAGGCATCTGCTCTCTGACACTTTCTTCAAAAAAGTGAGCATGTGCCATTTCTCCTTCAAAAACTTCCTTTGAAAAATAACTCATAGTTGGTTGTTCAAAATTCAATATATCTGATATTTTTGTAAACGGATGGAAATCACTGCATATCATTTTTCCGTCTTTTTTCAATAACAAATGCATAATGCGCATAAATTCATTAATCTCATGAAAATAATGTAAGACGCCTCCTTCCATAAATACTACATCAAAATAATTCCCGTACTTTTCCATATCAATTTCCAGTACATCACATACCTCAAAGTTCAAATCAATTTCTGCGGCAGCTGCCACTTCAAGCGCGTATTTCTTATTATCTTCCGAAATATCAAAGACAGTAACTTCTGCTCCCAAAACGGCTAAGGGAACAGCCTTCTTTCCGCAGGAACCGCAGATGTTTGCTACTTTAATACCATTGTAAGCATCAAAGTAATCAGAATATCTTTTCAACATTCCTATCGGATTTTCCAAGTCCCTTTTTGCTCTGTCAACCGGTGTACCGGACTGTTTCACCCAAAACTCATACGCATTATATTCCCACGCCTTTTTATTTTGAATACTATAATCTATCATCTTTGAATATCCCCCCTGCTCAATTTATAAATATAATAAATGCCAGGACACCGCCTTCTTCAAAGCGTGTCCCGGCCTGATTCCATCAGCATTGGCAAGATTGCCAGAAATGCCCCTCTTTCTTCCAAAGACCTGATATCGACTATACCTCCCGGAATAATTTATTCATCTTTCTTAAGAAGCAGCGTCATTTTATTAACCATCTCATTAATCGTATTGGCCTGTGTGGAAATCTCCGCTGTATCACTGGCATTGCTTTCAGCCATTTCCCTTATGATACTAAACTGTTCATTCTCGTTTCTAATACTTTCTGCAATATCCTGATTAATTAAAACAGTATTCTTAATAACCTCTGACTGCTCTCTATGCGCATCTCCCATGGCTTTAACAGCATCCACAGACACATTCAGCAAATTTGTCATATCTTTCATTCCGTCAAAAACATTTGCGAAAAATTCATTCTGCTTTCTTAATTTGGTGAAATTCTCTTCTACCTGCGCAGTAATATCAACGACATTCTGCTGTATCCGTTCAGTAACTGCCTGAACATCTTTTAAGGATTCCTGCGTGTTATTAGCAAGATTTCCAACTTCCGTTGCAACTACAGCAAAACCTTTCCCTGCTTCCCCGGCCCGTGCAGCCTCAATGGAAGCATTTAATGCCAGCAAATTCGTAGATGACGAAATATCATTAATAAGATTCAAAGTGACTCCTATTTGCTTAACAGCTTCCGATAATTTTTCCGTTATACTGATTGTAGTATCCATGGATTGAGATACCTCGCTGTTGATCAGGGATAAATCATTGAGCAGTTCCTCATTCTGTTTTGATTTATCCAGAAGATTCTTAGAAGTATCTTCCACCTTCTCTACGTTCTCGGCAACAACGTCTTCCCATTTATTCAATTCGCCAAGATTAAGCATACTTTCATCTGTTTTGGAACTTAACAGATTGCTTCCGACAGCCAATTGCTCGCTTGTCGCTGCAAGTTCCTGTGCAGAAGCACTTTCATTTCCGGAAATCTGAGAAAGAGCCACCCCTGCCGTATGTAGTTTATCTGATAATTCCCGGACAGTGGCAAGGACATTGGTAACATGTTCATTATTCTTTTCCAATTCATCTTTTTTGGCATTTACTAAAAAATGCGCAACAAAAAATATAAAAATAATCAATCCGGTCAGTGATAACACCAATGCAACCAAACACATGATAATATCTGCCAGAAATAATTCATCCTTAACGGGAAGAAGATCCGTACCTTTTATAAACCAGCCTATAAATAAAGAAACCATGCAGGCCAAACCGCCTGCCAACAGCAGTTTAATATCCAGAAAAAATGCTATCAAAATGAGGAAAAAGAATAAAAATCCCCAAAATGTTCTCGAAGGAAGCATGTATAATAGATAATTCCACTGAAGCACTAAAATGACTACTGAAAAGATTTTACCAACCTTTAATCTGCCCTCTAATAAATATCCCTCTTTATCAAATGATGTCCTTATTATAACGATTGCAGTTATAAAAAATATTACATCCATTATACCTAAACCAATTGTAGCAAGCCATGGCACTGCCGGATATAACCCAAACATTTTCTCCGTATTAAACATGACCGTAGCGCACATACACGCACAAACCAATATAATAAGTCCCCATTTAAACACCGTAGATAAGTAAACCTCAACAGACGTTTTTTTCTTGTTCATATTCATTAACCCCCTGGAATTTAAATAATTGAAGAGCATATTGAAGATCATAAAATAATTACTAAAAAAGCTCTTTATCTACAATATCAGATAAAAAGCATATTTTTATGACCTTTGAATTTAAAAAGAGCTTACAGTTTGTGATGCGGAAAGTATATTGCTGCAGCCACAACTGCCATGTCAATTCTTTCATGCGTTCTGTACACAAACGCTGCTATCAATATATCATCTTTATATATTTTTGTCAATTTCTGCGTCGACAAAATTTCGTCTTCTTTCTTATCCGGTCTCTTATCTGTTTTATCCTGTTCAGCCTTTTGAGAATCTGATATGGTGCCTTGTGTTTCCTTTTCTTCCTCCGTTTGGGCAAATCTGTCCGCTGTTTCTTCATGCCCGCCATTATAGGAAAACGCTGTTTTTCAGCAAGGTTTTCCGTAAGAAATACACAAATGCAGATACCGCGAAAGAAATCTGAACGCACTTTAAAATCTGTATGACATAATAGACAACACATAAATTCAAAAAGCTTAGGGCACTATTCCAAAGTTCCTGCACTGTCATTTCCCATCATCATCCTCTTCCTTACATTGCTCCAGGATTTCTTCCAATTCCCGGCTTTTTCCCTCTGACATTCTTCTTTTGACTTCTGGACGGAATAGTGGTAAACCCTCGAATCATGTTCGTCTATGGTATAGCTTAAAACACCTTTCTGCCACAAACGGTTCAACAGGACACGCACCATTCTGGGCGACATATCTGACCTGTCCTGCACTTTCCTGATAACTTCCCCGGCAGTCATGACAGGCGGATCATTCGTCCAAAATACTTCCATAATCAGCCATTCACTTTGACTCGGAGTCGTTTCTCTTTTCATGCTGTTTAGTTTCTTTTTTTACTATGTTAATATCTTTATTGGACAAATTTCCATGTTTGTTAATGTTTGTTGTGCTTTTATCTTTCTGTTTTCAGCAAAGAGTACATCTTCATGTCAATGACTTCACCATTTTTAACAGCGTTGCTTCTCAAAGTTCCTTCATACTGGAAGCCTGCTTTTTCAAGCGCCCGGCAAGAGGCGATATTGTACGCAAATGGTTCTGCATATATGCGGATAATATCGCTCTTATCAAAAACATACTCACAAATCTGCTTGATCGCTTCGGTCATAATTCCCCTGCCCCAGTATTCTTCTGCAACATAATATCCCAACTCAGCAGTCCGCCTATGTATGTTTCCCTGTCGAAAAACTCCAATACTGCCAACCGCTTTATGATCTGCCGTGACAGCAAACGCAAATGTGTCATTTTCATCTGCGGAAAGCATAGCAGAAATATAGTCCGCTCCATCTTTCTCTGTATAAGGATACGGTAATCCATCCCGAAGATTATCCTGTATTTTTTTATTAGAGAGTGCTATTGCCAAGTCTTTTGCATCAGATAACTTCCACTTCCTTATTCTGTAATTCATTTTATCCATATACGCTTCTCCTTCGGCTTTTCATTCGACTTCCCAATCTTCTGTTTCCGATACAATTCGAGTACGCACCCGCAATTTAACACTCCATTATTAAAATATTGCACAATAATAATCGTTTTATTTTTAACCGCTCTTATTATATGGTGTTGGCGCCATGCCTTTTATATTATGAAAGAAAATTAAGCAAACATTCTATTCACATACCTATCATGTCCTATTGAAATAATAAGGTTTTATTTTTTGTATCTAAAACCGCCCCTCTTCCAATAGGAAAAATTGCATGATTGGATCCATGACCAAAATCATCACAATAAGCCACCGGAATATTATATTTTTTCCCAAACCGTTCCAGTACTTCAAACAACAGCGGCGAAATATCATCTGAATAATGTCCAAACAGCAAACCTGTTACCTGTTCCATTAACCGGCTTTGTCCAATACAAGTTAAGAACATACTGACACCTTGAACGGATTGAAATTGATCCAATTCTTCAATAAACAATATATAATTCCTGTCTGTTTGATAGGGAAAAAATCTATTTCCTAAAGCCAAAACAAAATTAAGCAAATACCCGCCAACAAGAATTCCTTCACAACATCCCTCTGTTATAGTATACCAATCACTATTGCTGATATAATCGATTACAGTTCCATCAACTAAATGCGAAACAAATTGTTTTTTGTCATATTCGCTGATATTATCAAATAATCCCGGAGTCTGCCCATAGTACGTCGTTATGCCGGTTTGCGCATATATCGCATTAAGTATCGATGTTCCATCACTATAACTCAAGAAAAACTTCGGAGTTTCTTTTATTCTATTATAATCTATATACGGAAGCAGATCCACGCTTCCATAACCCCCGCCAAAGAATACCAGCTTTACGTTTTCGTCATATATCATCCCGTTCAAATCATCAACACGCTCTGCTGCACTTGCAGTAAATTTATAAGTGTCTTTATAAATATTCTTGCCGAATTTGACTTGAAATCCTAATCTTTCAATGCCTTCCGCATACTTTTCATAATCATTTTGATTTGCCACCCAACTTGGTGATATAATTCCAATGGTATCGCCATGTTTTAACAAATTCATATATTTTTCCCTTTCGCAATGTTTTGACTTAGACGTGTAACATGAAAAATTTATTTGTCGATATAATCAACTTAACCTGACCGAAAAGAGGGGGTGTTTAATGAAACATGTGAAAAATGTTTCCAATTATTCCAAATCCTCAATGCGACCTGATTGAATCGCCGCAATATTTTTCTTAATCCTGTTTTCGGACCAGTTCCACCATTGAAGTTTCAATAATTTAGAAATCACATCGTCCGAAAACCGTTTTCGTATCGGTTTTGCAGGAACACCTCCAACAACCGTATAAGGCGGTACATCTTTTGTAACAACTGCCCGTGCACCAATAATCGCTCCATCACCAATCGTTACACCAGATAGAATAACTGCTTCAAAACCAATCCAAACATCATTGCCGATCACAATGCCGCCTTTGTTATCCCATGCGCTTGTAATCTCTTTTACGTCCAATTCCCATTCCTCGAAAAATATTGGAAACGGATATGTTGAAAGTGAAGACATTGCATGATTTGCACTGGTAAACAGAAACTTTGCTCCACAGGCGATAGAGCAGAACTTACCAATTTGCAGCTGATCTCCATTAATCGGATAATGATATAATACATTATTCTTTTCAAATTCCCGTGGATCGTGCACAAAATCATTGTACATTGTATAATCGCCAATTTTAATTCTGTCATTGGTAATCACTTTTTTTAAATAAATTGTTTGGGTATCTCCTGTCCGGGGATAAATTTTGTTCTCCGATATAGTCATTTTAAAATCCTCCATGCTCTGATAGTTATTATGCGACTATATCGGTTACTACAATGCAGCGTTTCACCTTATTACCTCCATCAGCCTAAATTTACGGTTTTGATTATACCACTTCTTCTCTCCATTACACAAGAATATAGGGTATAGCAATCGCTACACCCCACTGGTTATGTCCCGTTTCACTCCCTGTGCCGCCTTTAAAGCCAGGTTCTGCCAATGCCTTTCGTCATTTTCAACAGCTTATTTGTTAAACTTTTTTAATTTAGCACTTCTGTGTAATATAATCTTGTTCCCGTAAAATATCTTGTTTAAGAGTCGCGCTTTCTTACTTTTGAAGAATGTACTTCTCCAGCATTTAAACTGAAGAAAGCACCCTCACATTCTGTTTCATATGAATCGATCCCATCATTTGTCTGAACCAAAACTTTATCTGATCGTAAATATATTTTGTGCCATGCCCGTTTTCACCTATTGCATGATGAGTTTAAATTCTGTTGCTCCCCAATCGTATGCATTATGCAATGCTTCCCGAAAAAGTTTCAACGGATCTCCAAAGTCACTTGCTATTTCCAAAATTTCCTCCATATCCGCTAATGCCTTATCTGTGATCTCTACCTTATACTGCTTCATACTTAATGACTCTCCCTAAATTTCGCAAAAGCAGACACCGCATCCTGCACCCTGCCGGCATGTATATCATCATATCCCTCTTGCAATTTCCTATGAATTTCCTCATCTGTCATTAAATCTGCATTAAGACTAGAGGGAGCTTTCGGCAATGTCACTGCAAAAGGGATTCCTCCTGTTAATGAAATTTGATTGAGATACATATCTATTGCTGTAGACATCGGGATGCCTAATCGTGTAAGCACATCTTCAGCTCGTTGTTTACTATTGGATTTATTCTTAAATTTAAGGTTGCTGCTTTTTCCATATCAAATCATCTCCTTTGGTTAAATTGTAACGCTTTTTCGTTACACATCAATGTGAATACAAAAATCCTCCGCATTTGCGGGCAATATTTATTTTACCCAAATCATAATAATATAAATAATACAAATATGGCAGGATATCTCATAGATCACCTGCCATACCTAATATTTTATTCTAAATTAGAATCACTCGAACTCGGCGTGTTCTTTATTGTTATTAACTGTATTTATTTAAATTTTGTGCAAATACACGCCCATTTTTACTTCAATTACATCATTTATTATGGCTTGCTGATTTTCTGTTGCTAAAATGTTGCCACGCATTTATTATAGCAAATCACTGTAAATTTTGTCATCAAAAAATTACTCCATAACGCTCTATTTATAACACAGTCTCTGTAACTCATACATTATCTCTTATAAATACATAATAGTCCGTATCATGACCGCCCCATCGATAATCCCCGCTCTTCCACTCTATAATCATATAGTCCATCTCATCAACTGTCACAATTTCATATGCACAGGCGGTATGATTATAATGCTTGAGCACATAACCTTTCGTCCAGCTCTGAATCTCTTTACCCAATATGGTTTCATCCATATAAACACTAGACAAAAATCCCTTTTCTCCAAAATGCATCTGCTTAAAAAATAGTCTTTCCTGAGGGAGATGATTCACATCCGGAGCGAATTCCTCTCTATTGCGGATAAAGTCAAAGGCCTTCCAATCTCCCAGAACTCGCTCGTCATTCACAAAAGGCATATCCGTGTCATCTTCTCTGGCAATCTCACGCTTGGTATACCTGTTTTTATCAACCTGTTCCAGCACTAATACGGTAGGCCTCCCGCCACGAAGATATTCATAGGATTTATTCTCCACAAACATATAACAGCTGCCTTGATAGTCCTCAATTTGATATCTGCATAAACAGGACTGGTCGCCGCCGTCCAATTTCAGATATCCTTTTGTCCAGCTATAAATCCAGTAATCTTCTCCGCCCGGCAGGAAATAGATTTCCCTGTCCTTATTTCCCATATCGGATTCTCTCCGTTTTCCTTGCTCGGAATAAAAATCTTCCTTTACAGCATATTCACCCACAACCTTCCATTTGCCGATGACCTGCTCATCATCCTCAAAAATAAGGTTTATATCTTCATGCAGTTCCCCCATTTCGTCTTTAAGTTTTACCACCTTGGCAACCACCTGAATCTCATTTTTGCCCTTACCACTATAGGTCATGAATCCGGAAATACGCTGAAAATTTCTTCTTTGTATTTCCTCGTCCAAACTGCGCCTTGCAGCCTGTAAAGCTTTGTGATTTAACGGTATGGGCAAGGACATTCCCTTTATAAGCATTTCTCCAAATACATTTTCTTCTACTACTGACAGTGCTTCCTGTTCAACTTTCGTATTTTTCTCCTCTTTCTCAACCATCATACATTTCACCTCCGCAATGGCAGCAAGCATATTTCGATATTCCGACTCCCGCTGTTCCAGAATGCCCATTATGAACTCATTATCGTCGGCATTTTTCAGAATATCCCTTATTTCTTTCAGAGAAAGACCACCGCTCTTTAAGAGCTCAATTTTTTGCACCTGCCCTATCTGGTCAGTCGAATAATAACGGTAACCGGAAAAATGGTCAACATATTCCGGACATAACAGTCCCTCTTTATCATAATGTCTGAGCACCGATATGGGCATTCCCGTCATTTTTGCAAATTCACCTATTTTCATGCCCGTACCTCTTTCAAAAATCTGTTTACAGTTACTTATGAAGCACTTCATGAAAGAAGTATAAACCTAATGTATGGTTTAGAGTCAACCCGGCAAACTAAAGTTATGACTCAATGCCATCTGCTATCTTTCGGAGGGTATTTATAGCTTGAATATAATACCCTGTTTCTTTTTTGACTTCGCTTTGATGTACTGTCTTTGATTTTGAAAATGGACGAACAATTAGATATGAACTTTGAAGCAGAGAGGTACGAGGACGGCAGTTTCAATCCCTCTACAATCAAAATATCCTTTAAAAGATTTCTGTTCAATCATAAATTGAGCGTATATATGAAAGCAAGGGAATTGCAAGAGAACCTTTTGAATGATACGGAACGATTCTCGTCAGAAGAAGAACACCAACGTGCGATTGAAGCACTCTCAAAGGATTTAGACGCTGTTAAGCAGAGTATTCTTGATG
>CAJTUZ010000014.1 GCA_910579735.1 uncultured Lachnospiraceae bacterium
GGTTACTAAGATCAGTCTGCCATCCGGCCTGTCTTCTATGCGATGCATATACTCTTCCGATAATTTCGCCTTATATCTGCCGTATAATTCCAGATCGTCTTCCTGCATACCGAGACGCTCCGCAATTGTGACAATGGGTTCCAGGACTGCTTCCTGTGCAATTTCGATATCTTTTTTTATCTGCATGCGCTTCTCCTCTTTATTGTTTTCTCATGAATTCATCCGTTCATCTTACGTGAAACCGATCTGTTCCTAAATGATCTCTTCAACAAGACGTTCAAATTCATCCATGGACATCAGCACTTTACGGGGTTTCGTTCCCTCTTCTTCTCCGACAACTCCTGCTTCGCAAAGCTGGTCCATGATCCTGGCCGCTCTGTTAAAGCCGATCTTGAACATCCTCTGCAACATACCGATAGATGCCTTGTCTTTATCAATGATAAACCGTCCGGCTTCAGCAAAATACTGGTCGTATTCCGAACCGGTTTCGGCACCCGATCCGCCGCTTGTAACGGAGCTGCCTATATTTTTGATCTTTTCTTCTATATCTTCGCTGTAGATATTGCCGATCTCCTGATTTTTCAAAAAATCCACGACATCCGAAACTTCTTTATCCGACACGAACGCCCCCTGTACCCTGGCCGGTTTCGGATATCCCTGCGGATAAAAGAGCATGTCTCCTTTACCGAGCAGTTTCTCGGCGCCGACCATATCCAGTATCGTTCTGGAATCCACACCGCTTGATACCGCAAATGCGATGCGGCTTGGCATGTTCGCTTTGATCAGTCCGGTAATAACGTCTACGGAAGGTCTCTGCGTGGCAATGATCAGATGAATGCCGCAGGCTCTGGCAAGCTGTGCAAGACGGCAGATCGATTCTTCCACCTCTCCCGGCGCAACCATCATCAGATCCGCAAGCTCGTCTACAATAATTAGAATCTGCGGCATCTTTTCCGGTGCCTCGGCATCTCCGGCCGCTCTCATGCTTTCTGCTTTCTTATTATAACCCTTCAGATCGCGTACGTTGAGATCGGCAAACTTTTTATATCGCTCGGTCATTTCCGCCACGCCCCAGTGCAGCGCCGCAGCCGCCTTTTTGGGATCGGTCACGACGGGAATGAGCAGATGAGGGATCCCGTTATAAATACTGAGTTCAACGACTTTAGGGTCGATCATGATCAGCTTCACGTCATCAGGATGTGCCTTGTAAAGGATTCCCATGATGATCGTGTTGATGCAGACTGATTTACCGGAGCCGGTAGCTCCCGCGATCAGCATATGCGGCATCCTGGCGATATCCGTAACGATGATCTTGCCTGCAATATCCTTTCCTACCGCGAAAGCAAGATTGGATGGAAACTCCCGGAATTCTTTTGACTCCAATAAGTCACGCAGTGCAACCGCTGAATTCTCCTTATTCGGTACTTCGATTCCCACCGCAGCCTTACCGGGGATCGGCGCTTCGATTCGAATATCGGTAGCGGCCAGGTTTAACTTGATATCGTCGGCAAGTCCCACAATTTTACTTACCTTCACGCCCTGTTCAGGCTGTAGCTCATATCTTGTAACGGAAGGTCCCTGACTGATGTCTGTTATCGTTACTTTTACGCCGAAAGTCGCTAACGTCTGCTGCAGTCTGACGGCAGTTTCCTTTAACTCTCTGTCGGCATTGCCGTTTTTATTGACTTTTCCTTTGGCAAGTCTGTTATACGGCGGAAAATGATATTGTTTCGGAAGTTTTGGATCCGCCGCCGGCATCATATTTTCTGCCGCCGGTGTTTCGGCGCTTTTGCCCTGCGGATTTCTTAACTGCACACTCTTTTGTTCCGACTGCTGCGGCCGTATGCTTTTCATTTCTGCATGCTGTGAAGAAAAGTCTCTTTGGATAGGGGCCGGTTCCTCAGGTTCCGCAAATTGTTCGTAAGGCCCGTCCGGCCTTACATCCTCATCCTGATCTTCCTGGGAGCTCCGGATATGAATCTCATCCAGTTCATCATCTTCATTCTCGATAAAATGATATGTATTCTCCGCTTTTTGGACAGGTTCTTCTACTTCATCCATAATCTCTCTATTGATCGTAATCTCATGGATATCATCCCGGATATGTTCGTCATTTTCATGATAAGAGTCATTTCGTGAAACACCGCCTGCCGTATCGTTTCCGGAATTGTGCAAAGCGGTATCCAGCATAACGCCGGATACTTTTTTATCCATTCTTAATATTTTTTCGTTTTCCCGTTCTTCTTCCTGCAGCTTCTTTCGTTCTAATTCCTTTAAGCGGCGCTCTTCCATGGCTTCTCGCCTTTCTCTGGCGCGTTCGCGTCTGTAGGCAGCGTCCTCAACGGAACGTTCGTATACCTTTTTGCCCTGATTGGCTACGCCGTTTATAAAAGACCTGTCTGTTATCACGACAGCACATATAATGCCAATCACAGCGACGGCCAGCACAGTACCGACCATACCGAGCAGTTTGTGGAACGCGAAAGCAGCGGAACCGGCTATGATGCCGCCCCCGTTTCTGTTCTCACTGCATCTTTTATAGATTTCCGTAATCTGATATGCGGAACCTTCCGAATACTTCGCACTGAACAATTCAAAAACGATTCCGGCAATAAAAAACAGGACAAGAAATGCGACCAGCTTTCTCGTTGCAAAGCGGTTGCCGATGTTGGACATACCGAATGCGACCGCCAGAAAAATAATGACCGGTGCAATATAAGCCGTCAGGCCGAATAAACCGAACATAAATGTACTGACAGCATCTCCGATCTTTCCCACGATACCGAAATTGCATAAAAACAGAATAACGGAAAGTGCCAGAAATACGATCAGCAATATCTCATTGCGGATCGCCGTATCCATGGGTTCCCCACGCCGGCTCCTCGATCCGGCGCCTGTTCTTCCCGTACTTCTTGCAGTTGATGTTTTTCTTGCTGTGGAAGTTCTGGAACTGCTTTTTCTCGTCCCCGTGCCTCTTCCCTGGTTTGATGCCATGTCTGACCTCCAAAGAAAGAATGCCATTTCATCGGCATTCTTCACATTCTTCTCATTAGTATATCATTTTCAAATATACTTGTCATCCTTTATTTTGTATCCGCTTTTTTTCTCTCTACCATATCATGAAGCTGTTTGATCGCATCCCTGATCCCTCCGACTTCATTGATAATTCCCTCTTCTACCGCCTCTTTGCCGACCAGAACGGTTCCTACATCCTTCGTCAGCATGCCGGTTTCCATCATAAGTTCTTCCAGACGTGTTTTGGAAATTTTACAATGTGCACAGACGAAACCCGTAATACGATTCTGAATCTGTTTAAAATAGTCAAAAGTCTGCTGCACGCCGATCACCATGCCATTTAGACGCACCGGATGAATGACCATGGTCCCGGTCGGCACAATATAGGAATAATCCGTACTGACTGCTATCGGCACTCCGATAGAGTGACTGCCGCCCAATACAAGAGATACGGTCGGTTTGCTTAAAGACGATATCATCTCCGCGATTGCCAGTCCCGCTTCCACGTCGCCGCCCATGGTATTTAATAAAATCAGCACGCCATCTATTTTTTTGCTGTCTTCGATTGCGGCAAGCTGTGGTAAAATATGCTCATATTTTGTCGTTTTCGAAGAACTGCTCAGATTATCATGTCCTTCTATCTCACCGATGATCGTGATCAGATGCAGATTATGTTCCGATTCGTTTTCGTCTAACGTAAGCTGTCCCGTCGCTTCGATCCGCGCGTCTTTATGCTTTTCACTGTCCGCCTTGGCGGCTTTCTTTTCGTCTTCATTTTCATTTGTATATTTTTTCTTTTCTTTTTTATGATCCTGACTGTTTCCCATATCATATCCGCCTTTCCAAATATTAATAAAAGTCAGGCCCAAAGCCTGACTTTATTTTTTGCCATATTCCCTTTTTTATACGTCAAAATCATCATTTTCCGCAATCTCAACATCAAAATCCAGCTTAGATTCATCCAGTTCATACTGATATTCCATAGCCTTTTTTTCATGCTTCTTCGGAAGCGGCAGCGGATTTTCGATAAAGCGCGGTTTTGATTCTGTTTTGTCTGTTTCAGGTTCCTGCATAGGTTCATTCTCCATCGGTGCTGTCTCCGGCGCCGGACTGTCCTCCGGCCCGACAGGCGTTTCCGGCTCTGTTACCGTTTGTGCCGCAGCAGCCTTTTGGACGCGCGGCATCCTGTTTTTCGTGAAACACTGCTGTAAGCCGATCCCGGCAAGAACGCTCCACATAAACAGCGAATAAATCTGGTATCCCGGTGTTTCTGTTGTCAGATGAGGCGCACCGAACAACAGCGCAAGGACTATCCACTGTGCGGCATTCTGCACTTTCGGCCGAAACCAAAACGACATGATCAAAAATGCGGCCAAAAAAACAAGCACAAAACATTCTATTATGGAAAATCTCGTTATATACGGCATATATGCCGGCATGTATGCCGGACTGTATGTCGTTGTCTTCAAAGGCAGATGCACGTTGAAGGCAAACCAGTTTCCAGCGTATGCCGCGATTGTCCCGCCGTCAACATATGCCCCATAAGCAAACAGGCCCATAAGAACAAGACCGGCAGACGAAACAACAAGCAGCAGTAAAAATACCGGCAGCGTTTTTGCCGAAGAGGTATCTTCTTTTTTGGTGCAGATAGCGCCGATCAGACCCGCCGGAATAACAAGCAGTGTGATAAAAAGCGCGTCCAGATAAAACAGCAGACCGATCATGCATCCGCATGCAAGCGAAGAAAATACCGCGCCTTTTGCCTGATATCTGTCAAAACAGTAATTTTTCACATATCTGCCGATGATAAACAATGCAAGCAGATACAGGAAAAAAGAAAAAACTTCCGGCGTCATCACAAAAATGCGCTCGTTATAAACCGAAGAAAAAGACAAAAAAAGCATCGCGACATATGCCGGCAGTTTACCGGCCAGCGTCCTGACCGCCAAAAAACCCAAAATAACGGTAAGCATCTGCAGAACGATCTGCAGCCATACGCCGGCCATTAATTTATTGCCCAAAAAAGATAAGGCAGTAGAAAGACACAGCGTATATAGATCGGATATATTATGTATATAATCCGCCTGTTCCTTCCCGGCCGTTACCGCCGCCAGTTCATAATACGAGGTTACGTTAAGACGATCCGCACTGCTTTGCATACAAAGATAAATGCGGAGTCCCAATCCGGCGGCCAATATGGCAAAGACTGCCAGATTCTCTAAAATAATGACCGCTCTGACATTCGTTATCTGTTTTAGTGTGACCGCGTTGTATATTTTCCGGAGTCCGAAACAGATAACCGCCGCACATGTAAAAACTACCAGTACCATGGCTGCCATAGCGGCTCCCGTATCAATTCCCGGTCCCTGCAGCCAGATCGATATCGTATAATCGGCAAGCAAAACGCCTGTGAAACAGGTAAATAGAACCCACAGCAGACAGCTTAGCCATGATTTTTTGTATGTCATATTGTCATCCTTTGTTCATAGCATATCTAAGCAAGCGCCTGTTCCAGATCCGCTATGATATCCTTCACGTTTTCAATGCCTACAGACAGCCGGATCAGATCAGGCGCCACGCCTGCCTCTACAAGCTGCGCATCGTTCATCTGTCTGTGCGTATGGCTGGCCGGATGCAGCACACAGGTTCTGGCATCCGCTACATGTGTTACGATCGCGGCTAACTGCAGCTTATCCATCATATCCGCCGCAGCCTGTCTGCCGCCTTTTAAGCCAAAAGCAATAACGCCGCACGTTCCATCCGGCATATACTTGCGGGCCAGCTCATAGTATCGATTGCTCTTTAATCCCGGATAATTGACCCAGGCAACTTTTTCGTGCGCTTCCAGATATTCGGCAACTTTCTGCGCATTATAACAGTGCCGTTCCATGCGCAGCGGAAGCGTTTCCAGACCTACATTCAGTAAAAAGGCGTTCTGCGGGGACTGGATAGAACCTAAATCCCGCATAAGCTGGCTTGTCGCCTTCGTAATATAGGCCGCTTTACCGAATTTTTCGGTATAAACGATCCCATGATAAGATTCATCCGGCGTACAGAGTCCCGGAAATTTATCAGGATATGCAGCCCAGTCAAAATTGCCGGAATCAACGATACAGCCGCCTACTGCCATAGCATGTCCATCCATATATTTCGACGTGGAATGGGTTACGATGTCCGCGCCCCATTGAAACGGATTGCAGTTTATCGGCGTGGCAAAGGTATTGTCGATAATAAGCGGTACATGATGCGCATGGGCAATGTTGGCAAACTTTTCAATATCAAGAACAACTAACGCCGGATTGGCGATTGTTTCCGCAAAAACACATTTGGTATTTTCCTGAAAGGCTTTATGCAGCGTTTCCTCATCGGCATCCGGATCCACTACGGTACATGAGATGCCCATTTTTTTCATCGTACAGGTTAAAAGGTTAAAGGTTCCGCCATATACCGTGGATGACAGCACTGCATGGTCTCCCGCTTCGCAGATATTGAAAACCGCATAATATGTCGCGGCCTGTCCGGAAGCAGTAAGCATGGCGGCCACGCCGCCTTCTAATTCACAGATCTTCTCCGCAACACACTCATTTGTCGGATTCTGCAGTCTTGTATAGAAGAAACCGCTTTCTTCAAGATCGAACAGCCTTCCCATTTGCTCGGAAGAATCATATTTAAATGTTGTACTCTGGTAAATCGGCAGAACACGCGGTTCTCCGTTTTTCGGTTTCCAGCCGGACTGGATGCAGATTGTTTCTTTTTCATACTGCTTGCTCATTTTAATACCTGTGCCTTTCTCTCATCTGTGATATTTACTTAAAAAGCGCTGTCAGCGCTGACACAATCCATCATGATGATCCGTAATGATATATTCCTGTCTCAGTTCTTCCACCATCCGCTCATAAGTATCCCTGCATTCTTCAAATTGTCCGGCGTCTATCATCGCCACGCAGAATTTCAGATAATGTTCCCACAAATACAGATATTTTCCTTCCGGGTCATCCTCTTTTGCGATTCTTTTGACGATCGTCGGCGCAATATCATAATATTCTTCTATCACTTCCGCACCGCCCTCCTGTTTTATCAGGTATTCATCGCGGTACTTTTTCATAACCACAAGTTCTCTGCAGCCGGGCGCCTTATGCAGACCGCTGCAGACTGCTGTGGTGATATAGCAGAGTTTCTGCTTAAAACCGCCCTGGATTGATGCAAAATCGGTATAGGATATCGAATATTTCGGAAAGGCTTCTTTCCATTTTGCACAGATCACGTCAGCCATTTTCACAGCATTATTGTTATTTTTAGGATATTCCTGACAGGATAGGATGGCCGGAAAAACATAAGATACCATATAGAGATTGATATCCAGCTGCAATTGTTCTTTGCCGATCCGACCTTTCTTATCAGCTAAGGCTTCCTCTACAGTCTTTACCAGGCAGTCCGCGACCTCCCCGGCTGTCCCGGTAATATCTTCTGCGCTTGAAAACAATGCATGAAAGCTGTCCCACAGCGCTCTGTTTTCATCCATATAAGTTTCAAAAGAAGCGGCATATGTATTCTTTTTAAAACCTTTTAAGCAGCTTTGCGCCTGTTCCGGCAATGCTGCAACTGCCTGAAGATCTATCTTCTCCATCTTTTTCCCCACTTATTCGTCCCAGTTATGGTATACGGCCTGCACATCATCATCTTCATCCAGAAGATCCAGCGTTTTCTGCAGATTTTTTACTGCCGTTTCATCTGTCAGTTCCACCCAGTTCTGAGGAATCATCGATACTTCCGAAGATACCATGGCTATATCCGCATCTTTTAACGCCGTCGTTACCGTCTCCAGATCGTCAGGCGCCGTATAGATCTCGAAGCTGTCCTCTTCTTCTGCAAAATCTTCCGCACCGGCATCCAGTGCAAGCATCATCAGATCATCTGCTTCCATATCACACTCTTCTTTGTCAATGATGATCAGACCTCTTTTATCAAACATAAAAGAGACGCAGCCGGGCGTGCCGATATTCCCCTGGCCTTTGGTGAAGGCGCTTCTGACATTGGCTGCGGTTCTGTTAATATTATCCGTCAAAGCGTCTACGATGATCGCAATACCGTTCGGTCCATATCCCTCATACGTAACATATTTATACGTAACGTTATCATTTTCACCGGCTGCCTTTTTAATGCCTCTCTCAATCGTATCATTCGGCATATTATTGGCTTTGGCTTTGGCGATCACCTGTGCGAGTTTAAAGTTATTGTTCGGATCAGGGCCGCCTTCTTTGACAGCGACTGCGATCTCTCTTCCGATAATCGTAAAGATCTTGCCCTTGGCAGCGTCATTTTTTTCTTTCTTATGTTTAATATTTGCAAATTTTGAATGTCCTGACATATATCATTACTCTCCTTCGTCTTTTACTTGACACATTATCTTGTTATAATATCATTTTTCTTCCGTTTCTTCAACTACCATGTCGTTATTTTCTTCATCGGCACCCGGCGGCGTTACTTTGGAAGCCAGCACGCTTTGGATCATTCTGTCTTTGACCGTAAGGATCCTGAAAAGGTATCCCTGGCACTGGAATGCAAATTCCTCGCCTTCTTCCGGGATATGTTCCAGTCTGGAGATCACAAAGCCGTTTACGGTATCAAAGTTTTCCTCTTCAAACGAAACGCAAAGCTGCTCTTCCAGTTCGTCGAGCGGCATCATACCGTCAATAATATATTCGTTTTGTCCGTTTTCCTTTATATAGCTTTCTTCTTCGTCATATTCATCCTGAATGTTGCCGACGATCTCTTCCAGAATATCTTCCAGTGCAAGGAGTCCGGCTGTCTGCCCGTATTCGTCGATCACGATAGCCATCTGGATCTTTTCGCTCTGCATAGTCTTCAGCAGATTGTCGATCTTTCTCGTTTCGGTGATAAACAAAGGTTCCCTGAGCAGGCCTTTGATCTTGCCGATCGGTCTGTTTATCATCTTCTCATTCATCTGCATACGCATGACGTCTTTGAGATGCAGGATACCGACAATATGGTCTATCGTTCCGTCATAAACGGGAAAACGGCTGTTGTGTTCTTCCAGAATAAATGCTGCCGCATCTAACAGCGTCACATTGCAGTCGATCGCTATCATGTTATTGCGGTTCACCATGATATCCTTGGCTTCTTTTTCACCATATTCAAAAATATTGGTGATCATTTCCGCTTCACTGGCCAGTAAAACGCCCTGTTCATGTCCGGCGTTGACCAAAGATATAATTTCCTCTTCCGTTACATCCGCCGTCTCATCCAGTCCCTTGATACCGAAAAGCTGTAAGATCGCCCTTGCCGATATAGATAAAAATACCGTAAAGGGAGCAACGATGCGCACATAATAGTAAATCGGTGTAATACAGACCCGTATCCAGACATCCGGGTATCTTGACGCTGCTTTTCTCGGAATGAGAACACCGAAAATAAGCACTATGTACAAAAGGCAGATGGTAACGATTATCCCGGTAAGTACCGCCAGCAAAACGCCGTGCCAGCTCTGCAGTCTTCCTATATTCTCTTCTGCCAGCCGGTATATGATATAGCTGAAATACTGATGCAGTCTGTAAAGGTAGACGGCGCCGAACAGCATGTTAACGGTTACGATACCAAGCTGTATTGCATTCGTATACCTGGCCGGATTATCGATCATATACTGCAGTCTGGCTGCTTTTTTATCCGGCTCCTTCCGGGAATCATCCTGATCCTGCTCCTTCCTGTTCTGGATCGCGGAAGCAAAACCATAAACCATCATTTCCAGAAACAGCAGCATGAAAAAGATAAACGCTGTGCCTGGTCGTATCAGATCATCTTCCATATAAAACCTTACCTCTCTTCCTTTCTCCTGTCCGTATATCATACAACTCTTATGTACCAAGTTCAAGGCTTACCATAAGTCCCGTATTGACCTCCTTCATGATTTCCTGATCCAGATGACATACTCTGTCTTTTAAACGTTTCTTGTCGATCGTTCGAAGCTGCTCCAACAGTATAACCGAATCTTTCACCATATCATATTTATTGGCATTTAATTCAATATGGGTCGGCAGTTTAGCCTTATTCATCTTGGATGTGATCGCTGCACATATCACCGTCGGACTATGTTTATTCCCTATATCATTCTGAATGATCAGCACCGGACGGACGCCGCCCTGCTCGGAACCGATCACCGGCCGTAAGTCAGCATAATAAATATCTCCTCGTTTCATATCTCACACTTCCTTCAATCAATCTAGCAATTCTAACTGACAGCAATAGTATTGCCAATTTTTCTGAAGGTATACGTACAAAGCTATCCAAAATCTTTATAATAATCTTTCGTACTGAAGATTTGGCCGTTCTTCATATAAACTCTCGGGATCCGTTTACCCAGATTGCAGGCAAGTTCATAATTGAATCTGCCGGATGTTTCCCCGAGTTCTTCCATTGTGATCTCTAAAGCGCCGTCTTTACCGATGAGCGTCACTTCCGTTCCGGTCTGTGCCTCCGGAATATCATCTATGCTTACCATAAACTGATCCATACAGATGCGGCCCAGGATCGGCGCCTTCTTTCCGTGGATCAGCACATATCCTTTACCGGATAATCCGCGCGGGTATCCATCCGCATAGCCTACCGGAATCGTCGCGATCCGCATTTTTTTCGGCGCGGTAAAATGCCCTCCGTAGCTTACGGACATTCCCGGTTCAATTTCCTTACAAAATATGATACGGCTCTTGAGGGCCAGAGCAGGGTGCATCTGCATCCTGTCTTTATGTACTTCTTCGGAGGGCCACAGGCCATACAGCGCAATTCCCGCGCGCACCATATCCAGATTCATTTCTTTCATATCGATAATGCCGGCGCTGTTGGAACAATGTTTTACCGGAATCCGGCAGGAAAGTCCTGTTTCAATACGCCTGCAGAATTGACTGAATTGGTCAAACTGCATCTTTGTATAGTTTTTATCCGTTTCATCTGCTTTGGCAAAATGTGTAAAAATGCCTTCCACTGTGATCATATCATAAGATAACGCCTTTTCTGCAAAGGCATATCCTGCCTGATCGGGAAAAATACCGATCCTTCCCATACCGGTATCCACTTTTATATGTATCCTTGCTTTGGTATCCAGTGCTTTGGCACATTGAGATATCTCATCCAGCATCTCCTCACAAAATACCGTGATTCTGATTTCATTTTTTATCATTTCTTCGTAGCTGTACGGAAAGGTATATCCCAGCACCAGAATCGGTTTCTTAAGTCCGGCGTTGCGCAGGATCAGGGCTTCTTCCGGTGTTGCGGTCGCATAACCGGATACATAAGAAAGTTCTTCCAGTTCTTTGCCGATCGGCACCGCACCGTGTCCGTACCCGTCTGCTTTCAAAACGCCCATGATCTTCGTATCCGGCGACAGGATCCTTTTCATTTCTTCCATATTGGCGCGGACTGCATCCAAATCTACCGTCGCATATACTCTTTGATACTGTTCTAACATGTTTTCAATAACTCCTCCAGCTCTTCTATGATATCCGTTGCCATCATGCTGTATTCCCCATGTGCATCCGCCGCCATATCTCCTGCAAGGCCATGCAGATATACCCCTGTCACGGCGGCTTTTTCTGCGTCCATGCCCTGAGAAAGGAGTCCCGCGATCATACCGGCCAGCACGTCGCCCGCGCCTGCCGTCGCCATGCCGGCATTTCCGGATGTGTTTAAATAAAGCATTTCATTTTCAGAAGCGGCAACTACCGTCCTTGCATCTTTACAGACAACGATACAATGCATTTTTTCTGACAGTTTCTTCGGATAAACCGTTATGTTTTCTGAAACTTCCTTTACGGAACAACCGGCAAGTCTTGCAAATTCTAAAAGATGCGGCGTTAAAATAACGTTTTCTTTATGTGCAGCCATGTCAACGCGGCCTGCTGCGATAAGATTCAGTCCATCCGCATCAACTACCATCGGCAGTGTGCTTTCGTTCAGACAGTACCGGAGCATCCACTGTGCTTCCTGCCCTGTTCCGATACCGGGACCGATCAAGATGCAGTCCGCCCATTCGTGCGCTTCCAGAAATGCTGATATAAAAGCCGCATCCGGCGTGTCTGCCTGCCAAAGCGTCGTATCATAGACCGTTACCATAGCTTCCGGCAGCGCCTGCTGTATCACTTCGCGGTTTTGGCATGATGTAACGATCCTTACCATGCCCGCCCCCATCCGAAAAACGCTTTTCCCGGCCATGAGCGCCGCACCGCAGATATTGTCGCTTCCCGCAATGATAAGCGTTTTGCCAAAAGTCCCCTTATTGCCGTTTGCCTTCCGCTTTGGCAAAATAACGTCATTTTTTCCTGTATAAGTATACCACACAGGCTTTTTCCCAAGGAAACTGTATTCGTCGATCCCCATCTGCCTGCATATGATTTTACCACAATATTCTGTGCCGGGATAGAGAAACTCTCCCAGTTTATAAAATCCATATGTTACGGTCATATCCGCCTTCACCGCACATCCAAGAATTTTTCCGCTGTCCGCATGTATGCCGGAAGGAATATCGACCGAACAGACATAAGCCTTCATCCCGTTTATCGCTTCGATGGCATCCTTATAAATCCCCTCTATCTCCCGCGTAAGGCCGATGCCGAAAATCGCATCGATTACTATATCATATTCACGTTCCGGAATTGTGTCATAAAGCCTGACTCCATACCGCGCAAGAATCTCTGTCTGCAGTCTCGTCTCGCCGCTGCATTTTGCAGGACTGCCGAGCAAAACGACATCGACGGGGAAACCGCGGCGCATCAAAAGCCTGCCGATGGCCAGTCCGTCCCCGCCGTTATTACCGCATCCTGCCACAATGAGCGCTTTCTGCGGAGCGTTCCCTTTTTCTTTCAGGAGTTCTTCCACTGTAACGAGTGCCGCCCGCTCCATAAGGACAGCAGAAGGTATCTTCAGATATTCTATCGTATTTTTATCATATTGTTTCATCTGTGCCTGTGTTACGAGATATTCCATCAAAATCCGCGCCTCCTGAAAAAGGCGCCAAAATCCTATGACTTTGGCGCATGATCATTTTTTCTGGTCCTTTTTTCCTGCTTTTGCCTGCGGGCCGCCTCCTGCGCCTGATACTGCATGTCGAAAAGCTCTATCACGTCCGCCCCGAAAATATCGTGCATATAAGCATAAAGGCCGTTATTCACATCTTCCTTTTCCTGCTTTCTGACAAGCTTTTTCTTTAATTCACGGCGCGTCTGCTTCACCCAGGCATCGATCTCATCGATCTCTTTCGTATTTTCCCGGATCTTCTGATAACAGATCTCCATGGAGGCAAGCATGAGTTCCCGGTTTACCTTATCCATCTCCCGCGGCAGCGATACAAGTTCTGCCTCATAAGCCTCCAGTTTTTCATTGCATTCTTTTACAAGGCGGCTGTGTTCCGTCATGTCTTTTAACAGCTTCCTGTTATCGGGCTCCTTTGTCAGTTCGTCCGCGATCATCATGATCTCATCCATCAGTTTTCGCTTGATCTTTTTGATATCTTTACTTTCGGTATTCAGTTTCCCCTGTCGTTTGACTAGGTCAGTCAATCTTTTTTCCAGACTTTGCACAGCAGGCGTGGCCTCTGTCTGCGTAAAAAGTTTATGCCACTTATTGTCAAGCGTGAGTATCGGGATCTTTTTACCGGATAATGCCGCTTTAAAACTTTCCTCCTTCACTGTCATCAGATCACATCCTTCCCCTGTTACGATCAATCTCGTAAAATCGTTCTTATGTAATACTATTATTATATGCTATCTGCTTCGTTTTGTCTATTGCGCCCTGAATCCGTCCTCAATCTCTTCACTGATAAGCGTACTGCGTTCTATCATAAAACGGTAACAGGTTCCGGGATAAACGTGGCAGTCATTTATTTCACCGTTTACAGGATAATAAACGGCCTGTCCGTTTATCTCATAAACTGCCGTTTCCGCCCTGTCATAATCCTGCTGGAAAATATAATAAGGCTCTCTTAACCGCTGCTTGATGAAAACACCGGCATCCGTTATATACTGATCCCAGTAAGGACTGACCGATACCAGAATGCAGAACAGCAGACCGCCTGTCAGGACAGCGCCAAAACCGCTTCGTTTCATACTCAGACAGTCTCCTACCGCAATCATAATGACTGCGAATAAAAAAGCCAATCCGTAGCGGATAAACGGCGCCATAAAAAACCATACGGCAATATTGCACCATATGGCAATGTGCAAAGCAACAAGCGGCAGACATGGTTTCTGTTTTTTCATAAGCCTCATGATAAAGACCGTTATCTGCAGTACGGCGCTTATCGCGGCTGCACCAAGAAACATCTGCTCATATCGGAACTGATGCTCCCACCAGGGAACAATCCATTCACTGACAGGCAGATCAATCTTACTTACATCATATAAACATCTTCCCCATACTTTGATCTGATCAGCATCCACGAGAAGATATTCTTTCGGAATCTTCCATTCCACATGAAAGATATCAATTCCATCAAAAGGATATAAAAGCCAGCCTGAAATATAATAATTTCTGATAAAGAATGGCAGCATAATCAAAATGCCGCAGGCTGTGCAGACTGCGATCGTTTTCCATTTTCTGTCTTTTAGCAGAAAAAATGCCGGACAGACCGCTATCAGAACGAGCAGACAAGCTGAAAATTTAAGCGTAACCGTAAATACTGCGGCCAAAGAGAGCAGAATATACGTGACATCGTTTGCACCCCCCCCGAATTCAAACTGTTCACACCAGGCCGTAATGATAAAAAGCACAAAATACATCACCGCATAGTCAGTCGCCGGAGACATGCTGCGGGTCATATTCACCAGTGTATAAAACAAGATGCCCACCTTCATCATATCCGTCATATGCCGTTTGTGCCGTTTAAATTCTTTTAAACCGTAAAAAGCATACAGACACATGATTACTTCAAGAAATCCCGTTGTCGTATGAATGGACTGTCCAAACAGCCAACGCAGACTGAATATGGACGCAAATGCGAGATATGCACTGTTATATGCATAGTGAAGCTGCAGGTTACCCGCACCTTTTAACACCCCGTATTCTTCATATAGACGAATCGCCGCCGCATGATAAATGTTCGTATCCGTATGAAACTCTCCCCTGGAAGTAAAAAAGGCGATCAATAGAATGAAGCAGCCTAAAAATACCCCCCCCCGAAGAACAAACAACCGGCGCATATGTCTTCCATAAGATACGCAGTTTCGCACGTCTGACATATCCGCAAACCAAAGCGCTGAAAAACAACAAAATATGCGCCATCGCACCAATCTTTGCAAAGAGGCTGAAATATTCGGTATAAACGGTAATAACAACGATCCCTGCTGCAAGATAATAGATCCATGAAAACTGTATATTTTTAAAGACTCCCAGTACACCGATCCCGATCAGCGTACACAGAAACGCAATATACAGCCAGCTTAATAATACAGTAACCATTTTCTTTCTCCCTTCTTTTATATCTGCGCTCCCTTTCCCGGAGTCATACAGACTTTTTTTCAGTATAAAAGAATAAATTTTTTGTGTCAATGAATTGACAGCTTATGTTCTCCCCTGTAAACTGGAATCTGATACTGTCAATTTTCAAAATCTAGTGAGATTTCGGGGTCCGCCGTTATTCCGGACCATAGGATAAGGAGCGCTTTTATGATACTTTCCGTTAGTAATATACATAAGTCATTTGAAGAAGTACCGGTTTTACAAAACGTCTCTTTTCACATCGAAGATTACGAGAAGGCTGCCATCGTGGGAATAAACGGCGCCGGTAAGACGACGCTCCTTCGTATCATCATGGGAGAGCTTTCGGCCGATGAAGGGGTTGTAACACTTTCTAAGGACAAAAGCGTCGGCTATCTCTCACAGCACCAGACGGTAAGCGGTGATAATACCATATATGACGAACTGTTATCGGCCAAACAGGATGTTATCGATTTGGAACAACGCATCCGTTCTACGGAATTACAGATGAAAACAGCCTCGGGCGAGCGCCTTGGCGAACTCATGGACAGCTACTCCAAACTGACGCATGCCTTTGAAAACGCTAACGGTTACGCCTATAAAAGTGAAGTAACCGGCGTCCTGAAAGGACTTGGTTTTGAGGAAGAAGATTTTTCCAAACAGGTAAGTACGCTCTCCGGCGGTCAAAAAACGCGTGTCGCCTTAGGCAGGCTGTTATTGCAAAGACCCGATCTGATCATTTTGGACGAGCCGACAAACCACCTGGATATGTCCTCTATCACATGGCTGGAAACATACCTTCTTAACTATAAGGGCGCAGTCATCATCGTCTCTCATGACCGCTATTTTCTGGATCGTATAGCCGGTAAGATCATAGAACTCGACAATACCAGATCCACCGTTTTTACAGGCAATTATTCCGCTTATGCGGTCAAAAAAGAGCAGCTGCGCATCGCCGCATATAATGCCTATATGAATCAGCAGCGCGAAATCAGACACCAGGAAGAGGTGATTGAAAAGCTGAAATCATTCAATCGTGAGAAATCGATAAAACGGGCGGAAAGCCGTGAAAAGATGTTAAACAAAATCGAAGTCCTGGAAAAACCGACGCAGGTGCGCTCCGATATGCATCTTCGCCTCGAACCAAGGATCCTTAGCGGCAGCGACGTACTGCAGGTTAAAAATATCTCCAAATCGTTTGATCATCTGACTTTGTTTGAACAGTTATCCTTTGCCGTAAAACGCGGGGAACATATTGCTATTATCGGCGACAACGGAACCGGAAAGACAACGATCTTAAAGATCATCAACGGACTGCTTACTCCCGATACCGGTGAGATCCGTCCCGGTACAAACGTAGAGATCGGCTATTACGATCAGGAACACCACGTCCTGCATCCGGAAAAAACTTTATTTGAAGAAATATCGGATGCGTATCCGATATTGAACAATACGCAGATACGTAATACGCTTGCCGCCTTTCTGTTTACCGGAGACGACGTATTCAAAAAAATAGACTCCTTAAGCGGCGGGGAACGCGGCCGCCTCTCCTTGGCCAAGTTGATGCTCTCTGAGTCCAATTTCCTGATCTTAGACGAGCCGACAAACCATCTGGATATTATGTCCAAGGAAATCCTGGAAGATGCTATAAATGCCTATACCGGCACGGTATTATATGTCTCCCATGACAGATATTTTATCAACAGGACCGCTTCCCGTATTTTATGCCTTGACCATCAGACTTTAACGGAATATCTGGGCGATTACGAATATTATCTTGAAAAAAAAGAAGAACAGCTTGCCCGCATGGCAGAACAGGCAGCAGACAGCGCCTCCGCCAAAACAACTGCCGACTCTTTGGGAACCGCATCGGAGAACAAACAGGATTGGAAGGCCCAAAAAGAACAGCAGGCCGCAAAGCGGAAAAAAGAAAACGACCTGAAAAAATGCGAAGAGGCAATCGAGCGTTTGGAGGGCCGGAATACGGAAATCGAACAGCTGATGGCATCTCCGGACATCTGTACCGACGTTGCCAGGCTGCAGGAATTATCCAAAGAACAGACCGAAAATATGGAACAGTTAGAATCTCTCTATGAAAAGTGGGAAGAACTGTCGGAGTCGTGACATATATCTGCAGATATATAAAACACACGCAAATGCCGTGAAAACGGTATCAACAATAAGAATCGATTTGCCACTGCATTCGGAGTCCCGTTTTGTTGATACCGTTTTCCATTCTCAGCCTGTTCTACAGTTCTTCATAAGTATCCCGTACCGCCTTGATGAAATTCCCGCTGTTTAATACGGTAACATCGGTCAGTGATGTGATAAGGGCCAAGTCTTTTGTCATTTTTCCGTTCTCGATCGTCTGTAACGTCGCCTGTTCCAGTTTATCCGCAAAGGTAACCAGTTCGGGAATGCTGTCAAGTTCTCCCCTCTTTCTGAGTGCGCCTGTCCATGCGAAAATCGTGGCTACAGAGTTTGTAGACGTCTCTTCGCCTTTTAAATGTTTGTAGTAATGTCTCTGTACCGTTCCATGTGCCGCCTCATATTCATACACACCTGAAGGAGATACCAGTACGGAAGTCATCATGGCAAGGGAACCGAATGCGGAAGAAACCATGTCGCTCATAACATCACCATCGTAATTTTTGCAGGCCCAGATAAATCCGCCTTTGGCCTTCATAACACGTGCGACCGCATCATCGATCAATGTGTAGAAATATTCGATTCCGGCTTTTTCAAATTTTCCGGCATATTCTTTTTCATAGATATCCTGAAAAATATCTTTAAAATTGTGGTCATATTTCTTGGAAATCGTATCTTTGGTTGCAAACCACAGATCCTGCTTCGTATCTAACGCATAATTAAAACATGCTTTTGCAAAACTGGAAATCGATTCATCCGTATTATGGATTCCCTGAAGAATGCCGGAACCGGCAAAATTATGTATCGTTTCACGGATCTCGCTTCCATCTTCCGCTGTAAAAACAAGTTCGGCCCGGCCGGCTCCGGGCACTTTGATCTCCGTGTTTTTGTAGACATCACCGTAAGCATGTCTTGCAAGTGTAATGGGTTTTTCCCAATTTCTGACACACGGCTCAATTCCCTTTACGACAATCGGCGCACGGAACACGGTTCCATCAAGCGCTGCACGGATCGTTCCGTTCGGACTCTTCCACATTTCTTTGAGGTTGTATTCTGTCATTCTGGCCGCATTCGGCGTGATCGTTGCGCATTTTACTGCAACACCGTATTTCTTAGTTGCTTCGGCCGAATCGATCGTTACCTGATCGTCTGTCTCGTTTCTATGTTCCAGTCCCAGATCATAATATTCGGTTTTTAAGTCAATGTAAGGAAGAAGCAATTCGTCCTTGATCATCTTCCAGAGTATTCTTGTCATTTCGTCTCCGTCCATTTCTACTAACGGAGTAGTCATTTTAATTTTTTCCATTCCCTATTCTCCTTCTTATTTTTTATCATATATTTCATAAAATCCGTTCTTTACCATATTATCAAATGCATTGATAATATGACGGTTGGCAAGTTCTTCGGCTTTTTCGGCGTCTTTTGCCTTTATGGCTTCCATAATCTGTCTGTGTTCATCGTTAGACGCCCTGCCGCGGGTGTTTTTGGAAAGCGTCTTACGTCTGACACGAAGCACATAGCCATGAAAGTCTTTTAAAAGATGCTCTAACATTTTAGAGTCACACGCTTCGTACAAAATGTCATGAAAGCGGTTGTCCAATTCGGCCATTTGATCCATATGCCCCTTATCGGCATGGAATTCAGCCAGATAAACGTTCTCTTCCATTTCTTCCAACTGCGCTTTCGAAATCTTGTCTGTAGCCATTCTTGCACAAAGTCCTTCGAGAAGGGAGCGGATCATATAGATATCTTCTACATCCTTTGCCGTAATGCCGGTCACATATGCTCCCTTATTCGGAATCATCTGTATCAGTCCTTCTAACTCCAACTGCCGGAAAGCTTCTCTGACAGGAGTACGGCTGACGCCGAGTTCTTCCCCGATAGCGACTTCTTTCAACTCTTCATGTTCTTTATATTTGCCGCTTAAAATATCTTCCCGGATCTTCTGAAATACTCTGCCATGCAGAGAATATTTATCATTAACTGTCTGTTTGATATCATAACTGCTCATCTCATCTGCCTGTCTTTCTTTTTCTTGTATAATTGTATACAATTCAGCGGATCATGTCAAGATAAACGGAAATTTTTCCTAAAATCCGGTATTATTGTGACAGCAGACTTTCTATGTCTATCATTCCCCAGCCCTGTTTATTCCAGGAATCACCCAAATCTCTGGCACTATAGACGATCTTTCTTTTAACCTGATCATTGTTCATATACGGACATTTCTGCAAAAGAAGCGCCGCCGCACCGGATACGATCGGCGTTGCCATGGAAGTGCCGCTTTTTTTGACATAACCGTGTCCTCTGTTGCTGCAGGAAATAATATCCGTGCCGGGTGCTACGATATCCGGTTTCCGATATAATAAAGAGACATCTCCCCTGCCGGAATAATTTTCACACAAATTACTGCGGTTGCCGAAATAGCCGCCTTCATGACAGCCTACCGTAATGACTTTTCGACTGTTTCCAAGCGGTGAGATCGTTCCGTCCCCCGGGCCTGCATTTCCGGCAGCGCAAATAACGACAATCCCTGCTTTCCAGACAGCCTCCAACAGTCCTACGACTTCTTCTATTTTATTTTGTTCATCGGGATCTCCTATACCGACCGATATATTTAAGATGCGGATATGATGATGCAGACGATTCTGCATAACCCACAATAGACCGTGATACATACTGTCAATAGAACCTTCGCCTCTTTGATCCAATACTTTACCGATGCAGAAGAGGCACTGAGGCGCAATTCCTTTGTATTTTCCGTTCGACATAAGACCGCTTCCGCCAATACATCCGGCTACATGCGTGCCGTGTCCGCTGTCGTCGTATATCCGGCTCCTGTGATTGACAAAATCCTGAAAAGCCAATATCCGGCCCGATAAGTCCGGATGCATGGAAATACCTGTATCCAGCACTGCAACGGTGACCGGTTCTCCCAGGCAGGATCTCTGGAGCCGGTCGCTGCAGCCGAGCTGATTTTTCACGCGATACATAAAAAACTCCTGGCTTTTTCCTTATCTTATGCCAGGAGTTTCATTCTGTTCCATTTATATCCGCCTGCGTTTTCCGTTAAAGAAAAACAATGCCAATCCGGTAAAAAGCAGTCCCGTTCCTAAAAACCATTTAGGATGAATGCTGTAATCTCCGGTATCGGGAGACGCATCTTTGTTTCCCGAAAGACTCGTAAATACTGCCTGCCCGTTATTGACCGGCGCCGTATTGCCTGAAATATAATTATATATGCCATAAGGTGAAAAATGATTCGTCGTAAAAGTGATACAATCCATTCCATCTACGGATGTGATGCGGCTTGGTACCTCTTCTAACTGCCCGTTGGCATCCAGACATACGACATGCAGATTTTCTGCGCTGACTCCGTTCGGGAAAGGAATCGTAATCTCCATGGAAAGTCTGCCGAGTCCGGTGATCGGAATCGCCGTATCCGCTTCATACAAAGTCATTTCATAAGCCTGCAGATTAGAAGGCGATCTGTTTCCATAAAATGAGCGGTATGCATCAGTAATAGCACTCTTTGCACCGGCACTGTCCACGATCTTCAGAATATATCCTTTCTCTGCACCATCAAGAACCGCGCCTGCAAGGCCATCGTTTTCTATCGTATTACTGCTGATACGAACGACAACGCCTGTCTGCGGCGCTGCAAATGCCGCATCTGACACATCTTCCTGTGCCTCATCAGCATTTCCTGCCCCGTCAAAAGATTCGGCGTCCTGAATCCGGACTTTATCGATCTCATAGCTTCTTCCGCCGACAGTTACCGCATCAGGATAAAATACAAGCGATTCTCCGTCTGCCGGCATTTTGCTGATATGCAGTACCTTAGCGCCATCCTGCGTCGCTTCCTTACATATAATTCCTCTGAAACCGGAAAGTTTCGCATCTAAGACCGTTCCTGCAAATGATTCCGTGTTTTCCGGCACAACCGCTACCTTAATGCCATTGAACGCCAGATCCCTGTAATCATCATTGTAGAGTTTGCCAGAGGACGTTTCATAAGAGAGCGTCGGTAAAGAAGCGCTTTCAAAAATAACAACACCATTTCCGGCACTCTTTACGGAATCGGCAACATCAAATGCACGAAGTCCAATTGTTTCCACGGAAGCCGGAATTCTGACCGCTTGCAGCGGACATCCCTGAAAAGCTCTGTCTTTGATGCTGCGTACCCCCTGTCCGCCTTCCAGTTCCGCAAGGTTCGAACATCCGGCAAAGGCTGCTTCCCCTATTATTTCCACGCTGTCCGGTAAAATAACTTTCGTAATTCCTATATGCTCCGCCATTGCACCGGGACCTATCGTTTTCACACCGTCCGGTATCGTTACGATACCGTTACTGCCCCGATAAGCCAGTAAAATACCGTCGCCGACGATCAAAAAGTCACCGGAACCACTTTGCTGCCAGTTTTGAAGCCACGGTGTATTATCAAATGCGGAGGGTTCGATCTCCGTTACCGTTCCGGGTATGACCACATTAGTCAATCCGTTGCAGTGATAAAAAGCCGCATATCCGATCTTTTCGACGCCTTCCGGTATAACCGCTTCCGTCAGTGCAGACCTCGCAAAAGCAAAATCCCCGATCTCGGTAATCGTATCCGGTATTTCTATCGCTGTCCTGGTATCGCCGTAATAAGCCTGATCAGCAATCACGGAATCGTTGATGATCGTATATTTGGGGAAAGAAGAACCTTTTTCGCCGTTACCGGAAATACTTGCAATCGTCTCCCCGGTTTCACCGGAAGCAACTCCTTCTATCTGTGTCAGATCCACTTCCCCTGCATTGACGGTCGCCGAAGCATTGTCCACGAAAACAAATGCCTGATTGCCGACAATTCTGGATTTGCCTTTCACAGATTCATCTTCATCTGCTTCTAACGGATTAATATGCGTTACTTCATGATAATAGTCTACTTCTACAGATACCTGCTCATCTTCCGCCTCGGAAAGCATATCGCTTATCGTATCAAGCGTTGTGTCTTCATATTCCGTAATTTCAATGTCTTCCAGGACAAGTGAATCAGCAAAAGCTTTGGCAACACTGCCTTCCTGTGCGTCGATCGTTAATTTCGTACAGCCATCGAACGCCGTATCGTGTATAGAATTTACGGATATCGGAATCGAAATATTACGCAGACGTATACAGTCCTCAAATGCCTTCAGGCTGATCTTATTAACGGAATACGGGATATTAACATCCGTCAGACTGCAGCAATTGGAAAAGGCATATGCAGAAATCTCTCCGACACTGCCGCTGATTGAAACATTATGCAGATTCTTATTACCCCAGAAAGCATAGGGCAATATGGTCTTCACCGTCGCGGGCATCATATAGCCTGCATCTGTTCTGCCGGAAAGTACCGCATAGAGCGTATCCCATCCGTCTTTATTGTAAATTGCGCCGCCATCACAGGTGAAATTCGGATTGCTGCTGCTAAAATCGACATTCGAAAGAGAAACATCTCCCGCAAATACAGCGTTACCCAATGTCACCAATCCGGAACCGATCTTGACATTACTAAGCGACAGGCAATCCGCAAAGGCCGCCTGTTCAATCGTCTGTACGGAATCGGGTATCGTTACGGACTGTAAGCTGCCGCACCCCTGAAAGGCCCCGGAACCGATACTTTTGACATTACTGCCGATCGTGATGCTTTTGATAGAATCATTTCCTGCAAAAGCGCCCGCTTCTATTTTTTCCACATAATTAGAAATAGACACGTTCTCTGCCGTGCCGGTATACTTTACTAATGTAGTTCCATTCATCTGGAAGTCAGGTGAAGAAGCGGTATCTACCGCTTCAACATCCGACACAGGGATCTGTGTGATGGCGATCGCAACCGCCATCAACAGAGCACCTATACATCTTCTAATTTTTTTCCCCATAGGAATCTCCCAGGAATCTTATGCTGTTTTGACTTTCGTCTTTCTGTCTCTTTTCATAAAGAGAATAACAGACAGGCACGCAAGGCCAAGTGATAAAAACCACTTTGGATGGATCGGATCGCCGGTCTTTGGCGTTACATCCAACAGACCTTCTGACAGATTCTGTGTATTTACATATATCGTATACGGTGAAAAATGCGTTGCCGTAAAGCTGACACATGGAATACCGCTGATCGTCGTAAATCTTTCCGACAGATCTTCTATCTGATCCGATACGACAGCTCCCATCATATTGTTACCGCCATAAGTAAGCAGTGCATCCGGAACCGGAATCGTGATATCGACCGAAAGTCCTGTCGTATCCGTAATCTTCGTCGTTCCTGTTGAATCATACAGGCTGATATCCATTGCATAATACAATATGCTGTCCAGATTGCCGTATTTATTTGTCAAAGCGTTTACAACTGCCTGCGTAGCTTCGGGTGTCTCGGAAATCTTAACAATAAAGTTATCCGTAGAACCGTTTACGTTAGCCGTTGCCAGATCTTTATTACTGATACCCGGCTTGGTAATATCCACTCTGGTACCGCCGTTATTATTGGTCGGCGTCGTGGTTGTCGGCGTACCGGGATTCGTGGAAACGGTTCCCGTTCCGACCGGTGTTATCGTCGAAGCCGGCGGTGTTGTGCCTCCTTCAAATTCTGCTGTTACAAGAACGTTATTGTCAGGCATTGTAAAGGTTGTCGCAGATGCGAGCACCATGACAAGATTAACGCCGTTTGACTCGGTTCTCCATTGTTTGAACTTCTGTCCGTCCGGTATATCCGCTACAATAACGACTGTCTCGCCTACCGCATAACTGCCGCTTCCGTAACCGTTAACAACCGTAACCGTATGCCTTGCCGCTGCGCCGGACGAACTGGTTGAAGATGTCGAACCATTAGAAGTCGTCGTTGTATTGGAACTCTTATTGCTCGTATTGGTATTCGTGCCGCCACCGCTCGTATTTGTCGTTCCGCCGCTTGTCGTACCGCTGCCGCCACCGCCGCTGTTTACACTGTAAAGTGCGACGATTGACATGTTCTTGGTAACATTCGAACTATCTTCACTGAATCTCAGGAATGTGTAACCCTCATGATACTTGTAAGCAGGTTCTACCGCCGCTTCTCCTTCTGCAACATACTGTGTAGGACCAAGCTGCTCTCCGTCGACGCCATCGATGAAGGTAACGACATAGTTCCCGTCTACCGTTCCGTTATTGGAGATATATTTGGCGATCACATCCGTATTCTGTGTTATTTCATCATTATAAATATCGACGCCGTTCGTGCCTATCCAGGAATCGAAGCGATAACCCTCGTGTTCCGGCGGCTCCGGTATCTGTGCCTTTTTCAGGTATTCTCCATCACCTACCTGCGTTTCACTGATCAGCGTTCCATCCATATCATAGAACTTCACATCCCAAAGTTCTCCGATATCTTCCCATACGAGATAATACTGCGACTTATCACCGTAAGTCTCTACATAACGCCTTACAGAAGAATCTTCATAAGTAATGACGTAAGTCGGCTGCTGTTTTGCATCGTCATGTGCAAATGCCTGTGTTGACATAAATACTTCCCTGCCTGGGATCCGCAGTCTTGTCAGATTATCTCCGACAAATGCCCCTTTATCAACCTTATTAACAGCGATCGGCAGATCTACTTCGATCAGGCTCTCGCAATCCCTGAAACAATTCTCCGGAATCACGCGCAGTCCCGTAGCATCTGTCAAATTTATGGTTGAAACGAAGTTACATGCCTCAAATGCTTCCGATGCAATCTCGGTTACCTGCGGGATCAATGAATCCGATGCCGAAGATACAAGCGAGTTATCGTTATTTTTACCTCTTGTTTCCAGACACTCCTCAATCTTCAAAGAACTGCTGTCGTTTTTGGAATACAGTATCCTGTTCTCCGCCAGATATTTCGGATTGCCTTCTGCGATATTCAGCGTTGTCAATGCAGTACAGCCTCTAAACGGAAGTCTCTTAATATCCGTACAGGCCGAACCGATTGTAACGGTGCGCAGATTCTCACAACTGTCGAATGCATAATCGGGCAGATACGTAACCTGATTCAGATCGACAGATTCCAATCTGTCATTTCCTTTGATCAATATCTTCGCTGTCACTTCACCTGTATCAGGATCAGGTGTAAAATCGCCCTCATCATTCAGTTTGTCATCATATATGCCGCTGAATAAGCCGCCGTATACATCATTAATACGGTCTATCTCAATGGTATTATAATCTGTATTATAATACATACCGTAAGTATCTTTACCAAGCTTATCACGGCTTAGATAATTGGCAACATTACCGTTATTGGCGCCGCTTCTCATAAAACCGTTGACGTCAATCGATGTTACGCCATCCGGCACTACAATATTCTTCGTCGCGTTGAGCAGTGCCCACTCTTCTTCCGTATAAGTCTGATAAGGTCCGAATATTTCTTCGGTATTAGTATAATTCGCATAAACGTCATAAGGATACTTCTCAAAATATGCCGCCGGTCTTCCCGATGCCGCATATGCCGTTATCGGCTCAAACAACCAGTCAACAGCACTTCCTGCATCTGCAGTCGTTTTGCCCGTTGTCAGGCTGTTGCAGTAAGCTCTTGAGATCCATGGACCATATATATCAAAGTTTTGATACAACGCTTCAATATCCGCACTGCCCGAAGCAGCATTCCAGGCCTGTTTAAACTGCTCTCTCTTACCGTCATACTGTGTGCTGGCATACAGTCCCTCATACAGTGATTCCATATAGCTCTTATAATACTCTGCTTTATCAAATCCTGCCGCCATATATACACCGTTCTTTACTGCATAGGATTCTCCTAAAATATCCGCAATCTGATCATACTTGGGATAATCCAGCAAAGTAACCTGCTGTGTTCCGTTATCACGCATAACCGTCAGGCTGGTAGGTGCAAGACTCTTATAACATACTCTGATACCTCTTCCCGTATCATCGATCGTGTTATTCGCATCCATTGACCACGTAAACGGCTGATATGACGTATTGATCGGACCGTGGAAAGTCAGTTCCGAACTGTTTGTCTGGAATGCATTCGTACCGACTTTGAAATCCGCTGCGGCATTTTCCGGCGTGTTAAAGTAAACATCTATTAAAGAAATACAATTCTGGAACGCGTTATTGCCAATATTTCTAACGGAATTTCCAACATAAACCCGTTCAAGATTACACCAGCCTGCAAAAACAGCGTCATTGATCGTTGCGATCTTGGAATCATCCTGCAGAGTCAGTGTACGGACAACTACGCTCATTTTACGGTTATCCGTTTCATTTTCATCGTTTGCAAAACAATCCGATGCAATTCCCGTTACTGTTGTTCCTGCTACTTCCGCAGGAATAACGAGATCCACAGAACCCGGCGTTTTCGTAATACCTGGCTTTAAGCTGCACGAAATCAGTACGCCGTTTTCGTCAATACATTCCAGATAGTCCCCATCACTGACTTCGGTATATCGCTTACCGTTCATATAGTATACATACGGTACATTCGGAACCCGCTTCAAATTCTTAATAGACGCCATTGCCGTATAGGCATCCCATGTGGAAGTACGGGGATAAGCCGGCGTTCTGTTGGATGGCTGTGTAAAAGGCGGTCCCTGAACATAGAATTCCGGATTTGCTACCGAAGCAAACAAGTCTTCCGAATATTTTGCAAAACCGCAGGAACTTCCGGTATCCGGGAAGTTTACCCACTCCAGTCCGATACAATCCTGGAAAAGGTGGTTTGGAATAACAGTCTCCTCTGCCATACCGTATGCAGAAGGCATCGTTACATGCAGCAGATTCGTTCTTCCTGCCAGTACATAATCGCCGATTCCCTGTCCTTCTCCCACCCCATTGGCCTTGGTCTTCCGGTTGCCCGAAATCCAGGAAGGAAATGCAAAATCCGTCAGGTTTCCTGACACATTATTCCATACGGCAAATGCCGCCTTACCTATTGTATGAATTCTGACATCCGTACCATCGGTACCCGTCATTTTAAAGTCAACTTTACTCAGAGCTCCATCATTGTAAAAAGCATAATCATCAATGGCCACCTCAAGTGCGGCACGGGAGAAATCTACCGTACTTAACAATGTACAATTTGCAAAGGCTCCCGGTCCGACATACTGCAGTTCCCTCGGGAAAATGATCTCTCGCAGATTGGACACGCCATAAAATGCCTCTGTTCCGATATTCTGAACGCCCATTACCAGATTTACTTCGGCAAGTCTCGGACAGTTCTTAAATGCATAGTTTCCGATATTCGTCAGATTCTGCATGGTAATGGAAACAATAAAAGAATCTTCAAACGCATGATCTCCAATATATTTCAATGCATCCGGCAGCTCAATATTGCTGACATTCTGAACTCCTTCAAACGCTCTGTCGGAAATACCAAGGAAACTGGTCCAGTCCAGTATTTTAAATCCAAGTTCGTCATCATGAGAATCTTTGGTTGACAGATCAATTCTGCGCGGCACATAAGAAAAAACAGTGATTCCCGTACCTGCATTTGTGGTTGCCTCCGAATCTGCAACTTTCTCTAATATGTATCCCTGTAACGTAGGAGTTTTGTTACAATAATACAGTCTCCAGGATTCTTCGTCGTTTTCGGCGCTAAAGTCCGACGCCAGTTTATCTATACCCTTTGGATTAGGTTCTTCAGGTTTTTTACCGATGCGATCTTCTATTTCCTGATCTGTCAAAGTAGTTCCCGGAGGAAGACTATCGATCAATTTATTATAAGCAGTCTGATATGCCTCTAAATCTGTTTTGTATTTGGCATAAGCCGCCACCTGCTGATCGTACAACTGCGGGAAATACGTTCTGAATTCCTGATCGATCTCATCGTTTTCACTCGGCTCCTTATTCAGATGAAAACTGTCGTTAGCATGATCGTTTTTAAATTTCTGATATGCCGCTTCCAAAACAACAACATAATCATGGATCGGTTCCGTAGAAACGATCAGCTTTTCCGTAGGATACGTATCATTATATCCGCATATGATTCCTTTAGCCTCTTTATTTACATTTCGAATATAATACTCATACTGCCACTCTAATCTGTAGGAAGTTCCTCCATTATCAGAATTGGGATTCGTACTGAATATATAGTGGGTTTTATATTTCGTCTCATTTTTCTTCGGCGTCGTATACTGCGCACTGTCAAAATACTTTTCATATGCACTGTTAATCTGGTAGTATTTTACCGGATTACCATCCGGATCCTTAATGATATTCCCATCCTTGTCAACCCTATCCATTTCTTCCATAGGATAAGAGTATTCTCTTGCCACGGTCACGGGATCGTCTATGGGAGCCGCTCCATTTTCTGCATAGTTTTCCGGTACCGGAACCGCCGCCACGCCGATTGCCGTTATCATTAAAACAGCCGCAAGACTGCGCCTTACGCTTCTTTTTAATCTCCGTTTTGGTTTTTTAACCAATGCATTCTTAGACATATCACTCTCTCCTTCTGTCAGTAATACATATTTATCTGATTGCTGCGAATAAGCCTTGTCTTTATTATTTTATTCCTGTCTTTCTGTTTCGCACGAAAAAAGATTCTTCGGTGCCTTCGAATTCCACATCTATCCTGCGGCGAACCTTTTTCACAAGGTAAAAAGACATAATATGACCCTTAATATAATATATATCGTCAATTATGCCCCGTATAATTAGGGTTTTTTATAAAAACTACCATGTATAGACCGCCATCCTATGTCAAAACCCAATATAAGCGATTAACACATACTTTTATTTTACTATATCTGAAAATTTATGCAAGTTTTTTTTGTAAATACGCCTGTACTTTCCTATGAAATCCGTTTGGCCACAACGACAAATCTTCCATCTGTCTCAGAACTGTCACAGGTAGACAACGTAAGCAGTTCATCCCCGAAACTTGCCGTCACACCGGTATCATACAGGGAAATGGCGGCCATCTCCTTCATATTGGAATCAAACTCTTTCTCGGAAAGCGCATCAAAGAACTGATAATATTTGAATACGATCTCGTCTTCATTATAGATGCGGGAACGAAAAACATACATAACCTGATAAGTCCCTTTCTCATAAATCGTATCAAACTGTATGATCGAATGCTCTTTCCCGTAGCTTTCACTGCTGTACTTGTTGAGATTACCGAACATTTTTCCGGATTTCATATGGTGTCCGTATATGATAAGGTTCGTGTTTCTGTGCACGACATCACAGGCTGCGTCCATAAAGAGGCTGCCGTTTTTATCATATTCCTGATCATAATTATGATCCAGGTAATACTCATTGTCTGTCGTCTGCATGACAGGATAGTCAATATTGGTACCTTCGATCCGAAGCCATCCGATCAGTCTTTTATTTTTATTATACAGCGTTTCATATTCTTCCAGAACAGTCAATTCGATTTCTTCTTCATCGGTATAGTGAATCGTAACGCTTCTCGGTCCGGACGCCAGCGTATCACTGCCTTTCAGATCGGCCAGTTCATCATAATTCGACTGTGTTCTGTCAGCCGAATAATAATATATACCATAGTAGCCAAAGCAGGCCAGGGCAACGACACTGCAGAGTATGACGATCAGTCTTCTTCTTTTCTCCTGCTGTCTCAGGACGGCCTTGATCTCCTTTTGCATCTTTTCATCGTAATCATTTAACGACTTGGCATTCTGCTTACTGCCCTTTCTATTTTTTCCATCGTTTTTACCGTTTTTCTTTGCAGCATTTTTTTTCTGCTTTGCATTTTTGATCTTACTGTCTTTCGTATAACCCTGTTTGCTGTATTTTTCCGCCAGTTCCTGTATTTCTTCTTTAAAATCACTGCCAACCAGTGTTGTAAACTTATATTTTCCGGCTTTCAGATCCGCACAAAGCGTAATGACCTCTCCCGGCTGATCCATATTTACCTTTGTCTTGATCGTGTCTATCTGTGTCTGATCCCGCAGTGCCGCTTTATAATCTGCCTGTGTCCTGAACTGCCTGCCTGCAACGCTAAAGTCAGCCATAAAATAACCATGCCTTTCTCTCACATTTAAACAACTCATGAAATTCCCTTTCCGGTCGTAGTACCGTATAAAGGCCATTTCCATATTTCACATATAACATTTTACTATATCTTAAAATTAATGCAAGTTTTTTCGACACGCAGGACATTGTTGTGCTATAATAACAATAACGGATATACATACTGGCAGGCATTCCGAAAATGTCATACAGCAGAAACAGTGATCATTCTCCTGCATGTACAATTATGGAATATCACAGAGGAAAACGGACAGATAAACGGGGACGAGCTCGTATCGAAATTAATTCAAGGATCAATGAAAGGATGATACCCATGCGTATTGAAAATCTCAAACTGGAAAACTATATAATGGAATATCCGCTCGCAAGGATCGCTCCGCTTGAAAAAATTCTCTTCGTAGACATAGAGACAACCGGTTTTACAGCGAAAAACTCTTCTTTGTATCTGATTGGCGCCGCCTTCTACCACGACGAGCGCTGGCATATCAAACAATGGTTTGCGGAAAATTATGACGAGGAAGCGGACGTTTTGGATGCATTTTTTCATTTTGCATCCTCTTATACGCATCTGATCCACTTTAACGGCAACAATTTCGATCTGCCCTACATGCTGCAAAAGTGCGAACAACACAGCCTGCCTTACAGCTTTGATCAGTTCGAAGGGATCGATTTATACAAGCGGATTTCTCCTTACAAATTTTTCTTAAACACACCCAATTGTAAGCAGAAAACACTGGAAAAATTTTTAGGCGTCAAACGCAGGGATATGTATAACGGCGGCCAGCTGATCAATATTTATCATACATACGTGAAACGTCCTACGGAATTTCATTATCAGCTGCTTGCGCTTCATAACAGCGACGATATGAAAGGGATGCTGAAACTTACTTCTCTGCTTTCCTATTATGACTTATTTAACGGCAAGCTTCGGGCCAAAAAAGTACAGGCCCATTCCTATCAGGACAGCGATGGGATCGACCGTCATATACTGCAGATGACACTGGAACTGCCCTGTGCACTGCCGCGGCCGCTTTCCGTTACGGCAATCGGCTGTCTTTTCAGCGGCGAAGACAAAACAGGTATCCTAAAAGTGCCGATCTATGACGAGGAAATGAAATATTTTTATTCAAATTATAAAGATTACTATTATCTGCCAACGGAAGATACGGCAATGCACAAATCGGTAGCTTCTTATGTTGACAAAGAACACCGTACCCAGGCCACGGCCGCGACATGCTATACCCGCAAGTTTTCTTCCTATCTGCCGCAGTGGGATATTCAGGTGGAACCGTTCTTTAAACGGGATTATAAGAGCGGAGAACTATTCTTTGAACTGACGGATGAACGCAAAAAGGACAGAGCGCTCTTTTCTGTATATGCAAGCTATCTGCTGAATAAAATGTCCGGCATTTAATCTTCGTTTCCATTACTGCCAATTTTGCTATCAAAAAAGAAAGACACTTCGCAAAATGTCTTTCTTTTTTATGTTGGTTCATTATACTTTTTTCATATTACGGTTTTTCATAAAAGAAGGAATTTCTTCTGCCGAAACCGATCTCCTTATGGTTGATGATCTGTTCCGTGCTTCCGATAAAGAGAAACGCGCCGGGTTTTAAGCTGCCGTAAAATTTACGGAATACTTCTTCTTTGGCTTCTTCCGTAAAATAGATCAATACGTTACGGCAGACGATCAGATGGCAATCCGTCGGATAAGTATCCTTCAGCAGATTGTGCTCCTTAAATTCCACTCTGGACTTTATTTCGTCAGAAATCTGATAAGAAGGTCCCACCTTCGTAAAATACTTTCTCTTAAAATCATCCGGTACACTCGCTATGCTCTTTTCAACATACAGGCCCGTTTTTGCTTTGGCAATGACCTGCTTATCCAAATCGGTCGCAAAAATTTTGATCTGATTTAAAGGCAGATGTCTTGAAAACGCCATAACAAGAGAATAGGGTTCATCTCCTGTAGAGCAGGCAGCGCTCCATATTTTCAAATTCTTACCATATTTCTTGATCAATTCAGGGATAATCTCCTTATCCATGATCTGCCACTGTTCCGGATTACGGTAAAATTCGGAAACATTGATGGTCAGGTAATTGACGAATTCTTCAAATAATCTGTTGTTCCCCTTGAGCGCCGCAATATAATTGTCATAACCGACAATCTTATTTTTGGCAATCAGAGTATCAATACGCCGCTTCATCTGCTTCTCTTTATAAGCATTCAAATCAATTTTAGTTAAATCAAAAACCGCCTTTTTGAAATACTCATAATCATATGCCATAGCGTCTCTCACCTTCATTTATTTTCTGGTTATAGCTTTCATCCTTCTTACATTATCACACATATTTTATATGGTTTTATGATAATTGCATTATGCCTCTTCGCTTTCGCTCGCAATAACGGATTCAATATCAACAGATACAACATCTGCATCATCATCCTCCGTACTCTCTTTCGGTTCCGGCGCCAGCATAGCCTTGATGCTTAAGCTGATCTTCTTATCCGCCTCATTAAAGTCAACTACTTTAGCCGTCACTTCCTCTCCGGTCTTTAAAACATCGGAAGGCTTATCAATATGCTCCTTGGATATCTGAGATACGTGAAGCAGTGCATCAATGCCGGATTCCAATTCAATAAATGCACCAAAATCTGTCATCCGTGCAACTTTACCGGTTACTTCCGTACCGACAGCATATTTTTCAGCCGCATCTTTCCATGGATTGGCATCGTCAAATTTTAAACTGAGCGCAATCTTGGTTCCGGAGATTTCCTTGATCAGCACTTTCAGTTTATCACCCACTTTGAATACTTTCTTCGGGTTCTCCACTCTGCCCCATGACATCTCGGAAATATGAAGCAGACCGTCTGCGCCGCCCAGATCGACAAATGCGCCAAAGTCCGTTACATTCTTAACAACGCCATCTACCATATCGCCCTCTTTGATACTTTCAAAGAGTTTCTTCTGCAGTTCAGCCTTTTCCGCAACGAGAAGCTGTTTGCGGTCACCGATATATCTTCTTCTCTTGGGATTATATTCGCTGATGACAAACTGGATCTCCTGTCCGGCATATTTGGTGAGATCTTTCTCATAACTGTCGGATACAAGACTTGCAGGAATAAAGATTTTCACTTCTTCCACTACAACACTGAGTCCGCCATCCAAAACCTGTGTAACTTTAGCGGTCAGGACTTCTTTATTATTATATGCTTCTTCAATTCTCTTATTACCTCTGTCTGCAGCTAAACGCTTATAGGTAAGAAGAACTTGTCCTTCGCCGTCATTTACTTTCAAAACCTTGACTTCCATCGTGTCGCCGGGTTTTGCTACAGTTGTTAAATCTACATTTGGTTCATTTGTATATTCATTTCTGGTAAGGATACCATCTGATTTATATCCAATGTTGAGAACCATTTCATCAGGCTTTACATCAATGACTGTACCTTCAACAACCTCTCCTGTGTGTATTGTCTTTAAAGACTCTTCTAACATTTGTTCAAAAGTTAATTCTGACATAATTTTGAACCTCCTCGATAATATTATTTGGGGTAGAGGCCCCTGCTGTAATACCTACCAGCCGGACAGATTCAGGTAACTCTAAATGCAAGTCATCCAATGTCTGTATAAAATACGTATTTTCGCACTCCTGCATACAGATTTCATATAGTTTCCGTGTATTAGAACTATGATTACCACCTATTACTATCATCATATCGACCTTGGCCGCTATGCTTCTGGCTTCGGTTTGCCTTACTTCCGTAGCGTTACATATAGTATTCACAACACTAACATTGTAACCTTTTTGTTCAAAAATTTCAACTATATCTTGAAATTTATTGTAGTTATATGTCGTCTGGGCCACCAGAAAGAGTTCTTTATCCCCCTGATAGCTGAATTCCCGGGCTTCTTCCAGTGATTCTATCACTATGGCAGGCGTCCTGCACCACCCCATGGTTCCTTCAACTTCCGGATGCCCTGCATTCCCGACCACGATGATCTGTCTGCCTGTAGCGCTTTCTTTTTCCACAATATCGTGTATCCGTTTCACAAAGGGACAGGTCGCATCGACACATTTGAGATTCTGGCTCCTGATCTGCTCATAGATGTCCTTTGAGACGCCATGTGCCCGGATGATCACGGTTCCTTCCTTGATCTGCGCAAGCTCTTTACTTGATTCTATCACACGAACACCCTTTTTTTCCAGATCTTTTACAACCTCTTCATTATGGGTGATCGCGCCATACGTATAAATATTACCGCCTGTCTGTACCTGTTCGTATACGGCATCGATTGCTTTTTTAACACCGAAGCAGAAACCGATATTTTCTGCCACTATCACTTCCATATATTTACCGTACTCCTCCCGTCTTATTTATTTTGTACATTTGCCGCTTTATCAAGAATAACGGCGGCAACTTCATCAATCGTCATATAGGAGGAGTCAACGAATACCGCGTCTTCCGCCGCCTGCAGCGGAGAGATTTCCCTTGTCATATCCTGATGATCCCGTTCTATGATATCTTTTTCTATGACATCAATGTCACATTTTTCTCCTTTGGCTGTCAGTTCCTTATATCTGCGCTCCGCACGCACCTTACTGCTTGCCGTCAGAAAAATTTTCACCTCGGCATCCGGCAGAACACACGTTCCGATATCTCTTCCATCCATAACCACATCGGCATCTGCCGCAAGTTTTTGCTGCAATTCCACGAGCCTTTTTCGAATATCCGGATTCGGACTTGTCAAAGAGGCCATCTGCCCCACCTGTTCTGTACGGATCATGCCGTTTACGTTTTCTCCGTTTAAATAAACGACCTGTTCCCCGTTTTCATAGCGGATCGTAATATCCGCTTCCTTACATTTCCTGCTGACAGCCGCAGTATCTTTTGCATCAGTTCCTTCTCTTATCAAAAAAAGCGCCATTGCACGATACATCGCCCCGGTATCTACATATATAAATCCCAGTCCGGCCGCAACTTTTTTGGCAATCGTACTTTTTCCTGCGCCTGCAGGTCCGTCAATCGCAATTTTATAACCCATATCTGTTCTCCTTCTTTATAGATTACTGTTTATATCATATAACAGCATACTTTTATCGTTAGGATATACTGCTTCCAGCCAAATGTCCGGTAGACCATGCAATCTGCAGATTGAAGCCTCCCGTCAGAGCATCCAGATCCAACAGTTCTCCTGCAAAATAAAGTCCCTTTATCTTTTTTGACTCCATAGTTGAAGGATTGACTTCTTTAACAGAAACACCTCCCTGTGTAATGACCGCTTCGGCAAATCCCCTCGTTCCGGTTATGTGCAAAGAAAGATGTTTTATCTGATATACCAGTTTCTTCCGCTCTTCTTTCGTGATTTCATGTACCTTCTTTTCAGGTGCAATACCGGAAAGCAGGATCATCACCGGCACAAGCTTTACCGGAAAAAGACCGCCCAGTGCGTTCTTGAACTGCCGGTTCCGGTTTTCTTCAAAATCCCGCAGGATCCTTTTATCAAGCTGTTCTTCAGACAGGGCCGGTTTTAGATCCAGCTCTAAAATAACACCCGTTTGATCTGCTTTTTCCAGGCATTTCCCATAAAAACTGCTTGCACTCAAAATAAGCGGTCCGCTCACGCCAAAATGCGTAAAGAGCATCTCGCCAAATCCCTGATAATACTCTTTTTGGCCGCACCGCATCGTTAAACGGACATTTTTTAGTGAAAGACCCTGTAAATCGGCACACCATCTCTCTGCTGTTTCAAAAGGAACAAGCGCAGGAAGGCATTTTTTGATCATATGCCCTGCCGCTTCTGCCATATGCATGCCATCTCCGGTCGAGCCGGTTGTCGGATATGACAAACCCCCCGTAGCCAGAATAACAGCCTCTGCGCAGATCTGCGTGCCATCTGCAAGGCGGACGCCTCTGACACGCTTTTCGACCAGTTTTCCACCGTCTTTTGAACCGCCCTTAAGGTCCCGATCGCAGAAAGGCGCTGTCGATTCCTGCGGTATTTCTTCTGTCAAAAGCATTTCCACTTTCGTCCGTAAAGATATTTCTACCTGATTTTTTCTTAATATACGCTGCAAAGCAGCGATAATGTCAGATGAATGGTCCGAAACAGGGAAAACACGTTCCCCCCTCTCTATTTTAAGCGGACACCCCGCCTCTTCTAACAGTTCCATCATCTGTCTGTTGTCAAAATCATAAAAGGCACTATATAAAAATTTGGCATTAGTAACTGTGTTTTCAAACAACTTGTCAATTTCACAGGCATTTGTCACATTACATCTGCCTTTTCCCGTAATAAAAAGCTTTTTACCTAATTTTTCATTCTGTTCTAAAAGCAGCGTCTGATGACCGCATTGTGCTGCAGTAACAGCTGCTATCATTCCGGCGGGGCCGCCGCCGACAACAATCACTCTGCTCATGGTTCGTCTTTCCGTAAAGGATTATTTAACATCGGTTCTTCATCAATAAAATTAATTTCGTCGTTTAGATAAACCTGATAATTATTCCATGCATATTCAAGATCTTTCAGGCTTCGTTTCACTTCTTCCGGACGTTTTAAGCACATGGCCACTACCAACGCATTGATCAGGCTAAGCGGCGCGACCAGGGAATCCACGATGGAAACCATATCGCTTCTGGCCAGAAGATTGCAGGAGGAATACAGGTTCATCGGCGAATGCACCGTATCTGTGATCGCGACCACCTTGGCATTCCTGTCGTTTGCAAATTCCATAGCTTTTAATGTGCGCATGGAGTACCGCGGGAAACTGATGCCGATCATCGCGTCGTTTTCATCGATCCGGATCATTTGTTCAAATGTCTCCGATACACTGGTTGTTTGCAGCAGCATCACATTGCCGCGGATCATATTCAGATAAAAATGTAAAAAATCGGCCAAAGGCGCACAGCTTCTGATTCCCATAATATAGACATTTTTGGCTTCTAAAATAATATTAACAGCCGTCTCAAACGCAACCGGGTCCAGATTATCTATCGTATCATTAATCTTTTCGATATCTGCATTCAAGACGGAAGTTACGATCTCAGACTGTGTGCTTCTTCCGTATTTCGCATCGATCTTCTGTACGGAATTGATCTTGTTCTGCACCCATTCTTCCAGGTCTTTCTGAAATTCCGGATAGCCGTTATAGCCGACAAACGATGCAAAACGAACTACCGTAGATTCGCTGACGCCGACCGTGTCTCCAAGTTTCGCCGCCGTCATAAACACCGCCTGATCATAATGGTCGTAGATAAAAGCAGCAATTGCTTTCTGACTCTTACTCATTTTGGCGTAATGATTATTCATTCTCGTAATAATATCAAAGCGGTTTTCCATTAAACGCACCTGTCCTTCCCGTCATTTCATCATAATGTAGCCAAAAAAGCATGATAGGACTCTTCTAACAGTGCAATTGTTTCCTCTTCCTTCAGATCATAATCCCCTGTCAATGACATGCAGGCCGCTCCATGAATAAAAATCCACATTTTCATAAAAATAGCGCTTGGATTTTTACAGCCAAAAAACCTTGCGTTATTTATTTCCTTTACAACAGCGCCTCCCGAACCATTCAAAATATCGTACAAGCTTTTACCGTGTCTGTTCTCAGAATCGAATAACAGTTGAAATAATTTCGGATTGTCCTGTGCAAAACGGATGTATGTCAGTCCGAGATTTGCAAATGGCGTATCACTTTTCTTAGGAAAGTTCTCATAATACGCTTCAAAATATGCTATTACCTCGTCAAACAATTCCGCCCCCAATGCTTCCATGTTTTTGTACACTCTGAAGATCGGCTGTGTAGAACATCCGGCTTTCGCTGCAAGCGTTCTCGCCGTTACATGTTCGAAGCCTTCTTCACTTGCCATCTCAAAAGCAGCATTCAGAATGTCTTTTTTTGTAATTGTTTCCTTTCTTGCCATACCGCACTTCCTCACCCTATGTAAAATAAGTTTTTATAACATACGTTATTATAATATATTATGTAACCTTAGTCAATATCAAAATGTGAAATTTCTACAAAAAATGCCCCTGTCAAAAAACAGGGACATTTTTGTATCTTCTGTTATTCTATTTTACCGGATCATACCGGCATCCGGAAATGTTACAGAGTAAAGTTTCCGTCAAAATATGTTTCTATATTTAGACGGGGTATGCCGCATTCTTTGTATCAGCCTGCGTCATATCCACTTTCTCCTGCTGTGCCTGACGATACTTGAAGAAATCTGTTGCAACCTGCGGGAACAGCGCATAGGACAATACGTCCTCATCCTGCTGTTTCCATTCCTTCATTTCTGCTTCCAGCTTATCCATCTCATTCTCAAGAAGGTCGGCCGGACGACAGGTAATTCTTTCCTCACCCGGAATTACTTTGTTGATAACATCCTGGTTCATCGGTTTAACAGTCTGTCCGTACTCACCGCGCAGAACAGCCTTTGTTTCCTTCGTTGCCATCTTGTATCTTTCACCCATCAGCACGTTAAATACTGCCTGTGTACCTACGATCTGGGAAGAAGGCGTAACAAGCGGCGGCTCACCGAGATCTTTTCTAACCTGCGGGATTTCTTTCAAAACATCATAATACTTGTCTTCCGCATTCTGCTCTTTCAGCTGGCTTACCATGTTGGAAAGCATACCGCCCGGTACCTGATACAGCAGGGTCTTGATATCAACACCCATAACCTTCGGATTTAATAATCCGTCTGCAAGACATTTATCTCTATACGGTCTGAAATAATCTGCAATCTCAGCAAGCAGGGTCTGATCGTAACCTGTATCGTAAGGGGTTCCTTTAAATGTTTCTACCATAACTTCCGTTGCCGGCTGTGATGTACCCATAGCAAAAGGCGAGATCGCACAGTCGATCACATCAACGCCTGCTTCTACCGCTTTCAGATATGTCATGCTTGCCACACCTGACGTATAATGCGTATGAAGCTGGATCGGCAGTTTGGTTGCGGACTTCATAGCCGCGATCATTTCGGATGCCTTATAGGGAACAAGCAGTCCTGCCATATCTTTGATACAGATAGAATCAGCGCCCATCTCTTCGATCTTCTTCGCCATATCCATCCAGTATTCCATTGTATAGGCATCGCCCAGTGTATAGGAAAGAGCAACCTGTGCATGTCCTCTTCCTTCTCTTGCTTTTACCTTATTCGTCGCATTAACCGCTTCCTGTAAGTTTCTCAGATCGTTCAAGCAGTCAAAGATACGGATGATATCGATACCGTTGGCAATGGATTTCTCAACAAAACTATCTACTACATCATCTGCATATGGTCTGTATCCTAAGATATTCTGACCTCTGAAAAGCATCTGCAGTTTGGTGTTCTTGAAACCATCTCTTAATTTTCTCAGTCTTTCCCACGGATCTTCTTTCAGGAAACGAAGAGAAGCATCAAATGTTGCGCCACCCCAGCATTCTACTGCATGATAACCAACTTTATCCATTTTCTCTACGATCGGAAGCATCATATCGGTAGGCATTCTGGTCGCGATCAGGGACTGATGCGCATCACGCAGAATGGTTTCCATAATTCCAACCGGTTTTTTAGCCTGTTCTGCCATTTCTATTTCCTCCTGTTTTTCTTCTATATATCAATTAGAATCAGTTATTCTTTTTCTAAACGGTATCCTTTACAGTTTAGAATACGCCAAATACCGCCATAAATGTTCCGGCAGCTACCGCAGTACCGATAACGCCTGCTACGTTAGGTCCCATGGCATGCATCAGCAGGAAGTTGGTAGGATCTGCTTCTGCACCGACTTTCTGGGAAACTCTGGCCGCCATAGGTACGGCGGATACACCGGCAGAACCGATCAGCGGATTTACGGCGCCCTTCGTTACAATACACATCAATTTACCGAACAATACGCCTGCCGCTGTACCGAATACAAATGCTGCCAGACCAAGTCCTACGATTTTCAATGTATCTGCATTTAAGAATGCTTCCGCACTTGTTGTTGCGCCAACGGAAGTACCCAGAATGATAACTACGATATACATAAGTGCATTAGAAGCCGTATCTGTCAACTGTCTTACAACACCTGACTCTCTAAAGAGATTACCGAGCATCAGCATACCGATCAGAGGCGCTGTTGTAGGAAGAATCAAAGAAACGACGATCGTAACAACAATGGGGAATAAGATTTTCTCTAATTTGGTAACAGGACGAAGCTGTGCCATTTTGATCTTTCTTTCCTTCTCTGTTGTCAAAAGTTTCATAATAGGCGGCTGAATGATCGGCACCAGTGACATATAGGAATAAGCCGCTACTGCGATCGGTCCAAGCAGTGTCGTCTGCTGCAATTTTCCGGCTAAGAAAATAGAGGTAGGACCGTCCGCACCACCGATAATGGAAATTGCCGCTGCTGCTTTATCATTAAAGCCAAGTGCGATTGCTCCGAAATAAGCGGCAAAAATACCAAACTGTGCCGCAGCACCAAGCAGGAAACTCTTTGGATTGGCGATAAGCGGACCAAAGTCCGTCATTGCCCCGACTCCCATAAAGATCAGAGACGGCAGGATCGCCCACTCGTCCAGTTTGTAGAAATAATACAGTAAGCCGCCGCCCATACCGCCTTCGCCGTACTCAGCCATAATATCCGGATAGATATTAACAAGCAGCATACCAAAAGCTATCGGAACCAAAAGAAGCGGTTCAAACTCAAATTTGATAGCCAGTAATAGGAATACCAAAGCTATCACGATCATCAAATAGTTTTTCCAGTCCAAATTGAAAAAAGCGGTCTGATGAATCAGATTGGATAGCGTATTTGCTATGTAATCCATGTTTTTACCTCCTGTAGTAATTGTGCGAATTTAAAAGACCGTTATAAAACAGTTAGTTCAAAGTAGCAAGCAATGCGCCTGCTTCTACAGGATCACCAACAGCAACATTAATGCTTGCTACGGTTCCATCTTCAGGAGCAACAACAGGGATCTCCATCTTCATTGCTTCCAGAATTACAACTGCATCGCCTTTTTTAACTGCCTGTCCTACATTTGCTTCCACTTTAAATACCTTGCCTGCTGCACCTGCTTCGATCTTAATGCTGCCTGCTGCGCCGCCCGCTGCAGGAGCCGCTGCTTTCGGAGCCGCCTTCGGAGCCGCTTTGGGTGCTGCAGGAGCCGCTGCTGCCGGTGCGCCGCTTGTTGCGCCTTCTTCTACTACTACATCATATACGCTGCCGTTTACGGTAATTGTATAATTTTTCATTTTATAATCCTCCTATGACTATTAGGCACTATGCCATTTACTATCTGTATGCTTTTCTGATGCTTCTTACAACGAAACCATCGGTAGAGCCGGAACCTTCATAAGCAGCGATCGCTGCAGATATGACAGCTACCAGTTCCAAATCATCACTTAACTCTTCTTTCTCTGCAATCTGTGCGACAACGTTATCCGTCTTCACAGCAGTCTCTTCTTCCGCAGCTGCTTTCTTCTTGGTGAAAAGTTTCGGAAGCAGGCCGAATGCAGAGATAATCAAACTGATCAGGATCAAAACAACAAATACCGTTCCCATACCGAGCAACGTATTTAATGCTGCTTTTTCCATAATTTCTCCCATTGAATAGGTCACATTGGTCGTAATACCTGTACAACTGACTGTTGTGCGGTCGAATACGATTTCTACGACAGCGTTATGCTCAGAACCAAGCACATTGATCTCTACGATCATTTCGTCGCCGCTTATCGTTGCCGTACCACCGTCTGTACCAAGATAATTACCTATATCTGTCATTGCACTTTTAAAGCCTAATAGAGCATTGTATACAACTTCATCTAACTCCGCATACTGCTCTTCGCCACCCATTGCAACAATCTGCTGTATGGAATTGACAGTCATCTCACCGGATTCAACCGCCATAGTTTCTTCATTCGGATCCATTGTTTCTCCGGAAGACCCACATGCCGTCAGCCCGATCATACAGGTAATCATACCTAATATTGCTAATAGTTTTTTCATATTAAGTATCATCCTTTCTAAACTGTACCGTGTTTTTTCTCCGGACGGCCTTCACTTTTTGTAGATAACATCTCGAAAGCGCCGATAATATATTTCCTTGTATCTACGGGGTCTACGATCTGATCTACATATCCTCTCTTTGCTGCGCTTGTTACATTATTCTGCAGTGCTGCATATTCTTTAGCACAGGCACCAATCGCATCGGAGCCTTGTCCATCACAGATAATCTTCGCTGCAAGAGACGCATCCATAGCGCCGATCTCCGCATCAGGCCATGCCATTGTAATATCCGCGCCGATTGCTTTGGAGTTCATCGCCACATAAGCGCTGCCGTATGCTTTACCGATTACGACATTTACTTTCGGTACGGTTGCATTTGCAAAGGCATATGTAAGTTTGGAAACCGCTTTGGCCATTTTCTTCTCGGCACATTTGGTAGCCGCAAAGCCTTTTACATTCGTCAAAGACAGTACCGGAATCTCGAAAGCGTCACAGAAATTCACAAAATCAGCTGCTTTCTCCGCACCTCTTGCAGACAATACAGCGTCAAACTTCTCAACAACTTCGCCCTTTTCATCACAGACTTCCGAACGGTTTGCAACAGCGCCTATCGTTGCACCATTCAATTTCAGGAAACCTGCTACCATATCTTTCGCATAATTTTGTTTTACTTCAACAAAAATTCCGTTATCAGCGATCTGTGACAGTGCGATCGATGTGTCGCCTGTACAATTCGCAATTTCCGGACATCCTCTGTTCAGATCATCCGTACAGTCAGATAATGCAATCTCTGCATTGTTCGCAGGCAGCATAGCGACTAACTGTCTGATCTGTGCAAGAATAGAAGCTTCATCAGCAACAACATCCACCGTGCCTGCCTCTTCGCTCTGGAATGCCGCCGCACTTGTATCACATTTACCGATTTCATTGCCATCGAGTGCGTTCGGAGAATTTACGAATAATTTCGCCTTTTTCCCCTCCATAAATGTAAAATCTGTCAATCCGGGAACTACGGCAAGTCCGCCGCCGCAAGTACCGAACACCGCCGTAATCTGCGGTATCACACCGGAAGCCAGTGTCTGCTGCATGTAAATTTCACCGAATGCATTTAACGCATCCGTTGCCTCCTGTAATCTAAGACCGGCAGAATCAAGCAGTCCGATAACGGGCGCTCCCATTTTCATAGCCAGTTCATAGAGGTTTGCGATCTTCTTTGCATGCATTTCACCAACGGTTCCATTTAATACGGAAGCATCCTGGCTGTATACATACACAAGATTGCCTTCAATCACTCCATAGCCGGTAATAACGCCGTCTGAAGGAGTTTCTGTCTGTTTCAGGTTGAAATCTGTTGCTCTTGCTGTGACAAGCGCACCAATCTCAACGAAACTGTTTTCATCGAGCAAAGCATTGATTCTTTGACCCGCTTGAGAAGTAGTACTCATTTTTCAGCCCTCCATTTATCTTATTAAAAATAATTAAAACTTTTACGCACACTCAATAGTGTAACATAGATTACTGAAAACGACCAGATAAAATTTTAAAAATATGCAAACTATTAGCAAAAATTCCCCGCCCTGTTTTTCAGGCCGGAACAAACAGATGCAAAACATACTGCAAAATCCACGGATAGTCAATTCCTGCTACTTCACCGGTCGTTACGACCGCATAAGTCTTAACAAGCTCATCATTCAGATAATATGCGACCTGCCCTACTTTTTCTCCTGCACATACCGGAGCTTCCAGTTCTTTAGCCAGATTCGTCTTGATTTCCACGACGTCTTCTTCACATAAAAGATACGGCAGACCGTTCTCTTTCGTCTCTTCTAACGCCACTGTTACCGACGCTTTATCGTAAGGCGTCGCATCTTCTCCCGCAATACCGCTTACCACAGGAATGTCGGCAAACTCCTGCGCTTCAAAGATGTCATGATACTCATAGCACGCCATACCATATTCCGCAAGCTTTTTCATATCACTCCATTTATAAGTCTTATGATTGGGCCAGCCGCAGGCAAGCAGTGCAACCGTAAATGTCCTGCCCTCACTTTCCACCGCTCCTACATAACAATATCCCGCCTTGTTCGTAAAACCGGTCTTGCCGGAAAGCGCCTCATCCATCATACTCAGGAAACTGTTATGGTTATTACAGTGAAAATTTCGATTCCCGCTCTCGTCAGTAAACGTGTATTCTTTCGTCCGTGTGATCTCAAGAAAACGCTCCTTCTGCGGAGAGTCCATAATGCAGTAGGCCATGATCCTGGCCAGATCCGCCGCCGTCGTAGAATGGATCTGACCGGTATCGTTGACGACCGCGTCAAGTCCGTTCGGCGTAATAAAATAGGTATCATAGCAGCCGATCTCTTTGGCCTTCTGATTCATCATCACCGCAAACTCTTCCACACTGCCCCCAACCGCTTCTGCGATCGCCACGGCAGAATCATTGTGCGATTCCAGCATCATCGAATAAAGAAGATCCTCCAGACGGTATTTTTCTCCCTGCCGCATGAAAAGTTTAACTTTCGGCATGCTCTCGGCATATGCCGATACTTCTACGATATCGTCCAAATTACCATATTCCAGCGCCAGAATGCAGGTCATGATCTTGGTCGTACTTGCCATCGGCATCACTTCACTTTCATTTTTGCCATATAGAACACGGCCCGAATCGGCATCCATAAGAACAGCCGCCTGCGCGTAAAGCTGTGCTGGGGCTTCCTCTTTGGATTCGCTCCGGCTGTCTGCCTGTGCGTTTATTTGCATTACTCCTGCCGTAAATATGGCTATTGTCAGAAAAAGACTGAGAATTCGTTTTTTGGCACGAATAGGATTTCGAGATCCCATTTTTTTGAATTTTACGAAAGAAAAAGCACACATATAGTAACCTGTCATTATTCTTCGTTAATATATATGCGCCTGAGAATGAGGTGATACCTATGAGAATCAGGTACATAGGGCTGCTGTAATAATATTTTTAATGCATAGGCTTAGGAATTTGGGCAAACTTTTATTACAATTCCCTTTCTTTTGCATTTAACATTTCTTTCGCTAATTTTATTACTAATTTTGTATCTTTAGGAAATAATATAAATGTTTCCATTATTACTGAAACTATATAAATAAGCATACCTAACCACACATTAAAATATTCACTAATACAATAAACCAACATTGTTAAAAAGATAAAAATCCATTCTTTTTTACTAAACTTATATTGGGGTAAATCAGCCTGACATAAAATCAGCCAGATAAATGCCGTTACAATGGTGGCAGCTGCATATGCTGCAATATTATCACGCCATAAATACCTCATAATAAAGTTAGAAACAAATGCAATGATGGTAGTTACCAGCATCTGTATTAAATATTTTTTTTGTAAATTACTTGCTTTATATAAATTTAAATAGATTGCATTTATTCCAATTAATATGAACTGAGCCAGAAAAAGAAGCCTTATAATAGGAATAGCATATATATATTTTTCTAAATATATTTGAATAATAAAATCTATTGGAAAAATTAATGCAATAATGAATGCTCCTGCTACTAATACAATTTTCCTCAACTCAATGATTTTTTCTTCATCTGGTTTCTTACAAAAAAAATTGTATAAAGTTATGGAAAAGGCTGTTACAACAACATTTATTAATTTCAACATGGTAACTGCAAAAGAATAATATGCAAACTCTGTGATACTATGTAGTATTTTTACAAACCAACGGTCTATGCTTGTTATCCATAATCCCATAAAATTCCCGAGCATAATGATAATTCCCAAATGGATATTACCCTTTAAACACTGACTCATTTCCTTAAAAGTAAAACGATTCCCAATAGCTTTACTCTTATGTTTATTTTCATAAGAAAACCAAACAAAAAAATATACAAATACCTGTGTTATTATATAATAAAAGGAATTATCTATCTTAAAAATAAATAAAAAGGATAAATTTAGAATGAAGACCAAACCTGTGCTTAAATTTGTAATATATCTATACTTTTTAAATTCACCAGTTGCCTGATAAACAAACTTAAAAAAATACAACATATTCATTGGTAAAATACTAATTGCCGCGAATAATAAATTTGTATCATCCAAAAACAAAGAAAACAGAATAATGGGAACAGAAATTATTATTTGAAACAAAGCCAATACTTTTTTTTCAAATTCTAACTCTTCTGTCTTTATTGCGTCAATCGCCTTACCACCATACTTTATATAAACACCATCAACATATCCTAAATGCAAAATACCAACATAAGAAATATATAAAATAAATATTTTATAATCTGCATATGACTCTACCGATAAATACTTGGGTAAAAAAAAACCATTTCCTATTGAAATAATAAGATTTATTATATTTGCAATAATTACTTGGATTATTCCTTTACTTAATTTCATATATTATCTCTTTCCATGTTACATAAAATAATTTTCTGTTCTAAAATACTAATGAAAAGACAAAATAGCAAAGTTACCGTTATCCATGAAAACATTTCATAAAAAAAACCTGAAATGAACATGGATAACAAACATAATCCAAAAAACTGATAAGTACTGTCGCTACTTCTTATTGTTTTTATAAAAATATATCCCGCTAAAAATATTAGTAGAAAAAAACCTACTAATCCAAAATCTAATAAAACAGTTAAATACTGATTATCTACAGCACCTCTCCAACCTCGAATGGGATTGCTTAGCAACAATTGATATGCATATCCGTTTCCAGCTCCAAATATTTTTCTCAATATGTCCAAATTTCCCCATTCATGAAGTCCCATTTTTATCATTGTCACCCTATTATAATTACCAGCATTATTTGAGTCCATTCCATCCAGCCATCGTTTTACAACTGTTTGGAAAACCTTAATAATATACTCCCTAAATATAAATGCTAAAATTACAGTGAAAATTAAAAAAATGCATATATGAAAAAAATGATTTTTGTTTAAATATATTTTATTCGTTTTATAATTCTTCCACATGTATAATACATTCACGACAAAAAACGCAATCCAACAACTTCTAGATTGTGTACCTAATAAACACAAAAAAACAAAAAATTTACTCAAATAATTCTTCCAATTTTTCTTGTATGGAATAAATAATACGCAAAACCAAGTGATTATCATAAAAACACCACAAATAGTCGGATGCATAAATATCGTTTGAACTCTTGTTTTTGCTGTACCTAAAGTTTGAATATAGATTCTTGATTCCACCGTAATATAGGGCAAAAAAATACTCGAATGCGTTACAAGTTCATAACACCCTAAAATAGAAACAACTACACCAAAATCCCTTATTCTTTTTATAATAGGTAATCTTGAACATCCTTGAACCAATAAAACGCATAATAAAAACATTCCAAGTTCTTTATATAATATTGTTTTTATATTGTCTACCATTCCGCCTGAAACTAAAAGAGAAAGCACAATTCTATATATTATAAATAAAAAATATATCAAAGCAGGATACGATAGCATTCTTATTTTTCTTTTATTCCATATCCAATAAATGAATCCAATAATGATTTCTAAAAAGAGCAAAATATATCCTTGCTTTTGGGCCAATCTGAATTGACAAAAAAACAATATTACAACAAAAATTTCAAATAAAATCATTCTTTTGTTAATAATAAACATAATGTCTATACCTTCACCACATTCTTAGTCAGGTTTATATTTGTGTTGTTGGTTTTCTGAATCGAGAAGTTTTAAGTATGCTTTATGCGCCTTTATTACTTGGTTCATATCAAGTATCTTTTTATCACAATATTGACGATAAGCCATACCGGAGAGTTGTGAGCTTCCGTGATTTTCATGCCAAACTTGAATTTCCGGAAAATATTTTATTTCCCAATTATTTTTTTTGCAATTCCATGTTAAAATTTCTTCTTCTGCATACATAAAAGTTAACGGTAAAAATAATTCTTCATTTTTTTCGCAGTATCTTTTGTCAAATATAAGACACGATCCTTGTAAAACAACATTTATGCCTCTTTTATCATATGCCTTTTTTTGCCCCTGCATATAACGATTCAATTTTATTATTAATCTAACTATCATACTTTTAGCATAACAATCTTTCAAATATAACTTTAACCCACATATGGAAAAATTTTTTTTAAGTTTCTCTTTTTCCCATTCTATTTCTTTTACTAATAATTTTATTTCTTTTTCAGTTCTCCATTTATCAGCTTCTGGACTGGAATGATAGTTTTTATGTGGTTGAAAGATATCCGGCCCGGCAACCCAAAAAGGATCTTCTTTATATAATTCTTTCACTTTGCTTATAAAATTTTTTTGCGGGAATAAAATGTCATTATTTATCACCACGATAAAATCTGTCAAAAAATTATCCTTTATATAACGAAACCCCAAATTATTCCCAGCAGAAAATCCAACATTTTCAGACGATAAAACCATATGAATATTATCTATTTCATTATATTTTTCTTTCAATAATTTCCCGCTTCCATTCGGAGAGGCATTATCTACAATTATAATCTGTGAATCACAAAAATCAACCAAATTTAAAACAGACTCTACCGTTTTACAAGTTAAATCTGCATCCATATAATGTAATATCAAGAAACAAAATGAAACAAATTTCTTATTTTTCATATTGCGCTTTCTCCCTGAGTTACTTATTAAAGAGCATTTGATTTATCGTTACATAGAACACCTTTCAATCAGTTCATACCACTGTTTCGCTGACTTTTCCCAACTAAATTTATTCAAAACTTTATCAGATGAGGCCACCGGCTCTTTTAACAATTCATCCAGACTATAATCATATTTATATGGATCAATATAATGTGCACAATCCTCATATATTTCCGGAAGTGAAGAAGTATTTGAGATAATTATTGGAACCCCGTTAAATAAAGCTTCCATAGGCGGAATCCCAAATCCTTCCATAATTGAAGGAAATAAAAAAGCTTTACAGTTTTTATATAAAGCCTTCATCTCATTATCATTTACATAACCTGTATATATGATATTTTCATATTTCCCTTTATAAAAATCAAAAATTTCATCATAAAGCGCTCCAGCAATAACAAAACAATTGTCCGGATTTCTATCTGCTACATTATATATCCATTTTATATTTTTGTTATTTACCAAACGTCCTAGAAAAAAAAAGTAAGACTGTGGAGCCAAATTCACCTTTTTTAAAATTGTTTCATCTGCTTCTATAGATTCTAAATGCTGCCATCCATTATATATAACACTTATTTTTTGTTTGTTTATCGGCAATTTATCAATCATTGTTTGTTTGCTGAATTCTGATACTGTCACAATATGTTTTGCCACTAGAACATCAATAATTGCTTTACATTTCTTTTTTAAATTGTTTATCCACGTATTATTATAGACATCATAAAAAGCATATATATCGTGTAAAGTAATGATTGAATTTCTCCAAAAAGTAAGACCATTTGCAAAATGTATATAAAAAGCCTTATTTTTACGTAAATAAAAAAACACCTTTATAATCCACTGCAATTTATTTTTTGCATGCATTTCAACCTTTTTAATATTATTTAAAACAATCAAATTTTTATATTCCGGTTTAATTAATATTTCATATTTTTCACTGGGAACTAATTTATCCAGGTAAATTAGTATTTCCATTGCATATCGTTGCGCTCCATTAAATTTTTCATCTTTAATACAGCTTCCATCAATAACAATTTTTCTATTATTCATATGTGACCATTCAATCCTGCTTTCACTATTTGATATTTATGCTTTGCCGAATAGCTCCGTCAGTCTTCTAATCTTAAATATTCTACTCCACTCTTGCCACTACTCTCTAAATAGGATTCGAATATCTCGATATCCTCTATCGTTGTTATTTTTAAATTTTTTTCTGAACCTTTAGAGAAAAAAACTTTTTCTCCCAACATCTGCATTAATACACAGGAAGCTGTTGTATTACATATGTTCCTTTTAGCGGCCAATTGATGTGCTTTTAACAATTTCCCAAGCGTATAAGTATGTGGTGTCTGCGTACGCCATAATTTTTCTCTCGGAATTGCCGTATCTGATGAAATTCCATCTTCACTTTGGAAAATGGCTTCAATACATGGAATTGCAGCAACAGCACTTCCATATTTCTTATAAACAGCGATACTGTCTGCAATAATTTCCTGTGATATCATAGGCCGATTCCCATCGTGAACAATCACAACGTCATCATTTGAATGATTTTTTACTAGCTCTTTTAATCCACAAAAAATAGATTCTTGTCCACTCATACCGCCACTTACTACATATTTTAATTTATCAATATTAAATTGTTTAGCATATGCCCAAATCATATCCTGCCAATTTGCTAAAGAAACCACCATAATCTCATCAACTAATGCTGATTTCTGGAATGCCTCCAAAGTATATAAAATGACGGGTTTATTTCTTATATGTAGAAATTGTTTAGGGATATCCTGGTGCATTCTACTTCCAAGGCCTGCAGCCGTCAATAAAGCAATATTCATACTGCCTCCTATATAATTTTTCATTTTTAATTATTAACCGGCATACTATTTATAATTTCCATAGGATGTGAAATTCTTTTATTCTCCGGCGGCAATTTCATATATTCCCCATACATTTGATGTAAAACAACATCAAATTGTTTTGGCCCTTTAAGTTCTATATCTTCAAAAGAATAATTCGTTAAATTATCGTAAATTTTCCGAGGTAAAATTTCTTTTTGTAATTTTACCCCCATAAAACTCATAACTCTGTCACAGTTCTCTATATTATTGGATTTAAGAAGCATATCTATTTTATCAACCCATTTTTTCTTATCAAACTTAACTATCTTATAAAATATAAAAAGAATTTTTAATAGTATTTTTTGCCATATTACCCTATCTGTTCTGGCAATATTTATTTTATCAAAATGTGCCATATGATAACAAAAACGGCAAAACAATAATCGTAAATAAAATATATTTCCTAAAAATCCATTAGGTAAACCGTCATATGGAAAAATATCAATCCAAACATATTCTTCTCTCTGATCAAGACTCCCTAAACGCTTTACTTTATACCTCATATCAACAATATGAGAAAAATAATAATGATGAGAATTTGCATTTTTATAAGTCTGAATTTTATATGGATATGAAAGTTCTGTTTCTGCAATTTTCAAAAAAATGTCATAATCATGCCTGTACATTCCCATGTCTACATCATCATCCCATGGAATAAACCCTTTATGGCGTACAGCACCTAAAAATGTTCCACCTGCCATAAAATAATTTAGCCCATGTTTATCACAAATACGCACAAATTCCTTAACCATATCCAATTCTAATGACTGCAAAAATTTTGTTGTATCACTCATAAATTATTTTCTTTATATTTCCTCATATAATTTTTCATAATTCTTGTTTAATACGCCCCTTTACTATCCACAACCGCCGGAATCGTCCGCACGATCATCTTGATATCCGTCCACAGGCCCATATTTTCTATGTAATCCAGATCCAGTTCCACCCATTCTTCCCATTTGATATTGGCTCTGCCGCCAATCTGCCAGTAACAGGTCAGTCCAGGCTTCACGATAAGACGCTGCTTCTCATACTGGTTGCATTCTTCCATCTGGAACGTTAAGATGGGTCTTGGTCCGACGATACTCATATCGCCTTTGATGATGTTAAGTAACTGCGGCAGCTCATCAATTGAAAAACGTCTGATCACTTTGCCGACTTTGGTCACGCGCGGATCATCCTTTATCTTAAAGGCATGCCCGGTCTGTTCGTTTTCCGCCATCATGCCGGACAATTCTGCATCCGCATTGATACGCATGCTGCGGAATTTATAGATTTTAAAAGGTTTCATATCTTTTCCGGCTCTTGGCTGCGTAAAGAAGACCGGTCCGTGGTCTTCTAATCTGATCGCCGCCGCCGTTACAAGAAATACCGGCGAAAGAACGATCAGTGCAAGGCCCGATAAAGAAATGTCCATACACCTTTTTAAACATTTATAAGCTATGCTCTTTTTCTGATAGATCTCCCGCATATGATTTCTGTCATAGTTTACGCCCACTGCCGGAGACATTGGCCGTGCAATAGTGTTTGGCATGATAATCCCCCATTTTGGCTATTTTTTACGCAAATTACTCATTCTCCCGCATTTTCTGTCAAAAACGTACTGCCGTCAGATACGGCAGTACGTGTTATTCCACACTTGTATGGAAACAGAGATCCATTCGGAATTACTGTGCCGGCAGCGCCGGTACTGCCACCGGCACTTCAACAAATGCCAGTGTTCCGAGAGACGTCATATCGACTATAATATGATCTTCTCTGATCTCGGAAACAGTTAATTCTACCCATACGCCATTGATCAGCTGATAAACCTTAATGTTCTGTCCGGCTTTGATGCCTTCCATATAAAAGTTTACCGTTGCCGTCTGGAAATTGCGGATAGACGCATTGATCTGCGCCACATTCAGTACTTTACCGCTTAATGCCGCCGCATGTGCTATCGCGGATTCCACTTCCTTCTTTTCCGGTTTCAATACGGAAAATGTCTGGTTGCTGGGCGCGCCATTAATAATGACGTGTCCGCCCTGCGCAAGCGGAGTGACTTCTTTCAGTCCCGGTACTTCCGTAACCGCATTATTCAGGTATTCTCCAATCGATTTGTTCTCCGCCGCTGCGGCATCCGCTACCGTTGCCGTAGATGCTACAACCGCCTGTGCCGTAGGACTCGTAGCGGCCAGAACGGGCATGGAAAATACCATGCTTCCTGCAAGGGTAAGTGCTAATAACTTTTTCATTATGAACTCTCCTTTCATATTCCTGAGTGTGGTATATATTTACGCTTTATCAGCGAAAATAACAATTTCAATTTCCGGTAAAATGATCTGCCCCGGCTGCCGTCCTATTCGATCACGACTCTGTCGATTGTCCCTGCCGCATCTTTTATCAGCGCGGCAACAACTATGAATTGCTTCCCGTCATTTTCCTTCTGTGTCGTTAAAGTGATCAGAAAGTGATACGGCGAAACATCAGTCCATCCTTCCCGTAAGTTCATGCGCATATCTCTTGTTGCATATAAATCCGTTAAAAACTGCTCACAACCGGACAGATATGTAAAATCATACGTACGGATCAGGCTAGTGTTTTCTCTTTCATATGCCGCAAATATTTCATATGTCAGCACGTTGCCATCCAGATAAATATAGATCTGCTCATGTTCTGCAAAAAAATCCGGATCTGCAAAACGGTACAGTTCCGCAAACAGGCCGTCTTCATCTGCTCCGGTTTTACCGTGGAGTACGGTATTGAAATCGCACATGCTTGTTAGGTTTGCCAGTTCTATGTAAATGGCTCCGATATCATCTTCCTCTCCAAAGGCATCATGAGATTCGTAAAAATCATCTGCTTTGTCACTCTGCAGTACCGGATCGTCTATTCCGGTGCCCGGTATGTGGATCCATGCAAAAATATCGGGATTTTCTTCTTTTAATACAGTAAAATCAATCTGCGAATCCTGTGCCGTTTCATAGGCAATTCCTGCCGTTTCCGATGTATCCTGTAAATTTGCATTCGTTTCTTTTTCATCAGCTGTTTGAGTTTCAGCGTCTTCGGAATCCTGCCGTACATCTGCCGTATCCTGAGAACTTTGCGGGCCCTGCCCATTCCCGCATCCGATGATTCCTGTCATGATACATATGAGAAATAACCAAAACAACAGTCTTTTTTTATGATCCATTCTGATAACCATGCCCTCTTGCCGGTATCTATGCCTTTCCCTCAAGCTATGATCTCTCTTCTTCTATTTCCCGGCATCTTCTATCTCTTTATAGAATATATCAATAATAAGTTCATATAATGCATCCTCATCCAGGTAAAACTCTTCGAATTGTTCTCCCATAACGGTCTCTCCGGCCAAAGTATAAAAACTATCCGAATCAAAACTATAGTCGGATACAATAGATGCCAGATAAAGGGCTTTATCTAAAGAAATATCCGTGACCATCTGCGGCGTTACCGCCTGATACAGATCCAGGACTACGGAAACATCTTTTTTCACCGCACGTCTGGCCGCTCCGATCAAGCCGCTGACATACTGTTTCTGTCTTTCGAGGCGCATATCCGCCGAGCCGAAGATATCGGTATCTCTGTACTTTACATACCAGAATGCCTTATCTCCCATCAAATGTATCTGATTGTCTTTCACAAAATCAGGATCTATCTTCGTCATATCTTCAAGCACCGTAACTTTGATGCCGCCGACTGCGTCATTGATTGTTGCGATAGCATTCATATTAACCGCGGCATATCCATGGATCGGCAGATTATAGAATAGGGCGGCTACTGCCCTGCGCTGATATTCGCAGCTTTTCTTCATACCATCGCCAAACCCATGCTGCACTGCAATCTGTGCTTTGGTAGTTGTGATATACTCGCCTTTTTCATCATAAAGATCTATGTCCGTCATGGTATTTCTGTTAATGCCGATGATCTTGATGCTTTTATCATGCGGATCCATAACGACAAGGAACAGTGCGTCCGCCTGTCCGCCATCGGTTCCCGCTGCCACTTCGGAAACATCACCGTCTTTATCGATCCCCATTACAAGGAAAGTCATGATGTCTTCGTTATATTCATATATCCTGCCCTGATATTTTACCCAATTCTCCTGCCATGTATATGCTTCTTCTTCACTCGGGGTCTCCGCAACAGGCGATGCCTGTAACAAAGGCTGCGTACTTTCTATATTATGCCGCAGACGGCTCTTTCCCACCGCACTGACAATGCCGAAACTGCCGGATATCAGTCCGATAAACAACGCGATGCATCCCGCCGTTATAAGGAGATGTCTGCGGCCCTGTCTTTTTTTTCCTTGTTTTCCCTGACCTTTGTCTCTGATTCGTATCTGCCGTAATATTTACCATAGTATTTTCCGTAATACTTACCGTAATTCCCATAGTAACCCTTGCTGTTCATCTCCACTTTATTGAGCACGACTCCAAGGATTCGGCTGCCGGATTTAGCAAGCTGTTCTTTTACTTTCTGGACAAAGCGGTAACTGACCGCATTATTTTCCACTACCATTACGGTGCCATCACAGCTTTTGGCTACGACTGCCGCATCGATCACACTCCCGAGAGGGGGGGTATCTATAATGACATACGCAAACGGATTTTTCAAAACATTCAACATTTCCGAAAACTTGTCGCTGCCCAAAAGTTCGCTTGGATTCGGCGGCACGGGTCCTGAAAAGATCATGTACAGATGCGGCACATTGGTCTGGCACATCACGTCCGTATACTTATATTTTCCGACCAGGCAATGGCTGAGTCCGAGTTTTACGCCGCCCGTTTTGTATCTTCCTACCAATACCGATTTGCGCATATCCGCATCGATCAGTAAAGTCCTGTTTCCCGCTTCTGCAAAGGCTTTGGCCATTTCCATAGCCACGCTGGATTTTCCTTCATGCGGCGTACAGCTTGTAACGGCGATCACTTTCACGTCGTTACCGCAGAATTCGATATTGCTCCGCAGTGTCTTAAACGCCTCCTTCATACGAAAATCGGCATTTTGATCAAATTGTAGCTTAACCTCCTGCATGGTTATTTCCTCTTTATCTTTCCTTTTTTCACAGTTTCTTCATCTACCGCAACAGGTATTAATGCCAGTGTACTGAGTCCTAAATATTTCTCAACATCTTCCGAACATTTGATCGTATCGTCTAACAGATAAAGAACGATGATTATGGCGCTGATCAGGAATACGCCTGCCAGTCCGCCAAAAAATGTCCATTTCATCACACTTGGTCCGGCTTTCTCCGTCGGCATATTGGCCGGTTCAACAACATTGACCGCGTCAATATCCATAACGTTCTGAATATGTTCTCCTGCCACTTCCCTGATACAGTCCGCAATATCCATAGCCAGTACCGGATCGGTGTGTTCTACGGTGATCGATACGATTCTGGTATCCGTAGGCGTATGAACCGATACTTGCTCCAATAAGTCCTCATACTCCATATCAGTCAAAGAAAGCTGGTCTATTACGTTCTCTAATACATATCGGCTGTTTATCAGCTCCGCATAATCTTTTGTAAGCTGTGTTCCCATCTGTACGTCACTGTATGTGACTGTGGTATTCTCCGATTTGTTCAATATATAAATCTTGGTCGTCGATTCATAAGTGGGCGTCAGAATAAACCTGCTGATCATAAAGCAAATAACTGCTACAAAAAAGCCGACGCATAAAATGATCCAGAACTTTCTGAATAAGATATGTATGATCTCTAGCAAATCGATTTCAATTTCATCATTGTGTTTTTCCATCTTCTTTTCCCATTCTTTGTCTTAATTTGTGATTTCCTGATGCGCAATGACATGATACGGATTGTCGTAGAACAGGCGTCCGGCATATTCCTTACCGTATTTTCCTGCTACGTAATCCGCGCAGGCAGACAAATAAGGCGCTCTTTTCTTTGCATCATGGGCATCGGTTGCAATAAAATGCACCTGCTTTTGTTTTATGAGCTTTCTTGTATACTGTCTGGCATCAAATCCGAATTTCCCCATAACACTGCCCGCATTTATCTGAAAATAACATCCCATCTGTGCAAGGTCACTCATCCCCGATTTTCTGGCGCGGATGTTCCGGTAACGCTCCACATGTGCGAGAATAGGGTAATATCCGTTCATCAACAGCGAATAGAGTCCGTTGCGGATATAATCGTAATCATCTGACGGATTAAATTCTACCAGCACATAACGGCTCCCTGCAAGCGGTAATGCCCGGGCATTTTCAATCTCCTGGGCAAGATCGCTCCGATAATACAGTTCGCTTCCTATATATAGTTTGATATCGATCTTTTCATCTGCGAGCCGGTCTGTCAGTTCCTGCACTTTGGGCGATACACGCGGAGAATTCATAGGACGGTGTCCCGGCTTATTATGGGGTGTGAGAATGATCTTTGAAATGCCATCCTGCGCCGCAATACGCAGCATCTGCATGCACGTTTCCATATCCTGTGCACCGTCATCCACCCCCGGTATTATGTGAGAATGCATATCGATCAATTTTTGCATAGGTCTCCCTGTGAATTTTATCTATATAATTAAAACCTATTCTATCATATAACTTTTTTTTAAAATTATCAATATCCATTCACTTCCAAAAACAGTGTTTAGATGTCAAGCTGCATCTGTACTTCCGACTCTGCCTGCAGTTTGAACTCTTCAATCTGAACCGGGTTTAATTCCGGCAGATCGTCCAGCGATTTCACGCCGAAGCTTCTAAGAAACTGCTCCGTCGTCCCGAACAAAAGCGGCCGGCCGGGAGCGTCAAGCCGTCCTACCTCCGTGATCAGATCGTATTCCAGCAGCTTATTGACCGCATGATCACAGCTGACGCCGCGCACCTTTTCAATCTCAAGTCTCGTAACCGGCTGTTTATAAGCAACGATCGACAACGTTTCAAGAAGTGTATCCGTCAGAGTGTTTTTCTTCGGTGTCGTGGCAATTTTTACCAGATATTCGTACAATTCGCCTTTGGTGCATAATTGTACGGAATTGTCCAAAGTAGTCAATCGGATGCCCTTTTCCTCTTTCCGGTACTCCTGATCCATTTCTTTTAATATATCTTCAGTCGTCTGCCTGTCCTCTTCTATGACTTCAGCCAGCCTGTCGATCTCCACGGAATCACCCATTGTAAACAAAATTGCCTCTAATACTGCCTTTGCCTTTGGTCTCTCCATCTTCATCCTCCACCTGTTCGCTATACGGCTTCTTTGGAAGTGATCATAATATCTCCGAAAATATCTTCCTGCGCGATACCGATCTTTCCTATCTTCATCAATTCCAGTATCACAAGAAACGTTACGATGATCTCCATTTTGCTGCTCTGCTTTTCCAACAGTTTCCGGAAACTGAATTTCTTATGATTTTTCAAGTAGTCTTCTATGTAAACGGTCTTTTCGTCCATATCGATCTCGTCTTTTTCAATCTTGCCGAACGTGCTCCTGACAGGGTCAATCTTATCTTCCTGTCTCTTCAACATGGATTTGAATATTTCATGCAGTTTGGAAAGATTCATGTCACCGATCAGTTCTTCGTAATCGACCGGCTGCCTATATTCCAGAATCTCCTTTGGCAGCGTCGGTTTCTTATAAAGACTGCGCTCCGCAGCTATCATCCTGTCTTTTAATTCATACGACATATACTTGCACATCTTATATTGTAATAACTGTTCTACCAGTTCCGCTCTCGGATCCTCTTCTTCTCCCTCTTCATTGACTTCCTTAGGTAAAAGCATCCGGCATTTGATATCGATAAGCGTCGCCGCCATAACAAGAAACTCGCTCATGATATTCATGTCTTCGGTTTCCATCTGTTTGATGTAGTTCAAATACTGCTCCGTTATTTCCACGATCGGGATATCATAAATATCTACTTTATTTTTATCAATCAAATGTAACAGCAGATCCAGAGGCCCTTCAAAAACCTCCAGTTTTACCTGAATTGCCATAGTCTATCCCCTTCCCGGAAACAGGTTTGTCCAAAATATCTATATCTGTCTGTGTGAAACCGGATGTAAGCGGAGCACTGCCAGCTCTCCCGGATTAAATATTCTGATCGGCAGCGTATGCGTTCCGAGTCCTCTGCTTACGATCATGACCGAACGGTCCTGTTCATATCTTCCGCCGTCATATGCTGGAAAAAGTGTCAGCTTCGGCGACATGACACCGCCTAAAAAAGGCAGGCGCATCAATCCGCCATGCACATGGCCCGAAACCGTCAGATCCGCTCCCCATTTGGCATAATCCGTAAAATAATCCGGATTATGTGCGATCAGGATCTGCAGAGAATCTTTCCTCGGCGCGCCCAGCAGCCTCTCCATATACCCCTCCGGCATCGGATATTTGCGTACCTTCCGGTAATAACATCTGTCCACCTGCAAACCGCTTATATTAATGTTTGCAGATGGCAGATATACGCTTTCGTTGATTAACGGTTCGATGCCGAACTGATATAGTTTCTCTATATATGCATCGTATATTTCCCGAAATTCACCCTGACAAAGGCCGATACGGTGTTCATGATTACCCATTCCGTAATAGACCGGATAGTCTGCCGCCAATTCCTTCATCAGTTCTGCAGCAACCTTGCATTTTTCGGCATTGTCAAACGCCGTCAGCATATCGCCGGCCACTAAAACGGCGTCCGGCGAAAGCGCTTTTATTTGTGTCAGTAATTTTTCATTCTTCTCTCCGAAAGTCTTGTTATGCAGATCGGACAAAAGTACAAATGTATATTCTCCGGTGATCTTCTCAGACTCTATATCATAGGTTACCGTCACAAAACGATGGCAGTCGTAATACATGACCAGAAGAAAAAAGAGTATGATGCTCACCATAACAGCCAGTATAACAGAAATCATCCACGTTCTCCATATTCTATCAGGCATTCGGATATTCAAAGCAACTTATAAAGTATATCACGAATCACATCAAGTCTGCAATCCCCCGTTACGAAACAAGGAATTTTATCCATATCCGATGCAGATAATCCAGAAATCCGGCTTCTTCTACGGATTTTGCAGCCTGAATGGATACGCTGCCGATACGGCTGCCGTTCAGTTTGTAGACTACCTCGCCGATGGCATCTCCTTCCGCTATGGGCGCTTCTACGACACCGGGAAGGCTGATTTCTTTTTCAATATCATTCAGATTATTGCCGGCCGTATCCAGATAATGAAATGAACCTGCATATGTGAGGTTTACATAATCTTCCACACCACCCTCTACTTTCTGCATGGGCAGCGCATCTTTGTTTTCGTCAGTATACATCTGGCTGACACTGTATCCGTAATTTAACAGCGTAATCGCATCGGCAAATCTGGACTTTCCATCCGGAGCGGCCATAATGACCGCGATCAGTTCCATGCCATCTTTGTTCGCTGTCGCCGAAAGACAATACAGCGCTTTAGACGTGGAACCTGTTTTTAAACCGGTTGCCCACTCATATTGTTTTAACAGTTTATTGGTGCTTGAGAGCGTAAATGTGGAAGTCCCCTGTGCGGTACGGTGTTCGATATCTTCCATCCAGATACCGGAATAATTGAAAACTTCCGGATATTTCGTGATCAGCTCTCTTGACATCAGAGCAACGTCTTTGGCCGAAGTATAATGATCATCCGATTCTGTCAGTCCGCAGCAGTCGACAAAATGGGTATTTTGCAGTCCAAGGCTTTCCGCCTTTTCATTCATCAGTTTGACAAATTCCCCTTCGCTGCCCGCTATGTATTCCGCCACCGCAACACTGGCGTCATTTCCGGAAGAAACCGTAATACATTTTATCATCGTATCCAATGTCTGGGTCTCTCCCTCCTCCAGGAATACCTGCGACCCGCCCATGGACTTTGCGTATGCACTCGTCGGCACCATATCTTCCAAATGGATCCTGCCGCTCTTTAAATGCTCAAATACGATGAGCAGCGTCATAATCTTGGTAATACTGGCCGGACTTCTTCTTGTACCGGCATCCTGTTCGCAAATGACCTGCCCCGTGGAGGCCTCCATAACAACATAGGAAGGCGCAGACACTTCCGGCGCTGCGGATACCTTTACAGGCGGTATAACAAACAATACGCCGACACTGATCTGTATACACAGGCAAAACAACGCTAACAGGGCATATGCCCGTCTTTTTTCCTTTTTCAACACACATCTCTCCCACTTATTCCTCTATACTATTAGTATTAGGGTGGAAAAGCCTAATATGTCAACGAATGCACTATTTTTCCCCGGACATAACAAAATCCCTGAAAATATCAGGGATCTGTTGCACATAAATCATGATTAGTTGTATTTACGTTTTCTTGCTGCTTCAGACTTTTTCTTACGTCTTACGCTGGGTTTTTCGTAATGCTCTCTCTTACGAATTTCCTGCTGAATACCGGCTTTTGCACAGCTTCTTTTGAAACGACGCAATGCACTGTCTAAAGTCTCATTCTCTTTTACGATTACGTTCGACATTCCGCACCTGACCTCCCTTCAGTCCCTAACAAGTAACTCGACTGATTGGGTTATTTATGCACAATCGTGCAGCGTGTATCATTATCTACACACAACATAAATTATACCACAATCTGGATATGAGTCAACTACTATTTTTCATTTGTTTTTCATGTTACACTGGAAATTAGAAAATCAAGTCTATAAGGAGCCCGGATTTTATGAAAACAGTCGGCATAATTGCAGAATATAATCCTTTTCACAACGGCCACGCCTACCAGATCGCCCAGGCCAAAAAAGTGACCGGCGCCCAATATTGTATCATTATCATGAGCGGAAATTTCGTACAAAGAGGCGCCCCCGCCATTATGGATAAATATACCAGAACACGGGCGGCTCTTACAGGCGGTGCAGATCTTATCATAGAACTTCCTGTTCATTTCGCCACAGCCAGCGCAGAGTATTTTGCCGCCGGTGCGGCGGCCTTACTTGATAAGCTGGGTATCGACTGTCTTTGTTTCGGAAGCGAATGCGGCAATATACAGACGCTGTCAGACACTGCCGATCTTCTGCTTGCGGAAAGCACGGAATACAAAGAACTTCTGCAAAAGAAAATCAGATCCGGCATGCCCTACCCGCAGGCCAGAGAAGCTGCTCTATGTGCGCTTTCTCCTCATCTTGCCGGGCAGGCGGATATTCTGCGTTCCCCCAACAATATTCTGGGTCTTGAATATCTTAAAGCACTCAAAAAAAGCGGCAGCCGCATCATTCCCTATACAATAAAACGTACCGGCGCATCCTATCATGACAGCGCTTTGCAAAGCACATGCAGTTCCGCACTTGCCATCAGAGAAACCATTGCCCTGTCACAGGACATGCAACTGGTAAAAGATCAGATGCCTTCTTCTGTTTACGAAATTATGGAAGCAGAATACGGCAAAACTTTTCCTGTTTTTCCCAGTGATCTTTCCTCACTGCTTGCCTATAAACTGCTCGCAGAAGAAACAGAGGGATTTTGCGGTTATTTCGATATCGACGAATCCCTTTCCGACAGGATCAGAAAATGTCTTCCCGCCTATCAGGATGCTGTCTCTTTCTGCGATAGATTAAAAACCAAAAACACCACCTATACGAGAATCTCCCGTGCTCTTTTGCATATTTTATTAAATATCTTACAGACGGATATGGATATCTTCTGCCGGGAAGGATATGTCTATTACGCAAGAATACTCGGATTTCAAAAAGAATCCGCTCCTCTTTTATCAAAAATGAAAGCAGATTCTTCTATCCCTTTGATCACCAAGCTCGCCGATGCCGCCGCACGGATCTTTTCCGAAAACGGCCGCAGAATGTTAGAACAGGATATTTTGGCAAGCCATATTTATTCTCTGCTTGTCCATACCAAGTTCGGTCAGGGCATACAAAACGAATATAAACGGCAGATCATTACTTTATAAAGCAGTAATCGCATTATCCTGTAATTTTTTCAATATATGTTTTGATCCTGTCATGTACCATGTCGGAAACTTCCGCCGTTTTCATCGTTTTATATTCATCATAATATATCGCCGGAAGATAATGTACCTGTGTCGTTACTTTTCTGACAGACCACTCTTCAAAAACTTTATAGGAATCGATCAGGACAACCGGAACGATCGGCGCCCTGGCTTTCATTGCACTCTTAAAGCATCCCGGCTTAAACTCGCAGACTGAATTATGATTGCGCTCATATCCGCCTTCCGGGAAAATAATGTATTTTCTTCCTGCGGCAACTTCTTCCGAAATCTCTCTTATCAATCTGACCGACTGGCGCAGATCATCTTTCCTAAGCCTCTTTCCGCCTACCAGATCAATAAACTGAGACGTCAATATCATATGTGATTTGGCATCATCAATAACGATCGCACACGGTTTCTTGTGTGTGCTGACAATGCCGATGGCATCATATTTTCCCTGATGATTCGGAAACATGACATAACCGCCTTCTTTCGGAAGGTTTTCAAGTCCGAATGCAAGCGTCTTAATATGGCCGGATGTCACCATTCTTTTGACTGCAAGCCTGGCATAACGGTAGCACTGTTCTTCCGTATATTTCTCCGGATGCCCTGCCATGTATGCCATCCGCGGAATCATATATATTCTTGGCAAATTGCAGATAATGAGCTGCACGAAGCGTAACATAAATCCTGCCTTTCTTTCTGTCGGACCGCCTGTACAGACACTTTCGGCTTCCTATAACAACGGAGAAAACAACTTCAGAACCGGTCCTATCACATTTATCTTCACAAGGTGTTTCTCACACCACTGCGGCGTGATCTCTATCGATCTTGCAAAAGTTTCTTTCATATCCTGCCAAAGTTGTCTGATTGCATCAGTCTGATATAAAAAGACACCGCATTCGAAATGGTGATAAAAACTTCTATAATCAAAATTGATCGTGCCTACAACGGCTATTTCATCATCACAAAGTACGCATTTGGAATGAATAAACCCGGGACGGAACTGGTATAACCGCACCCCCGCTTCCAAAAGCGTCTGATAGTTGGACTGCGTTAACTGATAGACCAGTTTCTTGTCCGGCACATTAGGCAATACCATCCGCACATCAACACCCCTTTTGGCCGCCAGTTTGATGGCCGTGATCACTTCATTGTCGGTAACGAGGTACGGCGTAAAAATATAGATGTACTTCCTGGCATAACCAAGCATATTCAAGTAAACGCATTCTCCCACCGTTTCATTGTCAAAAGGCGTATCGCCGTAAGGCTGTACAAAGCCTCTGGCCGTCAGCTCTTCCTTAAAATGATATCGGTAAACGCCGTAATCTTCATCTGTCGGCCGCGAGATATTCCATATCTGCAAAAACATGACGGTGAAGCTCCAGACGGCTTCTCCCTCCAGACGGATTCCCGCGTCTTTCCATTCATTATACGGCGCTTCATAGTTAATATATTCATCGGCCAGATTGATACCGCCGGTATATCCTGTCTTTCCATCGATTACGGCGATTTTTCTATGGTCTCTGTTATTCAAAATGAGCGACATGAAGGGAACGAGTCTGTTAAAGGCAACACACTTGATACCCTTTTCTTCTATATATTGATCATAATGCTTGGGCAGTTTAAAAGCGCTCCCGACATCGTCATAGATCAACCTGACGTCCACGCCCGCTTTTACTTTCCGTTCCAGAATCTTAAGGATCTCATTCCACATCGCTCCTTCTCCCAGAATAAAATACTCCAGAAAAATAAAGCGTTCCGCTTTCTCCAGATCTGCAAGCAGCGCCCTCCAGTATTGTATTCCTTCTGAAAAATATAAGGTTTTCGTATTCTCCCAGACTGGCATCCCGGAATATTTCTGCAGATAAAGGCTCTGATTGGCGATCGCCTGGTTTTCTTCCCTTAGCTTTCGCATATTCTCCACATTCTCCGGCATATTCTGCCTGAGCAACTCGTCCGCATTCCGCATGCTGTCCCGCAGTTTACGTGAAATGATAACATGTCCGAAAACAAGATACAGTATTCCGCCAAATAACGGAAAGACCAGGATCGGAACGATCCATGCCAGCTTTACCGCAGGATTATTCGGTTTCCAGATAAGATAACAGACCGCGATCACACTGATGATCCGAAGTACCATGGCAATCTCAACATAATGATTCGCCCACTGGAAAATCTCCAGAAGAAAAAAACCTATCTGCACCAATACGATAAACGCCGTAATAACGACTCTGTTCAAAATGATCTGTAAAAACTTTCTCATACTGCATCCCTTGTCCTGTTACACACTATACCATAAAAAAGTGACTTCGTCACCTTCTGATTCCATGTCCATCTGTCGACGGACTTCCCTATAAGGTAAAAAAGTGACTTCGTCACCTTCTGATTATATGTCCATCTGTCGACGGACTTCCTATAAGGTAAAAAAGTGACTTCGTCACCTTCTGATTCCATGTCCATCTGTCGACAGACTTTCCTATAAGGAAAGCACAATACCGCGCAGACTGCAGAAGTCTGCGCGTGTATCAGCCGCGGTACGGATTTACATGCACCATGCAGTGTTTCACATTTGGAAAATGTTCTTCTATCGCATGGTGTACACATTCCGCCACCGCATGCGTTTCATTCAAAGTCTGCCCGCCATCAGCCGCAATCTCGATATCCACATAGATTTTATTTCCGAAAAGTCTGGTACGCAGCACATCGATACCGAGTACGCCGCTCTGCGAATGAATCACCTGGCGCATTCTCTCAATCGTTTCATCATCACATGCCTTATCTACCATTTTGTCCACTGCATCCTTAAATATGTCATACGCAGCTTTCATAATGAAAATACTGATAACAACGCTGGCTGCGCTGTCCAAAACAGGATATCCCATTCGGGAGCCGAAAATACCGATCAGCGCGCCGACAGAAGAAAGGGAATCCGAACGGTGATGCCATGCATCCGCCATCAAAGCTCCGGAATTGATTTTTTTGGCTGCCGCTCTTGTATACCAAAACATCCATTCTTTGACAATGATAGACAATACCGCCGCCGCAAGCGCCAAAATGCCCGGTATGGCGAGTTCTTCATAATGTCCGTCCAAAATGGTCCGTATGCCTTTGTATCCGATGCCGCATCCTGTAATACACAGGATAACCGCCAATACGATAGAAGCCACGCATTCCAGCCGTTCATGTCCGTATTGATGGTCTTTGTCCGACTGTCGGCCGGAAACCTGTACACCGATCATGACAATAATCGTGCTGAACACGTCCGAAGCCGAATGAACTGCGTCAGAAACCATAGCCCCCGAAGAGGCAATAAGGCCCGCAAGCAGTTTCAGCAGGGATAAGACCATATTAACAATAATGCTGACTGTAGAAACTTTCATTGCAATTTTCTTTTCCATATATAAGTTCCCCTAAATATAAAACAACGGGCAGCTGCGCACCGCGAACTACCCTTTTGTTCAAACCACAGATTTCTCATATCCAATTATTTTTTAGCAAGATACGGTGCGATCGCCTTCTCGATCTCCGATATTTTTTCATTCGTTTCCAAGATCCTGAATTCAACCTTCCCGGACAGATCCATTGAAAAAATACCCATGATCGACTTTGCATCCACAACATACCTTCCGGACACCAGATCAAAATATCCTTCAATATTGCCGATAACGGATACAAACCCTTTCACTTTCTCAATTGAATTCAGATCTAACATATAACTTTTCATATCCATGACCATGCCTTTCTTTCGTCCCGTAGATTATTCATTCCATTATATAATCTTTGGCTCCATTTTACAATCTTTTTAGACAAGCTGATCATAAATTCGTTCCAGATAACTGCTATCCAGTGATATTTCATTTAAGATCGTATATCTCTCTTTCCTTGTTCCGGGCGCTTTCTGCCAGGCATCAACAAAAATTTCTTTGGTAATATTCCAGTTCATCGGATTGATATCCAGTTCATATGCCTTAAAAATTTCCCTGAGCCTTATCACATTGCGACCCTGCAGCATACAGCTTACAACGCTTCCAAGCGCCACGGCCATGCCGTGCGGGATTTTGATCCCGGGATAATATTCTTCCAGAGAATGACAGAAAAGATGTTCCGAACCGCTGCTTGGTCTGGAATTGCCTGCAATTTCCATGGCAAGACCGCCCATAACAAGCGCCTGCGTCAGAATCTTAATAAATTCCTTACTCTTTAACGACTTTTCTTCATGATAACAAAGAGAATTGAGCGCCATATCAGATATCATGTATGCAAAATCATCCACCCGGTCTCCTCTGTGCGCTGCATCCAATTTCCAGTCATACAATGCCGTATACTTGGATATTGTATCCCCAATACCCGACTTTAGCTGCTCTACAGGCGCGTTCATGATCACATTGATATCCACAACGATGCCTGTCGGAATTTTACATCCTAATGTCTTGCGCGTATTTTCATCAATATCGAGTACCGACACGGGAGAAGCCAGGCTGTCGTTGCTTAGTGTCGTCGGCAGACAGATGTAGGGAATTTTGGCAACGAAACCGGCATATTTGGCCACATCCAGCACTTTACCGCCGCCAATTCCGATGATGGCCTGAAATCCCTGTGAGCAAGCGGATTTTGCCAGCTCCATCGCCTGCTCGAAAGAATTATATTCGATAAAAAAGAGCTCGCTGCCGCGCAGATCCCGCTTCATTTCATCCAGGTACCCGGCGATTACATTCTGCAGCGCAGGCTCCGTAACGATCATGACCTTTTTATCGGCAATACCCGGAATACACTCCAAAAGCGCTTCATCCAGATGTTCGTATATTCCTTCCTCAATCATCAAACAATATGGCAGACTAAATTCATTCATCCTCTGTACCCCCTTGTAAATATTCGTCACACATTTATCCGAGTGCAACATCCAGAATCATCATGATCAAAAATCCTGCTGCAAAACCTAATGTCGCCCCATCCGAGTCTCCATCACCCGACGCTTCGGGAATCAGCTCCTCTACAACGACAAAGAGCATCGCCCCTGCCGCAAAAGCCAGCAAAAACGGCAAGGCCTTCTCTATTGCACCCGTGATCATGATCGTCATAAAAGCACCGATCGGCTCCACGATTCCGGACAAAATACCATAAAAAAATGCCTTTTTCTTTCCCGTGCCGTTGCTTCGTATCGGCATGGATATGATAGCCCCTTCCGGGAAATTCTGTATGGCAATCCCAACGGCAAGCGCATAGGCTCCCGCTATCGTAATCTCTCTGTTTCCTGACAATACTCCGGCAAAAACAACGCCGACTGCCATTCCTTCCGGTATATTGTGCAGCGTTACCGCGAGTGCGAGCATAGTCGTTTTGGTGAGGCCGCTTTTGATCCCCTCCGGCTTCTTCCCTCCCGGATGCAGATGGGGGATCAGTTTATCCAGTCCGTACAAAAAGGCTATTCCTACCGCAAATCCGACGGCCGCCGGCATAAATGCAAACTTTCCGTAACTTTCCGACATTTCTATAGCCGGAATCAAAAGCGACCAGACGGAAGCCGCCACCATAACGCCGGAGGCAAAGCCAAGCAGCACCTTCTCAAGCAGTTTGCCCATGTTGTTTCTCATAAAAAGCACACAGGATGCCCCTGCAAAAGTTCCGAGAAAAGGAATCATCAGTCCGAGAAAGATATTCATAAGAAAAAATCTCCTATTACTTTAATTTCGATTTATGCCTGTTTAATTTTACGGATCAAAATACCGTTTTTTAACAGGGTCGTATCAATGTAATGTCTGGAGAATAAAATCTCCCCTTCTCTTGCGATCTCTATATCCTCTTCTTCACAGTTTATAATGACTTCTACATATTGATCGATCCAGCCCATTTTACAGAACTCGATGACGCGCGGTCTGTTGATCTTATTGGGAAAGTGAAAATCCCTGCCGCGCAAAAGTGGTTCGCCTGCGCGCAGTTTCAGGAGACTCTTAACGATCCCCATGCGTTCCGCATACACGCCTGCTTCAATATCTTCCCACGGCATACACCGTCTGCAGTCCGGATCGTAATTTCCCTCCATGGCAATCTCCGTTCCGTAGAAAATGCAGGGACTTCCCGGCATCGTAAAAAGAACCGCGAGCTGTTGGAAATACTCATCCAGATTCCTGACATCCGAACGAAGTCTCTTGGTGTCATGCGAGTCGAGCAGATTGAACAAAACGTCATTTGTCTGCTGCATATAACCTGTATAACATCGGTTAATTGTATATTCAAAATCCTCATTTGTCAAACTTTTATCAATCCAGAAATCTTTGATGCTTTCTCCGAGCGGATAATTCATGACTGCGTCGAATTCGTCTCCCCGAAGCCATGGCATCGCATCATGCCAGATTTCTCCCAGAATATAAATATCCGGTTTGATAGCCTTTAAACGAATCCGCAGCTCTTTACAGAATCTGTGGGAGATCTCGTTTGCCACATCCAGACGGATACCATCCACATCATATTCTTTTACCCAGTTTTCACAAACTTCCAGTAAATATTCGCATACCGCCGGATGATTTGTATTTAATTTCGGCATCGAATCATAAAAAGCAAATGTATAGTACTGCTTCTTTCTGGCACACCCGCCCTCTTCCGAAAACGGCCACTCATTTATCATAAACCAGTCCCAGTATGCCGACTCCGGTCCCTTGTTTCTGACATCCTGCCACGGTGCAAAATCCTTGCCCGTATGGTTAAATACACCATCCAGCATAACGCGGATGCCTCTTTCGTGCGCCTGTGCAACAAGCATTTTCATCGTTTCTTCGGAACCGAAATGCGGATCGATCTTCTTATAATCGGTCGTGTCGTATTTATGGGATGTCGGCGCTTCATTGATCGGTGTCAGATATAATCCCGATACGCCAAGTTCCTTTATATAATCCAGTTTCTGCATAATGCCTGCCAGATCACCGCCGAAAAACTCTTCATTGGTAACGGCACCCTTATTTCTCCAGGGGAGCGTCCCTTCCGGATTGATCGAAGCATCTCCGTTGCAGAAACGCTCCGGATAAATCTGATACCAGATCGTCTCATTCACCCAGTCTGGCGTCTTTGCAATATCCGCCGGATTCATCCATGGGAAAACAAAGCACTGTCTGCTTCGTCCGGTAAGCTGCATCTGCGCCTCTGAAACAAAACCGTCTTCAAAATAAAACCAGCGCTCATTCTCCGTCTGTAATTCAAAATAGTATTTCAGTCTCTTATATGGCGGCTCTATCGTGGTCGTCCACCAAAGCTGATTTTTCAGCCGTTTCTTAAACGGTATGTTCACCGCTTCGCCGGTCCATGTTTCACCGCCGCCGAGGATGCCCGCACGAAACGGATCCCCGTGGATCAGATTGACATATTTTACATCATACCCCGTTTTGATATTGATGATCAGCCTGTTTTCGTCTAACGGATAACAATAATTATCATTTGCTCTGTGATATACTGCATTAAAATCCATTGTGCCCTCCCCTGCTATTTGCATATTTCAAATTTGGAAAACGTTTTCCATATATGAAAATCATAATACAGACAGGCAGAAAATGCAAGGAGAATCTTTCTTCCGACAGGCATTCTGTTTCTATTTTATGCCGGATAGCCGCTCTTGTGACTGCAGTATAAAGAATCCCTGCAAAAAGACTGCCGTTCTATAACGGTTTTCCATTATAAAACGACAGTCCTATGTATATTAATGCATATAAATTTCCGCAATCTGCGCGGATTTCTCAGGAAAATCTTCCTTTACCTTCATCAGATACTGCAGCGCGCTTCCCTCATAGCTTAGTACATCTCCAAACAGTCCTACCTCGTAACAGTTACGGATCACATTGATGATGCAGTTCTCTACATGATCTTCCTTGCAGTCTTTACATTCCTTTAAGATATGCGCAATCCCCATTTCCAGCTCGACTGCGTCAAATACCTTGAAATCCGTAGTCGGAACACGCTCTGTTCCATCCGCCACTTCTCTCTTAGGCGCCTTTTGATATTCTCTGATACATTCTTTGGCATATCCTATCGTACAGTTTTCTTTCTGGCACTGTCCGCATGCCGCTTCGCTTCTGCAGCAGCACTGCAGATCATTCCATACCAGTTCGGCATCTAATCCTTTCTTATGTTCTCCTGCCATTTTCATTCTCCTCCTGTTGCATATTAGATATGATAAAAACACTATAACATAATAAAAGCGAATTTGCCAAGAGCGTTTGTTTATGTTAGACTAATCTGGAATTTATCAGATCGGTCCGGCAGTATGTATGGGAGGTATCCGCATGAAAATACAGGAATCAGCAGAAAATTATCTGGAAACAATTTTAATACTGGGGCAAAAAAAAGGAAATGTCCGTTCTATCGACATAGCGCATGAACTGGAATTCAAAAAACCGAGTGTCAGCGTTGCCATGAAAAATCTACGGCAAAACGGTTTTATAGAAGTCGATGACAGCGGCTTTATTACGCTCACCGCTTCCGGCAGACAGATAGCCGAATCAATATATGAACGCCATCTTCTCTTCTCCCGCTGGCTGACAGAATTGGGCGTCAATGAAAAAACGGCCGCAGAGGATGCCTGTAAAATGGAACACGTACTCAGTACGGAAAGTTTCGAAGCAATCAAAAAACATCTGCATCAGTTTCTCAACGAATAATACTCTTTTTCCGCCAGCCTCCCTGCAGATATCTGGCAATGGAAACAACCATTGCGATCGCCCATCCGGCACAGAAAGCCCACCATATAATATCCACGCCTGCTACGTGTGCAAAACCAACCGTCAGGAACAGCCTGATAAAGAAACTCAGCAGCGTCGTAATGATGAACCAGCTCATATCACCGCTTCCCTTAAACGTAGCCTTTACAAGCATGAATACCGAGAATACAACAAGAAATGCCCCTACTACTCTGATGTAGGATACCCCTATCGCCATAACCTGTTCTAAGTCCGTTTCCATTTCTTCTATAAATATCCCGATGATCCGCTCCGGAAAAAATTCAAACAAAGCTGTCATAACAAGGGAAATTACACTGCAGCTTGCAATAGATGCCAAAAGTCCGGGACGGATACGTTCTTCTTTTCCCGCTCCGATATTCTGTCCGACATAGGCAGAGTATGCATTGCTGTAATTGATCGGTATGGCCGTCGCGAGATTCACGACTTTCGCTGCCGCCGCGCTTCCTGCAATCACTGCCGCCCCGAAGCTGTTGATCGTCGCCTGCACAACAACAGAGCCTACCGACACGATAGACTGCTGCAGCGCAGAAGGCAGCGCAAACCGCAGCATCGTCCGCAAAAGCTTCCTGTCAAAAAGAGGCAGTTCCTTATCCCGTTCAAACTCTCCGAGCAGCTTCGGAATATACCGCATCGCCATAAACGCCGCTGCCAGCTGTGAAATTGCCGTGGCAAGCGCCGCTCCTATCACGCCCCAATGCAGAACAATGATAAAAAACAGATCCAGCAAAACATTAAAAACCGATGAGATGATCAGGAATTTAAGGGGTGTTTTGGAATCTCCCAACGCTACATATACCCCGTTAAGCGCATTATAAACAAAAATAGGAACACAGCCCAGAAAATAAAAACGCAGATAATCGGTTCCCATAGCAAGGATTTCTTCCGGTGTATTAACAAAGCGTAAAAGCGGTCCGGCTCCAATACAGATAACGACCGTCGATACAAGCGCGATCCCTGCCGAAAAGATCGTGGAAGTCGTCGTACACTGCCATATCTTCTCTGTTTTACCTGCGCCGAAATACTGCGCGATCACGATCGAGCCGCCAAGCGCAAGACCCGTTGCAAGCTGTACAAAGACAGCCGTGATACTGCTTGCACTCCCGACTGCCGCAAGCGCCTCCGTACCAAGTTTCCTGCCCACGATGATCGTATCGATCACATTATAGAACTGTTGAAACAAATTGGAGAAAATCATCGGTATTGCAAAAAGGAGAATCGTGTGAAACGGATTCCCCTCTGTCATCATGTGTGTGTTTGCTTTGTTCCCAGTTTTATTTCCGGTTATATTGCCCGCCATTGTTTCCTTCCTTCTTTTTGAATGTCAGTTCTTAAAACTGTGGATCGGTGCAGGAATCCTGCCTCCCCGGTTTACAAAAGCGTCGCACGAAAACGGATTAACAGGCATGATCGGCGCATATCCAAGTAACCCGCCGAATTCTACCGTTTCTCCTACTCCCTTCCCGATCACGGGAATCAGACGGACCGCCGTTGTTTTCTGATTGATCATGCCGATCGCCATTTCATCTGCAATAATGCCGGATATTGTCGTCGCCTTTGTGTCCCCCGGAATCGCGATCATATCAAGGCCAACGGAACATACGCACGTCATGGCTTCCAATTTCTCCAAAGTAAGGGCCCCTGCCGTCACGGCATCTATCATTCCCTGATCCTCACTGACCGGAATGAATGCGCCGCTTAATCCTCCGACATATGAAGACGCCATCACACCGCCTTTTTTTACCTGATCATTTAACAGTGCAAGCGCCGCCGTCGTACCGGGCGCTCCGGCATGTTCCAGGCCGATCTCACACAAAATATCCGCAACGCTGTCTCCGATCGCCGGCGTAGGCGCCAAGGACAGATCGACAATGCCAAACGGTACATGCAGCCGCCTGGATGCTTCTTTGGCCACCAGCTGCCCGACACGGGTCACTTTAAATGCCGTCTTCTTGATCGTTTCACAAAGCACCTCGAAATTTTCTCCCCGCACCTTGCCAAGCGCCGTCTTTACAACGCCCGGGCCGCTGACACCGACATTGATGATCTTATCCGCTTCCGTCACTCCATGAAAAGCGCCGGCCATAAACGGATTATCGTCCGGTGCATTACAAAATACCACCAGTTTGGCGCAGCCGAGCGAATCGGCATCTTTGGTAGCCTGCGCCGTCTGTTTGATCATTTCACCCATTAATTTGACGGCGTCCATATTGATTCCCGTTTTGGTAGAACCTACGTTAATGGAACTGCATACTCTCTCTGTTGCAGACAATGCCTGCGGGATCGATCGGATCAGCATTTCATCCGCATGTGTCATCCCTTTAGACACCAGGGCAGAATACCCGCCGATAAAATTTACACCGACTTCATGTGCAACTTTATCGAGAACCTGTGCTATTGTCACAAAATCTTCGGATGATCTGCAGGCCGCACCCCCGATCAATGCGATCGGTGTCACTGCAATCCTCTTATTGACGATCGGAATCCCGTACTCACGGGAGATTGCTTCCCCTGTCGCCACCAGGTCTTTGGCCGCCTCATAGATTTTATGATAGATTTTATCCTGTAATCTGTTCAAATCAGAATCGATGCAGTCAAGCAGGCTGATGCCAAGCGTGATCGTCCTGACGTCCAGATTCTCTTTCTCTATCATCTCATTGGTTTCCGCTACTTCAAATATGTTAATCAATTTATAGTCTCCTTATATCCTGTGCATCTTATTAAAGATCTCTTCTTTTTGACACTTGATAATAACGCCGATGCTCTCGCCCAGTTTTGAAAGCTCTTCTACTATGATACCGAAATCTTTGGCCGTCTGATTGGTATCTACGATCATCATCATATTAAAATACCCTTGTACGATCGTCTGTGAAATGTCCAGAATATTGATCTGATTATCTGCCAAGTATGTACAAACTCTGGCAATGATGCCTACCGTATCTTTTCCTACAACTGTAATAATTGTTTTTTTCAATCTTATTGATCCTCCATTCCTTTTCCCGAATCCGCCTAAATCTCTATCATCTGCGATACTTCGTTTCTTCTGGCTACATAAATCGGAAAGTCTTCTACGTTATACCCCGTACCGGACGTCATAACTTCTACCTTAACCGTTTCATAAGCCAGTTCCGGCAGATTGTTTTCCTTGCTCAGATGTCCGAGCACTACCGCTTTCATATGATCGTTGAGCAGCCTGCCGAGCAGTTTCCCCGATGCTTCATTTGACAGATGTCCCCTGTCGCCCAGAATACGCTGTTTCAAATAATACGGATACGGCCCTACCTGCAGCATATTGATATCATGATTCGCTTCCAGATACAGCACATCCGCGTCTTTTAAGCATGCTACCGTATATTCATTGTAACACCCGAGATCCGTAATAATACCAATCTTTTTTCTGTCATGGAAGATACTGTAAGCCACCGGTTCTGCCGCATCATGAGAAGTCCGCATAGGATACAGAGACAGATCTTTTATGATACATTTCTCATCTGCACGGATCACATGAAAAAGCGAGTCGTCTATTTTCCCCAGAGACGCCGTTCGTCTGACGGCATCTATGGTTCCTGCCGTGCCGTATATCGGGATCGCATATTTTCTTGCCAATACCCCAAGACCACTGATATGGTCTGCATGCTCATGTGTAACAAATATGCCATCGATTTCTTTTAAATGAATGCCGAGTGAAGCGACACCTTCTTCAATCCGCTTTCCGCTGATGCCTGCGTCGATCAGAAGATGGGTTGCATCCGATCCCGCATAAATACAATTTCCGCTGCTTCCGCTTGCTATACTGCATAATCTCATCATGATATTCAGTCTTTCCAATAAATTTTGATTACATCACCGCTATGGATCGGTTCCATATACTGTGCGTTTCTTCCGTTTAACTCCGTGGCGATACCGCTTCCCTGCGGCACCGACAAGTCGAAATTGATATGATCGAAAACATCTACAAAGATGTAGGCCGCTTTTCCTTCGAGACGGATCTGTTCACCGTTGACTGTCACGTGGATTGCCAACGGAATATTACTCATCTGTCCGGCCTGTTCCTGAACGCCTTCCGTGGAGTCTGCTGCACCCCCGGATATATTTTGCGCTTCCGTACCCGGTGCCGCCCCTGCCATAGCAGATGCTGGCTCTGACTCCGCCCCTGATGCCGCTCCTGCAGTAACCTCGTTTGAAACAGCGATCGATGCATTCGCAAAAGATGCTGACGCTCCTTCCGTAACCGGTACCGTGTCTGTCATATTCTGTGCGCCGGCCTGCGTTGTCTGTGTAATTTCTTCCGGCTTCGGTTCACTCTTTACATAAGTTCCATCGTCTTCCGGAAGATTTTCATATGTATCCGGTCTCCCCGTACCGTAGATATCCCTGTCGGATAATTGTAATTCCTCCATTGTCCAGATAACGGAAAAATTCTCATATACTTTCGTATCCATATCCGCCAGTTTATTATTTACGTAAATATTCAGTTCTTCATTGATGATAACGTCCATGAACTCGGCAACCTGTCTGACCGTGTAATATCCCTGAAATTCAATGACATCATTTTCATGAATACCGTAATAACCTGACTGCAGCTGTCCGTTTACCATAGCAAACTTAGGCAGCTCTACCCTTTTCTCGTTCACCTCGACAGCCATAACCGCTCCGTATTCCGGGAGCTGATTGATGTCCAGCGCCGCCGGTTCCCCGGCCGTAGATTCGGTCACTTCGATCCGGTCATTGGCATGAATAGGCGTATAAATGTCTGCTTCATTACCGTTTACCATGATCACGGCAGCTTCTCCCAAAGCGCCCCTCGCCATACGCGTTTTACCGTTCACCGTATAATTCAGCGCCCGCCCCCGTTTCGGAAAGAGTCCGTCATTAGGGAATTCGGCCTGCATCGCGGCATCTACTACTGCCAGTTTATTATTGTCATACAGTTTCACTCTTTGACCATTAAAGTAAACAAAAATGAAGTTATTACTCTGTTCATAAAAGCTGAGACAGATTCCGATCGGTGTGACCATCAGGGAATCTTTTCTGGCATCTTCTTCATAAAATGCGATCTGCTGCATGACTTCCTCACCGCGTACCGCCACACGCTCTCTCTGGATTTCAAGCTTGTCTGCAAGCGCGTCCGTATATCCTTTTAGTGTACCGCCGCCGCCGACTACAAAAACGGCGCTGACCGATCTGTCCCCGTTTAATTCCTTAATTTTATCGGCCACCTGTCTGGTCATATCCTGAATCACAGGAGCCGTCACTTCCAATATCTTTTCTCTGGAGATCGTCTGCTTTAAACCGAGAATATCCTTATACTCTATCTCTTCTTTTTCTCCCGCTTCCCGCTTGATCTTCTCCGCGCTCTTAAAATCTACCAGACAATGCTTGGCGATCACTTCCGTCAAAGCATCTCCCGCAATCGGGATCATGCCGTAAGCGACAATGCTGCCATCTTTCGTAATGGAAATATCCGATGTGCCGGCGCCTACGTCCACAAGCGCAATATTTAACATCCGATATGCTTCCGGGATCGCCACCTGGATCGCCGCTATCGGCTCAAGCGTTAAATTTGCAACCTCCAGTCCCGCCAATCCTACCGCTTTGTACAGACCGTCTACCACATCATCCGGTAAAAATGTCGCGATCACATCTACACCAATGGAACCCGCTTTATGCCCCTCCAGATTGCCGATTGCATAATGATTCAGATAATAACGCACGACGGAATACCCAACACAGTAAAACTTCATCTTTGTCTTATCCGTCTTCAAAAACTCCTCGTAAGCTTTCTCGACCCCTAATGACTCCAGTGCATAGATATCTTCGCCGCCGATTTCTTTGTCTGATGGGAATTCGCATTCCGCATGTGTCGTCATCGTACGCAGTACACGGCCTGCCGCCGCAATGCAGACATCCGTAAATTTCCTGCCGACGCTCTCTTCCAGATGCCTTTTTACTTCATTTATCGTATTTCCCACCTTATGGATATCGTGAATCTGTCCATCCAGCATGGCTCTTGTCTCATGCTCTTTGATGCACTGCGCCACTACATGAAAACGCTCCCCTGTTTTATAGCCTACCGTTCCAACGATACTTCTTGTTCCGATATCCAGACCAAATACCAGCTGTCCCGGAAATTTCATCATCTCTGACACAAGTATTCCTCCAATTTCATATCGATCTGTTTGCAGGCGCTCATAAAATCACTGCTGTTATCGATAATGACCCTGCAATGTGCTCTGAACGCCTCCTCAGATAACTGTCTTTGTAAGATCTGATCTATTTTCTCATCCGAATAAGCTCTGGATGCCTTCAGCCTCTCCCGTCTGATGTCGGCATCAGTATGTATATACCAAAGCTCATCCAGAATCTCTTCATATCCGCCTTCTATTAAAAGGGCCGCTTCAACAAAAAGGAAATCATATTCGGCGCTCTCTTTTTCCGCTCTGATCTTCTGTATGATAAAAGCCTTGACAGCAGGATGTACGATCTCGTTAACCTGATCCAGAACAGCACGGTCCGCAAAAATTTCGGCCGCCATCCGCTGTCTGTCGATCGTTCCATCCGGCGCTAAAATACCTCTGCCAAGAAGCGCTGTCAGCTCATTATAGCATTCCTGCCCCGGTTTTTCCAGCTCATGTGCTACTTCATCCGCCAGAATCACAAGACAGTTGTAATGTGTTTTTATATAAGCCAGGACTTCCGACTTTCCGGCTCCCACGCCGCCTGTTATACCAATACTGCGCATCTCTTTCTCCCCCGGTCCGTACAAAATGGCGCCGGTTATAAACCACCTGTTATTGTATACTATTTTGCATCATACCAGGTCATACCCGTATGCAGATCGATTTCCAAAACGACGGCCAGTGATGCGGCGTTCTGCATTTCTTCCGACAGTATCCGCCTTACCTGATCTTCTTCCTTTTCATATGTCTCGATCAGAAGTTCATCATGCACCTGCAGTATCAGCCGGGAACGCAGCCCTTCCTTCTTCAGTCTTGCCCATACGTGTATCATCGCCAGTTTAATAATATCGGCGGCCGTACCCTGGATCGGAGAGTTCATGGCCACCCGTTCTCCAAAAGAACGCTGCATGAAATTTGCGGAAGACAGTTCCGGGATCGGACGTCTTCTGCCAAACATCGTCTCTACATAACCTTTTTCCTTCGCATCATCTACCAGTCTGTCAAGAAACTCCTTGATGCCGGGATATGTGGCAAAATACTGTTCAATATACTCCGCCGCCTCTTTTCTGGATATACTAAGGTCCTGACTCAGTCCAAAAGAGCTGATGCCATATACAATCCCGAAATTAACGGCCTTGGCATTTCTTCTCTGTAGATCCGTCACCTCATCAAACGGCGTATGAAAAACTTTGGACGCAGTGATCCTGTGGATATCCTGCTCCATCTGATAGGCTTCGATCAGCTGTTTATCATCAGACATATGCGCCAGTACACGCAGCTCAATCTGTGAATAATCCGCATCCATGAACAGAAAACCTTCTGCCGGAACGAACACTTTACGGATTTTTCTGCCCAGTTCCATGCGTATCGGTATATTCTGCAGATTCGGTTCCGTAGAACTGATCCTGCCGGTCGCCGTGATCGTCTGATGAAACGTAGAATGTATCCTGCTTCCTTCGTCAATATAAGCCGCAAGACCATCTGCATATGTGGACTTTAACTTTGCCAGACCTCTATATTCCAGTATATCGGCTACGATCGGATATTCCGGCGCCAGTTTATCCAAGATATCGGCCGCCGTAGAATAACCGGTCTTTGTCTTTTTACCGCCGGGAATCCCCATTTTTCCAAACAGCACTTCACCAAGCTGCTTGGGTGAATTAATATTGAATGTTTCTCCTGCCTGCGCACAGATGGACTCCTCCAGTTCTTTAATCCGTCCGCTGAGCGCTTCCCCGTAAGCTTTCAGCTCATCCGGCAGAACTTTGATTCCATATTTCTCCATTTCATATAAAACTCTTGTTAACGGCATCTCAATCTCATATAATAAATCCAATTGTCCCTGTTCTTTCAGGCGGTCATATAACACCTGTGATGCCATAAGAGAAGTATATGCCTGAAAGCACGCAAACTCTGCCAGTTCCTGCATCTTTTCCTGCAATGCTTCCTGAAAAGTCATTTTCCCAAACACCTGTTTTTTATCCGGAAGCATCAGATCCAGATACTCTCCTGCCACAGCCTGTGCATCATAATCGTTTTTCAGCGGATTAAGCAGATAAGCCGCCAGAAGAATATCAAAGTATTTTCGTTCCCGATAGACTGCCAGAACGTCTGTCCCTGCCGCCGTTTCTTCAGTATCTATCATGTCATAGATTTGTTTGATATCACAAACAGCAAGTTTACATAATTCTTTTTTTATCATTGCCGTAAGTTTGCCGCATAAATATTGTTTTGTAATAAAACCCTGACACGGTATAAAACAGATTTCCTTCTCGGAAACAGCCAGTGCGATGCCCACACAGTCTTCCCTGCCATCCCGTAAAACGGAAAGACCGATCTTTTGTCTGTCAGTATCACCCGCTCCGTCATCACAAAGTGCTTCTGCCCGCAAAAAAAACGCCTCTATTTCCGCCAGTTCCGTCAAAGTCTTAAAGTATTCAGTCTGTGAATTGTTCACAAGCGCATCTTTTTCAAAACGGGACAGCATATTCTTAAACTCAAGTTGTTTACATAATATATATGCTTCTTCTGTATAAAAACTGCCGATTCTGGCATTTTCAAATGAAAATTCAAAATCGCTGTCTACTTTGATCGTCGCGAGTACTTTGCTCAGATCGGCAAGGTCTTTGTGATCGATCAAAGATTCTCTGACCGCTTTTTTACTGATGTTCCCGACATTGGCATAAATATTTTCCAATGAGCCAAATGTCGTCATCAGCTCTGTCGCCGTTTTCTCGCCTACCTTTGGCACACCGGGAATATTGTCCGCCGTATCGCCCATAAGTGCCTTTAAGTCGATAAACTGTACGGGCGTTACCTGATATTTTTTCTGAACGTCTTCCGCATAATAATCTTCTATTTCAGTCTTTCCGGCCTTTGTTTTAGGAATGCGGATCTTGATATGGTCGGATGCGATCTGCAGAAGATCCCTGTCGCCGGATACCAACGCGACCTCCATTCCTTCTTTCTCGGCACGTTTGGCCAATGTACCAAGAATATCATCCGCCTCTAATCCTTCTTTCTCCACGATACAGATACGCATCGCCTGCAGCATCTTCTTCATCATCGGAACCTGTTCCCGCAATTCTTCGGGCATTGGTTTTCTTGTTCCTTTATATTCCTTATATATTTCATGCCGGAAAGTGGGCGCATGTACATCAAAAGCCACTGTCAGATAATCCGGTGTCTCTTCTTCCAAGATCTTAAACATTATATTTAAAAAACCGTATACGGCATTCGTATGGATTCCCTGGCTGTTCGTCAGATCCGGTACCCCGTAAAAAGCTCTGTTTAAAATGCTGTGTCCATCTATCAACATCAACTTTTGTTTCATAACACATGTTTCCTTTCATGTACGATCTAAAACCGAAATAGGATGATCAGAACGATTAAAATTTCCACCGCTACGGCAACTTCCAGGCATAACAGCGTACCAAGCAGGGCGCGCCTTATCTTAATATAATGCCATGCATTTCCCAGTTTGTTTTCCAATGCTTTCTGCAGATTAAAATTATTCCCTGCTTCCAACCGCTCTAAACCTTCCGAAACAAGAAACTGAATCGACAGTTCTTCCTTACATTCCGGGCATCCTTCAATATGTTCTATAAAATATTCCAGTTCTTTTCCATACAATTCGTCCTGCAAAAAGGCCGGAATCATTTTTTCTTCTTCTTTGCAATCCATATGTTTATAGCCTTGCTCCCTTCCCAGTCGCTGTTCTTTCCGTTGACCTTTCAGACAAAACCACACTCTTTTTATTATATACCATAACAGTGCCCTTTGCAAAGTCTATAAACAAGAAAAATGGCACCTTCCGCAGAAAATGCCATTTTATATTCTTTATTCCTATTTTATTGTGCCGGCTGTACTTCCGCTGTCTCTGCGGGTTGTACCACTTCAACAGGAACAGGTGTTATGATTCCGTTTGCATCCGCCTGATACAATACGCCTTCGATCGTAATCTGCTGATTAACTGCAAGCGCTCCCGTTTCGTCAAAGAAATACTGGTTTCCATCCGGTTTTACTACGATGCCGGTCTGCATCACACCGTTTTCATTAAAATAATAATTTTTTCCTTCGATCGCAACATCGCCGACCAGCATATGCCCATCCTGTGTGGAGAAATAATATCTGCCGCTTTCATCTGCAAACCAGCCATGCTGCATTGCTCCGGTATCCGGCGCATAGTAAAATTTACCGTTTTCCAACGTAAGCCATCCGGTCTGTCTCACACCGTTTGCGTCGAAATAGTACGTCTGGCCATCGATTGCCGCCTGTCCTCTCGTAACGTCGCCGTTTGCCGCCAGATAATAGGTGCCGCTTTCATCCGCAAACCAGCCATGCTGCATCGCTCCGGTATCCGGCGCATAATAGAATTTACCGTTTTCCAAAGCCACCCACCCGGTCTGTCTTACACCGTTTGCATCAAAATAATAATTCTGCTCATCAATCGCTGCCTGTCCTCTCGTAACGTCGCCGCCTGCCGTCAGATAATAGGTACCGCTCTCGTCCGCAAACCAGCCATACTGCATTGCTCCGGTGTCAGGCGCATAATAAAATTTACCGTTTTCCAGATTGACCCAACCGGTCAATCTTACACCGTTTCCATCAAAATAATAGTTCTGCCCATCTATTCCTACCTGTCCTCTGGCCACACTGCCATCCGCCTGCAGATAGTAGGTACCGCTTTCATCTGCAAACCAACAATTTCTCTGCAAAAAGCCATTTCCGTCCAAATAGTATCTTGTATCGTTATAGTTGACCCATCCGCGCTGCATCTTATAGCCGGCAAAAAATAACGTCTGTCCGTTTCTGTCCAGAAATCCATCCGAAATGATCAGGGTGGAGAAATCCTTAAACTGATAGTTGAGATCAACTCTCGTACTGACTCCGGATATATTCCCATGGGATGTATTCTGCCAGAAGGAAGCTCCGTTATATTCCAGATTGTCTGCGTACTGCGCAACCCATTTATCATACCCTACATTTCCGATCCTTTGATTGAACCAGTTCTTACTTGAGTATACCATAGGATAATAACCCGCTGCCGATACTGCCGAACAAAAGGTATTGATCAGTGCCTGAAGCTGCTCCTGGGACATTCCCTTATGACAGGAATCTTCCACATCATAAACGACCGGGTAACTTACCGTATAGTTTTCCAGCCAGCCGATCAGCAGATCTGCCTCGTTCTGTGCCTGTTCTACCGTTGTGGCATAGGAATAAAGATATACCCCTACTTTCAGTCCAGCGTTCTGTGCCCCGCGCATATTAGCGTCAAAATACGGATCTACGCCTGAATAGGTACTGCCGGCTTTAATAAAAGCAAAAGAAATGCCGGAAGCGGCAACGTTGTTCCAATTGATCGCACCATTATGCTTTGATACATCGATCCCTCTGGCAATCGCATTGCCTGCATTGGCCGCATTTACATGTCCTGCCGGTACAAGCGCCATAATTCCGGCCAGCATAAACGCTGCCAGCCTCTTACCCATTTTTGCAAATTTACTCATTTGTTCTCTCCCCGGATTTTATTTTACATATAAGTTACAAATATTACGAATTTATTGCATTTCTTAACAAAGATATCATATTTTTTACATTTTGTATAGTTCTTTTGGGAAAAAAACAAAAAAGAACTTAGATCGGAAATTTCTGCTTGCTATCTCTTCGCAGTTATGCTATCATATAGTTCGGTTGTTAAAATCATTACATATGCTGGTGTGTCGGAATGGCAGACGAGGCAGACTCAAAATCTGTTGTGGGCAACCACGTGTGGGTTCAAGTCCCACCACCAGCATTATAAGTATAAGAATGGCCCGCTTGGCGTGACATTCATTTAACATGAGGGGAGTTCGCAGCGCGTACTGCCCGTTGTTTCTGTAAACATAAGAAGGATCCGCAAAATGCGGTATTCGTCGTTGTGTATAAGCGTATAATATTTATATATTCTGTTATCTGCACATCTGCGAAGTGGTGATCTACTATGTATTTAATGTTAAAAGATACAAGCGTATTATATTTTGATCTGGAGGATTTTATCGTAGAGGTAATAAGAGAAGATCTACTCCCCTTCTGCCTGCGTTCCAACATTCGGAAATCTATAGTCATAAAAGACATCTTACATAATATCCAAGCAGTAAAAAATTATCTGAGCAGTCGTGTCCTGTCTTTATCCCGTGATAATGCAAAGCAAATCTATGCAGCATTCCAAATCCCACAAATAGACACCATTGATAACAGAGTGAGTATCTGCATCAAATGCAGAGGCGTATCCATTCAGGACAGTTACTGGATCAAAGAAGATACCGAAGAAATATACTGGAAGAACGTTAATATCCGACAGAACAAACTCTCTAATATCGTAGACGTCTCTTTGAGCGGATTTGACCCAACCATCACCACAAGCCGCATCTGTCCGGAATTAACGACCAAAGGTCTCTTTCGAAAAGGCTGGATCCATTTGGGCGATGATCTGTACATGCTCAAGTCTGACCGGACAAATAACTTTGTCAATACCAAGATGGAAATTCTGGCCTCCGATATTTTAGCCTGTTTTGAAAACGTAGTCGACAGCATTACTTATGTCGGCGATATTAAAGAAACCGCCGATGGTACGGAGTTTATCTCTATCTGCAAAAATTTCGTTGAGGAGCACTATTCTTTTGTTGAAGCCTGGGAAGTGATAGAATATGCCGCACGATGCCATATAGACTTTCGTTCTTACTGTCTTGATAAATGGGGGCACATTTTTGCCAGTATCCCTGTGCTTGATTATATTATCATAAACACGGACAGACATACGCAAAATTACGGATTTTTTATGAACAATGATACGGGCGAGCTTGAAAGGATTGCCCCGCTGTTTGATTTTAACTGTGCTCTCGTTGCAGATTATTTCAACCGGGATGCAAGAGATACATTGAGCCAGATGTTTAACTCGGCTGAAACTTTAAGGGAACTGGCCTGTCAATTTCAGCCGCATGCAAACATTCAATTCAATGAACAGAAATTCTTCAGATTAATGGACAGAAACAAAGAATATGAATATATCTTTGATAAAGTTTACGGAAGAATCCGGGAATTCCATTCTATCAAAATACACGAGATCCTATAAACGTCAAGTTTCTCTTTACCCCAGTTCTATATCAAAGCAATCCAAAGTCGCAAAATAGTCTTTGGGCGTCTCTGCTCTTCTGATCAGCGCGACACTGCCATCTTCTTTCAAAAGCAGTTCCGCTGATTTCAGTTTGCCATTATAATTATATCCCATGGCATATCCATGTGCCCCTGCATCATGAATAAACAGATAATCTCCTTTATCAATCTGCGGAAGCATCCTGTCAATGGCAAATTTATCATTATTTTCGCACAGGGAACCCGTTACATCATACTGATGGTCACAGGGCGCATTCTCCTTACCAAGCACCGTAATGTGATGATACGCCCCATACATTGCCGGACGCATCAGATTAACCGCACAGGCGTCAACCCCGATATACTCTTTATGTGTGTGCTTCTCATGGATCGCTTTTGTAACAAGCGCTCCGTACGGCCCCATCATAAAACGCCCCATTTCGGTATAAATCGCCACATCTCCCATACCTGCCGGCTGTAATATTTTCTCATATACTTTCCGTACGCCTTCACCGATCGCCAGAATATCGTTCGGCTCCTGTTCCGGTTTGTAGGGAATCCCCACACCGCCCGAAAGGTTAACAAATGCAATATCAATGTCAAGCTCCGTATGCAGTTTGACCGCCATCTCAAAAAGCTGGCCTGCAAGCTGCGGATAATACTCATTGGTTACGGTGTTGCTCGCCAAAAAGGCATGCAGTCCAAAACGCTTTACCCCTTTTTCTTTCAAAATACGGAATCCTTCAAACAACTGCTCTTTCGTAAACCCATATTTGGAATCGCCCGGGTTGTCCATGATACCGTTGCTCATCTGAAAGATACCGCCGGGATTATATCGGCAGCTCATTGTTTCCGGCAGTTTTCCTAATATTTTTTCCAAAAAATCAATATGCGTAATATCATCCAGATTGATGATCGCACCTATTTCAGCGGCATATTCATAGTCTTCCGCCGGTGTGTCGTTGGAAGAAAACATAACATCTGTTCCTTTTATACCGACGGCATTACTTAACATCAGTTCCGTCAAAGATGAACAGTCGCATCCGCACCCGTATTCATGCAGAATTTTTATCAGAAACGGGTTTGGTGTCGCTTTCACCGCAAAATATTCTTTAAAACCTTTATTCCATGCAAAAGCTTTCTTTACTGCCTCTGCATTTTCCCGTATTCCCTTTTCGTCATACAGATAAAAAGGGGTCGGATATGTTTTCGAGATTTCCTCTATTTTTTCTTTTGTCACAAATGGCTGCTTCGTCATTGGTAGATCTGCTCCTTTACGTTAGATTTCTTTGATGAAGGTTCTTATCCTATATTTTCTAAGAATCTTTTATGGCATCTATTGTAGCATTACCATCTTCCATTTGTAAATATGATTATTGTCATAACAGTAATTCTATTTACGAATCAATATCTTCAATCTGCCAGTCTATTGGAGAAACACCGTTTGCCTCCAAAAATTCATTGGCTTTACTGAAATGCCTGCACCCGAAAAAACCACGATACGCGGATAACGGACTTGGATGGGGTGCTTTTAATATCAAGTGTTTTGGATTCGTCAGCATGGGAATTTTGCTCTGTGCCGGACGTCCCCACAATAAATATACAATCGGCCGGTCCTGCGCATTTACAGCCTGAATAACCGCATCGGTAAACTGTTCCCAGCCTTTTCCCTGATGCGAATTGGCCTGATGCGCCCGTACCGTCAATACGGTATTTAAAAGCAGGACTCCCTGATCGGCCCACTTTTGTAAGTATCCGTTATTTGGAATAGAACATCCCAGGTCATCATGCAGTTCCTGATAAATGTTCTGTAAAGAAGGCGGCAGTTCCTTCTGGTCAGGCAGTACGGAAAAACTCATTCCATGTGCCTGATGCTCATTATGATACGGATCCTGTCCAAGCAGCAATACTTTAACATTCTCAAGCGGCGTAAAATGAAACGCATTAAATATATCATCCGCCGGCGGATAAACTATCACTTTACTGTATTCTTCTTTTATAAATCGATAAAGCTGTCCGTAATAAGGCTTCCTAAACTCTTCATTTAACGCTTTCGCCCAGTCGTTGCTCAGCATTGCCATACTGCTTCCTCCTTTTGTCTGTGTCTGTTCATGTCCCTCTTCTTACATAAGAGAAGCACTGAAAATATTACGTTTCAATGCCTTCCCGAAATTTATGCAGATATTTTATATTCTGACGGACACGCCCTTTTCCTTTAAGAATTTTTTTAAATCACGAATCTCCATCTCTTTGAAATGAAACAGGGAAGCGGCTAACGCCGCATCGGCCATCCCCTGTGTAAAAGCCTCGTAAAAATGCTCCATTGTTCCTGCGCCGCCGGAAGCGATCACCGGAACAGATACGTTCTGCGCAATGATTTTTGTAAGTTCCAGATCATACCCTTCTTTTGTGCCATCCCCGTCCATGCTCGTCAAAAGAATCTCTCCGGCTCCCAGCGCATTTGCCTTCATTGCCCATTCAACGGCATCGATCCCCATATCGATGCGTCCTCCGTTTTTATAAATATTCCAGCCACTGCCATCCGGGCGTCTTTTGGCATCAATTGCAACGACAACGCACTGGCTCCCGAACTTATCCGCCGCATCGGCTATCAGATTGGGATTCATGATCGCCGCAGAATTGACGGATACCTTATCGGCACCCTCCCGCAGAATTGCCTTAAAGTCCTCTACGGTCCTGATACCGCCTCCAACCGTAAACGGAATAAAAACCCGCTCGGCCACCCGCCTTACCATTTCCACTGCCGTCTCTCTGGCATCTGATGAAGCCGTAATATCCAGAAAAACCAGTTCATCTGCACCGGACCTGTCATAAGCCGCACCGACCTCTGCCGGATCACCCGCATCTTTAAAATTAATAAAATTGACGCCTTTTACAACTCTGCCATCTTTCACATCCAGACAGGGAATGATTCTTTTCGTATGCATCAGCTATTTCCTCCGTCTTCTTCCTGACAGTCTGAAGGAATATCCAGAAAGTTCTTCAAAATCGTCATTCCTACATCTGAACTCTTCTCAGGATGGAACTGACAGGCAAAAATATGATCTTTCTCTACGGAAGCATGAATCAAAACGCCGTATTCTGCAGTCGCCTTCACAATTTCCGGTTCGGCCGCCTGCAGATAATAAGAATGGACAAAATATACATAAGAATTCTCCGGTATATTCCGAAACAGTCTGCCTTTTGCCGGATATTTCAGCGAATTCCAGCCAATATGAGGAATTTTCAGATTTTTTTCTTCCGGAATCCTCAGAATTCTGCCCGGCAAAAGTCCAAGTCCTTCTACTCCAATGCTTTCTTCACTACTTTCAAATAACAGCTGTAACCCTAAACATATTCCCAAAAAAGGCGTTTTTCTTTCTGCAGCTTCACGGATCACCTCTACGAGGCCATACTTATGCAATTTCCCCATAGCGTCACCAAAAGCCCCCACTCCCGGTAAAATCACATGATCTGCGGAGAGGATTTCTTTCGGATTTCTGCTTATTATAACATTTTGGCCCAGCGCCAGAACTGCCTTTTCCACACTTTTGATATTGCCGGCATCATAATCAATTATTGCTACCATCGTCATTTCCCTTTATACGATAACAGTCTGTCTATTCTGACCGTTACTGCTATCAGTTGTCCTGATGAATCTCTACCGAAACAGGCTCGATATATTTTATTTCATCTTCGCCGGATTCCGTACCGGCATTTCCGTCTATACCGGCATCCGCATGATCATCTGCTGCGGCCGTATCGCCCATATCCGTACCGGTATCCGATCCCGTCTCTCCCTGTAGGATCGTTTCTTCTCCGACAGGCATATCCGCTGTTTCATCCGGCAGGCTATCCAATATCTCCTGCTCTTCCGGTAAAACATCCTGCATGCCTTCATCTTCTGCTGCAGCGCTGTTATCCAATGCTCCTGTTCCGTATACAATGGATGCCAGTTTTTGAGTATAAGCAACATCATCTTCGGAAGAAATGATATCCATAACATCTGTTTCATAAAGTGCATACTGTTCTGCCAGAACGGCCAGTATTTCATTATAAACATTTGTAATCTCATTTGTTACATGATACTGCTCTGCCTCAGGCAGCAACTCATAATACAATGCCACGCCCTGCACTAACGTATTCAGGGTCGTCAACTCATCAGCCCCCATTTTCTGACAGGTTCTGTAAGATTCCAGTTTTCTTTCCAGCTTCAGAATCGTGGTACTCTTATGTAAAAGAAGCGCTTCTTCTTCATTTAAGTCTTTACCGTAAAGCAGATCGAAGGTCTGGCCGTAATTGCCCATATCGTATGCCACTCTCGCATCCCTCTTCTGCAAATACCCCGGTACGATCGTCGAACAGATATAGATTCCAAAGAACAGGGTCATACAGAAAAGAATAACAGGCGCTACCTTTTTCTTTGATAACTTCTTGCCGCCGCTTTCTTTCTCTGTTTCAGCATCTTTTACCTTTACTTTTTTCTCTTTTTTGGGTTTCTTTTTCTTAGCGGCTTTTTCGTCCTCTTCACCTTCTTCTTTATTCGCCGCTTTCTTACCCTTTTTATCTTTTTCTTTCTTTTTCTTTTCTTTTTTGCCTTTTTTATTTTTATTATCTTCAGCGCTTAATTCTTCCAGAAGTTCCGTATTCTCATCCGCTGACGCTTTACCGGCCTCATCTTCATCTTCCTCATCTGTTTCTGTCATAAATGCAAGAAATCTTGCAAATGCTCCCGGTTTCTTCTCTGTATTGGTTTCTTCTCCGGTTTCGGAAGCGCCACCGCCTTCTGTTTCTGAAGGATTATCCTTCATTTTGTCTTTTTTCCGGCTCCGTTTCTTTCTTTCTTTCTTTTTCTTCTTTTTGCCTTCGGCCGGCGGTTCCTCTTCCGCAGCAGTTTCCTCTTCAAAAACAGTGTCTGCCAGCGTATCTTCCTGCGCTGAAGAATCCGACACGCTTTCTAACAGTGCAAGCATTTCATCATCGATCTCTCCGCTCTGTTCAGATTGATCCAAAAGATCATGTATCTCTGCAAGATCATCTTCCATACCGCTCTCATCCAATGAAAAATCATCCCCCATGTCGGCTAATCCTGTATCGTCCAATTCCATATCATCCGACTCCGGTTCCGCCAAAAGCATATCATCCAATCCCAGCTCTTCCAGCAAAGCATCATCCGCATTAGCATCATCCATTCCTGCCCCTTCCAAGGCTGATGCATCCAAATCAAGACCCTCCAGATCCAAATCATCCAGTCCATCGGAAGCCGTCTGTTCCAAGCCATCCAAACCGGATTCATCCAACACAAGATCGTCTATTCCGGACTCTTCCAACGCCAGATCATCCATGCCGGACTCTTCTATTGACAGATCTGACAGATCATCCATTCCCAGGCTGTCTGCTGCTGTATCATCCAATCCAAGACCTCCAAGCAGATCATCACCCGCCCCGGTATCGTCCAACGCCAGATCGTCCAGCGTAAATTCATCCGAACCCGCATCCTGCAGATCAAGACCGCCAAGCAAATCGTCGCTCATGTCCGTATCCTCCAGTGCAAGATCACTCAATTCAAGCTCTTCAGAAGAATCCGTATCATTCATATTCAGACCATTGAGCAGATCATCATTCATATCTGCATCCGGTTCTTCCAATGCCAGATCATTCAGGCCGAGCTCATCCAACGAAAGTTCATCCGATTGTGCATCGGATACGGACTCATCTGCCGATATCTCTTCTATAGCAGATGCTTCCAGCGTCAGATCATTCAGTCCAAGATCCTCTAACGATAATTCATCCATATCACCGCCGACTGGTATTACATCCTCCGCATCGGAGCCTTCCAATGAAAAATCATCTGTTATTCCATCAAACGCTGCATTTTCACTTTCCAAGGATGATATATCCATTCCTATATCGTCACTACCAGAAATATCACTTGTTATCGAAATATCAGAAGAAGATATTCCCGTTCCATCTTCATTTTCATCCAGATTATCAACCATGGAGGCCAACATAGCTTCCATGGATTTCATATCATCGGCAGCCGCCGTGTCGCGTTCTCCTATAGTCGGCAGATCCTGTTCCGGTTCCTCACCCGATAACATTGCGATAGCGCTTTTCTGTCTTTCGGCATTCGCTTCCGCATTAGAAGGTGTGGCAACTTCGCCATTCATCATAGACTGTAACAAACTCTCTAAATATTCTTCACTTGAACTCATAGTCTCTCTCCAAATAATAGTTTATACTCAGATGCAGTTCCGATTGGAACCTTTTCTGTTATTTTATCACATACAGTCGTATTTAACAAATCCATTTGCTAAAAAACTGATGGAATTTTCTTTTATTCCAAGTCCTCTGCCGCCCATTTTTTCGCCAAGCTGATAAAAGGAAGAATGTATACGATATAAAAAAGATTTATGATTGTAATAAATAATCTTTTCAAAAGGCCATCTGATAAGCGTTGGAATCTGCATGCCTGCTCCAAGTTCAATAACACATAATTTTTTATTAACGGTTCCCTGAATCCATTTCGTATATTTCTCCCATTGCGGCAAATACCCTTCCTGTGCATACTTTTTTGCGCCGATTTGATTAAATTTCAAACTCTCCCCGCACTTCCTGCATTTCGGTTCCTGTATTGCATCTAATGGCTTCTTTTTATCAAAATACGCCTCCACATCAGAAGATAGTTTCTCATCAATATCATATAATTCCCCGCTGCAATTACAGTCACACTGCATCCGGGAAAATCCTCCGCAAGGCGTCACGATCCGGTCTTTTTGAAATGAATAACGGTATATGTAATCATCTATTGCCGCAGAAAGAATAAAATAATTTTGTCCCTCAATAATTTCCTGCAGTGTTTTATAAGCCTGCTCAAGGCGCTTATCCGGAATCTGCATCAACGCTGTTTTATATAAAAACGGAATTACCCACTGATACTCTTCTCTTTCATCCAATTCATCTGCTATCTCATTCCATCTCTCATTCTGCTGCAGCATATCCCAGTTATATTGGAATTCTTCTCCGATACCTACCAGTACCATTTCCGATTCTCTGGAGTCTGCATACAGTTTCGATAACGTATGTTCCATAATATTCTTCTGCACTCACTTTCTACCTTTTGGATAAGCTAAGCAAAAGCCGGGAAATCCCGGCTCCTGTCTTGTTTTATTCTAATACCAACCGATCGACTACTCTGACCAGATTACCGATCTCCGGCTTTGAAAGCTGTGCATCCGCTCCCAATGCCTCTCCTTTTCTCTTCATCTCATCATTTACAAGAGAAGAAAAAATAACAACCGGAATATTTTTTGTTTCATCATCTTCTTTGATTAATTTGGTCAGCCTGTGTCCATCCATAATAGGCATTTCAATATCGGTAATAATACATTGTACATGCTCTCTCAATGTACCTTCACGTTTGCAGTCCTGCACGACTTCATATGCCTGCTGGCCATTTTCAGTATGGATCAGATTCGTGTATCCTGCTTTGTGAAGCGAATCTACAATTAATTTGTTTAATAATGGAGAATCTTCCGCAATAAGGATCGGAACATCATATCTTCCTCTTTCTCCCAACTCATCTATATCTGTCATTTTCAAACCGGTTTCAGGATTGATATCCGTCATGATCTTTTCAAAATCCAAAATAATGATCAGTCTTCCATCCAGTTTTATAATACCCGTGGAAATCCCTTCTTCTGTAGAAGAAACCGTAGAGTCCGGTTTAATGATATCTTTCCATGATACTCTATGTATGCCTACAACAGAATCTACATGGAATGCAACATCAAGTTTGTTAAAATTCGTAATAATAAACAGACCTCCTGCCTGTGATACCCCGCGCTGTAAACAGTTTTTCAGATCGATGGCCGTAATCATCGTATCACGCGGCATAAAAATTCCTTCAATGCTCGGATGTGCATTCGGTACAGGCGTCACATCCTGATAATTGATGATCTCTTTAATCTTCGCCACATTGATACCATAAGCATTCCCATCAAGTTTGAATTCGAGTACTTCCAATTCATTTGTTCCGTTTTCAAGCAGAATTTTTGTATCCATGTAATCCACCTCACATTATATATTTAGAAAATATCTTATATAAATACATAAAATTACGACTACAGATAATCTGACAAGTAAATTTACTGTTTCTTAAGTATATTTTCTATATGCAAATTAAACCTGATTCTATTATATCATAATTTCAAATAAAAAAAAGCATTATTTATACTTTATATGGACCGCTTTTTGAAAAAACATATTTATATACAACAAAAAAACTGGCATAAAAGCCAATTTTTCCTATTTTCGTATATTTATCTTTGTATATTTCGGCAGTTTTTAAACATACCCTCAAAACCAAATACCAAAAATCTATATCAGTCAAAATCCTTTTCCCTTTGGT